>NZ_JAAGOH010000012.1 GCF_010499455.1 Ideonella livida | reverse complement strand
CATCCCCCCGGCCGGAGAGCCCGCGCCCGTGGTGCCGTTGCTGCCTGCGTTGGCGGTGCTGAGCCCCGGTGCCGGCGGCGGGCTGGGCCGGGCCGGTTTGGCCGCGGGCGCCGGGGCGGGGGGCGCCTGGCGCCGGGCGATCTCGTCGGCCTGGATGATCCAGCGATAGGGCCGCTCTGCCACCTCGCGCAGGCGGGGGTCCAGCGGGGCAGAGGCCCGGGCGGCCGGGCTGGGCAGGCCGGCGGGGGCAGGGGCCGGCTGGGCCTGCAGCGCGGGGGCGCTGCAGCACAGGGCCAGCGCCATGGGGGCGCAAGCCCGGGCGGGAGCGGGGGCCGGCCAGGACCGGTGGACCGGGCGCAGGGTGGACAAGGTGGCGGACATCAGACCGTGGGCGGCGCAGGCCGCAAGGGGCGGTGTGGGGCCGCCTGCGGCAGCCCTCTGGCGCACAGTCTAGGAAAACGATTACCCAATCACATCCGGACAAACCCAGGCTGGGCGTCGCCGCCAACCCCGCCGGCCTGCCGGCCCGCCGAGGCTCAAGCCGACTCGCGCACCACCAGGCTGTGGGCCAGGGTCAGGGAGGCCGGTGTCTCCCCGGCTAGGCGGGCCAGCAGCAGGCGGGTGGCTTGCGCGCCCAGCTCGCGCATGGGCTGGGCCACGGTGGTGAGCGCGGGCTCGAACACCTCGGACAGGGGCAGGTTGTCAAAGCCCACCACCGCGATGTCCTGCGGCACCTGGCGCCCGGCGCGGCGGAAGGCCTTGATGGCGCCGATGGCCAGGGTGTCGGAGACGGCGAACACGGCGGTGGGCAGGGCGGCCAGGGAGAGCAGGGCACCTGCAGCCATGTGGCCGTCGGCGTAGTCGGCCTTGCGCGCGGTCTGGATCCAGCGCGGGTCCACGGCGATGCCGGCGCGGGCCATGGCGTCCAGATAGCCCTGGCGGCGTTGCTGGGCCCAGAGGAATTCCTCCTCGGCGGTGATCAGGGCGATGCGCTGGTGGCCGCGGTTGAGGAGGTACTGCACCGCGTCCACGGCGGCCTGGTGGTGGTCGATGCTCACATGCGGCACCTTGGAGCCAGGCATGACCTCGGAGCAGGCCACCCAGGGCAGCGGGGCAATCTCCTTGTGCAGTTCGGACTCAGGGTCGATGTGGGCCAGGCAGATCACGCCATCGGCCAGGCGGTTGTGCAGGGCGTCCAGCGCGGTGGCGCCGCGCTCCCAGCGCTGGGGCGCGTCGGCCAGCAGCAGGTGGTAGCCGCGGTCGCGGGTGACCGACTCCACGCCCTGCACGATCTCGGCGTAGTAGGGGTTGGCGAAGTCGGGCACCAGCACCAGGAGCATGCGCGTCTCGCTCTTGCGCAGGATGCGGCCGATGGCGTTGGCGCGGTAGCCCAGCTGTGCGACGGCGGCCTCCACCTTCTCGCGCGTTTCGGCATTGACCGGTTTGCTGTTGTTGATGACCCGCGACACGGTGGCCACGGACACGCCGGCCAGTTCTGCCACGGCGGTGATGGGGACGGACTCTGAGGCCATGAAAGGATGTGGGGAAAAGTTTTCCCACCATTCTGCCAATGCCTGGCATTCATGGCGTGGATGTCAGACATTCACTTAGGGGAAACACCAAATCGACCCAATGGGTAAACGATTACATTGCTTTCCCATACCAAGCGCTTCCACGGGGGCGGCAGTCCTCGCCCCCGGCTACCCCAACAGGAGACAACCATGCGCCACTTCCGGCGAATCGCGGCCCTGGCCGCCCTTGTTCTGGCCAGCACCCTGGCCCCCGTCCAAGCTCAGAACGTGACCCCGCCCGCCACCCCGGCGGTGGGGGCAGACGCTTCCGCCGCCCCCGCCGCGCCGGTGGCTGCCGCCGCCGCCAAGCCGGCCCCCGCCAAGATCGACAACCCCTACGGCGTGGAAGCGCTGTGGAGCCAGAGTGACGCAGTGGCCAAGGGCGTGCTGGTGATCCTGGCGCTGATGAGCATGGGCAGTTGGTACGTCATCGTGACCAAGCTGCTGGAGCAGGGCCGCATGAACCGCCAGGCCAAGGCCGCAGAGACCGACTTCTGGGGCGCGGGCACCGTGCGCTCGGGTGCCGAGAAGCTGGCCGAGGGCTCGCCCTTCCGCTTCATTGCCGAGGCCGGCCTGGAGGCCAGCAAGAAGCACGGCGGCCTGCACGCCAAGGTGGACTTTGCCGACTGGGTGGATTTGTCCATGCACCGCGCCACCGACCGGGTGCAGCGCCGCCTGACCAATGGCATGAGCTTCCTGGCCACCGTGGGCTCCACCAGCCCCTTTGTGGGCCTGTTTGGCACGGTCTGGGGCATTTACCACGCGCTCACCGCCATCGGTGTGGCCGGCCAGGCCAGCATCGACAAGGTGGCCGGCCCGGTGGGCGAGGCGCTGATCATGACCGCCATCGGCCTGGCCGTGGCTGTGCCGGCGGTGCTGGGCTACAACTGGCTGCTGCGCCGCAACAGCGCCGTCATGGACGAGGTGCGCGACTTCTCGGGCGAGCTGCACACCGTGCTGCTGGCCGGTGGGGCTGCAGGCGCCGCCGCCTGAGATCCCTCAGCCCCCACTCTGAGCTGAGGAGCCTGCCATGGCCATGAACATCCCCGCCGAGGGCGGGGCCGACGAGGTCGTCTCGGCCATCAACACCACGCCGCTGGTGGACGTGATGCTGGTGCTGCTGATCATCTTCCTGATCACCATCCCGGTGGTGAACTACTCGGTGCCGGTGGACCTGCCCAAGGAGCGCAATGAAGTGCGCGAGGCCAAGCCCGAGGACATCGTGATCTCGGTGGACGCGGGGGGTCGGCTCTTCTGGCTGGACGCCCCGGTCAAGAACACCGAAGACCTGGTGGCGCGCCTCAAGAAGATTGCCGTGATGAACCCGCAGCCCGAGGTGCACATCCGCGGGGACTTCAAGAGCGACTACGAGCCCGTGGGCCGGATCATCTACGCCTGCCAGCGCGCGGGCATCGTCAAGATCGGCTTCATCACCGAGCCGCCGGCCAGGAGCTGAACGCCATGGCACTCAAGAGCAAGAAGCGCCGCGCCGCGCCGGTGGAGGCCGCGCCGGTGGCCGACATCAACACCACACCGCTCATCGACGTGATGCTGGTGCTGCTGATCATGATGATCATCACCATCCCGGTGCAGCTGCACTCGGTCAACCTGAACATGCCCACGGGCAACCCGCCGGCGCAGCTGGAAAAGCCCGAGGTGCTGCGCATTGACATCGACCCGGCCAGCCAGGTGCTGTGGAACGGCACCGTGGTGAGCGGGCGCGAGGACCTGGAGCAGCGCATGGCCGAGCAGGTGGCCCGCCCGGTGCAGCCCGAGGTGCACCTGCGGCCCGACCGCAAGGCGCGCTACGAGGTGGTGGCCGGCGTGCTGGCCTCGGCCCAGCGCCTGGGCCTGAACAAGATCGGCGTGGTTGGATCGGAGCAGTTTGTCCCATGAACACCGCCACCCTGAACACGCCGGTCCACCCGGCAGGCGGCCTGCGGGCCCCGGGCGGCAGCAAGCGCTACAAGCCCCGCCACAAGTTCGGCCCCGTAGGGCTGCTGGTGATGGTGGGTGCCCACGTGGCCATTGGCTACCTGCTGGTCAGCGGCCTGGCGCGCCAGGCCTTTGAAATCGTCAAGAAGCCGCTGGAAGCCACCATCGTGCAAGAGGTGCAGCTGCCGCCCCCGCCGCCGCCGCCCCCGCCCCCGAAGCTGGAGAAGCTGCCCCCGCCGCCGCCCCAGGCCCCGCCGCCGGCCTACGTGCCGCCGCCCGAGGTGACGCCGCCGGCCGTGGTGGCCGCCGCCCCGGTCATCACGGCGGTGCAAAGCGTGGCCCCAGTGGCCCCGCCGCCGCCGGCTCCGCCCGCACCGCCGCCCCCGGCTCCCGTGCCGGCCGGCCCGCTCAAGGCCGACATCGCCGTGGCCTGCCCCAAGCAGGTCACCCCGCAGGTGCCGGAGCAGGCCATCGAGGACGGCACCAGCGGCACCGTCAAGGCCGAGCTGCACATCCAGGGCGGCAAGGTCACGCGGGTCAACATCCTCAGCGGCCCGCGCATCTTCCATGCCGCGGTGCGCGCGGCGGTGGGTCGCTACGGCTGCGCCGCCAACGACCAGGAGATGGTGGCCGTGCAGGACTTCACCTTCAAGGTCGACTGACACCCGGTGGCGGCGCCGCCCCCACCTGAACGCCCCACGCAACCCGATTCGCGAGGGCCGGCCATGCCCGGCCGGCCCCCGAACGCCCGAGCCCCCGGCCAAGCATGCCGGCGGGCCTACCCCAGGAGACTCAAGATGAACCGTCAACCCTTGCTCACCCCCCTGGCCCGGCAGCTGGCCGCAGGCGGCCTGCTGGCCCTGGCCCTGCCCATGGCCCCCGCCCTGGCGCAAGATGCCGCACCCGCGGCCGCCGGCGCCGCCAGTGCCCCGGCGGCCGAGGCCCCGGCCCCCGCCACGCCGGCTCGCCTGCAGGAGGTGGTGGTGACCGCCCAGAAGGTGCGTCAGCCCGCCTCCAAGACCCCTGTGGCGCTGACCGTGGTGGGCGGCGAGGAACTGCGCGCGGCCGGCGTGACCGATGCCCGTGGCCTGACCGACGTGGCCCCGGGGGTTCAGATCGGCCAAGAGAGCGGCAAGGCGCAGATCGCCATCCGCGGGGTGGTCAGCCTGGACATGACCGAGAAGGGTGACCCCTCGGCCGCCTTCAACGTGGACGGTGCCTACATCGCCCGCCCCGAGGCCCAGCTGGGCAGCTTCATGGACCTGGAGCGCGTGGAAGTGCTGCGTGGCCCGCAGGGCACCCTGTACGGCCGCAACGCCACCGCCGGCGCGGTCAACCTGATCACCAACAAGCCTACCCAGACCTTTGGCGGCAGTGTGGGCGCTGAGGTGGGCAACTACGGCCGCCGCAGCCTGGACGCTACCCTGAATGTGCCGCTGTCCGAGGTGTGGGCCGCCCGCGCCGCGGTGAGCAAGACCCAGCGCGACACCTACCTCAAGCCGGGCCCCAACAGCGACATTCCGCTGGAGAGCCAGGACGACCACGCCGCGCGCCTGCACCTGCTGGGCAAGTTCTCGCCTGACACCAGCCTGCTGCTGACCGCCGAGACCAGCCACAACGGCGGCGGCGGCTCCACGCCGGTGCCCATTGGCAACTTCTTTGAGGGCACCTACACCGGCCGTCTGCCTTTCTCTCCGGCGGGCACCGGCAACAACATCGCCAACCCCAAGTACGTCGACCGCGGCACCACGGCGCAGCTCACCGCCGGCCTGCCCTTCGCGGCCCATGACGCGCGCCGCGACGACGACAACACCGCCCTGCGCGCCGAGTTCCGCACCGGGCTGTCTTTCGCCGAGTTCACCTACCAGCTGGCGATGCTGAAGACCGAGCAGGACGACGTGCAGAACGGGTCCTACTTTGGTTTCCCCTTCGAGGGCCGCATCCGGGGTGACTCCAAGTCGGTGTCGCACGAGCTGCGCCTGAACAGCCTGGGCCAGGGGCCGCTGCGCTGGGTGGCCGGCGCCTATTTGTTCGACGAATCCATCGACCGCGACACGCAGTACAACACCTTCATCACCGCCCCCTTTGGCGCGTTCACGGTGAACGTGCCCTTCCTGCCGCACATCGAGAACCAGTCCAAGGCCCTGTTTGGCCAAATGACCTACGCCCTGGTGCCCGCCACCCGGCTGACCCTGGGCCTGCGGGTGACGCAAGACCAGAAGTCGGGCCGCGACCCGCTGGCCGGGACCGCCGCACCCACGGGGCAGACCAGCAGCTCGGCCGCCTACACCGCCAAAGTCAAGTTCAGCAACACGAGCTGGAAGGTGGGCGTGGAGCATGACCTGGACCGCCGCACCATGGTCTACGGCCATGTGGCCACCGGCTACAAAGCCGGTGGCTTCAATGACCACGGCGGCTCGTCCTCCTACAAGCCCGAGAACCTGACCGCCTACGAAGGCGGCATCAAGGGCCGCTTCCTGGGCGATGCGTTGCAGCTGTCCCTGGGCGCCTTCCACTACGACTACCGCGACCTGCAGCTGAACTCGGTGGTCTGCACCAGCGATTCGCCCGACAGCTGCGGCTCGCTGACCACCAACGCCGCCAACGCCACGGTGGACGGTGCCGAGGCTGAGGGCAAGCTGCGCGTGGGCGACTTTGGCGTGCTGCGCTTTGGCCTGTCGCTCAACCAGGCCAAGTTCAAGACCTACCGGCCGACCGAGGACGTGGACTTCAGCGGCCAGCGTCTGGACCGCGCGCCGGCGCAGGTGCTGAGCCTGGGCTACAGCCACGCCTTTGTGCTGGGCGACGGCGCCGAACTGCTGGCCACCGTGGGCACCCGCCTCAACGGCAGCTACATGATCAGCGATCCGGCTGAGGGCATCCGCTACACCCAGCCCGCCTTCCGCAAGAGCGACGCCAGCCTGGGCTACACCAGCGCCACCGGCAAGTACAGCGCCCAGCTCTATGTGAAGAACATCGAGAACGAAGTGACCCTCGAGAGCCGCGTGCCGGGCGCCTTCGCCGTGGGCGATCCCCGCACCTACGGCCTGCGCCTGGGCATGAAGTTCTGATGTGACGCCGGGTGCGGCGGGCGGGTTCGCCGCCCGCTGCCGCCCCTTACCTGACCCCAAGACTTGCCACCTCCCCGCGTTCGCGCCACAAGCCCGGGCGCGGGGCACGCAGACAGGATCCATCCTTTCATGCCCACCACCCTTCAGGGCCCGGCCCTCTTCCTGGCGCAGTTCGCGGGCGACCAGGCCCCGTTCAACACCTGGGACGGCATCACCCGCTGGGCCGCGTCGCTGGGTTATCGCGGCGTGCAGATCCCCACCTGGGACGCCCGCCTGTTCGACCTGGCCCTGGCCGCCCGGTCCAAGACCTACTGCGACGAGATCGCCGGCATCGCCCAGTCCCACGGCCTGGCCATCACCGAGCTGAGCACCCACCTGCAGGGCCAGCTGGTGGCGGTGCATCCCGCCTATGACGAGGCCTTTGACGCCTTTGCCCCCGAGGCGCTGCGCGGCAAGCCGGCCGAGCGCCAGGCCTGGGCGGTGGAACAAATGCACCTGGCCGCGCAGGCCTCGGCCCACCTGGGCCTGAAGGCCCACATCAGCTTCCCCGGCGCGCTGGCCTGGCCCTTCCTCTACCCCTGGCCGCAGCGCCCCGCCGGCCTGGTGGAGAAGGCCTTTGACGAGCTGGCCCGACGCTGGCGTCCCATCCTGGATGCCTTTGACGCGGCGGACTGCGACCTGGCCTTTGAGCTGCACCCTGGCGAAGACCTGCACGACGGCGTGACCTTCGACATGCTGCTGCAGCGCGTGGACGGCCACCGTCGCCTGGCCATTGCCTACGACCCCTCGCATTTCGTGCTGCAGCAGCTCGACTACCTGCAGTTCATCGACCTCTACCACGACCGCATCAAGGTCTTCCACGTCAAGGACGCGGAGTTCCGCCCCAACGGCCGGCAGGGTGTGTACGGCGGCTTCCAGCCTTGGGTGGAGCGCGCCGGGCGCTTCCGCTCGCTGGGCGACGGGCAGGTGGATTTCAAGGCCGTGTTCTCCAAGATGGCGCAGCACAACTTCAAGGGCTGGGCGGTGCTGGAATGGGAGTGCTGCCTGAAGCATCCCGAACAGGGCGCTGCCGAAGGCGCACCGTTCATCCGCGACCACATCATCCGCGTGACCGAGAAGGCCTTCGACGACTTTGCCGGCGCGGCCGCCGACCCCGCGCAGCTGGCTCGCATGCTGGGCCTGGCGGGCTGACGCACGGCCCCACCCCTCCGACAATCACGACACAGGAGCAGACGTCATGGGCAGCAGTTCGGAACCCGGCGCCAAGCCTCCCCGCATCCGCCTGGGCATGGTGGGCGGCGGGGAAGGGGCCTTCATCGGTGCGGTGCACCGCATGGCCGCGCGGCTGGACGACCACTACACCCTGGTGGCCGGTGCGCTCTCGGCCACGCCCGAAAAGGCCCTGCGATCGGGCCTGGCCCTGGGCCTGGCGCCGGATCGCCTCTACAGCGACTTCCGCGCCATGGCGCAGGCCGAGGCCGCACGGCCCGACGGCATCGAGGCCGTGGCCATCGTCACCCCCAACCACCTGCACGCGCCGGCCGCTCAGGCCTTTCTGGAAGCGGGCATTCACGTCATCTGCGACAAGCCCGTCACCACCACCAGCGCCGAGGCGCTGGCCCTGCAGGCCACGGTGGAGCGCAGCGGCTTGCTGTTTGCCGTGACCCACAACTACAGCGCCAACGCCATGGTGCGCCAGGCGCGCGAGCTGGTGCGCAGCGGTGCCCTGGGCGAGATCCGGGTGGTGCAGGTGGAGTACCCGCAAGATTGGCTGGCCGAGCCGCTGGAGGCCACCGCCCAGAAGCAGGCCGACTGGCGCACCGACCCGGCCCGCTCCGGCGCGGGCGGCTGCGTGGGCGACATCGGCACCCACGCCTTCCAGCTGGCCGAATTTGTCACCGGCTTGCAGGTGCACAGCCTGCTGGCGGAGGTGTCCACCTTTGTGCCCGGCCGGCGCCTGGACGATGACGTGCAGGTGCTGCTGCGCTTTGCGGGCGGTGCACGCGGCACGCTGTGGGCCAGCCAGGTGGCGCCCGGCCACCGCAACGGCCTGGCCTTGCGGGTGTACGGCAGCCGGGGCGGCCTGGCCTGGCGCCAGGAGCAGCCGGAAGACCTGCTGTACACGCCCCTGGGTGAACCCACCCGCGTCATCGGCCGCGGCGCGGCCGGCGCCGGCGCGGCGGCCCAACAGGTCACCCGCACGCCGGGCGGCCACCCCGAGGGCTATCTGGAAGCCTTTGCCACCGTCTACAGCGAGGTGGCCCAGGCCCTCTACGCCCGTCGCGAGGGCCGCCGCCTGGACGAGGCGGCGCTGAACTTCCCCACACTGGCCGACGGGCTGCGCGGCGTGCGTTTCATTGAGACCGTGGTGGCCTCCGGGCGTGCCGGCGGCCAGTGGGTGGCCCTGCCGCGGTAAGCGCACCGCGGCAGGGCCGGGCCGACAGGCCCAGGCGCCACCCCACATCCTTGCAGGGCCCGAGCGGGCCCGACCTTCGGAGACACACACCATGAGTCAGAACCACCAAATCAAGCGGGGCGTCAGCCTCTACAGCTTCCAGAACGACACCTTCCTGCGCACCATGACGCTGGAGGACTGCATCCGCACCTGCGCCGAGATCGGCGCCAAGGGCATCGAGGTGGTGGGTGAGCAGACCTTCACCGGCTGGCCCGAGGTGGGCATGCCCATGGCCGAGGTCGCCCACTGGCATGCGCTGATGGAGAAGTACGGCACCTACCCGGTCTGCCACGACTTCATGCTGGACTACAAGCGCGTCAAGGGCCGCCTGTTGAGCTTTGACGAGCAGGTCGCCAGCGTCAAGAAGGACATCGACTTTGGTGCCGCTCTGGGCGCGCCCTACATCCGCGCCCTGGTGTCCATCGCGCCCGAGGTGCTGGTGGCTTGCGCCAGCTATGCCGAGGACAAGGGCATCAAGATCCTGATCGAGATCCACGCCCCGCTGCACTTCGACCACCCGTGGATCATTCGCCACGCCGAGGCCTACGAGAAGTCCGGCTCCAAGGCGCTGGGTTTCCTGCCGGACATGGGCATGTTCGTGCACCGCTTCCCGCGGGTGTGGAAGGAGCGCTTCGTGCGCAACGGTGTGCCGCAGCACATTGCGGACTACATCGAGAAGGCTTACGAGGACCGCGTGCTCAGCGAGTACGTGCTGCTGGACGTGCGCGAGATGGGCGGCACCGGCCCGTCCTTGGCCATGGCCGAGACCCTGCGCCACAACGCCGCCTTCGAGCCCAAGCGCATGCTGGACTTCATGCCCCGCATCCACAACATCCACGGCAAGTTCTACGAGATGACCGAGGACGACGTGGAGTACTCCATCCCCTACGACGAGATCGTGGCGGTGCTGAAGGCCGGTGGTTTCAAGGGCCACATCTGCAGCGAGTACGAAGGCAACCGCTGGATCGAGGACGCGCACCCGGTGGAGTCGGTGGAACAGGTCAAGCGCCAGCACCGCATGCTCTGCCGCCTGCTGGACGAGCCCATGCCCGCCGCGCTGCAAGCGCAAGCCCGCTGAACCCGCCGACGCCAAGAGACACGAGGAGAACCCCACCATGATGGATCAACACATGCTCTGCGACGACGGCTTCGAGAACGTCGTGGAGAACGGAAACACCACCGGCTTTGCCCTGCGGGCGCGCCTGCCTTACTACCGCGGCCTGGGCCTGTCCATGGTCGAGGACATCGCTGTTTGCGTGGATGGCCAGGCCATCCCGCGTGAGGCGGTGCGCCTGGCCCTGCGCGGCCGCAGCTGGAGCCTGGACGAGATGGAGGCCTGCTTTGACGAAAAGTGGAACTTTGGCGAGAAGGCCCAGGTGCTCATCGCCCAGCCGGGCGGCCTGAGCGCCGGCGCCCACCAGGTGGACCTGGCCATCCGCTACCGCGTGTCCTACCTGCCCTTTGTGCCCACCACGCGCACGGGCCGACAACTCACCCTGGCGGCTTGAGCTGCACCCCCGGAAGGAGCACACCATGGCCCGATTCTTCAAGAACGCCTTCAGCGACTACCTGATCACCCCCGAGGACTCCCTCGTCACGCCCGAAGGCCTGGTGCTGGACCTGCGCCTGCCCTGGTACCGCTCGCTGCCGCTGTCGGTGGTGATGCCGACCCAGCTGCTGGTCGACGGCCAGCCCCTCTCGCTGGAGGGCGCCACCGTCGAGTACGAAGGCCGCCGCTACACCCTCGAGGAACTCCCCGAGCAGACCGGCACCTCCTGGTTCATCCAGGACTCGGTGCTGCTGCACGTGCCCACCCCGCAGCCCCTGTCGGCCGGCCCGCACCACGTGGTGGTCACGCTCAACCTCTACCCGCCCTACATCCCGATGCTGACCCATGTGACCCGCGGCGACGCGCAAATCCAAGCAGCTTGAGGAGCGACCTTTCATGACGACCACACCCGCCAAGGGCTTCCAGCTCGGCTCCACGCTCTACAGCTTCACCAACGAGTGGCATGAGCGCCGCTACGGCTTCGAGGACCTGATCGCCGAAGTGGCCAAGCGCCAGCTCGGCCCGGGCCTGGAGCTGATCGGCTTCTCCAGCATCCGCGGCTTTCCGAACGTCAGCGACGACTTCGCCGCCCGCTTCAAGGACCTGATGGCCGAGCACGGCCTGACCCCGAGCTGCCTGAGCATCAACGCCGACATGGCCATCCGCCGCGGCACGATGATGAGCGTGGACGAGGCCGTGGCCTACCACGCGCCGCAGATCGAGGCCGCCGCCAAGATGGGCTTTCCCACGGTGCGCTGCCAGTTCGCCGCGCCGGTGGAGGTGATCATCCGCCTGCTGCCGCTGCTGGAGAAGCACGGCATCAAGATCGGCCCCGAGGTGCACGCGCCGCTGAACCCCAGCTCGCCGCCGGTGATGGCCTGGCGCGAGGCCTATGCCAAGGCCAACTCGCCGCTGCTGGGTTTCATTCCCGACTTCGGCTGCTGCGCCAGCCGCCTGCCGGCCACCTACATCGCCAACCTGCGCCGCCAGGAACTGCCCGAGGACCTGATCCAGCTGGCCCTGGACGTGTGGCAGCTGCCCAAAGACGCGGGCTGGAAGCGCCAGGAGTTCGCCCGCCGCGTCGAGCCCCTGAACGCCGACCCGGCGGACGTGAGCGCACTGGCCGTGATGTTCAACATCCTCAGCCCCGGCACCGCCGAGATGTGGAAGGAGATCATGCCGCAGGTGGTCCACGTGCACGGCAAGTTCTACGACTTCGACGAACACGGCGACGAGGCCTCGATCGACTACAACAGCATCCTGCCGGTCTTCCACGACGGCGGCTTCACCGGCTTCATGTCCAGCGAATGGGAGGGCCACCTCTACATGCGCAATGTGGACGCCTTCGAGATGGTGGCCAAGCACCAGGCGCAGGCCCGGCGCGTGATCGCCAAGCACACGGGGCAAGCAGCGTGAGCGGGCCGAGCGCCGGGCCGCTCCCAAGCCGGCCCGCCGTCCCCTCGGGGGACCGGACGACGTACTCGTCGGCCGTGGGGCAGACATTGTCCGGGCGCAACTTGCGCTACGCCTACATGGACCACTGGCGCGTGGACACGGCCCAGGGCCAGGTCTCGCAGTACAGCTCGGTGGAGCGTTTCGACGCTTTTCTCAAGCAGATCGCCGGCGTGGGTTACGAAGCCATCGAGACCTTCGACTTCCACCTGCCGGTGCTGCGCGACCTGTTCGGCTCGCTGGAGGCGGCGCGTGCCCACATGCAAAGCCGTGGCATCGACCGCGTGCTCAGCCTGTTCCACGCGGTGATGTACGACGCGCGCCAAAGCACGCCGCACGTGCGCGCCACGCACGACCGCATGGCCGGGTACGCCGAACACATCATGAAGAGCAGCGCCGGCCTGGGGGTGCAGAACTTCATCGTCATGCCCGCCGGCCTGTACTTTGACGTGGAGCCGGTCACCGACGACAAGATCCGGGCCTGCGCCGAGCTGTGGAACCGCATCGGAAAAATGACGCTGGAGGGCTACGGCGTCAAGACCTGCTGCCACCACGAGTTCTTCTGCGGCATCCGCAGCGCCGAGCAGCTGCGCAAGTTCTACGACTGGACCGACCCGCGCTACGTCTTCCTGTGCCTGGACACGGCGCAGCACGTGATCGCCGGGGTCGACCCGGTGCAGCTGTTCATCGACCAGCGCGAGCGTGTGGCGGCCTTCCACCTGAAGGACACCCACCACGTGGACGTGAACGGCGACTACCGCCGCAAGCCCGACGCCGAGGTCATGGCCCCCACCACCGACCGCTGGTTCTACGAGATGGGCACCGAGGGCGGCCTGGTGGACTTCCCGGCCCTGTATGGCGCCATGAAGGACACGAACTGGCAAGGCTGGGTCGGCGTCGAGCACGACAAGGCCGACGTGGGCGGCGGCAATTACCCGGAGAGCACGGCCATCGCGGCCTGGTACCTGCGCAACGTGCTGAGGCCGATTCATGACTGATGTGAAGAAGAGCGTCGGCGGGGCCCAGTGGGCCTACGCCATCAACCAATGGAAGGCCGGCTTCACCGGCTTCGCCCGGCTGGAACAGCACGAACGCGCGTTGAAGGTCACCTCCGCCTGCGGCTTCGACGCCATCGAGCTCAGCGCCGGCACTGGCCGCTGGGACCCGATGGGCCGGCCCGAGAACATCGTCATCAACTTCGGCTCGGTCGACCACTTCAAGCTGAAGCTGCGCGAGTGGGGCATCCGCCGCGTGGCCAGCCTGTTCCTCGACCCGCTGCAGATGAGCTTCGAGGAACTGCACCACGGCCTGGACTGCACCGACCGCAGCCACCATGCCCTGTTGCTGCAACAGGCCGAGGTCTTCGCCCGCTTCCTGGCCGAGGTCGGCGGCGACTGCCTGGTTGTGCGTGCCTTGCCGCCCTATGGCAAGCATGGTGGGCTGGACGCTGAGCGCCAGGCCGCTGCCGCCGACTGCTGGAACGCGGTCGGCGCGATGACCGCGGCCCTGGGCGTCAAGACCGTGCTGCACCTGGATGCGCTCTCGGCCCTGCGCAGCCTGGACGAGGTCGAGGCCTGGCTGCAGCAGCTGGACACCACCACCGTGGGCCTGGCGCTGGACACCGCCGAGCTCACCATGGCGGGCCACGATGTGACCGCCTGGTACCGGCGCTTTCAGCCCCGCGTCTGGCACATCCACCTGAAGGATGCGTTGGCCGTGGACAGCGAGGGCGAATACCGCGCCCCCAATGCCGAGCGCGCCCTGCTGCTGGCCGGCGGCCAGCGCGGCGTACAGCGCTGGTTTGGCGAGCTGGGCAGCGGCCTGGTGGACTGGACCGCCTTCATGACGGCCTTGCGTGAGGCCCGCTATGACGGCTGGCTGATCGTCGAGAGCGACAAGGGCCCGGCGCCCCAGGCCGCCGCCATGATGCAGAACGCCTGGACCGTTCGCCATGTGCTGCAGCCGCTGCTGGCCTGACCCTGCAACCCCATTGAGAACACACCATGCAACTGTGCGCCGTCATTGAAGACCTGTACATGTTCAACGAAGCCGGCGACCTGCCGGCGCGCATCCGCGCCGCTGCGGCGGCCGGCCTGAAGCACGTCGAGTTCCACATGTGGAACCAGGTCGATGCCGACGCGGTCGAGGCCGCGCTGAAGGAAACCGGCGTCCACCTGCAAAGCATCACCGTGGGCCCGCGTGTGGGCTGCGTGGACCGCAGCAAGACCGCCTTCATCATCGAGGCCCTGGAGCGCACCATCGCCGCCTGCCAGCGCTGGGGCGCCACCGACATGGTGATCGCCGGCGGCCCGGCGCTCAAGGACGTGTCCGCCGAAGAGCAGCATGCCGCCATGGTGCACAACCTCAAGCACCTGGCCCCGGTGGCCGCGGCGGCCGGCATGCGCCTGCTGCTGGAGCCGCTGAACACCCGCGTGGACCACCCCGGCTTCTTCATGGCTTCGGCCATCGAGGGCCTGGACATCGTCGAAGCGGTCAACCACCCGGCCGTGCGCCTGCTGTACGACGCCTACCACGCCGAGGTGATGGGCGAGGACCACCGCCAGATCCTGCAGCGCGCCCACCTGATCGGCTACGTGCAGGTGGCCGACACCCACGGCCGCCACGAGCCCGGCACCGGCACCATCGACTGGACCACCTGGCTGGCCGACCTGAAGGCCGCCGGCTACAGCGGTGCCATCGGCCTGGAGTACCGCCCCAGCAACGGCACCCTGGCCTCGCTGCAGCGCACGCGCGAGGTCTTCGGCCTGTCGGAGGTGGCGGCGTGAAGCTCATCCCCTGCATCGAGATGCTCTACAAGGCCGAGCATCCCGGGTTCACCGACCGATTCCGCGCGGCCCAGGCCGACGGCTTTGACGCCGTCGACATGTGGCTGTGGCGGGACAAGCCGATGGACGCGGTGGCCGACGCGGTGGCCGAGACCGGCGTGCAGGTGTTCAGCCTGTGCGCCGACCCGCGCGCCAGCCTGGTCAACCCCGCCGAACACGCCGCCGTGCTGGCCGCCGTGCGCGACACCGTGCCGGTGGCCCGCCGTGTGAATGGTCAACTGAAGGGCGCCGGTGCGCCCGCCCGCATCATCCTGGCCTCGGGCTTCGCCATGCCCGGCGTGGCCGAGGCCGAGCAGCGCGCGAACATCGTCGCCGTGCTGCGCGAGGCCGCCCGCATCGCCGCCGATGGCGGTGTGGAACTGCTGCTGGAGCCGGTGCACATGGTCATCGGCGGCCACCTGATGGCGGTGCACCAGGTGCGCCAGGGCCTGGACCTCGTCGAGGCGGTGGACCACCCGGCGCTGCGCCTGCTGGCCGACGTCTACCACGGCGCCGTCAGCGGCGAGACCTTCGCCCAGGCCTTTGCCGACCGCACCGGCCTGGTCGCGCATGTGCAGGTGGCGGACTTTGAAGGCCGCCACGAGCCCGGCACCGGCGCGCTGGACTGGTCCGGCCTGCTGCCCCTGCTGCGCCAGCGCGGCTACACCGGGTCCATCGGCCTGGAGTACCTGCCCACGCTGCCCATTGATCAATCGCTGGCGCTGACGCGCCGCACCCTGGGCCTCTGAGCCCGGGCCACGAATCCGAGAGCCGACATGCACACCGCCGAACACACCGACCTGCAGGCCCAGCTGGCGGCCCTGCAGGCCCGCGTCGCCCGCGCCGAGGCCCGGGGCGAGGTGGAGAACCTGTTCTCCAACTACATGCACCTGCACAACGGCTACGCCGACGAGCAGATCATCGACCTGTGGGTCAAGCCCGGCACGCCCGGCATGCGGGCCCAGTACTCCAACAAGGGCCTGTACACCAACTGGGACAGCATCACCGCCTACCACCGCGGCCGCCCCCAGCCGGTGGGCAAGCTGCTGCTGCACTACAGCACCACGCCGTCGATCCAGGTGGCGGCCGACGGGCAGAGCGCCCGCGGCATCTGGATCGTCGGCGGCGTCGAGTCCGGCCTGACCGACCCGGCGCAGGCGGCCAACGCGCCCGCCTTCCTGTACGAGAAGGACCTGGTCAACGGCCAGAAGGTGTGGGCCCACTGGGTGGCGATGAAGTACGAGATGCACGCCCTGCTGCAGGACGGCGTCTGGAAGATCTGGCGCTTCCGCTGCTTCGAGGTCTTCCGTGCGCCCTATGGCCGCAACTGGATCGACTTTGCCGCCTGCACCGAAGCCGTGCCCGATTTCCAGACCTTCCACGAGAACCTGGCCTACTTCGGCCACGACGGCAAGCCGGTGTGGCTGCCCGACACCGACGCGCCGGCCGAGGACTTCTACCAGGCCTACAGCACCCAAACCGCCCAGGCTGTGGTGCCGCGCCCGCCGGCGCCCTACGCCACCGATCCCGAGACCCCCACCGCCTGAAGAGCCTGACATGACCCAAGACGCATTCGACGCCATCGTCGTTGGCTCCGGCGCCACCGGCGGCATCGCCGCCAAGGAACTCACCGAGCGCGGTCTCAAGGTGCTGGTGCTGGAGGCTGGTGGCCCCCTGCCCGAGGAGAAGTTCGAGCTGGCCGCCAAGGCCCAGTTCGCCGCCATCGGTTCCTGGGCGCGCATCAAGGCCGGCCTGAGCGGCCAGCACAAGCAGGCGCTTACCTCCTTCTACTCGCCCGAGAAGGCCTTTCTGTTCGTCAACGACAACGAGCATCCCTACGAGTCGCCCGAGGACTTCTACCTCTGGCTGCGGGGCAAGCAAGTGGGCGGCCGCTTCCTGGCCTGGGGCCGGGTGGCGCTGCGCATGTCGGACTACACCTTCAAGTTCAAGAGCCATGAAGGCGCCGGCTTTGACTGGCCCATCGGCTATGCCGACCTGGCGCCCTGGTACGAGCGGGTGGAGCGGTTTCTGGGCATCGTGGGCAATGACGATGGCATCGATTACTGTCCGTCCGGTGCCTACGTGCGGCCGGCAGGCCTTTCTCAGGCTGAGCAGAAGTTCAAGGCCGCGGTGGAGGGCCGCTTCAGCGATGCCAAGGTGATGGCCTGGCGCTATGTGCGCAAGGAAGCCACGCCCGCCGACGCCCAGCGCCACCGCACCACCACGCCGCTGCAGGCCGCCGCGGCCACCGGGAACCTGACGCTGCGCGCCCACTCGCCCGTGGAGCGCGTCAACACCGACGCGCGCACCGGCCGCGCCACCGGCGTGACCTACATCGACAAGGCCACCGGCCAGCGCCACGAGGTGCGCGCCAATGTGGTGATGCTCTGCGCCTCCACCATCGAGAGCATCCGCCTGCTGCTCAACTCCAAGGCAGAGCGGCATCCTCACGGGCTGGGCAACAGCTCAGGCCTGGTGGGCCGCTACTTCATGGACCAGATGCTGACGCTGGGCTTTGGCACCGCGCCGGGCTTCAAGGGCGGTGAGCTGGTGGACGGCACCAGCCCGGCCGACAACCATGGCGGCATCTACGTCCCGCGTTTCCGCCAGCTCAAGAAGCCGGGCGAGCTGGGCTATGCCGGCGGCTTCAACCTGCAGGGCATCGTGGGCCGTCCCATGCTGCCGGCGCACCTGGACTCGGTTTTCGGCCTGACCGGTCATGGCGAGATCCTGCCCCATGTGGACAACCGGGTGCAGTTGGCCGCGCGCCGCGACCGGCTGGGCGTGCCCATCCCCTCGGTCAGCGTGCGGCTGCGCGACAACGACCTGAAGCTGTTGCGCGACCAGGTGCAGGTGCAAAAGGAAGTCATGAAGGCCGCCGGCCTGCAAGCCGACTTCCTCATCAGCCCGCTGGGCATCAGTTCCGACGGTCCCTTTATGCCCAGCGCCAAGTGGTATGAGCGCCTGATGTTCCGCCTGGCCTACAAGCGCAGCGTGGCCGTGGGTGGCGCCATCCACGAGTGCGGCGGCGCGCGCATGGGTGACGACCCCAAGACCTCGGTGCTCAACGCACACAACCAGGTTTGGGACGCGCCCAATGTGTTCGTCACCGACAGCAGCTGCTTTGTCACCAATGGCACCTGCGGCCCGACGCTGACCACCATGGCGTTGACCGCCCGGGCCTGCGGCTACATCGCCAGCGAGTACGGTCATTCCCCGGCGCTGAGCGCCTGAAGCTGACGGCGCCCCACCCCTGCGGGGTCGGGCGCCCCCTTGGACAACGACAACGGAGACATCCCATGCAAGCTGCCCGAACTGCCGGCCTGGCCCAGGGCCTGGTCATCGTGGTCATCGGCCTGCTGCCGATGATGGCCATCGTGACCTTGATGCCCATCGTGCCGGCCCTGGTCAAGAACTTTCAGCATGTGCCCGGCATCCAGACCCTGGCGCCGCTGGTGCTGTCCGCACCTGGCCTGTGCGTGGCGCTGTTTTCGCCCTTTGCCGGCGCGCTGACCGACCGCATTGGCCGGCGCCGCCTGCTGCTGATCTTCACCACCCTCTATGGCCTGGGCGGCGTGCTGCCCTTCTTCCTGGACAGCTTTGAGGCCCTGTTCGCCGGCCGGCTGCTGCTGGGGGTAGGCGAGGCCTTCATCCTCACCGTGGGCAACGCGCTGCTGGGCGACTACTTCCAGAAGGAGGAGCGCGCCAAGTGGCTGATGTGGCAAAGCCTGGTGGGCCCGGGCGCGGGCGTGCTGCTCATCACCAGCAGCGGTCACCTCTCCATGATCCAGTGGAACCTGCCCTTCCTGATCTACGGCCTGGCCCTGGTCATGGCGGCCTTCGCCTTCTTCACCGCCTACGAGCCGCCGCGCGCCCAGGCCCCCGGCGTGAACGAGCCCGGCACCGCCACCATCATGGCCTTCCCCAGCGGGCTCATGGTGCGCATCGCCGCCACCACCTTTGTGCTGTCGGCCATCTACTTCGTCTACACCTTGCAGTTCTCGCTGGCCCTGGACCAGATGGGCATCAAGCGGGGCGGTGACCTGGGCCTCTACACCGGCCTGGTCAGCCTGGGTGTGCCGGTGGGCGCGCTGGTCTACAAGCTGCTGTCCAAGCGCAGCGTGGCCACCCAGTTCTCGGCGCTCTTCGCCTTGCTGGGCCTGGGCCTGACGGGCATTGGCCTGGACCAGGGCCTGGGCGTGGCCTTGGTGGCGGCCTTTGTGCAGCAGTTGGGCGCGGGCATGGCCATCCCGGTGCTGGTGGGCTGGAGCCTGCGCGAGTTGCCCGAGCGCTTCCGCGGCCGTGGCATGGGCTGGTGGTGCAGTGCCTTCTTCCTGGGGCAGTTCGTCTCGCCGCTTTATGTCACCTTGGTGCGTGGCTGGGTGGGCGGCAACCTGCTGCATGTCTTCCTGGTGTCCGGCGTGATCTGCTTGGTCATCGCCGTGGGTCAGCAGTGGGTGGGCCGGGGAGGGCCCGCCCGCACCGCGCTGGCCCGGTGAGGCGCCGGGGTCCGGTCCTGATCTCCACCGGATCCCGTCCCCACCCCCGCAGCGCCCGGCCGGTGCCGGCGCCGTCTGGTGCCGGCCGGTGCCGCCTAGGGGGTTCTCCCTCTCTCATCCTGGTGGCCTGAGCCCTGCCGTTGCGCCCTTGCCGGGCGCGGCAGGCCTGTGCTCGCCCCTTTGTTCCTGATGGACCTGCCATGACCGCCCACGTCTATGCCGACCTGCCCTTCGTCCGCTACGAAGGCCCCGACTCCCACAACCCCCTGGCCTTCCGCTGGTACGACGCCCAGCGCGTGGTGCTGGGCAAGACCCTGGCTGAACACCTGCGCCCGGCTGTTTGCTACTGGCACACCTTCTGCTGGGGCGGGCAAGACCCCTTTGCCCTGGGCGATCCGCTGTTCCAGCGCCCCTGGTTCCAGGGCGCGCCGCTGGCCGCGGCCCAGCTCAAGCTGGACAACGCCTTTGACTTCTTCACCCGCCTGGGCCTGCCGTTCTGGTGCTTCCATGACCGCGACGTGGCCCCCGAGGGCGCCACGCTGCGCGAGTCCAACGCCCTGCTGGACGCCGTGCTGGAGCGCGCCGCCCGCAAGATGCAAGACAGCGGCATCCAACTGCTCTGGGGCACGGCCAACCTGTTCAGCCACCCGCGCTACATGAGCGGCGCAGCCACCAACCCCGACCCCGCCGTTTACGCCCATGCCGCCGCGCAGGTCAAGCATGCGCTGGAATGGACGCACCGCCTGGGCGGCGCCAACTATGTGCTGTGGGGCGGCCGCGAAGGTTACGAGACCCTGCTCAACACCGACTTGAAGCGCGAGCTGGACCAGTACGGCCGCTTCCTGGCCGCCGTGGTGGCGCACAAGCACAAGATCGGCTTCACCGGCACGATCCTGATCGAGCCCAAGCCGCAAGAGCCCACCAAGCACCAGTACGACTACGACACCGCCACGGTCTACGGCTTTTTGAAGCGCTATGGCCTGGAGAACGAGGTCAAGGTCAACCTGGAGGTCAACCACGCCACGCTGGCCGGCCACAGTTTTGAGCACGAGGTGGCCACCGCCGCCGCGCTGGGCCTGCTGGGCTCGATTGACGCCAACCGGGGCGACGAGCAACTGGGCTGGGACACCGACCAGTTCCCCCACAACCATGTGCAGCTGGTGCCGGCCATGCTGGAGATCATCCGCGCCGGGGGGCTGGGGCAGGGCGGCATGAACTTCGACGCCAAGGTGCGCCGCCAGAGCCTCGACCCCATCGACCAGCTCGAAGGCCACATCGGCGGGCTGGACACCCTGGCCCGCGCCTTCTTGTGCGCCGCTGAGCTGTACGAGTCCGGCGCGCTGGAGCAGCCGCGTGCGGAGCGCTACGCCGGCTGGCAGGGCGAGCTGGGCCTTGCCATTGAGGCCGGCGCCAGCCTGGACGCCCTGGCCGAGCGGGTGCACGCCCAGGGCGTGGCCCCGCAGCCCCGCTCCGGCCGCCAGGAGCGGCTGGAGAATCTGCTCAACCGCTTCGTCTGATGGCCGGCCACCCGATGATCGACGGCCGCCGGCGCACGCTGGCCTTCACGGTGGTGCTCATCGCTTTCGTGATGGACCTGCTGGACGTCACCATCGTCAACGTGGCCCTGCCGGCCATGGGCCAGGCCCTGGCCGCCGGGCCGGCCCAGGTGGCGTGGACGGTGGCCGGCTACGCCCTGGCCTTTGCGGTGTTGCTCATCGTGGGCGGGCGCCTGGGTGACCTGTACGGCCACCGCACCATGTTCCTGTGGGGCGTGGGCAGCTTCACCCTGGCTTCGCTGGCCTGCGGGCTGGCGCCCACGGCCCCGGCCCTGGTGGCGGCGCGGCTGGCCCAGGGGGCCTGCGCCGCGCTGATGGTGCCGCAGGTGCTCACCCTCATGCAGGCGCTCTATGCCCCGCATGAGCGCATGCGCGCCTTCACCCTGTTCGGCCTGCTGGGCGGGGTGTCGGCCGCCCTGGGGCCGGTGGTGGGCGGCCTGCTGCTGGACGCCGACCCGCTGGGCCTGGGCTGGCGGGTGGTCTTCCTCATCAACCTGCCGGTGGGGGGGCTGGCCATGGTGGGCGCGCTGCGCCTCTTGCCGCCCGACCCGCCCCAGCCCGGCACCTCGCTGGACCTGGCCGGCACCGGCTGGTGCCTGCTGGCCGCCTGCGCCTGGGCCGTGCCGCTGGTGCAGGGGCCGGAGCAGGGCTGGTCGCTGCCGCTGCTGGCCCTGCTGGCCAGCGCGCCGGGCTGGACCTGGGCGCTGTGGCGGCACTGCCAGCGCCTGGCCGCCCGGGGCGGGCAGCCCATCGTGCAGCCCGCGCTGCTGCAGGACCGGGGCTACCGCCTGGGCCTGGGCCTGTCGCTGCTGTGCACGGGGGTGGTGCCGGCGCACCTGTTCGTGCTCACCCTGGCCTGGCAGATGGGGGCCGGCCTGTCGGCCACGCAGATGGCTCTGCTGTGCCTGCCCATCGCCCTGGGCGTGATGGCCAGCGTGAGCTGGCTGGGCCGGCTGGCCTTTGCCCGCCTGGGCGCGCGCTGCATCTTCTGGGGCCTGCTGCTGCAGACCCTGGGGGTGGGGCTGATGGCCGCCGTGGCGGCCGGCATGCTGGGCGCGCCCGTGGCGGCGGTGCAGGGCCTGCCCGGGTGGCTCTCCCAGGCGCTGCTGGGCCTGGGCGTGGGCTTCATCGGCCCGCCGCTGACGGCTGTCACGCTGCAGTCGGTGCCGCGGGCCCAGGCCGGTGGTGCTTCGGGCGCGGTCAATGCCGGGCGGCAGTTTGCCGCCGTGGCGGCCATCGCCCTGGTGGCGGCGCTGCTGCCCCACGGCGGCGCGCCGGCCCTGGGCCCGCACAGCCTGCTGCTGGCCTTGCCCGGCCTGGCCGGCCTGCTGGGGGTGAGCCTGGTGCTGGCCTGGCGCATGCCGGCCCTCAGCCCGGCACCGGCACCGGTGTCGGGGGGCGAAGCGCCGGCGGCGCATTGACCTCGGGGGCCTGGCCCAGCGGCCAGGCCCTTGCGTTCCTACTCCAAAGGACCTCCAACCATGTCCGTTTCTTCTTCAGCCGTCCGCCCGATTCGCTGGGCCATCGTGGGCAGCGGTGGCATCGCCCGCCGCACCGTGGGCGATTTGCGCCTGTGCCCCGAGGCCCGGCTGGTGGCCATTTGCTCGCGCTCGCGCGAGCGGGCCGACGCCTTTGCGGCCGAGCACGGCCTGCCCCTGGCCTTTGACGACTACACCGCGCTGTGCGCCAGCCCCGAGGTGGACGCCGTCTACATCGGCACCCCGCATGCCACCCACTTTGCGCTGGCGCGCCAGGCCCTGGTGGCCGGCAAGCATGTGCTGTGCGAAAAGCCCCTGACCATGACCGCCGACGAGGCCCGCACCCTGGGCCGCCTGGCGGCCGAGCACGGCGTGCTGGTCATGGAGGCCATGTGGATGAAGTTCAGCCCGGCCATGCAGCGTGCGGTCGAGTTGGTCCGTGAGGGGGTCATCGGCCAGCCGCGCTTTTTGCAGGCGGGTCTGGGCTACCCCGTGCCCGCCAACGGCCCGGCGCGTTTCTGGGACCCGGCGCTGGGCGGCGGCGCCCTGTACGACATGGGCGTGTACCTGCTGACCCTGGCGCAAATGTTCTTGGGCGAACCCGAGGAGGTGCGCGTCACCGGCCAGATGCGCCCGGACGGCGTGGACCTGGCCGAGGCCATCACCCTGCGCTACGCCGGCGGCGCCATGGCCCAGCTGGCCACCTCCATCATCGGCTGGATGCCGCCGCGCGGCTGGCTGGGCGGAGACGGCGGCGCCATCGACTTCCAGGAGCCGCTGTTCTCGCCCGGCGGCCTGAAGGTCTCCACGGGCCGGCCGCCCGCCCCGCCCCAGGTGCAGCAGCTGGACTTCCCGCGCGAGGGGGCCGGCTACGCGCCCATGTTCCGTGCCGCCCACCAGGCCATCCGCGCCGGGCAGACCGAGCACCCGCAGCACCCGGTGGCGGCCACTGCGGCCGTGCTGGACCTGATGCAACGCGTGCAGGCGCTGATGGCCGTCGAGCGTGATGCGGGTGCCAGCGCCGGCTTGGGCGCCGGCTCCGCCCCCGGCGCAGAGGCCAGCCCCCCCGGAGCCCGGCCATGAGCGCCCGCACCGACGACGTGACCCTGGGCCTGGACCTGGGCACCTCAGGCGTGAAGGCGGTGGCCCTGCAGGCCGACGGCACGCTGTTGGCCCAAGCGCATGCGGCACTGACCGTCTCGCGCCCGGCCCCCCTGTGGAGTGAGCAAGACCCGGCCGACTGGTGGGCCGCGACCGACGCCGCGGTGAACGCCCTGCGCGCGCAGCTGGCGCCGGCCGCCTGGGCCCGGGTGCGCGCCTTGGCGGTGGCCGGCCAGATGCACGGCGCCGTGCTGTTGGACGCGCAGGACCAGACGTTGCGCCCGGCCATCCTCTGGAACGACGGCCGCGCCCAGGCCCAGTGCGCAGAGCTGGAAGTGCGCGCCCCGAACAGCCGCGAGGACACCGGCAACGTGGCCATGGCCGGCTTCACCGCCCCCAAGCTGCTGTGGGTGGCAGCGCACGAACCTGCTGTGTTCGAGCGCCTGGACCGGGTGCTGCTGCCCAAAGACTGGCTGGTGCTGCAGCTCACCGGCGTGGCCAGCAGCGAGCCCAGCGATGCGGCGGGCACCCTGTGGCTGGACCTGGCCAGGCGCGACTGGTCGGATGAACAGCTCAAGGCCACCGGCTTGCAGCGGCGCCACATGCCCGTACTGCATGAAAGCGCCCAGGTCGTCGGCCATTTGCTGCCGCAGTGGGCACGGGCCTGGGGCCTGTCACCGGCGGTCCATGTGGCCGCAGGCGCGGGCGACAACGCCGCCGCCGCCTTGGGCCTGGGGGTGCTGCATCCCGGGCAGGGCCTGGTGTCGCTGGGCACCTCGGGCGTGATCTTCTTGCCCACCGCGCAGCCCCAGCCGCACCCGGCGCGCGGCGTGCATGCCTTCTGCCACGCCCGGCCGCACACCTGGCACCAGATGGCGGTGCACCTCAACGCCGCCAGCGTGCTGGCCTGGTGGGCGGAGGTGTGTGGCCAGCCCGTGGCCGCCCTGCTGGCCGAGTTGGATGCCGCCGCCCTGGACCCGGCGGCCGAGCTGCCGCTGTGCCTGCCCTACCTCAGCGGCGAGCGCACGCCCCATGCCGACCCGGCGGCCAGCGGTGCCTTCCTGGGCTTGCGCGCCAGCCATGGCCGCGCTGACATGACCCAGGCGGTGCTGGAAGGCGTGGCCTTTGCCCTGGCCGACGGCCTGGACGCACTGCGTGAGGCTGGCGCCCGCCCCGAGGCCCTGCTGGCCACCGGCGGCGGCGCCCGGTCTGGGCGCTGGCTGCAGGTGCTGGCCGACGTGCTGGACCTGCCGCTGCAGCGCCCGCTGGCCGCCGAAGTGGGGCCGGCCCTGGGCGCGGCCCGCCTGGCGCTGTGCAGCCTGGGCCACGCCGAGGCCGCGGTGATGGCCCCGCCCGCCATCGAGCAGGTGTTCGAGCCCCGCCCGGCGGCCGCGCGCGCGCCGCTGCTGGCGCGGCGGGCGCGCTTTCAGGCGGCCTGGGCGCCGCTGCGCGCCCTGGGCTGAAGCCGTGTAAGGTGCCGGGGCATGAGCCCTGGCAGCCGTCACGCGTCCCGTTCGCCCAGCCGCACCGGCCCACCCGGGCAGCCGGTGGCCCGCGCCGACCTGCTGCCCGCCTTCAGCGCCTGCCTGCTGCGTCTGCATGAACTGGCCCGCCATGGCCAGCCGGCGCAGTGGCTGCAGGTGGCGCTGCAGGAGTTTCACGGCCTGCTGCCCTTCACCAGCGCCTGGTGGGGCGAGAACAGTGGCGCTGTGGGCCCACAGCCCGCGCACAACTGGCAGCACGGCAGCCTGGGCCTGCCCCCCAGCTTTGCCGACGAGTGGAACGCGCTCAGCAGCGTGGACAGCTTTGGCCAGGGCTCCATGGCGCGCCTGGGCCAGGTTTGCCGGGACAGCGGTGATGCCGACGACCCGCCGGCGGTGGCCGCCTTTGTGCGCCGGCACGGCCTGCACCACGCCATGGCGGTCACGCTGGAGCTGCCGGTCAGTGGCCTGATGTTTTTCGTCTCGCTGTACCGCCCGGCCGGCCAGCCCGCCTTCAGCGACGACGAGGCACTGCTCTTTGGCCTGTACCTGCAGCACCTGCGCCAGCACTGGAGCGACGTGGTGCAGGACACCCTGCGCCAGAGCCTGGTGGGCGATGCCCGGCAGATGGCCCTGTGCCAGCCCGATGGCCGCCTGCTCTACCTGGGCGCCGACCTGGCCCGCGCCCTGCAGCAGGCCCATCCGGGCTGGCGCGGCACCCAGCTGCCGGCGGCGCTGCTGGCGCGGCTGACGGGCGGTGGCAGTGCCTTACGGCTGGGGCGCCAGAGCCTGGCCGTCTCGGCCTGCGGCGAGCTGCTGGCCCTGCACCTGGGCCGGCCCGGCGGGCCCGGTCAGGACCTTTCGCCCCGCGAGCGCGAGGCCGCGCTGCTCTATGCCAGCGGCGTCACCTACAAGGCCATCGCCCGCCAGCTGGGCCTGAGCCCGGCCACGGTGCGCACCTACCTGCGCACCGTCTACAGCAGCCTGGGCGTGCGCCACAAGGTGGAGCTGGCCCAGGCCCTGGGCTTGAGCCATCGCTGACCTGGGCGACTTCGGCGCACGCCCTTACCGGCACCTTGGCCGGCACCTTCATGGGCTCGGGCCAACCCTGTCCCTCTGCATCTGCAGGGGGCGGCGCGGCTTCACCCTTCTTTACGCTGGCTGGGCCTGCAGAGGGCAGGTGCAGAGACGGAGAAGGACGATGAACAAGAACACCATGGCCAGACCCCCACGGCGCGCCGGACGCTGGGCGGCGGGCGGGCTGGGGGCGGGCGTGGCCTTGGCGGTGCTGGCGGTGCTGGGCGCCTGCAGCGGCGGCCCTGAGGATGCCGACCTGGTGCTGCGCAACGGTTACGTCTACACCGTGGACGCCACCGACAGCGTGCAGCAGGCCGTGGCCGTGAAGGACGGACGCATCGTCTACGTGGGCACCGACGCTGGCGCCGAGGCCCATGTGGGCCGTGGCACCCGGGTCATGGACCTGGGCGGGCGCATGCTCATGCCCGGCTTTGTGGACGCCCACCTGCACAGCCTGGCCGGCGGCCGCGCGCTGCTGCTGTGCGACCTGAAATACGCCTCGCTCACCCGGGCGCAGATGCAGGTCGCCATCCAGGCCTGCCTGGACGGCAGTGCCAGCAAAGAGCCCGACGCCTGGCTGGAGGTGGTGAACTGGTCGCGCCAGGGCACCCAGGCCGTGGACGCCGACCCCGACAAGACCGTGCTGGATGCGCTGACCACGCGGCGGCCTATCCTGGTGCGCTCGTCAGACTTCCACACCGCCCTGGTCAACAGCCGGGCGCTGGCCCTGGCCGGCATCACCCGCGACACGCCGGACCCGGCGGGCGGCGCCTTTGCCCACAACAGCGCGGGTGAACCCAACGGCATCTGTGAAGACGCCGCCAGCTGGCAGGTGGCCGCCTTCATCCCGCCCGACAGCGACACCGACAAGCTGGCCCAGGGCCGTGCCGCGCTGTTGGCGCTGCGCACCCAGGGCGTTACCACCTTCATGGATGCAGCCTCCGGCGCCGACCATGGCGTGGTGTTCACCACCCTGCAGAAGGCCGGTGAGCTGACGGCCCGCGCCTTCTTCGCGGTGCAGATCAGCCCTGACGAGGCGGCGGCCGACCCCGCCGCCGCCGTGGCCGAGGTGCAGGCCCTGGCCACCCGCTTTGACCAGGGCACGCCGCAGGTGCGGCCCACCGTGCGCTTCCGGCACGCCAAGCTGTTTGTCGATGGGGTGGTCAACGCCCCGGCCGATACCGGCGCACTGCTGACGCCGTACTTCACCAACGTCGGCACGGCCGAGGCCCCGCACTGGGTGGCCGGCGAGAACCTGGGCAACCTGTACTTCCCGGCCGAGGTGCTCAACCCGGTGCTCCGACAAGCCGCTCAAGCCAGCCTGGATGTGCACATGCATGCCACCGGTGACCGTGCGGTGCGCACTGCCCTGGACGGCGTGGCCCAGGTGCGCACTGCCTTGCCCGGCGTGGACTGGCGCCCGGCCATCGCCCACAACGAGACCGTGGACCCGGCCGACGACGCCCGTTTCGGGGCGCTGGACGTGACGGCCACCTTCTCCTTCCAGTGGGCCCAGCGCGCGCCCTACTCGGTGGGGGAGACCGAGCACCACCTGGGCCCCACCCGCTTTGCGCGCATGGAGCCCTCGGGCCACCTGCACCAGGCCGGCGCCCGCGTGGCCTTTGGCAGCGACTGGCCCATCGACCCCTTCGACCAGCTCCTGGCGCTGAAGATCGGTGTCACCCGCGCGGGCGACCCTGAAAGCCCCAACGGTTTTGGCCCCGACTTTGCCGGCCCCATCAACAACGCCCCCGGCCTGAGCCGTGCCGCCGTGCTGCGCGCCATCACCCTGAACGCCGCCCACCAGCTGCGCATGGAACGGCAGGTGGGCAGCATCGCCGTGGGCAAGTTCGCCGACTTCATCGTCCTTGACAAGAACTTCATGCAAGTGCCCGAGGAGGAGCTGGCGCGCAACCAGGTGCTGCTGACCGTGGTGGGCGGGCAGGCGGTGCACGCCCTGGCACCCTTCACCGCGCTGGCACCGGCCTCGGCCGCGGCCCTGCAGCCCCTGTCCGACGGCCTGCCGACGCGGCGCCACGCCCTGGCCGCCACCGCGGCGCCCCAGCCCACGGTCTTCCTGCAGCACGGCCGCCGGGTGGACCTGCGCGCCTCCACCGGGCATGCGGTGGTGCACCGGCCCGGCCAGGTGCATGGTGACGGGCACAACCACTGATGAGCCTGGGGCCCGGGGCCCAGGCTTGTGCTTCAGTCTGCGCCGGCCCTGCGCCGCTCAGGCGGCCGCCGGCAGACCCGGCTCTTGCCGGCCCGCCTGGGCGCAGCGCAGCACCGCCAGTGCCCGGGCCCCGAAGCCACCGCTGAGCACGCCCACCACCGCCGCCACCACCCCGGCGGCCAGAGCGTCCTGCAGCAGCGGCAGGTGCAGGGCGCGGGCCACGTTCAAGCCGGTGTTGGCTGCAAAGATCGCCACGATCAGGCCCATGGGCACCCAGCTGCCCGGCACATGCACCCGCAGCGCCGAGCCCTCACCACGCGCCACCCAGCCCTGGGCGCCAAAGTAGCGCGCCCCGGCCGCCACCGCCAGGCCATAGCCGCCCAGCCACAGGGCCAGCACCAGCGGCTCAACGCCCAAGACCGTCATCACACTGCGCAGCGACAGCCCGGCCATCACCGCCGCCACCACCACCAGCGCCTTGGGCTTGACCTGGCGCGGCTGCGACTGCTGCCAACCCACCACCAGCAGCACAGCCAGCAGCACGGGAACCCACAGGGGCAGGTGAGAAGCGGGGGTCATCAGAATCTCCTTGAGGTCAAAAGCGGTGTCGATGGACCTGACTGTCCGCTCCAGCCCCTGGCCTGGCCAGCCCGTCGCGATGGAATGGCGGTAGCGGGCGTGAATGGGGTAGAACACGGCGCGAACGGCGGCGCGAAGTGAAGCCAAGCGTGGCGTCAACGATGGCACCAGCGACGGCACCAACGATGGCACCAACGACGGCGTTGCCCGACCTTTGGCAACATGCATCGCGACCGCCACTGCACCGCCGGCTCCCCCCGCCTCACCAGCTTCCCATGCCCCATCACCCCCCGGCCATGACCCATCCCGAACTGCTCGCCTACGCCCACCGCTCTGTCCTGTGCTGGCTGGCCACGGTGGACGCGGAAGGGGGGCCCAGCGTCAGCCCCAAGGAGATCTTTGCCGTGGTGGAAGGCGGCGCGCGGGTGGTGATCGCCAACATCGCCTCGCCGGAGTCCGTCCGCAATATCCGCCATCACCCCCAGGTGGGCCTGAGCTTCATCGACGTATTTGTGCAGAAGGGCTGCAAGATCAAGGGCCGGGCGCAAGTCCTCACGGCGGACGACCCTGACTTTGCGCGCTGGGCCGCCCCCCTGCAGGCCATGGCGGGCGAGCGCTTTGCCTTGCGCTCCCTGATCGTGGTGCACCCCCACACCGTGGAGCCCATCGTGGCCCCCAGCTACCGCCTCTACCCCGACCAGACCACCGAGGCCGGCCAATACGACGCCGCCCGGGCGCAGTACAACGCCATTCCCCGACCGGATTAGCCCCTCACTTGGTGGCAGGTGGGCGGGCCCGTTCAGTCCACCGCCGTCTCACCCATGGCGGCGGCCACCACGGCGGCCGCCATGTCGGCGTCGGCCAAGCCGGCGTGCATATAGGGCTGCAGCAGGTGCTGGCTGCGCACCATGGCGTAGCCGAACAGCGTGGACCAGTAGGCGATGAGGCGCAGCCGCGCGCCGGCCGGGCCCAGCTGCGGCCAGGCGCGCAGGGTCAGCTCCAGCAGCAGGGCGTGGGTGGCCTGCAGGGCGGGCAGGGCGGCCTGGGCGTCGGGGGCGTTCATCAGACCGTCGTCATAGACCATGCGCAAGAGGCCGGGCTCGGCCTGCGCAAACGCCAGGAACTGGTGCGCGGCGTGGCGCAGGGCGCGCTGCGGGTCGGCCTCGGCCTGCACCAGGGCTTGCAACTGGGCCAGGAGCTCGGCGTGCACCGCATCGGCCAGGTTCAGCAGCAAGGCCGTGCGGTGCGCAAAGTGGCGGTACAGGGCGCTGGGCGCCACGCCCAGACCCTGGGCCAGCTCCCGCATGGCCACGGCGCCGTGGCCTTGGTGGCGCACCACCTGGCGGGCGGCCTCCAGCGCGGCCGTGCGCAGCTGGCCGTGGTGGTAGGGGCGCGGGGCGTCCGCCGTGGCGGGGTGGGTCTGGCGGGCGAGCTCGGTCGCCGGGGCGGTCAGGTTGTCGGCAGGGCCGTCGGGGGTTTGGGGGGCGCGCGTGCGGGGCATGGCGGCATTCTCAGTGCAGGGCGCCCGGGGGTTTACCCGCTGGGTGGTGGGTGGCGTCAGGTTCTAAAGTGAACACTGTTCACATTTTCTACCCACCACAAGGAGACCCCGTGAGCTACCTCAAGAACGCCTGGACCATGGCCGCTTGGGACGAGGAGGTGAAGCCCGGCGCCCTGCTGGCGCGCACCCTGCTGGACCAGAAGCTGGTCTTCTTCCGTGATGCGCAAGGCGTGGCTCATGCGCTGGATGACCGCTGTCCGCACCGCTTTGTGCCGCTGTCGGCCGGCCGGGTGTGTGACGACGGTCAGGCCATCCAGTGCGCCTACCACGGCCTGCGTTTTGACGGCTCGGGCGCCTGCACCCACAACCCGCACGGCAATGGCAAGGTGCCAGCGGCGGCGCGGGTGCGGTCCTGGCCGTTGGTGGAGCGCCACAGCATCCTGTGGATCTGGATGGGCGACCCGGCCCTGGCCGAGGCCGCGCGCATTCCGGACTTCTCGGCCCTGGACCCCGCGCATTGGCACGTGGGCAAGGGCTACCTGCACGCCCGGGCCAACTATGTGCTGGAGACGGACAACATCCTGGACCTCTCACACATCGAGTTCCTGCACCCTGGCACGCTGGGCAGTGATGCCGTCAAGCATGCCCACACCGAGTTGCGGCAGGAGGGACAGACCGTCTGGTCGATGCGCCAGACCGAGAACGAGGTGATGCCCGATTTCCTCTACCAGGCCATGGGCCTGCCGCCGGGCCTGCGGGTGGACCGCTGGATCGACGTGCGCTGGGACGCGCCCGCCAGCATGCTGCTGGATGCCGGCGCCACGCCCACCGGCCGCCCCCGCAGCGAGGGCCGGCAGAACTTCCTGCCGCACCTGTTCACCCCGGAGACGGCCACCACCACGCACTACTGGTTCGGCATCGCCTTCCCCAAGGCCATGGGCGAGCAAGGCGCCGCCCTGGCCCGCCAGCAGACCGCCGCGCTGCGCGTGCCCTTTGAGACCGAAGACCTGCCCATGCTGGAGTTGCAGCAGCGTGCGCTGGGCGACACCCCCTTCTGGGACCACCACCCGGTGCTGCTGGCCAGCGACGCCGCCGCCGTGCGCGCCCGCCGCCTGTTGGACCAGCTGATCGCGGCCGAGCAGGGGGGCCGCGCGGCATGAACACGCCGGTGATGCCGCCGGCCGCGCCCGCCACGGGCCTGCGGCCGGTGCGGGTGGCGCGCTGCTGGGCGGCGAGGTGCTGCAGCTGGGGGCACCGCGCAACCTGTTCGCCCTGCGGCCCGACCCGGGCGAAGGGCAGGGCGCCGCCCCGCCGCCGCGCCTGCTGCTGGCCGGCGGGTCTGCTGGCGGCCACCCGGGCGGCTGCGGCGAGGCAGGGCTGGCCAGCCGGGCGGCAGTTCACGCCCTGCTGCTCGCGCGCCCTGTCCTCCCGGCTGGTGGTGGACCTGTAGGCCACCGCGCTGTTCCTCCTCTTTCTGGAGTTCTCATGCTTGAACGCTTCCTCGTGCAGTCACGGGGCTTTGCCAACACCGGCCCGCAGGGCGCCCGCACCGGCTTTGAGCTGCTGCTGCGCCTGCCGTCCTACCGGGGGCTGCGCGCCAGCCTGGTGGATGGCGTGGACGTCACCGTCGACGGTGAACGCTTTGACCACACCCTCAACCACTACGTGCTCCAGGGCCGCCGCCTGGACCTGGCCGCGCTGCGCGAGGCCAGCGACCTGCGCTGGCCGCTGGACCAGCCCGCCTGCATCCAGGTGGACCGGCCCGGCGGGCTGGCGGCGGGGGTGCACGAAGTCACCGTGGGGGTGCGCATCCGCCAGTCTTACATCCCCATCGAGTTCCAACCCGGCGTGGTGGTCGAAACCCGTTGGGCCACCATCGTCCTGCCCTGAGGTGACCATGACACCGTCCACACGCAAACCCTTCCGCTACGGCGTGTCGCTCTACAGCTTCACCGACGACCTGGGCACGGTCATGGGCCTGGAGGAGGCGCTGGCCGCCGTGGCCGACCTGGGGGCCACCGGCATTGAGCTGCTGGGCGAGGCCCATGTGCCGGGCTACCCCGAGCCCGACACCGCCTGGATCGACCACTGGTTCCGCCTGCTGGAGCGCCACCGCCTGGAGCCCACCAACTTCGGCGCCTGGATCGACACCCGGCTGCACCTGTCCCGGCCCATGACCGCCCGCGAGGCCGCCGCCGACCTGTCGCGCGACATCGAGCTGGCCGCGCGCCTGGGCTTTGCCTATGTGCGCCCCAAGATCGGCGTGGTGAGCTTTGACCTGGTGCCCGACCCCATCTGGGAAGAGGCCATCGAGCGCTGCCTGGACCTGGCCGAGCGCCGCCGCATCGTCATCTGCCCTGAGATCCATGCCCCCACGCCGCTGCGCCACCCGGTGGTGGAGGCCTATGTGCGCTTCATCGAGCGCACCGGCTCGCGCCACTTCGGTCTGCTGGTGGACACGGGCATCTTCCAGGACCGGCCGCTTCCGCACTGGCCGGGCGAGACCCCCGAGATGCGGCGCGACTTCCTCAACGGCATCGCCGTCGATCCGCAGGACTTTCTGGCCCTGGCGCCGCATGTGGTGTTCATCCAGGCCAAGTTCCACCACATCGACGAGCGCCTGCAGGACGCCCACATCCCCTGGGAGCGGGTGCTGCCGGTGCTCAAGCAGGCCGGCTACGGCGGCTACCTCTCCAGCGAGTACGAGGGCGACCGCGCGCCCTGGCGGTCGCTGGAGCAGGTGCGCCGCCAGCATGCGCTGCTGCGCCAGATCGAGCGCCGCCTGGATGCGGTGGAGGGCTGAGGCGTGTACGCCCCCCGCCAAGCCGTGGCTGCAGCCCCCGGGCTCGCACAGGCCCTCACCTTGATCGCCGTGGTGGCGCTGCCCACCATGGCCATCGTGTCCCTGGTGCCCAACCTGCCGCAGCTCTTCGCCCACTTCGGCCAGACCCCGCATGCGCCTTGGCTGGTGCCCATGATCCTCACGCTGCCGTCGCTGTGCGTGGCGCTGCTCTCGCCGCTGGCCGGGCAGTTGGTGGACCGCTGGGGGCGCCGCCCGGTGCTGCTGCTGTCCCTGGTGCTGTTCACGGCCATCGGGGTGCTGCCGGTGTTCATGGAATCGCTGCACGCCGTGCTCTGGACCCGCCTGGCCGTCGGCCTGGCCGAGGCGGGCATCTTCACCAGCCAGAACGCCCTGCTGGGGGACTACTTCGAGGGGCCGGCGCGCCAGCGCTGGCTGGGGTGGCAAAGCATCCTCAGCCCCGTGCTGGCCGCTGGGCTGGTGGTGGTTGGCGGGGCGCTGGGCAGCCTGCACTGGCAGGCGCCGTTCCTGCTGTACCTGCTGGGCGTACCGGTGTTGGCGGCGGCCTTCTGGTGCCTGCCGGAGCCGGCCCGGCCCCACGCGTCGCAGGCAGCTGGCGACGCCGCCACCGTGGGGGCCACGGCAGCGCCCACCGCCGCCTCAGCCGCTGCTCCGGACGCTGGGTGGCCCTGGCCGGTGGCGCTGCGGGTGGCTGGCGTCACCCTGGCCGTCTCGGCGCTCTACTTTGTGCAGGCGGTGCAGCTGGGGCGCCTGCTGGCCGAACATGGCCTGACCTCGCCCGAGCGCATCGGCTTCTACGTCATGCTCTCCAGCGTGGGGGTGCTGGCCGGTGGCTGGGTCTTCACCCGCCTGCCGGTGGGCCGCTTGCCGCTGCACCTGGCGCTGGTGCTGGGCTGCTACGGCCTGGGCTTTCTGGGTCTGGGCGGCGCGCCGGCGCTGGCCAGCGCCTTGGCGGCGGCGCTGGTGGCCCAGTTCGGCAACGGCGTGGCCATCCCGGCACTCATCGCCTGGGCCCTGGGCCGCTTTCCGCTGGCGCACCGCGGCCGCGGCATGGGCCTGTGGAGCAGTTGCTTCTTTGCCGGCAGCTTCCTCAGCCCGCTGATGCTGCAAGCCTTGCAAGCGGCCACCGGCGGCCTGCTGCCGGCCGTCGCCTGGCTGGGGGCGTGCAGCCTGGGCGTGGCCGTGGCCCTGGCGGCGGTGGGGTGGCGGGCCAAGGCGGCCCCCACCCCGGCGCTGCGCTGAGTTCACGCCAGGCAGGCGCCCTCGGCCCGCAAGCGGGCCTGCAGGGCGCTGACCGCCACGGCGCGCACCGGGGCAGGGACGGTGCCCGGGGTGGTGGCCACCGCCAGGGCCGCACCGGTGCCGGCGGCCTGGCCCAGGGCCATGGCAATGGTCATCACCCGCACGGCGGCCAGGGCCTGGTGGGTGGCCGACAGGCCCCGCCCGGCCACCAGCAGGTTCACCGGGCCCTGGGCGCACAGGCTGCGCCAGGGGATCTGGTACGCGTGGTGCTCGCCCAGGCCGCGGTAGTCCAGCTCGCCGCCTTGTGCGGGGTGGATGTCGATGGGGTAGGCGCCGGCGGCCACCGCGTCGGCAAACGCGGTCGGGCGCAGCAGGTCCTCGGCGCTCAGGACCCAGTCGCCTTGCACCCGGCGCGTTTCGCGTACGCCCACCTGGGTGCCAAAGGCACGCAGCTGGCCCTGGCTGCAGCCCGGCACCTGCTCGCGCAGAAAGCGGGCGGCCCGCCAGGCCTGGCGCCGGCCCTCCATCTCGGCCTGGCCCAGGGCGGCGGGGTCGGTGGCGTCCACCGCCAGGCGGCTGATGTTGAACCAGGCGTCGTCGCTACCGGGCTCGCGTGCAGCATGCAGCGCGGCGCGCGCCAGCCAGCCTTGGGCGTGGCCCTGCCGGGCCAGGGCCTGCAGCGCGGCGGCGGGCACGGCGTCCAGGGTGGCAAAGTCCACCGGGCCAAAGCGGAACATCATGGTGGCGGGCTGCAGGGTCTCGCCCTGACCCAGGTCCAGCAGGGGGGCGCCGGCCAGGCGGGCGGCTTCCATGTCGCCGCTGGCGTCGATCAGCACCCGCGGGCACCAGTGGCTGCGCCCGCCGCGGCCCAGCGTCTCCACGCCGGTCACGGCGCGGGCCGCAGGCGCCCCGGGCAGGGGCGCGGTGTGCACCGCCAGCAAGTTGGTGTGTAGCAGGGGGGTCACGCCGGCTTCCAGCACCATCTCGTCCAGCACCAGCTTGAGCAGCTCGGGCGCGTATTCCACCCGGTCCATCCAGTGGCCCGTGGACATTTGGAAGCGCTGATGCGCCCCGGCGCCGCCCAGGATGCGCAGGCGGTCTACCACCTCCTGCGCCAGGCCGGCCACCACCGTGCGGCCCGCGGCGGTCTGCCAGCTGTTGAACTGGGCCACGGCACCGGCGGTGGCGTTGCCACCCAGAAAGCCGTAGCGTTCCAGCAGGGCCACACGGGCACCGCCGCGCGCGGCGGCCACGGCCGCCACGGTGCCGGCCACGCCGCCGCCGCATACCAGCACGTCCAGGTGGCGCGCGGGCGCGGCGTGGGGGCCCGCGGTCTCAGGCAGGGCGGCGCTCATTCCAGGCGGATCCCGCGGCTGCGGATGATGGCGGCATAGCGCCGCTCCTCCTGCTGCAAGAAGGCGGCGGTGGGCGCCCGGCCCAGCGGGTGGGGCGCCACGCCGATGGCGGCAAAGCGCGCGCGAACCGGCTCGCTGGCCAAGGCCTGGGCCAGCAGACCTTCCAGACGCGTGAGCGCCTCGGTGGGCACGGTGCCGCGCGGGGCCAGCAGGGCGGCCCAGCCCTGCACCTCCAGCGTGGGCAAACCCTGGCTGCGCAGGGTGGGCACGCCGGGCAGTTCGGCCAACGGCTGCGGGGCCGACACGGCCAGGGCCACCAGCTTGCCGGCCTTGAGGTGGGGCAGCACGCTGGGCAGGTTGAGGAAGCCCAGGTTCACCAGGCCGCCCAGCAGGTCGGGCAGCAGGGCGCTTTCGCCCTTGTAGGGCACGGGGATCAGGTCGATGCCCATCTCCGCGGCAAACAGCTCCGAGGTGAGGTGCGCCAGGGTGCCCGGGCCGCTGTTGCCGGCGGTGAGGGTGCCCGGCCGGGCCTTGGCCTGCGCCACCAGGTCCTTGACTGAGCGCGGGCCCGAGCCGGCGGGCACCACCAGCACCAACGGTTGTACCGACACCATGCCCACCGGCTCAAAGTCGCGTGCCACCTCGTACCCTATGGCGGGCTGCAGTGAGGGGTTGATGACCATGCTGTTGCTGCCCATGAGCAGGGTGTGGCCGTCGCGGGCCTGGGCCGCGAGCTTGACGCCCACGGCGCTGCCGGCGCCAGGCCGGTTCTCCACCACCACCGCTTGGCCCAGGGCCGTGGCGAACGGGTCGGCCAGCGCGCGGGCCGAACTGTCGGCCGCGCCGCCGGGGGCGAAGGGCACGATCAGGCGCAGCGGCCGGGTGGGCCAGGGCTCGCTGGCCAGGGCGCCGGTGGGGCTCAGCAGGGCGGAGGGGCCCAGCGCGGCCAGGCCGCTGAGGCCCATCAGGCGGCCCAACGCCTGGCGGCGGGGCAGGGAGGTGGTCATGGGGTGTCTCCGATTGGCGTAAGGACCGGTCTTCCGGCTGGTGCCGGCGGCGGGTGGCGTGGGTCCGCGTGAGGCTGCGTGAGGCTGGGTAAGGCCGCCTGACGCCGTCTGGGCGGCGTCCCGGTGGGCCCGTGCCACTGGCTGGCCATGGTGGCGGCACAGGCCATGCCTGACCAATACCAAGACCTGCGTATGGCATAACACGGTGTTATGAACTTGCGTCAGATTGAAGTTTTTCGGGCGGTGATGAGCACCGGCTCGGTCACCCAGGCGGCGCGGCTGCTGCATGTCTCGCAGCCGGGCATCAGCCGCATGCTGGCCCACATTGAGCTGCAGCTGGGCTTGCGCCTGTTTGAGCGGGGCCGGGGCCGGCTGCGGCCCACGCCCGAGGCCCTGGCCCTGCATGAGGAGGTCGAGCAGGTCTACCGCGGTGTGCAGCGCATTGACGAGCGGGCCCAGGCCCTGCGCACGGGGGCCGGGCTGACGCTGCGCTTGTTGTGCAGCCCCAGCATGGCGCTGCAGGTGGTGCCGCAGGCGGTGGCCCGCCTGGTGCGCGGGCACCCTGGCCTGCGGGTGGTGCTGCAGGCGCAGCTGCTGCGCGAGATGAGTGCCCAGCTGGTGCGGCAGGAGGCAGACCTGGCCATCAGCACTTTGCCGGTGGCCCATCCCCTGCTGCAGGCCGAACGCCTGGGCCACTGGACGCTGGGGCTGGTGTGCCCGCCGGACCACCGGCTGGCGGGCCGCGAGGCGGTGGGCTTGGCGGACTTGGCGGGCGAGGCGCTGGTGGGTTTTGCGGCCGACACGCCGCAGGGCCAGCTGTTGGCGGCGCTGGCGCCCACTGCGGCGGCCGGTGGGCCGGTGCCGGCGCTGGAGGTGCGCTCGGGCCAGGTGGCCTGCGCCCTGGTGGCCAGTGGGGCCGGCGTGGCCGTGGTGGACCGGTTCACCGCCCAAGCCCAGCCGCCTGGAGTGCTGGTGTGGCGGCCCCTGCGCGAGAGCCCGCGCCACCCGGTTTTTGCCTTGCGCCACGTGGCGCAGCCGCCGTCAGCACCGGCGCAGGCGCTGCTGGAGGGGGTGCGCCAGGCGCTGCAGGCCGATGGCGCGTCGGTGCGGCCGGGTCAGGCCTGACCTGGCCCGGGCTGCCGGGCGGTTCAGTGCGTGGCGGGGCCCGCCATGGGCAGCGCGGGCAACGGCGCGGCGCCCGCGCCGGGGTGCCAGAGGGCCGCGGCCGGCAGGGGCCCGGGCGCGCCCGCCTGTTCCAGGCGGCGGTAGTGCAGGCCCAGGGCTTCCAGCGCCTCAGGACCGGGGCGCACCTTGCGGGCAAAGCAGAAGCGGGTGTCGATCAGCGGGTCGGTGGGCGCGTTGAAGACCCGCGGGCGCTGCTTGGGGTCGCTGAAGTCGTCGAACATGAACAGGTTGCGCGACGGGCGGCCCAGCTCTTGGAAGTACAGGGTCTGGAAGAAGGATTCGTCGGGGTTGGCGCAGCCGCTGAAGAAACGCAGCGTTTCGGGCCGCTCGCGCACCACGGCCAGCAGCGCGCCCGCGCTTTCGCGGGTCAGGCCCCACCAGGCCTTGCCCTTGTGGAAGGTGCCGTAGGGCGCCGTGGGCTGGGGCTGGGCCAGGGCGGCACGCAGCTGCTCCACCTCCTCGGGGGTGAAGCCCCAGCGGTACATGGGCGGGCGCTCGGCAAAACGCGGGTTCAGCGGCCCCACGTCCAGGAAATAGCGGTACTGGAAGCGGTTGGCCAGGTGCGACTGCGGGTCCACTGGCGCGCCGGCCATCAGGTCGCCGTGGCGGGCCAGGCGCTGGCGCAGCACCGGCTCAGCATGCAGCGGTGCGCTGTCGTCGGAGATCAGGGCGAAGTAGTCGTGGCCGTCGGCATAGGCGGCCTCCAGCATGTCCAGGGCGGCGGCGACCATGGACCAGGCGCCCCAGTGGACCCGGTGGCGGTGGGCCATCAGCCGCCAGTGCGGGCTCTGGATGTCGGCCAGCGCGGGGGAGACGGGCACCTTGGCGTCCACGTGGACGTAGAAGCTGGCCTGCCGCTGCCAGTGCTGGAACACCAGGGCCAGGTGGTCCTGGGCGAAGGCCGAGAGGGTCAGCAGCGCGAGTCGCATGGGTGTTGCCGCCGGCGGAAGGCGGCCCGGTGGGCGTTGCACGGGGTGCAAAGGGGAGCGGCCTGCAAGCCGCCCGAACGCCACCGATCTTGCGTGGCCCGTGTGACAGGACCGTGTAGGTCGCCCGGGGCCGGGCGGCTCAGGCCCCGCGCGGCGGGCCCACGGTGCGGCCGGGGGCGTACACCGGCTGCCACAGCACCTGCAGGGCGTCCACCGGCCGGCCCTCGGTCAGGCCCTGCAGCAGGTCGGCCAGGCAGTGGCCGGCGCTGGCGGCGTCGGGCTGCTCGATGGCGTTGACGCCCAGGCTGTGCAGGGGGGAGTCGGCCGGTATGCCGTCGTAGACGATCACCGACACGTCCTCGGGCAGGCGCAGGCCCAGGTCCAGCAGGCCGCGCACCAGGCCCACGCCCAGCACATGGTTGTCGGCCACGATGGCCGTGGGTGGCCGGGCCGACTGCATCAGCGTCTGCGCGGCCTGGTAGCCGCCCACGCGGGTGAATTCCGCCGGCACCACCCGCTGCGGCTGCGGTGGCAGGCCCGCGGCCTGCAGGCCGCGCTGGTAGCCCAGCAGGCGCTGGTGGGCAAAGTTCAGGCTGGTGGGGGCGTGCACCAGGGCGATGTCCTGGTGGCCGGCGCGCAGCAGCTGGGCCACGGCCAGGGCCATGCCAGCCTCGTTGTCAAAGTCGAACCAGGCGATGTCCTGGCAGTCGTCGCAGCGGCCATAGGCCACGAAGGGCACGCGCCGGGTGCGCAGGTAGTCGATGCGCGGGTCGCTGCGCCGGGTATGGGGGACGATGTAGCCGTCCACCCGCCCGTTGCGCAGCAGCCGTTCGTAGGTGGCCAGTTCGCCCTCGGGCGGGGAGGAGGCGATGAGCACGTCGATGTTGCGCGCCGCGCAGCGATCGGTCAGGCCGCCGACCATGGCCAGAAACCGTGGGTCGCCCAGGTCGCCCGAGCCGGTGGGGTAGACGATGCCCATGGCCTCGGAGCGGCCCACCGCCAGGCGCCGCGCGGCGCCGTTGGGGCGGTAGCCATGCTCGCGCGCGGCGGCCATGACGCGCTCGCGGGTGCGCTCGCTCACGTCGGCGTAGCCGTTGAGCGCCCGGCTGATGGTGGTCTGGGACAAGCCCAGCACTTGAGACAACTGCTTGAGATCCATGAGGAGCGCGAGCGTACCCCGCCCGGGCCCTTGGCCGTCAAGGCGGGGGCCACAGAAGGTGCCTGGGGAAAACCCAGGCCCACCCCAAAGCGCTTTGGATCACAATATCCAAAGCGCTTTGGAGCTGGCTTTGCCTGAAGATTCCACTGCACGGTGGGCCGCTTGCGGCCCCCGCGCTCCAGGACGCTGAAGGCCGGCCGATGCCGGCGCAGCCGGCACAGGGCCGGCAAGGGCGCAGGCCCGGACCGTGGCGGCCCGGGTCAGCAGGCGGCCCGCGTCCAGCCGGATGCGCCGCCACCACCGACACGAAAGGTAGAGACGAGACATGGCCAAGATGCTGGGTGTGAACGCAGGGCGGTGGACCGCCGTGGCGGCGGTGGCCGCCGCCGTGGTGGGCACGATGGGGGCCGCGCAGGCCGCCACCGAGGTGAGCATGTGGGTGCACGCCGGCCCCGGCCCGGAGCGCGACGTGTACGTGGCCTCCATCAAGGCCTTCAACGACGCGCAGAAGGACGTGAAGGTGAACCTGGTGGCCTTGCCCGAGGGCAGCTACAACGACCAGGTGAGTGCGGCCGCGCTGGCCGGCAAGCTGCCCTGCATCCTCGACTTTGACGGCCCCAACCTCTACAACTACGCCTGGTCGGGCAAGATCCGCCCGCTCGACGGCCTGGGCATCGCCAAGCTGGTCAAGGACCAGCCCCTGCTGCCCACGCTGACCCGCCAGGGCACCTACAACGGCAAGCTCTACTCGGTGGCGCAGTTCGATTCGGGCCTGGCCATCTGGGGCAACCGCAAGACCCTGCAAGCCGCGGGCGTGCGCATTCCCAAGGGCCCGGCCGACGCCTGGAGCCGCGCCGAGTTTGAGGACGCGCTGGCCAAGCTCAAGGCCGCCGGCGTGAAGGTGCCGCTGGACATGAAGTTCAACTACGGCATTGGCGAGTGGATCAGCTACGGCTTTGCCCCCATCGTGCAGAGCCTGGGCGGCGACCTGATCGACCGCAAGACCTACCGCAGCGCCAAGGGTGCCCTCAACGGCCCGGCGGCGGTGGAGGCCATGACGATGCTGCAGGGCTGGGTCAAGAAGGGCTATGTCAACCCGGGCACCAAGAACGACGGTGACTTTGTGCAGGGCGTCTCGGCCCTGTCGTGGGTGGGTCATTGGACCTACAACGACTACCGCAAGGCCCTGGGCGAGGAGCTGGTGCTGATCCCCATGCCCAAGCTGGGCGCGCAGGCCGTGACCGGCGCGGGCTCGTGGAACTTCGGCATCGCCAAGAGCTGCCCGGCGCCGGAGGCCGCCTCCAAGGCGCTGGAGTTCCTGATGGGCAAGGCCGAGATCCTGCGCATCACCGCCGCCAACGGCGCCGTGCCCGCCACCGCCGCCGCCCAGGCCGACAGCCCCGCCTACAAGGCCGGCGGCCCGCTGAGCCTGTATGTGGCCCAGAGCAGCCAGGGCGTGGCCCGGGTGCGCCCGGAGACACCGGCCTACCCGGTCATCAGCGCGGCCTTTGCCGAGGCGGTCAACAACATCGTCAACGGCGGCGATGTGAAGAAGGAGCTGGACAAGGCGGTGCGCAAGATCGACCAGGACATCGAGGACAACAACGGCTACCCCAGCCGCTGACCCCCCCGCCAGCGCCATGTCCTGCCTGTCCACCCTGCTCCTGCGCCCCGCGGCGGCGCTGTGCCTGGCCCTGTGGCTGGGGGCCGCGCTGCCGGGCCAGGCCGCCCAGACCGCCGCGCCGGTGGCGTTGACGGTGTGGATGCACTCCGGCCCCGGGCCGGAGCGCGAGGCGCTGGAGGCCTCGGTGCGGGCCTTCCAGCAGGCCCGGCCCCATATCCGCCTGACCCTGGTGGGCCAGGAGGAGGGGGGCTACCAGGCGGCCCTGACGGCGGCGGCCGAGCGCGGGGCCCTGCCCTGCCTGCTCGACCTTGACGGGCCCAACCTGCCGTACTGGGTGGCCCGTGGCGCCTTGCGGCCGCTGGACGACCTGCTCGACCGTGCGGCCTACCAGCGCCGCCTGCTGCGCACCCTGCAGGCCCAGGGGCAGGTGGACGGCAAGCTCTATGCCCTGGGCCAGTACGACTCGGGCCTGGCCCTGTGGGGCCACCGGGGCTGGCTGCAGAAGATCGGCGCCCGCATCCCGGCTTCGGGCCTGGAGCCCTGGAGCGGCGAGGAGTTTGAGCAGGTGCTGGCGGCCCTGAAGAAGGCCGGCGCCCGCCAGCCGCTGGACATGAAGTTCGACTACGGCGTGGGCGAATGGCTCACCTACGCCTTCCTGCCGCTGGTGCAGGCGCAGGGCGGGGACCTGCTTGCCCTGCGCGGCGGCCGGCTGCAGGCCCGTGGCGCGCTGGACAGCCCGGCCAGCGTCCAGGCCTTCAAGCGTTTCCAGCACTGGGTGCGCCAGGGCTGGGTGGACGCGAGCGGGCAGGGCGGGCGTGATTTTGTCGAGGGCCGCGCCGGCCTGTCCTATGTGGGCCACTGGACCTACCGCGAGTACCAAAAGGCCCTGGGCGCCGACCTGGTGCTGCTGCCCATGCCGCGCCTGGGGCCGGGCCGGCCGGTGACGGGTGCGGGGTCCTGGGCCTGGGCGGTGTCGGCCAGCTGCCCGCATCCGCAGGAGGCGGCCCAGGTGCTGGAGCACCTCATGAGCCCGGCCGAGGTGCTGCGGGTCACGCGCATCAATGGCGCCATCCCCGGCACGCTGGAGGCCATCTTCGCCTCCGAGACCTACGGCGCGCAGGGTCCGCTGCGCCTGTACGTGGACCAGATCCTGGACCGCAAGGCGCGCCTGCGGCCCGTCACCCCGGCCTATCCGGTGGTGTCTGCCGAGTTTGCCCAGGCGGTGCGCCAACTGGCCGACGGGGCCGACGCCGAGCGCACGCTGCAGGCGGCGGCGGCCCGCATCGACACCCTGCTGGAGGCCCCGCCCCCCAAGCCGGTGCCGCTGCCGGCGGCGGTGACGACCGCCGCCGCCGCCACGCCCGCCCGCTGAGGCGCCATCCCACCCTGCCTTTCCCCTCCGGCCCCCGTCCCACCCGGTACGGCCCCGAATCTTCTGGAGCCCCTGTCTTGTCGATGTTCCCTTCCTCCACCGCGGCCAGCACCGCTGCGGGCCGCCGCCGGGGCGAGCTGCTGGCCGCGGCCGTCCTGGCCGGGCCGGGCCTGCTGCTGCTACTGGCCTTCATGGTGGTGCCCTTCCTCATGGCCTTCGGCCTGTCCTTCACCAACCAGCGCCTCATCAGCCACGAGGCGCTGGGCACCGACTTTGTGGGCTGGCGCAACTACCTGCGCCTGTGGGAGGACGAGGCCTTCTGGGCCGCGCTGGGCAACAACTTCCTGTTCGTGGTCATCGTGGCGCCGCTGCAGTCGGCCCTGGCGCTGCTGCTGGCGGTGCTGGTCAACCGGCCGCTGGCCGGCAGCCGGCTGCTGCGCACCGTGTTCTTCATGCCGGTGGCCACCACCATGGCCGTGGTGGCGGTGATCTGGTCGCTGCTCTACGCGCCCGACGCGGGCGTGGTCAACCGCCTGGTGGGCCTGCTCACCTTCGGCCAGGTGGGCCCACAAGACTGGCTGCGCGACCCGGCGCTGGTGATGTACGCGGTGATGGTGCTGTCCATCTGGCAGGGTGTGGGTTTTCAGATGCTGGTGTTCCTGGCCGGCCTGCAGGCCATTCCCGGTGACCTCTACGAGGCCGCGCGCATGGACGGCGCCTCGGCCCGCCAGCAGTTCCTGCACATCACCGTGCCCATGCTGCGCAACACCACGCTGTTCGTGGTGATCACCACCACCATCTACGCCTTCCAGCTCTACACCCAGGTGCAGATCATTGCCAGCAGCGGCACCTCGGCCCCCATCGACGCCTTCCGCACCGTGGTCATGCTGATGGTCCACAGCGGCTTCACCAGCGGCAAGGTGGGTTACGCCTCGGCGCTGTCGGTGGTGTTCTTCCTGCTGGTGCTGTCCATTTCGCTGCTGCAGCGCGTGCTGGTCAAGGAGGAGCGCGCATGAACCCGACACCCCATATTGCCGCCGCCCGGCGCGCGCGCCTGTCCCGCTGGCTGGGCGTGGCCACCTGGTACGCCACCGGCGCGCTGCTGCTGCTGTTCTTCCTGTTTCCCCTGGCCTTCATGGCGGTGTCGGCTTTCAAGACCGACGAGGCCCAGCTGCTGCGCGACATGGCCGGCTTTGACGCCTTCCGCCTGCACGGCACCGTGGGCTGGGACAACTTCACCCAGGTGCTGGGGCAGACCAACTTCCTGCGCGCCCTGGGCAACTCCACCCTGGTGGTGGGGCTGACGGTGGTGGCCGGCGTCTTCGTCAACAGCGCCCTGGCCTATGCGCTGGCGCGGCTGCAGTTCCCCGGGCGCGGCCTGCTGGTCTCGGCCATCGTGGCGCTCATCATCGTGCCGTTTGAGGCCATCGCCGTGCCGCTGCTGCTGCTGGTCAACCAGCTGCCCTGGTGGGGCGGGCAGGTGGGCTGGCTGGACTCGTACCAGGTGCAGGTGATTCCCTTCATCGCCCACGCCTTCTCGGTGTTCCTGTTCTACCAGTTCTTCATCGCCCTGCCGCGTGACCTGGAGGAGGCCGCGCGCATGGACGGCGCCGGGCCGCTGCGCATCTACTGGAGCATCGTCCTGCCGCTGTCCAAGCCGGTGATCGCCACCGTGGTGATCCTGCAGTTCCTGGCCCGTTGGGGCGACCTGCTGTGGCCGGTGATGGTGGTGCGCGGGCCGGTCTTCGAGACCCTGCCCCTGGCCATGCAGACCTTCTTCGGCCAGTTTCCCCGGCAGTGGGGGCCGGTCATGGCGTTCGCCGTCATGACCACCCTGCCCACCCTGCTGGTCTTCATCGTCTTCCAGCGCTGGTTCGTCAAGAGTGCGATCTCCAGCGGCATCAAGGGCTGAACCTCACCATGGCTGCCATCTCCCTCAAGAACATCGCCAAGACCTACGCCGGCGGCGTGCCCGTCATCCGTGACGTGAGCATGGACATCGCCGAGGGCGAGTTCATGGTCTTCGTCGGCCCGTCGGGCTGCGGCAAGAGCACCCTCATGCGCATGATTGCCGGGCTGGAAGACATCACCGGCGGCGAACTGCACATTGGCGGGCGCCGGGCCAACGACCTGGCCCCCGTGGACCGCGATGTGGCCATGGTCTTCCAGAGCTACGCCCTGTACCCGCACATGACCGTGGCCGAGAACATGGGCTTCGGCCTGAAGATCGCCGGCCGCTCCAAGGCCGAGATCCGCGACGCCGTGGGCCGCGCCGCCGAGATCCTGCAGATCAGCCACCTGCTGGACCGCCGGCCCAAGGCCCTCTCGGGCGGGCAGCGGCAGCGTGTGGCCATTGGCCGGGCCATCGTGCGCAAGCCCAAGGTCTTCCTGTTCGACGAGCCCCTGTCCAACCTGGACGCCAGCCTGCGGGTGCAGATGCGGCTGGAGCTGATCCGCCTGCACCGCGAGCTGGGGGCCACCATGCTCTACGTCACCCACGACCAGACCGAGGCCATGACCATGGGCGACCGCATCGCCGTGTTCAACCAGGGTGTGGTGCAGCAGCTGGGCGCGCCCATGGACCTGTACCAGCGGCCCGACAACGTCTTTGTGGCCCAGTTCCTGGGGGCGCCGCGCATGAACCTGCTGCCCGCCACCCTGCACACCGACGGCGGCGCGCCGCGCCTGCAGGTGCAGGGCCTGGGCGAGTGGCGACTGGACGCCGTGCCCGCCGGGGTGACGGCCGGCGAGGTCCGCCACGTGGGTATCCGCCCCGAGCACCTGCAGAGCACCGCTGCCGGCTGGCCGGTCACGCTCAGCCTGGTCGAGCGCCTGGGGGACGCCACCCTGCTCTATGCCCAAGTCCCGGGCTTGGAAGCCCCCCTGGCCCTGCGCGTGGCGCAGTGGGAGCCGGACATGGTGGCCGGGCAGACCTTGAGCGTGCTGCCCCGCGCCGGCCACCTGCTGCTGTTCAACGCCCAGGGCCGGCGCATCGGCCAGGTCTGAAACCCCATCGTCTTTCCCCTTCACGCACCGCAGCCCCACACCCCATGAACCACGGCGTCCAGCTCATCACCTATGTGGACCGATTCGGCCGCAGCGACCTGCGCGGCCTGCAGGCCCTGCTGCGCCAGCGCCTGCCCGGCGTCTTTGCCGGCGTCCACCTGCTGCCCTTCTTCCACTCCATCCACGGCGCTGACGCCGGCTTCGACCCCATCGACCACCTGCAGGTGGACGCCACCCTGGGCGGCTGGGACGATGTGCGCGCCCTGGCGGCCGATGTGCCGCTGATGGCCGATGTCATCGTCAACCACATGTCCTCGGCCTCGCCGCAGTTCCAGGACTTCCTCGCGCGGGGCGAGGCCTCTGCCTACGCCGGGCTGTTCCTGTCGCTGGCCAGCGTCTTCCCGCAGGGCGCCACCGAGGCCGACCTGCTGGCCCTGTACCGGCCGCGCCCCGGCCTGCCCTTCACGGCGGTCACGGCCGGCGGGCAGAAGCGGCTGATGTGGACCACCTTCACCGCCCAGCAGATGGACATCGACGTGGCCACGCCCGCCGGGCAGGCCTATCTGGACGAGATCCTGCGCACCTTTGCCGACGCCGGCATCTCCATGATCCGGCTGGACGCCGTGGGCTACGCCGTCAAGAAGGCCGGCACCAGCAGCTTCATGCTGCCCGAGACCTTCGACTTCATCGCCGCCTTCGCCGCCCGCGGCCGCGCCCTGGGCCTGGAGGTGCTGGTGGAGGTGCATTCGCACTTTGCCAAGCAGGTGGAGATCGCCCAAAAAGTGGACTGGGTCTACGACTTCGCCCTGCCACCGCTGGTGCTGCATGCCCTGTGCTTTGGCCGGGCCGACCGCCTGGCCCACTGGCTGGACATCCGCCCGCACAACGCCATCACCGTGCTCGACACCCATGATGGCATCGGCATCATCGACATTGGCGGTTCGGGCGCCGGTGCCCAGCGCCTGCCCGGTCTGGTGCCCGACGACGAGCTGGACCGCCTGGTGGACTGGATGCACGACAACTGCGCCGGCCAGAGCCGTGAGGCCACCGGTGCGGCCGCCTCCAACGTCGACCTCTACCAGGTCAACTGCACCTTCTACGACGCCCTGGGCGCCGACCCGCGCCGCTACCTGCTGGCCCGCGCCCTGCAGTTCTTCACCCCGGGGGTGCCGCAGGTGTACTACGTGGGCCTGCTGGCCGGCCGCAACGACATGGACCTGCTGCGCCAGACCCGCGTGGGGCGTGACATCAACCGCCACCACTACACGCCCGAAGAGGTGGACGCCGCCCTGGCCCAACCCGTGGTGCAGGCCCAGCTGGCGCTGATCGCCCTGCGCAACCGCCACCCGGCCTTTGCCGGCACCTGCGTGCACCGCCTGCTGGACGGCCAGCGCCTGCAGCTGCGTTGGACGCAAGGCGCCCACCACGCCACCCTGACCGCCGACCTGGCCCAGGGCCGCCTGCACCTGGACGCCAGCGACGCCGGCCTGGACCTGCAGGCCCTGCTGCCCTGGCTGGGCTAAGGCGGGAAAGGGGGCAGGGCCACCACCCTTGAGGCCCATCGGCCCAGCGCCTACCATCGGCGCCCCCATGCGATTCAACAAGCTCGACCTCAACCTCCTCGTCGCCCTGGACGCGCTGCTCGACGAGTGCAGCATCACCCGGGCGGCCGAGCGGCTCAACCTCAGCCAGTCGGCCACCAGCAACGCGCTGGCCCGCCTGCGCGAATACTTTGACGACGAGCTGCTGGTGCAGGTGGGCCGCCGCATGGAGCCCACCCCCCGCGCCGAGAGCCTGCGCGAACCGGTGCGTGACGTGCTGATGCGGGTGGACTCCACCATCGCCATCCAGCCCGAGTTCGACCCCGCGCGCAGCAACCGGCGCTTCAAGGTCATCGCCTCGGACTACACCCAGCTCATCCTGGGCCCGCATCTCATGACCCTGGCCCAGGCCCAGGGTTGCACGGCCGAAATCGAGTTCCGCCCGCAGGTCAACAACCCGCAGCGCGACCTGGAACGGGGCGAGGCCGATTTCCTCATCATCCCGCACCGCTACACCTCCCCCGAGCACCCCAGCGAGACCTTGCTGGAGGACCGCTTTGTCTGCGTGGTGTGGTCGGGCAGCGTGCTGGCCCAGGGCACGCTCACCCGCATGCGCTATGAGAACGCGCGCCACGTGATGATGGTGCCCCCGCAGCTCAGCGCCGCCAGCGAGTCCTATGAGGCCATGCTCATCCGCCAGGCCGGCATCCAGCGGCGCTATGGCGTGCTCACCCACGCCTTTGGCCCGCTGCCGGCCATGGTGGTGGGCACCGATGCCATCGCCACCGTGCATGCCCGCATGGCCCACGCCCTGCAGGGCGCCTGGCCCCTGGTGGTCAAGCCGGTGCCGGTGGACCTGCCGGCCATGCCGCAGAGCCTCCAGTGGCACCGCTACCGCAGCCAGGACCCCGGCCTGATGTGGCTGCGTGACCTGTTCCGCGCCGCCGTGCGCCGCATGGACGCCCAGATCGAGGCCGACGGGGGCGACTGGCCCATGCTGGCCGGCCTGCGGGACTGAGGCGCAGGCCAGGGCACGCGCTCAGCCCGCGTGCCGCGGCCCCAGCCGCAGTTCTTCCAGCGTGTTGGCGTTGAAAAACGCGTCGGGGTCGTCGTGGGGCTGGTCAAAGGGCACCAGCACCTGGCGGTGCTGGGCGGTCCAGACGTCGATGCGGCGCCGGCCGGAGGCGATGAAGCGGTTCAGGCTGTCCAGCAGCTCGGCGCGCAGCAGGCAGAACACCGGCTGCGGCTGCAGGCTGCCGTCGGGCTCGCGGGTGGCGGCCAGGGCCACCTCGGCGTCGGCTGCGGCTGCGGCCTGGGCCAGGCGGGCCACCAGGTCGGCGGGAAAGCGCGGGCTGTCACAGGGCACGGTCACCAGCCAGGGCGTCTCGCACTGGGCCAGGCCGGCCATGAAACCGGCCAGGGGGCCGGGGTAGTCGGGCAGGGCGTCGGGCCAGACGGGCACGCCAAAGGACTCATAGGCGGCCAGGTTGCGGTTGGCATTGAGCAGGATCTGGCCGACCTGGGGCTGCAGGCGCAGCAGGGCATGCAGGGCCAGGGGCATGCCCTGGTGGTTCTGCAGGCCCTTGTCCACGCCGCCCATGCGGCTGCCGCGGCCGCCGGCCAGGATGAGGCCGGTGATGTCGTCTCGGGAGGGGGGTGTCAGGGTCATGGCGGGCGGAGCCTTCAGTCGATCAGGTCGAAGGCCTGCGTCTCCACCTGCATGAAGGCGGTGGTCAGGGCGGCCAGGGCGGCGTAGAAGCCGGCGCTGTCCTGGGCCAGCGGGTGGCTGGCCACGGCCTCGCCGCAGCGTTCCACCCAGGTCTGCACATGGCGGCGGAAGAAGGCCTGCTGTTGGGTGAGGTTGCACACCGCCACGTCGTCACCGGCGATGAGGTAGCGCATGACCTCGAAGACGAAGCTCAGGTGGTCCTCGGTCTCGCCGCGCTGGGGGTCGCGGGCCAGGCCCAGGCGGGCCAGGTCGGCGCGCAGGTCGGCCAGGGGTTGTTCGTTGAGGAAGCCCGCCAGGTGGTGGCTGCCGTAGAGCAGCACCTCGGGCTTGCCCACGCCGCCGAACAGGGCCTCGAAGGCGGCGCTGGCGCTGTCCACGGTGCTGGCGCGGCCGGCGGCCACCAGCCGCTCCCAGGGGTGTTCCAGAAAGCCGCCGGGCTGCGGGGCCTGGGTCACGGCCACACGGAACTGGGCCATCAAGGCCTCGTCGGGCGGGGCCCACCACAGGCGGGCCAGCAGGCCGTACAGCTCGGCGCGGGCCAGTTCCTCGGCGTCACCGGGGGCGTTGAAGCTCAGGGCTTGAGGGGTCATGGGGCGAGGGGGCGTCAAAGGTCGGTGATGCGGGTCTGCTCGTGCGGGCGGCTGAACTGGTCGATCACCCGGCAGTCGCCGCACATCTTCAGGCGGTTGAGCGCTTCGCCCTGGAAGGCGGGGTGGCCGGCCAGCTTGCCCAGCATGGCCTCCACGGCCTGCAGGGTGCCAAAGGGTTTGCCGCAGCGGATGCAGCCATAGGGCTGGGTCTGGGCCAGCACGCGCGGCTGGCGCCGGGCCTGGCCGGCCTGGGCCAGCCACAGGCGCGGCTGCAGGGTGATGGCCTGCTCGGGGCAGGTGCGCTGGCACAGGCCGCACTGCACGCAGTTCTTCTCCAACAGGCGCAGCTCGGGCCGGTCGGGGTTGTCCAGCAGCGCGCCCTCGGGACAGGCGCCCACGCAGGACAGGCACAGGGTGCAGCGCTGGGTGTCCACCTGCACGCTGCCCAGCAGGGCGCCGCGGGCGGGCAGGGCGATGGCCTCCGGCGCCGGGGCGGCCTGGGGATGCAGGGCAGGGGCCTGCTCCAGCAGCAGGCCCAGCACCAGCTCCAGCGCGTCGCGCTTGGCGCTGGGCAGGGCGGGCGACTGGGGCCGGCCGATGCCCTGGGCCGTGGGGCCGCGCAGGGCGCGGTCCAGGTCCGCCAGGTCGCGGGCGTCACGGGCCTCCAGCAGGCCCAGGTGCTCGCCGTGCCAGCCCAGACCGTGCAGCAGGGCCTGGGCCTGGGCCATCTGCTCACCCAGGGCCTGGCGGTATTCAGGCGCCTCTTCGCCGGTCAGCAGCACGCGCACCTGGGCGGCGCCCATGGCAAAAGCGGCCAGCCAGACCTCCAGGCCCAGGCTGGCGGTGTGCCAGGCGGGCAGGGGCAGCACGCGGGCGGGCAGGCCGTGCAGGTCAGGGTCCAGCCGGGCGGCGCGCCCCAGGTCGTCCAGCAGGCGGGCGCCGTCGCCCTCGCTGTGGATCAGCAGCAGGGCGTCACGGCCGCCGGCGCGCTGGTAGGTGCCCAGCAGGGTGCGCAGGCGCTGGCCCTGCCAGGCCAGGTCGGGGGCGGCAAAGGCCAGGGCGCCGCTGGGGCAGACGGTGGTGCAGGCGCCGCAGCCGGCGCACAGGTGCGGGTCCACCACCACGGCGCCGCCGGTGAGCTGCAGCGGGGCCTGGGCTGCGGCGGGGCCGCGCGGCGGTTTGGTGCCGGCCTGGCCCTTGCGGCTGGGCTCGCTGCGGATGGCCGAGGTGGAGCAGACGTCGATGCAGGCGGTGCAGCCGGTCTTCTCGTTACGGCTGTGGGCGCACAGGCGCTGGGTGTAGCGCACAAAGCGGGGCTTGTCGAACTCGCCCACCAGGCCGCGCAGGGCCAGCAGGGCCTGCAGGCGCTGGGCCTCGCCCCGGCCCGGGGGCAGGTGCACATAACCCTGCGGCGGCTGGTGCTGGCTGAAGGCGGGCGCTTCCCGCAGGTCCAGCACCAGGTCGAAGGACTCGGTGGTGCGCAGCGGGGTGCGCTGGAAGTCGATGGCGCCGGCCACCTCGCAGGCCTGGACGCAGTCGCGGTGGCTGCCGCAGCGGGCCAGGTCGATCTGGTAGCTCAGGTCGATGGCGCCTTCGGGGCAGGCGGCCACGCAGGCGTTGCAGCGGGTGCAAAGCTCGGCGTCGATGGGGTTGTGGCTTTCCCATTCGGCCTCAAAGGCGCCCAGCCAGCCCTGCAGGCGCAGCAGGCGGCCGGTGTGTACCGGCCAGTCGCGCTGCTGGGGCAGGCCGGTGGGGTCGGGGCCGTCGGTCAGCAGGGTCAGGTCCAGCGCGTCGGCCAGCAGGGCGGCGGCGGCCACAGCGGCGCCGGCCGGGCCGATGACCAGGGTGCGGCCGGCCGAGCGGTAGCCCACGCCGGGCACCGGCTCGGGCGGCGGCAGCTGCGCGGTGGCCAGCAGGGCGGCCAGCTTGGGGGTGGCCTGGGCGGCGTCACGGCTCCAGCCGCCGCGCTCGCGCAGGTTGACGAAGCGGATGGGCCGCTCGGCCAGGCCGGGCGCGCCTTCGGTGGCCTGGGCCAGCTCCAGGAACAGGCGGCTTTCCTGGGTGCAGGCCACCAGCAGCTCCTCGCCGCTCTTGGCGGCGCGCTGGAAGGCCGGGGCCTCGCGCCGGCACAGCAGGCTGTGCACGGTTTGCGTGCCGTCGGCGCTGGCGCCCGGGGTGGCGGCCAGGGCGCGGGACAGGGCCGGGCCGTCCAGGGGCTGGGTGCGGTTGCAGTCGCAGAGCAGGGTTTTCATGGGGACGGGCGGGGAGAGGGGAAATCGGGGGGGGCGGCGGGGTCGGCGGTGGCCGGCTCGGTCCGGGGCGCCAGGGCGTCGGGCGGCGGCAGGTCGTCCGGGGTGACGTTCTGGGTGACGTCCTGCGGCGTGGGCGACGGGTCGGCGGCCGTGTCCGCGGCGGTCCGGGGGGGCTCGGCGCCGTGCCCGGGCGTGGGCTGCCCGGGGGCGGGTTCAGGCTGGCGCAGGCCCAGGAAGTCCCCACCGGCCAGTTGCGCCAGCATGCCGGGCGGCAGGGGGTCGGGCTGGCCGAAGTCCTCGATGTAGACGTCCAGGCCGTCCATCACATTGAAGTGGGGGTCGGTGAAGAGCTTGCGCAGCGCGGCGTTCTTGAGCGCGCCATCCACGCCGGGCTGCATGAAGCGGCTGAAGTCGGCGGCGGGGTCGCCGGCGTCCAGGGCCTGCAGGTCGGCGGCGGTGGGGGCCGGGGGGGCCGGGGGGGCGGCCACGGTGGGGGCCGCCGGCGGGGTGGCGGCGGCCACCGGCACGGCAGCGGCGGCGGTGGGGGCCGGGGCGGGGGCCGGGGCCGGGGCAGGTTCGGCCAGGGGCTGGCCGTGGCGGGCCTGCTGCTTGCGCTGGGACCAGCGCGAGAAGAAGCCGCCGCCGGTGTCGTCGTCGGCGGGGCGGCGCGGGTCGGGCGTGGAGGGCATGTCGGGGCCGGGCAGAGCGGAGCGGGACGGCGGCGGGCGATCAGCCGCCCCGCTGGCCGGGTTCCTGGAAGGAGACGGGGCGGCGGCGCTTGCGCGGCTCGGGCCGGTAGTGCTCGTCGGTGAAGGCCTGCAGCCAGGCCTGCAGCGGGGCGGGCAGGGGGTGGTTGTCCACGCGCTCCTGGGCATCCAGCAGGCGGCCGGCCTCGTTGTAGGACAGGGTGACCAGCTCGGGCCAGGCGCGGGAGGGGTCTTCGTCGTCCACCCGCCACATGACAAACCACACCGGCGCCCCGCTGCTGAGGTTGAGGTAGTAGCCCTCGCCCTCGTCGCGCCACAGGCTCATTTCCAGGCCGGGGAACAGGGTCTGACGGGTCTGGCCATCGTCACGCAGCACCCGCGGGGCGCTGCCGTACTGGCCCTCGTCCACCAGCACTTCGGCCAGTCGGTGGCGCCAGTCTTCCCAGGCGCTGGGGGCGCGCAGGCGTTCCATGACGACGGCGACCCGCAGGCTGGGGCGGGGAGCGGCGGCGTGGTGGGGGGGGTCGGCGGCGGTGGGGGCGTCCATGGCGGAAGGGGCGTGCGGTCAGGGGGGCACGGGCGTTGCACCCGTGCGGATCAGTCTACGGGCCGGGTTGCGACAAGCTGTCGCAAGGGGTGGCTGGCGGGCCGGGGCTCAGGGTTTGTCGGGATCCGCCGGTGTCGGATCCGTCACGCTGGCGGGCGTGGTGCCCTCGCCGGGCAGCCAGACGCTGAGCTCGGCGCCGCCCCCGGGGCGGTTGGCCGCGCGCAGCTCGCCACCGTAGCGCTCCAGCAGGCTGTGGCTGATCCACAGGCCCAGGCCGGTGCCCTCGGGCTTGCGGGTGGAAAAGGGCTGGAAGGGGCGGTCCAGCAGGTCGGCGGGCAGGCCAGGGCCGGTGTCGGCCACCCGCAGCACCACGCCGTGGGCGCCCCAGTCCGCGGTCTCCAGGCTCAGGGCGCCGCCGGTGGGCATGGCCTGCGCGGCGTTGACCAGCAGGTTGACCAGCACCTGCTGCAGCTCCTGGCGGTTGAGCGGGGCGGGCCGGGTGGCACCGTCGCGGCGCTGCACGGCGATGCCGTGCTGGCTCAGGTGGTGACCGGCCAGCACCAGGGCGTCGTCCAGCGCCTGGGCCAGGTCCACCGCTTCCACATAACCCGCGTAGTCGCCGGGGCGGGCGAACTGCAGCAGCCGGGTGACGATCAGGCGCATGCGCTCAATCTGGCGATCGATCAGGTCCAGCTCGGCCTGCACCGGGCGGGCCTGCGCGCCCAGCAGCTCACGCGCCAGGTCCAGGTTGCCCTGGATGACGGCGATGGGGTTGTTGACCTCGTGGGCGATGCTGGCGGTGAGCTGGCCCACGGCGGCCAGCTTCTCCTGGCGCAGCAGCTGGCGCTGGGTGGCCTGCAGCTCGTCGGTGCGCTCCTGCAGGGTGTGGGTGCGCTCCTGCAGCTCGCGGGTGCGTTCGGCTACCTTGGCGTCCAGCGCGGCGTTCCAGCGTTCCAGGGCGGCGGTCTTGTCGGCCACCACGTCCAGCAGGTGGTCCAAGTGGGCGGCCAGGTGGCCGATCTCGTCGGCATCGCCCACCGGTCCCACCCGCGCACCGCCCTGTCCGTCCTCCACCTGCTGCATGACGGCGTTCATGCGCTCCAGCGGATGGGCGATGCGCCGGGCCCAGCGCAGGCACACCCAGGCCGCGCCGGTCATGACCAGGAAGAACACCAGGCCGATGCCGGCCAGCACGCCGTACTTGAGCCAGGTGAAGGGCCGCTCCAGAAAGCCCACGTAGAGCATGCCCACGCGCTGCCCCTGGGCGTCGGCCAGCGGCAGGTAGCCTGAGACGTACCAGGCGTTGACCACAAAGGCCCGGTCCAGCCAGGTGTCGCCGCGGTCCAGCACGGCCTGGCGCACGGTGGCCGAGACGCGGGTGCCGATGGCGCGCTCGCCCGTGGGCGGCCGGGCGCTGCTGCCGGCGGCCCGCGCGCCCGGCGCGTCTTCCGGGGCGGCGGAGGCCTCGGTCTGGCCGAACAGGCGTACGTTGGTGCTCACCCGCACGTCGTCCAGGAACAGGGTGGCGGTGCCATGGCTGCCCCAGGGCAGGGAGCCGGCGGGGTAGACGATGTCGTTGAGCTGGTCGATGAAGTCCAGGTTGCGGTTGAGCAGCACGCCGGCCAGCAGGTGGCCGCGCACGGCGCCCCCGGGCTGCGGGCGCACGGGCACCCGCGCCAACAGCAGCAGGGCGCGGTCTTCCTGGGTGCGCGCGCTGGGCTGGGCGCCGTCGGTGGGCCGCAGGGCCACCGCCACCCGTGCGCGCAACGCCGGCGGCAGGGCGGCCTGCGCCTGGGGCGAGAGCACCACGAGCTGGGCGGCGGCCGGGCCGTCCTGCCCCGCCGGCAGGGGCAGGGCCGGCAGGTCCAGGCCGGCGTCATGGGCCAGGGGGCGGCCGTCCGGGCCCAGCAGCTGGGCAAAGTCCAGGCCCTCGCGCTCACGCCAGTGGGCCAGCAGCTCGGGCAGCGGGGGCAGGGCGTTGGCGGCCCGCCCCGGCGGCGGCGGCCGGCCCGGGTCCAGCGCCTGATCCAGCGCCAGGTGCAGCGCGTGGGACTCGGCCACCGCCCGGGTGCTGGCCCCCACCCGGGCCTGCAGGCGCTCAAAGTAGCCGTGGGCCACCGCCAGGTCGGCGCGCACCTTGGCCACCAGCAGGCGGTCCAGCGCCACGCTGCTCCAGCCCAGCAGCAGCAGGCCCAGCAGCGGCAGCACCACGCCCAGCGGCACCAGCACCAGCATCAGCAGCTTGCTGCGGATGGGCAGCCTGGCCAGTCGCCCGCTGCGGCGGCGCTGCCCTGGGGCCTGCTCAGTCAGCAGCATGCAGGCCCCACTCGGCCACGCGGCGCTCCAGCGTGCGCCGCGAGATGCCCAGCAGGCGTGCGGCCTGCGTCTTGTCGCCGCCCACGCTCTCCAGCACCGCCAGGATGTGCTGCTTCTCCAGGGTGTGCAGGTCGGTGGGGGCGCCGCCGACCCCCACGCCGGCCACCGCGCCGCCACCGCCCAAGCCGGTGGCGGGGGCGCGCGGCAGGCTGGGGTAGAGGGCCGAGACGTTGAGCGCGCCCAGGATCAGCGAGCGCTCGATGAGGTTGCGCAGCTCGCGCACATTGCCCGGCCAGTCGTACTGCCCCAGAAAGGCCAGCTCGTCGCCTGTCACCTCGATGGGCGGCACGCCCAGCTGCGGGGCCAGGGTGTCGATGAAGTGCGCCACCAGCTCGGCCATGTCCTCCTTGTGCGAGCGCAGCGGCGGCAGGTTGATCTCCACCACCTGCAGGCGGTAGTACAGGTCCTTGCGGAAGCGGCCGGCGGCCACCTCTTGTGCCAGGGGGCGGTGGGTGGCGGCGATGATGCGCACGTCCACCGGGATCTCCTGCTCGCCGCCCACCGGGCGGATGCGCCGCTCCTCCAGCGCCCGCAGCAAGGTGGCCTGCAGGGCCAGCGGCAGGTCGCCGATCTCGTCGAGGAACAGGGTGCCGCCCTGGGCGTAGACGAACAGGCCGTCGCGGCCGGCCCGCCCGCCGGGGGTGGCGCGCGCGGCCTGGCCGAAGAGCTCGATCTCCACCAGATCGGGCGAGAGCGTGGCGCAGTTGACCGGCACGAAAGGCCCGCCGGCGCGGGCGCTGTGGCGGTGCAGGGCCAGGGCGGCCAGCTCTTTGCCGGTGCCCGACTCCCCCGTCAGCAGCACCGTGCTGTGCACCTGGGACACCCGGTGGATGGCCGCCTGCAGGCCGCGGATGGCGATGGACGAGCCCACCAGGCCATCGGCCGTGGGGGTGCGCTGCGACACGGTGCGCCGCAGCAGGAAGTTCTCGCGCCGCAGGCTGGCGCGCTCCAGGCCGTGGCGCACGGCGTTGAGCATTTGCGTGAGCCTAAAGGGCTTGAGGATGAAGTCGTTGGCGCCGGCGCGCAGGGCCTCGATGGCGGTGTCGAGGTCGGCGAAGGCGGTGATGAGCACCGCCTCGAAGCCCTGGCCCTGCTCGCGTTGCTCCTTGAGCCAGGCGATGCCGCTGCGTCCGGGCAGGGTGATGTCCAGGATCACCAGGTCAAAGCGGTGGCGGCGCACCAGGGCGTCGGCCTCATCGGCCTGGGCGGCCACCCGCACCTGGCCCACACGGCCGGCCAGGGCCTTCTCCAGAAAGCTGCGCATGCCCGGCTCGTCATCGACCACCAGCACGCTGGCCAGGGGCCAGTGGTCGGCGGGAAGGGGGGCGGCGTCGGCGGTGAGGGTCATGGCGTGAGGCGGGAGCGGAGGGGCCGCCCGCACGGCGGGAGCCGGTGCGGCGGCGGGTCTGGCAGGCGCTGGCGTCAGCTTGGCAGGGCTGCGTCAACTTGTCCTGCGGGTTGCGACAACTTGTCGCGCTTTTCCGGGGTTGGCGCGTATTGCCAAAGGGTTTGCCCTGGGCGGTAATGCCCCCCAGCTTTGCAGCGCGCTTCATATGTTGACATGCGTCACGACCCGACGCTCGGCGGAGGCCCCGCCCGCTGCCAGCCCTGGAGACCTCCCATGAGCCAGCCCCAAGACCCCAAGACCGCTTCGACCCCCCTGGCCCGCCGGCGCCTGTTTGCCGGCGCCGGCACGGTGGGTGCCCTGGCCGCGGCGGCCGCCGTGCTGCCGGGCGTGCAGTCCGCCGCCCCGGTGGCGGCGGCCGCCCCGGCCGAGCCACCCGAGGCCGGCGGCGGCTACCGCCTGTCCGAACACGTGCAGCGCTACTACCAGACCGCCCGGGTCTGAGCGCCGCGCGGCCCCCACGCCGCGGCCCACGCTGCCCGCCCCGCGGCGGACCTTGCCGGTCCGCCTGAATCCGATCCCCCGCCGCCCGCGCCTGCCGCGCCCTGGCGGCTGTTCCGTTCGCAGGAGTTCACATGCTGCTGACCCGCCGACCCCCCGCCGCCGCGGCCGACGCGCAGGCCCTGGCCCGCACCGCCGCCAGCGCCCAGCATTCCCCGCTGGTGACCAGCCTGGCGCGCAGCGTCGGCCGGGCCATGCCCACGCTGGACCGCCGTGCCTTCCTGCGCCGCTCGGGCCTGGGCGTGGGTGCCGGCATCGCCGCCTCGCAGCTGACCCTGGTGCAGAAGGCCGAGGCCGCCAGCACCACCGTGGCCACCGGCACCGGTGGCGCCAAGCCGGTGGTGCGGCGCACGGTCTGCGGCCACTGCTCCGTGGGCTGCGCGCTGGATGCGGTGGTGGAGAACGGCGTGTGGGTTCGGCAAGAGCCGGTGTTCGACTCGCCCATCAACCTGGGCGCGCACTGCGCCAAGGGCGCCGCTCTGCGTGAGCACGGCCACGGCGAGTACCGCCTGCGCTACCCGATGAAACTCGTGGACGGCAAGTACCAGCGCATCAGCTGGGACCAGGCCTACGAGGAGATCAGCAAGAAGATGATGGCGCTGCGCCAGGAGAGCGGCCCGGATTCGATGTTCTTTGTGGGCTCGTCCAAGCACAACAACGAGCAGGCCTACCTGATGCGCAAGTGGGTGTCGTACTGGGGCACCAACAACACCGACCACCAGGCGCGCATCTGCCACTCCACCACCGTGGCCGGCGTGGCCAACACGTGGGGGTATGGCGCCATGACCAACTCCTACAACGACATGCAGAACGCCAAGGCGGCGCTCTACATCGGCTCCAACGCCGCCGAGGCGCATCCGGTGTCGATGCTGCACCTGCTGCATGCCAAGGAGAACGGCTGCAAGGTCATCGTCGTGGATCCGCGCTTCACCCGCACGGCGGCCAAGGCCGACGAGTACGTGCGCATCCGCTCGGGCTCGGACATCCCCTTCCTCTACGGCCTGCTGCACCAGATTTTCAAGAACGGCTGGGAGGACAAGAAGTACCTCGACGACCGGGTCTGGGGCATGGACAAGATCCGCGAGGAGGCCCTCACCGTCTGGACGCCTGAGAAGGTGGAAGAGGCCTGCGGCGTGGACGGCGAGACCACCTACAAGATCGCCAAGCTGATGGCCGACCACCGGCCGGGCACCATCGTCTGGTGCATGGGCCAGACCCAGCACACCATCGGCAACGCCATCGTGCGCATGTCCTGCCTGGTGCAGCTGGCGCTGGGCAACATCGGCAAGAGCGGCGGCGGCACCAACATCTTCCGCGGCCATGACAACGTGCAGGGCGCCACCGACGTGGGCCCCAACCCCGACAGCCTGCCGGGCTACTACGGCCTGGCCGAAGGCTCGTGGAAGCACTTTGCCAAGGTCTGGGGCGCCGACTACGACTGGATCAAGGGCCGCTACGCCTCGCCGGCCATGATGACCAAGCCGGGCATGACCGTCTCGCGCTGGATCGACGGCGTGCTGGAGAAGAACGAGCTGATCGACCAGGACAGCAACCTGCGCGGCCTGTTCTTCTGGGGCCATGCGCCCAACTCCCAGACCCGCGGCCTGGAGATGAAGCGGGCCATGGACAAGCTGGACCTGCTGGTGGTCATCGACCCCTTCCCCAGCGCCACCGCCGCCATGGCCGCCATGCCCGGCAACCCGGCCGACCTGAACAAGAACCGCGCGGTCTACCTGCTGCCGGCCTGCACCCAGTTCGAGACCTCGGGCTCCTGCACCGCCTCCAACCGCTCCATCCAGTGGCGCGAGCAGGTCATCGAGCCGCTCTGGGAGAGCCGCACCGACCACATGATCATGTACCAGCTGGCCGAGAAGCTCGGCTTTGGCAAGGAACTGGTCAAGAACTACAAGATGGTCAAGGGCAAGGGCGGCATGCTGGAGCCCGAGACCGAGTCCATCCTGCGAGAGATCAACCAGGGCCTGTGGACCATTGGCTACACCGGACAGAGCCCCGAGCGCCTGAAGGCCCACATGCGCAACATGCATGTGTTTGACGTCAAGACGCTGCGCGCCAAGGGCGGCGTGGACGCCGAGACCGGCTACAAGCTCGACGGCGACTACTTCGGCCTGCCCTGGCCCTGCTACGGCACCCCCGAGATCAAGCACCCCGGCTCGCCCAACCTGTACGACACCAGCCGCCATGTGATGGACGGCGGCGGTAACTTCCGCGCCAACTTCGGCGTGGAGCGCGACGGCGTCTCCCTGCTGGCCAACGACGGCTCGCACAGCAAGGGCGCGGACCTGACCACCGGCTACCCCGAGTTCGACCACATCCTGCTCAAGAAGCTGGGCTGGTGGGGCGAGCTGAGCGAGGCCGAGCAAAAGGCCGCTGAGGGCAAGAACTGGAAGACCGACCTCTCGGGCGGCATCCAGCGCGTGGCCATGAAGCACGGCTGCCACCCCTTCGGCAACGCCAAGGCGCGCGCCGTGGTGTGGAACTTCCCCGACCCGGTGCCCAAGCACCGCGAGCCGCTGTACTCCACCCGTGCCGACCTGGTGGCCAAGTACCCGACGCACGACGACAAGAAGGCCTTCTGGCGTCTGCCCACCCTCTACAAGACGGTGCAGGACAAGGCCAAGGACATCGGCAAGGACTTCCCGCTCATCATGTCCAGCGGCCGCTTGGTGGAGTACGAGGGCGGTGGCGAGGAAACCCGCTCCAACCCCTGGCTGGCCGAGCTGCAGCAGGACATGTTTGTCGAGATCAACCCCCGCGCCGCCAATGACCGCGGCATCCGCAACGGCGACTGGGTATGGGTCAAAACCCCGCCCATGGCCGCGGTGGAAGGCTTCAAGGGCCTGCGCATGAAGGCCCTGGTGACCGAGCGCGTGGACGCCGAAACCGTGTGGATGCCCTTCCACTTCTCCGGCCGCTGGGGGGGGCTGGACATGGCGGCGCACTACCCGCAGGGCGCTATGCCCGTGGTGCGCGGCGAGGCCATCAACACCGCCACCACCTACGGCTATGACAGCGTGACCATGATGCAGGAGACCAAGACCACGGTCTGCCAGATCGTGCGTGACGTGGCCTGAACGCTGACCGAGACGGAGATCCACCATGGCAAGAATGAAGTTCATCTGCGACTCGGAGCGCTGCATCGAGTGCAACAGCTGCGTCACCGCCTGCAAGGCCGAGCATGACGTGCCCTGGGGCGTGAACCGCCGCCGCGTCGTCACCTTGGGCGACGGCCAACCCGGCGAGAAGAGCATCTCGGTGGCCTGCATGCACTGCTCTGACGCACCCTGCATGGCCGTGTGCCCGGTCGACTGCTTCTACCGCACCGACGAAGGCGTGGTGCTGCACGACAAGGACGTGTGCATCGGCTGCGGCTACTGCAGCTACGCCTGCCCCTTCGGCGCGCCGCAATTCCCCAGCAACGGCACGTTCGGCCTGCGCGGCAAGATGGACAAGTGCACCTTCTGCGCCGGCGGCCCCGAGGACAACGGCAGCGCTGCCGAGTACGAGAAGTACGGCCGCAACCGCCTGGCCGAAGGCAAGCTGCCGCTGTGCGCCGAGCAGTGCTCCACCAAGGCCCTGCTGGGTGGCGACGGCGACGTGGTGGCCGACATCTTCCGCACCCGCGTCATCACCCGCAACAAGGGCAGCGAAATCTGGGGTTGGGGCACCGCCTACGGCAAGCCCGCCGGCGGCGCCACCGCCGCGCCCGCCAAGCAAGGAGGCCAGTCGTGAAGCGCTGCACCTCCGCCCTGCGCCTGGGCTCCGCCCTGGCCGCCGCCACCCTGGCCCTGGTCACCACCGCCTGCAGCGAGAAGGCCCCCGCCCCGGCGGCCAAGCGCAGCGACACCCCCGCCCACACCGGCACCGGCAGCGCCTACACCGCCCCGGGCTGGCAGGCTGGAGACGCCACCAGCTGGCAGACCCAGATCCGCACCCGCGGGCAGGGCCAGAACGAGTACACCCGCGCCCCCGCCGCCCCGGTGGGCCAGGCCGCGCAGTGAGCCTCACCGCCCCGCGCCGCAACCCGGAACAAGGAGCCGCCATGCGAGGCTTGATCCCCACCCTGGTGCTGGCCCTGCTGGCCCTGGGCCCGTCCGCCCAGGCCCAGAGTGGTGCCGCCGCGCCTGCGCCTGCCGCCGCCACCGCGGCCTCGGCTGCCCAGGCCCAGACCGAACCCCGGCCGGACGAGAGCCAGGCCGAGCGCCAGAAGAGCCAGCCCGGCAACAACGCCCCCTACTGGCGCAGCGTGCGCGAGTCCGGCCAGCAGGCCGGCTACAGCTCGCTGCCCGGTGCCGAGAAGGGCGTGCTCATCCAGTCCATGGCCCAGTACCCCGGCTCCGCCCGCACCACCGCGGGCGAGGCCTGGCGGCAGGTGCGCAACCAGTGGATCCTGCCCTACGGCGGGGCGCTGCTGTTCATCGTCGCCCTGGCCCTGGCCATCTTCTACAAGACCAAGGGCAGCCTGGGCGGCCACCTGCCCGACACCGGCCGCAAGATCGAGCGCTTCACCCCCTTTGAGCGGGCGGCGCACTGGGCCAACGCCGGCGCCTTCACCGTGCTGGCCGTCTCCGGTCTGACCATGGCCTTCGGCAAGTATGTGCTCGCCCCGGTGCTGGGCCAGACCCTGTTCGGCTGGCTCACCTACCTGCTCAAGACCGCGCACAACCTGGTCGGGCCGCTGTTCGCCGTCTCGCTGCTCATCGTCATCCTCACCTTCATCAAGGACAACATCGCCAACAAGGCCGACTTCATCTGGCTGTCCAAGGCCGGCGGCATGTTGGGTGACAAGGAAGTGCCCTCGCACCGCTTCAATGCCGGCGAGAAGGGCATGTTCTGGTGGGGCGTCACCGTGCCGGGGCTCATCGTGGTGGCCTCCGGCCTGGTGCTGGACAAGCTCATCCCCGGCTGGGGCGAGCTGCGCGGTGAGATGCAGATCGCCCACATGGTGCACGCCGTGGCTGCCATCCTCATGATGGCCCTGCTGGCCGGCCACATCTACATGGGCACCGTCGGCGTCAAGGGGGCCTACGGCGCCATGAAGACCGGCTACGTGGACGAGGCCTGGGCCAAGGAGCACCACGAGCTCTGGTACGACGACATCCAGGCCGGCAAGATCCCCGCCCAGCGCAGCCAGCCTGCCGGACCTGGCGCCCCGGGCGGCCAGCCCGCCCGCACCTGAGGCGCCCGGCCGCGGCCGCATCCCGAGAACACAGGAGAACCCCCATGATCCGCACGCTGCTGCTCTCCCTGGCCCTGGTGATGGGCGCCGTCGGCGTCTCGGCCAAGTTGCCCGCCCTCAGTGACGAGGCCAAGGCCAAGGCCGCCGAGGCCGCCGCCAAGACCGCCCACGGCAACAAGGTGGCCGACTTCCAGCTCTGCAAGAGCCGCGAGAAGGTGGCCGAGCGCTACCGCGCCGACGCCAAGAAGGCCGGCAAGGAACCGGGCGCCCAGGTGGACACCCCCGCCTGCGCCGACCCCGGCCCCTTCGTCTACACCCCGCCGGCCCCAGCCAGCGCCCCGGCGGCCACCGCCACCGCTGCGCCCGCTGCCCCGGCGGCCGCCTCGGCCGCCAAGAAGGGCTGAACGGCGGTCCGCCCAGCCTGAGCCCCGCCGGAGCGCCCCTCCGCCGCCCCTCACCGCGTCCTTCAGGAGCACGCCGCCATGGCCCCCGTCGCCGTCAACCGCCAGACTCCCGCGTCCGAGGCCACCGCCCGCCCGGTGGTGGCCGGCGACCCCGTCGACGCCGTGCACGGCCATGCCCTGCGGCTGGCCCTGCCGCCCGGCGCCCCGCGCATGACCGACGCGCGCGAGCCCCTGCTGCGCGAGATCCAGATCCTGGACGAGTACGGCCAGCGCCGCACCCTGCACATCCCGGCCGAGCGGCCGCTCACCGTCTTTGTGGACAAGCGCGAACTGGTCACACTCATGACCCTGGGCGCCGCCCCCGAGATGCTGGTGCTGGGCTACCTGCGCAACCAGCGCCTGGTGCAGGACCTGGCCGACATCGACTCCATCACCGTGGACTGGGAGGTGGGCGCGGCGGCCGTCAAGACCCGCCGCGGCGTGGCCGACCTGGAGGCGCGCACCGCGCGCCGCGTGGTCACCACCGGCTGCGGCCAGGGCACCGTGTTTGGCGACCTGATGGACCAGGTGGACGGCCTGACCCTGCCACCGCCCGACCAGGCCCGCATCCGCCAGGGCACGCTGCAACGCCTGCTGGAGGCCATGCGCCAGCAAGACAGCATCCACCGCAAGGCGGGCTCGGTGCACGGCTGTGCCCTGTTCCAGGGCGAGCAGATGCAGGTCTTCATCGAAGACGTGGGCCGCCACAACGCCATCGACACCATCGCCGGCTGGATGTGGCTGCACGGCGTGGGCGGTGCTGACAAGACCTTCTACACCACCGGCCGCTTGACCAGCGAAATGGTGATGAAGGCCGCGCACATGGGCGTGCCCATCGTCGTCAGCCGCAATGGCGTGACCCAGATGGGCCACGACCTGGCCACCCGCCTGGGCATGACCTTGTTCGGCCGCGCCGCCAACAAGCACTTCCTGTGCTACTGCGGCTTTGAGCGCTTTGACTCCGAGCCCTTGCCTGAGCCTGCGGCGGTGCGGGTGGTGGCGGGGCGGGAATAAGCGGCCGATCCCAGGCCGCCTGACCGGGTGGCCGCCCTCTTTTCCACCGTCCGGCGGGCCGTGGCGTGGTGCATCCGGGGGGGGTTACCTGGGCCATGTAGAACGTTGGGGACGGGAACTGCGCCACGCCCGTCCCCTCGCCAGACCCTGCCCACGGGTCGCCGCAGCAGGTGGGGCCGCATTCGCCGACGCATCGGCGCTCCGCCGCCCTGCCGTCAGGCCGGCTCAGCCACCCGAGATGCCGCCGCCGTGCCCGTCAGTTGCGCGTGCGGGTCGATGACGAACTTCTTCGGCGCGCCGGCGTCGAAGGCGGCATAGGCCTCGGGCGCTTGGTCCAGGCCGATCAGCTGCACGCCGACGATGTCGGCGATGCGCAGGCGGTCCCACAGGATGGCCTGCATCAGGCCGCGGTTGTACTTCATCACCGGTGTCTGGCCGGTATGCAGGCTGTGCGACTTGGCCCAGCCCAAGCCCAGGCGCAGGCTGAGGGAGCCCTGCTTGGCGGCCTTGTCGGTGGCGCCCGGATCCTCGGTGACGTACAGGCCGGGAATGCCGATCTTGCCGGCGGCGCGGGTGATCTCCATCAGTGAGTTCAGCACCGCGGCCGGCGCCTCCTGCTGCGAGCCGGCATGGCCGTGGCCGCGGGCCTCGAAGCCGACGGCGTCGATGGCGCAGTCGACCTCGTTCGTGCCCAGGATCTGCGCGATCTGCTCGCCCAGGCTGGCGTCCTGCGACAGGTCCACCGTCTCAAAGCCCACGGCGCGGGCGTGCACCAGGCGCGCCGGGTTGATGTCGCCGACGATGACCACCGCCGCGCCCAGCAGCCGGGCCGAGGCCGCCGCGGCCAGACCCACCGGCCCGGCACCGGCCACGTAGACCGTGCTGCCGGTGCCCACGCCGGCGGTGACCGCCCCGTGGTAGCCGGTGGGCAGGATGTCTGACAGGCACGTCAGGTCGCGGATCTTCTCGAAGGCCTGGTCGCGGTCGGGGAACTTCAGCAGGTTGAAGTCGGCGTAGGGCACCATCACGTACTCGGCCTGGCCGCCGATCCAGCCGCCCATGTCGACGTAGCCATAGGCGCCGCCGGCGCGCGAGGGGTTCACGCTCAGGCAGACGCCGGTGTGCTGCTCCTTGCAGGTGCGGCAACGGCCGCAGGCCACGTTGAAGGGCACCGAGACGATGTCGCCTTTGCGCAGGGTCTCGACGTCGCGGCCGGCCTCCAGCACCTCGCCGGTGATCTCGTGGCCGAGGACCAGGCCGGTGGGCGCGGTGGTGCGGCCGCGCACCATGTGCTGATCGGAGCCGCAGATGTTGGTTGTCAGCACCTTCAGGATCACGCCATGTTGGGCGACGCGTCCGGACGGGTTGACGAGCTCGGGAAAGGCGATGGGCTGGACTTCGACATGGCCTTGGCCCATGTAGACCACGCCCCGGTTGCTGTATGACATGGCTGTCTCCTGTTGTGAATGTCTCGGCGATGCGCTGACCGTTGCCGACCCGGATGGAGGGACCGGGCGACGCCAGGGGACCCCCCTACCGCCGTGTCACGGGGGGCCGGCCTGCGCACTCTGGCAGGGCGAACCCGAGGGAGTTGGTCAGGAGCGACGCGCTTTGGTGCAGGCGCGCCGCACCGCCGTTGGGCGTTACAACGACGAACAATCAAATTTTGACGATCAGTCAAAAGTTTCTAGAATGTGCCCATTCCTTCAGCAGGGCTGACGGGCGTCCCCCCGTCTCACGGACATGAGCACCTCCACCATCGAGTCACGCCCGGCCATCCTCCGCGGCACCGCCCAGCGCAAACAGCTGGAGCTGGAACAGCGCGAAGGCCTGTTCATGGACTGCGCCCTGGACATGCTGGAGGCGTCGGGCTTTTCCGGGCTGACGCTGGAGAAGCTGGCCACCCGTACGAACTTCTCCAAGGGCACGGTCTACAACCATTTCACCAGCAAGGAAGACCTGTTCACCGCTTTGTGCGTGCGGGGTATGCAAATGCAGATGGCCATGTTCAGCGCCCTGCAGGCCTTTGAAGGCAGCACCCGTGAACGCATGATGGGCATGCATTACGCGTACCACCTGTACGCCCAGCGTCATCCCACGCTGTTTATGTGTGTGCTCACGGGGCTGTCGCCCCATGTGGTGGAGAAGACCTCTGCCCGGCGCATGGCCGACCGCCAGCGGTTGGAGGCCCGGGTGACCGAGCGGGTGGACACCCTGGTCCGTGAGGCGGTGGCGGCGGGAGACCTTCGCCTGCCACCGGGTACCACGGTGGCCGACATCTCTTTTGCCCACTGGGCGGTGAGTTTTGGCACCACCGCGCTGTTGCAGTCTGCCCAACAGGCCACTTCCATCCGGCGGCTGGAAGTCCCGGAAGCCTTCCGCCGCAACGTGACGCTGCTGCTGGACGGCATGGGTTGGACGCCCCTGTCCACCGTGCAGGACGACCGCGACACCTGGCGCCGGCTGGGTGAGGTGTTCAGGCTGACGGCCGAGCCAACGCCGCGGGACACGGCTGCCGCGGCCGGGCCGGTGATGGCCTGAGGCCCTGCCCACGGTGCGGAGCCCGACGAGACGCTGACACCCATGTGAGCCGGTGTGGGAGCCGGCCAGCGGGTGGACGCTGCGCCTCAAGGCGAGGGGCAGGGCAGCCCGCGTTTGGCTGCGGCCGTGTTTGACGTTTCGTCATGAATTGACATCTTGCTTTGGGAGCTGGGCTCCCCGAGGGAGGAACTGTGCGCGCCACTGAAGAGAATCGTTTTCTGCGGCGGCCCCGGCCAGGGGCCGGCGGTCCGCCACGGGGCCCAGGGCATCGCCGGCGCGGCTTGGCCGCCCTGCTGGGCCTGGCGGCGTTGGCCAGTGACGGTGATTCAGCGGGCGGGGTGCCGGCGCACCACACCGGGCAGGGCTTTCGCAACCTGCACGGTGAGGCTGCGGTGCACAAGGGGTTGTGGCCCTACTTGAAGATGAAGTGGTGGGACTCGCCCTTTCCTGTGCCCGGGCCCCATGCCGCATTGGCCGTGGCGCCCCTGGACCGCGGGCTTCTGCAGGCGCCAGCGCATCCCCTGCAGGTCACCTGGCTGGGCCATGCCACCGCGCTGATCCAGAGCCAGGGCATGAACGTGCTGACCGACCCGGTGCTGGGGGAGCGGGCCTCGCCGCTGCCGTTCATCGGCCCGCGCCGCTACACCCCCGCGCCAGCCCGTCTGGAAGATCTGCCGACGCTGCAGGTGGTGCTCATTTCGCACAACCATTACGACCACCTGGAGCGCGAAACCGTGGCGCGCCTGGGCGACCGGGTCTGCTGGTTGGTGCCCCTGGGGCTTGGAGATTGGTTCGCCCGTTTGGGCGTGCACCGGGTGGTGGAACTGGACTGGTGGCAGAGCACCCAGGTGGGCGACATGCGCTTCACGCTCACCCCCACCCAACATTGGTCGCGGCGGGGCTTGCTGGACACCGATCGCACGCTCTGGGGCGGATGGGCGATGGAGCACCACGGCCAGCGGATCTGGTTTGGTGGCGACACCGGCTACGCCCAGCCCCTGTTTCAAGCGATTGGCCAGCGGCTGGGCCCGTTTGACCTGGCCCTCATCCCGATTGGCGGCTACGGCCCGCGCGACTTCATGCAGGACAAGCATGTGGACCCGGACCAGGCGGTCCGCATCCACCGTGACCTGGGGGCGCGTCGCTCGGTGGGCATCCACTGGGGCACGTTTGTGCTCACCGCCGAGCCGCTGGACGAGCCGCCGCACCTGCTGGCCGAGGCCCTGGAGCGCCAAGGTGTGGCGGCCGACGCCTTCACCACCGAACCCCCGGGCCGAACCCTGGCCGTGCCGTTGCCCCCCTTGCCGCCCGCGCGGCCCACCGCTTCTTCCGCTTCCCCCTCTGACCTCCAACCTGCCAACCCTATGGGAGCCCCTCATCGTGCAGATCAAGGTTGCCACCCCTGAAACCGCGGAATGGGACGCCGCCGTGCGCATCGTCCGCGAAAAGTACCGCAAGGCCTTTGCCGCCGACGTCCATCCGCATCCCGACCGCTTTGTCGTCTGCCTGGAAGACGACGGCCCGCAGCCACGGGCCGTGGCCTGCGCCGGCCTGACCTTCAGCCGGCAGACGCCGTTGTTCTCCGAAGCCTATCTGGACACCCCCGCCCACCGTGCCATTGGCCAGCAAGAGGGCCAACCGGTGGCCCGCGAGGCGGTGCTGGAGGTGGGTGCACTGGCTTCCGTGAGTTATCGCGCCGGCACCGAACTGATCCGGGCCTTGCCGCTGCTGTGCTGGTGCCTGGGCAAACGCTACATCTTGTGTACGGCCACGCGGCCGCTGCGCGCGCTGTTTGAGGACGTGGGCATCTGCTTCACGCCCCTGGTGCAGGCCGACCCGCAGCGGCTGGACGCTGGGGCGCTGGCCGCCTGGGGCTCCTACTACCGCCAGTCGCCGCAGACGGGCTTCGTCAGCCTGGAGCAGATGTCCCGGCAGTTCGGCCGTTTCACCGGGCGCTACAGCTTCTTCAACCCCGTGGTCCAGCTGGCCGAGCCGCAGCCCCAACCCCAACGCCAACCGGAGACTCCCCATGCCTTTGCATGAACAACTCATCCAGGCTTGCCTGGACCACCCTGGCGCGCTGATGCTGGAGGTGCAGGGCCTGGGCGGCGCGCCCGCCCGGGCGTGCACCTATGCCCAGGTGCACGCCGCGGCCGAGCAACTCACAGCGCTGCTGCCCGCCCAGGCCGTCTCGCCCCGGGTGGGCCTGGTCATGGCCAACGGTCCGGAATGGGTGGTGGCCGACCTGGCCCTGCTGATCGCCGGCGCGGTGGAGGTGCCAGTGCCCCTGGCCTTCAGCGCCGAGCAGGCGCACCACCTGCTGGCCCCGGTAGACCTTTGCCTGGTAGACCGCGCCGGGCAGGCGCGGCTGAACGCCTGGCTCGCCTCGCCCGCTTGGGCGGGGCGCCGCCCGCCCGCCGTGCTGAACGTAGACCTGGACGAGTTGCTGAGCCGTGACACTGTGCGGGCCCGCCGCCGCTGGACCCGCGAAGACGACGTGTGCAAGGTCATCCACACCTCTGGCACCACCAGCCTGCCCAAGGGGGTGCGCATCCGCAGCCAGGGCCTGTCGGACCTGCTGGTCTCGCTGCGCCGGCGGGCGCCGGCGCGGGCCTACGCCCGATCCTTCTCGCTGGTGCCCCTGAGCCTGCTCATCGAGCAGGTCACCGCGGTGTACCTCACGCTGCTGGACGGAGGCACGCTGGTTTTTCCACCCGACTCCATACCCCTGTTGGGCGAGCTGGGCGGCACGCCGGTGGCCCTGCTGCCCTGCCTGCGCCAGGCCCGGCCCTCGGCGCTCACCCTGCCGCCCTCCATGGTGGAGGCGCTGCTGGCCGCCGCCCAGACCCACATACTGGAGGACACGGTGCAGCGCAGCGAGCGCCTGTTTGGCCGTGCCCGTCCGCCCTTCATGGCCTGCGGCGGCGCCCCGGTGGCGTCCCAGACCCTGGCCCAACTGGCCGCGCTGGGCCTGACCCTGCATGAGGGTTATGGCCTGAGCGAGAACAGCTCGGTGGTGGCCTGGAATGCACCCGGGCACTTCAAGGCCGGCACCGTGGGGCAGGCGCTGGACCATGTGCAGGTGCGGCTGTCGCCCGCCGGTGAACTGCTGGTGCGCAGCAGCTCGCTGTTTGCCGGCTATGACGGCGGCGACCCGTCCAGCTGCGGGGTGGACGCCGAGGGTTGGCTGCACACCGGGGACTTGGCCGAGATCGACGCTGAGGGCTTCATCACCGTCAAGGGCCGGTTGAAGAACGTTTTCATCACCGCCCATGGCCGCAACGTCGCGCCTGAATGGGTGGAGTCCCGCTACCGCACGCTGGCGTGTGTGGAACAGGCCGTACTGTTTGGCGAGGGCTTGCCCGCCGTGTGTGGCTTCTTTGTGGTGGCGCCGGGCTGGACCCTGGAAGCCGCCCAGGTGGCCATCGAGCGCTTTGGCCAGGAACACCTGTCGGAGGTGGAGCGGGCGCAGCGCCTGGTGCTGGTGCCCGCCGGGCCGCAGGTGCAGCGTGAGGGCTTCACCGTCACCGGCCGGCCGCGCCGTGACCAGATCTGGGCGCAGTACCTGGCGCCTCTGGCCGGCGCGACCGGTGCCCCGAAGGGGACCGCAGAAGACCGCGCAGCACCGGCGATGCGCGGGGCACCGCAACCCGCCCTGCAGTCTGCCGCGCCGTGGGCTACCGACCTGCCCGCGCAGGTGTCGCCCCTGTCAGCCCAGGCCGGCCATGCCGGCAGTCGCGGCCTGTTGCTGCTGGCCCCGCCCGGGTCCTCGGTGCAGGCGTTGGCACCGGCACCGCTGCTGTCGCGGCTGGCCCAGGCCGGCTTTGTGCTGCTGCGGGGCTACGGCCCCACCATGGATGACTTCAGCGACCTGGTGCGCCGCCTCAGCCGCCGCATCACCCTGGATCCTGCGCGCAGTTTTGGCGGCCAGGGCGGTGTGGCCCAGAAAGTGGACGCCGGCCTGGACGCCGTGGGCTTGCACTGCGAGAACGGCAACAGCCCCTTCATGCCAGACCTGTGTTGGTTCTACTGCGAGCAAGGGCCGAGGACCGGCTCCCAGACCACCGTCTGCGACGGCCAGCGGGTCTGGGCGGCCCTGAGCGCGCCTGCGCGCCAGGCCTTCCTGCAGCAGGACATCGTCTACAGCCGCCGCGTGGAGGAGGACAAGTGGAAGCGCTTTGCCTTCCACATGCTGGGCGGGGCCAAGCCGCTGGCGCACATCACCGTGGACGATTTGGTGGCGCAGGCCGGGGACCCGCAGCGCACCCGCATCAGCCTGGAGGCCGATGGCGCCATCCAGTACCGCTTCCAGGTGGGCGCGGTGCACACCACCTTGTTCGGTGACGGTCTGGCCTTTGCCAACAGCCTGCTGGGCCCGTCCTACCACTACGAGCGTCCGCGCATCACCTTTGCCGATGGCCGCGCGCTGCCGGCTGACCTGCTGGCCGAGGTGCAGCAGGTCACCGAGGCCCTGACCGAGAACATCGACTGGCAGACCGGCGACGTGGTGTTGATCGACAACACCCGAGTCATGCATGGCCGGCGCGCCATCGACGACCCCAGCCGGCGCATCTTCAACGCCCTGAGCTACCTCTGACCCCCTCGGCCCGGCAGGCCCGCGGGCTGCCGGCCCCACGCAGGACCCCCATGACCTACACCGTTATCGTCACCTACACCTTCCACCCCGATTGGCTGCGCAAGACCTGGGAGGAGCGCGCGGCGTATGAGCGCCAGCACATCCGCCCGGTCTTCGAGCGCTTCGCCGGGGAGGTGTCGGTGCGCTTCTTCGACGCCGAGGCTTTCAGCGCCCGCTGCTCTGACTTCATGATCTTCGAGACTGCAGACCTGAAGTCCTACTACTTCCTGATCGAGTCCCTGCGCGAGAGCCCCGTCTTCCGCGACGGCCTGGTGACTTTCCAGGACGTGCTCATCGGCATCGAGGACGGCTTCCGCACGTATGAGCGGGAGATGCTGGCCCCGCCGCCGTCCTCATCTCCTGCGCCCGCCACGGCTTGAGCCTGCGGCCACCGTCGCCGCTTCTCCTCACCGCTGGGCCTGTCCGGCCATCGCCTCTGCCGCCCAGGGCGCCAGGACCGGCCCACGCCCGTAGCCCTCCGGAACACCCCATGACCGACCTCCAACACCTCTTTGGCATCAACGCCCAGTCCCATGTGGACACGGTCCACCCCCGCGAGCTGGCCTGGCCCGAGGCCTTCGGCCCGGCCGAGCTGGCCTTTCTCTCTGACATGGCCTTTGAGGCACCGGGCCATGAACGCGGCGCCGTGGCCTATGTGGCCAAGGAACTGGCGCAGCTGGCGGAGATTGAGCGCCATGTCTCAGCCGTTCTCACCTACGTCATGGCCGAGATGCAGGCCCACGCTGTACCCCTGTCCAGCGGCTTCGCCCTGCATGACGCGCTGTCGTGCTTTGCGGCAGAAGAGCTGCACCACGCCAACATGTTCTACCGCTATGTCCGGCTGCTGTCGGGGCAGGACTTCGGGCAGCCCGACAACCTCTTCAGCCAGCGCGTGGCGCTCTACCAAGGGGACGACTCGCCCTTCGTCAAGCTCGCGGCGCTGTGCGCTTCAGCCTATGTGGGCGAATCGGTGATCACCGTCTTTGAGCGCCGCGCCCATGCCCTGGACCCCGGCCGGCGCCACTTCTTCACCCAGCTGCTGCATGCCCACGGGCTGGACGAGGCGCGCCATGTGCAGACCGACCACTTCGTGTTCGAGCAGGTGGTGCCCACCTTCACGCTGGCCGAGCGGCGCCGCATGCAGCAGATCCTGGAGGCCACCGAGGCGCTCAACGCCGAGGTGGCCCTGCGCTTCCAGGCCCATGCCCAGCAGACCTTTGGCCTGGACTACACCGCTGGCAATCGCGGCCATGCCGTGCAGCTGCAGCTGACGCAGACTTTCCGGCGCCTGGTCTGGGGCGCGCCGGCCGCGCCCGGTGCGCCGTGGCCGGCGTTGCGCCGGGTGGACGACGCCATGGACGACGCGGGCCGCCGGCTGATCGAATCCTTCTCGGCCAGCGCCGTGGTGCACCACGCCGCAGGAGCCCGCCATGGCTGAGCCCCTGTTGCCGCTGGCCACCCCGGCCCGTGCCGCCCCGGTGAGGGTTGAAGCCGCCACGGCGCCGGCCCGGCGCCCCTTGGTGGTGGGGGTGGTGCTGCTGTGTTTGTTCCTGGCCGCCATGGACGCCACCGTGGTGGGCACCCTGCTGCCCTACATGACCGCGCAGGATCCTGGCTCCAGCCTCTACCCCTGGCTGATGTCGGGCTTCATCGTGGCCGGCATCGTGGTCACGCCCGTCTCCGGGCAGCTGGCCGACGCTTGGGGCGGGCGGCGTGCCCTGCAGGTGGCGCTGGTGCTGTTCATGCTGGGCTCGGCCGCGGTCTGGGCGGCGCCCACGGTGCCCGGGCTGGTGGCCGCGCGGGTGCTGCAGGGCCTGGGCGCGGGCATGGTGACGGTGCTGGCCTACGTGCTCATTGGCCAGCTCTACACCGGCAACCAGCGCGGCCGCATGCAGGCCCTGTTGAGCCTGGTGTGGGGTTTGGCCGCCGTGGTGGGCCCTTTGGCCGGCGCCGCCCTGCATGAGCTGGCGGGCTGGCGCCTGGCCTTTGGCCTGAACGTGCCGCTGGGCTTTTTGGCCCTGGGCCTGCTGGCGGTGGGCCTGCCGGCAGGGCCGGCGGGCGGGCCGTCCCGCACAGGGGCAGCCGGTGGTGCAGCCGGGCTGGATCTGCCGTCCCAGGCTGCCTTTGCCCTGGTTCTGGTCAGCCTGCTGGCACTGCTCATGGCTCCGGCCCATGGGCTGGGGGCGGGGGGCTTGGCCGCCGCGCTGGCCGGCTTGATTGGCGGGGGCACGGGACTGTGGGCCCGGGTGCGCCAGCGTCCGCAGGCCTCGCCGCTGCCGCTGTCCCTGCTGCGCCAGCGCGCGGGCTGGGCGCCACTGGCTTGCACCGTGGGCGCGGCAGCCATCCTGTATGCCGTGGTCACCTTGCTGCCCTTGTACCTGCACCAAAGCGCGGGCCTGAACGCCGTGCGGGGCGGGCTGGTCGTCATGGCGGCGGCCCTGGGTTGGGTGGTGGGCTCGGCCGTCTGCGGCCAGCGCTTGGGCCGCTGGGGGCACCGCACCCCGGTGGTGATGGGCGCCGCCGCGTTGGCGCTGGGCACCGCAGCCTTGGCGGTGGCACCGCCATCATGGCCTCTGTGGGGCTGGGCGGCGGCGCAGCTGTCGGTGGGGCTGGGCATGGGCTTTGTGGCCACCAGCACCCTGTTGCTGGCCCAGAACCAGGCGCCGGCCGGTGCCCTGGGCAGCCACACCGCCGCCATGCAGCTGGGCCGCCAGCTGGGGGCGGCCGTGGGCATCCATTTGCTGGCCGCCCTGCAGATGGGCCTGGGCCCGGTGGCCCTGGTGCTGTGGCCTGCGGTAGGCATGGCCGGTGCGGCGCCCACCGCTGAAGCCGCCGGCTTTCGCGTCAGTCTCGCGGTGTTGGCCGGCCTGGCGTTGCTACTGGGCGCGCTGGGCCGGCATGTGCCGCCACAGGCGCACCACCCGCAGGCCTGAGCCAGGCCACAACCCTTGCGCACCCGCTTGGGCGCGCCCCTCAGGCGCGGCCAACCGGGGCCCCAGGTAAACCCTCTTCTGTCAGAACCTCCCATGCTCACCCCCATTTCTTCTGGCGGCCCGGTGGACGCCACCCGTGCGCTCTACCGCCGGCATGCGGCCTCGCCCGAGTGGCGCACCGCCGACATCACCCTGGCCCGGGCCCAGGGCGCCACGGTAGAGGCGGCCGACGGCCGGCACTTTATTGACCTGGCGTCTGGCGGCTTTGGTGCCGGCCACCCGGCGGTGCGCCGCGCTGTGGCGGCGCAGGTGCGCAAAGGCCCCCTGTCCAGCCGTCTGTTGGTCAACCGGCCCTTGACCGAGCTGGTAACCCGCCTGGCCGAGCTGGCCCCCGGCAGCCTGTCGGTGTCCTACGTCTGCAACTCGGGCGAAGAGGCACTGGACTCTGCCCTGAAGCTGGCCAAGGGCCACGCCCCACAGCGCACCACCGTGGTGGTGGGCCAGGGCGGCGACTACGGCAGCCTGAGCCACGGCCAGCACCTGGCCGGGGGCACCGGCACGCTGCTGGCGGGCTTGCCGCTGCAGGCCCGCCCCCTGCCCCTGGGCGAGACCGCCCGCTGGATCGAAGCCATTGGGCCGGACACGGCGGCGGTGCTGGTGGAGCCACTGTCGCTGGGGCAGGGCGCTCTGGAGGCGCCCGCTGGGTTCTGGCAGGCGCTGCGGGCGCGGTGCACGGCCACCGGCGCCTTGCTGATCGTCAGCGAGCTGCGCACCGGTCTGGGCCGGTGCGGCAGCTTGTTTGCGGTGGAGCAGACCGGCGTGGAGCCCGACGTGCTGGTGCTGGGGCCGGGCCTGGACGGAGGCTGTGTGCCCATTGGGGTCTACGTGACCCGCAAGGCCATCAACGACCGGGTCTACGGGCGCCGCAACCCCTCGCTGCACGGCAGCACCACCGGCGGCAACCCCGCTTGCTGCGTGGCGGCGCTGGCGGCCCTGGAGGCCATTGAGTCTGAAGGGTTGGTGCAGCGGCACCGGCGCCTGGGCGTGCACCTGCGCCTGGTGCTGGCCGGGCATGCGGGGCGCACCGGCACGGGCCTGGTGCGGGTACAGCAGTGCGGCACCTTGGCCACCGTGGACTTTTGCAGCGCACAGCGGGCCCAGCAGGTGTGGCAGGCGGCCTGGGCGCGCGGCGTGCGCCTGCGCCCGCCACAGGGCGAGCGCCTGCTGCTGCAGGCCCCGCTGACCCTGACACAGGCCGAGCTGGACCTGGCCCTGGCCCGTTGGGCGCAGGCGCTGGACGATGTGCCACCGGCGGACCTTGGCGCGGTTTCGGGCCGCCCGGGTGCCACCCAGGAGGTGCCGGCATGAGCCCCGCCACCTGGACACCCGCCCGCAGCCGCGACGAGCTGGTGGCGCTGTGCCGCCAGCACTGGAACCCCACCGCCGCCACCCTCTACGCCTTAGCCCACCGCACGGTAGAGAGCCACGCGCAGGGCTGTGAGGTGATCGACGAGGACGGTCGCCGCTTTCTGGACTTTGCTTGCAGCTACGGCGTGTTCATCGTCGGCCATGCCAACCCGCAGGTACAGGCCCGCACGCTGGCCCAGCTGGAGCAGGCGGCGCTGCTGCCCTGGGGCGTGGCCCACCCGGCCTGCGCCGCCTTCATGGCCAAGCTGGCCAGCCTGTTGCCGGCGGACCTGGACCGGGTGGTCATCGGCAACTCGGGCGCCGAGATCACGGAGCTGACCTTGCGCGCGGTGCTGGCAGCCCAGCGCCCTCGTCGGCGCATCGTTGTCATGCGCCATGCGTACCACGGCAAGACGCTGGGCGCCTTGAACCTGCTGGGGCAGGCCGGCCACCGTCAACCCTTTCTGCCGCTGATGCAGGAGGTGGACTTCGTGCCCTTTGGGGACCTGCCGGCCATGCGACGGGCGGTGACGCCAGAGGTGGCAGCCGTGTTTCTGGAGCCCATTCTGGGCGGCGCCTACCTGCAGGTGCCACCCCCGGGCTATGTGGGCCAGGTGGCAGCCTTGTGCCGTGAGGCCGGCGCCCTGCTGGTGGCCGACGAGATCCAGACCGCCTTTGGGCGGTGTGGTCGCCTGTTCGCCTTTGACGAAGACCCCACCGTGCTGCCCGACGTGGTGCTGCTGTCCAAGGGCATCACCGGGGGCCACACCGCCATGGCCGTGGCCGTGATGCGTGAGGCGCTGGTGCAGCGTGTCCAGTCCCACCCGGACTTTCATCCTCGGTGGCTGGGCAGTGACTCCGGTGGCTCGCCCTACGCCTGCGCCGCCGGCTTGGCCGCCCTGGAATTCATTGAGCAGCACGAGCTGCCCAGGCGGGCCCGCTTGCTGGGCGCCCAGCTCCAGGCGGGGCTGGCCCGGGCGGCCGCTGCCCATCCGCAGCTTGTGCTGGACGCGCCAGGCGTGGGCCTGATGACCGGCCTGAAGATGCGCAATCCGGCGGTGGAGACCGCCGTGGCGGCGGGGTTGGCCCGCCGGGGCGTGCACGCCGGCCACTCGCTCAATGAGAAGGCCGAGCATCCGGTGTTGCGCTTTTACCCGCCGCTGACCGTGACAGCGGCGCAGATCGACCAGGTCCTGGCGGCCCTGCACGAGGTGCTGGCAGAGCTGGCGCGCCGCCCGGCCTGGACACACGACCTGGCCAACCAAGTCGTCAAGCGCCAGTACCGACTGCCCGAAGGCCTGCTGCGCCGTTTGGCGGGCAGCCCTCAGCGCGGACCTCAGCGCGGACCTCAGCGCGGCGCTCAGCCCTTCACCACCTGCTGATCCACCACCCCAAACGGCCCATCGCGGCCGTCTTCAAATTTGGCTTGCATGCGCACCGTGTCGCCAAAGGCCATGTAGGGTGTGCGGGCGGCGCCTTCGTCGAGCATCTCAATGGCGCGGCGCTCGGCAATGCACGAGGAGCCGACCTCGCGGTAGGTCTCGTTGCTCACCGTGCCCGAGCCGATGACGGTGCCGGGCACCAGGTCGCGGCTGTAGGCGGCGTGGGCCACCAGCTGGTCAAAGCCAAAGGCCATGGCGCCGGCGTGGGCCAGGCCAAAGCGCTGGCCGTTCCAGTCCACCTGCAGGTGCATCTGGAAGCGGCTGTCGCGCCAGGCCTCGCCCAGCTCGTCGGGCGTGACGGCGATGGGCGCCACGCTGCAGGCCGGCTTGGCCTGCACCCAGCCAAAGCCGGTCTTCATCTCCACCGGGGCGATGCGGCGCAGCGACCAGTCGTTGATGAGCACCAAGAGGCGGATGTGGCCGGCGGCCTGCTCGCGCGTGCAGCCCATGGGCACGGCGTCGGTGATGACACCAAACTCGCCTTCAAAGTCGATGCCGTCGGCCTCGCTGGGCAGCGGCACATCGGCGGTGCCGGACAGGAAGCGGTCTGACAGGCCCTGGTACATCAGCGGGCGCTCGTCGTAGGGCAGCTTGTCCATGTGGAACACGGTGGACATCAGGTCGCCGTGCGACTGGAAGGCCGAGCCGTCCAGCCACTGCCAGGCGCGCGGCAGCGGGGCCAGGGCGCGGGCCGCGTCAAAGGCTTGGGCGCTGGGCGCGGTGCCGGTGGTGCTGAGCTGGGCGGCCAGGGCGCGCAGGGCGGGCTCGGCCTCGGTCCAGGCTTCCAGCGCCTGCTGCAGGGTGGGCCAGGCGGGGTGCGGGGCGCACAGGCGGGCATCCGCGCTGAGCACGACGAGCTGGCCGTCGGGGCGGCCGTTGTCCAGGGTGGCGAGTTTCATCGGTCGGGTCTGTCAGGGACGATGAGGTTGAAAACACCACGGGCCGGCCGGGGGAAGCGGTCGGCCCGTGGCGGGGGAAGGGGCGAAGAAGGTCTCGGGAAGGCGGGGGCGTCCGGCCTCAGCTCCCATCGGTGATGACGGTGCCGCCATCCACCACCAGGGTTTGGCCGTTGATGAAGGCGCCGCCCGGGCTGGCCAGCAGCAGGGCGGGGCCGGCCACCTCATCCGGCGTGCCGGGGCGGCGCAGCGGGGTCATCTGCAGGCGGCGAGCCATGAAGCTGGCATCGGCCAGCAGCGGGCCGCTCAGCTCGGTGGCGATGAAACCCGGCGCGATGGCGTTGGTGCGGATGTGGTGCGGCCCCAGCTCCACCGCCAGGTTGCGCGCCAGCTGCGACAGCGCGGCCTTGGCCAGGGCGTAGGGGCCCAGTGCCTTGTTGCCGCGCAGGGCCGAGAGGCTGGACATGAGGATCAGGCTGCCGCCGCCGCGCGCCTGCAGGTGCGGCACCGCCAGCGCGCACAGGCGCACGATGCTGTCGAGGTTGATGTCCATGACCCGGCGGTAGGCCTCAGGGCTGGGGGCCAAGCTGCCTTGCATGGGGTCGCCCACGCCGGCGTTGGCCACCACCACGTCCAGCCCGCCATGGGCCTGCACGGTGGCCTGCACCAGGGCGGCCTGGGCGGCGTCGTCGCGCACATCGGCCACCTGGGCGGTGATGGGCAGGCCCAGGGCCTGCAGCTCGGCCTGGGCCTGGGCGCAGGCGGCGGCGTCTTCGCTGCTGATGACCACCTGGGCGCCGGCGCGGGCATAGGCTTCGGCGATGGCGCGGCCCAGGCCGCGGGTGCCGCCGGTGACCAGGGCCACCTTGCCAGCCAGGGAAAAGAGCGGGTCGCGCATGAGCGTGCTCATTCCAGTGTGATGGCGGCTTGGCGGATCACCTGGCCCCAGCGCTGCGCCTCTTGGCGGATGAAATCGCCAAAGGCCTCGGGGCTTTGCGGCGCCAGTGTCAGGCCCAGGGGCTGGTAGCGCTGCGCCACCTCAGGCGCCTGCAGCGCGGCCAGCAGGGCCTGGTGCAGGCGCGCCAGCACGGGCTCGGGCGTGCCGCGTCGCACCATCACGCCGTTCCAGCCGGGCAGGTTCAGCGCCGGCAGGCCCAGCTCGGCCACGGTGGGCACTTGCGGCAGCAGGCTCAGGCGCTGGTGGCTGCCCACCACGGCCAGGGCGCGCAATTTGCCATCGCGCACCAGCGGCAGGCTGGAGGGGGCCACGTCGCACATGAAGTCCAGGCGGCCGCCCAGCAGGTCTTGCAAGGCCGGGGCGGCGCCCTTGTAGGGCACATGGTTGAGCTTGGCGCCCAACTGGCGCTCCAGCATCTCGGTCCAGACATGCGGCTGGCTGCCCACGCCGTAAGAGCCGTAGCTGGGCGGCGGCCCGCGCCGGGCGGCCTGCACCAGGTCGTTCCAGTCCTTCCAGGGGCTGTTGGCGGGCACCACCACCAGCAGCGGGGTGAGCACCAGCCGGCTCAGGGGCTGGAAGTCGGCCAGGGTGTCGTAGTTGAGCTTGGGGTAGAGCGCGCCGTTCATCGCGAACGGGCCAATGTCGCCGTAGAACAGCGTGTGGCCATCGGCCGGCTGCTGTTTGACAAAGGCTGCGCCGATCTGGCCGCCCGCGCCGGGCCGGTTGTCCACCAGCACGGTCTGGCCCAGGGCGGTTTCCATCTTCTGGGCCAGCAGGCGCGAGAGGGCGTCACCAAAACCGCCGCTGGGGTAGGGCACCACCCAGGAGAGCGGGCGTTGGGGAAAGGCTTGGGCACGGGCGGCAGGGGCGGCCAGGCTGCCCAAGGCCAGGCCGGTGGCACAGGCCAAGGTCTGTCGCCGGGAGAGGTTGCAAGAGGTCATCGCGAGGAGTCAAAAGCGGTGGCAGGCCTGGCCGGCATCACCGGTGGGTGAAGGGGCCCAGCGCGGCGGCGATGGCGGGGTCGTACACCCCGTCTACCAGCACAAAGAGCATGCGGCAGGGCCGGCCGCTGCGGTTGGCCCAGGCGTGGTTGGTGCCGCGCTGCACCACCACGCTGCCGGGGCGGAGCTGCACCTCGCCCTCGTCCAGCACCAGGGTCAGTTCACCCTCGATGACCACGCCGTAGTCCACCGATTGGGTGCGGTGCATCAGCGGGTGGGGCGAGCCGGCCTGCACGGTGGAGGCGGCGGCGTCACCGAGCAGGCTGAAGGCGGCCTGCATGCGCGCAGCGCCGTGGGCCAGCAGCTCTTCGGTGTCGGGCGGGATGTCCACAAAGCGGATGCGGGTGCCGCCCGCAGGCGGCGGCAACATCAGCGGGCCGGTGCTGGGGTCGGGCCCGTTGTCCACGGGCGCCGGGGTGGCGGCGGTGCTCCAGACCTCGTGGAACACGGTGCCGGGCACGGCGGCGATCTCGGCCACCGTGGGCAGGGGGCCGTTGCTGGCCACCACGGCGCGGCCGTGGGCGTCGTGGCCGGTGACCACGCGGTGGATGGACGGGAAGGGGGAGGGGGCGCTCATCTCGGTGCTCACTCCACGGTGATCTGGTTGTCCTGCACCACCTTGGCCCAGCCGCGCGCGTCCTCGGCCAAGAACTGGCGGAAGGTGGCCGGGCTGCCGCCCGCAGGCAGCAGGCCCCAGCCGCTGAGCTTGGCGCGGAACTCCGGCAGGGCCATGACCTTGTCGGACAGGCTCACCAGGGTAGCCAGCACGTCGTCCGGCAGGCCCTTGGGGGCAAACAGGCCGTGCCACGAGGTGCCCTCAAAGCCGGGCACCTGCAAGGCCAGGGGCGCCAGGCCGGGCAGCGCGTCGACCGGGGTGGCGCTGGTCAGGCCCAGGCCGCGCAGCCGCCCGCCGGCCAGGTTGCCGATGGCGGTGGTGCTGGCGTCCAGCGCCACGTCAATGCGGCCGGCCGCCAGGTCGGTGATGAAGGCGTCCTTGTAGGGCACATGGGTGAGGCTGATGCCGAGTTGGTTGAACAGCCGCGCCAAGACCACATGCAACGAGGTGCCGATGCCGGCGCTGGCGTAGGTGAGCGCGCCGGGGCGGGCCTTGGCTTCGCGCACCAGGTCGGCCACGCTGCGGATCTTGGAATCGGCCCCGGTCATCAGCACCAGCGGCACGGTCAGGATGCGCTGCACCGGCGTGAAGTCCTCCAGCTTGTACGGCAGCTTGCGGTACACGAAGGGGTTGATGGAGAAGGTGTTGTTGACCGTCCAGTACAGGGTGTAGCCGTCGGCCGGGGCTTGGGCCACCGCCTGGGTGGCGATGATGGTGGCCGCACCCGGCTTGTTCTCGATCACCACCGCCTGGCCGGCGAACTTGGCGAAGTGCTCGGCCCACTGGCGGGCCACCACATCGGGCGAGGTGCCCGCCGGGAAGGGCACCACCAGCCGGATGGGCTTGGCCGGGTAGTGCGCCTGGGCTTGGGCGGCCCCGGGCAGCAGGGCAGCGCCGGCCATGGCGCTGGCGCCCAGGCTCAGGCCCTGGGCCAGCAGCGTGCGGCGGCGGCGGTCAACCACAGCATCAACATCAGCGCGCATGGCTCACTCCTCGATGATGGCGACGGCGCGGGTCCAGCCGGCGCTGGCACCGCGGATCTTGTGCGGGAAGCAGCTCACGGTGAAGCCGTGGGCGGGCAGGGCTTCCAGGTTGTGCAGCTTTTCCAGGTGGCAGTAGCCGATGTCGCGGCCGGCCTTGTGGCCTTCCCAGATCAGGGATTTGTCGCCCGTCTCGGCCACCTTCTTGGCGGTGTAGCTGAAGGGGGCGTCCCAGCTCCAGGCGTCGGTGCCGGTCAGGCGCACGCCGCGCTCCAGCAGGTACATGGTGGCTTCGTAGCCCATGCCGCAGCCGGCGCTGACAAAGTCGTTGTGGCCGTAGCGGCTGCCGGCGCGGGTGTTGACCAGCACGATGTCCAGCGGCTGCAGTTCCCAGCCGATGCGGCGCAGCTCGGCCTCCACATCGGCGGCCGTGGCCACGTAGCCGTCAGGGAAGTGGCGGAAATCCAGCTTCACGCCGGGCTGCAGGCACCAGTCCAGCGGCACCTGGTCAATGGTGATGCTGGGCTTGGCGCCGCCGTTCTTGGCGTCTTGGGTGCTGTGGAAGTGCCAGGGCGCGTCCAGGTGGGTGCCACTGTGGGTGGTGCAGGTCACCCATTCGGCGGCGGCGGCCTCGCCGTCGGGGTAGTCCTCGGCCTGGGTGCCGGGGATCATGGCCATGAACTCGTGCAGCGTGTCCTGGTGCTTCTGGTAGGTGATCTTGGGCGCCAGGGGCGGCGGGTCGGAGAGCACGTCGTTTTCCAGGTAGATCGACAGGTCGATCAGGCGGCGGGCGGCGCGGGGCGGGCGTTGGGCCATGGGGGGTTCTCGGCGGGGTCAGGGGTGAAGGACGGACAGGCGCAGCGCCATGGGGGCTGCGCCTGGCGCGGTGCAAGGGACGGCCGCCGCGGCGGCCGAAGGCGGGGTCATCGCGTGCCGGTGGCGGGTGCGGGCCGGCTCAGCCGTGCGGCTGGGCGTGGGGCGCCCCGGTGGACGCCGCGGGCGCAGCGCGTTCAGGCCGCACTTGCAGAAAGCAGCCCACGGCCACCAGCCCGATCAGCACCGCCGCGGCGCCCAGGCTGGCGTAGCCCTGCGTTTGCACCAGGGTGCCGCCCACGATGGGGCCCAGGGCGGCGCCCACCATCAGCATGGCGGGGGTGGCGGCCAGGGCGCGGCCGGTGGGGTCCAGCCGGGCCAGCGCGCCAAAGGCGAAGGTGTGGGTGAAGATCATCACCGCCGCAAACACCGAGGCCGCCGCCGCATAGGGCAGAAACTCGGTGCTGGTCATGATGACCGCGCACAGGGCCGATTGCAGCAACGGTCCGGCCACCAGCACCGCGCGGGTGGGCAGGCGCCTCTCCAGCACGGCGGCCAGGGCGGCCGGGAACAGGTTGACCACGCCCAGGGCGATGAGCACGCCGGTGACGGCGGCCAGGCCAAAGCCGCGGTGGTCGCCCACCCGCTCCAGGAAGCTGAAGGTCATGGCCTGGGTCAGGCCCATGGCGCCCAGGCCCACCATGCCGGCCCACACCGCACCCGACAGCGGGGCGCGCAGCGCGGGGCCGCGCGCCACGCCCTGCGCGGCCAGATCCGGCGAGGGAAAGGCCCAGGCGGCGAACACGGCGCCCACGGCCATCACGCCGGCAAACTCGATGAACAGCATGGCGCCGCCCAAGCGTTCGGCGGTGGCGGCCACCAGGGCGGGGGTGGCGCCCAGGAACAGGATGGCGAACACGCCCAACGCCATGCCCACCAGGGCGAACAGGCGGTGCGGCCGGCCGCTGCGGGCGATGGTGCCGTGCGTCACGCTCAGCGCGGCGCCGGTGGCCAGCCCCGCCACCGCATGCAGCACGGCCATGCCGGCGTAGGGCAGGTCCAGGAGGGCGACCGTGGCGAAGGCGGCGGCAGCCACGCCAAAGCCGGCACTGGCCACCAGGCGGCCGGGCAGGCGGTCAAAGCGCGGGGCCACCACCAGGCTGGCCACCACCGCGCCGGCCAGAAAAAGCGTGGCCAGCAGGCCGGCCTGCTGGGGCTGCAGCCCGTAGCGGGCCACCAGGGTGCCCACCCAGACGGGCAGGGCCACCAGATCGATCATGCCGGCGCAGTGCGCCACCATGAGGGCAAGGCGTCCGCGGACGCTGTCGGTTCGGGTCATCAGGCTGTCTCCTGGAGGGGGCTGTCGTTCCGGCCGCCTGGAGGGGGAGCAAGGCGGCCGGGCACCGGGGGGCGGTGTTCAGGTGGCGGTGGCGGCGCGTCCGCCGGGTACCGTCTTGGACGCAGCGGTGGTGGCCGCGGCCGAGCCAAGCGGCGCCAGCGCCGCCGGCTTGAGCAGGAAGTGGGCAAGCGCGGGCAGCAGCACCAGGGCGCCGAGCATGTTCCACAAGAACATGAAGGCCAGCAGCAGGCCCATGTCGGCCTGGAACTTGATGGGGCTGCCCACCCAGGTGATCACGCCAATGGCCAGGGTGATGCCGGTGAGCATGACCACCTTGCCGGTGAACAGCAGCGCGCGGTGGTAGGCCTGCGACAGGCTGGCGCCCTGGCGCAGCTCCGTCAGCGTGACCGACAGGATGTAGAGCGCATAGTCCACGCCGATGCCCACGCCCAGGGCGATGACGGGCAGGGTGGCCACCTTCACGCCCAGGCCCAGGGCCACCATCAGCGCCTCGGCCAGGAAGCTGGTGAGCACCAGCGGCAGCACCGCCACCACCACCGCCCGCCAGGAGCGGAAGGTGATGAAACACAGCGCCACCACGGCCGCGTAGACCAACAGCAGCATGCGGGTCCACGATTCATGCACCACGATGTTGGTGGCGGCCTCGATGCCGGCGGAGCCGGCGGCCAGCAGGAACTTCACGTCGGCCGTGTCATTGGCGGCGGCAAAGGCCTCCACATGGCGCACCACGCCGGCCAGGGTGTCGGCCTTGTGGTCCTTGAGGAAGGTGCTGAGCACCAGCAGGCTGCAGGCGTCGTTGTAGAGGCCGCGCGGCGCGCCGGCGGTCACGGTGTTGAGCATGTCCTGGTTGGGCAGGAACTCGTACCACTTGGGGTTGCCCTCGTTCAGGCCGGTGAGCACGCGGCGGTTGAGCAGGGCCAGCGAGTTGGTGCTGTCCACGCCGGGCAGTTGGCGCAGCTCCCACTCCAGCGCGTCCACCTTGTTGAGCGTCTCCAGCGCGGAGCAGCCGCCCTCGGGCGTCTTGACCATGATGGCCAGCACGTCGGAGCCGGCACCGTAGGCCTGGTTGAGGTAGGCCACGTCGCGGTTGTAGCGGCTGTCGGCGCGCAGCTCGGGGGCGCCCGGGTCCAGGTCGCCAATCTTGAGCTGGGTGCTCAGTGCAAAGCCGGCGGCGCCCAGCAGGGCCGAGACCACCAACGTGCCGGTGGCCCAGCGGCGCTGGGTGAAGCGGTCCAGCACCGCCCACAGGCCGGCCTGGGGCTTGAAGCGTCCGCTGTTTTCGCTGGCGTCGCCGCTGGCGGCCAGGGCGGCGGCTTCGTCGCGCAGGCTGCGCTGGGCGGCCTTCGGGCTCACGCCGGTGAAGCTCAGCAGGATGGGCAGCAGGATCAGGTTGGTGAAGATCAGCACGCCCACGCCCAGGCTGGCGGCAATGGCCAGCTCGCGGATGGCCTGGATGTCGATCAGCAGCAGCACCGCAAAGCCCACGGCGTCGGCCAGCAGGGCGGTCAGGCCGGCCAGGAACAGGCGGCGGAAGGTGAAGCGCGCGGCCACCAGCCGGTGCATGCCGCGGCCGATGTCCTGCATGATGCCGTTCATCTTCTGCGCGCCGTGGCTCATGCCAATGGCAAACACCAGAAAGGGCACCAGGATGGAGTACGGGTCCAGCGCAAAGCCCAGGGCCGGCAGCAGGCCCAGCTGCCACACCACGGCGGTGAGCGAGGCCGCCACCACCAGCACCGTGGAGCGCACGCAGCGGGTGTAGCCATAGACCATGGCGGTGGCGATGGCCACCGCCAGGGCGAAGAAGCCCAGCACGTCGCGCACGCCTTCGATCAGGTCACCCACCAGCTTGGCAAAGCCGGTGATGTGGATTTCCACGCCCCTGGGCTCGTACTTGGCGCGCAGGGCTTCGAGCTTGTCGGCCAGTGCGGCATAGTCCAGAGGCCGGCCTTCGGCGTCTTGCGCCTGCAGCGGCACGAAGATCACGCTGGAGCGACCGTCCAGCGCCACCAGCTGGCCGATCTCACCCGAGCGGGCGATGTTGGCGCGCAGCTTTTGCAGGCTCTCCGGCCCACCGTCGTAGCCGTCGGGGATGACCGGGCCGCCTTCCAGGCCCTCCTCGGTCACGCCCACCCAGCGGGTGCTCGGGGTCCACAGGCTCTTCATCTGCATGCGGGACACCCCGGGCAGCAGGAAGACCTCGTCGCTCAGCTGGCGCAGGGTGTCCAGGTACTGGGCGTCATACAAGTCGCCCTTGGGGTTGGCCACCGCGATGCGCACCGCATTGCCCAGGCCCTGCAGGTCCTTCTGGTGGGCCAGGTAGTTCTGGATGTAGGGGTGGGTGGCCGGGATGGTCTTCTCGAAGCTGGCGGCCAGGCGCAGGTGGGTGGCCTGCCAGCCCAGCAGCAGCGTGACCAGCGCGCACAGCAGCAGCACGATGTGCCGGTGGTTGAACAGGGCCCGCTCGATGAGCGAGCCCGAGCGGGGGTCGAAGCCGGCCAGCGAGGCGGCCGGGGTGGGCGTGTGGGAATGCATGGGGCGGGCCTTGGTGGGCGGACGGGGCAAGGCGGGCTCAGCGGCCCAGGCTCAGGCGCTGCGCGCCCTGGATCGACAGGGCCAGCAACTGGTCGCCCGCCAGGGGCAGCAGGGCGGTGAGCGGCGGCTGCGGGGGCAGCGGCAGGGGCTGCAGGCGGCCGTCGGCCTCCAGGCTGAGCACCATGCCGGCCTGGTTGGCCAGCAGCACCCGGCCATCGGTCTGCTGGGCCGAGGCGGTGAAACTCACCGGCACCGGGGTGGTCAGGGCCTGCCAGGTGGCGCCGCCGTCGGTGGAGCGCCAGGCGTTGCCGCGCAAGCCGGCCACCAGCAGGCTGCCATCGGCGGGTAGCTCGGCGGTGAAGAAGCTGCCGTTGTAGGGCAGGGTCAGGCGGCGGAAGTTCTGGCCGCCGTCGCTGGAATGCAGCACCGTGCCCTGCTCGCCGGCGATCAACCACTGCGCGCCCCGCTGGCGGATGGCGTAGAGGTGCAGCTCCTTGGGGTTGTCGGCGGGCTTGAGCCAGCGCCGCCAGGTCTTGCCGGCGTCATCGCTGGCCAGGGCCAGGCCGTAGGCGCCCACCACACGCAGCTGGTCGGGGCCGGGCATCAGCACGTCCAGCCAGGGCTTGTCGGGCCCGTCGGCCACCAGGCGCTCGGCCGACTGCAGGGCGGCCGGCTCGCCGCTGGCCTGCGCGGCCTCGCGCAGCAGCGCGGCGGCGCGCACGCCGTCCAGCAGCTGGCGCCAGGTCTGGCCGGCATCGGCCGTGGCCAGTACCACGCCGCCATGGCCCACGGCCACGCCGCGCTGGGCATCGGCAAAGCGCACGGCGGTCAGGCCCGTGCTCACCGGGCTGGGCCGTTGGCTCCAGCTCTGCCCTTGGTTGGTGGAGACCAGGATCAGCCCGCGCTCGCCCACGGCCACCAGGCGGTCGCCCGCGGTGGCCACCGCCTGCAACACCGAGCGCGGCCCCAGGGCGGTGGACACGGCCGGCCGCTGCAGCGCCGGGGTGGTGGCCGATGCCGCGGCCGTGGCGGCCAGCGCAGGCCGGGTCAGGTCAGCCAGCAGGGTACCGGTGGTGGCTGCGGCCAGGGTAGCGCCCAGGGCCAGCCAGCTGCGCCGGTTCAGTGCCCGGTCGGGCAGGCAGGCCGCGGCCGGGGCCGGGGAGGAGGTGGGCGCGCCGGGCAAGGCGCTGCCCTGGCGGCCCGTGGGCGCCATCGGCAGGGGGGGCATGGTGCTGCTTGTCTCTCGGGTGCGCCGCGCCGGATCCAGCGGCCTCGGCCCCGACGCGCCCGGGGCGGCGCGCCGTGCCGAGGGCCGGCTGACCCGGCGCGGTGGGTGCTTGATCCAGCCCAAAGACTGGAGAGGGCACCTCGGTTAAGCGGATACCGAGAGGTTACGAATGCCCCAGCCATTCACCAAATGGTTTGCGTCCATCCTTGCTTTCGATGAAATCAATAGGACGGGGGTTTGCCCGCAGCGCGGGCGGCCGGTGGTGGGCGGGGGGGTGGCGACGGTGCACCCGCCTGGGGGCGGCGGCCCTAAGGGAGCGCCTCAAGCCGTGGGCAGCGGCGTGCCAATGCCGGTGATATGCACCAGCAGCTTGAGGAAGTAGCCGCCGTTGAACTCCTGCAGGGCCATGCGCAGGGCCGGGCTGAGGGAGTCGAAGCGGTCGGTGTTGCCCAAGCATCGGGCGGCCGGGTGGCAGACCCCAGGCGTCTGCTGGCTCAGGTTCACCAGTAGAGCGGCAAGCTGCAGACATCTGGACGCTGGAAAACCCTCATTAGGTTGATATATCAACCAGTTGATACTACAAACATGAACACGATGACCCTCACCGTCCAGTCGGTGGACGCTGTGGCCACTGGCGTGCGCCAAGTGGTGCTGGCCGCGCCGGATGGCGCCGAGCTGCCGGCCTTTACGGCCGGCGCCCATGTGGAGCTGCACTTGCCGGGTGGCCTGCTGCGCGCCTACTCCCTGTGCAACCCGCCCTGGGAGCGCCATCGCTATGTGCTGGGCGTGCTGCACGCGGCCGACTCGCGTGGCGGCTCGGCCGCGGTGCATGCCCTGCAACCGGGGCAGGTGCTGCGGGTGGGCGCGCCGCGCAACCACTTTGCGCTGCTGCCGGCGCCGCACACGGTGCTGCTGGCCGGCGGCATTGGCATCACGCCGCTGCTGGCCATGGCCGAGGTGCTGGAGGCGACTGGCGCCGCCTGGGAACTTCACCACGCCTGCCGCAGCGCCGACCGCGCCGCCTTCAGCCCGGCGCTGGCCGCGCGCCTGCCGGCGGGCCGGGTGCACCTGCATCTGGGAGAGGGGACCACTGCGCGCCTGGGCCTGGGGGCTCGCCTGCGCCAGGTGCCGGCGGGCAGCCGGGTCTATGCCTGCGGGCCGACGGGTTTTATGGCGGCGCTGCAGGCTGAGGCCGCAGCGGCCGGCTGGCCCCCCGACCACTTTCATACCGAGGCATTTGGCGCCGCCGCGCCCACTGTTGGCGACCAGCCTTTCACCCTACGCCTGTCGCGCAGCGGGCGGACGGTGTCGGTCGCGGCCGACCAGACGGCCCTGCAGGCCCTGCTGGCCGCCGGCCTGCCGGTGGAGAGCTCTTGCGAGGCGGGCGTGTGCGGCAGCTGCCTGCTGCCGCTGCTGGGTGGCCAGGCTGACCACCGCGACAGCTACCTCACCCCGGCCGAGCAGGCTGCGCAAGACCGCTTTGCCCCTTGTTGTTCGCGCGCCCGCAGCGCGGAGTTGCTGTTGGACCTTTGACCCCCAAACGCCCCATCCCACCCGAAGGAGACCCCATGACCGCCTGTGCCGCCGCCTGTGCCGACGCCCCCAGCGACGAGACCCTGGCCCGCCGCTACCCGCTGGACCGCTGGTACGTGGCCGGCTTTGCCGATGAACTGAAGGACCAGCCCCTGGGCCGACGCTTCCTGGACCAGCCGGTGGTCATGTTCCGCACCCCGGATGGCCAGGTGGCCGCGCTGGAAGACCGCTGCTGCCACCGCAGCCTGCCGCTGTCCCGCGGCACGCTGGAGGGCCAAGGCCTGCGCTGCGGCTACCACGGCCTGCTGTTTGACGCCCTGGGCCGCTGCCTGGAGATCCCGGGCCAGCCCAAGGTGCCCACCAAGGCGCGGGTGCGCGCCTATCACCTGCGCGAGAAGGACCACATCCTCTGGATCTGGATGCCCCGCCAGGCGGGCACCGCCCCCATCTGCGAGCCGCCCGATTACCCCGTTCACGACGATCCGCGGTACCGCTTTGGCCATGGCAGCTACCACTACAACGCCCCCTGGCAGCTCATCCACGACAACTTGCTGGACCTGAGCCATCTGGGCTACGTGCACCTCAAGACCATTGGCGGCAATGCCCGCCTGCACATGAACGCGCCCACCCGCGTCAGCAGCGAAGGCCTTGGCGTGACCGTGGTGCGGCACATGGCGGGCTCCACCCCGCCGCCCACCTACCGGGCCGCCTGGCCGTTTGGCGAGACCTGCGACCGCTGGCAAGAGATCGTGTTCCAGCCCAGCCACCTGGCCATCTGGACCGGGGCCATGGCCCCGGGCGAGGCGGCGCTGGACGATCCGGCGCGCGGGGGCTTCCACATGCGCGGCTTCCACGGCATCACACCCGAATCCGAGACCACCGCGCACTACTTCTGGAGCATGTCGGCCAATCGCCACCCCGACCTGCCCGACACCCTGTCCACCGTGATCGAGCAGACGCGCTTCACCTTTGACGAGGACAAGGGCGTGATCGAGTCGCAATGGGCCGCCATGCAGCGCAGCGGCGGCCCCAGCGCCTGGGTGGACATCCACACCGATGCGGGCGGGGTGCGGGCGCGCCGCGTGATCAGCGGCCTGATTGCGGCCCAGCAGGTTGCGGCCGGGGCGGCAGACCTGAGCCCATCCGCGGCCGCCGGCGCGGTGGACGGCGTGGTGGCCTGAAGGCCGCGCCCGCTGGGTCCCGTGGGCGTCAAGCCCCGGGGGCCGTGTCGTCGTCCTCGGGGTCCGCAGGCTCTGGGTTGCCACTGGCCGGGCGGCCCACGCCGCGTGCCCGCAGCGCCTTGACCTCCGCAGCGGTGGCGGCCTCCACCGCCGGCAGGTTCTCGTGCAGGCGGCGCAGCAGGCCCAGCAGCGTGGCCTGTTCCTGGGCGTCGAGCACGTTCAGGAACACCTGCTCGCGCAGCAGCGCCAGGTGCAGGATCTGGTCATGCAGGGCGCGGCCCTCGGGCGTGAGCGTGGCCAGGCGCAGGCGGCCATCCTGCTCATCCAGCCCCAGGCGGATCAGGCCGCGAGCCTGCATCTGCTTGAAGCAGCGGCTCACCGCACCCTTGTCCAACCCGATCACCCGCGACACCTGCTGGGCCGAGACCGAACCCTCCACCGCCAGCAGCACCAGGCAGCGCCAGGTCTCGATGCCCACGTCAAACAGCGCCAGGTAGTGCTGCGACGCCCCGCGCGAGAGCTTGTTGGCGATCCACGTCAAGTAGGCCGGCACGTAGTGGTCCAGGTCCACCACCCGGCGCGCGCCCTCGGGGGCCGGCGCGGCCACGGGCGGGTTTGGGGCTTCGGGGGCGGGGTTGCGGCGTCGGCTGGGCATGGTCGGCGCGCAATGTACCGCAGGCCCCCGCGCCGGCCCTGCGCCGGCCGGGAAAGTCCGCAGAAAAATGGACAAATCAAATGGTTGACATATCAACTCATTGACGACACCATTTGTTCCACATCAAACACGGTGCACGCCCGTGCGCCCCAGGCCCGGCCACCCCGGGCAGGAGACAGCCATGACATCCCGATTTCCTCTCCCGTCTTCGCCCTTGGCGTGGACCACCGCCACCTGCGCTGCGCTGCCGCGCCGCACCGTGCTGGCCGCTGGGGCCGGCCTGGCGGCCGGGCTGGCGCTGCCGGGCGTGGCCCAGGCGCAGCGTGGCCCCGTGCGCATTGGCATCCTGGGGCCGTTCTCGGGCCCCTTTGCCCACTACGGCGGCCTGTTCAAGGGCGGGGCCGAGGCCTATCTGGCCAGCCAGGGCGGCAAGCTGGGCGGCCACGCAGTGGAGCTGCTCTACCGCGACACCGGTGGCCCCAACCCGGCCCAGACCCGCAGCCTAGTGCAGGAGCTGATCGTCAAAGACAAGGTGGATTACCTGGGCGGCTTCGTCTTCACGCCCAACGCCCTGGCCGCCGCGCCCCTGGTGCAGCAAAGCCAGACGCCGTGTGTGATCTTCAACGCCGCCACCTCGGCCATCACCGCCAAGAGCGACTACTTTCTGCGCACCAGCTACACCCTGTGGCAGGTGACGGTGCCGCTGGCGCAGTGGGCCGCCAAGAACGGCCTGAAGAAGGTGGTCACCGCCGTCACCGACTACGGCCCCGGCCTGGACGGCGAGGCCGCCTTCAAGGCCGAATTCCAGCGCCAAGGTGGCACTGTGGTCGAGAGCGTGCGCATGCCCATCGCCACCACCGACTTCACGCCCTTTCTGCAGCGCCTGAAGGCCAGCGGCGCGCAGGCGGTCTACACCTTTCTGCCCGGCGGCCCACCCACCTTGGGCTTCGTCAAGGCCTACCAGGAGAACGGCCTGGCCAAGGCCGGCCTGCGCCTGCTGGGCACAGCCGAAACCGACGAGTTTGACCTGCCCAAGCTGGGCGACGCCGCCTTGGGCTTGACCACCGCCTTCCACTACAGCGTGGGCGCACGACTCGGCCGTCAACCGGCAGTTCCTGGCGGCGCTGGCGGCCCAGCCCGGTGCACCGGTGGCCAACTACGCCTCGGTGGGCGCCTGGGATGGCCTGCACCTCATCGGCCAGATGATCGCCGCCACCGGCGGCCAGCGTGACGGCGCCAAGGCCCTGGCCGCCGCCAAGGGCCTGCAGTGGGAAAGCCCGCGCGGCCCTGTGAAGGTGGACCCCGCCACCCGCCACCTGGTGCAGAACGTGTACCTGCGCCAGGTGGAGCGCGCCCCCGGCGGCGCACTGGTGAACAAAGAGCTGCAGAGCTTTGGTCCGCAGCCCGACCACGGGCAAGGCCAGTGAGCCCGGACCCGGCCCCGATTTCTCAGGAACTGCCATGTTGCTGCTCAACATCCTGATCGACGGTCTGGCCTACGGCATGGTGCTGTTTGTCATCGCCGTGGGCCTGAGCGTCACCCTTGGGCTGATGCGTTTCGTCAACCTCAGCCATGGTGCGCTGGCCACGGTGGGCGGCTACCTGGCCGCTGTGTTCACCCGGGAGCTGGGTTGGCCCTTTTTGCCCGCCGTGGCCGCGGCCGTCTTGGGCTGTGGCCTGCTGGGCGCGGCGCTGGAGCAGGGCGTGCTGCGCCACCTCTACCGCCGCAGTGAACTCAGCCAGGTGCTGTTCACCATTGGGTTGAGCTTCTTTGCGGTGGCCAGCCTCAATGCCCTGGCCGGGCCGCAAGTGCAGCTCATCGCCTGGCCGGCCTGGCTGCAGCAGCCGGTGGACCTGGGCTTTCGCACCCTGCCGGCGCAGCGTCTGGCGGTCATCGTCTGCGGGCTGGCCGTGGCGGTGGGCGTGGGCTTTGTGGCCACGCGCACCCGCTTTGGTGTGTGGCTGCGCGCAGCGGTGGACCACCCCGAGGCCGCCGCCGCGCTGGGCATTCCCATTCGCCGCGTGCAGTGCCTGACCTTTGCGGCCGGCGCGGCCTTGGCCGGCCTGGGCGGCGTGCTCGGCGCCGAGCTGATGCCGCTGGAGCCCTATCACGCGCTCAAGTACCTGGTGCTGGTCTTGGTGGTGGTGGCCGTGGGCGGCATGGGCAGCGTGGCCGGCAGCCTGCTGGCTGCCGTGCTGCTGGGCACGGTAGACACCGCCGGCAAATACCTGACCGACGGTTGGGGCCCCGTGGCCTTCTTTGTGGCCATGGCCGCCCTGCTGGCCTGGCGCCCACACGGGCTGCTGCAGCGCGGCTGAAAGCCGCCCCCACACTCTCTTTTGGATTCGACCCCCATGCATGCTCCCCCTCCCGCCTGGCGCTTGCCGGTTGTGGTGCTGGTCGCTGGCGCCCTGGTCTGCTGGCTTTGGCCCGGCCACTTGGGCCTGTGGACCCGCTTGTTCACCACCGCGCTGCTGGTGCTGTCGCTGGACCTGATGGTCGGCGTGGCCGGCCTGGCCACCCTGGGCCATGCCGCCCTGTTTGGCACCGGCGCCTATGCCGCCGGCCTGCTGGCGCTGCACCTGAACCCCGACCCCCTGGTCGGCCTGGTGGCCGGCGCCAGCGCCGGCGCGCTGCTGGCCTGTCTCAGCGGCGCCTTTCTGCTGCGCTACCAAGGTTTCACCTTCCTCATGCTCACCGTGGCGGTGGCGCAGATCGTGCTGAGCCTGGCCCAGAAGGCGCGGGACTGGACCGGCGGTGACGACGGTCTGTCCGGCTACCTCATCGGGCCGCTGCCGGGCGGCCTGGCCTTTGACCTAGAAGGTCGCGTGGCCGCCGGCTACACCCTGGCGTTGCTGTGCCTGGCGCTGTGGGTCTGCGGGCGCTGGCTGGCGTCGCCCCATGGCCTGTCGGTCCAGGGCATCCACCAGAACCGCGCCCGCATGGCGGCCTTGGGCACCCCGGTGCGCGCCCGGCTGCTGGCGGTGGTCACCGCCTCGGGCGCCTTGGCCGGGGTGGCCGGCGCGGCGTCTGCCCAGGTCAACGCCGTGGTGGGGCTGGACACCCTGGGCTTTGGCCTGTCGGCCGAGCTGCTGGTGATGCTGGTGCTGGGCGGTGCCGGGCGCCTGCGCGGTGCGGTCATTGGCGCGGCGGCTTTTACCCTGTTGCACCACAGCGCCGCCGCTTTCAACCCGTACCACTGGATGTTTGCCGTGGGCGCCGTGCTCATGGCCGTGGTGCTGTTGCCCCCTGAGCGCTGGGCCCCCTGGCTGCGCCAACACCTGGCGGCGGTGTGGCCCACGCGCAAGGCATCGGCGCCAGCTGTGGAGGCCCCCGTGGCCCCGGCGGCGCCAAGGTCGGCCAGCCCTTCCACGCCCACGCCCACGTCCACGTCCACGTCAACCGCCCAACCCTCTGGGGTCAGCCCATGAGCCCGTCCGTGAATCTGAACGCGGCGGTGCCCACGGCCCCGGCCGCTGCCTCCCCATCGACCCCCCTGCTGGCGGTGGACACCCTGTGCAAGCACTACGGTGGCCTGCAGGTCACGCGCAGCGTGTCCTTGGCCCTGCAGGCGGGTGACCGGCTGGCGCTCATTGGCCCCAACGGCGCCGGCAAGACCACCCTGGTCAACCAACTCTCGGGTGTGGTGGCGCCCAGCAGTGGCCGCATCCACCTGGCCGGGCAGGACGTGACCGACCTGTCGCAGGCGCAGCGGGTGCGCCGCGGCCTGGCGCGCACCTTTCAGATCACCACGCTGGCCCCCACGCTCACCGTGGCACAGCAGCTGGCGCTGGCCCTGTTCGAGCGGGAGGGCCTGGCTGGCCGCTGGTGGCGCCCCCTGGCCGCCTATCCCGCCCTGGCGGCAGAAGCCAGCGCCCTGCTGCTGGCGCTGGGCCTGGACGCCCTGGCCAACGCGCCCACCGCCCGCCTGGCCTACGGCGACCAGCGCCTGGTGGAGCTGGCCCTGGCCCTGGCGCTGCGCCCCCGGGTGCTGCTGCTGGACGAGCCCATGGCCGGCGTGCCGCAGGCCGAAGGCCACCGCCTGCTGGCCGCGCTGGACCGCCTGCCGGCCGACATGGCCGTGCTGCTGATCGAGCACGACATGGGCCTGGTCTTTCGCCTGGCCACCCGCATTGCCGTGCTGGCCGAAGGCGCCCTGCTGGCCGAAGGACCGCCCGAGCAGATTCGCCAAGACCCCCGCGTGCGTGCCGCCTACCTGGGGCACTGAGCCCCAGCACCCGTCTTGCGGTCCCCCTTCTGGAGAGTCCCATGAACCCTTCTCCCCTGCTGGCGCTGCACGGCGTGCAGGCCGGCTACGGCCCCACCACGGTGCTGCATGGCCTGAGCCTGAGTGTGGCCCCCGGCGAGCGCCTGGCCCTGCTGGGCCGCAACGGCGTGGGCAAGACCACCACGCTGCGCACTGTCATGGGCCTGACGCCGCTGCGCGCCGGCCGCATCACTTTTGCTGGCCAGGACCTGACCGGCCTGGCGCCACATGCGCGCGCCGCCCTGGGCCTGGGCCACGTGCCCCAGACGCGCGACATCTTCCCCTCCCTGACGGTGGAGGAGAACCTGCTGGCCGGCTGCAAGCGCCGCCCGGCGCGGGCGCTGGATGAGGCCTACGCCCTGTTTCCCCGCCTGGCCGAGCGCCGCCACCACGGCGGCACCCAACTCTCGGGCGGCGAGCAGCAGATGCTGAGTGTGGCCCGCGCCCTGCTGGGCCAGCCCCGCCTGCTGCTGCTGGACGAGCCGCTGGAAGGCTTGGCCCCACTCATCCGCCAAGACCTGCTGCGCGCCCTGGCCCAGCTGCCGGACCTGACCGTGGTGGTGGTGGAGCAGCAGGTGCACGAGGTGCTGGGGTATGCCCAGCGCGCCCTCATCCTGGACCGCGGCCAGGTGGTGCACGAAGACCAGGCCGAGCGCCTGCGCGACGACAGCGCCGCGCTGGAGCGGCACATCGGCCTGGCGGTGCAATGAGCGACGCCCCCCCGGAGACCCCGCCGTGGGGTGCCACCCCCGCCGCCAAGCCGGGCCCTGAGCGCGGCGCCCCCCGGCGCCAGGTGCTGGGTGCCCTGACCGTGCCGTGGTTGACCTCCCCCTGGCTGATTGCACCCATTGGCCAGCCGGCGCGCGCCGCCAACCCTCCGCTGCTGCGCCTGGGCGTCGTGGTGGACCAGACCGGCATTGGCCGCGTGAACGGGGCAGACCTGCTGGCGGGATCCCGCGCCCTGGTCCAGCGTGTCAACCGCGAGGGCGGCGTGCTGGGCGCCCGGTTGGAGCTGCTGGTGGCCGACGATGCCTTTGACCCCACGCAGACCCGCGCCCACACCCAGGCGATGGTGCAAGACCCGGCGTTGATGGCCCTGCTGCACCCCCTGGGCACGCGCCCCACCCAAGCCATGGCCGAGGCCGCCCCCGGCGTGCCCATCATCGGGCCCAGCACCGGCACCGTGGCCTTGCGTCAGGCCGGGTGGGACCAGGTGTTCTGGACCCGTGCCAGCTATGCCCGCGAGGTGGACCGCCTGCTGCACACCGCCCGCACGCTTTCGCTGCGGCGCATGGCCCTGGTCCACCCGCAGGACGCATTGGGTGACGCGCTGCGCCAGGCCTTCCACCAGGCCTGCGAGCGCCACGGGCTCTCGGCCGTGGCCGTGGCCACCACGCCCGGCACCGAAAGCCCCTTGGTGGCCCCCGCCGCCCAGGCCCTGGCCGCAGCCCAGCCGCAGGGCGTGCTGGTGGGGCTGGCGGGCACGGCGCCGGCCTTTGTGCATGCCTACCGGGCGCTGGACCGTGGCGCCAGCCTCTACGGCCTGTCCATCGGCGCCAGCGCGGGTTCACTCCAAGCGCTGGGCCCCTGGGCCCGGGGCATGGGCTTTTCGGTGGTGGTGCCGCCGCCCACGGCCGCCAAATTTGGCCTGGTGCGGCGTTACCAGGCCGATCTGCTGGCCGCCGGCTCCAGCGCCTTCTCGCTGTTTGGCGTGGAGGGCTACCTGGCCGCCTCGGTGGCCGTGCAGGCCCTGCTGCGGGCCGGCCCCGCGCCCAGCCGCGCCGGTGTGCTCCAGGCCCTGCAAGGCCTGACCGACCTGGACCTGGGCGGCCTGCCCATCCGCTTTGGCCGTGACCAGCGCGAGGGTAGCGACTACGTCTCGGTGGCCGTGGTGATGGCAGACGGGCGCCTGGCGCTGTGAAGCCTGGGCCGGGTTGGTGAGATCGGTGGAGGGGGATAGGGCCGCCTCCACCGCGCTGCTCCCTCCTTAGCCCTGGGGTCGCTGGCCCGCGTCCAGGCGCTCCAGCAGGGTGGCCGCTTCTACGGCACTGCGCACGCCAAATTTTTCCAGCACATGGCGACGGTGGATCTTCACCGTCTGCTCGGCCATGCCCAGCGCATCGGCGATCTGTTTGTTGAGCTGGCCGCGGCGCAGCAGTTCGCACACTTCTCGCTCGCGTGGGGTCAGGCTGGCCAGCCGCCTTGCAATGTCGCGCAGGTCTGTCCCACTGGCCAGGGCTTGTCGACTGCGTGCCAGCGCGCGGTCCAGCGCCGGCTGCAAGGTCTCGGCGCTCACCGGCTTGGTCAGAAAATCCTCGGCACCGGCGCGCATGGCCGTCACGCTCATGGGAATGTCGCCATGTCCGGTAAGGAAGACGATGGGTAGCCGTTCGCGCCGATCCTGCAGCAGGGTTTGCGCCTGGAGCCCGCTCAGGCCCGGCATGCGAACGTCCAGCAGCAGACAGCTGGGCGTGTCAGGGTCCAGCTCCAGCACGGCTTCGGCGCCCGCGTAGGCCTGCACCGTGTAGCCGCAGGCGCGCAGCAGCCGTGCAATGGCGGTACGTGTGCCCTCGTCGTCATCCACCAGGTGGACAGTGCCTTCAGGGTTGTGAGTCATCGGTGGTGGTCTTCTCGGCAGGGCGGAGGGTGAAGCTGAAATGGGCGCCCGGGCTGGCCCCGGCAGGGACCAGCACCAACGTGCTGTAGTGCGCTTCCAAGATGCCACGGCAGACCGACAGGCCCACACCGACCCCCTGGTCCTTGGTGGTGAAAAAGGGCTCCAGCACGCAGTCGCGCAGGGCTTCGGGTACGCCCGGGCCGTTGTCCTGCACGTCAACCTGCAGGCCGCCGCCGGGCGCGCGCGCCAGGCTCAGGCGCACCTGTGCGGCGGGTTGCCCGGCACAGGCTTCCAACGCATTGAGCAGCAGGTTCAGCAACACCTGCTGCAGGGCCACCGGGTCGCCCAGCACTTGGGGTGATGGGGTATCGCGTTCCAGCAGCAGGGTCACGCTGCGCTGGCGTGCCGTGCCGGCCAGCAGGGCGCAGGTCTCTTCGGCCAGTGGGGCCAAGTCCATGGGCGCCATGGCCAGGGGGCGCTTCTCCACCAAGGCCCGCAGCCGGCGGATGATGCCGGCTGCGCGTGCGTTCTCGTGGCCGATGGCCTGCAGGATCTCCGGCAGTTCGGTGGCGGCCGTGCCGTGCCGACGCAGCTGCAGCTGGCCGGCCTCGGCATTGGCCTGGATGGCGGCGAGCGGTTGGTTGAGCTCATGCGCCAGCGAAGCCGACAGCTCGCCCAGCGAGCCGATGCGGTTCATGCGCGCCACCTGCAGCAGGCGGGTATGTGCTTCCTGCTGGGCCTGGCGGCGGCGGCGGCGCTCGGCCAGGAGGACGACGATGATGGTGCTTTGCAGCGTCAGCACGGCTAAGCCGGCCAGGATGGTGCCGCCATGGCTCTCCCACATTGACGGCGGGCGGTGCAGCAGCTGCGTGCCCACGGGCAGGTGGGCCAGGTCCACGCCCCACTGCTGCGCCTGGCGCCAGTCCAGCACCAGTGGGGGCAGTGGCAGCACCTCGGGTTGCCGCCAGGCCGCCTGGTCGCCCGACAGCAGGCGGCCGACCTTGGCCGCTGTCTGGCGCCCGATGTCGCCGATGTCGAGCATGGGCCCGCCCAGGGCTCCGTGCCCCATGACTGTGGTGACGTCCGAGAGCACCGGCAGGTGCGCGGCGGCCTCTCGCACCAGAGAGGCCACCTCGTAGCGTCGGCCGTCGCGGTCGGTGGCGGCCAGGATCAACAAAGCGGCGGTGCCGGGTGCCTGACGCGCTAGCACCGGCGCCAGGGCGGTCTGCGGCAGGCCGGTCAGGTCTTCCACCTGCAGCCGGGGTGCCAAGTTGCGCAGCAGCGTGGGCAAGCTGGGGTGGTAGGGGCTGCCGGCCACATCAGTTCCCAAGACCACCAGGCGGCGGGTGCCCGGCAGCAGTTGCGGCAGCAGAGCCAAGGTGCTGGCCGTGCGTTCGGGCACCAGCAGGGCACTGGCCTGGGCCGCGTGCTGAATGACGGGCAGCAGGGCCGGGTCGGGCCCGGAGAACAGCACCGGTTGGCCAGGCCAGATCTCCGCCAGCGCGGACACCAGGAAATGGGTCCACGTGGCCCCCGAGATCACCACCGCGTCATAGCGGGACTTGCGGTACTTGCGCACCAGCCAGCCGCGCAGCGCAGCCTCATCCAAGGCGTTGGTCACCCGGCCGTTGTCCAGGGCGTCTACCTCCACCACCACGCCGGGATGCTCGCGGGTCAGCGCCACCTGAAAGGCGTCGACGAACAGCGCATGTCCAATCTGCCCCGCCGGGCCGGTGGTGACCACCAGCACCCGGGGTTTGCGCCCCTCGGTCCGTGGTGGGTCGCCCGGCAGGTCCAGCGGCAGGCGGGGTGGGGCGGTGTCTTCTGGCAGCCCCTGGCCCCTGGCACAGGCCACGCCAACGGCAAGGACGAGCGCCGCCACGCGCAGCGCCTGTCGTGTCGATATCGCATGTCGTGGGCGCCCTTGGCCGCATCGAACCTGGTGTTCAGCGGCTGGGGCTTTGGCGGCCGCATCGGGTGGGAGCAAGGGGCCGTGGGTCATGGCGTGCAGGTCATGGGGCGCGCTTGTTACCACGGCTGCGGCGTGTAGGCAAGCCTTACCAAGGTGTCATTTCGCCGGAGATTGATATGGCGCACAGTCGCTTCCACACCTAAACCACAAGCCCGCAGCCGCGCCAGCCTGGCGCCCTGATTCCCGGGCAGGAGACACACCATGACCAGATCCTTGCCGGCGGGCCGCAGTGCCCGTCCCCGGCCGGCTGCGGCCTGCCCGCGCACATGGCCGGCCACCCTGGCCTTGCTGGCGGCCATGCTGCCGGCCACTGCGGTGCACGCCACCGACATCACCACCGACATCGACGGCCTGAGCCTGCGCTGGGATAACACGCTGCGTTACAGCAATGCCTGGCGCACCCGTGGCCCGTCGGCGGCGCTGACGGGCTGCGCTTGGTGCGCCAACGCCGACGACGGAGACCGCAACTTCGGTCGGGGCCTGATTTCCAACCGGGTGGACTTGCTCTCGGAGTTTGACCTGGCCTACCACGACGTGGGCCTGCGCGTGAGTGGCGCAGCCTGGTACGACAGCGTCTACCGGCAAGGCACCGACCATGATTCGGCCGCTACCTTCAACCCCGTGTCGGTGTCCAGCGGGCGCTTCACCGACGCCACGGCGCGCCTCCACGGCCGTGATGCCGAGATCCTGGACGCCTTTGTCTACGTCAAGGGCGAACTGGGGGGGGATCACCCTTACCTGCTGCGCGCCGGGCGCCACACCCTGGTGTTCGGTGAGGCCATGTTCTTTGGCGCCAACGGCATCACCGCCGCGCAGGCGCCGACCGATGTGGTCAAGGCCATGTCGGTACCCAATGCCACCGCCAAGGAGCTGGCCATGCCGGTGGGCCAGGTCTCGGGCCAAGTGACGCTGGACGAGCAGTTCACCCTCTCGGGCTATGTGCAGTACGAGTGGCGCGCCAGCCGTCTGCCAGGGGTGGGCAGCTACTTCTCCATGGACGACTTCCGCGGCGTGGGCGGCGAGCGGCGGCTGCAGCCGCCTGTGCCCTTCACCCGGGGCCAGGACCTGGAGGCAAGCGACAGCGGGCAGTACGGCGTGCAGCTCAAGTACAACGCCCAGTCGCTGGACACCGACTTCGGTCTCTACCACCTGCGATACCACGACAAGACCCCGCGGCTCTACAACTACGTGCCACCGGTGCGCCAGTACGCCATGGTCTACCCTGAGGGGATCGACGTCTTTGGCCTGAGCTTCTCCCGCAACGTGGGGGCGGCGGCCGTGGCGGGTGAAGCCTCGGTGCGGCACCACATGCCTTTGGTGGGCGGGGGCAACGCCGTGGCCGCCGGGGTGCAGGCCGACAACGCTGACCATGCGCTCTACGCTGTGGGTCGGACCGCGCACCTGCTGCTCAACGGCACCCTGCCGCTGCCGCGTGGGGACTTTTGGCACGGCGGTTTCCTCATGGGCGAGCTGGCTTGGAACCGCCGGCTGAGTGTGGACCGCAACCCCGCCGCCCTGCACCCAGGAGCCGACCGCGATGCCTGGGGCCTGCGAGTGCTGATGGCACCCAGCTACCAGCAGGTGCTGCCGCGGCTGGACCTCTCGGTGCCCGTGGGCCTGAGCTACTTCCCCAAGGGCCGCTCCTCCGCCGTGGGTAATTTCGGGGTGCACCACGGGGGTACCTACAACCTGGGGCTGCAAGGCACCTATGACACGGTTTGGCGTCTGTCGCTGACCTACACCGGTTTCTACGGCCCGGAAGACACCTTTGCCGACGCCGCCGGCCTGGCCACCTTCAAGCAGGCGCTCAAGGACCGCGACCACCTGAGCTTCTCGCTGCAACGCTCGTTCTGACCCTTCGGACGGACCCACTCCATGCGTTCCTCTCTTGTCCCTCTGCCCATGATCTCCCCCACGCTCTCCATGGGCCGCCGCGGCCTGCTGCTGCTGGCCGGCGCCCTGTGCGCCGGCCCCGCCCTGTGCGCCGTCTCCGCCGAGGAGGCCGCCGCCCTGCGCACCACGCTCACCCCGATGGGCGCTGAACGTGCCGGCAACAAGGACGGCACCATCCCCGCTTGGAACGGCGTCTACAGCCAGATGCCCGCCGGCTACCGCAGCGGCCAGCGCAAGGCCGACCCCTTCGCCCAGGAGCGGCCGGTGTACACCATCACCGCACGCAACCTGCAGCAGTATGCGGATCGCTTGTCCGAGGGCAGCAAGGCCTTGCTCAAAAAGTATCCGGACAGCTTCCGCATCGACGTCTATCCCACCCACCGCACCGGTGGCGCCCCACAGTGGGTCTATGACAACACCTTGCGCAATGCCACCCAGGCTCGCCTGAGCGCTGGCGGCCTGAAGCTCGAAGGCGCCTATGGCGGCGTGCCCTTTCCCATTCCCAAGAGTGGCCACGAGGCCATGTGGAACCACTTGCTGCGCTGGCAGGGCGAGGCCAGCGAGGTTAGCTTCCGCACCTACGCCGTGGCCGATGGCTCGGTGACCATGACCTCGCAGAACCGCGTGTTCCAGCAGTTTCCGTACTACCGCCGGGACGGCAGTGCAGAGAGCTTCAAGGGTGTGTTCCTCATGAACCGGGTGGTGACCGATGGCCCGGCCAACCGGGCCGGTGAGATGCTCATGCTCAAGGACGCCGTGGATCAAACCTCGGGCAGCCGCGATGGCTGGTCCTATGTGGTGGGCCAGCGCCGGGTGCGCAAATCCCCCAGCCTGGCCTATGACTCGCCCAACGAAGGCACGGCCGGCGTGATGAACTTTGACGAGCTGCAAGTCTTCTCTGGTCCGCTGGATCGCTACGACTGGAAGATTGTGGGCAAGCGGGAAATGGTCGTGCCCTATCACGGCATGAAGGCGCTGGCCGTGGCCGATGAGGAGCTGGTGGGCCCGCGCCATCCCAACCCTGATCATCTGCGTTGGGAACTGCACCGCGTGTGGGTGGTGGAAGGCCAACTGGCGCCGGGCAAGCGCCATGTGGCGCCCAAGCGCCGCGTGTACCTGGACGAGGACACCTGGGCCGCCGTGCTGGGGGACATCTGGGATGGCCAGGGGCAACTCTGGAAGTTCCAGTTCACCCTTGGCACCTTGGTGCCGGAGATGCCGGGCTACCTGGCCGCCGGCGGCGGCGCGGTGGAGCTGGTGACGGGCAACTGGGCCATGTTGGGGCTGACCAACGGCCTGCAGGTCGTCAACCGCATGGTGCCCAACCGGCCCGAGACCTTCTTCACGCCGGAAGCCATGGCGCGGGATGGTGTGCGGTGAGCGGTAGCGCTTCCCACAGGGACCTGCCGCAGGGCGGGGCCCGCCGCCGCTGGCTGCGAGCGGCCGCCGGTGGGCTGGCCGCCTGTTCCGGCGCCCTGGCCGGGGTGCGGGCCGTGGCGCAACCTGCCGCGCCGGCCGTTCAGTGGGCTCAGCCCACTGTGCGTCAGCCCGAGCGGGCGGTGCTGCTGGCGGCCGCCCGGCGGCGCGACGGCCGCCTGCTGGTGGCGGGAGAGCGCGGCTTGATCTTGTGGTCCGACGACGCCGGTCACAGCTGGCGCCAGGCCCAGACGCCCACAACGGTGTCACTCACCGCCCTGGCCTGTCAGGGCGAGCAGCGGGCCTGGGCCACCGGACATGGCGGCACGGTGCTGCGCAGCGACGAGGGTGGCCAGCGTTGGCAAGTCCGTCTGAACGGGGTGCAGGCTGCGGCGCTGGCGGCGCAAGAGGCGCAAACCCAGCCAGACCTGCGTGCCCGTGCGGAACAGCTGGTAGCCGATGGTGCCGACAAACCCTTGCTCGCGGTCTCGGCGGAGGCCGGCGGGCCGGTCATCGCCGCCGGGGCCTACGGCCTGCTGGTGGCCAGCAGCGACGATGGCCAGCGTTGGCAGTCGTGGATGGGGCGTCTGCCCAACCCCGATGGCCTGCATCTGTATGCCGTGGTACGCCGTGGCGCCATGGTCTACCTGGCCGGTGAGCAGGGCGCCTTCTGGCGCTCCACCGATGGGGGCCAGCGCTTTGAGCGACTGCCTACGCCCTACCGCGGCACCTACTTTGGTCTGCACGTCACTGAAGACGGACGTCTGCTGCTGCATGGGCTGCGCGGACACGCCTTCGTTTCATCTGACCGGGGCGACACCTGGCGGCCGGTGCAGACGCAAGTGGGTGCCAGCCTGGTGGCGGCGTTGGACGGGCCGCAAGGCCAGCTGTGGCTGGCCAGCCAAGCCGGTCACCTGTTGCGCAGCGATGACGGAGGGCAGCGCTTCCACCGTCTGCCCGTGCCGGCGGTAGGCCCGGTGGCCGGCGCCGTTCTCATCGATCCCGAAACCCTGCTGCTTGTCGGCCTGCGCGGCGTGTCGCGCGTGCGCCTGCAAGCCTCATCCGCCCCGGTGGCGGTCCAGTCATGATCTCCCCCCAGACTTTCAAAGACCGCGGCGCTGTGCCCGGCGCACCGAGCGCGGCAACCCCAGACTTTGATCCCCACTCCGGCGCCTGGCCTGAGCGCTTGCTCTTCAGCCACCGTGCGCTGGTGCTGGCGCTGTGCCTGCTGCTCACGGTGGTGTTGGGCTGGCAGGCCTCCAAGCTGCGGCTGAATGCCGATTTCGACAAGATGGTGCCTGCGCACCATCCCTTCATCGTCCATGCCACCACCCACCGGGCCGACCTCAAGGAGTTGGGCAATGCGCTGCGCGTGGCCGTGCGTGCCCCTGAAGGACGTACCGTCTTCGATCCCGACTATTTGGCCGCCCTGCAGCAGCTCAGTGATGAGTTGCTGCTGCTGCCCGGGGTGGACCGGGCCTATGTCAAGTCGCTGTGGACGCCCAACACCCGCTGGGTGGCGGTAACCGAGGAAGGGCTGGAGGGCGGGCGGGTCATCCCCGACAGCTACGACGGCTCGCCCCGCAGTCTGGAGGAAGTGCGCCAGAACGTCGAGCGCGCCGGCCTGCTGGGCCAGATGGTCTCGGCCGACCTGCGGGCCAGCGTGATCTTCCTGCCGTTGCTGGGCCGCGACCCGCAGACCGGGCAGGCGCTGGATTACCGGGCGCTGTCAGAGCGGCTGGAGCAGATCCGCGCGCGGCAGGCGGAGAAAGGGATCAGCCTGCACATCACCGGCTTTGCCAAGGTGATGGGCGACATGATCGCCGGCCTGACCCAAGTGCTGATGTTCTTCGCGGCGGCCGTGGCGCTGGCCGCCGTCATGGTGTGGGCCTACACCCGCTGCTGGCGCAGCACGGGGCTGGTGGTGGCCTGCTCCATGGTGGCGGTGGTGTGGCAGTTGGGCCTGCTGCCGCTGCTGGGCTTTGGCCTGGACCCGTACTCCTTGCTGGTGCCCTTCCTGGTCTTCGCCATCGGCATGAGCCACGGGGCACAGAAGATGAACGGCATCATGCAGGACGTGGGCCGTGGTCTGGCGCCCCTGGTGGCCGCCCGACTGACCTTTCGGCGCCTGTTCATGGCCGGGCTCACCGCCCTGCTGTGCGACGCCGTGGGCTTTGCCGTGCTGCTGGCCATCGACATCCGCGTCATTCAGGAACTGGCGCTGTCGGCCAGCGTGGGCGTGGCCGCGCTCATCGTCACCAACCTGGTGCTGCTGCCCATCCTGCTGAGCTTCACCGGCGTGAGCCCGAAGGCCGCCCAGCGCAGCCTGCGCGCGGAGTCCGCCGCCTGGGCCGCCAGCGGTGAACAGAGCGAAAACAGCGGGCGCTTCAAACCCCAGGCTGGCCTGTGGGCTGTGCTGGACCGATTCACCCAGCGCCGCACCGCGATGTGGACGGTGGGTGTGGCCGCCACCCTGGGTCTGGCCGGTCATGCGGTGAGCCTGCACCTGCGCATTGGTGATGTGGATCCCGGCGCCCCCGAGCTGCGCGCCGACAGCCGCTACAACCGCGACGTGGCCTACATGAACCAGGCCTTTGGTGCCGCCAGCGATGTGCTGGCCGTGATGGTCACCACCCCCAAGGGGCAATGCGCGCGCCATGCCACCCTGGCGGCGGTGGACGACTTGGAGTGGACGCTGCGCCAGGTACCGGGCGTGCTCTCCACCCATTCCCTGGCTGGGCTCAGTCGACGGCTCATTGCTGGCATGAGCGAGGGCAGCCTCAAGTGGTACGAGCTGGTGCCCAACCAGGGCCTGCTGAATGCCGCCAGCGCCCGGGCTCCGCGCGAGCTCATCAACCGCTCCTGCAGCCTGCTGCCGGTCATGGTGTACCTGGCTGACCATGGCGCCGACACCCTGCAACGGGTGGTGGCCACCGTTGAAGGCTTTGCCGCCGCGCACGACACCGCCGAGGTGAAATTCCTGCTGGCCGCCGGCAATGCCGGCATCGAGGCCGCCACCAATGCCGAAGTGGCCCAAGCCAGCCGCCAGATGCTGTGGGGCGTGTACGCCGCCGTGGTGCTGCTGTGTTTTGTCGCTTTCCGCAGCTGGCGGGCGGTACTGTGCGCGGTGCTGCCCCTGGTGTTGACCTCGGTGCTGGCCGAGGCGCTCATGGTGGGTCTGGGCATGGGCGTCAAGGTGGCCACGCTGCCCGTCATCGCCCTGGGCGTGGGTATTGGGGTGGACTACGGCCTGTATGTGCTGTCTATCCTGCTGGCGCACCGCCGTCAGGGCGCCACGCTGTCGCAGTCTTATCACCAGGCCCTGCTGTTCACCGGCAAGGTTGTGCTGCTCACGGGGGCCACGCTGGCCGCCGGCGTGGCCACCTGGGTGGGCTCGCCCATCCGCTTTCAGGCTGACATGGGCCTGCTACTGGCCTTCATGTTCCTGCTCAACATGGTCGGGGCGCTGGTGCTGCTGCCCGCCCTGGCCCGTTTGCTCCTGCCCGACCTGACGCCGCAGCTGGCCGCACGGCCCGACTTGCCCGCCGCACCCCGGCCGGCGCCGGTACAGCCCCTTCCGGTCCGATGAGGCCCCATGTTCCACCCATCCGCAAGTGACATGTCTGACACCTCTGCTTCTCCAGCGCAGCCAACCATACGGCTTCCCCAATCCTGGCTGCTGCCTCGGCCGCTAGCCTGGTCGTCTTCCCGGTGGCTTCCAGGCCAGTCCCTGGCCGCCACCGCCTTGTTGCTGTGGCTGGGTGGCTGTGGCCACCCCGCTGTCGAGGCTGGCGCCACTGCAGCGACCATGGCCACGCCGGCTGCCATGGCCACTGCGGTGGCATCCCGCCCGAATCTGCTGCTCATCGTGGCTGACGACCTGGGCTACTCCGACTTGGGCGCGTTTGGGAGCGAGATACCCACGCCGAATCTGGACGCCCTGGCCAGCCAGGGTCGCTTGCTGACCCAACACTATGCGGCGCCCACCTGCTCGCCCACCCGGGCCATGCTGATGTCGGGCACTGATCACCATCAGGCGGGCCTGGGCACCATGGCCGAGCTGCTCCCGGCCATGCCCGGCTTGCGGGGGCGACCAGGCTATGAGGGCTACCTCAACGACCGCGTGCAATGGCTGCCCGAGCTGCTGCGCCAGGCGGGCTACCGCACCGTCATGGCCGGCAAATGGCACCTGGGCCGCACGCCCGAAACCGGGCCCGTGGCCCGCGGCTTTGAGCATGCGTTCACCTTGCTGGAGGGCGGCGGCTCGCACTTTTCCCCCGTCCCGGGCCAGCCCATCGAGGCCGACCGCGTGACCTTCACCGAAGACGGCCGGCCAGCCCAATTGCCACCGGGCTTCTATTCCAGTGATGGCTTCACCGATAAGCTGTTGGCCTATCTGCAAGAAGGCACACCGCCGGCTGGCGCGTCGCGACCCTTCTTTGCCTACCTGGCTTTCACCGCCCCGCACTGGCCGTTGCATGCGCCCGACGCCGACATCGCCCGCTTTGCCGGCTGGTATGACGAGGGCTTTGAGGTCATCCGCGAGCGTCGCCTGGCGCGCCAGCGCGCCCTGGGGCTGCTGACCGAGAGCGAGGTGCCGCATCCTGGCCTGACCGGATCGAAGGACTATCCGCGCTGGGCGCAGCTCACGCCGGCGCAACAGCGCGAACAGGCTCGCAAGATGGAGGTGTACGCGGCCATGGTGCACAACCTGGACCGGAATGTGGGCCGGGTGGTGGACTACCTGAAGCGCACCGGGCAGTACGACAACACCCTGATCGTTTTCCAGTCCGACAACGGTGCGGAGGCCTCGCCCAGCTTCTTCCCAGACAACGCCCACACCGACAACCGCCTGGAGAACCTGGGCCGGCCCCGCTCCAACATGGGCTACGGCGTGCGTTGGGCCGAGGTCAGCTCCACCCCGCTGCGCTTGTTCAAGGGCTACGCCGCCGAGGGCGGCCTGCGCGTGCCCACCATCGTGCGGCTGCCTGGCCAAACCACCGGGCTGCGCCCGTGGAATGCGCCAACCCATGTCACTGATGTGGCGCCCACCCTGCTGGCCGCAGCAGGGGTGGCGCCAGCAGCCAGCCGGGGCGGGCAGGCGTTGCTGCCCATGAGCGGCCACGACTTGCGGGCGGATCTGGCATTGCCTGCGCCAGGTCCGGCGCAGGCAGAACGGATGCTGGCGGGCGAATTGTTTGGCGGTCGCTATGTGCGCGAGGGCCGTTGGAAGTTGACCAGTACGGGGAAGCCCTTTGCCGACAACCGCTGGGAGCTCTACGACCTGCAGGCCGACCCCAACGAGACCCAGGACCTGGCCACTCGCCATCCTGAGGTGGTGGCGCGCCTGGCGGATCAGTGGGAGGACTATGCCCGTCGCACCGGCGCCACGGATCAGCAGCCTCCGCGCATGCCCGATGTACGTTTTGGCGCCTCGGGCTGGGGCGTGATGCGGCCAGCCTCGGCCGCCGGAGGCGCCCATGGCCAGTGAGCACGGGGCCTCGGCGCCGGGCCGGTCCGCGCGTCGGGCCGTTCGGAACAGGTTGCGCGCCATGGCGGTACCGCTGGGCGCCGCAGTCGCCCTGGTGGCGCTGCTGAGTGGCGTGGCGGGTGAATGGGGCCTGTACGGCCCAGGCGGGCCGGGCGCCGGCTGGGTTGCGGCGGCAACCCTGGCGCCCGCTGCCGCCACCTGCGGCAGCGGCCCAGATCTGCCGGCCGGCTGGGGCCAAGACCCCCACGCCGGCATGGTGCGGGTGCCCGCCGGACAGATCGTGTTGGGTCAGCAGGGCGCCTATGCCGACGAGCGGCCCGCTGGCGCCCCACAGGACGTGACCACGTTTTGGATGGACCGCACCGAAGTCACCAATGCCCAGTTCGCCGCCTTCGTCCAAGCCACGGGCTACCGGACCCAGGCCGAGCGGGAAGGGGCTGCCGCAGTTTTTCAGGCCCGCCCGCCGGGGCAGGGCGGGCACAGCAGCGCGGGCGCACCAGCTGCGCCGGGGACTGCGGGTGAACAGGTGCCCAACTGGTGGCACTGGCGTGCCGGTGCCAGTTGGCGTCAACCCGAGGGCCCTGGCAGCGACCTGCGAGGGCGGGCGCAGCACCCGGTGGTTCACGTCACCCTGGCCGATGCCCTGGCTTATGCCCGCTGGCTGGGCCGTGACCTGCCCACCGAGGCCGAGTGGGAACATGCTGCCCGTGCGGGTGGGCAACCCGAGACCCTCACGCGGGAGCCCCGTGACCCCCAGGGCCGGCCCCTGGCCAACTACTGGCAAGGCGTGTTCCCTGACCTGAACACGCAGGAAGACGGTTATGCCGCTCTGGCCCCGGCCGGGTGTTTTGCGGCCAACGGTTACGGCCTGTATGACCTCATCGGCAATGTGTGGGAGCTCACCCGTGACGCCTACCAGGGCCCCCATCAGCCCCATGGACAAGGCGACCTTAGCGCGCTGCGGCGCCCGCCGGTGCCGGGGCGGACTGTGGTCATCAAGGGCGGCTCTTTCCTGTGCGCGGCCAGCTACTGCCAGCGCTACCGTGCGGCGGCCCGGCACCCGCACGAACCCGACATGCCTACGAGCCACGTGGGCTTTCGCACCGTCCTGCGCGGTTGAGGCGTGGGGAGGGCCGGCTGGGGGAGCGGCCGGTTCTCCCCGGTCAGCCAGGCCGGGGCAGGGAGTGGGCCGTGGCGCTCAGTGCCGCTGCCAGCGGCCCACCAGATCCAGCAGGTCCTGGGGCGGGGGGCCGAAGCTGTTGATCCGCACGTCCAGGCCCTCGCCGGCCACAGCCTGCAAGGCGCGGTCGATGGCGGCCAGGATCCAGGGGCGGGGGTTGCCGAAGACGCCGCCGCCCACCAGGGTGAGCACCACGGTGGCGCTGCCGCCGGCGCGGGCCTGCAGCGTGGCGGCGCGCAGTGTGGCCTCGTAGCTGGCGTCCAGCACCAGGCGGGCCAGGGGTTCCCAGTCGGCTAGCGTGGCGTCAGCGCGGCGGTTGTAGGCCACCGGCAGGGCGCTGCAATAGGCTTGGCAGACCTGCGGCAGGGTGGCGGGCCAGGGCAGGGGCAGGGCGGTCACGTCCAGGTGCTGGTGCCATCCGATGGCCAAGGCGCCGCGCAGGCGGTCCAGCGCGGGCTCGTCAAAGCGCCGCAGCAACTCAGCCACGGCTTGCACCTGGCCGGGGCCGAACAGGGCGTAGCCATTGCGCAGGGTCCACAAGCGCGGGCCGGGCGCCGCGCCGGGCCGGTCCTGCACCTGCTGCAAGGCGGCATGCAGGCCGGCCAGCGCGTCCAGCTGCTGCGCCTGGGTTTGGCCCCGGCAACCCCGCGGCGCGTCATCGCTTTCGGGCGTGCGCAGGTCGCCAAAGTCGTCTAGTGGTACCAGGTAGTTGCGCCAGACCGTGCCGCCGCCACAGGCCATGGCGCAGGCGGGACCCTGGGTGGGGTCGTGCAAATAGGCGGTAATGCCGTGCTCGGGGGTGCGCTCTGGCCCGGTCATCTCCAGCAGGTTGAACTGCGAGGCGGCCTGAATGAGCGCCCCGGCCAGCGTGGGGTCTTGGTGCAGGCTGATGGCGTCGCCGCGCTGCACGGTCACGCGCAGGGGGCGTGGCGCCGGCGGGTGGCCGGCGGCGGCCATCTCTTGGCGCAACTGCTGCAGCGTGGGCAGGCGCAGCACGCCCATGTCCACCCGCCGCCCGGTGCCAGCGTGGCGCAGCCAGCGGCCGTCCTCCACTTGGTTGAGCAAGCGCGCCTGGGTGCTGGCGTAGTCGCTTTCCGCCCAGCCGGTGAGCTGGGTGAACCAGTTGCCGTGGGCAGTGGGCATGGGCGCGGTCTCCTGGCGAGGGACGGGTGGGTGGCGTCAGAACACCAGCGGCACGTCCAGGCCTTCGGGGGCCGCGTACTCGGCCATGCGGTGGCGTGAGAGGTCCAGGTGCTCGCGCACCAGGGCGCCGGCGGCCTCGGCGTCATGCCGGGCGATGGCGTCGATGATCTGGTCGTGCTGGCGCTCGGCCGCGGCCAGGTTGGCGGCCTGGTCCGGCGTGGTGGGCGTGCGGTAGAAAGTCTTGCCCAGGCGCGCGTGGTCGATGAGCAGCCGGCGCAGGCTGGGCATCAGGTAGGGGTTGCGGGCGATGCGGCCGATTTCCAGGTGGAACTCGTCGTTCCACAGCACACGGCCTTCCACGTTCTCGGTCTCGATGGCCGTGCGGAAGTTCTGCTGGATGACCTTCAGGTTGTCGATGTCGGCGCGGGTGGCGTTGTGGGCGGCCAGCTGGGTGGTGGCCACATAGATCAGCGGCGCCGCCAGGAAGAAGCCCCGCAGCGTGTGGAAGCTCATGGCCGAAACCCGCGCCGCACGGTTGGCTTCCAGGTCGATGTAGCCCTCGGCGGCCATCTGGCGCAGCAGCTCCCGCACCGGCGGGCGCGACAGGCCGAACTCCTCGCTCAACTCCACCTCGTCGACCACTGAGCCCGGCGCCATCTCCAGGTTCAGGATGCGTCGGCGCAGGGCCTCGCCCAGGGCGGCCTTGCGGTCGGTGGGCTCTTCCGTGGGCAGGCTGGCAGGGCTGGGGCGCTTGGGGGGCATAGGCGTGGGCAGGGGGGTGTGCGGTGTTGGGGGGCCGCGGCCTGGCCAGGGCGGGCAGGGTCAAACGATTCTACAAGTGCCCCTTTCGTGGGCCGGGCGGCAAAGACGCATGCGCCATGTGCAGGCCAGTGGCGCACCACTGCGGGGCTTTGGGCTGCGGGAAAACCCCGATCTGGGGCGTGCAGCCCGGCGCAGGGGCCCTGGCCCCGCCCTGGCGGGCGGGCACGGCCGCCCGGCTCCCCATGTTGTAGGGGATTTAAAGGTTGTTTGTAGACAGTGTGTAGTCACATGATGTGCAGGGCGTCTGCGAGGGCCAGCAGGCAGGTGCCGCAGCGGCCGGCCCCGCCGAACGTCGACCCTGGCACGCTCCCTGCTTAAGGCGGCGCGGGTGGTGGTTTGACCGCTAGGACAAACCCCACTAAAAAATTTTCCCCTCTTGTCTATCATTTGTAGACACCAAGTAGGGCGATAGTAGTAACGTGCCTGCACGCCACCCGTTCGACCGGACGGAGAAAGAATTCACATGAGCGAGCTTCTGACCCCCGACGCATACCGCCAACTGGCCCGGCAGCTGGAGCTGCCGCAGCACGCCCTGATTGACGGGCGGCCCTGGCAAGCCTTGTCCGGCGCCACGTTCGAGACGGTGAACCCTGCCACCGGTGAGGTGCTGGCCCGCCTGCCGGCCTGCGCAGCGGCCGATGTGGACGTGGCCGTGGCCGCCGCCCGCACGGCCTGGCGCGACGGCCGCTGGGCCCGTCAGACCCCGGCCGCCCGCAAGGCGGTGCTGCTCAAGCTGGCCGACCTGATTGCCGCCCACTCGCGTGAGCTGGCGGTGATGGAGAGCCTGGACAGCGGCAAGACCATCTTCGACTGCGAGACGGTGGACGTGCCCGAGACCGTCAACTGCCTGCGCTGGCACGCCGAGGCCATCGACAAGATCTATGACCAGGTGGCGCCCGCCTCGGACAACCACATCGCCATGATCGTGCGCGAGCCCATCGGCGTGGTCGGTCTGGTGCTGCCCTGGAACTTCCCGCTGCTGATGCTGGCCTGGAAGATCGGTCCTTCTCTGGCGGCCGGCTGCTCGCTGGTGCTCAAGCCGGCGGCCGAGACCTCGCTGACCGCGCTGCGCGTGGCCGAGCTGGCGCTGCAGGCCGGCGTGCCCGCCGGGGTGCTCAACGTGGTCACCGGCTCGGGGGCCGAGGCCGGCGAGCCCATCGGCCGCCACATGGATGTGGACGCGGTGTCCTTCACGGGCTCCACCGCCACCGGCCGCCGCTTCCTGAAGTACTCCGCCGAGAGCAACCTCAAGAAGATCGTGCTGGAGCTGGGCGGCAAGAACCCCTGCATCGTCATGGACGATGCCGCCGACCTGGACGCCGTGGCGGCCCACATCGTCAACGGCACCTTCTGGAACATGGGCCAGAACTGCTCGGCCATCTCGCGGCTGATCGTGCACCGCGCGGTGCGCGAGCCGCTGCTGGCGCGCATCTTTGCCCTGGCCGATGAATGGCGCGTGGGCGACCCGCTGGACCCGGCCCACCGCATCGGCCCGCTGGTCTCCGGCGCCCACTACGGCAAGGTCAGCAGCTACCTCGACGGCACTGGCAAGGTACTCTACGGGGGCACCACCGTGGACGGCCGCTATGTCAGCCCGACCGTGTTGGAGATCACGGACAACCAGGTGCGCCACGCCCGCGAGGAGATCTTCGGCCCCATCCTCTGCGTGCTCACGGTCGACAGCCTGCAGGAGGCCATCGAGATGGCCAATGACACCGAATACGGACTGACCGCCTCGGTCTTCAGCGCCCACGGCGTGCGGGCGTTGCGCGCCGCCCGTGCCCTGCGCGCCGGCACGGTGACCATCAACGCCTTTGGCGAGGGCGATGCCACCACGCCCTTCGGCGGCTACAAGCAGTCCGGCTTTGGCGGGCGTGACAAGTCCGTCCACGCCCACGACCAGTACACCCAGCTCAAGACCCTGTGGCTCGACCTGACCGACAGCCAGGCCGAGGCCGCATGAGTGGCGCGCGCCGCGCCGGCGCTCTCCCCGGATCCTTCACTTCCGAGATTTCGGCATGACCTCCACCCTCACCTTCAACCAGAGCGCCGCGGTGCGGCCCGCTGCGGGCAGTGCCGCGGTGGCCCGCGCCGTGCCCGCCACAGGCGCCGATCTGCTGCAGGTCCGCAACCTCAGCAAGATTTTTGGCCCCAAGCCCGAGCGGGCCCTGCAGATGCTGCGCGAGGGCAAAGGCCGCAACGAGATCTTCGAGCAGACCGGCCACATGGTGGCGGTCAATGATGTCAGCCTGTCGGTGCGCAGCGGCGAGATCTTCGTCGTCATGGGCCTGTCGGGCTCGGGCAAGTCCACCTTGGTGCGCCTGCTCAACCGCCTGATCGAGCCCTCGGCCGGCCAGGTCATCCTGGAGGGGCAGGACATCGCGGCCATGTCGGCCGGGGCGTTGCAGCAGGTGCGGCGCGAGAAGATGTCCATGGTCTTCCAGTCCTTCGCGCTGCTGCCCAACCGCAACGTGATCGACAACGTGGCCTACGGGCTGGAGGTGGCGGGCATGCCCCGCACCGAGCGCTACGAAAAGGCGCAGAAGGCCTTGGCCCGGGTGGGCCTGGACGCCTACGCCCGCATGTTCCCCAGTGAACTCTCCGGTGGCATGCAGCAGCGCGTGGGCCTGGCCCGCGCCCTGGCGGTCAACCCGTCGGTGCTGTTGATGGACGAGGCCTTCTCAGCCCTGGACCCGCTGATCCGCTCGGAGATGCAAAACGAGCTGCTGCGCCTGCAGAAGGAGGAGCGGCGCACCATCGTCTTCATCTCGCATGACATTGAAGAGGCCATCAAGATCGGCGGGCGCATCGGCATCATGAAGGACGGCTGCCTGATCCAGGTGGGCACGCCTGCCGAGCTGATCCAGTCGCCGGCCAACGACTTCGTGCGTGACTTCTTCCGCCACGTGGACGTCTCGCGCTTCCTCAAGGCCGCCAACATGCTGGAGCAACCCGAGGCCGCGGCCCGGGTGGCCTGCAACATCGACGGCCCGGCCGAGCGCCTGCTGGCCACGCTGGCCGACGGTGGCATCGAATGCGCCTACGTGTGCGATGAGGCCGGCCGCTACCAAGGCTGCGTGACCCAGGCCTCGCTGCACCTGGCCGGCGCCGGCGCGGTGCGCGCGGCCTTCCTGGCCGACGCCGCCAGCGTGAACCTGGACACCGACCTGCAGCAGCTCACCGACATGGCCCTGCGCCAGCACCATGACGTGCCCGTGCTGGACACCGCCGGCCGCCTGGCGGGCATCGTCTCCTGCCGCACCATCCTCAAGCACGTCATGCAACGGAGGCACGCATGAACAGCTCGATCATCGGCAAGTCTGTCGAGGACATCGTCAACTTCCTGTTCGAACGCTTCCGGGGCGGCTTCGACGCCTTCTCTGCCGCGCTCAGCGCCGCGGTGGAACTGCTGGAGAACGCCCTGGCGGCCGTGCCCTACCCGGTGATGCTGGTGGCCTTCGTGGCGCTGGCGCTGTGGCGCCGGGGCGTGTTCTTCGCCGTCTTCGTGGGCCTGGCGCTGGGGGCCATCCACTTCATGGGCCTGTGGAGCCAGACCGTCTCCACCCTGGCCCTGGTGATGGCCGCCACCCTGCTGAGCCTGGCCGTGGGGGTGCCACTGGGCATCTGGGGCGCGCGCAGTGAGCGGGTGGGCGTGGCCCTGCGCTCCATGCTCGACTTCATGCAGACCATGCCCGCCTTTGTGTACCTCATCCCGGCGGTCATCTTGTTTGGCCTGGGCCGCGTGCCGGCGGTTATCGCCACCATCGTGTTTGCCATGCCGCCGGTGGTGCGCCTGACCACGCTGGGCATCCGCCAGGTGCCGCATGAGCTGCTGGAAGCCGGCCGCGCCTTTGGCAGCACCGAGCTGCAGATGCTCTGGAAGATCCAGCTGCCCAACGCGCTGCCCTCCATCATGGCCGGGGTCAACCAGACCATCATGATGGCCCTGTCCATGGTGGTGGTCGCCTCCATGATCGGCGCCGGCGGCCTGGGCGAGTACGTGCTGGGCGGCATCCAGCGCCTGGACATCGGCATCGGCTTTGAAGGCGGCCTGGGCGTGGTCCTGCTGGCCATCGTGCTCGACCGCCTGACCGAGAGCTTTGGCGTGCGCAAGCCCCGCAAGGCTGCCCCCGCCGCCAAGGCCAAGGCCTGAGCCCGGGCGGGCACGCCCCGCCCCCGCCCCCCGCCGCCATCCCTTGCTGGCCACCGCATGCCCCCTGGCCCACGCCGGGCGGGCAGGCCGGGCCCTGCGCGCCGGCCACCGGCAACCGCCAATTCTTCCCACTCCGCCGCCAGCCGTGCTGGCATATCCCGTCCCCGTTGAGGAGCATCCCGTGACGATCAGCACCTTCAAAACTTTCGCCATCAAGGTGGCGATGGTGACCACCGCCTTTGGCGCCGGCCTGGGCGCGGCCCACGCGGCCGAACCGCTCAAGATCGCCTACACCAACTGGGCCGACGTGCTGGCCACCGTGCACGTGGCCAAGTACGTGCTGGAAACCAAGATGGCCCAGCCGGTCAAGCTGGTCAATGCCGACATCGGCATCCAGTACCAAAGCGTGGCCCGCGGCGACGTGGAAGCCATGCTGGGCGGCTGGCTGCCCGTCACCCATGGCGCCTACGTGGACAAGCACAAGGCCAACATGGAAGACCTGGGCGTCATCTACGCCGGTGGCAAAAACGGCTGGGCCGTGCCGGCCTACATCCCCGAGTCAGAACTCTCCACCATTGCCGACCTGGCCAAGCCCGAAGTGCGCGCCAAGCTGGGCGGCACCATTCAAGGCATTGAGCCCGGCGGTGGCCTGATGCGCGCCTCTGAGGCTGCCATTCAGGCCTATGGCCTGAACACCGCCGGCTACAAGCTGCAGTCCTCCAGTGAGGCCGGCATGCTGGCCGCCGTGTCGCGCGCCTACCAATCCAAACAATGGGTGGTGGCCACCACCTGGAGCCCGCACTGGATGTTCCAGAAGTGGGAACTGCGCTACCTGAAGGACCCCAAGGGCAGCCTGGGCGGTGAAGAGCAAGTGCACGGCTTTGGCTCCAAGCAACTGGCCGGCAAGTTCCCCAAGGCCCACGCCTTCCTCAAGAGCTTCAAGATGGACCTGCGTGACATCGAACTGATCCAGAACGAGGGCCAAGCGTCTAACAACTACGAGGCCGCCGCCCGCAAGTTTGTGGAAGCCAACCCCGACAAGGTGAAGGCCTGGCTGCCCAAGTGAGCCCGGCCTGAGCCCGGTGGCGGCGCCCAGGGGTGGGCACCGCCACCGGATTGCAAGCGAGTGAAGTCAGTTTTCAAGGCACGCCAGGGCGTGCCTTTTTTTGCCTGCGCAAGCCGCAACGCCCCGCCAACCCATCAGGCCCCCATGAGGCGGATGGCGTAGAACCACTCAGTGGAGCCATCCCTGTTCACCCCGGCCAACTCGCCAATCTTGCGCCAGCCCAGGCGCCCCCGGCACCCCAGGCCGCCTAACACGTGCCCGCGGCAACCTCCTGCTGCCGGCTGCCACCAAACTCGTCAAAGCGCTCAATCGCTTCAAGATCAGCCGGCGTGGCGAGACGGATTTGAAATGGCGCTGGTTCGATCGCGTCAGCGTGTTGACTGAGTTGAAATTTGCCGCGCTTCCAGCGCGAGCGCATGGGGTGCGTGCCGGGATCTTGAACCTCCCGGTGGCCTGATTACGCCTCTGCCGGGGCCACCAGCTCGACCTTGATTCGGTTGGGATCTTCGCAGTACAGGGCATAGTAATTGGGGCCGCCCGCCAAGGGGTGCCGATCTTCGTAAAGCACGGCATACCCCGCCTGCCTGGCCCAATGCGTCACGTCATCCACTTGCTGGCGAGACGCCGCATGGAAGGCCAAATGATTCAGCCCCACCCTCTTGCGGTGATAGCCAGGCGCCAAATGTTCAGGCTCAACCTGAACCAGGACGATGTAGGTGTGGTCGAGCTTGAAACTCACCCCTTGGCTCCACTCCTGGAACTTGACGTAACCCAGCGCGCCGAGGAAACCCGACCAGAAGCGAGACGAATCCCCCAAGGAGGCTACATAAAGTTCGATGTGATGAAGTGAACCAGGGGTTGTCACAAAAGACCTACCAAAAAAAGGCTCAGCCCGGGCCAAAAGCCACCGCTGGGGCTTGAAGATCGGTAAGAACAGCGAGCCGATGTGTTGAACCGCTCACTGCGGACCCGCACGGTGGGTGGAGTGGGGCCGAGAGCTAAATACCTACGGCTACCCGATTAGGCCCCAATCGCGGCCTCACGAGCAAGCAGCAGGTACTGAGCCAGCTTCTTGGACTTGATGTCGTCAAGCGAGCGCAGCTTGATGTGACGTCGGCCCTTGCCCGCGCCTTCGAGGTGGCCGAAGGGATCTGTGATCCTGGCGCCGTGGCTGAACTCAATAGACACGTGCTCTCTGTACACGAACACCCCGCCGAACTGAATATCCGCACAGAACAGGATGCCACCATACTTGACTTCTTCCGTCAGGCCCTTGAAGGACTGGGCAACAAGGGCCCGAACGGCCTCGACCATCTCGTGTTTGTCCTCACCTAAGAGCCTGATGTCCTCAAGTAGCGATTGAACTGACTTTGTTGGCATGCCTGAACCTGCACATTACGTGGATTGGCGGTGAAATTTCGACGCGCAGCCGGCCGACTTTTGCGGTGGTGGGGCCTAATAGGCTACTGCCAAAATTCTGGACACCGAACTGAGCATGTTAGCGCGCCGCCCCACACCAGCGGGCCGCTTCAAGGTAAATTGATCTCAGCCACCGCAGCAGCTGAGAAAACAAAACAACCAACCAACCCGCCGCGCTAAATTCCACCACCGTTCTCCTCCCGCCCGCACTGTGCGCCAAGATCACCACAGGTCAGACCGGCAGCAGGCAAGCTCGATAACTCGACTGTGGCCACAGCCCTCAAAAGCCCTGGACCACGCGCAACGAATGGAGCCCTGCTGCGCGGTTCCCCTCTGGGGCATCGGCCGGCCATTTGCGCCGACGCCACAAGCCCGTCCGTAGATATGCAGTCTGTCCCCGATGGTGTTTGGCAACCCGCGCAGCTCAAAGGTATGGGGAGCCTTGCCTATGGATTTGAAAAGCCAATTCGGCCTTGGAGGGGAAAACCTTGCCTGCGGGGGTTGTGCTGTGGGGGAGTCCCTGTAGATAGGTTAGGCGGTCATTCAGGCTTCCGGCGCCTCTTATCACCTTCTTTTTGCGCTGGCGTCCGGTCATCACCCCGATTCGTTCTGTGGTCGTGGCCGCCGGTATTCTTGTTCCGACCTGTTTCGATGATGCCGTGACGGCCATCTGGTTTCTTACTGTCACCGTTAAACAAGTTATCAAAAATTCCCAATTTCGCCTCCAAGAAAAATCGCTCGTATCGGACGAGCACCGTGCAGCCTAACGAATGAAAGGGACTTCCCCGCCCCGGGTCGGTCGCGATGCGGCGCAAGTTGAGGGGTGCCAGGATGGGCGCAGGTCCGTCATGGTGTCGGTGCCTTGTTTCTCAGTCAAAGGAGAAGTCCATGGCCATCGTATGCGTTGGGATTGATCTCGCCAAGAACGTCTTCGCCGTGCATGGCGTCAACGATGCAGGCAAGCCAGAGCTGGTCCGACCGGCAGTCCAGCGCGACAAGCTGCATGAGCTGATCACAAAGCTGCCACCGTGCATCATTGGCATGGAGGCCGAGCCCGGACACAAGGCGTCCTGAGGACGGCTTGTGCCTAGCGAGGGGTCAAGCCTCTGGCTTGACGCGCCCTGCCCAAAGGGGCGGCCATCTGCGAGACCATCCAGCGCCCGCACATGCGCTTTGTGCCCGTCAAGAACCTCACCCAGCAAAGCCGGCTGAGCGTGCACGTGGCCCGGCAAGGCTTTGTGGAGCAGCGCACCGCCCACATCAACCGTGTGCGGGGTGTGCTCAGTGAATACGGCATCGTCCTGCCGCTCAAGGCCAACACCGTGCGCCAGCGCGCACGCGACCACCTGGACGCCCTGCCGCCCTGGGCCCACACGGTGGTCAACGATTTGCTCGACGAGATCACCCGCCTGGATGAGCGCATCGCCCAATACGACACGCACATCCACGTCATGGCCCAGGCCGACGAGAAGGCGCGCCAGCTCATGCAACTCAAGGGCGTGGGCGAGACCACGGCCACCTGCACCAGCGCCATGATCGGCAACGGCCACGACTTCCGCTGTGGGCGGCAGTTTGCCGCCTGGTTGGGTTTGACACCGGGCCAATACAGCTCGGGTGGCAAGAGCCGGCTGGGCCGCATCACCAAAGCCGGCGACGCCTACTTGCGCACCTTGTTCATCATGGGTGCGCGCGCCATGCTGGCTGCAGCCGCAGGCAAGAAAGACCGCCTGAGCCTGTGGGCCACCACGCTGGCCGAGCGACGCGGCTACTGGCGCGCCGTGGTGGCCATTGCCGCCAAGAACGCCCGCATGGCCTGGGCCATTCTCAGAAAGGGTGAGCAGTTTGCATTGCCAGGCTGAGAGCGGCATTCAAGTGCCCAAAGACCAAATTCCGCATTGAAGGAAAAATCTCCACCGCCGTGTGACGGCAAGCGTTGATGCCAACAGGTTTGGGCCTGCGCGGACAGTGACCGTTTGTAGTTTAGCCAGTCCACACCCTGTTGTTTTCTTCAGGCTTGCCAGTGCGCCGGCTCAGGAGCAGGACATGAGAGAAATGAAAAAGGCCCGCGTTCGGGGCCTTGGGGGGGATAATTTGCTTGCGCTGGGCGGGGAAGCCCTTGTAGTCCAAATTAAGCGGACGCCTTTAGGCGTCCGCTTGAATGCAAGGTTAGATTGCATTCATCGCATCTCTGACTTCGGATAACGCCTGAGGACGGTAAGAGGGATCGTCATCGATCATTGCCAGCACCAACTCCCTCAGCTTTCCGTCGGCGGGGCACTCTTTCCGCGAAGGGACGCCAGCCGAAACCTTTCCCGTGCCAAGGTACCAAAGCACCTTACCCAACTGAAAAATGTCAGATCGATAGTCCACCGGATAGGCCTTGTCTTTGGCGTACTCGATCAGTTCCGGAGAAGAGAAGAAGACAGGGCCGACAAACTCTGTCACTCGAGTAAACGTGTCCATCGGCCTTGCCGAGACATCCTCTGACTGACGCTTCGCGATTCCGAAGTCGATCATCATGGGTGCGGTGTTCGCTGCTGTGCGCCATACGAAGTTGTCAGGCTTGATATCGCGATGAATAAACCCCTTGCTGTGCAAATGCTCGACGGCGGAACAGAGGCCAAACGTGATGCTCTTCAGTTGTTGCATTGACAGCGGTCCGTGATCCTCGACGTGCTGCCGCATGTTGGATCCACCAAGCTGCATTGCGACCCATGGAATAACCACCTCTTGCGTGCCTTGAACTTGCGGTACCACTGCCACAGTACCTGACGCGGAGTGCGCGGAAATGTATGGCGACTGAAGTTCCTTGAGTACTCGGACCTCGTTGTTGAAACGATCTATTCGTGCGGGATTTAGCTGCTTGAGAACTTTGACCGCACAACTCTTTCCAGTGGCCACGTCATGCAATTTTTCCGCGGCATCGAAAACGACGCCATTTCCGCCCATTCTGGTCGCGCCGTAAATCCGATATGACAAGCCGTTGTCGGCGTGTACATGATCGGGCACGTCATGTCGGCCGAGCGATCGATTGTTTTGGAATAGCTCGATGAAGCGCATCCTTCCCCCTTGCAATCTAACGTAAAGATCACCTGCAAACCTGCAAGAACGGCCCGAAGGGCCGAGCTTGCAGGTTTGCAGGTGCACCGGCTTGTTAGCCTTTTATATACTGATCTTTTAAAGAACAGGCTGGTTAGTGTTTGTATTTGTAGAATTTTGCGATGAAAATAAAAATTTGTAGAAAAACTCAAGCGGATCTTTTATCGAAATTTCTAAAGTGCCATTCTTAAGTTCCTCATTACAGTTTGAAATTATTTTCTCCAAATCGAACTTGAATTTTTTTGGATTTATTTTTGTAATAAATTCAGTCAACGAGTCACAATAAACGCCATTCCATTCTTGCTTTGGGTGAATAAAAGTTGTTGAGCTTTCTGGTGCTAGACGGAATATTACATGATGCTTATTTCTTTTATCGATATTGGTAAGACTTCCGTCATGATATAAACCATTTCGCAAAGAGTATAATTTTTCTATTTCATCTTTAGTGTATGTCCCGAATGTATCTAGAGCGATCTTTATGCCAGTTGTATATTTTGTTGGTTTGATGGTGCTACGATATGCACCTCCAAGTTGATCTAGCATTGCAAAGCACGATAGTAAAGGAGTATATGCTTTGGTTCTAACGTTGTTGAAAGAGGCTTGAGATGTTTGCATTAAATCATAAAGACTGGAATAAATTGTTGTGTCTGAGAGGCGTTGATTGCCTAAATTGATATTGAGATGAATAAATGCTAGTTCTGAAACATCGAGATCTTTTAAAGATTTTCCTTGAAAGTATTCTCTTATTTCTGCATTAGATTTTGATTTTAAGTTTGTAGCATTCACTTAGTTCTACTGAAATTTGTGGGTAAGGCTAACGAATAAGTAAAGACTTTCCGGTGCTGGTGTTTTATATTATGGCTAACTAGTTATCGACGACACACCCAATGCCCATATCTGTCCAAAAATTGCCACCGGTAGGCACAAATGGCCAGATGTGGATGCCCAGATGTGGACATGGGGTGTGCCACTGAAGTTTCCAGATGTAGCCATTCTGGGCGATGAGCGCGGGCTGTCAAGCCGCATGGCGGTGGGCGCGGGCGGGCGGGTGAAGTGTGGCCAGCGGGCCAGGCTGGGATGGGGCGGCCGCGGTGCTGGCGGTGTGCCGGGCCTGGGTGGGTTGGTGCGGCCCACAAAGCAAAACGGCGAGGCCAAGGCCTTGCCGTTTTCATTCAGTGGGATGGGGGGCGCGCGTGCGGGCGATCAGCCGCGGGCGGCTGGGGGCAGCAGGGGCGAGACCAGGGGGTCGGGGCACTGGGCGGGGGCGCACAGGGCCAGGCCGTAGGGGCGGGCGCTGCGTTCGATGAGGCGCCAGAGGTAGTCGGCAAAGCTGCGGCGGAAGACCAGGGCCACGCCCTGGGCGTCGCTGCGCAGGATGACCATGGAGGCTTTGCTGACCACGGTGGAGACGCAGTCGCCCAGGGGCAGGGCGTCCACGTCATGCGGGGTGAGGTGGCGCAGCAGCAGCATGTGCTGGGGGCCGCTCAGGCGCAGGGTGGTGAAGCCGCCGCTGTTGTCCACCACCTGCGCAAAGCAGCCGGCCAGGGCGCTGCCCAGGGCGGCCAGCAGGGTGTCGCGCTGGGCGCGGGGGCACAGCAGCCACCATTCGTCGGGCGATTGCCACAGCACCAGGCCGGCCGGGCAGTTGAGCACGGCGCGGGGGCGGGTGGGCAGGGGGGCGCCCAGCACGCCGGCCACGGCGGCCATGAAGGCGGCGTCGTGGGCGTGGCCGCGCAGCACCAGGTAGCCCAGGTCGGGCAGTTCGGCGGCGCGCAGGGCGGCGGGGGTGTGGCCGGTGGCCCCGGGCTGCAGGTGGGCCAGGGGCGAGCGCAGGGCCGTGGCCGGGATGGAGTACGCGAGCTCAGGCATGTTGACGCTCTCCCTTGGGATCGATGAACACGGTGGAGACGACCTTGACCGGGGTGATGCGGTCGCCGGCCATGGCAAACAGGCGCTGGCCTTGGCGCTGGGCGCCGCCGCGCACCACCGCCAGGGCGATGGCGCGGCCCAGCTCGGGGCTGCGGTAGCTGCTGGTCACGTGGCCCAGCATGGGGGCGGGCGCCGGGCCGGGCACTTCGTGCTCCAGGATTTGCGCGCCTTCGGCCAGCACCTGGTTGGGGTCTTCGGGCAGCAGGCCCACCAGTTGTTTGCGGTCGCTGCGGGTGGTGTCGCTGCGCGCCAAAGAGCGCTTGCCCAGGAAGCTGAAGGACTTCTTCATGGACAGGGCCCAGCCCATGCCCAGGTCCACCGGGGTCATGGAGCCGTCGGTGTCTTGGCCGACGATGATGAAGCCCTTTTCGGCCCGCAGCACGTGCATGGATTCGGTGCCGTAGGGGGTGATGCCGAAGTCGGCCCCGGCCTTCATCACCGCTTCCCACAGGGCATGGCCGTAGCCCGACTCCACGTTCAGCTCAAAGCTCACCTCGCCCGAGAAGCTGATGCGGAACACGCGGCAGGGCAGGCCGGCCACGGTGCCGGCGCGCCAGTCCATGAACTTGAAGGCCTCGGGGGAGAGGTCGATGTCTTGGCACAGGCGGGCCAGCACTTGGCGGGACTTGGGGCCCACCAGGGCCACGGTGGACCAGTGGTCGGTGACGGAGGTCATCCACACGCGCAGCTCAGGCCATTCGGTCTGGTGCCAGCGCTCCAGCCAGTTGAGCACCTTGGCGGCGCCGCCGGTGGTGGTGGTCATGTAGAACTGGGTGTCAGAGACGCAGGCGGTGACGCCGTCGTCCATGACCATGCCGTTCTCGTCAAGCATCAGGCCGTAGCGGCACTTGCCGGGGGCCAGTTGGCTCCAGGCGTTGGAGTACACGCGGTTGAGGAATTCGCGGGCGTCCGGGCCGTCGATCTGGATCTTGCCCAGGGTGGAGGCGTCCATGACGGCCACGCCCTGGCGGGCGGCCAGGCATTCGCGCGCCACGGCGGCGTGCAGGTCTTCGCCCGGTTTGGGGAAGTACCAGGGGCGCATCCAGTTGCCCACGGGTTCCAGGGCCGCGTTGCGCGCGGTGTGGCTGGCGTGGATGGCGGTGGTGCGCACCGGGTCGAAGGTGTCGCCTTCCATGGTGCCGGCCAGCACGCCCAGTGACACCGGGGTGTAGGCCGGGCGGTAGGTGGTGGTGCTGACCTCGCCCACCGGGCGCTTGAGGGTGCGGGCGGCGATGACAAAGCCGTTGACGTTGGACAGCTTGCCCTGGTCGGTGCCAAAGCCCAGTGCGGTGAAGCGCTTGACGTGCTCGATGTGCTGCCAGTTCTCGCGGATGGACAGCTCGATGTCGGCCGCGGTCACGTCGTTCTGGTAGTCCACAAAGGCCTTGGCGCCTTCGCCCTCGGGGCGGCCATCGGGCACGCGGAACAGCGGGCGGGCGGGCTGGCGCGGTTGGTGGCGGCAGTTCGGCGCGCTCAGCTTGGCGGGGCGGCCCAGGGCTTGCAGCACCTGGCGCATGGCCTCGGTGGTTTGGGCCAGGGCGTCGGGCAGTTCAAAGGCGCCGGTGACGGCGCCCACGCAGGCCACGCCCTCGCGGCCGGCGCGCGGGGCCACAAAGGCGGCGCAGGCGTCGTCCCACTGGGGGCGGCGGCCGTCGTGGCAGAACAGGTGTACGGTGGGCGAGAGGCCGCCGGAGGTCAGCAGGGCGTCGCAGCGCAGGGTGGGCCCGGCGCCGACGACTTCGTCGCGTTCGGCATGCAGGCGCACCAGCTTGGCCGCGCGCACCTGGCCGCGGCCGCAGGCCTCGCCCACGGCAAAGCCTTGGTGCACCTGCACCCCGGCCTCCAGGCGGCGGGCAAAGCGTTGGGTGCGGGGGTCCACCACCTGCACCTGGGCGCCGGCGCGGGCCAGGGCGTTGGCGGCGTCATAGATCAGGTCGCTGGTGCCGGTGACGACCACCTGATCGCCCACCCGCACGCCGTAGCGGCGCAGGTAGGTCTGGCCGGCCGAGACGGTCATGACGCCGGGCAGGTCGTTGTTGCCAAAGACCAGCGGGCGTTCAATGGCGCCGGTGGCCAGCACCACCTGGTGGGCGCGGATTTTGTGTTGGCGCTGGCGCGGCTGGTGGGGCAGGCGCGCGCCCAGGGGCAGGTGGTCCTGCAGCAGCTCCACGGCCAGCAGCAGGTTGTCCTGGTACAGGCCGAAGGCGGTGGTGCGGGGCAGGCACTGCACATGGGGCATGCCACGCAGCTCGGCCAGGGTGGCGGCCAGAAAGCCGTCGCGGTCGCGGCCGTCCAGGTGGGCGTCGGGGTCTGACAGCAGCCAGCCGCCCAGCTCGCTTTGCTCGTCCACCAGCACGGTGCGCAGGCCGGCGCGGCCGGCCTGCAGCGCGGCCAGCAGGCCGGCGGCGCCGCCGCCCACCACCGCCACGTCCACATGGTGGTGCAGGTGGTCGTAGTGATCGGGATCGGGCTCGGTGGGGGCGCTGCCAAAGCCGGCGAACTTGCGGATCACCGCCTCATAGGTCGGCCAGAAGCTGCGCGGCCACTTGAAGGTCTTGCTGTAGAAGCCCGCGGGCATGAAGCGCGAGGCTTTGCCCAGCACGGCCTTGAGGTCAAAGTCCAGCGAGGGCCAGCCCGAGGTGGAGCCGGCGCGCAGGCCGTCGTACAGCTCGGCCTGGGTGGCCTTGATGTTGGGCACGGTGTGGGCGCCCTGCTCCATCTGCACCAGGGCGTTGGGCTCTTCGGGGCCGGCGCCCAGCAGGCCGCGCGGGCGGCCGTACTTGAAGCTGCGGGCCAGGCGCTGCTTGCCGCTGGCCAGCAGGGCCGAGGCCAGGGTGTCGCCGGCAAAGCCGCTCAGGGCCTCACCGTCGAACTGGAAGTGCACCGCGCGGCTGCGGTCAATGCGGGTGCCGGCGATGTCGACTCGGCGGGCGGTCATGCGGTTTCTCCCTGGGCCTTCATCTCGGCCTCGAAAAGGGGCTTGCCTTCGGCCAGCGTCCAGCTGCCGGAGATCTCGTAGGTGGCGGTGTGGCGGCGCACGGCAAACACCTTGCGGCAGCCGGCGGTGTGCTGCCACTGTTCCCAGAACCAGCCCTTGGTGTTGCGGCGCATGAAGAGGTAGTTGCCCCAGGTGGCGTCGTCAATCTCATCGGGCCGGGCGGGCCGGGGGATGTAGGCCTCGCCGGCGTAGCTGAACTCCTCTTCGTCGCGGAGCGCCTGGCAGTGCGGGCAGTGCAGTCGGAGCATGGGGATGTCCTGTGGCAGGAGGAAGAGGGGGTCAGTGCGCCACGGCGGCGGCGCCGTGCTCGTCGATCAGGTGGCCGCTGTGGAAACGGTCCAGCGCGAAGGCGGCATTGAGCGGGTGCGGCGCGTCGTGGGCGATGGTGTGGGCGAAGACGTGGCCCGAGCCCGGGGTGGCCTTGAAGCCGCCGGTGCCCCAGCCGCAGTTGAAGTACAGGCCCTGCACCGGGGTCTTGCTGATGATGGGGCAGGCGTCGGGCGAGACGTCGACGATGCCGCCCCACTGGCGGTTCATGCGCACGCGCGAGAACTGCGGGAACAGCTCGATGATGGCCGCGGCGGTGTGGTCGATGACGTGCGGGCTGCCGCGCTGGCCGTAGCCCAGGTAGCTGTCAATGCCCGCGCCAATCACCAGCTCGCCCTTGTCAGACTGGCTGAGGTAGCCGTGCACCGCGTTGCTCATGATGACGGTGTCGATGACACGCTGCATGGACTCCGAGACGAAGGCCTGCAGGGGGTGGCTCTCAATGGGCAGGCGGATGCCGGCCATGCGTGCCAGCACCGAGGAATGGCCCGCGGCCACGCAGCCCACGCGGCCCGCCTTCACATAGCCTTGGCTGGTCTGCACGCCCTGCACGCGGCCGCCCTGGATGTCGATGCCGGTGACTTCGCAGTTCTCGATCAGGTCCACGCCCAGCTTGCTGGCGGCGCGGGCAAAGCCGCGGGCCACCGCGTCGTGGTGGGCAATGCCGGCGCGCGGCTGCCAGCTGGCGCCCAGCACGGGGTAGCGGCGGCTGCGGCTGCAGTCGAGCTGGGGGATCTTGTCCTTGACCTCGGCGGCGCTGAGCACATGGGCGTCAATGCCCTGCAGGCGGTTGGCGTTGACCCGGCGCTCGATGTCGCGCATGTCCTGCAGGGTGTGGCCCAGGTTGAACACGCCGCGCTGGCTGAACATGACGTTGAAGTTGAGGTCCTCGGTCAGGCCTTCCCAGAGCTTCATGCCGTGCTCATACAGCAGCGCGGCCTCGTCCCACAGGTAGTTGGAGCGCACGATGGTGGTGTTGCGCGCCGTGTTGCCGCCCCCCAGGTAGCCCTTCTCCAGCACCGCGATGCGGCCGACCTTGTGGTTCTTGGCCAGGTAGTAGGCGGTGGCCAGGCCATGGCCGCCGCCGCCGATGATGACCACGTCGTAGCTGGACTGCAGGGGGTTGCGGGTCCAGGCCGGCTCCCAGGTCTTGTGGTGGCGCAGGCCGTGCTTGAGCAGGCTCCACACCGAGTATTTCTGGCCTTGCACTGAGAGGCTCCTCAGAGGTTGTCGATGCGGTGATTCTTCGAGGGATCGCCCGCATCGATTTGGCTTGGAGCGACACGCGCTTGACCGGCTGCGTCACCGCTCCCAGGGGGCCGGCGCCGGGCGGGCGCCGGCGTGCTTCAGCATTCGACGATGTTCACCGCCAGGCCGCCGCGGGCCGTTTCCTTGTATTTGGTCAGCATGTCGGCGCCCGTTTCGCGCATGGTCTTGATGACCTTGTCCAGGCTGACGTGGTGCGTGCCGTCGCCGCGCAGCGCCATGCGCGCGGCGTTGATGGCCTTGACCGAGGCGATGGCGTTGCGCTCGATGCAGGGGATCTGCACCAGGCCGCCCACGGGGTCGCAGGTCAGGCCCAGGTGGTGCTCCATGCCGATCTCGGCGGCGTTCTCCACCTGCTCGGGGGTGCCGCCCATGACGGCGCACAGGGCTCCGGCGGCCATGGAGCAGGCCACGCCCACCTCACCCTGGCAGCCCACCTCGGCGCCGCTGATGCTGGCGTTCTCCTTGTAGAGGATGCCAATGGCGGCGGCGGTGAGCAGGAAGTCTTGCACCCCCTGGGCGTTGGCGCCGGGCACAAAGCGGCTGTAGTAATGCAGCACGGCGGGCACGATGCCGGCCGCGCCGTTGGTGGGCGCGGTCACCACGCGGCCGCCGGCGGCGTTTTCCTCATTCACCGCCAGGGCGTAGAGGTTGACCCAGTCCATAACCAGCAGCGGGTCGCCCACGGCCGCTTCGGCCCGGGCCAGCAGGTGCTGGTGCAGGGCGCGGGCACGGCGCTTGACCTTGAAGCCGCCGGGCAGCACGCCCTCGGTGGCGCAGCCGCGCTGCACACAGGCCTGCATCACCTCCCAGATGCGGGCCAGGCCGGCGTCGGTCTCGGCATCGGTGCGCCAATGGCGCTCGTTGCGGCGCATCACCTGGGCGATGCTGCAGCCGTGCTCCCGGGTGCGGGCCAGCAACTCCTCGCCGGTGCGAAAGGGCACCGGCAGGGGGGGGTTGTCGGCCACCAGGCGCGGGGCGGGCTCGCCGTCGGCGCCGGTGTCGTGGCTGACCACAAAACCACCGCCCACCGAGTAGTACTCGTGCTGGTCCAGCAGGCTGCCGTCGGCGTCGTAGGCCGCGCAGGCCATGCCGTTGGCGTGGAAGGGCAGGCTGCGGCGGCGGTGCATCACCAGGTCGCGCTTCTCGTCAAAGGCGATGTCGTGGCGGCCGTCCAGGCGCAGGCGGCCGGTGCTGCGCACGGCCTCCAGCAGGCTGTCCACGGCGTCCACGTCCACGGTGTCGGGCTCATGGCCCTGCAGGCCCAGCAGCACCGCCTTGTCGCTGCCGTGGCCGCGGCCGGTGGCGCCCAGTGAGCCGTAGAGCTGCACCTCTACCCGGGTGCAGCGGGTGAGCAGGCCCAGGCCGTCCAGGCGTTGCACGAACAGGCGCGCGGCCTTCATGGGGCCCACGGTGTGCGAGCTGGACGGGCCAATGCCGATCTTGAAGAGGTCGAACACGCTGATGGTCATGCGCAGCTCCAAAGGGTCTCGGGGCGGGCCGCGCCGGGGGCGGCCAGGGTGGGGGCAGAGGCCGGCAGCGGGCCGTGGCGCTCCACCACGATGCCCACCTCGGCCCCGGGGAAGGGCGCCAGCTTGAACAGGCCCAGGTTCAGGCGCTCCAGCCCAAAGCGCTGGCGCAGCAGTTCACACATGCTGTGGGCCATGGCCTCGACCAGGCGGTGCGGGCGCGAGAGGGCCAGGGCGCGCAGCTGGTCGATCACCTCGGCGTAGTCCACCGTGTCGGCCAGCTCGTCACTGGTGCAGGCGGCGGTGTGCGGCAGGTCGAACTCCAGGTCCAGCACCATGGGCTGGGGCTCGGTTTGCTCCCAGTCGTACACGCCGATGCGGCCCCGCAAGGGCACGCGGCGCAGCACGATGCGGCGGGTGGTGTGGCCGGTGGCGGGCGCGTTCACTTGAGCACCACCGTGCGCTGGCCGTTGATGAAGACCCGGTGCTCCAGCACGCTGCGCAGTGCGCGCGACAGGGTGGTGCATTCCAGCCGGCGGCCCACGTCCAGCAGGTCTTCCGGGCTTTGTGCATGGTCCACCGATTCGGTGGCCTGGGCGATGATGGGGCCCTCGTCCAGGTCGGGCGTGGCGAAGTGGGCGGTGGCGCCGATCAGCTTGACCCCGCGCTCGAAGGCCTGGTGGTAGGGCCGGGCGCCTTTGAAGGCCGGCAGCAGGCCGTGGTGGATGTTGAGGATGCGGCCGGCCAACTGGGCGCACAGCCCGTCGGAGAGCACCTGCATGTAGCGCGCCAGCACCACAAAGTCCACCGCCTGCTGGCGGACCAGTTCCAGCAGCCGCGCTTCTTGCGCCGCCTTGGTGTCGGCCGTGATCGGCAGGTAGGTGAAGGGCAGGCCGGCGGCCTCGGCCAGGCCGCGCAGCTCCTCGTGGTTGGAGACCACGCCCACCGGGTCCATGGCCAGCTCGCCGCGGCGCCAGCCGGTCAGCAGGTCCACCAGGCAATGCTCCAGGCGCGAGACCATCAGCAGCACGCGGGGGCGCTGGGCCAGGTCGTGCAGGCGCCAGTGCAGGGCCTGGATGCCCGGGGCCACCTGGTCCAGGTCGGCGCGCATGGTGGCCAGGGCGGTGGCGGCGGTGCCGGCGCTCTCGGCGCTTTCGGCCCGGCGGAACACCGCCCGCAGGAAGAAGCGCTCGCTGGGGCGGTCGTCGTGCACCGCGAACTCCTCGACATAACCGCCGTGGCGCTCGATCAGCGCGGCCATGGCGGCAACCTGGCCGGCCGCGCTGCGGCAGACCACCTGCAGGGCGTAGCGGCTGGGGGGACGGGGGGGAGTGGACATGGGGGCTCTCGCAATCTCGCAAGGTCGGGGACGGGGCGCTTTGGGCCCGAACTGTCAGTGAGCGCGGGCGGCGCCACTTGACTGGAGGCGTCACCGCCTTGTCCGATTGCGCCCGCCTACGGGCAGACCCCGGTGCGGCCGCGGGCCGCTGGCCGGGCCTTGCCGGTCGCCCGGTGGCGGTGCCCCTGTTGGTCCCCATGTCGAATTTGGGCGGCCTGCATGACGCCCCCGTCCAAGCGCTGGCCGAGCCGCTGGCTAACGTCCCACCAGGGGTTTCCCCTTGGGTCCGTGGGGCGGCACCAGGCCGCCACGCGGGTGGGTGGGTGGAACGGTGGCGTGCGCCACCGGACGGCGCAGGGACAGGGGATGGGCATGGCGTTCTTCCAGACGGGCATCGGGTGGCGGCGGGCGGTGGGGGCCTTGACCCTGTGGGTTGGGGCCCTGGCGGCCGGGTGGGCGGGCCTTGGCGTGGTGCCGGCGGCGGCGGCCCCCGCAACGCCCGCCGAGCCCGGTCTGGTCTTCACCTCCTGGGGCGGCAGCTATGCCCAGGCCCAGCAACAGACGCTGGTGGGCCCGTTCAGCGCCCAGACCGGGCTGCGGGTGCAGGTGCAGGAGTACGCCGGCGGCCTGGCCCAGCTGCGTGCCCAGCAGGCGGCCGGCCGCATGGAGTGGGACGTGGTCGACCTGGTCATGGGCGATGCGCTGGAGGCCTGCCGCCTGGGCCTGCTGGAGCGCATCGACCCCGCCAGCCTGGAGCCCGGCACCCAGGGCGAGGCCCCGCAAGACGACTATCCCCCGGGCACGCTCACCCCCTGCCTGGCGGGCACCACCGTCTGGTCCATCGTGCTGGTGCACCGGCGCCAGGCCCAGGCCAGCCACGACCCCCGCACCCTGGCCGACCTGTTCGACCTGGAGCGTTTCCCCGGCAAGCGGGGCCTGCGCCGCACGCCCGAGGGCAATCTGGAGTGGGCGCTGCTGGCCGATGGCGTGCCGGTGGAGCAGGTTTACGCGGTGCTCTCCACCCCGGCCGGGGTGGAGCGCGCCTTTCGCAAGCTCGACACCCTGAAGTCGCGCATCGTCTGGTGGGACGACCCGGCCACGCCGCTGCAGCTGCTGGCCCGTGGTGAGGTGGTGATGAGCAGCACCTACAACGGCCGGGCCTATGCCGCCATGCTCAAGGGCGCGGGCTCGCTGCGCTTCATCTGGGACGGGCAGTTGCTCAGCGTCACCGGCCTGGGCATCGTCAAGGGCGGGCCGCACCCGGCGGCGGCGCGTGACTTTCTGCGCTTTGCCACCCGGCCGGCCACCATGGCGGCCATGGCGCCGCTGATGGCCTACGGCCCCACCCGCCTGTCGGCTGCGCGCCTGGTGGACCCGGTGATGATGCACCTGCTGCCCACCGCGCCCTGGTACCGCAAGCGCTCGCTGAACCTGGACACGGCCTGGTGGCTGCAGCACGGCGAGGCGATGCGCCGGCGCTTTGACACCTGGCTGGCACGCTGAAGCTCGCCGCCCGGCGGCCGGTCTATGTCGCGTCCGGCCTGAAGCCTGGCGCCTGCGGCCAAGTGCGGGCCGCGCCGCTGCCTATCGTCAGGGGCATGCAAACCCCCCAAGACACCGCCGGCGCGCTGGCCAGCGCGCCCACCTCCGAAGACCTGCTGCGCCTGCTGGCCGAGCACGGCATTGCCTACGACCTCGTGGAGCATGAGGCCGTCTTCACCATCGCCGAGGCCCTGGCGGCCACGCCCGAGATCGGCGGCATCAAGACCAAGAACGTGTTCCTGCGCGACGGCAAGGGCGTCCGCCACTTCCTGGTGGTGGTGCCGCATGACGTGCGCCTGGACCTGCCCGGCCTGGCCGCGCAGCTGGGCGTGGCCAAGCTCAGCATGGGCTCTGCCGACCGCCTGCTGCGCCACCTGGGCGTGACGCCGGGTGCCGTCAGCGTCTTTGCCCTGCTGCATGACCGGGCGCGGGCGGTGGAGCTGGTGCTGGACGAGCGCGTGCACCAGGCCGACGCCTTGCAGGCCCACCCGCTGCGCAACACCGCCACCGTGGCCCTGGGCCGGGCGGGGCTGGACCGTTTCCTGAATCTCACCGGCCACAGCGCCCGGGTGCTGGCGGTCTGAGACCGCGGCCCAGGGGGCCGAAGGCGCCACGGCGAACGCGCGTTGCGGCGCGTCGCAAACGGACAAGCCTCCCGGGCCGGGACTGGGGACAGTGGGGTCTTCCGGGCCCGTCGCGGCCTGCGTCCTGTGGCCGGCCCATGTCCCTGACCCTTGCCCGCGCACCGGCTTTGCCGGTGCCGTCATCCCCCTGCCTCCAGGCGTCTGCCGGGGGGGCACCGCCGCTGAGTGTGGGCTTTGTGCTCATGCCCGGCTTCACCATGGTGGCCTTCTCGGGCTTTGTGGACGCGCTGCGCCTGGCCGCCGACGAGGGCGACCGCAGCCGCCAGGTGCATTGCCGCTGGAGCGTGCTGGCCGAGGAGCTGCGCCCGGTCACCGCCAGCAACGGGGTGGAGCTGATGCCCACCGCGCGCTTTGGCGACCCGGCGGCGCTGGACTATGTGGTGGTGGTGGGCGGCCTGCTGCAGGGCGTGCGCCGGCCGTCGCCCGAGGTGCTGGCCTTCCTGTGCCGGGCGGCCGCCGCCCAGGTGCCGCTGGTGGGCCTGTGCACCGGCTCCTTTGTGCTGGCCCGTGCGGGCCTGCTGCAGGGGCGGCGGGTGTGCGTGAGCTGGTTCCACCACCAGGATTTCGCGCAGGACTTTCCGCAGCTGCGGGCCGAGTCCCATGAGATGTTCATCGTTGACCGCGACCGGCTGACCTGCGCCGGGGGCACCAGCGTCGTGCACCTGGCGGCCTGGCTGATCGAGCGCCACTGCGGCCGCGCCGCGGCCTCCAAGGCCCTGCGCATCCTGCTGGAGGAGGGGGCGCTGCCGGCGCGCACGCCCCAGCCCCAGCCCAGCTTTGCCGAGCGCACCGACGACCCGCGTGTGCGCCAGGCCATCTGGCTGATGGAGCAGAACATCGGCAGCCCGCTGCCGCTGCAGGACATCGCCCGCAGCGTCAACATGAGCCTGCGGCACCTGGAGCGCTGCTTCCGTCAGGCCATCGGCCTGAGCCCGCATGAGTTCTCGGTGCGCCTGCGGCTGCGCCATGCGCACTGGATGACGCAGCAGACCCGCTTGTCGCTCTCGCAGATTGCGCTGGAGTGCGGCTTTGCCGACAGCGCGAGCTTCTCGCGCCGCTTTCGCGAGGTGTTCGGCTACCCCGCCAGCGCGCTGCGCCGGGGCCAGGTGGCGGCCCCGGTGGACGCCCTGGGCGGCGGGGTGCTCAAGGGGGCGCCGGTGGCGCCCCCGCCGGCCTGAGCCGGACGGTCGCCACCGCTCAGAAGCTGTGGGTGATGCCCAGGCCGTAGAGGGTGGTGCTGGTGGCGCCAAAGGTCTTGCGCGAGGCGTCGCCATAGACCGTGGTGCGGGTGTGGAGCGGGTAGGACACGCCGGCGCCCACCACGCGGGCCGCGCGCACCTCGTCCACCTTCACTTCACCCCAGCCGGCTTTGAGCGTGGTGGCGCCCAGGCTGTATTCCAGGCCGGTGGTGAGTGACTTGGCCTTGGAGGCGCCAGACTCGGTGACGTTGTAGGCCACCATCACCGCCACCGGGGCCAGGTTCAGGCGGGCGCCGGCGAAGGTGTCGGTGGCGTCGGCGCTGTTGCGGCTGCGCGCCAGCATGAAGGCGGTGCGCTCGGTGTTGTGGTTGAGCGAGACGCCCAGCGGGCGCGCCTTGTCGGCGGTGGCCTTCTCGGGCGAGGTGCTCAGGTGCACGGTGAAGCCGTCCAGGCTGGGCGAGTCGTAGAACAGGCCCTTGTTCAGGCGGCCGTACTCAGCCGAGCCACTGTTGCCGGTGGGGTCGGACGGGTACAGGTAATGCCAGGTGTCCCAGGCGGGCGAGGCCACGCGGTCGAAGTTGCCCCAGGGGTCGAACTGCCAGTCCTGGCTGTTGACGGCGTCCAGGCGGCGGCCGGCCTGCACCGAGCCGAAGGCGCCCTTCAGGCCCACGGTGGATTCACCGTGCCAGAAGGGCTTGCTGGCCGACTCTTGGCTGCCGTCTTCCAGGTTCAGGCGGTGGCTGAGCTTGAAGGTGGCGGTCATGCCGCCGCCCAGGTCTTCCGAGCCGCTGATGGCCACGTTGCTGCGCTGGATGGTGCCCAGCTTCCATTCTTCATTCTTGTAGACGCCCAGGTCGAGCATGCCCGAGATGGTCAGGCTGGGGGCGGCAAAGGCCGTGGGCGCGGCCAGCAGGGCGGCGCACAGGGGCAAGGCGCCGCAGCGCAGGAGGGAGGTGGGGTGCATGGTGAGGTCCTGTCTAAGGCTGCACAGGCAGCGCGAGGTGGTGCAAGAGCACATGCGGCGGCCCGGGCCGGCCCCAAAACGGGGGGCCCTGCAGACTGCCTGAGGGGGAGGAAGCGCCGCCCAGGGGTGGGGCGGGGTCAAGACGCGACGGCTGGCGGGCCGCCGCAGCGCCTTACTTGGGCACGTTGGCCAGCCAGCGGTTGACCAGCTCGCCGTGGCTGCCGATGAAGGCGGCGGCCTCCTTGGCGGCGTTGCTGCTGCGGGCCTTGAGCATCACGCCTTCCAGGTCGGACAGCGAGATCTTGAGGTTGCGGATGAAGGCCGCGGCGGTGGGGAAGTCGGCGCTGAAGCCCTTGCGTGCCAGGGCGTGGATGGATTCCGAGCCGCCCAGCACCTGCTTGGGGTCTTCCAGGAAGCGCAGCTTGTACTGCGAGAACATCCAGTGCGGCGACCAGGTGGTCACCACCATCCACTGCTTGCGTTGGATGGCCCGATCCAGCGAGGAGATCATGGCCGCGTCCGAAGCGGTCAGCAGCTTGTAGTCCAGGCCGTAGGCCTTGATGGCGGTCTCGGAGAGCTTCATCAAGCCGGCGCCGGCGTCGATGCCCTGGATCTTGCTGCCCAGCTTCTCCATCACCTCGGGCTTCTTGAGGTCCTCGATGCTCTTGAGCGTGGCTTCAGGGATGTCGGCAGGCACCGCCCAGCCCAGCTTGGCGTCGGTGTAGAGCGGGCCCAGGTCTTCGACCGAGCCCTTGACCTTGTCCCAGTAGCTCTTGTGGGTGCCGGGCAGCCAGGCCATGAGCATCAGGTCGATCTGGCCGCGTTCCAGGCCGGCGTACTGCAGGGCCACGTCGGCCATCACCAGCTCGACCTTCTGGGCCAGGCGCTGCTCCAGGATGAGCTTGGCGATGTTGGTCACCGCCTCGGCGTCCGACCAGGCGGTCCAGCCGATGCGGATCGGCTTGGCCTGGGCCAGCACCGACAGCGGCGTGCCGGCCAGCGCCAGGGTGGTGGTGGTACCGGCCAGGAAGTGGCGGCGATTCATCAAGTCCTTGTCCTCAGTCATGGAAATCCTCCAGGGAATCGGGTTAGGGGCCGGGCTCCACGGTAATTCCTGCGTCGCCCGATGGTTTCGCGGGAACGACATCGACGTGTCCGCCGGCGACACCTGGCCCGGGCTTGGCGTGGGCGCGGCGTTGGCGCCACCAGCCCGCCAGGGTGAGCAGCAGCCACAGCGACTGGCTCAGGAAGGACGAGAGGTTGAAGGCCCCCGCCAGCGAGGCCAGCACGCACAGCGGGCCGATGACGTTGAGCAGCACCACGCGCCGGCTCAGGGGCGGCTCATGCCGCACCTGCACCAGGAAGTGGGCCACCACATAGGCGCACACGCCGGCCAGGCCGACGAGGTCGAGCGGGCCCAGGCGGATCATGCGGTGGGGGCGCCGCAGCGGGCGCTGGGGGTGCTAGGGGCGCTTGCTGGGCACGGGCGGGGTGTGCCGGGCGGCCGGCACAAGGGGCGGGGGTGGCGCAGCGGGTGGGCGGGCATGGTGGTGGCAGACACGGCAAAGGCCCGCACGCGGCGGGCCTCGGGTGGGGCAGGGGGCAGGGTGGGAATCAGAGGGCTTTCAGCTGCGCTCCTGGCGCCTCACGCCAAAGCTCTCGGTCAGCCGGTCCAGGATGATGGCCAGCAGCACCACCGACAGGCCGCTCTCGAAGCCCAGCCCGATGTCCAGGCGCTGGATGCTGGAGAGCACCTCGTTGCCCAGCCCGCCGGCGCCCACCATGGAGGCGATGATGACCATGGACAGCGCCATCATGATGGTCTGGTTGACCCCGGCCATGAGGGTGGGCAGGGCGATGGGCAATTGCACCTTCCACAGCAGCTGCATCGAGGTGCAGCCAAAGGCCTGGCCCGCCTCGATCTGCTCGCTGCTGACCTGGCGGATGCCCAGCGCCGTCAGGCGCACCACCGGCGGCATGGCAAACACCACCGTTGCCAGGATGCCCGGCACCCGGCCCAGGCCGAAGAGCATGGCCGCCGGGATCAGGTAGACGAAGGCGGGCATGGTCTGCATGAAGTCCAGCACCGGCCGCAGCAGGGCGTTGAAGCGGTCGCTGCGGGCGCTGAGGATGCCCAGCGGCACGCCGGCGGCGATGCTGATGAGCGTGGCCGAGAACACCAGGGCCAGCGTCACCGCCGTCTGGTCCCAAAAGCCGGTGATGCGGATGATGAGCAGGCTGGCCAGGGCAAACAGGCCGAAGCGCCAGTGCAGACGCCACACGCCCAGGGCCGTGACGCCCAGCATCACCAGCCACGAGGGGATGGCCAGCAGCGCCCGCTCGATCAGGCTGGAGAAGCGCTCGACCAGCGCGCCCACCATGTCGAACAGGCCGCCGCCTTGCTCCAGCATGAGCTTGACGGCGTCGTTGACCAGTTCGCCCAGGGGCAGCAGGCCGCGGCCCTGGGTCATGAGGTCCTGGAGGAGGTCAGCTGGCATGGCGGGTGCTCGCGATCTTGAGAAGCAGGCTGCGGGCCGTGATGCGGCCCACAAGGCGTTCGGCGTCGTCAAAGACGCTCACGGGTTGGTCCAGGCCCAGCACGGTCTGCAGGGTCTCGGGCAAGGTGGTGGTGGCGCGCAGCCGGCTGGCCGGGGCGGGGCGGTCGGGCGCGGGGGCGGGCACGGGGTCGCGGTCCACCAGGTCGGCGGCCGTCAGGTAGCGCGAGGTGTCCACGCCCTTGAAGAAGCGGCGCACGTAGTCGTTGGCCGGGCTGGTGACGATCTCGTGCGGCGAGCCCTCCTGCACCAGGTTGCCGCCCTCCATGATGGCGATGCGCGAGCCGATCTTGAGCGCTTCCTCCAGGTCGTGGGAGACGAAGACGATGGTGCGGCGGTGCTCGCGCTGCAGGGCCAGCATCAGGTCCTGCATCTCGGTGCGCTTGAGCGGGTCCAGTGCCGAGAAGGCCTCGTCCATCAGCAGGATGTCGGGGTCCACCGCCAGGGCGCGGGCCAGGCCCACGCGCTGCTGCATGCCGCCGGAGAGCTGGCGCGGGTACTTCTGGGCGTAGGCCTTCAGGCCCACCTGCTCCAGGGCCTGCATCACCTTGTCGCGGTAGCGCTTGGGGCTCTCGCCGGCCACTTCCAGGCCGAAGGCCACGTTGTCCTGCACCGTGCGGTGCGGCATGAGCGCGAAGCTCTGGAACACCATGGCAATGCGCTTGCGCCGCCACAGCATCAGCTCGGGCAGCGACATGCGCGCCACCTCGTCGCCATCGACCACGATGGAGCCGGCGGTGGGTTCCACCAGGCGGTTGATGAGCCGGATCAGGGTGGACTTGCCGGAGCCTGAGAGGCCCATCAGCACGTAGATGTCGCCGGCCTGGACGTCGAAACTGACCTTGTTGACGCCGACCACCTGGCCGGTGCGCTGAAAGATCTCGTCCTTGCCCAGGCCCTGCCGCAGCAAGGCCAGGGCGGCGTCGGTCTTGGTGCCGAAGACCTTGGTGAGGTCCCGGATCTGGATCTTGGGTTGGGACATGCGCGGCTCCCGGGCAGTCAAGGGGGAAGGAGGGGGGGTCATGGGGCGGCGGTGCAGGCTAGCGGTCCAGCGCCACGTCGCTCAGTGGCCGGCTGCAGCAGGGCAGGATCCAGCCTTGGGCCACTTCACGCGGGCGCAGGCCGCCGCCCTGCTGCATGAGCACCTCGCCGGCCAGGCGGCGGGTGCGGCAGGAGCCGCACACCCCGCTGGCGCAGCTGAAGGGCCAGCGCAGGCCGGCCCGGCGCGAGGCCTGCAGCAAGGTCTCGTCCGGGGCGCAGTCAAAGCCGCCGCCCTTGGCCAGGCGCACGGCAAACGCCGGGGCGGCGGCCCCCGCGGCGCCCGCACCGGCGGGGGGCGTATTGGCGGCGTCGGGGGAGGCGGCGTCGGGGGAGGCGGCGTCGGGGGAGGCGGCAGGCGCGACCGGGTCGGCCGACGCCTCAAAGCTGAAGCTCTCCTCGTGGTAGCGGGCCATGTCAAAGCCCGCCTCGCCCAGCATGGCGCGCACCGCGGCCATGAAGGGGGCTGGCCCGCAGCACCACACCTCGCGTGTCAGCAGGTCGGGCACCTGGGCGCGCAGCGTGGCCAGTGACAGGCGCCCCGTCAGGCCGCTGTAGCCCGGGGTGGCCCCACGTTGTTCACACACCACGGTGGCACGCCAGCGCGGCAGGCGCCGTGCCAGCAGGGTCAGCTCCTCGGCAAAGACCACGTCCTGCGGCGTGCGCGCGGCGTGCACAAAGTGCACGTCGGCGTCCAGGCCCAGGTCGGCCCAGGCGCGGGACATGGACATCAGCGGCGTGATGCCGCTGCCGCCCGAGAGGTAGAGCTGGCCGCGTGCGGGGGCGCTGACCGGGCCGGGCGGGAAGCAGAAGGCGCCCGCCGGCCCGGTCAGGTCCAGCCGCGTGCCCGGCCGCAGGTGGTCGTGCAGCCAGTTGGAGACCCGCCCGCCGGGCACCCGCTTGACCGTGATGGCCAGGGTGTCCGGGCGGGTGGGGCTGGAGCTGAGCGTGTAGCAGCGGTTCACGCGCTCGCCGTCGATCTCCAGGGCCAGGGTGACGAACTGCCCGGGCCGGTAGTGGAAGCTGCGCGCCGCCCCTTCCAGCCGCAGGACGAAGGTGCGCACGTCAGGGGTCTCGTCGATCACCTGAACGCACAGAAAGCCTTCGTCGTCAGGACGCCAGGCCGGGGCAGGGGCGTCTGCCAGGTCGGGGTGGTGGGGGCTGCTCATGGGAGGGGCGGACGGTGAGGCGGGCAGGGCGGACGGCCGTGGCTCAGGTGGGGCGCATGCGGCGCTCAGGCGGCGCTCAGGCCGGCGCGCATGCGGTCCACATACCAGGTGCAGAAGGCTTCCACCAACCCTTCGGTGAAGGGCGAGTAGGGGCCCGGGCGGTAGGCGGGGCTGGCCACGCCGGCTTGCGACAGCTCCACCAGGCGGCGGTCCTGGTCGTTGGTGGCGTTCCACACCGCGGTCAGGTTCTCCACCGTGTAGTCCACGCCCTCCACCGCGTCCTTGTGCACGCACCAGGTGGTGCGCACCAGGGTGCGGCCGGCCGACAGCGGGATGACCGAGAAGCTCACCACGTGGTCGCTCATGAAGTGGTGCCAGGAGTTGGGCTGGGTCCAGAAGGACAGGCCGCCCAGCGACTTCTCGGTGAAGTCGCCCAGCAACTTTTTGCAGGCCACCTGGGTGTCCAGGGTCTGGGACTCGCCGGCGCGGTCCAGCGGCAGGCGCTGGGTGCGAAAGCCCGTCACCCGGGTGTCCAGCTCTTCCATGCGGACGCTGGGCAGGCCCATGGCTTCCCAGCGGGCGCAGCTGTCGGCCACGATCTGCTCAAAGCGGGCGATGCCTTCCGCGTTCTGCGGGCCGGGCTGGGCGCCAAAGCCGTGCTCGTACAGCGAGACGGTCAGCTCCGGGTGATTGCCCACGCAGTGGTAGCACTCCCGGTTGTTCTCCATGGTCAGCTTCCAGTTGCCCTGCTCCAGGATCTCGACCTGCGCGGCCACCTTGCACTCGGCCAGCTTGTGCGGCGCCAGGTAGGGGCGCATGCGGGCGGCCACCTCTTCAAAGTCGGTCGGCGGCGCGTCGGCCAGGCAGATGAAGATCAGGCCTTCCAGCTCCCGCAGGTGCACCTTGTGCAGGTGGTGCTGCTCGCGCAGGAAGGTCTCGCCCATGTGGTCGGCGTGGATCAGCTTGCCTTCCAGGTCATAAGTCCACTGGTGGTAGGGGCAGACGATGTTGCCCAGGCTGCCCTGGTGCGCATCGCACAGCTTGGAGCCACGGTGGCGGCAGACGTTGTGGAAGGCGCGCAGGGCCATGTCGTCGTCCCGCACGATCAGCACGGAGTCGCCGCCCACGTCCACGGTGATGAAGTCACCGGGCTCGGGCACCTGCGGGGCCACGGCCACGAAGATCCAGTGCCGCCGGAAGATGTGCGCCAAGTCGGCGCGGAAGATCTCCTCGCTCATGTAGAACGGGGCCTCCAGGCTGTGGCCGGGCAGGCGCCGCTCCAGCAGGAGGGCCAGGGTGTCGGCGGCGCCGCCGGCACGGGGATGCAGGGTGACGGGAGCCGTCGCGGTGGGGGTGGCGGACATGTCTGTAATCCTCTGGGGGAGCTGCAAGGCATCGGGGCGCTGCGGCGTGTGGGGGTTGCGGCCTCCCAGCGCCCGATGAAATCGATTGTTCGGTCAGCGCCCCGGCCGACCTTGCGTGGTTCGGACGCGGACTTGTCTGCAGGCGACATGCCCACCGCCACCGCGTCGGCCGTGTCCCGCTGGGGGCCTCGTGTCGCTTCTGATCAAGTGCACGGCGGGCGGCGTCAAGACGTCCGGCGTGTGGCGGTCAGGCTCACGCCCGTGCCCACCCCCGGGCTCACCCAGGCGCCAGACGCCCTCGCGCGGGGCTCAGGTGGTGCCGGGTGGGCCGGCCAGACGGGCCTGGGGCGTGGGCGGCCCATGTCGGTTTTGGGCAAGTGCATGTCCTTGGTGCACAAGCCGCCCCGCCCCTGGGCCCAAAGAATGGCCTCCCATCAGCCCGCCCCTTGCGGCGGCCTGACCCCCACCCGGCGCTTCTCCGCGCCCCGGCCCGTCTCCCGCTCCGCCGACCGACCGCCCCCGCCATGAACACGACTTCCTTCTTCTCCCGCCCCTTGTCCCAGGCCGACGCCCCGGTGGCCCGGGCCCTGGGCCAGGAGCTGCTGCGCCAGCAAGCGCAGATCGAGCTGATCGCCTCCGAGAACATCGTCTCGCGCGCCGTGCTGCAGGCGCAGGGCTCGGTGTTCACCAACAAGTACGCCGAGGGCTATCCCGGCAAGCGCTACTACGGCGGCTGCGAGTACGCCGACGTGGTCGAGGCCCTGGCCATTGACCGCCTGTGCACCCTGTTTGGCGCCCGCTTTGCCAATGTGCAGCCGCACTCCGGCGCCCAGGCCAACACCGCGGTGATGCTGGCCCTGGTCAAGCCCGGTGACACGGTGCTGGGCATGGCCCTGTCGGCCGGCGGCCACCTGACGCACGGCGCCAAGCCGGCACTCTCAGGCAAGTGGTTCAACGCCGTGCAGTACGGCGTGCGGCAGAGCGACAGCCTCATCGACTACGACGAGGTCGAGCGCCTGGCGCGCGAGCACCGCCCCAAGCTCCTCATCGCCGGCTTCTCGGCCTACCCGCGGGTCATCGACTGGGCGCGTTTCCGTGCCATTGCCGACGAGGTGGGCGCCCTGCTGATGGTGGACATGGCGCATGTGGCCGGCCTGGTGGCCGCGGGCGTGTACCCCAGCCCGGTGCCGCATGCCCATGTGACCACCAGCACCACGCACAAGACCTTGCGCGGCCCGCGCGGCGGCGTGATCCTGACCAACGACGAGGAGATCGCCAAGAAGGTCAACGCGGCGGTGTTCCCCGGCGCGCAGGGCGGCCCGCTGATGCACGTCATCGCCGCCAAGGCGGTGGCCTTTGGCGAGGCGCTGACCCCGGAGTTCCAGGCCTATGCCGGCCAGGTGGTGGCCAACGCCCGCGCCATGGGTGAGGCCCTGCGCGCAGGCGGTCTGGATCTGGTCACGGGCGGCACCGACAACCACCTGCTGCTGGTGGACCTGCGGCCCCTGGGCCTGAAGGGCAACCAGACCGAGGTGGCGTTGGAGCGCGCCGGCATCACCTGCAACAAGAACGGCATTCCGTTTGACACCGAGAAGCCCACCATCACGTCGGGCATCCGGGTGGGGGCCGCCGCCATCACCTCCCGCGGCCTGAAGGAGGACGACTGCCGAGAGGTCGCCCGCCTGATCCTGGACGTGATGCAGGCCCTGCGCCGCCAGCCCGAAGGCGACGCCCGCGTCGAGATGCTGGTGCGCGAGCAGGTGCAAAGCCTGACCAGCCGCTTTCCCATCTACCCCGACCTCTGATGTCCGCCCGACCCCAGGAGCACACGCCCATGAACGCCCTGCACGCCGAATCCATCGTCATCGACGGACTCATCATCTCCAAGTGGAACCGCCCGGTCTTTGAGGACATGCGCCGCGGTGGCCTGACCGCCGCCAACTGCACCGTCTCGGTCTGGGACGACTTCAAGGCCACCGTGCACAACATCGCTGAGATGAAGTCGCACATCCGCGCCAACGCCGACCTGCTCACGCTGGTGCGCACGACGGACGACATCCGCCGCGCCAAGGCCGAAGGCAAGACCGGCATCATCCTGGGCTTCCAGAACGCCCACGCCTTTGAGGACCACCTGGGCCACATCGAGGCCTTCGCCGACATGGGCGTGCGCGTGGTGCAGCTCTGCTACAACACCCAGAACCTGATCGGCACCGGCTGCTACGAGCGCGACGGGGGCCTGTCGGGCTACGGCCACGAGGTCATCGCCGAGATGAACCGTGTGGGCATCATGGTGGACCTCTCGCACGTCGGCGCCAAGACCAGCGAGGAGGCCATCCTGGCCAGCAAGAAGCCGGTGACCTACAGCCACTGCCTGCCCGCTGGCCTGAAAGAGCACCCGCGCAACAAGAGCGACGAGCAGCTGAAGTTCATCGCCGACCGTGGCGGCTTCATCGGCGTGACCATGTTCCCGCCCTTCCTCAAGCGCGGCGTCGAGTCCACCGTGGCCGACTATGTGGAGGCGCTGGACTACGTGATCAACCTGGTCGGCGAGGACTGCGTGGGCGTGGGCACCGACCACACCCAGGGCTACGGCCAAGACTTCTTCGACCACATCACCCACGACAAGGGCCGCGGCCGCCGTCTGACCAACTTCGGCACCGTGCTCAACCCGGAGGGCATCCGCACCATCGGCGAGATGCCCAACCTGACCGACGCCATGGCGCGCGCCGGCTGGAAGCCCGAGCGCATCGTCAAGGTCATCGGCGGCAACTGGCTGCGGGTCTTCGGTGAAGTCTGGGGCGCCTGAGGCCGCCCACAAGGAGAGCACAACATGCAACCGCAACTGCCCATCGACGTCGCCCCGGACACCGGCATCTGGACCACCGACGGTCTGCCGATGATCTACGTGCCGCGGCACTTCTTCGTCAACAACCACGTGGAGGCCGAGGCCGCCATCGGCCGCGAGACCTACGCCGCCAGCCTCTACACCGCCGGCCACCGCTCGGCCTACTTCTGGTGCGAGCAGGAGAGCAAGACCCACGGCCTGCAGGGCCTGGCCGTCTACGAGCACTACCTCAAGCGCCTGTCGCAGCGGGGCTGGGGCCTGTTCTCGTTTGACGAGGTGGACGCCACCACCGGCCACGCCCGCATCCGCCTGGAGCACTCGGTCTTTGTGCTGGCCCAGGGCATTGCCGGCGTGCCGGTGAGCGCCGACAAGGTCTGCTACCTGTTTGCGGGCTGGTTCTCTGGCGCCATGGACTGGGTGGGCCAGGCCACCGGCCAGACCTGGAAGACCCACAGCGAAGAGACCCAGTGCGCGGCCCAGGGCCATGCGCACTGCGTCTTCACCGTCACGCCCCTGGCGGACTGACGCCTTCCCGCGCCGCCCCGCAGCACCCTCACGCCGTCCGACCATGCGCTACCCGCACCTCTTCGAACCCATCCAGCTCAACCAGCTGAAGATCCGCAACCGCATCGTCAGCACCGCCCACGCGGAGGTGTACGCCGACGACGGCATCCCCGGCGAGCGTTACATCCGCTACTACGAGGAAAAGGCCAAGGGCGGCGTCGGCCTGGCGATCTGCGGCGGCTCCAGCCCCGTCTCGCGCGACAGCCCGAGCAGCTGGTGGAGCTCGGTCAACCTCTCGCGCGACGAGACCATGGACGGCCTGGCCAAACTGGCCGACACCATGCACAAGCATGGCGCCAAGATCATGATCCAGGCCACCCACATGGGCCGGCGCAACGCCTGGCACGGCTTTGACTGGCCGCACCTGGTCAGCCCCTCGGGCGTGCGGGAGCCGGTGCACCGTGGCAATGCCAAGACCATCGAGATCGAGGAGATCCGCCGCATCATCCAGGACTACGCCAAGGCGGCGCGCCGGGTGAAGGCTTCGGGGCTGGATGGCATCGAAATCTCTGCCGCGCACCAGCACCTGATCGACCAGTTCTGGAGCCCGCGCAGCAACTTCCGCACCGATGAATGGGGCGGCAGCCTGCAAAACCGCCTGCGCTTTGGCCTGGAAGTGCTGCAAGCGGTGCGCGCCGAAGTGGGCAAGGACTTTGTGGTGGGCCTGCGCATGTGTGGCGACGAGTTCCACGAAGACGGCCTGAGCCACGAGATGCTCAAGGAAATCGCCCAGGCCATGAGCGAGACCGGGCTGATCGACTACCTGAGTGTCATCGGCTCCGGCGCCGACACCCACAACACCCTGGCCAACTGCATGCCACCCATGGCCTTGCCGCCCGAGCCCTTTGTGCACCTGGCCGGTGGCATCAAGAGCGTGGTGAAGATTCCGGTGATGCACGCGCAGAGCATCCGTGACGCGCAACAGGCCGAGCGCCTGCTGGCCAGCGGCACGGTGGACATGGTGGGCATGACCCGCGCGCAGATCGCCGACCCGCACATGGTCATCAAGATCCGCGACGGGCGCGAAGACCAGATCAAGCAGTGCGTGGGCGCCAACTACTGCATCGACCGGCAATACAACGGCCTGGATGTGCTGTGCGTGCAAAACGCCGCCACCAGCCGTGAGCGCACCATGCCGCACACCATCGCCAAGACCACCGGGCCCAAGCGCAAGGTGGTGGTGGTGGGCGCCGGCCCCGCCGGCCTGGAAGCCGCCCGCGTGGCCCGTGAGCGGGGCCACGACGTGGTGCTGTTCGAGAAGCAGCCCCAGGTGGGCGGCCAGGTGAACCTGGCGGCCAAGGCGCCCAAGCGCGAGCAGATGGCCGGCATCATCCGTTGGTTTGACCTGGAGACGGTGCGCCTGGGCGTGGACCGCCGCCTGGGCACCGAGGCCGACGTGTCCATGATCCTGGACGAGCGGCCCGACATCGTGGTGCTGGCCACCGGCGGCCTGCCGCACACCGGCCAGAACCCCGCTTGGGGCGTGGCCGAAGGCCTGTCCGTGTCGGGCTGGGACATCCTCAGCGGCAAGGTGGCGCCCCAGGGCAATGTGCTGGTGTATGACGCCATCAGCACCCACGCCGGCGCGGGCGTGGCCGACTTCATCGCCAGCCGCGGCCACCTGGTGGAAATCGTCACCCCCGACGTGAAGGTGGCCGACGACACCGGCGGCACCACCTTCCCCATCCTCTACCGCCAGCTCTGCGCCAACGGCGTGGTCCTCACGCCCAACCACTGGCTGGACCGCGTCTACCGTGAGAGCACCCCCGAGGGCGACAAGCTGGTGGCCGTGCTGCGCCACGAGTACACCGAGGCGCTGGAGGAGCGGGTGGTCGACCAGGTGGTCATCGAGAACGGCATCCTGCCCAACGAGGCGCTGTACTGGCAGCTCAAGGCCCGCTCGCTCAACCACGGCCAGACCGACATCGACGCGCTCTACGACAACCAGCCGCAGCCGGTGCTGTCGCAGGCGCTGGGGGATGGCCGCTTCGCGCTGTTCCGCATTGGCGACGGCGTGTCGATGCACAACATTCACGCCGCGATCTACGACGCGCTGCGCCTTTGCAAGGACTTTTGAGCATGGACGCCGTCCTGTCTTCCTCCACCTGGATCTGGCGTGACGCCATCACGGCCGTGTTCTGGCTGGCCGTGGCCGCGCTGGTGATCGGCACGGCGCGGCGCGCCGCGCTGTGGCGCACCGGGCGTGCCGCCACCGTGGCCTGGAGCGGCCTGCTGGCCATCCCCAAGCGCTACTTTGTGGACCTGCACCATGTGGTGGCGCGTGAGCCCGCCGTGGCGCGGGCCCACGTGGCCGTGGGCGGTGGGGCCATCGCCTGCCTGCTGCTGGTGGCCCTCAATGACGGCCTGCGCCTGCGCTGGCCGGTGCTGGACATGGCGCTGGTGGCCTGTGCCGGCGTGATGCTGGTGGGCGCGGTGCTGATGGCCCAGCGCCGCCGCCAGCCGCAGGTGGCGGCACGGGTGTCGCGCGGCCCCTGGCAGCGCCTGCCCTGGACGCTGGGCCTGGGCGCGGTGGGCCTGCTGGCCCTGGCGGCTGCCGCGCTGTGGCACGACAGCATCGCCCCCTGGTGGGCCGCCCTGTGCGTGCTGGCGCTGGGTGTGGGCGCGGCCGAACTGGCCCTGGGCATTGGCCTGGCCGGCCCCATGAAACACGCCGTGGCCGGCCTGCTGCACCTGGGCCTGCACCCGCGCCCCGAGCGTTTTGGCGATCAGCCGGTGGGCCCGGCCGCCCAGCGCAGCGCCAGCGCCCTCCAGCCCGTGGCCCTGGGCCAGGACCTGCCCGGCGCCGCCAAGCCGGCTGACCTGCCCTGGAACCGCCTGCTGTCCTTTGACGCCTGCGTGCAGTGCGGCAAGTGCGAGGCCGCCTGCCCGGCCTTTGCCGCCGGCCAGCCGCTCAACCCCAAGAAGTTGGTGCAGGACCTGGTGAGCGGCATGGCCGGCACCGGCGACGCCCAGTACGCCGGCAACCCCTATCCCGGCCGCGAGATTGGCCGCCATGCCGGCGCCCCCGACCAGGCGGTGGTGCCCGGCCTGATCGAGGCCGAGACCCTGTGGAGCTGCACCACCTGCCGCGCCTGCGTGCAGGCCTGCCCCATGCTCATCGAGCATGTGGACCTGGTGGTGGACCTGCGCCGCCACCTCACCCTGGTGGGCGGCACCGTACCCAACAAGGGCAACGAGGTGCTGGCCGCCCTGCGCGAGACCGACACCCAAGGCCGCTACCCGCTGGCCGCCCGCCACCACTGGGCCAGCGACCTGGGCCTGCCGGTGCTGGACGCGAGCCCCTCCACCGCCACCCGCACCGAATGGCTGCTGCTGGCGGGCGAGGCGGGGTTTGACCTGCGCGGCCAGAAGACGTTGCGCGCCTTGGTGAGCGCGCTGAAGGCCGGCGGTGTGGTGCCCGCCTTGCTGGGGGCCCTGGAGACCGACTGCGGCGACGTGGCCCGCCGCCTGGGCGACGAAGCCGGCTACCAGCGCCTGGCCCGCCAGCTCATCGCCACGCTGCAGGCGCATCCGGCCGCGCACCTGGTCACGGCCGACCCGCACCTGCTGCACGCCCTGCGCAACGAGTACCCGCTGCTGGATGAGGCCTGGGCCCGGCGCCTGGCCAGCGGCCAGACCCGCGTGTGGCACCACACCGAGCTGCTGGCCGACCTGCTGGAGCGCGGCCGCCTCCAGCCCCGGCCGGCCGATGGCCGCACGCCGCCCCGCGTCACCCTGCACGACCCCTGCTACCTGGGCCGCTACAACGGCCAGACCGAGGCCCCGCGCCGTGCGCTCAAGGCCATTGGCATCCCCATCGTGGAGATGGAGCGCTGCGGCCAGAACGCCCGCTGCTGCGGCGGAGGCGGCGGCGCGCCGATGACCGACATCCCCGGCCAGCGCCGCATCCCCGACCTGCGCATGGACGACGCCCGCGCCACCGGCGCCGACGTGGTGGCCGTGGCCTGCCCGCAGTGCACCGCCATGCTCGAAGGCGTCACCGGCAAGCGCCCTGAGGTGCTGGACGTGGCCGAGCTGGTGGCCCGCGCGGTGCAGGCCCCGGGCGCGCGCCCCCAGACCCCCGCCGTGGAGAAGCAAGCATGACCCGACGAGTCGACCCCCGCCGCCCGGTGCTCATCACCCCCCAGGGCCTGCGCCGCATCGTGCTGGGCGGCACCGAAGGCGAGCGCGGCCTGCGCGCCGTGGCCCACGCCAGCGCCCCCAAGACCCCGCGTCTGCAAGGCGAGCCGCGCGGTTGCCTGCTGGTGCTGGCCCATCCCGACGGCGGTGGCCTGGACGAGCATGCCCGCGAGGCCGTGGCCGCCGCCGCCCTGCTGGCCCGCGCCGACGAGGCCGTGGTGCTGCTGATGCCCTGGAGCGCGCCGCTGCCGGACGCCGAGGCGGTGGCGGCCGTGGCCAGCGGCCTGGCCGCCGCGGCCCTGGGCGTGGACCGGCTGGAGCTGCTGCCCCTGACCGCCGACACCGCCGCCCCGGCCCTGCTGCAGGCCGTGGCCCAGCGCTGGCAGGCCCTGGCCCCGCGCTTGGTGCTGGCCGCCGACCGTGGCGAGGACGCCCTGCTGGGCCGGCGCCTGGCCGTGCGCCTGGGTCTGGCCTGCGCCACCGAGGTGGTCGAGATCAACGCCCAGCAGGTTCGGGTGCGTGACCTGGGCGGTCCTGGGCGGCCCGCCGGCGACGCCACCGCCGCCCTGGCGGACCTGCAACTGCTGCTGCTGGCCCGGCAGGTGGCCCGCACCGAGCTGCCCTTCACCGGTCTGGGCCAGGCCTTGGGCCTGCCGCGGCCCGCCCCACAGGCCCTGCCGGGGCTGCAGGACCTGGGCGTGAGCGCCGGCCAGGCCCAGCAGGTGGCCCTGGAAGAGGCCGAGTTCATCCTGGCTGCCGGGCAGGGCGTGCGCGACGTGGCGCTGTTCCACCGTCTGGCCCAGGCCCTGGGCGCGGCGGTGGGCGCCTCGCGGGTGGCGGTGGATGCGGGGCACTTTCCCCGCAGCCAGCAGATCGGCGCCACCGGGCGCACGGTGCAGGCCCGGGGCTACCTGGCCCTGGGCATCTCCGGCGCGGTGCAGCACCTGCAGGGCATCCGCGAATGCCGCCATGTCATGGCCGTCAACACCGACCCCGCCGCGCCCATGGTGCAGCGCGCCGAGCTGACCCTGGTGGCCGATGTGCAGGCGCTGATGCAGGCCCTGCTGGAGCAGCTGCAGGCCGAGGCCGCGCCGGACGCGCGCCCAGCGGCGCCGGCGTCACGGCCGGCCCTCTCCGTCGCCACGCCCTCCACCCTTCCCCCAGCCACTCCCCTGAAGGCGGCCTGAGCATGCGAAAGACTCCTTCCCCCTGCGGCCTGGCCGTGCTGGTCAGCGTGCGCATGGACCCCGTCAGCGCCCGGGCCACCCGCAGCCGGGCCGATGCCGCCACCCTGGCCCTGGCCTGCCGGGCCCTGGACGGCGGCGCCCCGCCCCAGGTCTGCACCGCCGGGCCCATGCCCGACGCCGTGGCCCGCGACTACCTGGCCCAGGGCGTGGACACCCTGCAGCGCCTGGCGGTGCCGGCCGACACCCTGGCCGCGGTGGCGGCCGCACTGGCCGCCCACTGCCGTGGCCAGGCCCTGGTGCTGACCTCGGCCCGGGCGGAGTCCGGGCTGGCCACCGGCCTGCTGCCCCATGTGCTGGCCGAGCAGCTGCAGCGCCCGCTGCTGGCCGACGTGATCGATCTGCAGGCGCTGCCCGACGGCGGCTGGCGCGTGGTGCAGGCGCTGCCGCGCGGCGCGCGCCGCGCCTGGCAGCTGGCGCCCGGGGCGCCGGCGGTGCTGGTCACCAGCCCCCGCCTGGTCCAGCGTGAGGACTTGCCCCTGCGCCACGCCTGGCTCGCC
>NZ_JAAGOH010000011.1 GCF_010499455.1 Ideonella livida | reverse complement strand
CGTCGCCGGTGCCGCCGACCAGGGTGTCATCGCCGGCGCCGTCGGTCAGGGCGTCGTTGCCGGCGCCGCCGTCGATGGAGTCGTTGCCGGCTTCGCCAAAGAGGTTGATGTCGGTGCCGCTGCCGCCGAGGAGGGTGTCGTCTCCCTCGCCGGCGTAGACGTTGCCCCAGCCCCAGACGTGGCTGCTGCCCAGCTCGATCCAGTCGTTGCCGGCGCCGGTGCTGATGTAGTCGTCGCTGCCCCAGCTGCCGGTGTGCACCGTGTCATCGCCGCTGCCGGTGCTCAGGTTGATCGCCTCCACCTCCTGCAGTTGGTGTGCGCCCACCTGGCCGGCCAGCGGTTGGCGCAGGTCCACGGTCAGGGCCGCGGTGGCGTCGCCCAGGTAGGCGGAGACCCGGTCCCAACCTTCGCCGCCCACCAGGGTGTCGGCGCCGTCGCCGGCATACAGCAGGTCGTCACCCTCACCGCCCAGCAGGCTGTCGTCCCCAGCGCCGCCGTCCAGCACGTCGTTGCCTTGCCCGCCGTCCAGCAGGTCGCGGCCGGTGCCGCCCCACAGCTGGTCATGGCCTTCGCCGCCTTGCAGGGTGTCACGGCCGGCCCGGCCTTCCAGCCAGTTGTGGCCGGCATTGCCGACGATCAGGTTGCCCTTGGCGTTGCCGATGCCGGCCAGGTCGCCGCTGCCCATGAGCCGCAGCTCCTCCAGCCGCCCGCCCAGCTGGTAGCTGGTCCAGGCCTGGACCACGTCCCAGCCTTCGCCCGGCCGCTCCTTGATCACGTCGCCGGCGCTGTCCACCACATAGGTGTCGTCACCCAAACCCCCGCGCAGGGTGTCGTCGCCCGCGCCGCCGTCGAGCAGGTCGTCCTTGTCGGTGCCGCGCAGCAGGTCGTCCCCCTCTGTGCCGGTGACGGTCTTGTCGGCGGAGGCGGCGGGATGCCGGCGGGCAAGGTGTGCAGAGGCCATGGCGTGTCTTCCTGGAAAGTGAGGTGGGATGGCCGGGGTTGTAACGGCTGGTGCGTTACCCCGGCGTTATTGGGTGCGGGTCACGCCGCTTCAGTTTGGGGGGGAGGGTTCGGTTGTGCCGGAATGGAGCAGCTTGTGACACCTGGTGGTCGGCTCACCGGCTGGCGCGGGCTTCTGGCGGGGAAAGTGCCGGCTGTTCGCGGCGGCGGCCCTGCGGTCTGATGCGGGACAGTCCCCATCTCAGCGCCTTTTTGGCCCCTGCACCGTGTTTCACCCCCGCCGTTCCCTGACCCTGTTTTCCGCCAGGCCTCCGTGTGGGCCTGCGCCTGTGGCGCATGCCTTGGCTTGTGCACTGGGCCTGCCCCTGCTGCCAGCCCTGGCCCATGCGACAGAGCCCCCGTTGGAGGAGGCCGTTGAGCGTGTGGTGGTCACCGGTGCGGTGCAGCCCGGCCGCGTGATGGCCATGCCCTATGCCGTCAGCGTGGTCGACCGCGAGGCCCTGCGCCTGTCGGGCCCCGGCGTGAACCTGAGCGAGGCCATGGCCCGGGTGCCGGGCCTGGTGGTCAACAACCGCGCCAACTATGCGCAGGACCTGCAGATCAGTGCCCGCGGCTTTGGCGCGCGCGCCGGCTTTGGCGTGCGGGGCGTGCGCCTGTACGCTGATGGCATTCCGGCCAGCGGCCCGGATGGCCAGGGCCAGGTCTCGCACTTCAACCTGGGCGACGCCCAGCGGGTGGAGGTGCTGCGCGGCCCCTTTTCCGTGCTCTATGGCAACAGCTCTGGGGGTGTCATCAACCTCATCAGCGCCCCGGTGGACCGGGCTGAGGCCGAGCTGGCGCTGGATGCCGGCTCCTTTGGGCTGCGCCAGGCCCGAGCCCGTGTGGCAGGCCCCCTGGGCCAGGGTTGGGACGCCCGCTTGAGCCTGTCGCAGTTCCGCTGGGACGGCTTTCGGGAACACAGCGCCGCCGAGCGCACCCAGGCCCACCTGCGGCTGGGCTGGACCGGGGCCAGCGACCGGGTGGTGCTGGTGGCCGGCTACTTTGACCAGCCTTCTGACGACCCCCTGGGCCTCAAGCCCGCCGACTTTGCGGCCGACCCGCTGCAGACCGTGCCCGAGGCCGAGCAGTACAACACCCGCAAAGTGGCCCGCCAGACCCAGCTGGGCCTGAGCTGGCGCCACGACTTTGGCGAAGACGGCCCCCTGCGCGAGAGCCTGCTGAGCGCCTACAGCGGCCAGCGCGGCGTCACGCAGTGGCAGGCCATTCCCGTGGGCACGCAAGGCAACCCCCGCCATGGTGGCGGGGTGGTGGACTTTGACCGCGACTACAACGGGCTGGAGGCGCGCCTGCGCTGGCAGTTGGACACGGTGGCCCTGGTCACTGGCCTGGCCTGGGACCGGCAGGTTGACGACCGGCGTGGCTACGAGAACTTCATCGGCAGCACCCTGGGCGTGACCGGTGCCCTGCGCCGCGAGGAGGACAACACCGCCCGCAGCCGCGACGCCTACGCCCAGGCCGACTGGCCGCTGGCGGCGGACTGGACCGCCAGTGCCGGCGTGCGCAGCGGCCGCGTCCGCTATGTCACCGAGGACCACTACGTCAAACCGCCCAATGTGGACGACTCCGGTGCCCTGGCCTACGACTACACCAACCCGGTGCTGGGCTTGCGCTGGCAGCTGGACCCCGGCTGGCAGCTCCATGCCAGCGTGGCGCGGGGTTTTGAGGCGCCCACCCTGGGCGAGCTGGCCTACCGACCGGACGGCGCAGGTGGCTTCAACACGGCGCTCAAGCCGCAGGTGAGCCGGCAGCTGGAAGTGGGCGGCAAATGGCGCCGCCACGGCTGGGCGCTGGACCTGACGGCCTTCCTCAACCGCGTGAGCGACGAGCTGGCCACCCTGACCAACAGCGGCGGCCGCTCTACCTTCCAGAACGTGGGCGACACCCGCCGCCAGGGCCTGGAGCTGGCCGGCCGCTGGCAGTTGGCGCCGCAGTGGCGCGCCCAGACCGCACTGACCTGGCTGCAGGCCGAGTACCTGGACGCCTTCAAGGCCTGCGCCGGCACCCCCTGCACCAGCCCCAGCCTGCTGGTGCCGGCGGGCAACCGCATTGCCGGCACCCAGGGTCGCGCCGCATGGGCCGAGCTGGCCTGGCAGGGCGGGCACTGGGGCGAATGGGCGGTGGAGGCCCGCGGCGTGGGCCGTGTCCAGGCCAACGATGCCAACACCGCCTCAGCCGCCGGCCACGGCCTGGCCGCCCTGCGCTGGAGCCAGCGCTACGCCCTGAGCGGCGCCCAGCGCCTGGAGGTCCTGGCGCGGGTCGACAACCTGGCCGACCGCCGCTACGCCGGCAGCGTCATCGTCAACGACGGCAACGGCCGCTACCTGGAAACCGGCAGCCCCCGTGCTGTGCTGCTGGGCCTGCGCTGGGTCGGGGGCCTCTGAGCGGCCTTCGGCTGCCCCCCCCCACGTCCCGGCGGCGCCTTCTCCTGATCCAAGCCCGGAGGTCCCATGTCCCCGTCACGCCTCTCGATCCCGGTCGCGCCCCACCTGGCGCGGTGGACGCGGGTGCCCGCCTGGACCCTGGCCCTGGCCTGGGCCCTGGGCGGCGCGGCCATGGCCCAGACCTCTGCGCCCCCCGGGGCCCCGGGGGTGGCCGACGCCTTCGAGGGCGATCCCTTCCGCTCGCTGCCCTGGGTTGACATGCGTCGGGAGTACCTGGGGCCACAGGCCCAGGTGCGCTGGGAGGCGCGGGTGCGGGTCCAGGGCCCGGACTTTGCCGAAGACCCGATGAACGTCCCCATCCACGTGCAGGTCGACCCCGCCCTGGGGCCCGTGCGCCAGATCACCGTGCTGGTGGACCGCAACCCCATCCGCCGGGTGGTGGACTACTTCCCGGTGCAGGCCTTGCCCAGCCTGTCTTTCCGCTTCAAGCTGGAGCAGGCTTCGCCCGTGCGGGCGGCGGTGCAGACCGCCGACGGGGTCTGGCATGTGGGCGGCACCTGGGTGGAGTCCGCCGGCGGCGGCTGCACCGTCAGCGGCGCCACGCGCAAGGACGGCAGCTGGTCCCAGACCCTGGGGGAGGTCAGTGGCCGGCTCTTCAGCGGCCTGCCTGAAGGGGCGGGCGCCGCCTCGCGCCTGCGGCTGCGGGTCATGCATCCCATGGACACCGGGCTGGTCGGTGGCATTCCCGCCTTCTTCGTCAACCGCCTCTCGGTGCGGGATGCGCAGGACCGCGAACTGGCCCGCCTGCACAGCTACGAACCTGTCAGCGAGAACCCGGTGTTCAGCTTCGACTTTGCCCAACCGCCCGCCGGCGGCGTGCGCATCGTCGGCAGCGACAACAACGGCAACCGCATCACCAGCCGCCTGGAGTGAGACCCGTGACCGCCGGTGCCACCATGTTCCGCCGCTCCCGCCTCGTCGAATCGCGCCTGTGGCGCCGCGTCACGCCGGGGCTGCGCCTGCTCCTGCTGGCCTGCCTGCTGGTGGGCCTGGCCGCCGCCTTGCCGGTGCTGGCACAGCCTGTGGCCGGCGCCGCCGCCGACCTCCCGACCCCCCGGGCTGATGCCGCCCGCCTGGACTACCGCCTGCAGGCCCGTCCGCTGGCCCCGGGCGCTTGGGTGGTGGAGGGCGACAACGCTGACTTCAGCGTGCCCAACGGCTGCAACATCATCAACACCGCCTTCTTTGCCACCGGAGCCGGCGTGGTGGTGGTCAACACCGGCACCAGCCGGCGCTACGGCGAGCAGCTGCGCGCCCTCATCGCCCGCACCACCCCCGAGCCGGTGGTGCGTGTGCTGCACCTCAACCTGCACCCCGACTACTTCCTGGGCAACCAGGCCTTTGCCGATGTGCCCCGTGCGGCCACTGCCGCCACCCGGGCTGGCATCGCCCGGGAGGCCGCCGCCTACGAGACCAACCTCTACCGCCTGTGCGGGGACTGGATGCGCGGCACCGAGGCCCTGGCCCCCGACCAGGAACTCGAGGCGGCGGTCCGCACCGGCGTGCTGCAGGTGGGCCAGCGCCGCTTCGAGCTGCTGGAGCTGCAGGGCCACACCGAGAGCGACCTGGTGCTGTTCGAGCCCCAGTCCGGCGTGCTGCTGGCTGGCGGCCTGGTCTTTGTCCAGCGGGTGCCCACCACCCCCCATGCCCAGTTGGGGCCCTGGCGGGCCAGCTTGGCGCGGCTGGCGGACTGGGCGGCCCCCCGCGGGGTGCGCTGGCTGGTGCCCAGCCACGGGCCGGTGCAGGCCCTGTCCGGCGGACCGGCGGTGGCGGCCGCCACCCAGGGCACCGACCGCTACCTCGACTGGCTGGACCGCCACTTCAGCCGCTGGGCGGCACAGGGCGGGGACATGAACGACGTCATCCGGGCCGAGGTGCCGGTCGAGTTCCGTGCCTGGGCCGCCTTTGGCACCGAGTACCTGCGCAACGTCGCCCACCTTTATCCCGCCTATGAGCGGCAGGTGATGGCGCCCGGCCGTCCGGCCGCACGCTGAGGGCGCGCCCGGGCGTCAGCCGGCGGCGCCGCGGCCTTGGGCCGCGGCCCGGCAGTCCGGGCATTGGCCATACAAGGTCAGCTCATGGCCCTGCACCTCAAAGCCCGGCGGCGCCAGCCGGCCCAGATCACCCGGGCAGGCATGCACGTCGAACACCCGCTGACAGCCCAGACACTGGAAATGGTGGTGGTGGTGGTGGGTGGTGGCCTCGTAGCGCACCCCGTCGCCCGGCAGCGTCACCGCCTGGATCAGGCCCGCCTCCAGCAGCGACTTGATGTTGCGGTAGACCGTGGCCAGGCCGATGCCCGGCACGGCGTCGCGCGCGCCCTCCAGGATCTCCGGGGGTGAGAGGGGGCGTCCGGCCTGCTCGATCAGGTTGCGGATGGCGGTGCGCTGGCGGGTCGAACGTTCCATGGGCCGGAGGCAGCGGGGTGGGGCGGCCCGCATTCTCGCCGCTGCGGCCCGTGCCGGGGGGGCCGCCTCTCCATCCACCCGTTTCGCCGGACGCCAAACCCTTGCACGCCGATATTGAGAGTGCATTTGCAATAATGGCCATCTGCGTGCCCCGAGCCGCCGGCATCCCTGCCGGCCGGGTGCCTGCGCCCCACCGCCATGACCGCCCACGCCGCCACCGCCCTGGAACCCCTGGACCGCCACCCGCCCTTGCCGCGGGCCGGTGACGCCGCGGCCCCCGTCGGCGGCTCGGTGATGGCCTGGGCCACGGCCCGGTCCGCGGGGCCGGCCCTGCCGCCGCCCTCGGTGGTCTGGTCCGGCCTGGGGGCACGCCTGGCGGTGGTGGCTCCGGCGCTGGCCTTGCTGTGGCTGGCCGTGGCCTGGGCGCTGGCCGGTCAGGGCGGATGAGCGTGGCCGAGGCGGGACTGGCGCTGCAGGGTCTGGCGGCCTGGCAGGCCGGCCGGCAGGTGGCCGGCCCGGTCCATGGCACGCTGGCCATTGGCAGCTTCACCGCCCTGGTGGGCGCCAACGGCGCGGGCAAGGGCAGCCTGCTGCAGGCCTTGCAGGCCGCCTGGGTGGCCGGGCCGGGCGCGGCGCGGCCGGGGTGGTGGTCGCGGCTGGGGGCCCTGGCGGGCCGCCAGGCGTCGGCTTCCCGCAGCCAGGCCGGGGGGGCCGCGTTTGCCGGGCGGGTGCAGTGGCAGCCGCCCCCGGGCGGCTCGGCACTGCACCCGCGCCTGGTGGTGCTGCCCCAGCAGCATGGGGTGGACCGCAGCCTGCCGCTGACCGTCTGGGACCTGCTGCTCATGGGGTTTTGGCCTCGGTTGGGTGCCTGGCGGCCACTGGACGCAGCCCACCGCCGGCAGGCGCAGGCGGTGCTGGAAGACTTTGGCCTGGGCGGCCTGGCCCCGCGGCTGCTGGCCGAGCTTTCGGGCGGCCAGTTCCAGCGCCTGCGCCTGGCCCGACTGGCGCTGATGGATCCGGCCATTCTGCTGCTGGACGAGCCCTTCACCGCCCTGGACGAGGCCGGTTCGGCCTGGCTGCTCACCCGGCTGCAGACCTGGGCGGCGGAAGGCCGCATCGTGCTGGCCGTGCTGCATGACCTGGCGCTGGCCCGCCGTGCCGTGCCCCAGGCCCTGTGGCTGGAGCAGGGCCGGGTGCGGGCCTGGGGCCCTGCCGACCAGGTGCTGGCCCCGCACCGCGCCGATGCGGGTCTGTCCGACGCCGGAGCTGTCCATGGCTGAACTCTGGCAACTCCTGGCCACACCGCTGGCGGCCACCCTCTGGCAGCCCTTTGCCGAGTTCGGGTTCATGCGTCGGGCCCTGGTGGCCTGTCTGGCGCTGGCCCTGGCGGCCGGGCCGGTGGGCACCCTGCTGGTGCTGCGGCGCATGAGCCTGGTGGGCGATGCCATGGCCCATGCCCTGCTGCCCGGTGCCGCCCTGGGCTACTGGGTGGCGGGCCTGTCGCTGCCGGCCATGAGCCTGGGCGGCTTTGCCGCGGCCATGGTGGTGGCCCTGCTGGCGGTGGCCGTGGCCCGCCTGACCCCGCAGCGCGAGGAGACCAGCTTTGCGGCCTTCTACCTGCTGGCGCTGGCTGCCGGGGTGATGCTGCTGTCGCTGCGGGCCAGCAGCGTGGACCTGCTGCATGTGCTGTTCGGCAGCGTGCTGGCGGTGGACGACGAGGCGCTGTGGGCGGTGGCGGGCACCGCCAGCCTCACCGTGGCAGGTCTGTCGCTGCTGTTGCGGCCGCTGCTCATGGACACCGCCGATCCGGCTTTTGCCCGCAGCGTCGGCCTGCGCGGTGGCGGGGTGCACCTGGCCTTCATGGTGCTGGTGGTGGCCACCCTGGTCAGCGGCTTCCAAGCCCTGGGCAGCCTGATGGCCGTGGGCCTGATGATGCTGCCGGCGGCCAGCGCCCGGTTCTGGGCCCGCCGGCTGGGCGGGCTGATGGCCGTCTCCACAGCTGGGGTGGCGCTCAGTAGCGTCTGCGGCCTGCTGCTCTCCTTCCACCTCAACGTCCCCTCCGGGCCGGCCATCGTGCTGTGCGCCGGGGGCGCCTATTGCCTGTCCCTGCTGCTGGGCCGCCATGACAGCGCCTGGGCCCGCTGGCGTGTCCGCCGGCTGGCCGGGCAGGGCCCCGTCACCTCTGCCCCAGGGCCCAGCCCATGACCCCTACCCGTCTTCTGATCTCCCGTCCTGCGGGCCTGCGTCGGCGCGCTGCCCTGGGCCTGGCCCTGGGCTCGGCGCTCCCGCCGGTGCTGGCGCAGCCCGACGCCGCGGCGACCCCGGCCGCCACGCCCCCGCTGCGGGTGGTGGCCAGCTTTTCCATCCTGGCCGATCTGGTCGCCCAGGTCGCCGGCCCAGTGGCCGAGGTCAGCGCCCTGGTGGGCCCTGACGCCGATGCCCACGTCTACCAGCCCACCCCGGCCGACGTGCGCCGCCTGGCGCAGGCCGATCTGGTGGTGGTCAACGGCCTGCACTTTGAGGGGTGGCTGCAGCGCCTGGTGCGCAGCGCCGGCTACCGCGGCCCGGTCCTGGTGGTCAGCCAAGACATCCAGCCGCGCCAGCAAGGCGGGCATGCCGATCCCCATGCCTGGCAGAGCCTGGGACATGCGCGGCGTTACGTGGCCCGCATCGCCCAGACGCTGCAGGGCTTGCGGCCCGGGCAGGCCGCCAGCCTGCAGGCCCGGGCCCAGGCCTATGACCAGCAGCTGGCGGCGCTGGACCAGCGCCTGCGCGCCGACTTTGCTGCCTTGCCGCCTGAGCGCCGGCGCCTGATCACCGGCCACGACGCCTTCGGCTACCTGGCCGAGGCCTATGGCCTGACCCTGCTGGCCCCCCGCGGCGTCAACACCGAGCAGGACGCCTCGGCCGCCGACGTGGCGCGCATCATCCGGCAGATCCGCAGCGAGCGGGTGCCAGCCGTCTTCCTGGAGAACGTGAGCGATCCGCGACTGGTGCGGCGCCTGGCCGAGGAGGGGGGCGCCCGCCTTGGCGGTCAGCTCTACTCGGATGCGCTCTCCGGTCCCGGCGGCCCAGCCGCCACCTACCTGCAGCTCTACCAGCACAACGCCCGCACCCTGCTGGAGGCGTTGCGCTGACCTGTCCGCCCTGGAGGCCCCATGAGTCCTGTGCCTGCTGCGTCCTCTTCTCGCCCCCTCCTGCCGTGGACGGGTGGGTGTGCCGGCCCGGCCCGTGTCCGGGTGCTGGCGGTAGCCGGTGGCCTGGCTGTCTGGATGGCGGCCCCGTCCGCGCAGGCGCAGCACGGGCATGCCGCCCATGTCCACGGTCAGGCCCGTCTGGAGCTGGGTTGGGACGTCGGGCCGGCGGGTGGCCAGCTCAGCCTGGCGTTGGAGGCCCCGCTGGAGAGCCTGCTGGGCTTTGAACATGCGCCGCGCACCGCCGCCCAGCGCCAGGCCGCCCAGGCTTTGCTGGGCCGCCTGCGCACCGCCCAGGGCCTGTGGACCCTACCTGCCGAGGCAGACTGCCGCCTGGCCCAGGCCCAGGTGCAGGCGCCGGTGCTGGAGGCTGCCCCAGCCCCCGGCGCGGCGACGCCGGACGCAGACGGCCATGCCGAGTTGCAGGCGCAGTGGCGCTACGACTGCGCCCGGCCCGCAGCGCTGACCGGCCTGCAGCTGCATCTGCAAGGCCAATTCGCCCCGCTGCGCCGGCTGGAGGTGCAGGCCGCGGTGCCGGGTGGCCAGTTCCGCCGCGTGCTGGGCCGCCAGGACCGCGGCGAGCTGCGCTGGGGCCGCTGATGGCCGCACCCGTGCTGTGCTGGAGCGCGCTGCGCCAGGCCTGGCCGGGCCAGCCCCTGCTGCTGGACCTGCCGCCCGGCCAGGTGGCCGTCGGCGAACGCCTGTTCCTGCACGGCCCCAGCGGCTGTGGCAAGAGCACGCTGCTGGCCTTGTTCTGCGGCATGCTGACCGCCCAGAGCGGGCAGGTGAGCCTGCAGGGCCAGGACTGGGCGGCCCTGCCGGCGGGCCGGCGGGACGCCTGGCGTGCCACCCACCTGGGCTTTGTGGGCCAGCAGTTCAACCTGCTGCCCTGGTGGCCGGCGCTGGACAACGTGCTGCTGCCCGCCCGCTTCTCGCCTGCACGGGCCCGTGCTGCCGCCGCCGCGGCCGGTGGCCTGGAGGCCGCGGCGCTGGACCTGCTCGAGCGCATGGGCCTGTCGCCGGCGCTGGCCCGCCAGCCCGCCGGCCAGCTCTCCGTGGGCCAGCAGCAGCGCGTGGCGGCAGCCCGGGCGCTGCTGGGCGGCCCGGCCCTGCTGGTGGCCGACGAGCCGACCTCCGCCCTGGACGAGGACAGCCGTGCCGCCTTCCTGCAGACCTGGCAGCAGGCCTGCGCGCAGGCCGGCAGCGCCCTGGTGCTGGTCAGCCACGACCGTCGCCTGGCCGAGGGTTTTGACCGCGTGCTGCACCTGCCCAGTCTCAACCGCGCCGGCCCGCCGGCCGGCACCCGGAAAGGCCTGTCATGAATCCGCGTTGGCACCGCAGTGGCGGCGGCCCCGGGGCCGGCGCCACCCTGCTGCGGCTGGCCGTGGGCAGTGCCTGGCACCGTCGCTTTGTGCTGGGCCTGGGGGTGGCCGCCGTGGCCCTGGCCAGCCTGCTGCTGGTGGGGTTGGAGCAGTTGCGCCACGACCTGCGGCGCAGCTTCAGCCAGAGCCTGAGCGGCACGGACCTGGTGGTGGGGCCGCGCACCGGCTCGGTGCAGCTGCTGCTCTATGCCGTCTTCCACCTCGGGCAGCCGGCCCATGCCTTGGGCTGGGGCAGCGTGCAGGCCTTGGCCGGGCACCGTGCGGTGGACTGGGTGGTGCCGGTGGCGCTGGGCGACAGCTTCCGCGGTTTTCCGGTGGTGGGCACCACCCGCGCCTATCTGGACCATCTGCAGGTGGGCGACCGGCAGCCTCTGCGCCTGGCCCGGGGCCGCTGGTTTGTGGGCGAGCCCGGGCCTCAGGGCGAGTCCGGGCCGCTGGCCGAGGTGGTGCTGGGCGCCGAGGTGGCCCGGCGCCTGGGGTTGGGCCTGGAGGCGCAGGTGGTGCTGGCCCATGGCGATGGGGCGCTGGCCGAGAACGATCACACCGAACTGCCTTTTCGGGTGGTGGGGGTGCTGGCGCCCACCGGCACCCCGGTGGACCGGGCCCTGCACGTCAGCTTGAGTGCGCTGCAGGCCCTGCATGTGGACGGGTTGAGTGGGGTAGGGGGCCTGGGCGCCTTGGGGGCCTGGGCGGGCCTGCCCGGCATGGGCGGGCCGCGGGCCGAGGGTCAGCCCGGGGGGGCGACCCCCGGCGCGCGCGACTGGCGGCAGGTGGACCTGCGGCCGCGCAGCGTCACCGCTGCCTTCGTCGGGCTCAAGAGCCGGGCGGCGGTCTTCTCGGTGCAGCGCTGGGTGGCGCAGCAGGGGCCGGAGCCGGCGATGGCGGTGCTGCCCGGGGTGGTGTTGGATGAGCTCTGGGACGTGCTGGGCCCGATGGAGGAGGCCCTGCTCGGTGCCAGCCTGCTGGTGGGCGCGGTCAGCCTGAGCGGCCTGGTGCTGGCCTTGCTGGCGGGTCTGGAATCGCGCCGGCGTGAGCTGGCCCTGCTGCGGGCGGTGGGGGCGGGACCACGCCATGTGCTGGCCCTGCTGGCGCTGGAGGCCGCCCTGCTCACCGCCGCCGGGGTGCTGGCGGGTGCCCTGCTGGCCTGGGTGGCCATGGCCGCCCTGCGCGAGCCTTTGCTGCAGACCTGGGGCATCGTGCTGCAGCCGGGCTGGCCCTTGCCCGGGCAGTGGCGGGCGCTGGGCGCGGTGCTGGCGGGCGGCGTGCTGGCCGGCCTGCTGCCGGGATGGCGCGCCTACCGGCTCTCGCTGCAGGATGGTCTTACCCCCCGGGACTGAAGGCCGGCCGTATGCTGCGGCCTGGGCGGGCGGCCCCAGTTGGCAGCCCCTCCCAGGCCCGGCCCGCCACGCCTGCCCGCCACACCTGCCCGCCACCCCGCGCTGCCCCAGACCTCCACCCTTGCCTGCCTACCCCTGAGCCCTTTGGCCTGCGTGACATGACCCCCGCCTCCGACCTTCCCTCCCGGCTGCGCCGACGCGGCCTGTTGCAGACCCTGGCCGCGCTCGCCCTGGGCCACGCCGCCACCTGGCCAGTGCGCGCCGCCCCGCGCGAGATCAAGTGGCTGGAGCTGGTGCCCGCCGGCTGGGACCCCTTCGGTCCGCTGCGCCAGCAGCTGCAGGGGCGCGACGCCGCGAGCTTGTCGGACGGGGATCCCCAGGTGCTGGAGCTGATGCGCCAGGTCCGCCAGCTCTGGGATGCCGCCCCCACGGTGCCGGCCATGGACGGGGTGACGGGCCGCATCCCCGGCTACATCGTGCCGCTGGACGATGCCAGCCAGGGCCTGCGTGAGTTCCTGCTGGTGCCCTATTTCGGCGCCTGCATCCACCAGCCCCCGCCACCGGCCAACCAGATCCTGCGGGTGGTGGTTTCCGGTGCGCCGCTCAAGGGCTACCGCACCATGGACACCGTCTGGCTCACCGGCACCCTGCGCATCGAACGCCAGGACACCGCCCAGGGCGCCAGCGGCTACCGCCTAGAGCTGCAGCGCATCGATCGCTACACCGCCAGCACCCGCGAGCGCTGAGGGGCCGTCAGTCCTCGTCCTCGGTCGGGCCGTCCTGGGCCAGGGCGGGTGCCCCGGCGGTGGCCGCTTCCTTGGGGTGGCGGAAATGCCACCAAGGCAGGGCCTTGGTCAGTGAGAGGACTTCGCCCGGCTGGCTGGCACCGTAGCCGGCCAGGCCCGCCAGCAGGCGCGGCCAGGCCGGGTCCTGCAGCACCTGGCACAGCTTGATCACCGCGGGGTGCTCCAGCGCCTCCTTCAGGCACACCAGAAAGTACTCCTCCTCCACCAGCGGGATGAAGTCCAGGCCGAAGGCTCGGGCGGCCGCCTCGATACCCACGCCGGCGTCGCCCAGGCCGCTGGCCACGGCGGCGGCCACGGCCATGTGACTGTCCTCCACCGTGTGGTGGTAACTGCCGATGAGGGACGGGTCCACCCCGGCCTGCGCCAGCAGGTGGTCGGTCAGCAGCCGGGTGCCCGAGCCCGGCTGCCGGTTGATGAAGCGCAGCGGGCTGTGTGCCAGCTCGGTCAGGCTGCGCAGCCGCAGCGGGTTGCCGTGGGCCACCATCAGCCCCTGCTGGCGCCGTGTGCAGCCGATGAGCTTGTGGCGACCGGGCTTGAGCAAGGGCTTGAGCCCCTGGGCAAAGACCCCGCCGCCATCTTCCAGCCGCGGTACATGGAATCCGGCCACGCCGCAGCGCCCCTCGGCCAACGCCCGCAGCGCGTCCATGCTGCCGGCAAAGCGCAGGTCAATGTGCAGGCGGTGGCCGGCGCTGGCCTGCTCGCGCATCAGCGGCAGCGCCAGGTCGTGGCTGGCATAGACCGTCAGCACCTGCTGGGTGCCGTCCAGCGCCTCGGCCAGCACCCGCTCCAGCTCGGCGCGCAGCGCCTCGATGTGCGGCGTGAGCCGGGCGCGGGCACGGGTCTCGGCCCACAGCAGGCGCTCGGCAAAGGGCGTCAGCCGTGCGGGCTGGCCCTGCGCCCAGGTCACCAGCTTCTCGCCCATCACCTCCTCCCACTGCCGCAGCGCGCCCCACACATGCCGGTAAGAGGCGCCCATGGCCTTGGCCGCATGCTGGATGGAGCCGTGCTCACGCACCGCGGTGAGCAGGTCAAACAAGGGGTTCTGCACCTCCGCCCCCCGCTGGCCCTGGGGGTGGAAGCTGTACTGAAGGTGGACGCCGCGTGATTGCATGGCGCCGATTGTGCGTGCCGGGCCCGGCGGTCCCGACCCTGCAGGCTACTGTGATTTCACACAGCACTGTATGAAAAAACAGTATCCTAGCGCCCGGCGCGGCTCCACGGCCTCCGCGTCTTCCGTGGCCGCTCCGGGGCGCCCGGCTCCTCCCAGGCCGATGCCGTGCCGCCTGTTGCCATGCCCACGCCGGATCTGTCGCCCTCATCTCCCCTCGCCCCTGCTCAGGGGCCCAGTCGCCGTGTGCAGTTCAGCGCCGCGCTGGCCCTGGCCACCACCGCCGTGGGGGTGGCCATGGCCGCCGCCGCGGCGGCCGAGCGCTCCGGGAACGGGCCGGACCGCTGGCTGGTGACCGCGGCGGCCATCGTGCTGGCCCTGGGGGCGCACATGCTGCCAGCCCTGGCGCGCCGCCAGCCCCTGGCCTGGGCCCTGTGGCTGGGCTGTGTGCTGGCCACCCTGTATGGCCATGCGCACTTCTTTGCCGCCGCCCAGCACCGGGCCGGCCTGCAGCGGGCCGAAGGCGTCACCGCCGGCCAGCAGGCCGCGGCGTGGCAGGTGGAGCTGGCCGCGATTTCGGCCCGGCCGTTGGCGGTGGTGGCCGACGAGCACGCGCGCCAGGCGGTTCGCCATCAGCAGGCCGAGCGGGCCTGGCAGCGATGCGAGCGCGGCAGCCCGGGGCAATGCCAGGGCCCGCAGGCGGTGCAACAGGCGGCGGTGGCCCGTCTGAGCGCCCTCGACACCGAGCGCCAGGAGGCCCAACGGGCACAGGCCCTGCGCGAGCGCCTGAGCCAGGCTGCCGGCGAGCTGGACCGCCGCCAGGCCGCGGCCCGCCAGGACCCCGTTCATCTGGAGTTGGCCCAGCTCACCGGCCTGACCCCGCCGGTCATCACCCTGGCGTCGGCCGTGGGCCAGTCGCTGCTGGTGGAGCTGCTGGCGGCCATGCTGTGGGTGCTGGCCACCCCGCCTACCCCGGCGGGGCCCGGAACGGGCTCCCGCCGGCAGCCCGGGCCAGGCCCGGCGACCGGCACCATGAACGCCGTGGCGACTTCCGCAGGCGCCTCGGTGGCGGGCGCCCTCTCGGGCGGCTGGCGGCCCGGTCGGCGTGTCGCCGTGGCGCCAGCGGTGGCCGCGGGGGGCTTGCCGGGCACCACGGGCCAGCCGGCGCCGCACGCCGAGATGCGCTGGCGGCAGGCGGCCGCGGCCACCGTGGCGGGGGTGCTGCCCTGGCCTCCGGCCGCCTGGGCTCTGGGGGCCATGCCGCCGCCGGCCCCGCCGGCCTGGCGTCAGGCCGGTCCGCAGCTCGCCCCGGGCTTGCCGGGCGGCTGGCCACCGGTGGTGCTGCGCCTGTCGGACCCATGGACCACCGCTGCGCCGGCGCTGTGCGCGGGCACCGGTGCGGACGCAGGCGCGGAGGCTCTGCCTCGGGCGGTGCCTCCGCCGGCTGCGTCGCCGGGCCCGGCCCCCTCGTGCACACCGACCGCCCCAATGTCCGGGCGGTCGGCCCCGCCGCAGCAGCCTTGCCTGTTTGGCGGCCTGGACGGGGACGATCAAGCGGCGGCCCTTCAGGCCGGCGCACCGGCGCGTCCGGATGCCCGCCCCCGGGTCCGCCGCCCCTTGCCGGCTGGCCGCTTCGGCGGCACGGGGGCCTGAGCGCCGACCGTCCCGCAAGGGGTCACCTGCCGTGTGACCCACTGGCGACGGCCTTGTGTCCCCCAGCACCGGCGCACAGAATCGGTGGCCATATGCCCGCCGCCGCCGCCCCCTTCGTTTCCGCTCCAGCCCCCGTACCTGCCGGTGCTGCCGCCACCGTCGGCCCGGTCCCCGATCCCGCAGAGGCTGCGCGTCCGGTCGGGCTGGACGCGCCGGACCGGACGGCCCTGGCCGCCCGGCGCGCCCGCATCGGCGCCTGGATCGCCCACCTGGAGGCCGGCTTGCTGGAGCGGGCGGCCGCCGTGCGTCTGGTGCTGCTGGCGGCCCTGGCGGGTGAGCATGTGCTGCTCATCGGCCCGCCGGGCACCGCCAAGAGCGAGCTGGCGCGGCGGCTGCACCGCGCGCTGCAAGGCGCGCCCTATTTCGAGCGGCTGCTCACCCGCTTCTCCACGCCGGAGGAACTGTTCGGCCCGCTGTCCTTGCAGGCCCTGGAAGCCGACCGCTACGAGCGGCTGACCCGCGGCTTCCTGCCCGAGGCGGGGGTGGCCTTTCTGGACGAGGTGTTCAAGGCCAATTCAGCCATCCTCAATACGCTGCTGACGCTGCTCAACGAGCGTGAGTTCGACAACGGCAGCGGCCGGCAGGCCACGCCGCTGGTGACGGTGGTGGGCGCCAGCAACGAGGGCCCGCTGGATGAGGGGCTACAGGCCTTCCACGACCGCTTTCTGCTGCGGGTGCCGGTGGCGCCCGTGGGCGAGGAGAGCTTTGCCGCGCTGCTGGCTTTGCCTGCCGGAGCCGCCATGCCGGTGGCCTCGGCACCGGCCGCCTGGACCCCGCAGGAGCGCCAGGCGCTGGCGGCTGCGGCGCAGCAGGTGGTGCTCTCGCCGGCCTTTGTGCAGGCCTGCCTGGCCCTGCGCCGCTGGCTGGCGGCGCAGGGCCGGCAGCTGTCAGACCGGCGTTGGCGGCAGTGCACCGGTCTGCTGCGGGTGTCGGCAGCGGCCGAGGGCCGTACCGCCTTGGACGAGCTGGACCTGTGGCTGGCGCCCTATGTGGCGGCTTCACAGCCGCAGGAGGTGCCGGACCTGATCGATTGGTGGGTGGGGGACTGCCTGCAAGCCCGCCCTCAGGAGGCGGCTTGGCTGACGCGGGCGGTGGAGGCCTTTGAGCGGCAGCTGGAGCTGGAGACCAGCGCCCGCGACGACGCCCAGGGTCAGGACGCGGCGGGCAAGCTGGCCCTGGCCCGTGCCATCGGCGGCGCGCAGGCGGCTGAGCCCTCGGGCGGCATGCGCATGCTGTCGGCGGCGCTGGAGGTGCAGACCCGCCGCCACTACAGCCCGGTGCACGTGGCCGCGCGCGTGGCCCAGGTGGAGGAAGTGCTGGCCCAGCTGCAGCCCGCCCTGGCGCAGGCCGAGGCCGGCGCCGCCGCCCTGGCGCAACGTCTGGCCGATCGTCTGTGGTGGCCACCGGCTTTGGGGGAGCAGGTTTTGGCGGGCCCCCGCCGCACCGTGGCCGTGCTGCAAGCCCTGGCCGACCGCCTGGCGGCCACGCGCCAGGGGTTTGCCAGCCTGCCCCTGCGTCCCGATGTCCCGCAGGCCTTGGCGCAGGACGACCCGGGCGCTTCGCCTGCCACGCCTGCAGCCCTGCCACCGCCGCCGGTGGCCTGGGTGGCATGAACCCGCCCGTGCCCGACGCGACCGGGCTGGATGCCCCCTACCACCAGCTCGCCCCCTTGCCGCGTGGCCTCTGGCTGCCCGCCCTGGTGGCGGCCGTGGGGGACCGCGCGGACCGTCTGGCCCATGTCCGCCACTGGCTGGAGGCGCTGGTGGACGGGCGGCTGCCGCCCGAGGAGGCCGACTGGGGCGAACGCGAGACGCCGCGCGCCGGCCCGTCGCTGCGTGCGGTGGTCGCCGCGCTGGGCCTGCCGGCACTGTGCCGCGGGGTGCCCGATCTGGCCCAGCAAGTCTTGCGCACCCTGCTGTGGCACCTGGACCGCCTGCCTGACCTGCAGCCGGCGCTGAGCCGTGCGGCCGCCGTGCAGCGGGTGACCGACGACTTCCGTGCCGCCTGGACCGACCAGACCCACGGCCTGCAGGACGACCTGGCCCTGCTGCAAGGGCTGGGCGACCTGGCCCACCTGCGATGGGACGCGCTGCGCGGTCACCTCAATGCCCGGCCTTGGCAGGCGGCACGCCGCGCGGCCGACTGGCTGGCCCAGATGCCGGAGCTGGCCGCCCTGATCCAGCGCCTGGGCCGCAGCGAGCCGGTGGGGCAGGTGTCTCCCCGGCCCGCCCCACGGCAGCCGGGCAGCGCCGGCCCGCCGGTGCCGCTGCGGCCGGTGGTCATCCGCCTGCCCGATGCCCCGGGCGAGATCACCGGCATCCGCCTGGCTGGACAGCCCGAGCGCATGCTGGCCAGCCAGGCCTTGATGCTCCACCATCCGGTGCTGCGCAAGCTCTGGCGTGCCCGCTTTGCCGAGGCCCGTCTCTTGTGCTGGGACACCGAGGCGCAGTCGTGTGAGGGGCGCCCCGATCCCGCTGCGGCGCGGCAGGCCCCGTCGGCGCCAGACCGGCCGCAGGCCCTGGAGCGCGGGCCCATGATCGTGTGCCTGGATACCTCCGGCTCCATGCGGGGGGCGCCGGAGAACGTGGCCAAGGCCGTGGTCATTGCGGCGCTGCGCGCGGCGCATGCGACCCGCCGCGGTTGCCTGCTGCTGGCCTTTGGCGGGCCTGACGAGGTGCTGGAGCAGCGCCTGGACCAGGGCGAGGCGGGGCTGCAGGCCCTCCTGGACCTGATGGGTCGCAGCTTTGACGGCGGCACCGATGTGCAGACGCCCATCGAGCGTGCCATCGAGCGGGTGCATGAGGACGCCTGGCGCGGCGCGGACCTGCTGATCGTGAGCGATGGCGAGTTTGGCTGCGTGCCGCAGACCCTGGCCCGGCTGGACGCCGCTCGCGAGCACCTGGGCTTGCGGGTACAGGGCGTGCTGGTCGGCGACCGTGAGACCCTGGGCCTGCTGGAGGTGTGCGACGCCATCCACTGGGTACGCGACTGGCGCCGTTATGCGGAGGCTGCCGAGCAGGGGGCCGCCCGGCCCGGTGCCCCGGCGGCGGGGGGATTTTCCCCGGTGCACAGCAAGAGCCTGACCGCGCTGTACTTTCCCAATGCCCTGTCGGGCCGCGCCCAGCGGCACCACAGGGCGTGAACACCGGCGAGCCCGTCCATGACCATGACCCACAGACCTGTAGCGCCCCCCATCGCCGACCTGGGCCCGGCCCGTGAGGTGCTGGCCATGCTGCAGGCGGCCTTTGAGCGCCGGGCCCCACCCCGTGTCAAGGCCCTGCACCTGCCGCCGCCGCCACCACCGGGTGGACGGCGTGGCGAGTTCTGTGCGCTGGAGCTGCAGGACGGCACCCTGGGCCTGAGCTATGTGCTGCTGGATGCCACCTGGGCAGCCCTGGCGGCCCAGCCCTCGTGCCTGCCCCAGGCGGGGGATGAGGTCTGGCCACTGGCCCAGGGCTGGTGCGCACCTGAGCCCTGGCGCCAGGCCCTGGGGTTGGCCGCGGTCAATGCGCTGACCCGCTGCGTCTTTGACCGGGCCGGTTTCGTGCCGCCTGCCAGCGCCGACTCGATGGGCCACCTAGACCTTCAGCCCGGCGAGACCCTGGGCATGGTGGGCTGGTTCGCCCCGCTGCTGCCGCGGCTGCGCGCCCGGGGAGTGAAAGTGGTGGTGGTGGAGCTGCGCCCGGAGCTGGTGGGGGAGGAGGAGGGGGTGCGCATCACCCTGGACCGGACGGCGCTGGCCGGGTGTGACCAGGTGCTGGCCACCGGCACCCTGCTGCTCAACCACACCCTCTCGGCCATGCTGGCGCCGTGTCGTCAGGCGCGCCGCTTTGCCCTGATCGGTCCCAGCGTGGGGGTGCCGCCCGATCCGCTGCTGGCGCGTGGCGTGAGCCTGCTGGGCGGCAGCTGGGTGGTGGAGGGGCCGGCGGCGTTGCAAGCGCTGCGGTCGGGCCAGGCCCTGGGGGCGGCGGCGCGCAAGTTCGCGCTCACCGCCCAGGACTATCCAGGTTGGCCGGCGCTGATGGCGCGTGGGGGGTGAGGCCACCCGCGTCGACCGGTTCAGCCGCCACCGCGCTGCATGTGCAGGTCAAAGCGCTTCATGAAGGCGATGCGCTCGGGGGCCTCCACCCCCTCGAAGCGGTAGACCACCCACAGGCGCGGCAGCCGCACCAGAGCGATCTGCCGCGGGGCCAGGACCTGCCAACGCAGGTGCAGCACCCCCGCACCCAGGCGCACCTGCGCCTGGCCGGGGCCAGGACCCAGGCTCAGGCCATGGCCGCCGCAGGCCCCGGGCAGCCAGCCCAGCCATTCGGCTTCGGTGCAGCCGGTGTCGCGCTCGAAGGATTCGCCGTAGCTGGCGGTGTCGAACACGGTCGATCCCTTGGGGCGCCGGCCACTCAGCCGCCGGCGATCGGCGGCCAGATGGCCAGGGTGTCGCCCTCGACCAGGGCCAGGGTGGCCCGATCCTCCGGCGCCACGTAGCGGCCGTTGACCAGCACCAGGTGCACCAGCTTCATCGGCAGGGCGAAGGGCTCGATCACCTGTGCAATGCTGGCGCCTTCGGGCACCTCCAGGGCCATCTGGTTGTGGGTGCGCCGATCCGGCGGCAGGTACTCGGTGAGGCTGGCGTAGAGCTTGAATGTGATCTGCATGGTGGCCGCCATGTTGCCGGCCTCAGGCCGCCTTCACCAAGGCATGGACATCGCCTTGCTGGGCGCAGGCCAGGTAGGCCTCCATCAGCAGTGTGGGGTCGGCGATCAGCTTCTCGCGCCAGGGGCCCAGCTTGACCTCCCCCTCGACCAGACCGCGCATCACCCCGACGTGCTGGATCCAGCCCACCGAGTTGCAGCCCACCAGCTTCTCATGGTCGAACTGCAGGCTCAGCAGCTTGCCCTCGGCCTCGTCGATCAGCTCCACCTGCCGGCCGCCGGGCACGCCGTCCCATTTGCCGAAGCTCGAGGAGATCATGCCCAGGGTGTCGAGCACATTGATCTGGGTGACGCCCTTGAGCTCGGCCTTCTGGCCGGCCATGTTGAGCGCCGCCACCCGGGCCTGCTCGGCGGCGTTGGGCTGGATCGCCGAGACGATGGTCTTGCCGCTGACCTTGTCGAAGGCCTCGGCGCAGTCACCGGCGGCGTAGATGCCCTCGACGTTGGTCTGCAGGTGCTCGTCGGTCAGCACGCCCACCAGGCAGCGGATGCCGGAGTTCTCCAGGAAGCCGATGTTGGGCCGCACGCCGGTGGCGCTGATGACCAGGTCGGCCTCCAGCGATTGGCCGGTGGACAGCTTGACGCGCATCGGGCCGCTGGGGTTGTCGGCCTGCTGACCCAGGCCCACCATCTGGGCGATCTTGCCCAGCAGGCCGGGCTCGGCGGCGGTGCCGCGCTCGATGGCCTCGACCCGGGCCCCGGTGTAGACCTTCACGCCCTTGGTTTCGCACCAGCGGCGGATCATGCCGCCGGCGGTGGGACCCATCATGCGCGGCACCATGCGGTCGCCCATCTCCACCACCGAGAGCTCGACGCCGCGCTGCTGCAGTGCTTCCATGATGATGCAGCCGATGAAGCCGGCGCCCATTTGCAGCACCTTGGCGCCGGGCTTGGCCAGGGCCTGGATGTTGCGTGCGTCGGCCAACGTCCAGCAGGTGTGCACGCCAGGGCCGTGGATGCCGGGAATGGGCGGCGTGGCTGGCGAGGAGCCGGTGGCGATCAGCAGCTTGTCGAAGGGCACGCGGTGCCCGTCGGACAGCAGGATCTCGCGCCGGCCCACGTCCACGGTGGTGGCGCGCACCCCGCGGCGCACCTCGATGCGCAGGCGCTCGAAGTGCCCCGCCGTGTGGCGCAGGTGGGTCCCTTCCTCACCCACCTTGCCGATCAGCAGGTAGGGAATGGCCATGCGCGAGTAGGGCGCCTCGGGCTCGTCGCCGATGACGAGGATGTCGTCGTTCGGGGCGTGCTTGCGCAGGGTTTCGGCGGCGATGACGCCGGCCGGGCCGGCGCCGAGGATGACGTGCTTCATGGGGTGCTTCGGTGCGGGGGGATGAAAAAGGGCGGTTCCGAGAACCGCCCCGTGGCTCAGGTCATGACGGGTGATGCCCCCGTCACGCGGCCGTCACAGGCCCAGGCGCGAACGGGTCTCGTCCTTGAGCTGGCCGTCCTCGTTCCAGCCGCGCAGGGCGTAGTACTTGGGCAGCATCTCGGGCAGCTTGTTGACCAGGCCCTTGGCCGGACCGGTCTTGGCGGGTTCTTCCAGCAGTCGCTTGGGCAGGGTGTCGTCCTTGCTGGTGAAGCCGGCCCGGTTGTTGAAGTCGCGCTCCATGTTCCAGATGCGCTCGCCGATCTGCGAGAGGTTCTCCAGCGTGAACTCTTCGCCGCAGGCGGCGGCCACCTGCGGCTGCACGTCGGCCAGGCCCCAGGCGAAGCTGGTGAAGATGCAGATGCCGGCGGCGTCGAAGGCGGCGGTGGCGTCCTGGAAGGCGATGACCAGCTCAGGCTTGCCCTCGGCGGTCAGCGGGTCGGTCTTGACCGGGATGCCCAGCACCTCAGAGGCGATGGTGTAGCTGCGCAGGTGGCAGGCACCGCGGTTGCTGGTGGCGTAGGTCAGGCCCATGCCCTGCACGCCGCGCGAGTCGTAGGCCGGGAACTCCTGGCCCTTGACGCTCATGGACAGCTCGGGGTGGCCGTACTTCTTGCACAGGCGGGCCGAGCCCTGGCCAATTTCCTTGCCAAAGCCTTCGCCCCGGGCGGTGATCTCGGCGAAGTGGGCCAGCGCCTTGGCGTCACCGAACTTGGCGTCGATGCCCAGCTGCTCGGCGGTCAGCACGCCCATCTCGTAGAGCTCCATCACCGCGCCGATGGTGGCGCCGAAGGAGATGGGGTCCATGCCCTGCTCGTTGCACAGCACGTTGGCGTACTGCAGGGCCTCCAGGTCGTTGACGCCGTTGGCCGCGCCCAGCGCCCAGGCCGCCTCGTACTCCAGGCCGCCCGAGGCACCCCAGTACTGCGGCTTGTTCTCGACGGTGAAGTGGGACTTGTCGATCTTGGAGATGCGGCCGCAGGCGATGGTGCAGCCGAAGCAGGCCTGGTTGGTCACCAGGTGCTTCTTGCCGTCGGTGGCGCGCGGCGTGGCCATGGCTTCGGCCGAGATGTCCTTGGCGCCTTCGAACTGCACGTCACGGTGGTTGCGGGTGGGCAGCGCACCGATCTCGTTGATGACGTTCATCAGCACCTGGGTGCCATAGGTGGGCAGGCCGGCACCGGTGACGGCGTTGTCATGCAGGATCTTCTTCTTCTCGAAGGTGACCTTCATGAACTCCTTGGGGTTGGCGATGTTGCCCACACCCTGGGTGCCGCGCACCACCACCGCCTTGAGGTTCTTGCTGCCCATCACCGCGCCCACGCCCGAGCGGCCAGCCGCGCGGTGCAGGTCGTTGACGATGGCGGCGTACAGCACCTGGTTCTCACCGGCCAGGCCGATGCAGGACACGCGCACCAGCGGGTCCTGGTGTTCCTTCTTCAGGCCTTCCTCGGTTTCCCAGACGCTCTTGCCCCACAGGTGCGAGGCATCCTTCAGGGTGGCCACCTCGTCTTCAATGCTCAGGTAGACCGGCTTGGCGGCCTTGCCCTCGAAGATGACCATGTCCCAGCCGGCCATCTTGAGCTCGGCGCCCCAGTAGCCGCCCGAGTTGGAGCAGGCGATGGCGCCGGTGAGCGGGCCCTTGGTGACGACGGTGTAGCGGCCGCCGGTGGAGGCCATGGTGCCGGTCAGCGGGCCGGTGGACCAGATGATCTTGTTGTCGGGCGACAGCGGGTCCACCTTGGCGTCGACTTCCTCGACGAAGTACTTGGTGGCCAGGCCGCGCGAGCCCAGGTAGAGCTTGGCCCAGTCCATGCGCAGCGGCTCGGACGTGATGGCACCGGTGGAGAGGTTGACGCGGAGGAGTTTTCCAGCCCAGGACATTGCGGTGTTCTCCCAGTCGGTTCAGGTGGCGGACGGCTGGTTGCCCAGCTTGTCGGCCCAGGCGGCCATCTTGTTGAGGCCGGTCCAGTTGGCGTCGATGTAGGTGATGGCGCCGGTGGGGCAGGCCTCGGCGCAGGCGGGGTTGCCGTCGCACAGGTCGCACTTCTGCACCTTGCCGGTTTCCTGCATGTAGTTCACCGTGCCAAAGGGGCAGGAGATGGTGCAGACCTTGCAGCCCACGCAGGTGGTCTCGCTGACCACCTTGGCGCCGGTCTTCTTGTCCACCGTGATGGCTTCCACCGGGCAGGCGTGCAGGCACCAGGCCTCGTCGCACTGGGTGCAGGTGTAGGGCACCTTGCGCCCGGTCTCATGGAAGTTGAAGACCTTGATGCGTGACTTCGCGGGGGCGAACACGCCGTAGTTCTCGTAGCTGCAGGCCATTTCGCACTGCAGGCAGCCGGTGCACTTGTCCGGATTGATGTGGAGGCTCTTCTGCATGACGGGGTCTTTCGCAGTCGGTCCGGGTTGAAGGGGTCGTGGATCCCGGAATGCAGGCGACGCCTCCCCGGGGTGCTATGCAAGTGTCTGCATAGCGTTTCGCACGGCAAACCTGGGGCTAACCCTGGAAAGTGCGGGGCTTTTGCCCGGCGGAACGAAAAAAGGGCCTGGTCCGTTCCAGCTTGGTACAACTGGAACGGACCAGGCCCTGGAGATGCGAGGCGTTCTCGATGCAGAACGCCGCGCTCAGGCGCCCGAGGCGGTGCTCAGGGCTTGGCGTTGGGGAAGAACAGCGGCTCGCCGTTGATCTTGTAGGCGGCGATGCTGGCCTGGCCGCCCGGGCTCACCACCCAGTCGGCGAACTGCTGGGCCATGTCGGCCTTCACATGCGGATGCTTGGCGGGGTTGACCACCATCACGCCGTACTGGTTGAACAGGCTCTTGTCGCCCTCGACCAAGACAGTGAGGTCGGCGCGGTTCTTGAAGGCCAGCCAGGTGCCGCGGTCGGTCAGCACATAGGCGCCGGTGGAGGCGCCCATGTTCAGCGCCGGGCCCATGCCGCAGCCGCATTCCTTGTAGCCTGCCGGCTTGGCCGCGGCGGGGTCGACGCCCACCTTCTTCCACAGGCGCAGCTCGGCGGCGTGGGTGCCGCTCTTGTCGCCACGGGAGATGAAGCTGGCGCCGCTGGCGGCCAGCTTGCCGAGCGCCGTGCCGATGTCCTGTCCCTTGACCTTGGCCGGATCGGCGGCCGGGCCGACGAGCACGAAGTCGTTGTACATGACGTTGCGCCGCTGGGTGGCGAAACCCTCGGCCACGAACTTCTCCTCGGCGGCGGTGTCGTGCACGAAGACGATGTCGGCATCGCCACGGCGGCCGGTGTCCAGTGCCTGGCCAGTGCCCACGGCCACCACGCGCACCTCGATGCCGGTCTTGTCCTTGAAGGCCGGCAGCAGGTGCTTGAACAGGCCGGACTGCTCGGTGGAGGTGGTGGAGGCCATCACGATGAACTTCTCCTGCGCTTGGGCCGGCAGCAGCGGCGCCATGGCCAGCGCCAGCATGGCCAGCAGGGGGCGGCGGCGGTTCAAGGTCGGGGCCGTCGGGTGGGTCAGAGCCATGGCAGTTCTCCTTGGAGGAATTGGGCCGCCTCTTGCGGCAGGTCTCGGGCGTGGAAGAAGTCTTCGGTGGGCCGGTCGGCCAGCACGCGGCCGCCGCCCAGGCAGATTACGCGGCGCGCCAGGCGCTTGACCTGGCCCAGGTTGTGGCTGCTCATCACAATGGCCACGCCGTCGGCGGCCACCTCCTCGATGAGGCGCTCCACTTCCTTCTTGGCAGACGGGTCCAGGCTGGCCGTGGGCTCGTCCAGGAACAGCACGTCGGGTCGCAGGGCCCAGGCGCGCGCCAGCGCCAGGCGCTGCTGCTGGCCCCCCGAGAGGCTGCGTGCCGGACGCTGAGCCACATCGGCCAGGCCCACACGGGCCAGCGCCAGCGCGCAACGCGCCTCGCGCTCGGCGCGGGGCACACCGCGCAGCCACAAACCCAGCAGCACGTTGCGTCGCGCCGAGCAATGCAGCAGGAAGGGGCGCTGGAACAGCATGGCCCCCACGGGCGGGCGGCCGTCCGGTTGTGGTGGCACCTCCCGCCGCCCCTCGGTGGGCGCCACCAGTCCATGCAGCAGGCGCAGCAGACTGGTCTTGCCAGCCCCGTTGGGGCCCACGAGGGCCAGGCGCTCACCGGGGTGCAGGCCCAGGCTTACGCCCTGCAGGGCCTGCACACCCCCCAGCCGCAAACCGGCCTCATGCAGCTGCACCAGGGGGAGGGGCAGGGCGCCCGCAGCCGGCATGGAGGCAGCCCGCCCGCTCATGCCAGGCCCTCCTGGCTGCGGCCGGCGCCCCCCGGCAACAGGCCGACCAGCAGGTTGATCAGGCCCACCACGCCCAGCAGCACCAGACCCAGGCCCAGGGCCAGGGGCAGGTCCCCCTTGCTGGTTTCCAGCGCGATGGAGGTGGTCATCACCCGGGTCACCCCGGCGATGTTGCCACCCACGATCATCACCGCGCCCACCTCGGAGATGGCCCGGCCGAAGGCGGTGAGCAGCACGGTGAGCACGCCATAGCGGGCATGGGCCAGCAGCAGCAGGGCCCGCGCCAGCGGCCCGGCACCCAGGGACTGCAGCTGCTCGCCGCCTTCGGCCAGGCCGTCGAGCACCAGGCGGCGCGAGAGCGCGGCGATCAGGGGCACCACCAGCACCGTCTGCGCCACCACCATGGCCGACGGCGTGAACAGCAGGCCCCAGGGGCCCAAGGGGCCGGAGCGCGACAGCAGCAGGTACACGCCCAGCCCGACCACCACCGAGGGCAGGGCCAGCAGGGTGTTGAGACCCCAGACCAGCGCCCGGTGGCCCGGGAAGCGGGCCACCGCCAGCCAGGCCCCACCCAGCAGGCCCAGCACGGCGCCCAGGGCGATGGCCGTGCTGCTGACCTGCAGGGACAGGCTGACGATGCGCAGCAGCTCGGCGTCGGCGTCGCGGATCAGGGCCAGGGCGGTGAGCAGGCTGTCGTGGAGCGTGGACATGTCGCGGCGTCTTGCCGGGCGGAGCCGCCCGGGGTGCGGGAGGCGCCAAAGAGGGGGCGCCGGCATTCTGGCGGCAGGCCGTGGGCAAAGCGATATGCATCGAGATGCATAGGTTGGGCGGATGCCGTCCCCCGGGGCGGCGGCGTCACAATGACGCCTTCCGTCTGCCCTTTGATGCCCATGCCAGAACTCGGACCCTCTCCCCTCGCCAGCGGCCAGGAGCTGCCCGTGGACGAAGCCCGTGCCCGGGTGGCCGCCTGCCTGCAGCCGCTCACCGAGACCGAAACGGTGCCGCTGTCGGCGGCCTTGGGCCGCGTGCTGGCGGCTGATGTCATCTCCCCCATCGATGTGCCGGCCCACGACAACTCGGCGATGGATGGCTATGCACTGCACGGCGCCGACCTGCTGGCCGGGCAGGCCACGGCCCTGCAGGCGCTGCCCACCACCGTGCTGGCCGGAACACCCTTCACCGGCGTGGTGGCCCGCGGCCAGTGCGTGCGCATCATGACCGGGGCGGTGATGCCGCCGGGCCTGGACACGGTGGTGCCCATCGAGCTGTGCCAGGTGCAGGGCGAGGTGGTGCAGCTGCGCGCCGATGTGCTGCGCCCGGGGGAGAACCGCCGGCGCCAGGGCGAGGACCTGGCCTGCGGGCGGCCGGCGCTGCGCGCGGGCCAGCGCCTGCGACCGGCCGACCTGGGGCTGGTGGCCTCGCTGGGGGTGCCGCAACTGCAGGTGTTCCGGCGGCTCAAGGTGGCCTTGTTTTCCACCGGTGACGAACTGCGCAGCCTGGGCGAGCCCCTGGCCCCCGGGTGCATCTACGACAGCAACCGCCACACCCTGACCGGGGCATTGCAGCGCCTGGGCGTGGAGGTGCTGGACCTGGGTCTGGTGCGCGACGATCCGGCCGCGCTGCAGGCCACCCTGGACCAGGCCATGGCGCAGGCCGATGTGGTGATGACCAGCGGCGGCGTGAGCATGGGCGATGCCGACTACACCCGCGACCTGCTGGCGGCCCGTGGTGAGGTGGGCTTCTGGAAGGTGGCGATGCGGCCCGGCCGGCCCTTTGCCTTTGGCCCTTTGCACGGACCGCAGGGCCGGCGTCCGCTGCTGTTTGCCCTGCCGGGCAACCCGGTGGCCGCCCTGGTCACCTTCTATGCCTTTGCCCGCGAGGCCCTGATGGTCCTGTCCGGTGCGCGGCCCGAACCGCTGCCCCGCCTGACCGCGCGCAGCGCCGCCCCCATCCGCAAGCGGCCCGGCCGCACCGAATACCAGCGCGGCATCGTCGAGCCCACCGAGGAGGGCGGCTGGCAGGTGCGCCTGACCGGCGCCCAGGGGGCGGGCATCCTGCGCAGCATGAGCGAGGCCAACTGCCTGGTGGTGCTGGGGCACGGACAGGGGGCCGTGGCCGCGGGTGAACCGGTGACGGTCTGGCTGTTCGACGGCCTGGTCTGAGGCCCGTGGCCCTGCTGCCCTACCGCCTGCTGCGCGCCTGCACCACCCGTTCCGGGTGGCGCAGCACCCAGGCCTTCAACCCCAGCAGGGCCAGGCTGGCCAGCACCAGGCCGGCCGTGGCCGCCACCCAGAAGCCGGGGGCGCCCCGCAGGGCCTCGGGGGTGCTGCCCGGCGCGGAGAAGGCCAGGTGCTGGCCCAGGCCCAGGCCCACGCCCCACAGCGCGCCGGCGTAGATGAACATCGGCCAGGCGGCCACGCGCCAAGCCCGCAGGGTGAAGGCCACCAGCGTCTGCACCGCATCGGCGATGTGGAAGGGCACCAGCCAGGCCAGCAGGGGCAGGGCTGCGGCCAGCACGGCGGCATCACCGGTGTAGAGCCCCAGCACCGGCTCGCGTGCCAGCCAGACCCCCAGCGCCAGGGCGGCGGAGACACCGCAGCCCAGTTGCAGGCCATGCCAGCCCAGGCGTCGCGCGTCCTGCAGGTCGCCTGCCCCGATGCGCTGTGCCACCAGGGTGGTGGTGGCGTTGGCCAGGGACAGCGGCAACATGAACATCAGCGACACCAGGTTCATCACCAGCTGGTGGCCGGCCACGGCGGTGGGACCCAGGCGGGCGATGAACAGGGCCATGAAGGCAAAGCCCGAGACCTCGATGAGGATGGCCGAGCCGATCGGCAGGCCCAGCCGGGCCTGCGCCCAGAGCACTCGGCCATCGGGCCGGTGCAGGCCGCGTCCCCACAGCTCGAAGCGCTCGTAGAAGCGGTCGCGCCGCAGCAGCCACAAGGCCCCCAGCAGCTGGACCGACATGGCTGCGGCCGTGCCCAGGCCGGCGCCGGTCACCCCCAGCGACGGCAGGCCCAGAGCGGGTGCCCCGCCCACCAGCAGCACGGTCAGCGGCGCCTTGACCACCAGTCCGCCCAGCTGCAGCGCCATCACAGCCTTGGGGCGGGAGACGGCGTTGTTGAAGGCTCGGAACACGGTGAACAGCAGTGCGGGTGGCAGCGCCAGCGCCAGGGCCAGCAGGTAGCCGCGCACGCCACCGGCCAGCTCGGGCGAGGCCCGCGCGATCCAGAGAAAGGGCTGCGGAAACAGCAGCAGGCCGCAGCCGGGCAGGGCCAGCAGCAGGGCCAGCCAAACGCCCTGGTGCAGCTGGTCGCCAGCCGTGCCCAGCCTGCCAGCGCCATAGAGCTGGCCCACCAGGGGCGACAGGCCGAGCACCGTGCCCATCAGGCCGATGAAGATGGTGATGTAGGCGGCCGCGCCCACGGCGTAGGCCGCCAGGTCCTGCGGCGCATGCCGGCCGACCACCACCGTGTCGATGGTGGCGAAGGCCAGCACCGCCAGTTGGCCCACCAGCAGCGGCCAGGCCAGGGGCAGCAGGCGGCGGGCGTCCCGGACCAGGCCGTGGCCGGCGCGGCGCGACTCAGCCACGGGCGCGCTCGGCATAGCGGTTGAAGCGCCAGGCGGTGCCTTCGGCGGTGATGCGCCGCCAGACCTGACGTTTCTGCGCCGGGCTCAGGCTGGGCCAGTGCTGCACCTCGACTTCGGTGCGGCCGCAGCCCTTGCAGACCGCATCGCCCTGGGCGGTGGAGCAGATGGCGATGCAGGGGGCGTCGGGAGTGCTGGCGTACCAGGCCAGCCAGGCGGCATGCGCGGCACCGTCCAGCCGGGACTCGGGCACCTCCTGTTCGCGGCGGTAGACCATGTCGCCATAGACCTGGGCCAGCGCGAGCACCTCGGGGCAGGCCTGCACCCCGTCGAGGGAGGGATGCTTGTCGCGCCACCAGTTGATGGCGGCTTCCAGGTCGGTGATGTGCAGTGAGGCCATGGGCAGCGCGGGCCGCCTGTGGGGCGGCCCCAAAAGGCAGAGGCCACCCGTGTGGGGTGGCCTCCAGGGGCGATGCGCCGGATTCTAGGAGCCTGGGCTCAAGCCTGCAGCGCCTTGGTGCAGAGCTTGAAGTCGGCGTCCTCAGGAAAGGGCTTGACCGCGAAGCCCAGGCCACGCATGAGCTTGAGCATCGAGTCGTTGTTGGCCAGCACCAGGCCCTGGATCTCGTCGAGGCCCTTGGCGCGGGCCACGTCCATGATGGCCAGCATCAGACGCGAGCCCAGGCCCTGGCCGGCGCAGGCATCGGACACCACCAGCGAGAACTCGCAGGTCGTCTGGTCCGGGTTGGTGATGTAGCGCGAGACGCCGATGATCCGCTCCACCTCGGTGAAGCTGCCGTCCTCCTGCAGCTGTCGCTCGGTCTGCACCGCGGCCAGGGCCATCTCGCGGTCGTAGTCGATCAGGGTGTAGCGGGCCAGCATCTTGGCCGGCAGCTCCTGCATCGAGCTGACGAAGCGGAAGTACCGGCTTTCCGGACTCAGCGAGCGCACCAGATCCTGCAGCATCTGCGCGTCGTCGGGATGGATGGGCCGGACCTTGACGACGCCACCGCCCTTCATGGGCCACTCCCGCTCCAGGCCCGCCGGGTAGGGCAGGATGGCCAGGTGCGGATAGGCTTGGTTGCTCTGGGCCGCGTGCTCCACCACGATGCGGGCATCCACCGCCACGGCGCCATCCTCGTCCACGATGATGGGGTTGATGTCCATCTCCCGCAGCTGCGGCAGCGTGCAGACCATCTCGGAGACGCGCAGCAGCACCTGCTCCAGCGCTTCCAGGTCCACCGGCGGGCTGCCCCGCCAATGCTGGAGGGTCTCGGCCACCCGGGCACGCTCGATCAGGCGCTGGGCCAGGAACTGGTTGAGCGGCGGCAGCTCCATGGCCCGGTCGTTGATCAGCTCGATCATGGTGCCGCCGGCGCCGAAGGTGATGACCGGCCCGAACGGGTCGTCGGTGCTCAGGCCGATGTAGAGCTCGCGGCCGCGTGGCTTGCCGCTCATGGGCTGCACCGTGGCCCCATGCACGCGCGCAGCGGGCTGCAGGCGCTTGACCCGTGCCAGCATGTCGTGGAAGGCGTCGCGCACCTGGCTGGCACTGGTGAGGTTGAGCACCACGCCCTGCACATCGCTCTTGTGGCTGATGTCGGGCGAGTCGATCTTGAGCGCCACCGGGTAGCCCAGCTGGCTGGCGATCAGCATGGCCTCGGTGGGGGTGCGGGCCAGCATGGTCCGCGTGACCGGGATGTGGAAGGCCGCCAGCAGCGCCTTGGATTCCATCTCGGTGAGCACCCGCCGGCGCTCGGCCAGCACGCCTTCGATCAGCAGGCGCGCGCCTTCGGCGTCGGGTTCCTGCAGCGCACTCAGCGGCGGCGGGGTCTGCTGCAGCAGTTGCTGGTTCTGGTAGAAGCTGGCGATGTTGCCGAAGGCGTCCACCGCCGCCTCCGGGGTGCGGAAGCTGGGCAGGGGCTTGGCGTGGAGCAAGGCACGCGCCTCGCGTACCGAGTCATCACCCATCCAGCAGGCCACCACCGGCTTGGACAGGCGCTGGGTGGCCTCCAGCACGCCCTGGGCGATGCTCAGCGGGTCAGACTGCCGGTAGCACGCCGGCTTGGGGCTGTAGATCACCAGGATGCCATCCACCCCGGCATCGCCGGCACACGCCTGCACGGCGGCCTTGTAGTGCTCGCCGTTGGCCTCCTCGCCCAGGTCGATGACCTGGCTGACCGCGGCCACTGGCGGCAGCTTGAGCGCCAGCGCGGCACGGTTGGCCTCGCCCAGGCGGGCGACCTCCAGGCCGATCTCGTTGGCCCAGTCGGCGGCCAGCACGCCCGGCCCGCCGCCATTGGTCACGATGGCCAGGCGCTTGCCGGTGGGGCGGTAGCGTGAGGCCAGGCAGCGTGCGGCCGAGAACAGCTGGGTGAAGCTGCGCACCCGCACCACGCCGGCGCGGCGCAGCGCGGCCTCAAAGACGTCATCGGCGCCGACGATGGCGGCCGAATGGGTGAGTGCGGCGTCACTGCCGGCGGGCTTGCGGCCGGCCTTCATCACCACCACCGGCTTGACGGCGGCTGCGGCCCGCAGGGCGCTCATGAAGCGCCGGGCGTGGGTGATGCCCTCCATGTAGACCAGGATGGAGTGGGTGGAACCGTCGTTGGCCAGGAAGTCCAGCACCTGCGCCAGGTCCACCGCGGTGTTGGCCCCCAGCGAGACCACGGTGGAGAAGCCCACACCGTTCTGCCGCGCCCAGTCCAGGATCGAGGACGTGAGCGCGCCGGACTGCGACACCAGGGCCAGCGGACCGGGCGAAGCCAGCGCCCCCGCCACGCTGGCGTTGAGCTTGAGTGCCGGACGCTGGAAGCCCAGGCTGTTGGGCCCCAGCAGGTACACACCGTGGCGCTTGGCCACCGCATGCAGGGCCGCGCAACGCGCGGCCGGCAGCCCCGAGGTGGCCACCAGTGCCGCCTTGCAGCGGATGCGCCCGGCGATTTCCAGCGCCGGCTCCAGCTGGTCATGGGGCAGGGCGATCAGGGCCAGATCGGCGCGCGAATGGGCCAGATCGGCCAGCGTGCCCTGCATGCCGATGTCCAACCAGGTGATCGCGCCGGCGAAACCGCAGCCCTTGAGGGATTCGATCAGCGCGGCGGCCATGGGGTCGGCCAGTTCCGGATGCTCAGGATCGCCCGCGAAGACCACGATGGACTTGGGCAGGAACAGGGGTGTGAGGAAATGCTGGTCCACGGACGTGTCGCCCGCCGTTGCCGGGGGCGTGTGTAGTGCTGGGGTGACGGGGCAGGATACGCCCGGGCGTGGGCCCGCGTCGTGTCCGGGGCGTCGCGTGCTTGCTTTGCGTCAAGGCCTGGGGGCCCGGAGCCCCCTGCCCGCCAGGCCTGGCGAGAACGCGGCAGCCGGGGCCAGCGCCCAAAGGCACTGAACCGCCGGCCCCGTCCTCCCGGGGGCGCGGGCGGTGGGGCAAGGCGGTTCAGCAGAAGGGCGGCGGCGGGCGCCGCTCAGAAAGGTGGGGCGGGTGGACTCACCAGGAGGCCCGACCCATCCCCATCACGCGGCGGTACCACTCGTGGAAGTGCTGCATGCCGATCTCCATGGGCTCCTGGTAGGGACCCACCTCGTCATCGCCGCGCTCGAACAGGGCCTTGCGGCCGGCGTCCATGCGCTCGCCGATCTCGTCGTCCTCGATGCAGGTCTCCATGTAGGCCGCGCGCTGGGCTTCACAGAACTCACGCTCGAAGGCGGCGATTTCCTCGGGGTAGTAGAACTCCACCACGTTCAGGGTGCGGTCGATGCTGATCGGATACAGCGTGGACACCGTCAGGACCTTGGGGTACCACTCGACCATGATGTTCGGGTAGTAGGTCAGCCAGATCGCCCCCTGCTTGGGCGGCTGGCCGTCATGGGCTTGCAGCACCTGGTCGCGCCAGCGCCGGTACACCGGCGACCCCACCTGCTTGAGCTGGTCGTGGATGCCCACGGTCTGTACCGAGTGGTGCTTGCCAAACTCCCAGCGCAGGTCGTCGCAGGTGACGAAGTGGCCCAGACCGGGGTGGAAGGGGCCGACGTGGTAGTCCTCGAGGTAGACCTCGATGAAGGTCTTCCAGTTGTACCTGCACTCGTGCATCTCGACGTGGTCGAGCACGTAGCCGGAGAAGTCCAGGTCGGCGCGCGGTCCCAGGCCGGCCAAGTCGGCGGCGATGTCGCGGCCGTTGTCCTCGAAGACCATGCCGTTCCAGGTCCGCACCTTGTAGTTGTTGAGGTGCAGGCAAGGGTCGTGGTCGAAGTGCGGGGCACCAATCAGCTTGCCCTGCAGGTCGTAGGTCCAGCGGTGCAGCGGGCAGACCACGCTGCTTTTGGTGTTGCCCCGCCCCTTGAGCATGATGGCTTGCCGGTGCCGGCACACGTTCGACACCAGCTGCACCCCATCTCGGGTACGCACGAGCATGCGCCCCTCGCCCTCCTGGGGAAGGGCGTAGTAGTCGCCCAGTTGGGGCACGGACAGCTCATGCGCGAGGTAGCGCGGCCCGTGTTGAAAGATGAGTTCCTGTTCACGCTTGAACAGGTCGCCATCGAAGTAGGTGGATACAGAGAGTTGAGAGCGCGTGCGCTCCAGAGCTTCCAGCGTGATGCTCAGGTCCGACATGATCCCCAGGATCTCCAAAAACACATGCCAGTGAACCCCCCACCCGGTGGCCCCGCGGGTGGGTTTGTGACGATTCTTCCTGCGGCCGGGCGATGCCGTCTCCGGTGCCGACCGGACCGGCCTGGGCGCCTGCGCGGGGCAGGATTTGGGGTCGCCAGGCAGGCTTTTGGCCGCAAAAAGGGGCTGAATTCTAGCGTGTACCCTGCGCCTCGGGGTGGTTTGGCGTCTGATCAGGATCAAGGCTCCCCAGGGACTGCCCGCGTGGTCGCCCGGGGCCATGAGGGGCGATGACTACAATCCGTGGCTTTTGTCCTGCCCCGCCGCCATGTGCTTTTCTCGACGTCTGCCGGGCCTGCGCCGGCCCCTTGCGCCGAACCCGACGGGCCCGCGCGGTGGTCTGGCGTGCTGTCCTTCGCCCGGTCCTCGCGGGGTGGTGCGGTGACGGCGCAGCATCCCCTGTCGGCCTGGATGGCCAACGAGCAGCGGCGCATTGAGACCTTGCTGGGCACGATGGTTCCCCGGGAGGCGCCGGCCGGTCTCGGTGAATCCATGCGCTATGCCGTGCTGGACGGCGGCAAACGCATCCGCCCGCTGCTGGTGATGGCCGCTGCGGAAGCTGCAGGCGGGCGGCATCCCGAGGGCGCCGACCGTGCGGCCGTGGCGGTGGAGCTGATCCACGCCTATTCGCTGGTGCATGACGACATGCCGTGCATGGACAACGACTTGCTGCGTCGCGGCAAGCCAACGGTCCATGTGAAGTTTGGCGAGGCCCAGGCGATGCTGGCGGGCGACGCCATGCAGGCCCTGGCCTTTGAGGTGCTCACGCCAGAGCCTTCGGCGCAGCTGCCCTGCGCCCTTCAGGCGCGGCTGGTCGCGCTGCTGGCCCGGGCGTCCGGGCATGCGGGCATGGCGGGTGGCCAGGCCATCGATTTGGCCAGCGTGGGTCGGCCCCTGGACGAGGCCGCGCTGCGGGACATGCACCGCCGCAAGACCGGCGAGCTGCTGTGCGCCAGCGTGCTGATGGGGGCGGCCAGCGGTGGCGAGACGGCCGTGGTGGAGCCCCATTTCCACGCCTTCGGCCAGGCCCTGGGCGTGGCATTCCAGGTGGTGGACGACATCCTGGACGTCACGCAGGCCTCCGAGGTGCTGGGCAAGACCGCCGGCAAGGACCAGGACGCCAATAAGCCCACCTACGTCTCCATGCTCGGGCTGGAGGCTGCGCGGCAGTACGCCGCCCAGCTGCACGCCCAGGCACTGCAGGCCCTGGCCACCTGCGGCCCCGAGGCCGACAAGCTGCGCTGGCTGGCCGACAAGGTGCTGCATCGCCAGCATTGAGCCCGCCCTCGGGCACTCGTCACGACATCGCGCAAGAACCGGAACCTTCCGCATGAACCACCCCTTGCTGGAGACCATCGACAGTCCGGCCGATCTCCGCGCCTTGAGCCGGCCACAGCTCAAAACCCTGGCGGCGGAGCTGCGGGACTTCCTGCTGCAGAGCGTGAGCCGCACGGGCGGCCACCTGTCCTCCAATCTGGGGACGGTGGAGCTCACCATCGCGCTCCACCATGTCTTCGAGACGCCACACGACCGACTGGTCTGGGACGTGGGCCACCAGAGCTATCCCCACAAGATCCTCACCGGCCGCCGCGAGGCGATGGCCACCCTCAAGCAACTCGGCGGGATCAGCGGCTTTCCTCGGCGCAGCGAGAGCGAGTACGACACCTTCGGCACCGGGCATTCCTCGACCTCGATTTCTGCGGCGCTGGGCATGGCCCATGCGGCCAAACTCAAGGGCGAGCGTCGGCGTGTGGTTGCCGTGATCGGCGACGGGGCGCTCACGGGCGGCATGGCCTTTGAAGCCCTGAACCACGGGGGGTATGCAGGCGGCGCCGGGCTGCCGGACATGCTGGTCATCCTCAACGACAACGACATGTCCATCTCCCCGCCGGTGGGAGCGCTCAACGGATACCTGGCCCGACTGATGAGCGGGCGCTTCTATGCCGCCGCGCGCGAAGGGGCTAAGTCGGTGCTGCGGCACACGCCGCTGTATGAGCTGGCCAAGCGCCTGGAGGAGCATGCCAAGGGCATGGTGGTGCCCGGCACGATCTTCGAGGAGTTCGGGTTCAACTACGTCGGCCCGATCGATGGGCATGACCTGGACTCTCTGGTGCCCACGCTGGAGAACCTGCGCCAGGCCAAGGGGCCGCAGTTCCTGCATGTGGTGACCAAGAAGGGCTTTGGCTACAAGTTGGCCGAGGCCGATCCGATCAACTACCACGGCCCTGGCAAATTTGATCCGGCAGTCGGTTTGCAAAAGCCTGCTGCGCCCGCCAAGCTCACCTTCACCCAGGTCTTCGGGCAGTGGCTGTGTGACATGGCGCAGGCCGACCCCCGGCTGGTCGGCATCACCCCGGCCATGCGGGAAGGGTCCGGCATGGTGGAGTTCGAGCAGCGCTTCCCGAACCGGTACCACGATGTGGGCATCGCCGAGCAGCATGCCGTCACCTTCGCGGCCGGGCTGGCCTGCGAAGGCCTCAAACCGGTGGTGGCGATCTATTCCACCTTCCTGCAGCGCGGCTATGACCAGCTGATCCACGATGTGGCGTTGCAGAACCTGCCGGTGGTGTTTGCGCTGGACCGTGCCGGCTTGGTTGGCGCCGACGGCGCCACCCACGCGGGTGCCTTCGACATCGCCTACCTGCGCTGCATCCCGAACATGGCGGTGCTGACGCCTGCCGACGAGCGCGACTGTCGGCAGGCCCTGTCCACCGCCTACGGCCGAGAACATCCAGTGGCCGTCCGCTACCCGCGTGGCGCCGGGGCAGGCGTGGCACCGGACGCGGATCTGGACGTCTGGCCCTGGGGCCGTGCGGAGCTGCGCCGAGAGGGGCGCAGGGTCGCCATCCTCGCGTTCGGCACCCTGCTTTGGCCTGCGCTGCAGGCGGCGCAGGCCTTGGATGCCACCGTGGTCAACATGCGTTTCGCCAAGCCCCTTGACTTGGAGATGGTCGAGCGCATGGCTGGCAGCCACGAACTCCTGGTCACGCTGGAGGAGGGGTGTCTGGCGGGTGGTGCCGGTTCCGCGGTTCAAGAGTGGTTGGGCCAGCAGGGGCTGACCGTCCCGGTGTTGAGTCTGGGTCTGCCCGACGAGTTCATCGAGCATGGTGATGCCTCGCGTCTGCTCAGCGACGTGGGGCTGGATGCTGCAGGCATCCAGCGGCAGATCGAGCGGCGGTTGGCTGGGCCCTGACTCCCCTACGTCCTAGGGGTGGTCTGGGTTCGCGTGCACTGTTTCACGCGCTTTCCCGCTCGTCTTGGGAGCTTGTCCGCTGGTACTGCAACATCTTGAAACTTGTGGTGATCGGTTCAATATGCACGGGTGACCACCCCCTTCGCAAGCCCTGTCCCACTCGTCTCCCAGCGCGGCATGACCCTTGTCGAGCTGATGGTGGTCGTCCTGATCGCGGCCATCCTGGCCACCATTGCCGTACCGGCGTACCAGAACATGCACAAGACCCAGACCGTCGACGCCATGGCGTCGGTGTTGACGGAGTCCTTGCAGTTCGCCCGTTCCGAGGCCTTGCGGCGTAACGCTCGTGTTGTCGTGTGCGCGAGCACGGACGCCGATGCGACGGCGCCAAGCTGTCGGGCAGAGGGTGATTGGTCCGAGGGCTGGATCGTGTTCCTGGATGCCGACGCCGATGGCACGCTCGCCGACGGGGACCGTGTGCTCAAGGTCCACTCCGTCCTGGGCATGGGTACCGAGGCGACGGACCTGGATGACCAACTGGCAATGACCTTCCTGCCCAATGGCATGGTGTTGGCCACCGAGGCCGCCATCGCTGCGGACCGCAACGCCGTCCATGGGCTCAAGGTCTCTCCTTTCACTGATGACGCCGCAGACTACCAGCGGGTGGTCTGCGTGACCCGTGCCGGCCGCATCGAAGCCAAGTCAGGGACACACGCATGCTGAGCAGTCAACAGGCCCGGCGAGGTCCCGCGCGGCACCGACGTCGTTCACGTGGCGTCTCCCTGATCGAAACACTGGTGGCAGTGTTCGTGACGTCCATCGGCTTGCTGGCCATGGCTAGCCTGGTTGGCATCGCCGCCCGGTATGCCAAGACAGCCGAGTTCCGCATGGAGGCCTCCCTCCTGGCCCAGGACATGGCAGACCGCATGCGCGCCAATCAAGGCACCGCCGCAGAACTCGACAACTACATCCTGCAGCCCACGGACCTGGCGCAGGCGGCGCCTGAGGCGCTGCCCACCTGCGCCGTCGCCACCGAGTGCACCCAGGCGGAAATGGCGGCCATAGACCTGGCGCTTTGGCGGCGAGGGCTGCGCAACCGCCTGCCCAACGGGACGGGCTACATCGCCGTGGCCGACCAGGCTCTGCGTGCTGTGGACCTCTGGGTCGTCTGGCAGGATCCTGCCGCCTTGACCAGCACCGACGACTGGGGTGAATACCTCAACGCGGGTGACAGCGAGCGCTCCTGTCCCCCGCAGATCAAGGACATCACGCCCTTGCCCCGTTGTCTCTACATGCGGCTTGGTCTGTGATGCGCGCGCGCTTGACTCCTCGGCGGGCGGCCCGGCGTCGGCAACACGGGCTGACCTTGGTCGAATTGATGGTCTCCGTGACCATCGGGCTGTTCGTGGTTGCCGCCATGTTCCTGGCCTATTCCAATTCGGGTGGCACGAGCCGGCAGGCCAACATCGTGATCCGCATGTCCGAAGACGCCGCCCTGGCCTTCAACGTCCTTCGCCAGCAGGTGAGTCTGGCGGGTTTCAGCATGCCAGTGGGCGTCAACGCCGGCCAGACGGCGTTGACCAAGCGATTCAACAGCCGGGGTGTTTTTGGCTGTGACGGCGCATTCGAGGACATGGACGCCGACATCGACACCCTGGCCTGTGACGAGGCCGCCGGGGCCGCCCCCGACAGCTTGGCCGTGGCCTTCGAGGCAGACGCCTTCAACAGCGTCCTGACCGCCGATGGGTCGCCCGTGGATTGCATTGGCAATGGCATTCCCCTGGTACCCGGCGCCGACTACTGGGTGTCCTATTCACGCTTCTATGTGAGCAACGGCACGCTGTTCTGCCGCGGGTCCGGCAATGCCGGAGGCCAGGCCCTCATCGACAACGTCCAAGAGGTGTCCTACCAGTTTGGCGTGGCCAAGGCCGGCGAGCATCGGGCAAGTTACTACGACACGGCTGGCAATCTTGACGCGGCCGCCTGGAGCCGGGTGGTGACCGTCAGGGTGTGCCTGGTGCTGCGGAGCGCGGAGCCAATTCTGGAAGGCGTCAGCGTGGCCAATCCCAACACCTATCAAGGCTGTGACCCCTTCGCCGATCCGGTTGACATGGGGGCGGCGGACCGGCGTCTCTACCGTGCCTTCACCAGCACCATTGCGGTCAACAACCGGCTTCTGAGGCAACCTTCATGAGTACTTTGTACGCTCCGGTCTTCAGGCGGCCCACCCAGCGGGGGGCCGCCCTGGTGGTGGCCCTGGTGCTGCTCATGCTGATGTCCCTGGGGGCCGTCTCCTTGATGAAAGGGGCGGTGAACGCGGAGGTCACCGCCAACAACGCCCGCCTCAGGGGCCTGGCCGAGCAGGCGGCACAGGTTGCACTGCTGCACTGCGAACGCCTCTACCAGGCAGAGTCCGCTGATCTGCCGGTCCTGCCCAGCCAGGGCGTGGACGACCGCTGGTCCAATCCGGCCGAATGGCGTGATGGCCGGCGCTACGTGTTGCCCATGAGCGCCCTGATGTCTGATATCAGTTCGTTCACCAGCTATGGCCAGGACGCCATGCCGCAGTGCATGGCAGAGTTGGAAGAACTGCCCGACGGGACCGAGGTGGTGATCATCACCGCCCGAGGCTTCAGTCCGGATTACTCGGCTTCGCCGAATGGCGCTACCTTGTCTGGGGCGCAGGTCTGGCTTCAGAGCACCAGTTTCTTCAAGGACGTCTCAGAGTGATCTGGCGGATTTCCATGCAACACCACGGTTTGTCCATGGCCACCCCACCAGGTTTCGGGCTGGTGGGGGCGCTCCTGTTGTCGTCGGTGAGCCTTGCGGTGGAGCCTTCGCAGCGCCCGTTGGTCGTCCGCTCCGGCGAGGTCCCGTTCCCCAACGTGATGATCACGCTGGACGACTCGGGCTCCATGCTGTTGGATTACATGCCCGAGGGCAACTTCAAGGTCAACGGCTACTCCCTGACCCTCAGCAACGGCTTGGGAAATCCGGTGGGTTTTCCGGGGGAGCCGCGCTACAACACCGTTACCGTCCCCGCACTCAAGACGGGCGCTTCCGCCTATCAGATGCAGTACCGGTCGCCGGACGTCAATGTGCTCTGGTACAACCCCGCGATCCTCTATCTTCCCTGGAGCCGCTCCGACAAGACGGGCGGCAACTACGGTAACGCGGTGGCCACCGCCGCCAAATGGGACCCTGAATTGCTGGTTCCGCCGGCATATCCCGCCTACAACCTCAGCCCGACGGGTGGCAAGGTCACGCTCAATATCAATTGGTGCGAGGCATCGGACTGTTACCGTGGCACCAAACGTCGACAGGACTTTTATCCTGGCACTTATTACCGGCTCAAGGCTGGGCAGGATCCGACCAAGACGGCGAGCTATGACCGGTATGACGTGAACGACACCACCGGGGCGCATGCGGCCTCGGGCATTCCGCCCAACCGGACCGATTGCAACACGTCTGCGGAGATCGCCGCCAACAAGTGCAATCAAGCGCATGAATTGCAGAACTTTGCCAACTGGTTCAGTTACTACCGCACCCGTGAAGGGTTGGCCAAAGGCGCACTGTCGCAGACCCTGGCCAACTTCAAGGACAAAATGCGTGCCGGCTTCGGTCGGATGAACACGTCCAGCAGCGACTTTGACTGGGATACCTATACGCCCCGCACCCTGACGGTCGACGGTCGAACGGGCTACGTGGTGAACCTCGGCATCAGGCCCCTGGACACGGATCATCTCAAGCGCATGCAGGAGTTGATCTTCACCACGGTCTCCTTCGGCAATACACCGACCCGATTTGCACTGGATGAGGTGGGCCGGTATTTCAAGGACCGAACAGACGCCTACAGTCCCTGGCTGTCCACGGTGGGCGTGCCGTCCAGCGGCAAACTGCGTTGCCGGCGGTCCGTGAGCCTGCTGGTGTCAGATGGGTACTGGAACGCCAGTGAGCCTGACGGCTGGGTCGCGCCAGAGGACCTCGACACCTCCGCCTCTCCTTTCGACTACAGCAGCAGCGCGGACAATCCCTATGGCTTCTCGCCGACCCAGTACCTCCCCGTACGCCCCCTGGTGGATGGCGCTGGTTCTGCGGGAACAGCCGTTGCCGGGACACTGGCAGATGTGGCGGCCAAGTACTACCGGGAGGATCTCGACGCGTCGGTGGAGAACGGCATTGCGCCCAGCGATGGCGATGTGGCCTATTGGCAGCACCTGACCCAATACATGGTCGGTTTGGGCGTCAGCGGCACCCTGGATGCTTCCTCTGCCACGGCCAAGGCCGAGACGTTGAGAAAAATCCGTCTGGGCGACCTCAACTGGCCTTCACCTTTCTCGGGATCGACCAGCACCCGCATCGACGACATGTGGCATGCGGCGGTCGTCAGCGGTGGCGATTTCTATTCGGTACGCAACCCCACCGAACTCTCCAACGCGCTCAAGGATGCGCTGGGCAGCGCAGTGGGGGTGCTGGCCAAAGAGGCGGGTGTGGCCACCACCACCAGTACGCTCACGGCCGGGAACATCAAGTACGTTCCCCGCTACAAGTCGGTGGCTTGGTGGGGTGATGTGGAAGCCTACAGTCTGGATGCCCGGGGCTCGGTTCCCACGGGCAGCTCGCCGATCTGGGTGGCCTCTTCGTCCTTGCCTGCGCATGGGTCTCGTGCGCTCTACACCATGGGCTCCGCGGGGCCGCTGCAGTTCAAATGGGCAGGTGCGATCCAGGCGGATGCGGCCTTGGTTTCTGCCACGGGCTTGACGGAGAACCTCGTCAATTACATCCGGGGAGATGCCACCCGGGAGGGGGATTCCAGCACTTTCCGCTCCAGAGGCTCGAAGTTTCTGGGCGACTTCGTGAACTCGCCCCCGCTGCTGATACAGGGCAATCTGGATCTGGATTACGAAACGCTTTCCGACAGCAGCCAGTCCCAGAGTTACTCGGCCTACCTCGCGGCCAAGAAGGCGCGCACGCGGGGTGTCCTGGTGGTCGGGGGCAACGCCGGCGCGCTGGAGTTCTTCCGTACGACGGACGGACAGGAGGTCTTTGGTTATCTGCCGCGAACCGGTTTGAAGAACCTCGGCATCCTGGGTCAGCAGGACTACGGCAGCGACGCCAACTACCACCGGTATTTCGTTGACGGCCCGACCTACGAGACGGACGCCCACATCATCCCGCGAGGTGAGTCTGCCGCCCGGTGGACGAACATGGTGCTCAGTTCCATGGGCAGCGGTGGCCGATCGGTTTCTGCCTTGGTCGTGCCGACGGATGATCCTTCTGCGATCGTGGGTGCCGACGCCGTGCAGTGGGAGCTCCGGGATGACCCCGACCTTGGGCACGTCACCGCAGATTTCCGCGTCGGCAAGGTGCAGGGCAGCGGGGGGGGCTGGTACGCTTTCATTGGCAATGGCATCCACAGCCCCAGTGGCGTGGGTGCCCTGCTGGTGGTGGACCTCAGGACCGGTGCGGTGGTCCGGCGTCTGTATGTGCCGGCCACGGCCACCAACGGCCTGATGGGGGTTCGCCTGCTGCGTAATGCCCATCAGGAGGTCTATGCGGCATACGCGGGAGACCTGCTGGGCAATCTGTGGCGGTTTGATTTTCGGGGCCCCTCCCCAGACGACTGGCAGGTTGGTTTTTCGGGGCAGCCGGTGTTCAAGGCGACCGACGCTTCTGGCGCGCCGCAGCCCATCACCGCAGCGCCCAATGTCAAGGTGCATCCCCGCAAGGGGCATCTGGTGCTGTTTGGCACTGGCAAGCTGCTGGACGAGTCGGACTTGGCGGTCTCGCAGGTCCAATCCTTGTATGGCATTTGGGATGACACCGAAGAGGGGCAGTCCAGCGTGGGCCAAGACAGCCCCTTCAAGTCGTTGTGGGATGCCGGGCGTGCGGGCAGGCAAGCGTTGCAGACCCAAACTGTCGACCGTCCCATCCAGGTGGAGGGTGAGACCCAGTACGTGCTGACCCAGAATCCGGTGGACTGGGAGACCCAGCAGGGCTGGGTCCTGGACCTCACGCGCGCCTCAGGCGAGCGGGCGACGTATCTGGGCACGCAGGTGGGTGATTCGGTGACTTTCACCACAACGGTGCCGGTGGCCAACGTCGAGGCCTGCCGGGTGGCGGTGGGCGGGGCCTACAACTATTTCCTCAACGCCCTGACGGGCGGGGCCATCGATGACTTCTCCGGGCCCGGCAGCACCATTGCCGGCTCCATCTATGCAACCCGTGCCGACGGTCGTGACACCCTGCTGCAGTCCCAGGAGGGCTTGATCTGCAACGAGGATGTGGGGACATGCGCGCCACCGACCTGTTCGGCGAGCGAGCTCTGTCCTGACGGGACAGGCCTGGTGGCCATTGTCAACACCGACAACCAGGCCGTGCTGCGCTGCGTGCCTTGCGGCAAGGGACCGGAGGTCAAGACCCGCAAGCTGATCGACCGCATCTGGCGCCCCATCGTCAATCCGCCTAAGTGAGTGTGCACACAACCATGTTTTCTCAGCTCAGGGGTGCCGTGCGTGGACGCCAACAAGGCTTCACGCTGATTGAACTGTTGGTGGTGGTGGCGGTTGTGGGGATCCTGGGGTCCATCGCCTACCCGTCCTACACCAAGTATGTGCAGAGGGGAAAGCGCTCCCAGGCCCAGTCGGCCATGGTGGCCGCCACCCAATTTCTCCAGCGCTATTACTCTGCGCGGGGAACGTACTCGAACGCGACATTGCCTCCGGCCTATGAGCAGGGCGCTGGGGGTTATGACATCACGTTGACGGTGGATGAGGATGGGCAGGGGTTCTGGCTGAGCGCCAACCCCAAGGCGGGAGCGCTGGAAGGAACCGCCATTGATCCGCAGTGTGGAGTGCTGAGCCTGGCCGCCACGGGTGCCAAATCAGTCAGTGGGTCGGGGACGGTGGCTGAGTGCTGGAAATGAACGACGCCCGGTCGGGCTTACGCTGTCCCCGGGCGCCGTAGTGCTCAGATTTCTTGGATGAGACGGCTGAACTCATCCACGTCCTCGAAACTTCGGTACACCGAAGCGAAACGCACATAGGCGACCTTATCCAGTCGCTTGAGTTCTCGCATCACCAATTCGCCCACGCGGGTGGAGGGCACCTCGCGCAGGCCGCTGGCCAGGAGTTGCTCCTGGATGCGCTCGATCGCCGCATCGATTTGCTCGATGCTCACCTGACGTTTGCGCAGCGCCAGGGTCATGGAAGCCCGCAGCTTGGCGGGTTCAAACTCGACACGTGCTCCGCTGCGCTTGACCACCGCGGGCAGGGCGACTTCGGCCCTTTCGTAGGTAGTGAAGCGTTTGCCGCAGCCATGGCACTTACGTCTCCGGCGGATGACGTCCCCATCATCCGATTCCCGGGTCTCAACCACCTGACTCTCGGTGTGGGCGCAATACGGGCAACGCATGGGTCCGGAGTGTCGCAGCACGCACGGGCAGGTGGCGCCGCCTCAGGCGGGCCGTCTGCCGTCATACGTTCTGTGGATCAGCGATAGACAGGGAAGCGCCGGGTCAGCGCCGCCACCTGCTCGCGCACACGGGCGAGGTTGGCCTCATCATGCGGGTTGTCCAGCACGTCGGCGATCAGGTTGGCGGTCAGGCGCGCCTCTTCTTCCTTGAAGCCGCGGGTGGTCATGGCCGGCGTGCCCAGCCGGATGCCGCTGGTGACCATAGGCTTTTGCGGGTCGTTGGGGATGCCGTTCTTGTTGCAGGTCATGTGGGCGGCGCCCAGGATGGCTTCGGCTTCCTTGCCCGTCAGGTTCTTCGGCCGCAGGTCCACCAGCATGACATGGCTGTCCGTGCGACCAGACACGATGCGCAGACCCCGGGCGATCAGGGTGTCGGCCAGCACCTTGGCGTTCTTCACCACCTGTTCCTGGTAGGCCTTGAACTCAGGGCTCAGGGCTTCCTTGAAGGCCACCGCCTTGCCAGCGATGACGTGCATCAACGGGCCGCCTTGGATGCCGGGGAAGATGGCTGAGTTGACCTTCTTGGCCACGGCTTCATCGTTCATGAGGATGATGCCGCCACGCGGGCCACGCAGGCTCTTGTGGGTGGTCGAGGTCACCACGTCGGCATGGGGCACCGGGTTGGGGTACACACCCGCGGCGATCAGGCCGGCGTAGTGGGCCATGTCCACCATGAAGTAGGCACCGATTTCCTTGGCGATCTTGGCAAAGCGCTCGAAGTCAATGCGCAGGGCGAAAGCCGAGGCGCCGGCGATGATCAGCTTGGGCTTGTGCTCGCGAGCCAGCGCTTCCATCTGCTCGTAGTTGATGTCTTCAGCAGCGTCCAGGCCGTAGCTGACGACCTTGAACCACTTGCCCGACATGTTCAGCGGCATGCCGTGCGTCAGGTGGCCGCCTTCAGCCAGGCTCAGGCCCATGATGGTGTCGCCCGGCTGCAGCAGGCCGAAGAACACAGCTTGGTTAGCCTGCGAGCCGGAATTGGGCTGCACGTTGGCGAAGTTGGCGCCGAACAGTTCCTTGACCCGGTCGATGGCGAGCTGTTCCACCACGTCCACGTTCTCGCAGCCGCCGTAGTAGCGCTTACCCGGGTAGCCTTCGGCGTACTTGTTGGTCAGTTGGGAGCCCTGCGCGGCCATGACGGCCGGAGAGGTGTAGTTCTCGCTGGCGATCAGCTCGATGTGCTCTTCCTGGCGCAGGTTCTCGGCCTGCACAGCGGCGAAGACTTCGGGGTCGACATGGGCCAGCGTCGATTGGGAGCGGTCAAACATGGAGATTCCTTCAGGTCGGGGCGTGATAACCCTGCGTATCCGCCCGTGTTGGCGGTCGGCAGGGTGCCCAGGCGAGCGGCAATTCTTCGCTGCGCTGCGCAGCGCCGCGCTCCACGGTGGTGATCCACCCATCACATGGTCGCCCCGGAGGGACGGGCCACGGACTTTCGCCAGTCGCGCGTAGGAACAGGATTCTAGCGGGCAGGGGCCGTCGCGGCCCTGCCGGAGGCATCAGCGGGCCAGACGTGCTTCGCTACCGGCCTTGTCCCAGCTGAGGGACAGATCGGCCTGGGCCAGCGGGCCATTGGGGGCGGCCGGTGCCGCCTCTGGCACCACGTTGGGCACATTCACTGGAATCTTTCGCCCGGACGCCACTGCAGACAGGTGGCGCTGTTCCGTCAGCACGCGGTGCGCGTAGCCGCCGTCGTCCTCCAGGTTGGCTGCGCCTACGTAGAAGCGCAGACCCGCCTCCAGACTGCCTGCGCGTGCGATGCACTCCTTGAGTACCTGCACCCCGACGCGGAGGTTGGTCACCGGGTCAAAGGCGGCCAGACGTCCACCGAATGCCTCGTACTTGTCGTTGTGGACATGGGTCATGACCTGCATGAGGCCCTGCGCGCCCACGGGGCTCTGGGCAAAGGGGTTGAAGCTCGACTCGATGGCCACGATGGCCAGGATGAGCGTGGGCTCCAGACGTACCTTGCCGCCGACTTGCCAGGCTTCCTTGACCAGCCGTGCGACCGGTTCGGGTGCCACGCGGTATCGGCGGGCCAACCACTGCGTCACGGCCGCCTGCTGCTTGTCCAGGCTGGAAGGATCGGCCGCCAGCGCCTTGGCCAGCTGGGCGACTTCCGCGTCCTCTGGCAAGCTGTAGACGCCGGCATCTGCCACGCGGGCCGCTTCGCGGGCCTGCAGCCAAGCGAAGATGGATTCTTCGGCCTGGGCGCGCAGGTCCGCACGACCCAGCACGAGCAGACCGAGTGCCAGCACCAGCAGTCCGAGCATGGCCAGCATGTTGTGGCTCACCTCGAGCAGTCCATGGCCCACGTCCGTCAGGAACACCCGGGTGGCGTTCTTGCCGTTGGTGGCCATGCGCTGAACCCAGGAGGTTCCCGTCATGTCCGTCCTTTCGAAGCACGTCAGGCGATGCGGCAAGTCCGCACGAACAGGCGGTGCAAGCACGCTGACGATAATCGGCTGCCACCGGTTTGACTGCGGTGGAGGCGCTCCAGGGCGCCGGGGTGGCAGGGCTTGGCAGTCCGACCTGTCACGGGACGCGTCGTTGTGCGCGCCGGATCGGGCTGTGTTCTTGATGTTTTCCGGGATTGTAGGAAGGTCGAAAATAACCGGTCAACAATAAGGGCAGGCTCTCTTATTACTTTCATGTATGAAATTTCGCGATCTTCGAGACTTCCTGCAGGGGCTTGAAGCCCAGGGAGAGCTGCGTCGGGTTGCTGAACCCGTCTCCCCGCACCTGGAAATGACGGCGCTGGCCGACCGCGTGTTGAGGGCAGGCGGACCGGCCTTGCTGTTTGAGAACTCAGGCCGCAACGGTGTGCAAGTACTTGCAAACTTGTTTGGCACTCCCCGTCGGGTGGCCTTGGGCATGGGGGCTGATCAGGTGTCGGATCTGCGGGATGTCGGCCGGCTGCTGGCGGCCCTGAAGGAGCCGGATCCCCCAAGATCGTTGAAAGATGCCGGCAAGCTGCTGGAGATGGCCAAGGCGGTCTGGGACATGAAGCCTGCCCTGGTCCGCCATGCACCGTGCCAGGAAGTGGTGCAGCAGGCCGACGAGGTCAACTTGGCCGACTGGCCCATCCAGCATTGCTGGCCGGGGGATGTGGCGCCCCTGCTCACCTGGGGGCTGGTCATCACCCGTGGGCCGCAGTCGGTGGCCCGGCCGCGCCTTCGGCAGAACCTGGGGATCTACCGTCAGCAGGTCATCGGCCGGCGGCGTCTGATCATGCGCTGGCTGGCCCATCGCGGAGGTGCCTTGGATTTCCGCGACTTCGCCCGAGCGCAACCCGGGCGCCCATTTCCACTGGCGGTGGCCTTGGGCGCGGATCCGGCCACCACCCTGGGGGCCGTCACGCCGGTGCCTGACACCTTGTCGGAGTATCAGTTTGCGGGTCTGTTGCGGGGGGGGCGCACTGAGCTGGTGGAGACCTCGGTCGGCGAGGGGGCGCTCAAGCTCCAGGCGCCAGCCCGCGCGGAGATGGTGCTGGAGGGACACATCCCTGTGGCCGCAGTCGGCTACCAGGGAGAGAGCGAGTTGGGCATTCCCCTCAAGGAGGTGGGGGGCTACCTGCATGCCTTGGAGGGGCCCTACGGTGACCATACGGGCTACTACAACGAGCGGGATTGGTTCCCCGTGTTTGAGATCGACCGGCTGACGCACCGTCGCGATCCCATTTACCACTCCACCTACACCGGCAAGCCGCCTGATGAACCTGCGGTGTTGGGCGTGGCGCTCAACGAAGTGTTCGTGCCGATCCTGCAGCGGCAGTTTCCGGAGATCGTGGACTTCTACCTGCCGCCCGAGGGCTGCAGCTACCGGCTGGCCGTCATCTCCATCCGAAAGTCCTATCCCGGGCATGCCAAGCGGCTGATGTTCGGGCTGTGGAGCTTCCTGCGCCAATTCATGTACACGAAGTTCATCATCGTCACGGATGACGATGTCGACATCCGTGACTGGAAGGAGGTCGTCTGGGCAGTGACCACTCGAATGGATCCAGTCCGGGACGCGACGCTGGTCGAATCCACCCCCATCGACTACCTCGACTTCGCCTCACCGGTGAGTGGCCTGGGCGGCAAGATGGGGCTGGATGCCACCCACAAGTGGCCGGGTGAAACCGACCGTGAATGGGGCCGGACCATCACCATGGACGAGGCCGTGACCCGCAAGATGGATGACCTTTACGATCGTCTGTTCTCCAAGTCTTGAGTCGTCTTGCCAAAGGTGGCGCAGCGCGCTAATCTAACAGCGCCTCTTGTGCGAGGCATCTCAAAGGGCCGCATCCGTGCAGCCCCTGGAAGGGTCGGCCCTGCAACCGCCGGCGCTCTCCAGCAAGGTGGTCCGCGTGACCACCACGAGCCCCTCCCACGGTCGTGGTGAGGGGCTTCGTGCTTCTGGGGGCTTGATGCGGTGGAGCGGGGGGCCGGCGGGGCCGGTGGCATGCCCGTTAGCCCACAATCGCGCCCCAGTGGATGGGAGCCCGGAAGTGGGTACGTGGAGATACATGTCCTTTTTGCGTAGCGTGTGGTTCAAGTGGCTCTCGGTGGGCCTGCTCCTGGGGGGCGGTGGCCTAGGTCTGCTGCTTTGGTGGGGCGTACCCTGGGGGCTGCAGCAGGTCCTCCAAGGCCCGGTGAGCGACAAGCTGGGCCGTGCTTTGCGCGCGCAGTCCATTGATTTCCAGCCATGGGATGGGCGGCTGGTGATCCAGGGCTTGGCGATTGCGGGCGCTACGCCGGGGCAAGACTCGCTGCTGACGCTGGATCGGCTCGACCTGGATGTGGCCGTGTTCCACAGCCTGTTGCGCCTGGCTCCCGTGGTGGAAGGCCTCGAAGTGGTGCGTCCTGTGGTGCGGGTGGCCCGTGTGGGAGCGGGACGCTACGACTTCGACGATGTGCTGTCGCGTCTGAGTACCCCGCCGTCTCCTGATGAGCCGAAAGCGCAGGCACCGCTGCCCCGCTTCGGCTTGCACAACATTCGCCTGGTGGGTGGCGAGCTGCTGCTGGATGACCGCCCGGTGGGCCGTCGGCACCATGTGCAGGCGTTGCAGGTGGCGCTGCCCTTCCTGTTCCACCTGGACCACCAGGATGTGGAGACGGTGGTGGAGCCTGCCTTGAGCTTGCGCCTGAACGGCGCCGTGTTGGCGGCGCGCGCTGAGGCGACGCCTTTGGCACCCAACCGGGCCGGTCGCCTGGAGTTTTCGCTCAGTGGATTCGCCCTGGGGGAGTGGCGAGAGTACCTGCCTGCGGCGGTGCCCGTGATCCCGGAGTCGGGGCAGTTGGACCTGCGGGTGGCGCTGGACTTCTCTGCGCCCGCCCAGGCGACGCCAGCCTTGAAACTCTCGGGTTCGGTACGCGTGGCCGATCTGGTCCTGCGTGAGCGCACGGCTTCGGGCCAACCAGGGGGGCGCCTTTTGCAGTTGCAGCGGGCACAACTGGATGTGCAGGCCGTCGACCCCTCCCGTCGGCGCGTGGGATTGGAGGCCCTGACGCTGAAGGGGCTGGACCTCTGGGTCGAGCGGCGCGCGGACGGCCGCTTGAGCGGCCTGCCCGCTGGACCCTCACCCTCCCAGGCGGCTGCGGCGCCGTCCGAGCCGCCCAAGCCGCAGGTGCCCGCCGCAGGCGGTCCCACAGGCCCCTCTGCATGGCAGCTGGCCCTGCAGCGGCTGGATTTGCAGGACATCCGTCTGCATTGGCGCGATCGTGTGCCGCAGCCCAGCGCCGAGTGGGACCTCAAGTGGCCCCGGGTGTCAGGCCACCAACTGGCCTGGCCGCTTGTCGACGGGGCGGCGCCTGGGCGCCTGGCGGCGGAAATGTGGCTCCACAGCGCCAGGGAGGGGGGACAAACGATGGGCCACCTGGACCTCCAGGGGCATATGTCCACATCCGGCACCCGGGTGACCCTGCTGGCATCCGACCTGGATTTGGACTTGGTGGGGCCCTATCTGCGGTCGCATTTGGCCCCTCGGCTGCGCGGGCTGGTTGGCCTTCAAGCCGAGGCGGCCTGGGCGGGTTCACCCGATGGACCGCCGACTGAATTGCGAGTGGTGCAGGCGGACTTGCGGGACCTGGCGGTGCACGAGCCTGGCGAGGCCGCGAATTTGCCCGCTGCGCGCTGGCGGCGCCTGGCGGTGCGGCAGGCTCAGGTTGATTTGGCGGCCCATCGGGTGCAGGTCGAAGAGGTGCGGTGGACTGCCCCGCAGTTGTTGGTGCGCCGGGATGCGCAAGGGCAGCTCAATGTGGCCCGGTGGTTACACCCGGGCCGGCCTGAAGGCGCGGTGGTCGCTTCAACGGCGGCGCCATCGTCTCCGCCGGCGACTGCTGCTCCGGCCTGGTCTCTGGGGCTGCAGCGGTTTGTGCTGGAAGACGCCGCCCTGCAATGGCGCGATGCCTGGCCGGCGGCCGGACCCGTGGCGATGGACCTGGATCGGCTTCAGCTCACGGTGGGCGCCCTGGCCTGGCCTCCTGCACCCGGCTTGCCGGTGGCGGTTGCAGGCAGCGCCCAGGTGCGCGCTCCCGGTGCCGAGCGGCAGCTCGCCGGCCAGATGGGCTGGCGGGGGCAAATGGGCCTGGCGCCCTTGGCATGGCGTGGCCAGGCGCAGATCGAGCGATTGCCGGTTCATCTGGGGGCCGCTTATGCCGGTCAGGCGTTGCCGGCCCGTCTGGTGCGGGCCCTGTTGGGATGGCGGGGGCAGACCGAGCTGAGGCTGGCCCCCGCGGGGCTGCAGTTGCAGACACAAGGGGATGCCCGGCTGACCGATGTGCTGGTCCGTACACGTGCCGAGGGACTCAGGGAGGCGGAGGACCTGCTGAGCTGGCAGGCGTTGAACCTTTCCGGCCTGTCTGTGCAGCTTCAGCCCGGGCGAGTGCCGCAGTTGGCACTGGCGGAGGCGAGCCTGACGGACTTCTTCGCCAGCATCCTGATCGACGAGCAGGGCGGCCTCAATCTGGCGCCCTTGGTGCCAGCCCCTGCGCAGGGCGCCGTGTCAGCACCGGCGGCGGTGGCCGCGGCCCCAGCGCCTGCCGACGCAGCATCGGCACCCGTTGTGGTCAGTGCCTCAAGAGAGGCGCCGCCTGCCGCGGTGTTCGAGGTAGGGGCCCTGCGACTGCGAAACGGGCGCGTGGAATTCACGGACCGTTTCATCCGCCCCCAATACAGTGCCTCGCTCAGCGAGCTCAACGGTTACGTCGGCCGCCTCTCCAGCGGGAGTCGAGACATGGCGCCGGTGGAGATCAGTGGTCTGATCGCCGGCACGGGTCTGCTGGATGTCCGAGGGGGCGCCAATCCTCTGGTCAAGCCGCCTGTGCTGGACCTCCGGGCCAAGGCGCAGGACATCGAGTTGGCCCCCCTGTCCGCTTACGCCGCCAAATACGCCGGATATGGGATTGAGCGCGGCAAGTTGTCCGTTCATCTCGCCTATCGCGTGGACCCGGGTGGCGCGCTGCAGGCAGAGAACCAGCTGGTGCTCAACCAGTTGACTTTTGGCGACGCCTCCAACAGTGCCGAAGCCACCAAGCTACCGGTGCGTCTGGCCCTGGCCCTGTTGAGCGACCGGCATGGTGTCATCGACGTCAACTTGCCGGTCAGTGGTTCGCTGAGCGACCCACAGTTCAGCGTTGGCCAAGTGGTGCTGAAGCTCCTGGGCAACATGCTGGTCAAGGCGGCCACGGCGCCATTTGCCTTGCTCATGGGCGCAGGGGAGGCTGCGCCCGACGCCCTGCCGTTCCCGCCGGGACTGGCGCAGCCTGCGCCTGAGGCGCTGGGGGCGCTGGACGCCTTGGCGGGCAAGCTCAAGGAGCGCCCGGGGCTGCAGCTCGGCCTGACCGGTTTGGCGGATCCGCAGCAGGAGCGGGAGGCCATGCGTAACGCCTGGCTGGAGCAGCAGCTGCGGATCGAACGGCGCAAGGAGCTGCTCGCCGCAGGGGCGGCGCTGGATGTGGAGGTGTCTCCCCCTCAAGGCGCAGAGCGTGAGCGTCTGTTGCGCGCCTTGCACAAAAGCCGCCGTGGTGCCTCCTGGGTGGGGCCATTCCAATCGACGCTGCCGGTGGCACAGGTGGAGTCCGAACTGCGGGCCACGCATGTCGTGGGTGAGGACCAGGCACGGGAGTTGGCGCTGCAGCGTGGCATGGCGGTCCGCGACGCGCTGATCGCCCGCGGGGTGTCGCGGGAACAGTTGTTCCTGGGCGCCCCGCGCCTGCACCTGTCGGCAGAGGACGAAGGCGGCGCGCCGTGGTCGCCGCGGGTCCTGCTCGGGCTGGAGACCCGCTGAGTTTCAGGGGTGCCACGGGCCCCCTGCGCACCCGGGCTTGCGAGATCGTCCAATGGAGGACCGCGGGAGCCCCTTGGAAGTGCTCCTTGTCCACCTGCTGGAGATGCCTGAATGGATACGCACCACGCTTCACCCTCGTCCCCACCCGCAGACAGCCCCCGCGCTGTCGAGACCATCACCTTGGCCGGCGGCTGCTTCTGGTGCCTGGAGGCGGTGTTCGAGCAGTGCGTGGGCGTGATCTCCTGCACGTCGGGCTATGCCAATGGACACATCTCCCATCCGACGTACGAGCAGGTCTGCAGCGGCCAGACGGGCCATGCCGAGGTGGTCCGCCTGCAGTTCGATCCCCGGCGGGTCAGCCTGCGGGAGCTCCTGGAGGTCTTCTTCCTCATCCATGACCCCACGACCCTCAACCGTCAGGGGCACGACGTTGGCACCCAATACCGGTCCGGCATCTACTGGCATCACGAGTCGCAGCGTCAGGTGATTGAGTCCGTGGTGGCCGAGCTGAGTGTCAACCTGAGTGCAGCCGGAGGGGGGACGCCCGTCACCGAGCAGGCGCCGCTGCGCAGCTGGTGGCCTGCGGAGCCGGAGCACCAACACTACTTCGCCAGACATCCGCATCAAGGCTATTGCGCCTGGGTCGTTGCCCCCAAAGTCCACAAATTTCAGGCCGCCATGGCGCGCCTGGTGCGACCCGGGCCTTAAGGGCACCCGGGTTGAGCCGCCGGTTTAGTGGCTCAGGGGTGAAAAAAAGTGCCCGTGCAGCCCTCAAATTTCCGCATGGTGAAATTCCACTTCAAGAAGACGTTGGCCGGTCAGGCCCGGGCAATGAAAATCATGCACCCTTGCTCGCGCCGGACGGACGGAGAACCGTCTGCCGGCTGTCCCTTCATAACCCTTGTTTCGCCCCCCTGTTCCGGAGACATGCATGAGTGACCAGCAGCCCACCATCATCTACACCCTGACCGACGAGGCGCCGCTGCTGGCGACGGCGTCCTTCCTGCCCATCATCCGGACCTTCGCCAAGTCGGCGGGCGTCCAAGTCGATACCGCCGACATCTCCGTGGCCGGCCGTATCCTGGCCGCATTTCCGGAGTGCCTGACGGAAGAGCAGCGGGTGCCCGACTACCTGGCGTCTTTGGGCAAGCTCACGCTGCGCCCCCACGCCAACATCATCAAGCTGCCCAACATCAGCGCCTCCATCGCCCAGCTGAAGGCTGCGATCAAGGAACTGCAGGGCAAGGGCTTCGCCATTCCCGACTATCCGGAGAATCCGGCCACCGCAGAAGAGCAAGCCATCAAGGCGCGCTACTCCAAGTGCACCGGCTCTGCTGTGAATCCTGTCCTGCGTGAAGGCAACTCTGACCGCCGCGCCCCCAAGGCCGTCAAGGAATACGCCCGCAAGAACCCGCACAGCATGGGCGATTGGAGCCAAGCCTCGCGCACCCACGTCTCGCACATGCACCACGGCGACTTCTACCATGGTGAGAAGTCGATGACGCTGGACAAGGCGCGCGACGTCAAGATGGAGCTGATCACCAAGTCGGGCAAGACCATCGTCCTGAAGGAAAAGGTCTCGCTGCTCGACCGTGAGGTGATCGACAGCATGTTCATGAGCAAGAAGGCCTTGCTGGACTTCTACGAGCGCGAGATCGAAGACGCCCGCAAGACCGGCGTCATGTTCTCGCTGCACGTGAAGGCCACGATGATGAAGGTGTCCCACCCGATCGTCTTCGGCCACTGCGTCAAGATCTTCTACAAGGACGCCTTCGCCAAGCACGCCCAAACCTTCAAGGACCTGGGCGTCAACGTCAACAACGGCATGGTCGATCTCTACACCAAGATCGAGAAGCTTCCGGCCTCGCTGCGTGACGAGATCAAGCGCGACCTGCACGCCTGCCACGAGCACCGCCCCGAGCTGGCGATGGTCGACTCGGCCAAGGGCATCACCAACTTCCACTCGCCCAATGACGTGATCGTCGATGCGTCGATGCCGGCCATGATCCGCGCCGGCGGCAAGATGTACGGCGCCGACGGCCGCCTGAAGGACGCCAAGGCCGTGATGCCGGAGTCGACCTTCGCCCGCATCTACCAGGAGATGATCAACTTCTGCAAGTGGCATGGCAACTTCGACCCGAAGACCATGGGCACGGTGCCCAACGTCGGCCTGATGGCCCAGCAGGCTGAAGAGTACGGCTCGCACGACAAGACCTTCGAGATCCCGGAAGACGGTGTCGCCAACATCACCGACATCGAGACCGGCGAGGTGCTGCTGAGCCAGAACGTCGAGGAAGGCGACATCTGGCGCATGTGCCAGGTCAAGGACGCCGCCATCCGCGACTGGGTCAAGCTGGCCGTCAACCGCGCCCGCAACAGCGGCATGCCGGTGGTCTTCTGGCTGGACAGCTACCGTCCGCACGAAGCGCAGCTGATCCGCAAGGTCAAGATGTACCTGCACGAGCATGACACCAACGGCCTGGACATCCAGATCATGAGCCAGGTGCGAGCCATGCGATACACGCTGGAACGCGTCGTCCGTGGCCTGGACACCATCAGCGCCACCGGCAACATCCTGCGCGACTACCTCACCGACCTGTTCCCGATCATGGAGCTGGGTACCAGCGCCAAGATGCTGTCGATCGTGCCGCTGATGGCCGGTGGCGGCATGTACGAGACGGGCGCTGGTGGCTCGGCCCCGAAGCATGTGCAGCAGCTGGTCGAGGAGAACCACCTGCGTTGGGACTCACTGGGTGAGTTCTTGGCGCTGGCGGTGTCCCTGGAGGAGCTTGGCATCAAGAACGGCAATGCCCGTGCCAAGCTGCTGGCCAAGGCCCTGGACGCTGCCACGGGCAAGCTGCTCGATCAGCGCAAGTCGCCGTCGCCCAAGACCGGCGAGCTCGACAACCGCGGCAGCCAGTTCTACCTGTCGCTGTACTGGGCGCAGGAACTGGCCAACCAAGCCGACGACGCCGAGCTGGCCGCAGCGTTCGCTCCGCTGGCCAAGTCGCTGGCCGACAACGAGGCGCGCATCGTGGAAGAGCTGGCGGCCGTGCAGGGCAAGCCGGTGGACATCGGTGGCTACTACATGCCCGACACCGCCAAGCTGGAGGCCGTGATGCGTCCGAGCGCAACCTTCAACGCGCTGCTGGCGCAGGTCTAAGCTGTTAAGGAAGAGGGGCGCAGCCCGCCCCTCTGCAGCTTAGGGGGAGCTTCAAGATCCCTAGGTGTAACGTCTTGTGAAACCTTGGGGTTCTTGAGATACTCGCCCGCAATCGGATTATTTTGGCTTGCGTGGGGTGGGATGGGTCCCTCGCCAAGCGGTCCGGCGCTGCAACCATCGGTTCATCTCTTGTCAGGAGAAACGCATGAAGACTTCTTTCCTCAAGACCGGTGTGGCGATGGCTGCTCTGGGCTTCTCTTTGGCTGCGGGTGCGGCCACCTCCAGCCAAACGCTGACTTTTGCCAGCGGCACCACCACGTACCAAGACACTGAGAATTTTGCGCTGTTCGATTCGTCGCTGGGTACTCTGACGTCGGTCGCCATCTCGTACAACTTCTCGTTCAACGCGGGCACTTTCGCCGTGAAGGCGACCACGAGTAATGATGTGTTTGTCATCAGCGGCACGGCTAATGCCACCGTCAACCTGATTGGTGCGAGCACTGGTTTCTTTGATTCCGCATCCAGCCAAGTGCTGAATGTTGGCTCGTTGGTGCAGGTGGCAGGTAACACCACGCACACGTTCAGCACTTCGGCTGTCAACGTGGCGGATTCCGTCACTCTGACGTCAGGTCTCACCAGCTACCAAGCTCTGGGTGGTGGCACCGGTAGCTTCATGGCCCAAGCCACCAAGACCCAGTCGCTGACCATGTCGGGTGGTGACAACCAGACGAACTTCGTCAGCAATGCCGGCGGCACGATGACCATCGTGTACAACTACACGCCGACCTCGGCTGTGCCGGAACCCGAGAGCTACGCCATGCTGCTGGCCGGTCTGGCCGCTGTGGGTGCTGTGGCCCGCCGTCGCCGCATCCAGGGCTGAATCCCCCCGCACGGGCTCCAGCCCTAGCAAAGAGCCGCCCAAGGGCGGCTTTTTTCATGGCGCTTCGTGTTGTCGGGGCGGTTGGCAAGCCACGCGCTGCGCCTGGATGACCGGTGTCGTCAGACGGTGGTGCCTTCGGTGCCGGCCCGCACCACGGTCACCGTGCAATCGGACTCCGCCACCACCTGGGAGGACACGCTGCCCAGGTAGCGCCGTAAGGCAGACTGCCCCCGGGCGCCCATGACGATGTGGTCGACATGGGTGCGCTTGGCAAACTCCACGATGGCGGTGGCCGGATCCGGTGCTTCCAGCACATGGAAGGTCAGTCGACCCTCTTCCAGATTGAGGGCCTTGCTGATGGGGCGCGCCCAGTGCTTGAGGTGGACGAGCTGCTTGACGTGCACGCTTTGCCCGGACTTGTCGACCAGTTCGTCCATGCCGATGCGTGCGGTCTTCATCACGCTCACGCAGGCCAGGCGTGCGCCGGGCTCGGTCAGGACCAGGCGTCGCACGGTTTCGCGCAGCTGCTTGAGCAGCTGCTCCGAAGCCCCTTCCACATCCACCGCGGCCATGATGATCGGGCTGCGGTGCACCAGGTCTGCCACGCTCAGCTGCGGCCGCGCGTCGGGCTCGGAGCCCAGAGCGAAGAACCAGCGCTTGGCGCGAGAGAGGGCGCTGCTGCGCTGCAGGCGCTCTGCCCGCTTGGTCAGCGGCACCTGGCTCGGGTCTTGGAGCGCCAGGCCCAGCTGGGCGGCGCTCTGGTACCGATTCTCCGGCTTGACCTCCAGGCATTTCAGAATCACTTCCTGGAGCCAGGGGGGGCAGTCGGGCCGCAGCTGGCGTGGGGGTACGGGGTCCAGGTAGAGGCGCTTGCGCAGTCCTTGCACCGAGGTGGGCGCACCGAAAGGCCGTTCACCGGTGGTGAAGTGGTAGAGCATCACCCCCAGCGCGAACAAGTCGCTGCGGGGGTCATTCCGCACGAACTGAACCTGCTCCGGCGACATGTAGGGGCCGGTCCCCATGGGGAGGGTGAACTCCTCGTCCAGCAGATCGGGCAGATGGTCGTGCCGGGACAGGCCGAAATCCACCAGCACGGCTGTCCCGTCAGGACGCATCAGGATGTTGCTGGGCTTGATGTCCAAGTGGACCACATGCTGGCGATGCAGGTCATGCAGGGCGGTGGCCACCCGGATCCCGATCTCGATGACCTCGTCCAGGGCCAGGGGGGCCTCATCCAGGCGCGGGCGCAGGGTCTGCCCGGGAATGTGCTCCATCACGATGTAGGGCTGCCGGGTGAAGTCGCCCTTCGCCACGAAGCGTGGCACATGCGGTCCCGACAGGGTGGGCATGATCATGCGCTCCACCTCAAAGCCCACGATCGTGGCGGGATCCTCGCCACCCTTGATGCGCGGCACCTTCATGATCAGGGGCATGTCACCCACGCTCGTGGCGAGCCCCTGCTCATCGACCCGGGTCACGCGCCAGAGCCCGGCCATGCCGCCCTGATGCAGACGCTCCTCCAGCCGGAACCGGTCAATGACCTGGCCTATCTCCAGGGGGCGCTGACCGCACTCGGGGGCGGGGACATCGTCCCGGCCTTGGCCGAAGGAGCCGCTACTGTCCATGGGCCAACCTCGCCGCCAGGCGCTCAGGCAGTCCGGCGCGACGGATCTTGTCGGCCGCGAGTTCATGGTCGTAGGGCACGCGCTGGAAGGTCAGCGTCTGTTCGGCGATGTTGAAGATCGCATAGCACGCGGCGGGGTTGCCGTCGCGCGGCTGCCCGGCCGAGCCCGGCACCACCAGCCACTGCCGGTGCGGTGGGATGGGGATGGCCACGCCCGGCGTGGGCACGAAATCGCCCGCCTTGCCAGTGCCCGAGAGGTGGAACAGCTTGGGCTCATGCATGTGCCCGCAGAAGGTGTAGTGGCAGGTGGTGGCGTGCAGGCTGCGTACCGCCTCGATACGCCCCTGGATGTACTCCCATTCCGCGGGGGCAAAGGCGTTGGCATGCACGAACAGCATGTCGTTCTCGGTCCTTGACAGCGGCACCTGGGTGAGGAACCGGGCCTGCTCGTCGTTGAGCTGTGCCCGGGTCCATTCGATGACCTGACGCGCCTCGGGTCGCATCTGCGGCGAGGCGCCCTGCACGACGCCAGCGTCATGGTTGCCACCCACGGCGATGGCGCCGTCCTGGACATACTGGCGCACGGTGTCGATGACCCAGCCGGGGTCTGCACCGTAACCGACATAGTCACCCAGGAAGGCGTAGCGCTGGACACCCTGTTGGCGGGCGTGGTCCAGCACGGCCTGCACGGCCTCTCGGTTGGCGTGCAGGTCGGTGATGAGCGCGAGCTTCATGTCTTGTCTTGTCTCCTCGTGGCGAGCATGCGCCGCCCGCCTGACGATAGCCTGTCCGTCCGGCGGTGGCGCTTGGGCGTCCCCCGGTGTGGCGGGCTGGTGCGGCGCCGGCGGCGTGGCGTTCAGCCAATGCGTCCCAGCAGCAGGTACTCCATGAGTGCCTTCTGCACATGCATGCGGTTCTCGGCCTCATCCCACACCACCGACTGCGGGCCGTCGATCACCTCGGCCGTGACCTCCTCACCCCGGTGGGCAGGCAGGCAGTGCATGAACAGGGCGTCTGGCTGTGCGGCAGCCATCATCTCGGCATCCACGCACCAGTCGGCAAAGGCCTTGAGGCGGGCTTCGTTTTCCGCCTCGTAGCCCATGCTGGTCCATACATCGGTGGTCACCAGGTGGGCGCCGCGGCAGGCGTCCAGCGGGTTCTTGAAGACCTTGAAGCAATCTGGGTTGGAGATGCCGGCGACCTTGGCATCCACCTCGTAGCCGCTTGGCGTGCTGACATGCACCGTGAAGCCCAGGATCTCGGCAGCCTGCAGCCAGGTGTTGGCCATGTTGTTGCCGTCGCCCACCCAGGCCACCACCTTGCCCTTGAGGCAGTCCAGGTCATAGCCCTTGGCGCCCACCGGCGCGCGGTGTTCCAGGTAGGTGAACAGATCGGCCAGGATCTGGCAGGGGTGGAACTCGTTGGTCAGGCCATTGATCACCGGCACGCGGCTGTGGGCGGCGAAGCGGTTGAGTTTGTCCTGGCCGAAGGTGCGGATCATCACCAGGTCAACCATGCGGCTGATGACGCGGGCGCTGTCCTCGATGGGCTCAGAGCGGCCGAGCTGGCTGTCCCCGGTGGTCAGGTGCACCACCGAGCCGCCCATCTGGTACATGCCCGCCTCGAAGCTGACGCGGGTGCGGGTGCTGGCCTTCTCGAAGATCATGGCCAGGGTGCGGTCGCTCAGGGGGGTGTAGCGCTCGTAGTTCTTGAAGCGGCTCTTGATGATGCGGGCGCGCTCGAACAGGTAGGCGTACTCCTCGGCCCGGAAATCCTTGAACTGGAGGTAGTGCTTCATGAGGCTGTATCCCGGTTTCATGCGGCAGGGGTTTCGGCGAGGAATTGCTGGATGACGGGCACCAGGATGCCGATGATCTCGTCGGCTTCGGCCATGGTCAGGATCAAGGGGGGCACCAGACGCACCACGCTGTCAGCCGTGACCGAGAGCAGCAGCCCCGCTTCCATGGCGCGGGTCAGGATCACACCGCAAGGACGATCAAGCTCGATGCCGAGCATCAGGCCTTCGCCGCGCACCTCAAGCACACCGGCGGTGCCCGCCAGGGCCGACTGCAGGCCGGCCTTGAGGTGGGTGCCCACACGGGCTGCGTTTTCCATTACGCCGTCCTCCTGCATGATGCGCAGGGTTTCCAGGCCAGCGCGCATCGACAGTGGATTGCCGCCGAAGGTCGTGCCATGGTTGCCAGGGCCGAAGATGTGGCGGGCCTTCTCGCCCACGACCACCGCCCCGATGGGGACGCCAGAGCCCAGTCCCTTGGCCAGGGGCATGACGTCCGGCAGCACGCCCGCCCATTGGTGGGCGAACCATTTGCCGGTGCGGCCCACGCCGCACTGGACCTCGTCAAGCATCAGCAGCCAGTTCTGCTGGTCGCAGATCTGCCGCACCTCACGCAGGTAATCCCAGCGGGCCGTATGGATGCCGCCTTCGCCCTGGATGGTCTCCAGGAAGACCGCCACCACGTTGGGGCGCTGGCGCGCCACCTCGCGCAGGGCTTGCGCATCGTTGAGCGGTACACGCACAAAGCCTTCAACCAGGGGGCCGAATCCAGCCTGTACCTTGGGGTTGCCTGTGGCGCTCAGGGTGGCGATCGATCGTCCATGGAAAGCCTTTTCGAAGACGATGACCTCAGGCCGCTCGATGCCCTTGTCATGGCCAAACTTGCGGGCCAGCTTCAATGCCGCTTCGTTGGCCTCCAGGCCGGTGGAGCAGAAGAAGGCCGAGGACAGCCCCGACAGTGCACAAAGCTGCTGGGCAAGGGCCTCCTGCAGCGGGCTCTCGTAGTAGTTGGAGGCGTGGATCAGGCGGCTGATCTGCTCCTGCAGGGCTGGGACCAGCTTGGGGTGGTTGTGGCCCAGGGTGTTGACGGCGATGCCGCCCAAGCCGTCCAAATAACGTCGGCCCTCGGTATCCCAGACGTGGCAGCCCTGGCCGTGCGACAGCGCGATCGGCAGTCGGCCATAGGTGTTCATCACATGGGGCATCGAGGCAGTCATCCAAAGACTCCGGTGGGTCATCAAGTCAGGGGCGTGCCCGGCCGGTGGCTGGACACGAAAAGAAAAGAGCTGACCCCGCGGTGAGCCGCGCGGTCAGCCCTAACAAATTCTAAGGCCTGGGGCAAGTCGGCCGAAAACGCCGGGGTGGCCCTAGGCTGTGCTGCGGTTCGTGCTGCGGTGCAGCAGGGAGAAGGCACAATACGCACCGCTTTGTCGCCATCTGAAACACGGATCGAGGCATTGACGATGCGCACGGCGTCATGCCGTGGTCCTGTTGTTCTTGCGTTCCGCCATCGCTGCCGTACATGTCTGCCTCCAAGCCGCGTGAAGTCTTCATCCAGGGCCTGACCAAGGAAGGGCGCACCTTCCGTCCGAGCGACTGGGCGGAGCGGCTGGCGGGTGCCATGTCCTGCTTCCGCCCGGGCGGCGTCAAGGGGGGCATCGGGGCTTACATCGGCTACTCGCCTTACTGTGTGCCGCGGGTCATCAACGGGGTGAAGTGCGTGATCGTCAACGAGCGCTTGCGCGACATCGAGCCCATGGCGTGGGACTTCGTGATGAATTTCGCGCGGGACAACGGCCTCCAGGTGACGGAAGCCTGCCTGCTGCCCGAAGGGCCGGGCGAAGGGCGTGGCGCCGCCTGAGGCGCTGGGTGCCGCCTCGTGACGGGGTGGCAGTCGGCGGGCGCTGGGGGAGCGGCAGGATGCCGGCCTCAGTTCCGCTGAGGATCGCCTTCATTCCTGCCGGAGGGCGGGGCTCCACTCAGACCGCTGAGGAGCTGGCCGCAGGGCGTCGGTCAGGAATGTGGCGTGCAAGAAGCTCCGGCTGCTGCGCGGAGGCTTGAGAATGAAAAAGGGCCCGCGATCGCGAGCCCTTTTACCACCCGGAACGGCTTATCAGGCAGCCAGCGCCTTGATCTTGGCCGACAGGCGGCTCTTGTGGCGAGCAGCCTTGTTCTTGTGGAAGATGCCCTTGTCGGCGATCGAGTCGATCACGCCTTGGGCCGTCTTGAACAGATCGGTGGCCTTGCTCTTGTCGCCCGAGGCCACGGCCTTCAGGACGTTCTTGATCGAGGTGCGGAACTTCGAGCGCAGCGACGAATTGGCCGCGTTGAGCTTGACGTCCTGGCGGGCGCGCTTGCGGCCCGAGGCCAGGCGCACGGTGCGCTTCTTGGCTTTGGAAGAGGTTGCCATGCTTGTATTGGGTCCAGGTGGAAAAGACCGTCGAGTATAGCATGTGCAAAAGGCGACGGCAAGGCAGCAGGGACGGGCCTGCCGCAGCCTTCCTATAATCTGTCCCTTTTTGACCTGCCGGTGCCGGCCTGCTCCCCGGCAGCGGGCCCGACCCCGCTCCTGCATGAACCTGCTCAAGGCCGCTTCCACCGTCTCGCTCTGGACCCTGTTGTCGCGGGTGACGGGCTTGGTGCGCGACCAGATCATTGCCGCCCAGTTCGGGGCCAGCGCCTTGACCGACGCCTTCAACGTCGCCTTCCGCATCCCTAACCTGTTGCGGCGGCTGTTTGCGGAAGGGGCATTCTCCTCAGCCTTTGTGCCCATCTTGGCGGCCACTCGTGCTGAGAAGGGGGACGACGCCACCCGCGCGCTGATCCATGCGGTGGCCACCGTGCTGGTCTGGGCGCTTCTGCTGACCTGCGCGGTGGGCATCGTGGGGGCGCCTGTGGTGGTCTGGCTGTTTGGCGCCGGCCTGCAGGAGCTGGACCTGGCCGTGCTGATGACGCGCTGGATGTTCCCCTACATCGGTTTCATGTCCCTGGTGGCCTTGTCGGCGGGCATCCTGAATACTTGGAAGCGTTTCGCCATTCCGGCGGCCACGCCGGTGCTGCTGAATGTGGCCATGATCCTGTGCGCAGCGGCGCTGGCTCCCGGCCTTCAGGCTTGGGGCATCGCGCCCATTCATGCCCTTTCGGCGGGGGTGCTGCTGGGGGGCGTCCTGCAACTGTCGCTGCAGGTGCCGGCGCTGCGCCGCATCGGTTGCCTGCCCCGCATCGGGCTGTCTCCGGCGGCCGTGCGAGCGGCATGGCGCCACGAGGGCGTCCACCGGGTGCTGGGACACATGGCGCCCGCCCTGCTCGGGGTCTCGGTCGCGCAGCTGTCGCTGCTCATCAACAGCCAGATCGCCTCTCACCTGGGCCCCGGCGCCGTCTCCTGGATGTTCTACGCCGAGCGTCTGATGGAGTTCCCCACCGCGCTGCTGGGGGTGGCCCTGGGGGTGGTCCTCATTCCTGGTCTCACCGCCCTGCAGGCGAAAGGTGACCGGGAGGGCTATTCCGGCCACCTGGACTGGGGGTTGCGGTTGGTCATGCTGCTGGCAGCACCCTGCATGCTGGCCTGCCTGCTGTTTGCCCAGCCCTTGCTGACCGTGCTCTTCCACTACGGCCGCTTCACCGCGGAATCCGTGGCCATGAGTGCCCTGGCTTTGCAGGGCTATGGCTGTGGCCTGCTCGGGCTGGTGGCCATCAAGGTGCTGGCTCCCGGTTTCTATGCCCGTCAAGATCTGCGCACCCCGGTGCGCATCTCCATCGTGGTGCTGGCCGCCACCCAACTGATGAACCTCGCCTTCGTACCCTGGCTGGGGCATGCGGGCCTTACCCTCTCCATCGGCCTGGGGGCCATGGTCAATGCCGGCTGGCTCTATCTGGGCCTGCGGCGTCTGGGGGTGTTGGTGCCCACGCCTGGCTGGGCGGGTTTCCTGCTGCGGCTGGCGGTTGCCAATGCCGTGCTGGGGGGCTGGCTGTTCTGGGCCGCGCAGGCGGTGGACTGGATCGGTCTGCAGGCCCGGTGGGGCTGGCGCGCCGGTTTGCTGGCGGCGGTGTTGCTGGTGGCGGCGCTGGCCTACTTTGGTGTGCTGCGGCTGCTGGGTGTGAACCTGCGGCAGTTCGCGCGCCGGGGCTGAGGCGGTCGGCGGCGCATGTCAGGGGCGCTCCTAGAATTCGGGGCCGTGGCGCCGGGAAGGCCGACGCTGCGTGGCGCACCCCTGGGAGAATTTCGATGAACCTGACCCCGACCCAGCGCCAGTCCCTGGGCTGGCTGGCCATCGCGCTGGTGCTGGTCACGCTCATCTGGCTGTTGGCACCGGTGATGGCGCCCTTTGTGGTCGCAGCGGTGTTGGCTTATGTGCTGCATCCCGCGGTGGAGCGGCTGGTCCACCGGCGTGTGCCCAGGGTGCTGGCCGTTGTGGGCGTGGTTGTGCTGGCCCTGCTGGTGCTGGCCGCGTTGCTGCTGCTGGTGGTCCCCATCCTGTCCAAGGAGTTGCCGCTGCTGCGCCAGCAGGTGCCACTGTTGGTCGAGCGCATGGGCACGCAGCTGCAGCCCGTGTTGGCTGCCTGGGGGGTTCAGGTGCGACTGGACGTGGCATCGCTCAAGGCCCTGGTGCTCAAGGCCCTGGATGGCAACCTCGAGGAGTGGCTGGCCACGGTGCTGAGTTCGGTGCGTCTGGGGGGCAGCCTGTTGTTGGCACTGCTGGGCAATCTCTTTTTGGTGCCCGTGGTGCTGTTCTTCCTGCTGATGGACTGGCCGCGGTTGGTGGCACGCTGGTTGGGGTTGATCCCGCCGCGGCACCGCCAGGCGGTGGACAGTTTTCTGGCGGAAGCCGATGAGGTGTTAGGCCAGTACCTGCGCGGCCAGCTCATGGTGATGCTGGCCCTGTCAGCCTTCTACACCTCAGGTCTGGCCCTGGCGGGTTTTGACTTGGCGCTGCCGGTAGGGGTGTTCACCGGGCTGGCGGTCTTCATCCCGTATGTGGGTTTCGGCCTCGGGTTGCTGCTGGCCCTGATGGCGGGCCTGCTGCAGTTCGGCGGCTGGTACGGCCTGCTGTCGGTGGCGGTGGTTTATGGGCTGGGCCAGTTGCTGGAGAGTTTTGTGCTCACGCCCCGTCTGGTGGGCGAGCGCGTCGGCCTGAGTCCGCTGGCAGTGATCTTCGCCCTGATGGCCTTTGGCCATCTTCTGGGATTTGTTGGCGTCCTCGTGGCGCTGCCCGTGTCGGCCGTTGCCCTGGTGGCCTGGCGCCGGCTGACCTGCATGTATCTGTCGAGCCGTCTGTACCAGGGATGAAACAGCTGCCACTGCCCATCGCGTTCGAGGAGTCCCCGCGGCTGTCGGACTTCGTGCTTGGGGCCAATGCCGAAGTGCTGCATGGCTTGCGTGACCTCGCGTGGCCGGGACCGCCGGTATACCTGTGGGGGCCTGCGGGCGTCGGTAAGACGTATCTGCTGTCGGCCCTGGTCAACGAGGTCCAGCTCGCCGGTGGCCGTGCGGCCTGGTTTGACGCCCGGCAGGGACTGCCCTGGGAGGTCAGCCCTGGCCTGGCCCTGATCGTGCTGGATGGCGCCGAGCGTCTGGATCCCGATCACCAGCACGCCGCCTTCACCCTCTTCATCGAGGCGGCCGCCCATGGCGTGCAGATGGTGTCGGCGGGGCGGATGCCGCCGGTGGATCTGCCGGTGCGTGAGGACCTGCGCACCCGCTTGGGCTGGGGGCCCGTGTACGCCGTGCACCCGCTGTCCGAGGCCCAGATGCGGCAGGTGTTGCAACGTGACGCCCTGAGGCAGGGCCTGAGCCTGCCGACCGAACTGCTTGACCACTTGTTCACCCACCATGCGCGCGACCTGGCCAGCCTGCAGGCCCTGGTCAGGCGCCTGGAGCGTTTCTCCCTGGCTGAGGGGCGCGCGATGACTGTGCCGCTGCTGCGCCGGATGCTGGCCGAAGAAGGACCTTGAGGATGAATCTCGCCCTGTTTGACCTGGACGGCACCCTGCTTCCAGGCGACTCCGACCATGCCTTTGGGCAGTTCATGGTGGACATCGGCTGGGCCGATGGGGCCGCCTGGCGTGCCCGCAACGACGAGTTCTATGCGCACTACATGGCGGGCACGCTGGTGTTGGCCGACTACATTGAGTTCGCCACCGCCGTCTGGCGTCAACGGCCTCTGGAGCAGGCCCTGGCCGCACGCGAGCGCTACATGAGCGAGGTGATCCTCCCGATGATCCAGCCCCAGGCCCGCGCGCTGGTGGCGCGCCACCAGCGCGCGGGTGATCTGGTGGCCATCGTCACGGCCACCAATGAGTTCGTCACCCGCCCCATCGCCGACGCCTTCGGGGTGCAGACCCTGCTGGCTGTGGAGCTGGAACGCACCGAGAATGGCCTGTTCAGCGGCAGCATCCGCGGTGTGCCTACCTTCCAGGCCGGGAAGATCGCACGGGTCAAGGCTTGGCTGGCTGACCAGGGACGCACGCTGGATGACTTCGGGGATGTCCACTTCTACAGCGATTCCACCAACGACCTGCCGCTGCTTGAAGTGGTGCGCACGCCGGTGGCCACCAACCCCTCTCCTGCGCTGGCCCGCATCGCGGCCGAGCGCGGATGGCAGGTCCTGAACCTGTTCGACACACCATGATTCGCAAGTTCATCAATAAGCTCCTGGGCAAGGACGCCGCCCAGACCCCCGCGCCCGTCCGCATTCCCCTGGGCCAGCGCGTGGAAGTGCCCGTGGCAGAGCACGGCATCAATCCGCGTCTGCTCGATGACCGTGCGGTCAAGGTGGTCACCACCCTGCAGGATGCAGGCTATGAGGCTTACATCGTCGGCGGGGCGGTCCGCGACCTGCTGGTCGGACGTCGTCCCAAGGACTTCGACGTGGCCACCAACGCCACGCCGGAGCAGGTCAAGGCCCTGTTCCGTCGCGCGTTCATCATCGGTCGTCGCTTCCAGATCGTGCACGTGATCCACGGCCGCGGGCGCGACCACGAGGTCATCGAAGTCTCCACCTTCCGCGCCTACCTGGATCCCGCCGCGGCCGAACCGGTGCAGGGCAACGAAAAGACCGCCAAGTCCGCCATCGCCCACAAGCAGCATGCGGTCGATGCCAGCGGCCGGGTGCTGCGTGACAACGTCTGGGGTCCCCAGATCGAGGACGCCGCCCGGCGTGACTTCACCGTCAACGCCATGTACTACGACCCCCGCACCCAGACCGTGATCGACTATCACCAAGGTCTGAAGGATGCCAAGGGCCAAGTGTTGCGCATGATCGGCGACCCGGAGACCCGCTATCGCGAGGACCCCGTGCGCATCCTGCGTGTAGTGCGCTTTGCCGCCAAGCTGGGCTTCACCATCGATGCCCGTACGCAGCAGCCCATCCGTGCCATGTCCAGTTTGCTGGCCAACGTGCCGGCCTCCCGTCTCTTTGATGAGATGGTCAAGCTGCTGCAGACCGGCCATGCTGTGGCCAGCGTGGCGCAGCTCAAGGTCCACGGGCTGGACCGCGGCGTGTTTCCGGTGCTGGATGCCGTGCTGGCGCAGGCGCCTGAAGGCAGCGACCGCTGGAAGTTCATCCTGCTGGCGCTGCAGGACACCGACCGCCGGGTCCAGGAAGGCAAGGCCGTTGCCCCAAGCTTCCTGCTGGCCTGCTTGCTGTGGCATGACGTGCTGCAGGGCTGGGAGCAGCGCCGTGCCCAGGGAGAGCCCGCCACGCCGGCGCTGTCCCAGGCCATCGACGCGGTCTTCGATGCCCGCATCGGGGACATTTCCGGTCGCGGCAAGTTGGCCGCCGACATGCGGGACATCTGGATGATGCAGCCCCGCTTCGAGCGCCGCGGTGGCCGATCGCCCTACACCCTGGTCGAGCAGCCGCGTTTCCGGGCCGGCTACGACTTCCTGCGCCTGCGGGCGGATGCCGAGTCCGGCCTGGCTGACTTGGCCGAATGGTGGGAAGACTTCTCGCTGGGTGATGAGGGTGAGCGCGAGGCCCTGGTGGAAGCGGTGCGGGAGCAGGCCCCGCGCACCCGGCGGCCGGCCCGGGAGGCCGTCCGCGATGCGGCGGTGCGCCCCGCAGGCGAGGGCGGTGACGAGCCAGAGGACGCGGATGCCGATGCCGAGGCGCCGTCTGCCGACGGCGGCGAAGCGCCGGCACGCAAGCGCCGTCGCCGCCGCCGCAAGCCGGCCGGCGCCCGCGTGGAGTCGACGGCCGCAGGGCAGGGCGGCGGCGACACCGGTCCTGCGGCATGACCGCTGCAGCGCCCGAGGTGCAGCCGGCCTGGATCGGCTTAGGGGCCAATCTGGGGGATGCCCGGGCCACGCTGGAGGCGGCACTCCAGGCCCTTCGGCGCTTGCCGGGGGTCGACCAGCTTCAGGCCTCGGCCTTTTATCGCACAGCGCCGGTAGGCGCCGGCGGGCCGGACTACCTCAATGCCGTGGCGCGGATCCGCACCACCTTGCCGTCGTTGGCGCTGCTGCACGCGCTGCAGCGCATCGAGCTGGACCATGGTCGTGAGCGCCCGTATCCGAACGCACCCCGGACCCTGGACCTGGACCTGCTGATGCATGGCCAGCAGGTTCTGAACACCGTGGAGCTGACTTTGCCGCACCCGCGGCTGGCCGAGCGTGCCTTTGTGCTGGTGCCGCTGCTCAGTCTGGACCCGACCCTGCAGGCGCCGGGTCTGGGCCGGCTGGACGCCTACCTGCCCGCGGTGGCGGACCAGAACATCCTGTGCCTGGCCTGAAACCGATGGCCGGTCGGGGTAGTTACAATACGAAGATGACGTCGGCGTGACGACCGTGTGGATCCATCCGGACGCGCGGCTGCGCCCCGTCTCAAGCCGAGCGGTTGCAGGCTGACGCCCGCCGCCATACGCCACCCGCCAGGGTGGCGTCCGAGACGCCCCCGTGCCTCCCCGGGGGCGTGATTGTTTGAACGCCAGGGCCGCAGTGCCTGGCAGGAGACCCTGATGATCTTCGGCAAGCTGTTGCCCAAGGATGGCAATTTCTTCGAGCTGTTCAACGAGCATGGCCAGTACATCGTGGCAGGTGCCCGATCCTTCATGTCCATGGTCCAGAACTACGAGGACAAGGTCCAGCGCGAGAAGTTCGCCTCTGAGGTGGACGCCGCCGAGCACAGCGCGGACAAGGTGACCGCCGAGGTCAACCGCCTGCTGCACCGCACCTTCATCACGCCGCTGGACCGCGAGCAGATCCACGGCCTGATCAATTCCATGGACGACATCCTGGACCTGCTGCAGGACTCCAGCGAAGTCATGGCGCTGTACGACGTGCAGCATGTGACCGAGGACGTCGTGCGCCTGTGCGAAATCTCGCTGAAGTGCTGCGAGCGTGTGCAACACGCCGTGACCCTGTTGCCCAAGCTCAACGTCCCCGAGATCACCGAGGCGGCCCTCAAGACCTGCGAAGAAATCGACCGCCTGGAGTCCGATGCCGACCGCGTCATGCGCAGCGCCATGTCGCGCCTGTTCCGCGAAGAGGCCGACACCCGCGAGTTGATCAAGCTCAAGGCGATCTATGAGCACCTGGAGACCATCTCCGACCGCTGCGAGGACGTGGCCAACCTGATCGAGGGCATCGTCCTCGAGAACTCCTGACCGCGGCGGAGCCTAGAGCATGGAAACAGCTTCCATCGCGTTCTGGGTCGTGGCCATGCTGGTGGTGCTGGCGCTGGCCTTCGACTTCATGAACGGCTTCCACGACGCGGCCAACTCCATTGCCACCGTCGTCTCCACTGGCGTGCTCAAGCCGCAGCAGGCGGTGCTGTTCGCGGCCTTCTTCAACGTCATCGCTATCGCCATCTTCCAGCTCAAGGTGGCGAGCATGATCGGCAAGGGCATCGTCGAGCCGGGCATCGTGGATCACCACGTGGTGTTTGGTGCCCTGATCGGTGCCATCACCTGGAATGTGATCACCTGGTGGTACGGCATTCCGTCGTCAAGCTCGCACGCCCTGATCGGCGGCATCATCGGCGCGGTCATGGCCAAGGCCGGCGTGTCCAAGCTGATTGGCGCGGGCATCCTCAAGACGGTGGTGTTCATCTTCGTGTCGCCGTTCCTTGGCTTTGTCCTGGGGTCGCTCATGATGGTGCTGGTGGCCTGGGTCTTCCGGCGCACCTCGCCCATTCGGGTGGACCGCTGGTTCCGTCGACTGCAGCTGGTGTCCGCCGGCCTGTACTCGCTGGGCCATGGCGGCAACGACGCCCAGAAGACCATCGGCATCATCTGGATGCTGCTGGTGGCGGCCGGCTACATGACGGTGGATGCCAAGGCCCCGCCGAGCTGGGTGATCTGGAGCTGCTACCTGGCCATCGGCGCCGGCACCATGTTCGGCGGCTGGCGGATCGTCAAGACCATGGGCCAGCGCCTGACCAAGCTCAAGCCCGTGGGCGGCTTCTGCGCCGAGACCGGAGGGGCGATGACCCTCTTCCTGGCCACCAGCTTGGGCATCCCGGTGTCCACCACCCACACCATCACCGGCGCCATCGTCGGGGTGGGGTCGGTGCGCAACCCTTCGGCGGTTCGCTGGGGTCTGGCAGGCAACATCGTATGGGCCTGGATCTTCACCATCCCGGCGTCGGCCTTTGTGGCGGCCATGTTCTACTGGCTCAGTACCGTGTTGTTTGATTGACCCGGTAACGCGGCTGCTGGTGAAAGCCTGCGGCGGCACTCTATAATCGTGGGTTCCGGTTGCGGCCCTGCATGTTGGTGCGGGGTGTATCTAACCAGCCGGAAGACCCTCCAACCGGATGGCGCCGGCCTCGTGCAGGCGCCACCCAAGCCGGCCGGGTTGCGCTGAGTGTCTCCAGCCGTGACAGGTCACTTTACAAATTCTGCAAGGATCGATCATGGTCGTGATTCGTCTGTCCCGCGGCGGCTCCAAGAAGCGCCCTTTCTACAACATCGTCGTCTCCGACTCCCGTGAGCGCCGTGATGGCCGCTTCATCGAGCGCGTGGGCTTCTACAACCCGATGGCCAAGGGCCAGGCCGAAGGCCTGCGCGTGGCGCTGGACCGCGTGACCTACTGGATCGACAGCGGCGCTCAGCCGTCTGACACCGCTCTGCGCCTGATCGCCCAGGCCAAGGCTCAGGTCGTGCCGGCCGCTGCTGCCTGAGTATTGCGCGCCCATGACCACGACGGCATCCGCGGCGCTGACCCTTTGGCAGCAGCTTGACGAGGTGACCGTGTGGCCTGACGATGCGGTCGAGGTCGGCCGCATCGTCGACGCCTGGGGCATCAAGGGCGGCTTCAAAGTCCAACCCTTTTCAGCCGACCCCAAGGCGCTTTTCTCTTCACGGCGCTGGTTCCTCCAGCCACCGGCTGCCCCGACCCGTGCCGGCGTTGTGCCGGCGCCAACACCCGGCGTGCCCGCCGGCCCCCGACTGCTCAAGATCACCCATGCCAAGGCGCATGGCGAGGTCGTGGTGGCGCAAGCGCAGGACGTGCCTGACCGCAGTGCGGCTGAGGCCCTCAAGGGCACCCGCGTGTTCGTGGCGCGCGGCAGTTTCCCTACGCCCACCGATGGCGAGTACTACTGGGTGGACCTGATCGGCCTGACCGTCGTCAACCGCCAAGACGAGGTGCTGGGGGTGGTGGCCGACCTGCTGGACACCGGGCCGCATTGTGTGCTGCGCATCCGCGCCCGTGCCGACGCGCCTGAAGGCGGCGCCGATGAGCGCCTTGTCCCCTTTGTCGAGGCCTACGTCGACCGGGTGGACCTGCCTGCCCGCCGCATCGTGGTGGACTGGGGCCTGGACTATTGAGCTGACGGGGGCGCGCCTGCTCGCAGGCGGCCCTGTCTTTGAGGGCCGCATGCCGTGCGGTCGGCCCGTCAGGGCCACCGGAGGCCGATCGCCTGCCCTTCAGTCCGGAGGTCCCGTGCGTTTTGACATCCTCACCCTCTTCCCCGACCTCTTCACGCCCTTCCTGCAGCAGGGCATCAACCGTCGAGCCTACGACAGCGGGCGCATACAGCTGCACCTGTGGCCCTTGCGTGAGCATGCCGAGGACAACTACCGCCGGGTCGATGACCGTCCGTATGGCGGTGGCCCCGGCATGGTGATGCTGGCAGAGCCCCTGGAGCGGGCCCTGAGGGCTGTCCGAGCCGCCAGCCAAAACGAGCCGACCCGGCCTGTGGTCCATTTCAGCCCCACGGGGCGGCGCATGGACCAGGCCCTGATGCGCGAGATGGCGGCCGGTCCGGGGGCGATTCTGCTGTGTGGCCGCTATGAGGGTATCGACCAGCGCGTGCTGGACCGGCATGTGGATCTGGAACTGAGCCTGGGGGATTTTGTGCTCTCTGGCGGCGAGTTGCCGGCCCTGGCGCTGCTCGATGGTGTGGCCCGCCTGCAGGAAGGCGTGCTTTCCGATGCGCGCTCCCACCTCGAGGACAGTTTCGAGAACGGGTTGCTGGACTGTCCCCACTACAGTCGTCCTGAAGTGTTGGTCGACGAGCAGGGCCAGCCTTGGCCGGTGCCAGCCGTGCTGCTGTCGGGTCATCACGCGGCCATTGCCCGCTGGAGGCGGGAGCGCTCCTTGGCCCTGACCCAGGCGCGGCGTCCGGACCTGATCGTGGCGGCGCGGGCAGCGGGTCTGTTGAGCAAGGCGGACGAGCAGTTCTTGAAGTCACTGGCTTGAGCTAGAATGCGCGATTCGATCCTCTGCCGGGACAAGTCGCGGGCCACCCAGTGGGCTGCGCAAACCCTCAGGCAGGTGACTGGCCGGTGTGTCTTTCAAGATACCAAGCCAGGCCTGCCGCGTTCTCCATCTGGCACCTGACAGCCCGGACCGCCTGGCGGTGAGGTCCATCTGGTGTGCAGTGCGGGACGCTCTTCATCCACAACGCCGGCATGATCCTGTGGAGCAACCATGGACCTGATCCAGACCCTCGAGCAAGAAGAAATTGCTCGCCTGAACAAGACCATCCCCGCTTTCGCCCCTGGCGACACCGTGGTGGTGAACGTGAACGTGGTGGAAGGCACCCGCAAGCGCGTGCAGGCCTACGAAGGCGTCGTGATTGCCAAGCGCAACCGCGGCCTGAACTCCAGCTTCATCGTCCGCAAGATCTCCAGCGGCGAAGGCGTGGAGCGTACCTTCCAGCTGTACAGCCCGCTGATCGCCTCGATCGACGTCAAGCGTCGTGGTGACGTGCGTCGCGCCAAGCTGTACTACCTGCGCCAGCGTTCGGGCAAGTCGGCTCGTATCAAGGAAAAGCTGGCCTGATCGGCTGGTATTTCTGCGGCGGCCCCCGTCGCCTTGCCAAAAGGCCACCCTCGGGTGGCTTTTTTTTCGCCCGGCCTGAGCGTGGCGCGGAGGCTGGCGGTTGTGCACCGGTGGGCGTGTGTGTGGGTGCGTGTGTGCGATGCACCATGAAGAAGGCCCGGACGAGCCGGGCCTTCATGCAAGTGGCGGAGACGGTGAGATTCGAACTCACGGAGGGCTTCCACCCTCGGCGGTTTTCAAGACCGCTGCCTTAAACCACTCGGCCACATCTCCTTGGAGCCGCGGATTATGTCCTATGCGGCCTGAGGGTGGTGTGGCGGTGCAGGTCTTCAGGCCAGCACGGCCTGGTTCCGGCCCGCATGCTTGGCGCGGTAGAGGGCGTTGTCGGCCTGGCGCAGCAGGGCATCGAGCTGGAAGGCAGGGGCTGGCACTCCGCCGTCTTGTCCCGGGTGGCAGGCCATGCCCACCGACAGGGTGCATTGCAGCCGGCGCCCGTCGGGCAGCCGCACCGCGCTGCGGCGCGCCTGCTGCACCAAGCGTTCGCCAAAGCCCAGGGCTTCGGTGGTGCCGCAGTGCCGCAGCAGCACGCAGAACTCCTCGCCGCCGTAGCGCCCCACCAGGTCCTGGCCGCGCACGCCGCCGGCGATCAACCGTGCCATGTGGGCCAGCGCCAGATCGCCGTTGGCATGTCCATGTTCGTCGTTGACCTGCTTGAAATGGTCCAGGTCGATCATGGCCACTGCGCAGGGACGGGTGGGGTCGAGCTGTTCCGCCGCCTCGAAGAAGGCGGTGCGCGTCAGCACACCGGTCAGGCCGTCGCGCCGGGCGTGCTCCAGCACCTCGCGGCGGCGCAACTCGTGGGCCATGCTGAAGAAGCTGATCGAGGCGCCGGCGATGAACAGGCCGCCGGCCACGAGCGAGCCCAGGTGGGCCGGGCCATCGCTGGTGCGGGTGATGTTGATGGGCGGCAGTTCCCCTAGCAGCGCCATGGCCGCCCGCCAGGTGAAGCTGATGAAGCAGGCCAGCGCCACGAGGGCAGCGAACGGCGCACCGGGCAGGGTGCGGGCCACCGGGTGGGAGGTCATGATGCGGCCGTACAACAGGGCCATGGCCGCTAGGCTGCTGGACATGGTGATGGCGGCCAGGTTGGCGTCCCATTGCAGGGCTGCAGACACCGCCACGCCGCCGAAGCCCCATACGCCCGTGGCCATCAGCGCCCGGCGTGGTGGCGGCGCCTGCACCAGCTGGTACTGGGCCCGCAACAGCAAGGATGGGATCAGGATGGCGGCGGCATTGCCGCCGATGAAGCTCAGGTACCAATCGATGTGGCCGCGCAGGTAGTAGAGCAGGAAGGCGACGCCCGTGGCCACCATGGCACCGGCCCACAGGCGCAGGCTGTCCCGCTGGGCCGGCATGGCCCGGGCGGCGCTCAGCGCGAAGGCGGCCATGACAAAGCCCATCAGCGCCGTGGCGAAGAGCAGTGTGGCCGCGTCCAGCGGCGGACCGGGCAGTCGGCTCATCTCATCTTCCGGGGCCAGGGGCTTGCGCCTGGTTGCAGCGGACCTGGTGCAGGTCCTGGCGTCCGCCGTCCACGCGCACGGCGGTCAGCTGCCCTCCCCAGACGCAGCCGGTGTCCAGTGCCAGCAGCAGGGGGCTGCACCGCAGGCCCAGGGTGGACCAGTGGCCAAAGGCCACGGGCTGGTCCCGCGTGGCCCGCTGCGGGTGGTCAAACCAGGGCGCGAAACCATCGGGGGCCTGCGCGGCCCCGTCCTTGGTGGCGAATTCAAGCGTGCCATCCGCGGCACAGAAACGCAGCCGGGTCAGGGCATTGACGATGAAACGCCAACGGGACACCCCGCTGAGCCGCGGATCCCAGCGTGCCGGCTCGTTGCCGTACATGGCATGCAGAAAGTGCGGCAGCCCCGGCCCGCGCAACACGGTCTGCACCTCGGCTGCCAGGCTCAGGGTGATGTCGCGGTCCCACTGCGGCACCACGCCGGCGTGGACCGTGAGCCAGCCGCAGGCCACATCGGCCAGCGGCCGCTGGCGCAGCCACTCCAGCCACGCCTCACGGTCGGGCGCTTCCAGGATGGCGGCGCAGGTGTCCTGGCGGTGGGCTGGGCGTACCCCGTGGGCTACCGCCAGCAGGTGCAGGTCGTGGTTGCCCAGCAGGCAGGTGGCGCTGGCGCCCAGGTCGCGCAGGCGCCGCAGGGTGCCCAGGGAATCGGGGCCGCGGTTGACCAGATCGCCCAGCACGTGCAGGTGATCGCGCGAGGGTGAGAAGCCGATGTCGGCCAGCAGCCGCTCCAGGGCATCGCAGCAGCCCTGGACGTCGCCCATGAGGTAATGCATCACCTGATTCTGCTACGCTCGCCCCCCAAATCTTTCCCTTCACACGCCCAGCGGGCCGGACAACCGGGCCTGCCGTCCATGGACATAGCGCTTCTCATCTTTCTGATCCTCCTCAACGGCATCTTTGCCATGTCCGAGATGGCCCTGTCGGCCAGCCGCAAGGCGCGGCTGCAGGTGATGGTGGAGGCGGGAGACGGGGGGGCCCGGGCGGCGATAGAACTGCACGACAACCCCACGCGCTTTCTCTCGACAGTGCAGATCGGCATCACGTCCATCGGGGTGCTCAACGGCATCGTGGGCGATGCAGCCTTTTCCGGACCGCTTTCGACCTGGTTCCAGGCCCACCTGCCTGTCTCGCCTGGGGCGTCTGAAATCGCGGCGACCGCGGTGGTGGTGGTCATCATCACGATCTTGTCGATCATTTTTGGTGAGCTGGTGCCCAAACGTCTGGGCCAGATGTACCCCGAAAGTGTTGCCGCGCTGGTGGCCCGCCCGATGCAGTGGCTGTCCGTGGCCACCCGGCCCCTGGTGGCGCTGCTGGCCACCTGCACCGACGCCATGCTGCGTCTTCTGGGCATTCGCGGCGGACCGGCCCGCAGCGTGACCGAGGAGGAGATCGCCGCAAGCCTGGAGGAAGGCTTGGATGCTGGCGTCATCGAGGCCACGGAACACCAGATGGTGCGCAACGTGTTCCGGCTGGACGACCGCCAGATCGGCTCGATGATGCTGCCGCGGGCCGAGATCCATTGGCTGGACGCCAACGCGCCGATTGAGCAGGTGTTGCAGACCATTGCCGAAGAGGAGCACGCGCGCTATCCGGTCTGCCGCGATGGCCTGGATGATGTGATTGGCGTGGTGGCCTCGCACAGCCTGATCAAGCCCATGGCCGATGGCCAACTGCACCGCCTGACCGACCACCTGGATCCGCCGGTGTTCGTGCCCGAGACCCTCTCGGGCATGGAGTTGCTGGAGCATTTCCGCACCTCGGGTGCTGAGCTGGTCTTTGTCGTCGACGAGTACGGCGCGGTGCAAGGCATGATCACCGTGCGCGACGTGCTGGAAGCCATCGCCGGGGAGTTTGGCGAGGAGGGTGGTGCGGACGCCTGGGCGGTGCAGCGCCAGGACGGCAGCTGGCTGATCGACGGCCTGATCCCGGTGCCCGAGCTCAAGGACCGGCTGCAGGTCAAGGAACTGCCCGAGGAGGACCGCGGGCGCTACAACACCCTGGCGGGCATGATCATGCTGTTGCTGGGCCGGCTGCCGCACACCACCGACGTGGTGCACTGGAGTGGCTGGCGCTTCGAGGTGGTGGACCTCGATGGCAAGCGGGTGGACAAGGTGCTGGCCACGCGCACCGCTGACGATGGAGAAACCGAGTGATCAATGCCGAACTGCACAAGCAGCCGGTGGCGCTGGACCGTGAGCAGCACCGCAAGCTGCGGCTGCGTCAGGATGTGAACCACCTGGCTGCGGCCCAGACGTTCAATGCCTTCTTCCTCACGGCCGCCGAGTTTGGCGACGCCTGCAAGGAATACCCCATCCTGTTCCTGCCTGCTGGCAAGGACGGTGACGGCAAGACGCTGGTGGCGCCAGTGGCGGTGTTTGGCCTGGCGCAGGGCGAAAACCTGTTCCTGCAGGCCGATGGCCGCTGGGATGCCCACTACGTGCCCGCCATCCTGCGCGCTTATCCCTTCACCATGGCCCGGGTGGCCGACGACCGCTACGTGGTTTGCTTTGACGCCGCTTCACCCGGGGTCTCCGAGACCGAGGGCACACCTCTCTTTCAGGAGAACGGGGAGGGCTCGACCCTGCTGCAGGACGTGAGCAAGTTTGTCGAGCAGGTGGAGGTGGAGGTGGAGCGTACCCGGCTCATCGGCAAGCGCCTGATGGAGCTGAACCTGCTCAAGCCCAAGCGCTTTGATGCCAAGCTCAGCGATGGCACGCCGGTGCAGGTCGATGGCTTCCTGGCCGCCGACGAGGAAACGCTGAATGCGTTGCCCGATGCCGACCTGCTGGACCTGCAGCGCAATGGCCTGCTGATGCTGCTGCATGCCCACCAGTTCTCCATGGGCAACATGCGCAGACTGATCGATCGCCGCCTGGCCCGTCTGCAAACCCCGGGCTGAGTCCTGCCCCGCCACCGGCGGTGACCTGCCGCCCGGTGCCCACGCCTCAGGCCTGGACGGCTTCTGCCGCGCGCCAGCCCAATTGGGCGGACAACTGGCCCGCGGCTTGGCGCAGGGCCTGCGCCAGGGGTCCCCGGGCATCCAGGTTCACCAGGGCCGACGGCCCGATGGCCGTCAGGCTCAGCACCAGCCGGCCGCTGCCATCGCGCACCGGCGCGGCCATGGCCCGCACACCGGGCACCGCGCTGCCGTCCACCCAGGCCAGGTCCTGGGTGCGGATCGTCGACAGCGTTTGGCTGAAGGCCTCGTCCCACACTTCCTCCGCCGGCCAGGCCGCGCGCACCTCCGCCTGCGGCAGGCAGGCCGCGAACAGCTGGCCGGAGGCTGTGCCCTTGAGGCTCATCACCGTGCCATGGCGCATGCTCACGTGCACGGGGCTGGGGGCCTCGGCGATGCGCACCAGCGTGGGCCCGCGGTTGCCCCACACCGCAATGGCCAGCGTCAGCCCGGTGCTCAGCGCCAACTCTTCGATGACCGGCGTAGCCAGGCGCACCGGATCGAACTGCTGCAGGCTGATCAAGCCCAGCTGCAAGGCCAGCGGGCCCAGACCGTAGCGGCCACTGCCCGATTCCTGTGCCACCAGCCCGATCTTCTGGAAGCTGACCAGGTAGGGATGCGCCTTGGCCGGCGGCATGCCGGCCTCGCGGGCCAGGTCCTTCAAGGCCAGCGGGCGGCCGTGGTGCGCCAGGGCCAGCAGCAGTTGCCCACCCACCTCGATGCTCTGGATGCCGCGCGGGCCGCGCGCCTCGCCGGCCGAGGCGTCGGTGGCCTCGGTGTCTGGGATAGTCATGACAGGGTTTCTACTAAAGCAAATCAGTTAGACATGGGCAAACGGACTGACTAAGATCAAACCTGAGATTCGTTGATAACGAATTTGTTCGTTCTATCAGAACTTGGCTGTTCGGGCATCGGGTCCGAACCGCATGGCAGGCCGCCAAGCCGGCCGATGATCCGGAGCCTCACGATGACCAAGACCTTCGCCTCCCACGCCGACCTAGAAGAAAAGCGCGTGAGTTTCACCCAGCTCTCGGCCCACGCCTGGGCCTATACCGCTGAGGGCGACCCCAACACCGGCGTCATCATCGGTGAGGACGCGGTGATGGTGATCGACACCCAGGCCACGCCGGTGATGGCCGCCGACGTGATCCGCCGCATCCGCGAGGTGACCGACAAACCCATCAAGTACGTGGTGCTGAGCCATTACCACGCCGTGCGCGTGCTGGGGGCCAGCGCCTACATGGCCGAGGGCGGCGAGCAGATCATCGCCAGCCAAGACACCTGGGACCTGATCGTCGAGCGCGGCGAGCAGGACAAGGCCAGCGAAATCGGTCGCTTCCCGCGCCTGTTCCGCAATGTCGAGAGCGTGCCGGCGGGCCTGACCTGGCCCACGCTCACCTTCACCGGCAAGATGACCCTGTGGCTGGGCGGACTGGAAGTGCAGCTGCTGCAGCTCGGCCGTGGCCACACCAAGGGTGATACCGTGGTCTGGTTGCCCCAGGAGAAGGTGCTGTTCTCGGGCGACTTGGTGGAGTTTGACGCCACCCCCTATGCCGGCGACGCCTATTTCCAGGACTGGCCGCAGACGCTCAGCAACCTGGCCGCCCTGCAGCCAGTCGCCCTGGTGCCGGGCCGTGGCGCTGCCCTGACCACGCCCGAACAGGTCCAGGCCGGCTTGGACGGCACGCGCGCCTTTGTCTCGGAGCTGTTCGCCAGCGTCAAGGCCGGCGCCGCCCAGGGCAAGGCGCTGCGCGCGGTGTACGAAGAGACATTCGCCCGTCTGCAACCCAAGTACGGCCAGTGGGTGATCTTCAACCACTGCATGCCCTTTGACGTGACCCGCGCCTACGACGAGGCCACGCAGTACCCCGATCCGCGCATTTGGACGGCCCAGCGCGACATCGACATGTGGAAGGCCCTGGAAGGCTGAACCCGGAGGTGCGCACATGCTCTCAACCTACACCTACCCTGAATTCGCATTTGTGCGGCCGCCTGAGCTGGACGGCGTCCCCTCGCACCGCCGTCCCGTGGTGGTGGTGGGCGCCGGCCCCGTGGGCCTGAGCGCGGCCATTGAGCTGGCGCAGCTCGGCTTGCCGGTGCTGATGCTGGACGATGACAAGACCGTCAGCGTCGGCTCGCGCGGCCTGTGCTACGCCAAGCGCGCCCTGGAAGTGCTGGACCGCCAAGGTGCCGGCCAGCCGGTGGTGGACAAGGGCGTCACTTGGAACGTCGGTCGCACCTTCTTTGACACCGAGGAGGTCTTCCACTTCAACCTGCTGCCCGAGGCGGGCCACGAGCGCCCCGGCATGGTCAACCTGCAGCAGTACCACCTGGAGGAAATCCTGCTCAAGCGGGTGGCCGAGTTGCCCGGCATCGAGCTGCGCTGGCTGAGCAAAGTCACCCAGGTGGAGCCGCATGGCCAGGGCGCGAGCCTGTGCGTCAGCACGCCTGAGGGCGACTACACCGTGGACACCGACTGGCTGGTGGTGGCCGATGGCGCCCGCAGCCCCATCCGCCGCCTGTTGGGCCTGGAGATCGAGGGCAAGGTGTTCCAAGACCGCTTCTTGATCGCCGACGTGGTGATGAAAGCCGACTTTCCTGCCGAGCGCTGGTTCTGGTTTGATCCACCTTTCCACCGTGGGCAGAGCGTGTTGCTGCACCGTGAGGCGGACAACGTCTGGCGCATTGACTTCCAACTCGGCTGGGAGGCCGACCCTGAGGAAGAAAAGAAGCCCGAGCGGGTGATCCCCCGCATTCAAGCCATGCTGGGGCCGGAGCACGCCTTCGCGCTGGAGTGGGTGAGCGTGTACACCTTCCAGTGCCGTCGCATGCAGCGCTTCCGCCATGGGCGGGTGCTGTTTGCCGGTGATGCGGCGCACCAGGTCTCGCCGTTCGGCGCTCGGGGTGCCAACTCTGGCCTGCAGGATGTGGACAACCTGGGCTGGAAGCTCAAGCTGGTGATCGACGGGGTGGCGCCTGAGGCCCTGCTCGACAGCTACAGCGACGAGCGCTGCGTGGCGGCGGACGAGAACATCCTCAACTCCACCCGCTCCACCGACTTCATCACCCCCAAGAGCGCCACCTCCAGGCTGTTTCGCAACGCCGTGTTGGGCTTGGCCCGTGAGCACGCCTTTGCCCGGGCGCTGGTCAACTCGGGCCGGCTCTCGGTGGCCACCCACCTGAGCGGCTCGGCGCTGAACACCCCGGACGCCGAGCCCTTTGAAGGCTGGATGGCCCCGGGCGCCCCGATGGACGATGCGCCGGTGGACCTGCCTGGTGGTGCGGGCTGGCTGCTGCGGCAGGTGACGGCTGGGGCCGATGCGCACTTCACGCTGATGGTCTTTGGCGAGGGGGCGCTGCCGGTACTGCCCACCACCCCGGTGCCGGTGAAACTGCTGCGGGTGTTGCCGGCCGGCAGTGCGCCGCGCGACGGCGCCGTGGTGGACCGCGAGGGCCTGATCGCCCGTCGCTACGACGGCCGCCCCGGCACCGCCTACTTGTTGCGCCCGGACCAGCATGTGGCCGCCCGTTGGCGCCACCTGGAGCCCGCCCCGTTGCAGGCCGCGCTGCGCCGCAGCCTGTGCCTGCACTGACCCGACCCCGGAGCACCGCCATGACCGCCACTTCCGAGGCCCCGCTGCAGCACCTGAACACCCAGCCGCACTTCGGCATCCCCGGACAGCGCTTCCTGCGCGCCTACACGCCGGGCGATGACTTCTACGAAGCCCTGATCCAGACCCACCAAGGCCTGAGCGACGAGCAGAGCCAGCTCGTCAACGCCCGTCTGGTGCTGCTGCTGGCCAACCATGTCGGCGACCTGCGCGTGCTGCGCGAGGCGCTGTCTGCCGCCGCCCAAGGCGTCTGAACCCGTCAGGAGATCCCCATGCAGATCGACCGCATCCACCACGTGGCCTACCGCTGCAACGACGCCAAGGAAACCGTCGAGTGGTATCAGCGCATGCTGAAGATGGACTTCGTGCTGGCCATCGCCGAGGACCTGGTGCCCAGCACCAAGGAGCCTGACCCCTACATGCACATCTTTCTGGACGCCGGCGGCGGCAATGTGCTGGCCTTCTTCGAGCTGCCCACCAAGCCGCCGATGGGGCGTGACCCCAACACCCCCGCCTGGGTGCAGCACATCGCCTTTCGGGTGAAGGACCGCGAAACCCTGCTGGCCTACAAGACGCACCTGCAAGACGAGGGGTTGGAGGTCATCGGGCCCACCGACCACGGCGCGTTCCACTCCATTTACTTCTTTGACCCGAACGGCCACCGCCTGGAGCTGGCCTGCCCGGACCCGGAGGAGGCCGAGATGATCCGCCGCATGGACGCCGTGAAGTGGCAGATGCTGGCGGACTGGACCGCCACCAAGCGCGCCCCCAAGCACGCCGCTTTTCTGCATGAACGTGAGTTCAAGCCCGCCCCGGAGGCCCTGAAGTGAGCGCCATGCTGGATTTCACCCACGACCCCGCCCGCCAGAGCTGGGTGGACTCGGCCCAGGCGCCGGGCACCGACTTTCCTCTGCAGAACCTGCCGTTCGGGCGCTTTCGCCGGGCTGGTAGCGGCCAGGCGCTGCGTATGGGCGTGGCCATCGGCGACCAGATCCTCGACCTGGCCGCCGCCCGGGTCGCCGGTGGCTGGACCGAGGCCGAGGCCGCTTGGCTGCAGCCCCTGGCCCGGGGCGACCTCAACGCCTTCATGGCCCAGGGTCCGGTGGCCCGCCGTGGCCTGCGCCACGCCCTGAGCCGCGCCCTGGAAGCCGGCAGCCCCGCACAGGCGCGGCTGGCCGCCTGCCTGCTGCCGCAGGACCAGGCCGAGATGGCCGTGCCGTGCCACATCGGCGACTACACCGACTTCTACACCGGCATCCACCATGCCACCACGGTGGGCAAGCTCTTCCGCCCGGACAACCCGCTGCTGCCCAACTACAAGTGGGTGCCCATCGGCTACCACGGCCGCTGCTCGTCCATCGGCGTGAGCGGCCAGCAGTTGCGCCGGCCGATCGGGCAGTTCAAAGCGCCCGATGCCGCGGTGCCGAGCTATGGGCCCTGCCAGCGCCTGGACTGGGAGCTGGAGATGGGCGTGTTTGTGGGCCAGGGCAACGCGTTGGGCGAGCCCCTGGGCATGGACCGGGCCGAGGAGGACTGGTTCGGCCTGTGCCTGCTCAACGACTGGTCCGCCCGCGATGTGCAGGCCTGGGAATACCAGCCCCTGGGGCCCTTCCTGTCCAAGAGCTTTGGCTCCACGCTGTCGCCCTGGATCGTCACCCAGGAAGCGCTGGCGCCGTTCCGCCGGCCCTTCACCCGACCCGAGGGCGATCCGCAGCCGCTGCCCTACCTGGACTCAGCTGCCAACCGCGCACACGGCGCGCTGGACATCACGCTGAGCGTGGCCCTGCAGACCGCCGCCATGCGCGAGCAGGGCCTGCCGCCCCAGGTGCTGATGCATAGCAACGCCGGTGACGCCTACTGGACCGTGGCCCAGCTGCTGGCCCACCACAGCAGCAACGGTTGCAACCTGCAGCCGGGGGATCTGCTGGGCAGCGGCACCTTGTCCGGCCCCACGCCGGCGCAGGGGGGCTCACTGCTGGAGCTGACCTTGGGCGGCAAGCAGCCGCTGACCTTGGCCAACGGCGAGCAGCGGTGTTTCCTGCAGGACGGTGACACGGTCGTGCTGCGCGGCCGCTGTGAGGCGCCCGGCGCTGTCGCCATCGGCCTGGGCCCCTGCCTGGGCACGGTGCTGCCGGCGCGCCATGCCGAGTCGGCATAGCAGATATGGTCCGGCACAGGACGTCTGCACGCCACATCACGGGGTTCACCCGATGAGGCCGGGGCAGGGCGGGGGCTAACCTGCCGCCACCACCTGCCCTGGCGGCGCCATGCCCCCATGGCGCAGAACATTCACTGGAGACAAGACACATGCACAAGAACACTTCCCGCCGGGCGGGCTGGCGGCTGCAGGCCGCGGCGCTGGCCGCGGCACTGGCCACCTCCACCGGCGCCCTGGCCCAGGAGGTCACGCTCAAGTTCCACCACATCTGGAACACCCAGGCCATGGCCTCGGTACAGGTCATCCAGCCCTGGTGCGAGAAGATCGCCAAGGACTCGGGCGGCAAGCTCAAGTGCCAGGTGCTGCCGGCCATGTCCGGCGGCGGCACGCCGCCGCAGCTGGTGGACCGCGTCAAGGACGGGGTGGACGACCTCATCATCACCCTGCCGGGCTACACCGCCGGCCGTTTCCCGGCCATGGAGGTGTTCGAGCTGCCCTTCATGACCAACTCCGCGGAGGCGGGCGCCCGCGCGGCCTGGGATTACCTCCAGAAGTACGCGCTCAAGGAGTTTCCGGGCACCAAGGTCCTGGCCACCTGGGTCCACGACGAGGGCTACATCCACACCCGGGACAAGCCGGTCAAGACCCTGGCCGACTTCAAGGGCCTGAAGATGCGTGCGCCCACCCGGCAGACCAACAAGCTGCTGGCGCTGCTGGGGGCCTCGCCGGTGGGCATGCCGCTGCCGGCCATTCCCGACGCCATCAGCAAGGGCACCATCGACGGCTTTGTGCTGCCCTGGGAGCCGCTGCCTTCGCTCAAGCTGCAGGAGATGGTCAAGTACCACGCCGAGACCGACCCCAGCCGGCCGGCGCTCTACAGCGCGGTGTTCGTCTTCGCCATGAACCAGGCCAAGTACGACAGCCTGCCGCCGGAGCTCAAGAAGGTCATTGACGCCAACAGCGGGGCCGATTATTCCCGCCAGGTCGGCAAGGTCTGGGACGGCAGCCAGGGGGCCGCGCGCAAGGCCGCCCAGGACCGTGGCAACACCTTCCACCTGGTGCCAGCGGCCGAGCTGGACCACTGGGTCAAGGCCTCCGCCCCGCTGTACGACAGCTGGGTCGGTGAGGTCACCGGCCGCGGCATGCCCGGCGCCCAGATGCTGCAGGACGCCCGCGACCTGCTGGCCAAGTACCGCACCGCCAAGTAAGCGCGACGTCCCGCTGCCTGCCCACGGGGTCCGCGGCGCCGCCTGGCCCGCCGGCGCCCCTGCTGCGCCGCGCCTGCGCGCCGGCGGGGCGGCGGCCCCTTTCCCTGAGCCCTCAGACGGGCCGGCAGGCCCTGTGGTCGGGCCGGCCCGGGAGCCCTGCCATGCTGCTGATCCTGCAACGCCTGGCCCACCTCTTCGCCTGGCTGGGCGGTGCGGTGGCCTGCGGCGTCGCCCTCATGACGGTCTCCTCCGTCACCCTGCGAGCCGCCATCACCCAGCCCATCCAGGGCGATGTGGAACTCACCCAGCTGGGCATCGCGCTCAGCATTTCCCTCTGTTTGCCTTGGGCGCAGCTTCGCCGCGCCAACATCATCGTGGACTTCTTCACCCAGCGCCTGCCCGACCGGGTCAACCACCTGCTGGACGCCGCCGGCGCCCTGCTGCTGGCCCTGATGTGCGCCCTGCTGGCCTGGCGCACCAGCGTGGGCGCCGTCGGTACCCGTGAGGCGTTCGAAACCACCATGATCCTGGGCCTGCCGATGTGGTGGGCTTATGCCTCCCTGGCGCCCGGCCTGGCCCTGACCGCCCTGGTCGCCGGGGTGCAGGCCCAGCGCCAGCTGCGCGCTGCTGCCGACGGCTCACCCCTGCCGGCCCAAGGAGAGCATTGACCATGGACGCCCTCACCATCGGCCTGCTGATGTTCGTCGGCATGCTCATCCTCATGGCCCTGCGCGTGCCCATCGCCGCGGCCATGTTCGTGCCCGGCGCCCTGGGCTACTGGGCCATGACCCAGGACGCCGCGCTGCTCAACCAGCTCAAGGGCAGCGCGGTGGCCCGGCTCACCGTCTACGACTTGTCGGTGATTCCACTGTTCCTGCTCATGGGCCAATTTGCCACCCAGGGGGGGCTCTCGCGTGCGCTGTTCCAGGCGGCGGCGGCCTTCGTGGGCCACATCCGCGGTGGCCTGGCCATGGCGGCGGTGCTCAGCGCGGCGGCCTTCGGCGCGGTCTGCGGCTCCTCGGTGGCCACCTCGGCCACGATCACGCAGGTGGCCTACCCCGAGATGAAGGCGCACGGTTACCACGGCCGGCTCGCCACGGCCACCCTGGCTTCCGGTGGCACGCTCGGCATCCTGATCCCCCCCTCGGTGCCGCTGGTGGTCTACGCCATCCTGACCGAGCAGAACATCGCCAAGCTCTTTGCCGCGGCCATGGTGCCGGGGCTGCTCGCCATGCTGGGCTACATCGCGGTCATTGCCGTGGTCTGCCGCCTGCAGCCGGAGCTGGCCTCCCCCAGCGCCCCCACGCCCTGGCCGCAGCGCTGGCAGGCCCTGCTGGGCATCTGGCCCATCGTGGTGGTCTTCGTGGTGGTCTTCGGCGGCATCTACGGCGGCCTGTTCTCGCCCACTGAAGGGGCGGCCGTGGGCGCCGTCGGTACCTTCCTGGCGGCGCTCCTGCGCCGCGAGCTCGACTGGGCCGGCATCCGGCGCAGCTTCATGGGCACCGCCGAAACCTCGGCCATGGTGTTCATGATCTTCCTGGGTGCCGACATGATGAACGCCTCGCTGGCGCTCACCCAGATGCCCAAGCTGCTGGCCGACTGGATGGTGCATCTGCCTGTCGCGCCGCTGGCCATCATCGCCGCCATCATGGTGCTTTATGTGGTGCTGGGCTGCGTCATGGACGAGCTCTCCATGATGCTGCTGACCATTCCTGTGCTCTTTCCGGCGGTCATGGGGTTGGACCTCTGGGGCCTGAACCCCGAGATGAAGGCCATCTGGTTCGGCATCCTGGTGCTGATGACCGTGGGCATCGGCATGACCGCGCCGCCGGTGGGCCTGAACGTCTATGTGGTCAACAGCGTGGCCAAGGAGGTGCCCATGGCGGAGACCTACAAGGGCGTGATGCCCTTCTTGCTCACCGATGTGGCGCGCACGGTGGCCATGCTGTTCTTCCCCAGCCTGTGCCTGGGGCTGATCACGCTCTTCTTCTGACCCCCCGCCGGATCGGCGCGGCTCAGGGCTTGCGCACGTCGGCCACCGGCTCGGCGCCGTAGTCGGGCCGGTCCAGCCAGGCCAGCAGCTTGCGAGCCGTGTCCTCGGCGCTGGCCAGCTGACCGTCCTGGTGCAGGCGGGCAAAGCCGCTTTGGTCGGCGAAGGCCCGCGGGTCGGCGCTGCGCAGCTGCACCTGCATGTCGGTGTCGATCACCCCCGGCGCGATGGAGACGATGCGCGCGCCGTTGGGGTGCGCGGCCTCCTCCAGCGCCACCGCCCGGCTGAAATGGTCCATGCCCGCCTTGGCGGCGCAGTACGAGGCGCTGCCGGCCATGGCCCGCCGGCCCAGGCCGGAGGAGATGTTCATCACCTTGCGCGGCACCAGCCAGTCCACGGTGCCCCGCAGGAACACCCCGGTCAGCACCATGGCCGCCTCCAGGCCCACCCGCAGGGCCCGAGCGGTGTCGGCGGGCTCGAGGGCGGCCAGGTCGCGCAGCGGTGCGATCACCCCGGCGTTGTTGATCAGCGTGGCGCTGGAGAACCGTGCGGCGCCGGCCGACTGCAGCCAGTCCAGCATCGGCCAGGCGGCCTGTTCCGGCTCGGCCAGGTCATGGGTCCACTGGTACAGCTCGCCGCCGTAGCGTTCGGCCAGCGCCGGCAGCCCGGGGTGGGGCTGGCGCGAGATGCCCAGCACCACATGGCCCTTGCGCAGGCACTGCGCCGCCAGCGCGGCGCCCAGGCCGCGGGAATGTCCGGTCAGGAGGGTCAGGGGTTTGCTCATGGCGCCCAAGCCTACGCGTTCCCGGCCCCGTTGGACAATGCCGGTATGACCGATGTCTCTGAGGATTCGACCCCCGCCCCGGCCTGGCCGGCCGTCCGGCTGCCCTGGTGGCAGCGGCCGTCGGTGCTGGCCCTGGGCTTCACCGTTCTGCTGCTGGGCGGCGCCCTGGCCTGGCCCCTGCTGCGGATGTCCTGGGCCCCACCGGCAGCGCCTGCGACAGAGCAGGGCCTGCCCTGGCAGATCCGGCCCGGCCCGCAGGGGCAGACCAGCGAGGTCTTCGGCTTGACGCTGGGGCAGGTGGACCTGGGCGGGCTGCAGCAACGCTGGGGCGACGACCTCAAGCTCGGCCTGATCACCCCGGTGCCCGCCCAGCCCGGGCAGCCGCCGGCGCTGGAAGCCTATGTCGAGCAGTTCCGTGCCGGCTTCATCACCGGCAAGCTGGTGGTGGCGCTGGAGGCGCCGGCCGACTGGCGCCACGCCGCGCTGGACCGGGTGGCTGGTAGCGAGGTGGGGGACGGTGGCCGGACCCGTCGCCACACCTTGTCGGCCGACGACCTGCTGCAGGCCCGGCGCTGGCCGGTGGCGGGCCTGAGCTTCGTGCCCTCGGCCCGGCTCGATGGTGAGGTGGTGGCCCAGCGTTTTGGTCCCCCCGAGGAGAAGCTGCAGGGCCCGGGGGGGGAATGGCAGTGGCTCTATCCCCGCCTGGGCCTGGTGGTGGTGCTGCCGCCGGCAGAAGGGGAGGGCGCCCGGGCCAAGGCGGTGCTGCAGTACGTCACCCCCCAGGACTTTGAGCTGCGCGTGCGCACCCCGCTGCAGGCGGCCCTGGCCGCCTCGGCGGCCGGACGCTGAGCCTGCACCTCTGCCGGCCCGCGCCCTGGGGGGGGTGGGCGACATTGTGTTACATGTGATGTCGCGGCCTCTACACTCCCGGGATGAATCGGCCTGAAGTGCGCTCCTCCCCTGACCTCCACCGCCGCGCCCCGCTGCGTGAGGTGCCGGTGCTGGATGCGCGCCACCACCAGCGGGTGCAGCGCATCCTGTGGGTGGCCATCGTGCTGGTGGGCGGCTACGGCCTGCTGTTCGGGCTGTTCTTTGCCTGGCGCGGCCTGCTGGCGCCCCTGGTGCTGGACGGCGTCAGCCTGGGCACCGCCGTGTGGGCCGGGCTGCTGATGCGCCAGCGCCGGCCCCGGCTGGCCGCCCGCCTGCTGGTGGGCGTGATGACGGTGGTGCTCACCTTGAATGCCGCCTTTCTGGATGTGCCCACGGTCAGCCTGCCGCGCTCATCACACCACTTTTTGCTGGCGCTGGGCGTGGTGGCGGCCCTGGTGCTGCGCGATGAGCCCAGCCTGCTGCGTCACGGCGCGCCCGCCCTGTGCCTGACCGCCTTTGGCATGCTGGCGGTGCTGCCCACCCCGGTTGATGCCCTGGCCTTCTCCGTCTGGGCGGTGCCGCCGGATGTGCGCCGCGTCGGCATCTGGGTCAACGTCAGCCTGGCGCTGTTCACCATCTGGCTGGTGCTGCGCCTGCTGCTGCAGGACGTGCGTGAGCGCAACGCGCTGGAGCGCGAACTGCTGCAGGCGCTGGTCAATGACGAGCTGCGCATGCATCTGCAGCCCCAGGTCGACGACCGGGGTTGCATCACCGGCGCCGAGGCCCTGGTGCGCTGGGCCCATCCGCAGCGCGGCCTGGTCATGCCGGCGGACTTTGTGCCGGTGGCCGAGCGCAGCGGCCTGGCCGAGGCCCTGGGCGAGCGGGTGCGGCACGAGGCCTGCCAACTGCTGGGCCAGTGGGCCCGCGATCCGCAGCTCGCCGGCCTGACGCTGGCGGTCAACGTCAGCGCTGCCGAGCTGGCCCGCGAAGACTTCTGTCCGGGGTTGGAGCGCCTGCTCGCGCGTTGGCAGGTGCCTGCCGGTCGGCTCAAGCTGGAACTGACCGAGAGCGTGCTGGCCGGCGACCTGGAGCGTGTGGCGGCGCAGATGGCCCGGCTGCAGGCCCTGGGCGTGGGCCTGGCGCTGGACGACTTTGGCACCGGCTTTTCCTCGCTCAACTACCTGCGCCGCCTGCCGCTGGAGCAGCTCAAGCTCGACCAGGTCTTCGTGCGGCAGCTGGCGCAGTCGCCGCAGGACGTGGCCATTGCCCGGGCGGTGATCGGCCTGGGCCAGAGCCTGTCGCTGACGGTGGTGGCCGAAGGGGTGGAGACGGCGGCCCAGCGGCAGCTGCTGGCCGAGCTGGGTTGCCGCTGCTTTCAGGGCCACCTGTTCAGCCCGGCACTGGCGGTGGACGCCTTCGAGGCCCTGGTGCGCACGGCGCCGCGCGGGGGGCTGGCCGCGGCCTGAACCGGCACGCTGAGGCCGGTGTCCGGCGGTTCAGCCTTCGCCGCTGCCGGCATCCAGCGCCCGGCCGGGTGTGAGGAAATGTCCGCCCGCCACATGGTGCAGGGTGCGCAGCGCGTCGCCGGCCTGGTCGAAGGTCCAGCGGCCTTGATGGAAGACCCGGGCGTCGGCCCAGGCGGCGGTCACTTCGGCCAGGAACAGGTCGTAGCTCTGCTCCACATGCGGCTCGCGCAGCAGCCGCGCGTCCAGCCAGGCGACGCAGCCGGCCACCAGCGGGCTGGCGGCCTGCGGCTCGTCCAGCGCGCAGGCGCCCTCGGGCGGGGTGAACTTGTCCCGCGTGGCGCCGCTGTAGCCGCCCAAACGGTGCACCAGGGCGGCCTGGGCGGCGCAGGGCACGCTCAGGGCCAGGCGTCCGCTGGCCTCGATGAGCTGGCGGGTGTAGGCCGCCTTGTCGATCACCACCGCCACCCGCGGGGGGTGGAAGTCCAGCGGCATGACCCATGCCGCTGGCATCAGGTTGGCGCGGCCCTCGTGACAGGCGCTCACCAGCACGGTGGGGCCGTGGTTGAGCAGGCGGTAGGCATGGCGCAGGTCGATGGCTTGACGCATGTCGGTGGGCAGAGTGGCGAAGAGGGGCGACGCCGGGGGGGGGGCGCCGCCGGCAAGCATGTCAGAAAGGCAGCGGCGCTTCCAGCTGCAGGAACTGGCCGGTGAACGGATGCTGCAGGTCCAGGCGCCAGGCATGCAGGCACAGCCTGGGGGCCGCCGCCACGGCCGCCGGCGGGGCGTAGAGCTCATCGCCCAGGATGGGGTGCCCCAGGGCCTGCAGGTGCACCCGCAGTTGGTGGGAGCGGCCGGTCAGCGGCTCCAACAGCAGGCGTGCGCCATGCGGTCCGGCCGGCGCCAGGCGGCTCCAGCGGGTCTGGGCCGGCTTGCCGCGTTCCCGGTCCACCTGCTGGCGGGGCCGGCGGGGCCAGTCGCAGGCCAGGGGCAGGTCCACCTCACCCTGGTCCGCCGGCGGCGTGCCCCACACCAGGGCCTGGTAGCGCTTGTCCACCTGCCGCAGCTCGAAGGCCCGCGACAAGGCCCGCTGCGCCTGTACATGCCGGGCCAGCACCAGCAGGCCGGAGGTGCCCATGTCCAGGCGGTGCACCACCAGTGCCTCGGGGTTGTCCTGCAGCACCCGGCCCCAGGCGTGATCGGCCCCGGCCTCGCCCTTGCCGGGGACCGACAGCAGGCCCGCCGGCTTGTCGATGACGATCAGGTCGGCGTCCTCGAACACCCGCGCCGGGGGGCCGGGCGGGACGGCCACCGGCCGCGGCGGGGGCGGTGGGTCGCGCGCCGGCAAGCCAGGAGGCAGGGCCTGGGAGCCGTCGGGCAGCGGGGGCGTGGAGGCAGGCGGGGCATTCACGGCCCGAAGTGTGCCAACAAGTCCCGGCGCGACGGACGGCCACCTGCTGTTGGCAATACCCCACCAAGTAACATGCGCGCCATGCTGCACTCCCTGTTTCCCCTGGGCTGGGTCCATTACCTGGCCGGTGGCCTGCTGCTGGGCACCGGCGTGGGCCTGCTGTTCCTGCTCACCGGCCGCATCGGGGGCATGAGCACGGTCTTCTCCTCCACCTGGACCTATGTGGTGGACCGGCCGTTCTTCCGCCAGGTGCGGCTGGTGGACAGCCGTGCTTGGCGTCTGGTCTACGCCCTGGGCCTGGTGGCGGGGGCCGGCCTGTGGTGGGGCCTCTCCGGCGCGGACCAGACCCTGTCCACCGGGCAGAGTCCATGGCGCCTGCTCCTGGGCGGCCTGCTGGTGGGTTTTGGCGCTCGCCTGGCCAATGGCTGCACCTCCGGACATGGCTTGTGCGGCCTGGGTTCGCTGCATTGGCCCTCGCTGGTGGCGGTACTGACCTTCATGGCCGCGGCCTTTGCCACCGCCCAGTGGCTCCACCACCTTGGCGTCTGAGCCCATGCTGTACCCGACCCCCTCCCCCTGCTTTGCGCTCACCCCGGCACGAGCGCTGGCCGTGTTCCTGTGCGGCGGCCTGTTTGGCTATGGCCTGTCGCTGTCCACCATGATCCAGCCCCAGGTGGTGCTGTCCTTTCTGCGTTGGCAAGACTTCGGCCTCACCCTGGTGATGGGCGGCGGCGTCGCGGTGATCCTGTTGGCCTATGGCCTGGGCCCGCGCCTGTTGCGCCAGCCGCTGCTGGGCGGGCGTGGTGTGGGCTTTGACGCCCACCTGGCGCGGCTGGACCGGCCCACGGTGCTGGGCTCGGCCCTGTTTGGTGTGGGCTGGGGGCTGTGCGGCGTCTGTCCCGGCCCGGCCATTGCCGGCCTGGGTGCGGGCATGACCGACCTGTTGTGGGCCCTGGCCGGCATGGCCGGCGGGGCGCTGCTGCAGGGCTGGTGGGCCGACCGGCGCCGGGCCTGAACCGCCCGGTCTGCCTCCGGCTTCACCAGGCCCGCGACCAGGCCAAGGCTGGGCGGCCCTGGCCGTCCAGGCGCAGGGCCAGGCCTCCCCCCGGGCGCGTGGTGCCCGATGCCTGCGCCGCCGGCCGCACCACCGCCCCCAGGCCGGTGCCGATCAGGGCGCCGGCCACCATGTCCGAGACCCAGTGCCGGTGCGACTGGATGTCCGAGGCCAGGCCCAGGACCAGCAGGCCGTAGGGCCAGGCCAGGCTGTCGTAGCTGTCGGCATAGACCTTGGCCACCGCAAACCACACGGTCACATGAAAGGACGGCATGGAGGTGCCCATGGGACCGGAAGGCAGGCGCGTCGCGCGGCGGTGGCCGAAGTCCCAGGGGTCGTCGGTGAAGGCGCCCTCCGCATCGGTCTCCGGGTGCCAGGGGTCCTGGGGGCGCTTGCGCCCGGTCACCGTCTTGAGCAGCAGCTCGCTGACCACCACCGACCAGACCATGGCCTGCCCGGCGGCCAGCCCGGTGCGCTCGGCCTGCGCGTCGCCCAGGGCCCAGCCACCCAGCCAGGTCCCGGCCACGCCCAGGGCCAGCCAGCCGTCGGTGCCGCCGGTGCCCACATGCCGCAGCGGGCCAGGCGCCTCGGGCAGGTGGAAGCCTTGCAGCGGCTTTTCCACATGCTGCTGCCAGGCGCGGGTCAAGGGCTTGTCCAGCAGCACCAGGCCGGCCACGCCCAGGGCAGCCCGGGCCACGGTCTGCCGGTCTTCGCCCCAGGGGGCGGTGGCAATGCGCTGTGCCTGGGCTGGCCAGGCCGACCAGGCTTGCGACCAGGGCGAGGCGGGACCGGCCTCCGGTGCGGCAGCTGCCGGGGCGGGCGCCGAGGAGGCCGGTGGCGAAGCCTCCGGGGCGGGTGGTGGCGCCAAGGCCGATGACGCCGGCGGGGCCGCCGCCTGCGTGCCCGTCACCTGCGCGCCCGCCACCCAGGGGGCACCGGCCAGCAGGGCGCACAGCCCCAGGGTCCAGGGTCTGCGACGGTGCCGGCAGGCCCGGGGCTGCAGCGAGGGGGGGCAGGGGGACAGGACAGGCGGACGCATGCCGCGATCTTGCGTGGCGCCGGGGGCCGGCCAAGCCCGGAGCAGCAGGGACCTCCCGGCGCAGTTCCGGACCCAGGCCGCCCGGGCGCCCGCCCTGACCGCGGGCTGTGGCCGGCTGTGGGCGGCTTTCTATACTGGTGGGTTCCACACAAGGCTTGGACATGACGATGACCCCCAAGGCGACGGCTGGCGCCACCCTTCTGGTCCTGGCGGCGCTGCTGGCCGGCTGCGCGCAGCTGCCCGCGGGCTTTGAGCCCGATCCGAACTTCGAGGTGCCCTCGGTGCTGTCTCCGTCCAGCGGCCGAACCCGGGTGTGGGTGAGTGACCGCGCGGCCGCCGGTGCCGATGCCCTGGCCCAGCGTGCCGTGGGCGAGCTGGCCGAGCACGTCCGCCGCCAGATCGAGGTGGAGGGGCGTACCGAGCTGCTGCTGCGCCCGCCCGAGGGGGAGCCCTTCGTGCAGGTGCAGCCCCGGGTGCTGCGGGCCCAGGTCGAGGACCAGTGGATTGAAGGCGGCACCGAGGCCTACAAGCTGGTGATGACCCGCAAGGTCGGCCCCTCGCACACCCACACCGCCCGGGTCGAAGGTGCGGTGGACCTGCAGGTGATGCCGCAAGGTCCCCTGCTGGCCAGCCTGCCCTTCAAGGCCGAGGTGGTGAGCACCGGCGAAGCCCAGGCGCCCACGCCCGAGCAGGCCCGTCAGCTGCTGGACCAGGCGGTGCAGCAGGCCGTGCGCAGCATGCGTGGCGCCTTTCCCAGCGCCGTGGTGCGCGAGACCGCCCAGGCCGTGCTGCTGCGCGGCCGGGTGATGGCCCGCCAGGTGCAGCCGGCCACCGGCGCCGCCTTGTTCCAGGTGGCCCTGGGCAAGGACGATGGCCTGCGCCACCAGGACCCGGTGCGCTTTGTGCGCACCGAGCTGGACACCGCCGGCCGCCCGGTGGAGCGCATCACCGGTGAGGGCCGGGTGGTGCAGGTCCTGCATGCCGATCGCGCCTGGGTGCGGGTGGACGATCCGAGCCAGGCCCGCGCCATCCACGGCGGCGACCAGGCCCGCAAGGTCTACCCGGTCCAGGTCGGGTCCTGAGGCGTCCGGCCGGCCCGCCTGCCGGCCACGGCCCTGGTGTCCGTCCGCAGGTCGGCTGACACGATCGGGCAACACGCCTTTACATGGTGGCAGCACGGCGGCTGCCGACCGCGTGGAGCATGACGGACCTCAAGGCTTCAGGGCCCTGGCCGGGGTCAGATGGGCCCCGTGGGCCAGGGCGCTGGCCCGACCGCCTGGCCTCACCGTCTGGACCTGCCGTGCCCCGTCCCGTCTCATCTCCCGCCCATATCCTCCTCCCGTCCGCGGCCGCCTGCACCGCAGGACGGCTTTTGCCGCACCGTCTGGCCCGTGCGGTCCTGGGTCTGGGCCTGGGGGCCGGCCTGTGCGTGGGCCTGGGCGCCTGCGCCGTGAAGGGGGCAACGGCGGCGGCTCCCGGCCCGGCCCCGTCAGCCACCGCGGCCACGCCGGCCCCGGTGGGCCCGGCCCAGCTGCCCCCCGCCTGGGCCCAGGCCGGCGAGCTCCCCGGCACCGCCCCGGATGCAGAGGCCCTGGCCCGCTGGTGGCGCCTGCTGGACGACGCCCGGCTCGATCGCCTCATGCAGCGGGCGCTGGCCCACAACAGCACCCTGGCGCAGGCCCAGGCCAGCCTGCGCCAGGCCCAGGCGGTGCGCCGTGCCACCGAGGCCAGCCAGGCTCCTGCCGTCTCGGCCAGCGCCGGCTACAGCCGCAGCCGCAGCGCGGGCAGTACCGTGCCCCGCGCCGAGGCCGGCCTGAGCGCGGGCTGGTCCCCCGACCTCAACGGCGCCCAGGCCGCCGCCCGTCGTGCGGCCGAGGCCGATGAGTCCGCCGCCCTGGCGGACGTGGACACCGCCCGCATGACCCTGGCGGCCCAGGTGGGTCTGGCCTATCTGGGCTGGTGTGATGCCCGCTTGCGCGAGGAGCTGCAGCGCCGCTATGCCGAGAGCCTGGGCCAGACCCTGGTGCTGACCCGTTGGCGGGCGCAGGCCGGCCTGGACAGTGTGCTCACCCTGGAGCAGGCCCGTCTGGCCGCCGAACAGGCCCTGGCGGCGCTGCCGCTGCTGGCCATCGAGGCGGCCCAGGCCGAGCACCAGCTCGCGGCCCTCACCGGCCAGACCCCCGGCGCGGTGCAGGCGCTGCTGGCGGGCCCGGCGGGCTGGCCCGACGAGCGCGCCGCGCTGCAGGGCCTGGCCACCGGCGTGCCGGCCGACCTGCTGCGCCGCCGGCCCGACCTGCGGGCGGCCGAGGCCGCGGTGCAGGCCCAGTGGGCACGCCGCGACCAGACCCGACGCGAGGGCTGGCCCGGCCTGAGCCTGAGCGGCTCCCTGGGTTTTCAGGCGCTGAGCCTGGGGGCTTTGGGAGGGGCTGGCACGGGCGTGGCGGCCCTGGCCGCCACCATCTCCGGCCCCCTTTGGGACCACGGGCAGCGCGACGCGCTGGTGGCCCAGCAGGATGCCGCGCTGGACCTGAGCCGCCTGCAGTACGAGGCTGCGGTGCGTACCGCCTTGCAGGAGGTGGAGGACGCGCTGGTGGCCCTGCGCGGGCACAGCGTGCGGCTGGAGCCCCTGGCCCGGGCGGCCGATGCCGCCGAGGCCCTGGCCCAGACCACCCGCCAGCAGCGCGAGGCGGGGCTGGTCGCCCTGACCGACCAGCTCAGTGCCGAGCGCAGCCTGCAGTCGGCCCTGCTGAACCTGCAAGCCGGGCGCGCGCTGCGCACCCAGGCCCTGGTCACGCTCTACCAGGTCCTGGGCGGTGGCTGGGCGCCCGACGTGGCGGCCCCGGGCGCCCCGCCGGCTTCCGCCCCGGCGTCCTCACCGGCCACCGCGGTTCAGGACCACGCCACGCGGTCCTGAGCCGCTGCCGCCGACCGGCCCCTGCCGGTCCCGGCGTGTGCCGGTGCCCCCTGTCCCCGCCCGCCTGAGCCCCCTTTTGCGGTCCTCCGCCGTCTTCCGCCATGAACGATCCCACCTCCGATTCCTCCTCCTCCCGTGATGCTGCCGGCGGCCTGCCCGACTGGCTGCGAACCGAAGGCCGGCCCCTCTGGCGCCGTCCGGTCGCCTGGGCGGCCGGTCTGGTCTTGTGGGGTGGGGTCGCCGCCCTGTTCGGGCTGGGCAGCGAACCGCCGGCCGCCGTGCGCTACCTGACCGAGCCCGTCACCCAAGGGGACCTGGCGGTCACCGTCACCGCCAACGGCACCCTCCAGCCCACCCGCTCGGTGAGCATTGGCAGCGAGCTCTCGGGCACCGTCTCCCGCGTGCTGGTGGACGTGAACGACCGGGTGCGCCAGGGGCAGGTGCTGGTGGAGCTGGACACCGCCAAGCTCGGGGACCAGATCACCCAGTCCCAGGCGGCGGTGACCAGCGCCGAGGCCAGCCTGCAGCAGGCGCAGGCCAGCACCCTGGAGGCGCGCCAGAGCCTGGCCCGGCTGCAGGAGGTGCAACGCCTGTCGGCCGGCCGGCTGCCCGCCGCCACCGAGCTGGAAGCCGCCCAGGCCACCCTGGCCAAGGCGCTGGCCGCCGAGGCCGTGGCGCGGGCCGCCGTGACCCAGGCCCAGGCCACCCTGAGCACCAACCGCACCAACCTGGCCAAGGCCTCGATCCGCGCGCCCATGGACGGGGTCATCCTCACCCGCAACGTCGAGCCTGGCTATGCGGTGGCCGCCTCGCTGCAGGCGGTGACCTTGTTCACCCTGGCGGCCGACCTGCGTCAGCTCAAGCTCTCGGTCAACGTGGACGAGGCCGACGTGGCCCAGGTGCAGACCGGGCAGACGGCGCGCTTCTCGGTGAGCGCCTGGCCCGGCCGCCAGTACCCGGCCACCATCACCCGGGTGGCCTATGGCTCCACCACCACCGACAACGTGGTGACCTACACCACCCAGCTCGACGTGGCCAACGCCGACCTGAGCCTGCGCCCCGGCATGACGGCCACCGCCCTGATCGCCGCCACCGAGCACCGCGGCGTGCTGCTCGTGCCCAATGCGGCGCTGGGTTTCACCCCCGCGACGGGCACGCCCGCCGCCGCGGCCCAGGGCGGTGGCGTGATCGACAAGCTCATGCCCAAGCCGCCCGGCATGGGCAGCGGTGGCAAGCGCAGCGGCACCGCCGCGGGTGCCGGCCGCCAGGTCTGGGTGCTGCGTGACGGGGCGCCGCAGGCGGTGCCGGTCACTGTGGGCCTGAGCAACGGCCGGCAGACCGAAGTCCGTGGCGAAGGCCTGGCCCCGGGCGTGCGGGTCATCGTGGCCCGGCAGACCGGCCCTGCCGCCCCGGCCGCCGGGAGCGCGCCGTGAGCGCGCCGCTCATCCGCCTGCGCGGGGTGGATAAGACCTATGGCCGCGGCGCGGTGGCCTTCCGGGCGCTGCGCCAGGTGGACCTGGACATCAAGGCCGGGGACTTCGTGGCCATCATGGGCCCCAGCGGCTCGGGCAAGTCCACCGCCATGAACACCCTGGGCTGCCTGGACACGCCCAGTGCCGGCGAGTACTGGCTGGACGGTATCCCCGTGCACCGCCTGCAGCGCGACCAGCGTGCGCTGCTGCGCCGCCGGCTGCTGGGCTTCGTCTTCCAGGGCTTCAACCTGCTGGCCCGCACCTCGGCGGTGGAGAACGTGGAGCTGCCGCTGCTCTACCGCGGTGAGCCCGCCCGCACCCGCCGGGCCGCCGCCCAGGCCGCGCTGGCCCAGGTGGGCCTGGCCGGCTGGGGCCACCACACCCCGGGCGAGCTCTCGGGTGGGCAGCAGCAGCGCGTGGCCATCGCGCGCGCCCTGGTCACCCAGCCGCGCGTGCTGCTGGCCGACGAGCCCACCGGCAACCTGGACTCCGCCCGCAGCCACGAGATCATGGCCTTGCTGCAGACCCTCAACGAGCGCCAGGGCATCACCGTGCTCATGGTGACCCACGAACCCGACATGGCCGCCTATGCGCGGCGCATCGTCCACTTCCGGGACGGCCGTGTCGACCACGACGAGGTGCTGGACGAAGCGGCCCGCACCCGCGCACCGGTGGCCGGTGCCACCCCGGCCGAGCCGGCTGCCCAGGAGGCCTGAACCATGCTGGGCAACACCCTGCTGCTGGCGCTGCGCGCCATCCGCCGCAACCTGCTGCGCTCCTTCCTCACGGTGCTGGGCATCGTGATCGGGGTGGCCGCGGTCATCACCATGGTCACCCTGGGCCAGGGTGCCACCCAGGCGGTGCGCGACCAGATCAGCAGCTTGGGCAGCAACCTGCTGCAGATCCGACCCGGCCAGCGCCTGGGGCCGGGCATGGGCGGCGCGGGCGCGCCGTCCTTCAAGGAGGCCGATGCCGAGGCCATCGCCAGCCGCATTGGCGGGCTCAAGGCGGTGGCGCCGGAGGTGCGCGCCTCGGTCACCGTCATCGCCAACGGCCGCAACTGGCAGACCACCGTGACCGGCAGCACCAATGCCTACTTCGTGGCGGGCAACTGGACGGTGGCCGACGGCCGCACCTTCAGTGACGAGGAGCTGGCCGCCGGCGCGGCCGTCTGCCTGCTGGGGGCCACGGTGCAGCGCGAGCTGTTCGGGGCCGACACCGAGGTCATCGGCCAGCAGGTGCGGGTCAAGGGTTTCTCCTGCGAGGTCATCGGCCGGCTGGGCAGCAAGGGCCAGGCGGCCATGGGCATGGACCAGGACGACACCATCGTCGTGCCGGTGCGCACCGCCATGCGACGGGTGACGGGCAGCACCCGGGTCAACACCCTGCTGGTGTCCATGGCCGACGGCACCGAGGCGGCCAGCACCATCCAGGCGGTGTCCGCGCTGCTGCGCGAGCGCCGGCGCATCGCCGACGGGGCGGACGACAACTTCAATGTGCTGGACACCGCACAGATTGCCAACACCCTCTCGGGCACCACGCAGCTCATGACTTCGCTGCTGGGCGCGGTGGCCGCGGTGAGCCTGCTGGTGGGCGGCATCGGCATCATGAACATCATGCTGGTGAGCGTGACCGAGCGCACCCGCGAGATCGGCATCCGCCTGGCCATCGGCGCCTTGGAGCGTGATGTGCTGCTGCAGTTCCTGATCGAGGCGGTGGTGCTTTCCAGCCTGGGCGGCCTGGTGGGCATCGTCTTGGCGCTGGGCGCCACGGTGGGGCTGGCCGGGCTGATGGGCCTGCCCTTCCTGTTCAACCCCGGCATCAACCTGCTGGCTTTCGGCTTCTCGGCCGCCATCGGGGTGGTGTTCGGCTACTTTCCGGCGCGCCGTGCCGCGCGTCTGGACCCGATCGACGCCCTGCGCCACGAGTGAAGGGCGGCCCTGGCCGCCCTGGCCACAGCGCCCAGAAACGGCAAAGCCCCGCCGAGGCGGGGCTTTGCTGTGCGGCGGCCACAGGCCGCAGGGCCCGGGACCGGATCGCCGGCGACCTGGATCAGCCGACGAAGGCGCGTTCGATGACGAAGTCGCCCGGGGTGGTGGTGTTGCCTTCAGCCAGGCCGCGGGCTTCCATCATTTCCTTCAGGTCACGCAGCATGGCCGAGCTGCCGCAGATCATCACGCGGTCTTCCTCGCGGTTCAGGGCGGGCACGCCCAGGTCGGCGAAGAGCTTGCCGTTCTCGATCAGGTCGGTGACGCGGCCCTGGTTCTTGAACGGCTCACGGGTGACCGTGGGGTAGTACTTCAGCTGCTTGCTGACCATCTCGCCCAGGAACTCGTGCTGGGGCAGCTCCTGCGTGAGGTAGTCGTGGTAAGCCAGTTCCTTCACTTCGCGCACGCCGTGCACCAGGATGACTTCCTCGAACTTCTCGTAGGTCTCCGGGTCGCGGATGATCGACAGGAAGGGGGCCATGCCGGTGCCGGTAGACAGCAGGTACAGGCGCTTGCCCGGCACCAGGTAGTCGATCAGCAGGGTGCCGGTGGGCTTCTTGCCCACGATGACGGAGTCGCCCACCTGGATGTGCTGCAGCCGGCTGGTCAGCGGGCCGTCCTGCACCTTGATGGACAGGAACTCCAGCGTCTCCTCGTAGTTGGGGCTGACGATGGAGTAGGCGCGCAGCAGCGGCTTGCCGTCGACGCGCAGGCCGATCATCGTGAAGTGGCCGTTGGAGAAGCGCAGGCCGGCGTCACGGGTGGTGGTGAAGCTGAACAGGCGGTCGGTCCAGTGATGCACGCTCAGCACGCGCTCTTCGTGGAAGGCACTCATGGTCGGAGGGCTGGGAATTTGACAGGTTGTGGGGAGCGCCTGACCCGCGCCGCATCCCGCAGCACCTCCCAGGCGAACTCCGTATTATCCCTGAAGGGTGGGACGAACCGCGAAAGCCCCTGTCCGCGACCGCTTGAGGCGGCGCAAACCCGGGCTTGATTCAGGTCATGCCTGCCGCGTTGAGCCGTGGCCCAGCCAGTCTGCCAGCACCTGGGCCTGGTGCTCGCCCAGGGTGGGCGGGGCCTGCCGGTAGGCCACCGGGCTGGCCGACAGGCGCATGGGGTTGGCCACGCCGGGCACGCTGCCAAAGGCCGGGTGTGGCAGGTCGATTCGCAGCCCGCGTGCCAGGACCTGCGGGTCGGCGAAGACCTCGGCCAGGCGGTTGATCGGGCCGCAGGGCACGGCCAGGGTCTCGAGCAGCGCGATCCAGTTGGCCGTGGTGCGCATGACCGTGGCCTGGCGCATCAGCGGGATCAGCACCTCGCGGTGGGCCACCCGCGCCGGGTTGGTGGCAAAGCGGTCGTCGGTGGCCCATTCCGGGTGGCCCGCGGCGCTGCAGAAGCGGCTGAACTGTCCGTCGTTGCCGATGGCCAGGATCATGTCGCCGTCAGCGGTGGGAAAGTCCTGGTACGGGACGATGGTGGGGTGGGCGTTGCCCATGCGCCGGGGCGAGGTGCCGGTGGTGAGGAAGCTGGCCGCTTGGTTGGCCAGGGCGGCCACCTGGACGTCCAGCAGGGCCAGGTCGATGTGCTGGCCTTCGCCGCTGGCGTGGCGGTGGTTCAGGGCCGCCAGCACGGCGATGGTGGCATACAGCCCGGTCATGATGTCCACCAGGGCCACGCCGACCTTCTGCGGCCCGGCGCCGTCCTCGCCGTCGGGGCGCCCGGTCAGGCTCATGAGCCCACCGAGGCCCTGGATGAGGAAGTCGTAGCCGGCTCGCTCGGCGTAGGGCCCGGTCTGGCCGAAGCCGGTGATGGAGCAGTAGATGAGCCGGGGGTTGAGGGCCTTGAGGCTGTCGTAATCCAGGCCGTAGGCGGCCAGGCCGCCGACCTTGAAGTTCTCCACCACCACGTCGGCCCGGGTGGCCAGTTCGTGCAGCAGGGCCTGCCCTTCGGGGGTGGCCATGTCCACGGCGATGGAGCGCTTGTTGCGGTTGGCGCACTGGAAGTAGGCGGCCTGGCGGCTGTCGGCGCCCTCGGCATCCTTCACCCAGGGCGGGCCCCAGGCGCGGGTGTCGTCGCCGGCGCCGGGACGCTCCACCTTCACCACGTCGGCGCCTAGGTCGCCCAGCAGCTGGGTGGCCCAGGGGCCGGCCAGCACGCGCGACAGGTCCAGGACCTTCAGGCCCTGCAGTGCCCCGGCCGCCATGGTCAGAACGCGGCGATGCCGGTCATGGCACGGCCCAGGATCAGGGCGTGGATGTCGTGCGTGCCTTCGTAGGTGTTGACCACTTCCAGGTTCACCAGGTGGCGGGCCACACCGAACTCGTCGCTGATGCCGTTGCCGCCCAGCATGTCGCGGGCGGTGCGGGCAATGTCCAGTGCCTTGCCGCAGCTGTTGCGCTTCATGATGGAGGTGATCTCCACCGCGGCGGTGCCCTCGTCCTTCATGCGGCCCAGGCGCAGGCAGCCTTGCAGGCCCAGCGTGATCTCGGTCTGCATGTCGGCCAGCTTCTTCTGGACCAGCTGGTTGGCGGCCAGGGGCTTGCCGAACTGCTTGCGGTCCAGCGTGTACTGGCGGGCGGTGTGCCAGCAGGCCTCAGCCGCGCCCAGCGCGCCCCAGGCGATGCCGTAGCGCGCACTGTTCAGGCAGGTGAACGGGCCCTTCAGGCCGCGCACCTCGGGGAAGGCGTTCTCCTCGGGGCAGAACACCTCCTCCATCACGATCTCGCCGGTGATGCTGGCGCGCAGGCCCACCTTGCCGTGGATGGCCGGGGCGGACAGGCCCTTCCAGCCCTTCTCCAGCACAAAGCCGCGGATCTGGCCTTCGTCGTCCTTGGCCCAGACCACAAACACGTCGGCCACCGGCGAGTTGGTGATCCACATCTTGGAGCCGGTCAGGCTGTAGCCGCCCGGCACCTTGCGGGCGCGGGTGACCATGCTGCCGGGGTCGGAGCCGTGGTTGGGCTCGGTCAGGCCGAAGCAGCCGATCCACTCGCCGCGCGCCAGCTTGGGCAGGTACTTCTGCTTGGTGGCCTCGTTGCCGAAGGCGTGGATCGGCACCATCACCAGCGAGGACTGCACGCTCATCATCGAGCGGTAGCCCGAGTCCACCCGCTCCACCTCGCGCGCCACCAGGCCGTAGCAGACGTAGTTCAGGCCGGCGCCGCCGTAGGCCTCGGGGATGGTGGGGCCCAGCAGGCCCAGCTCGCCCATCTCCGGGAAGATGCTCACGTCCATGCGCTCATGCCGGAAGGCCTCCAGCACGCGCGGGGCCAGGCGTTCTTGGCAGTAGGCGTGCGCAGCGTCACGCACCTGGCGCTCGTCGTCGCTCAGCTGCTGGTCCAGCAGCAGTGGATCGTCCCATTGGAAGGCGGCTTTGCGAGGGGTGGACATGGCGGTTGTCTCCGGGAAGAAATGAGGCTGAAGTGCTTAGGGCTCATCTTATGCAGCCGTCACTCCCCGAATCAAACGAGAATTTGGCACGCTGGTGTGCGCTTTATGCACACCGGAGGGCGGCCAGGCCGATGTCTGCCCCGTATCCGGGCCCGGCCGGGTCGTGACGCCACAGGAGACGTGCATGCGCCGCAAACTGCCTTCCACCGCCGCCCTGGCGGCTTTCGAGTCTGCCGCCCGCCACCAGAGCTTCACGCGGGCGGCCACCGAGCTCTCGGTGACCCAGAGTGCCATCTGCCGGCAGGTGGCCACCCTGGAGGAGTTCCTGGGGGTCAAGCTGTTCAGGCGCGGCCAGCGTGGCATAGCCCTGACCGAGGCCGGCCAGCGCTATGCCCGCAGCGTGGCCCAGCGTCTGGACGCGGTGGAGCGCGATGCGCTGGACCTGATGGCCCAGGGAGATGCGGCCACCGGCGGCTCCCTGGAGTTGGCGGTGGTGCCCAGCTTTGCCACCGAGTGGCTGCTGCCCCGGCTGGCGGATTTCCAGGCCCGGCATCCGGGCATCACGGTGCACCTGGGTGCCCGCACCCGTCCTTTCCTGTTTGAGGACACGGCCTTTGACGCGGCCATCCACCCCGGGCATGGGCTCTGGCCCGGCACCCAGGGCGTGGCCCTGCTGCCCGAGCCCTTGATCGTGGTGGCCAGCCCGACCCGCATGGCCGGACGCCGCGCCCTGACGCTGGAGGAGATGCGGGCCGAGCCCCTGCTGCAGGCCAGCACCCGGCCCGAAGCCTGGCGGCAGTGGTTCGCCGCGCAGGGCCTGGACTGGCCACAGGCGGTGGCGGGGCCGCGGATGGAGCTGTTCTCGATGCTGGTGGAAGCGGCGGCCCTGGGCTTGGGCCTGGCCCTGGTGCCGCGCCTGCTGGTGGAGCGGCACCTGGCCGCCGGGCGTCTGGTGCAGGCCTGCCCGGCCATCATGCCCAGCGGGCGCAGCTACCACCTGGTCCATCCGCCCGCCCGGGCCGGCCTGCCGGCGCTGCAGTGCTTCAGCCAGTGGCTGCAGGCGCAGGCCCGCGACTACCTGGAGGCCGGGATCCGCTGAGCGTGTGGCCGCCCGCGGACACCTGCGGTGGCGCGGCGTCCGGCTCAGCCGGCCTTGTCGGCTGCGCTGGTGAAGCTGTCGGCGAAGAACTCGTCTTCAGGCAGGCCGCAGCGCGTGGTGAAGTCGCGGCGCGCGGACGCCACCATCACCGGCGCGCCGCAGGCATAGACCTGATGGCCGCTCAGGTCAGGCAGGTCGGCCATGACGGCCTCATGGACCAGCCCGGTGCGACCGCTCCAGCCGGCCTCGGGCTCGGAGAGGACCGGCACATAGCGCAGCGACGGCAAGCTGGCGGCCTGCGCCTGCGCCCAGTCGTGCAGGTACAGGTCTGCCTGGCGGCGGCAGCCCCAATAGAGCACCACCGGCCGGGCAATGCCCTGGGCCTGCAGGCGCTCCAGCAGCGCCTTGATCGGCGCCAGCCCGGTGCCCGAGGCCAGCATCACGATGGGCTTGTCCGATTCCTCACGCAGGTAGAAGGTGCCGAACGGACCCTCCATGCGCACGATCTCCTTTTCCTTCATGGTGCTGAACACCACGTCGGTGAACTGGCCGCCGGGCATGTGGCGGATATGCAGTTCGATGGCCGCCGGCGTGCCCAGGTTGTGCGGCGCATTGGCCATCGAGTAGCTGCGGCGCTCGCCATTGCGCAGGATGAAGTCCACATATTGCCCGGCCTTGAACTGGAAGTTCTGGTTGGCCGGGAGCTGCACCCGCATCCGCATGACGTCTGCGGCCAGGCGCTCCAGCTGCAGGATGCGCCCGGGCATCTTCAGCACCGGGTACTCGCCGTCGCCGGTGACACCGCGGGCTTCCACCACGCAGTCGCTGCGCGGGTGGGCCACGCAGCTCAGGATCAGGCCATTGGCGGCCTCGGCCGCGCTCAGGGCCTTTTCCTGGTGGGGGCCGTGGGACACCTCGCCCTGCAGCAGACGGCATTTGCACGAGCCACAGGCGCCGTCCTTGCAGCCATAGGGCAGGCCGATGCCCGCACGGATGGCGGCGTTGAGCAGGGGTTCGTCGGCCTCGGCGTCGAAGGCTCGTGACGAGGGCTGGAGGGTGATGCGGAAGCTCATGATCGCGGGAGGGGGATGGGGGGCCGGCGTGGGCGGGCCGGGCGCCTACACTGCGGCCGCCAGCCGCAGGCTGGCGGCGGCCGGGCAGCCCCGGATTGTCCCCCAATGGCCAATGGCCCCTGTCCCACCCCACCTTGCGCCGATGAAGCCGCTCCGCCCCCGCCGTCCCACCGTTCCCGCCCACCGTGCGGTCCATGCCATGGCCCGACGCCGCACCTTGCTGGTGGTGGGCTGCGGGGATGTCGGGCTGCGGGTGCTCCAGCAGCTGCAGGCCGGCCCGGCCCGGGCCAAGGCCTGGCGCGTGCTGGCCCTCACCTCCAGCCCGGGCCGGATGGCGGCGCTGCGGCAGGCAGGCGCCCAACCCGTGCCCGGCAACCTGGACCGTCCCGAGAGCCTGCGGCGCCTGGCCGGCCTGGCGCAGGCTGTGCTGCACCTGGCGCCACCGCCGGCGGTTGGGGCCCAGGACCCGCGCACCCGCCACCTGCTGCAGGCCCTGCGCCGCGGCACTGCGCCGCAGGCTGCGGTGTACGGCAGCACCACCGGGGTGTATGGCGATGCCGCCGGCGCCTGGCTGGACGAGACCCGAACGCTGGCCCCGGCCACCGACCGAGCCCGTCGCCGCGTGGCTGCCGAGTCGCTGTGGCGCAGCGCGGCCCATCGCCGGCCCGGGTGCGTGCTGCGCATCCCGGGCATCTATGCGCTGGACCGCGAAGGGGGTGACCCGCGCGACCGCGTGCGTCGCGGAGCGCCGGTGCTGGCACCGCAGGAGGACGTCTACACCAACCATATCCATGCCGAGGACCTGGCGCAGGCCTGCCTGGCGGCGCTCTGGCGTGGCCGACCCGGTCGGGTCTACCACGTCTGCGACGACAGCCAGCGCCGCATGGGCGAACACTTCGAAGTGGTGGCCCAGGCGTGTGGCCTGCCGCCACCGCCGCGGCTGACCCGGGCCCAGGCCCGCGAGCGGCTCTCGCCGGTGCAGCTGAGTTTCTGGGCCGAATCCCGCCGCCTGCGCAACCGGCGACTGGTGCAGGAACTGGGCGTGCGCCTGCGCTATCCGGATGTGCTGGACGCGCTGCGAGAGGCGCAGGACTGAGCGCCCTGACGCCTCAGCGCGTGGCCGGTGGTGGCCAGCCCGTGGCCGGCGGCCGTCCCAGCATCAGCCCACCCAGCATGCCCCCCAAGTGGGCCAGGTGCGCCACATGGCCCAGCTGCTGGTCCAGCCAGGCGGCGCCGGGCAGCACCGGAAACAGCAGGTACAGCTCCAGTCCCCCGTACACCAGGGCCAGGGTTCGGGCCTTGACCTCCAGTCCAGGCAGCAAGGGCAGTCGCTCTTCGGGGAAGTGCAGCGCAAAGGCCACCATCAGGCCATAGAGTCCGCCCGAGGCGCCGATGAGCACGGCGCTCTCCTGCAGCCAAGGGGCCAGCAGCACATGGACGATGCCCGCCCACAGCACGCTGGCCAGGAAAGTCTCGAGCAGCCACTGCCGGCCCCGTACCTCCTCCAGCGGCGGCGCGAACAACCACAAGCCCAGCACATTGAACAGCAGGTGGATCCAGCCGCCGTGGATGAAGGCATAGGTCAGCGGCTGCCAGAGATGGAAGTCCGGCGAGCTCGGGCGCGGCAGGGCCAGCAGGGCATGCAGCCGCTGCGTCCATGCCGGCGAGCCGCCCAGCAGCCACAGCAGCAGCGGGCCCAGGAACAGCAGCAGGCACACGCCGACCAGGCCACGGCTGACCAGATCGGGCGGGCGGGCAGGGGAGGGAGGACGGCTCAAGGCGTGACCTCAGGTGCCGGCGGCGCCGCCGGGGCGGCGCCGGCACTCAACGGCGCCGGGACTGCGAGCGCCAGTACTTGAACATCAGCCAGCCGCCGCCCATGCCGGCCAGCACGGCGAAGTGCGCCAGCCCGTCGCCGCTGAACAGGCCCATGAGCAGCTCCAGGCCGCCGAACAGCATGACGAAGTGCTTCTGCTTCATCGGGATCGGCGGGAACAGGGGCATGATCACCCGGTCGGGGAAATGCCGCGCCGAAGCGAACAGCAGGCCGAACAGCGCCCCGGACATGCCGCGCACCGGGCCCACGTAGGGCACGACCAGGCCCAGGAAGATGGTGGCCAGCGCGGTGGCCAGCAGGCAGGCGGCCAGGTACTGCAGGTAGCGGCGCTGACCCCAGAACATCTCCAGCTCGCCGCCGAACATCCACAGCGCCAGGGCGTTGAAGAACAGCGCCAGCATGTCGGCATGCAGGAAGGCAAAGGTGAAGGGCTGCCACGGCATGAACTGCCCCGAGCCCAGCGGCCACAGGGCGAACCACAGGCTCAAGGGCGCCAGCAGGCTCAGGCAGAAGACGGCGGTGCAGATCAGCAACAGCGCCTTGGTGATGGGTGGGATGTGGGGCATGGACGCTCGCGAACGGACAGGATCGTCGGGGCGCCGCGGTGCGGGTTGCCGCAGGCGCGGGCAGGACAGCGCGCAGTATCCGCCAAGGTGGGGCCGGTCTCGAGCCCTGGGGTGGGCCGACAGGTGCGGGCTGAGGTCTTGTGCACGCCTGCCGAAGGACAGGTGGCAGGCGCAGCGTGCGCCGGGGGAGCTGGACGGCCTGACCATCCCGCGCCGGGGATGGTGCCCGGGGCCGGACTCGAACCGGCACACCTTGCGGCGGGGGATTTTGAATCCCCTGCGTCTACCGATTTCGCCACCCGGGCGGGGTGGACACCGGGAGACACGCTCCCGGGTCGGCAGTCCAGCAGAACCCGGGGTGCGGGTTCGTGCAATCCACAGATTATGGCATGCCGCTCGCGTGTGGTCACTGCGTACCGGCCAGGAACCCTTGGGCGTGCAGTTCCGCGCCGGCCCTGGATAATGCGCGCCGGCCGGCCGCGTCTCGCTTTTCCGTGGAGGCGCCGGCATCCCCTGCCGTCCGGTGGCCAGCCGACCCGGCGCATTCCTGAAGAGGCGACATGCCCCCCTCCTACCTCACCCTCGAAGATGCCATCGGCCGCACGCCGCTGGTGCGACTGCAGCGCTTGCCCGGCGCCTTGGCCCAGGAGCGCGGCAACGTCGTGCTGGGCAAGCTGGAGGGCCACAACCCGGCCGGCTCGGTCAAGGACCGTCCGGCCATCCACATGATCCGGCAGGCCGAGGCACGCGGCGACATCCGGCCGGGCGACACGCTGATCGAGGCCACTTCGGGCAACACGGGTATTGCCCTGGCCATGGCGGCGGCCATCAAGGGCTACCGCATGGTGCTGATCATGCCGGAGGACCTCTCCATCGAGCGGGCGCAGACCATGAAGGCCTTTGGCGCCGAGCTCATCCTGACCCCGAAGTCCGGGGGCATGGAGCTGGCCCGTGACCTGGCCGAGCAGATGCAGCGCGACGGCAAGGGGCGGGTGCTGGACCAGTTCGCCAACCCGGACAACCCGGCCGTGCACTACGCCACCACCGGGCCGGAACTCTGGACGGACACCGCCGGGCGCATCACCCATTTCGTCAGCGCCATGGGCACCACCGGCACCATCACCGGGGTGTCGCGGTACCTCAAGGAACAGAATCCTGCCGTGCGCATCATCGGTGCCCAGCCCTCGGAGGGTTCTCGCATTCCGGGCATCCGCAAGTGGCCGCAAGCCTACCTGCCCAAGATCTACGACCCCTCCGGCGTGGACGAGCTGGTGTACGTGAGCCAGGCCGATGCCGAGGACATGGCCCGTCGGATGGCTGCCGAGGAGGGGCTGTTCGCCGGCATCTCCGCGGCGGGCGCCTGTTGGGTGGCCCTGCAGCTGGCCCAGCGGGTGGAGAACGCCACCATCGCCTTCATCGTCTGCGACCGGGGCGACCGCTACCTGTCCACCGGCGTGTTCCCCGCCTGATCACGGAGCGCCCGTGGCCGCCGACTACCGCTTCTGCCCGCAGTGCGCCACGCCCCTGGCCTGGATCGAAGCCCAGGAGGATGGGGGGCCACGCCAGCGCCTGCGCTGCACCGCCTGCGACTTCACCCACTGGAACAACCCCACGCCCGTGCTGGCGGCCGTGGTGGAGTGCTCTGACCAGGGCGGCCGCCTGCTGCTGGCGCGCAACGCCGCCTGGTCGGGCCGCATGTTCGCGCTGATCACCGGTTTCATGGAGGCTGGTGAGACCGCCGAGGCGGGCATTGCCCGTGAGGTCAAGGAAGAGACCAACCTCGAGGTGGAGCAGGTGTCGCTGATCGGGGTGTACGACTTCCAGCGCATGAACCAGGTGATCATCGCCTTCCATGTGGTGGCGCATGGCCAGGTCCAGCTCTCGCCCGAACTGGTGGAATACCGGCTGTTTGCCCCCGATGAGGTGTTGTGCTGGCCCGCCGGCACGGGCTTCGCGCTGGCCCAATGGCTGCGGGACCGGGGCCAGGCCGTGCGTTTCATCGACTGGCCCCAGCGGCCCGAGCCTGAACCCGCCGGCGGCGCCGGCACCGCTGAGGCCTGAGCTGCTTGGCCCCGTTTCCCACCCTTCCACCCGCCGCGCCCATGCAAGCCGACAAGGACCTCGACACCTCCGGGCTGAACTGCCCCCTGCCCATCCTCAAGGCCAAGAAGGCCCTGGCTGAACTGCAAGGCGGGCAGGTGCTCAAGGTCATCGCCACCGATCCCGGGTCCGAGCGCGACTTCCAGGCCTTTTGCCGGCAGACCGGCCACACCCTGCTGCAACAGGAGGTCAGCGCGGAGTGCATCGTTCACTGGCTGCGCAAACGACCCGGCTGAGACACCGGGCGGCCCGCCCATGAAAAAGGCCCGCGCTGGGCGGGCCTTTCTTGGCGGTGAGGCTGGCGCTCAGAGCGACAGGCCCTTGAGGTACTCGCGGAAGCCGGCGCCCAGTTGCGGGTGCGCCAGGGCCAGTTCCACATTGGCCTCCAGGAAGCCTTCCTTGCTGCCGCAGTCGTAGCGCTTGCCGTCGTAGCGGTAGGCGAAGACCTTTTCGCGGCGCATCAGCGAGGCGATGCCGTCGGTGAGCTGGATCTCGCCGCCCACACCGCGCGGCAGGTTGGCGATCTCGCGGAAGATGCCGGGGTTCAGGATGTAGCGGCCGGCCACGCCCAGCAGCGAGGGGGCGTCGGCGGGGGCCGGCTTCTCGACGATGTGGGTCAGGTCCATCATGCGGTCGTTGACCGGGGTGCCGGCCACGATGCCGTAGCGCTTGGTGTGCTCCGGCGGCACTTCCTGCACGGCCAGGATGGAGGCGCGCCACTCGGCATACTGGTCCACCATCTGCTTGAGGATGGGCGGCTTGCCGACCATCAGGTCGTCGGCCAGCAGCACGGCGAAGGGCTCGTTGACCACCACGCACTGGGCGCACAACACCGCATGGCCCAGGCCCAGGGCCTTGGGCTGGCGGATGTAGATGCACTCCATGTCGTCGGGCTTGATGGAGTGCACGGTCTCCAGCAGCTCGCGCTTGTTGGCGGCGGCCAGCTCAGCCTCCAGCTCATAAGCGGTGTCGAAGTGGTCGGGAATGGCCCGCTTGTTGCGGCCGTTCACAAAGATCATCTGGCGGATGCCGGCCGCGTAGGCCTCTTCCACGGCGTACTGGATCAGTGGCTTGTCCACCACCGGCAGCATTTCCTTGGGCTGCGCCTTGGTGGCGGGCAGGAAGCGTGTGCCCAGGCCGGCGACGGGAAAGATCGCCTTGTTGATCTTCATGGAGTCTGTCCTTCCGATGCGTGTTGAATCTGATCTCAAAGATTCTGTCATGTGGTCGTGACATTTCACGCCGGCCAGGTCCCCCACTCGGGGGGGAACACCCCGCTGGTGCGGCCTGCAGGCCACAGCGGCGGGGCGGTGGGCGGCCGGTGGGGCTCAGGCCGGCAGGCGCACCAGCTGCTGGCGCAGGCGCTCCAGGGTCTGGCCGAAATCGGCCACCCGCTGCTGCTCCTGGGCCACCACGGCCGCCGGCGCCCGGGCCACAAAGCTCTCATTGCCCAGCTTGGCCTGGGCCTTGGCCACTTCCTTCTCCAGGCGGTCGATTTCCTTGCCCAGGCGCAGGCGCTCGGCGGCCACGTCAATCTCCACCTTCAGGGCCAGACGGGCGTCACCCTGCACCAGCACCGGCGAGCTGGCCGAAGCGGTCTCGAAGAGCGCCTCGTCGGTCATCACCTGCACCTCGCTGAGCTTGGCCAGGGCCTTGAGCAGCCGGGCGGCGGCATGGAGGAATTCAGTGTCACCCAGCGTGAGCAGCGGCACGCGCTCGGCCGGCGACAGGCCCATCTCACCGCGCAGGGCGCGGCAGGTGCCCACCAGCGCCTTGAGCTTGGCCACCCAGGCGTCGGCGGCCGGGTCGATCTTGGCCAGGTTGGCTTCCGGGTAGGCGGCGGTGACGATGCTCAGACCATCGCCTTCGGTCTTGCGGCCGGCCACCACCGCCACGGTTTCCCACAGCTCGGCGGTGATGAAGGGGGCGATGGGGTGCAGCAGGCGCAGCACCGTCTCCAGCGTGCGGATCAGCGTGCGGCGGGTGGCGCGCTGCTGCGCCGGCGTGCCGGTCTGGATCTGCACCTTGGCGATCTCCAGGTACCAGTCACAGTACTCGTCCCACACGAACTGGTAGATGGCGTTGGCCACGTTGTCCAGGCGGAACTCGGCAAAGCCCTGGGCCACGGCGGCCTCCAGGCGCTGCAGTTCGCCGGCGATCCAGCGGTCGGCGGGCGAGAAGTCCAGGTAGCCGCCCGGGGTGCAGGCGTCGGAGCCGTGCTCGTTCAAGCCGCAGTCCTGCCCCTGGCAGTTCATCAGCGCGAACTTGGTGGCGTTCCAGAGCTTGTTGCAGAAGTTGCGGTAGCCCTCGCAGCGCTTGCTGTCGAAATTGATGCCCCGACCCAGCGTGGCCAGCGCCGCAAAGGTGAAGCGCAGCGCATCGGCGCCGTAGGCCGGGATGCCTTCCGGGAACTCCTTCTCGGTCTGCTTACGCACCCGCGGCGCCGTCTCGGGCTTGCGCAGGCCCAGCACGCGCTTGTCCAGCAGCTCGGGCAGGGCGATACCGTCGATCAGGTCCACCGGGTCCAGCACATTGCCCTCGGACTTGCTCATCTTGTGGCCCTGGGCATCCAGCACCAGGCCATGGATGTACACGTGCTTGAAGGGCACCTTGCCGGTGAAGTGCTTGGTCATCATGATCATCCGGGCCACCCAGAAGAAGATGATGTCGTAGCCGGTCACCAGCACGCTGCTGGGCAGGAAGAGGTCCTGCTCGATTGTCTTTTCGGGCCAGCCCAGGGTGGAGAAGGGCACCAAAGCCGAGCTGTACCAGGTGTCCAGCACATCCTCGTCGCGGGTGAGCGGGCCATTCACGCCGGCGGCGGCGGCGCGGGCCAGCGCCTCTTCCTCGCTGCGGGCCACGAAGACCTGACCGTCGGCCGAATACCAGGCCGGGATCTGGTGGCCCCACCACAGCTGGCGGCTGATGCACCAGTCCTGGATGTTCTTCATCCACTGGTTGTAGGTGTTCACCCACTGCTCGGGCACGAACTTGACGTCGCCCGAATCCACCGCCTCAATGGCTTCTTCGGCAATGCTCTTGCCGTTGGCGCCGGCCTTGCTCATGGCCACAAACCATTGGTCCGTCAGCATGGGCTCGATGACCTGGCCAGTTCGGGCGCAGCGCGGCACCATCAGCTTGTGCTTCTTGACCTCCACCAGCAGGCCTTCGGCCTCAAAGCGAGCCACCAGTTGCTTGCGGGCGACGAAGCGGTCGAGGCCCACGTATTCCGCCGGGATGTCGGTGGCCTCGTGGGCGCTGACCTTGGCTTCCAGGTCGAAGATGGTCAGCATCGGCAGGCCGTGGCGCAGGCCCACCTGGTAGTCGTTCTGGTCGTGGGCGGGCGTGACCTTGACCACGCCGGTGCCGAAGTCCTTGTCCACGTAGGCATCGGCGATCACCGGCACCAGGCGACCGGTGATGGGCAGCTTGACCTGCTTGCCGATCAAGTGGGCGTAGCGCTCGTCCTCAGGATGCACCATGACGGCGGTGTCGCCCAGCATGGTCTCGGGCCGGGTGGTGGCCACCACCAGGGTTTCATCGCTGCCGTCGATGGGGTAGCGGATGTGCCAGAGGCTGCCGTCCTCTTCTGCGCTCTCCACCTCCAGGTCCGACACGGCGGACTTCAAGATCGGGTCCCAGCTCACCAGGCGCTTGCCGCGGTAGATCAGGCCTTCCTCATACAGGCGCACAAAGGTCTCGGTCACCACCTTGGAGAGCTTGTCGTCCATGGTGAAGTATTCGTGCTCCCAGCTCACCGAATCGCCCATGCGGCGCATCTGGCGGGTGATGGTCGAGCCGCTCTGTTCCTTCCACTCCCACACCTTGGCCACAAAGTTCTTGCGGCCCAGGTCGTGGCGGCTGACCTTCTGCTCCTGGAGCTGGCGCTCCACCACGATCTGCGTGGCGATGCCGGCATGGTCGGTGCCCGGCACCCACAGGGTGTTGAAACCCTTCATGCGGTGGTAACGCGTCAGCGAGTCCATGATGGTCTGGTTGAACGCGTGACCCATGTGCAGCGTGCCGGTCACATTGGGCGGCGGCAGCTGGATGCAGAAGGAGGGCTTGGCCGGGTCCAGCGTGGGCTGGTAGTCGCCCGACGCCTCCCACAGCGGGGCCCAGCGGGCTTCGATGTCTTTGGGTTCAAAGGACTTGGCGAGGTCGGTCATGGCGTGGTGGGGGTGGGCCGGCGCCCACACGGGACGGACGGAGGGAAAACGGGGACCGGATTGTAGGAGGGCCCGTCCGGGCCTAGGCCCGCTTGACAGGCCCGACGGCCTGCGCGGCAATCGCAGGCCATGCAGGATCTCCAAGCGCATGTGTCCGGCCCGGTGGGGCACGGCCCCGCTCCTTCACAGCCGCCGGGGTGGTCGCTTGTGTCCCCCGGCCTGCGTGGGTGGATGGCCCTGGGCTGCGCTGCCCTGATGGCCGCCTGCGGCGGGTCGGACGAGCCCGTTCGCAGCACGCCGCTGCCCGCCAGCTGCAGCCTGGCCGACCGCCAGACCTGGTTGCGCGGCTATATGAATGACCGCTACTTTTGGGCGCAGAGCCATCCCGATCCCGCGCCAGCGGGCTACGCTGGGCTGGAGCCGTATTTCTCGGCGCTGCTGTCCACCGGCAGCGGGGCCTTCCCCGCGGACCGCTGGAGTTACGTCAGCACCCAGTCCGCGTTCGACCTGACCTGGGGCGATGGACAGACGCTGGGCTTCGGTGCGATGGTGGCAGGCTTGGAAGTGGCTGGGCAGACGGGCCAGCGCCTGTACGTGCGCTATGTGGAGCCGGGCTCGCCAGCTGAGCGCGCCGGCCTGCTGCGGGGGGACGAACTGCTCAGCCTCAATGGCACCGCGGCCGCCAGCCTGATCGAACAGGACGACTTCTCTGCCTTGAACGCGAGCAGCCTGGCCAGCACCCTGGCGCTTGTGGTGCAGCGCGGCGAACTGCGCCTGAACCTGAACTTGACCGCCGCCGTCTACGACCTGGCGCCAGTGCGCGGGGCGCAGGTGCTCACCACCGCCAGGGGGCGCCGCCTGGGGTATGTGCTGGTCAAGGACATGGTGTCGCAGGCCGCCAGCCCCTGGGCGGCGGCCATGGCGCAGTTCAAGGCCGCCGGGGTGCAGGACCTGGTGATCGACCTGCGCTACAACGGTGGTGGCCTGGTGGCCATCGGGGCGGCGCTGGCCTCCTATGTGGCGGGTGCCGCCACGGCCGGCCAGACCTACGCCGAGCTGCGCCACAACCCCGCCAACGCCAGCCGCAATGCGGTGCACCGCTTTGGACTGCCGGCCCAGGCGCTGGGGCTGGGACGGGTGTTCATCCTGGCCGGGCCTCGCACCTGCTCGGCCAGCGAGCAACTCATCCAGGGCCTACGGCCGTTTGTGGACGTGGTGGTGGTGGGCGATACCACCTGCGGCAAACCGGTAGGTTTTGTGCCGCAGTCCGACGGCTGCGGCACGGTCTTCAGCGCGGTGAACTTTGAGTCGGTCAACGCGCTGGGGCAGGGCCGCTATGTGGATGGCCTCGCCCCGAGCTGCGCGGTGGCTGAGGACTGGACACAGCCGCTGGGCCAATTGCAAGAGCCATTGCTGGCACAGGCGGCAGCGCTGGCCGAGGGGGGCGCGTGTGCGGTGGGGTTTGAGACGACGCGGGCGCTGTCCCGCCAGCGGTCCGCGCGTGTCAGCCGGGTCTTGCACGTCGAGCCAGGCGACCGCCCGGGGGCCATGTGGGTCAGGCCTTGAGCTGGGCGCGCAGCGGGCGGCGGCGCGCCACGGCCCTCACATCAACAAATGCTCCCCGGCGTTCTCTCCGCCCAGGATGACGTAGTTCACCTTGCGCAGGTCGGCCAGTTGGCGGCCACCGGCATAGCTGATCGAGCTTTGCAGGTCTTCGCGCATTTCGCGCAGGGTGTCGGCGAGCTTGCCTTTCACGGGCTCCAGGATGCGCTTGCCTTCCACGTGCTTGTACTCGCCCTTGTTGAAGTCACTGGCCGAGCCGTAGTACTCCTTGAAGAGCTGGCCGTCCACTTCCACCGTCTTGCCGGGTGACTCTTCATGGCCGGCGAACAGGCTGCCCACCATCACCATGGCGGCGCCAAAACGCACGCTCTTGGCGATGTCGCCGTGGTGGCGGATGCCGCCGTCGGCAATGATGGGTTTGCTGGCCACCCGTGCACACCATTTCAGCGCGCTGAGCTGCCAGCCGCCGGTGCCAAAACCGGTCTTCAGGCGGGTGATGCACACCTTGCCCGGGCCGATGCCGACCTTGGTGGCGTCGGCGCCCCAGTTTTCCAGGTCGATCACGGCTTCGGGCGTGCCCACGTTGCCGGCGATGATGAAGGCGCCGGGCAGGCGGGTCTTGATGTATTCGATCATGCTGCGCACGCTCTCAGCGTGGCCATGGGCGATGTCGATGGTGATGTAGTCGGCGCCCACACCCTCGGCCACCAGGCGGTCGATGACTTCACGGTCGGCGGGCTTGACGCCCGAACTGATCGACACGAACAGGCCCTTGTCGCGCATGGACTTGGCAAACGTCACGTTGTCCAGGTCAAAGCGGTGCATCACGTAGAAGTGGCCGCTGGTGGCCAGGGTCTCGGCGATGCGCTCGTCGAGCACGGTCTTCATGTTGGCCGGCACCACGGGCAGCTTGAAGCGGCGGCCGCCGAACTCCACGCTGGTGTCACATTCCGAGCGGCTTTCCACGCGGCACTTGCGCGGCAGCAGCAGGATGTTGTCGTAGTCAAAGATTTCCATCTCGAAGCTCCAGTTCAAAGGCCGGCTGCGTTGGTGGCAGTGCGCCGGCAAAGGGCTGCGAGCGCTTGACCTGGAACCCCGGAGCTTCACCCGCGAAGACCGTCTGGCAGGAGACGGGGCGGGCAAAAAAGCCGGGCGCCAGAATTTGGGCCCGGTGATCGATTCTAGCCACGTGCCTTCCTGCGCGTGCGGGGGCCGACCCCATTCCTACAATGGCTGCCATGCATGTCACGAACTCGCCTGCCGGCCATCCGGCGCCGGACCTCAGCAGCCCGTTGCTGCGCGGCCTGAACCCGGAGCAACTGGCCGCCGTCACTCTGCCGCCAGAGCCGGCGCTCATCTTGGCTGGCGCAGGCTCGGGCAAGACACGGGTGCTGACCACCCGCATCGCGTGGCTGTTGCAGACCGGGCAAATCTCACCGGGTGGGGTGATGGCCGTGACCTTCACGAACAAGGCCGCCAAGGAGATGCTCACCCGCCTGACGGCCATGCTGCCGGTCAATGTGCGTGGCATGTGGATCGGCACTTTCCATGGCCTGTGCAACCGCTTCCTGCGGGCGCACTGGAAGCAGGCGGGTCTGCCGCAGAGTTTTCAGATTCTGGACAGCGGCGACACGCTCAGCGCCGTCAAGCGGGTCATCAAGGCGAAGAATCTGGACGAGGAACGCTTTGTGCCCAAGCAAGTGGCCTGGTTCATCGCCGCCAGCAAAGAGGACGGCCTGCGCCCGCACGACGTGCCGGTGCATGACCCCCAGACCCGCACCCTGGTGGAGATCTACCAGGCCTACGAGGACCAGTGCGAGCGCGAGGGGGTGGTGGACTTTGCCGAGCTGCTGCTGCGCACCTACGAGATGCTGCGGGACGACCCGCTGCTGCGCGAGCACTACCGCCGCCGCTTCGGGCATGTGCTGGTCGATGAGTTCCAGGACACCAACCGCCTGCAGTACCTCTGGCTCAAGATGTTTGCCGGCCCTGAGACGGCGGTGCTGGCCGTGGGCGATGACGACCAGAGCATCTACGCCTTCCGCGGCGCGCAGGTGGGCAACATGCGCGACTTCGAGCGCGAGTTCCGGGTGCGCCACCTCATCAAGCTGGAGCGCAACTACCGCAGCCACGGTCACATCCTGGACGCGGCCAACCACCTCATCAGCCACAACGCCCGGCGCATGGGCAAGACCCTGCGCACCGAGGCTGGGGCCGGCGAGCCGGTGCGCGTGCAGGAGCATGGCAGCGACTTTCTGGAGGCGCAGTGGGTCGTGGAGGAGCTCAAGGCCCTGCACCGCGCGGGCCTGCCCCGCCGCGAGACGGCATTGCTGTACCGCAGCAACGCGCAGTCGCGGGTGCTGGAGTCGGCGCTGTTCAACGCCGGCATGCCCTACAAGGTCTACGGCGGCCTGCGCTTTTTCGAGCGCGCCGAGGTCAAGCATGCCCTGGCCTACCTGCGGCTGATCGAGAACTGCAACGACGACACCAGCTACCTGCGGGTGGTCAATTTTCCGGCCCGCGGCATTGGCGCCCGCACGCTGGAGCAGCTGGCAGACGCTGCGCGCCAGACCGGGCGCAGCCTGTGGCAGAGTGTGGGGGCGGTGCCGGGCCGTGGCGGGGCCTCGCTGGCGGCCTTCAACGCCCTGGTTGAGGGCCTGCGCCACGAGACGCGCGGCGCCACCCTGCGCGAGATCATCGAGAAGATGCTGCAGCGCTCGGGCCTGCTGGACTTCTACCGCACCGAGAAGGACGGCGCCGACCGCATCGAAAACCTGGAGGAACTGGTCAATGCCGCCGAGGCCTTTGTCACCCAGGAGGGCTTTGGCAAGGACGCGGTGGCCCTGCCGGTGGACGAACTGGCCCCGGGCCTGATTGCTGAGGGCTTTCCGCAGGCCGTGGCCGCGGTGGACCTGACCCCGGACGCCGAGACCGGCGAGATCGTCAGTCCGCTGGCCGCCTTCCTCACCCATGCTTCGCTGGAGGCCGGCGACAACCAGGCCCAGGCCGGCGAGGACGCGGTGCAGATGATGACCGTGCACGCTGCCAAGGGGCTGGAATTTGACGCCGTCTTCGTCACCGGGCTGGAGGACGGCCTGTTCCCCAACGAGAAGGCGATGAATGATGCCGACGGCCTCGAGGAGGAGCGGCGTCTGATGTACGTGGCCATCACCCGGGCCCGCCAGCGCCTGTACCTGAGCTTCAGCCAGACGCGCATGCTGCACGGCCAGACCAAGTACAGCATGAAGAGCCGCTTCTTTGACGAGCTGCCCGACGGTGCGCTCAAGTGGCTGAGCCCCCGCACCCAGGGCTTTGGCTCGGGGTTCGAGAAGCCATACCAGCAGGCCTGGCAGCGCGGCAGCGGCCTGGGCTCCATGGTGGGGGCAGGCCGCACCGCAGGCTGGCAGCCGCCGGCGCCACCCTCGCTGCCGCCGGTGCCCAAGGCCCTGGTCGACAGCGCCGCCAAGTCGGCCGGTCATGGCCTGCGGGTGGGGCAAGCGGTCTTCCACAACAAGTTCGGCGAAGGCCTGGTGATCACGCTGGAGGGGAAGGGGCCCGATGCGCGGGCCCAGATCCAGTTCGGCCGCCACGGCGCCAAGTGGCTGGCGCTCAACATCGCCAAGCTCACGCCCATTGACTGAAGCCGCTCGGGGATAAGCCCGCCGTCGCTGCCTGTTTCATGCCCCCTCGCCAAAGCCCGCCACCCGCGTCGCCGCCTCGCCGTTCCTGTCGTTCGCGCCGCGGCACCGGCCTGCGCGCACGGCTGGTGGGCGCCTGGCTGGCGGCGGTGCTGCCTGTTCAGGGGCTGGCCTTGCCCGCCCCCGAGGCCCCCGGGGCGGTGCCCGCCGCGCTGACCTCCTCCGGTGGCGCACCCGCGCCGGCGCCGCAGGCGTCGGTCCAGCCGGCGCTGCGGGCGCAGGAAGTGGAGCAGCTGTGGCTGTCCTCGCGCGCCCGGCCCGAGGAGGCCGCCGCCGCGCTGGAACAGGCCCTGGCCGACCACCGTGCCGCCAACCCCGCCCAGGAGCTGGACCTGCTGCACCTGCTGGGCATCAGCCGCTGGCGTGCCGACCATGCCGCCGGCACCGAAGACGTGGCCGTGCAGCTGGAGCAGTGGGCCTTGCGCCACCCCGCGCTGGCGGTGCGCGCGCGGGCCTCGGCCCAGTGCCTGCGGGCCAGCCTGCTGTACCACACCGGTCCGCTGGCGCGGGCCGACGCCTGGCTGGAGGAGGCCCTGGGCCTGCTCAAAGCCGACCCCGGTTCGGACACCCTGCTGTTCTGCCTCATGCGCCAGGCCAGCGTGAAGGAGGGGCGCCTGCAGTTTGACCAGGCGGTGGCCTTGTACCAGCGGGCCCTGCGGCTGCTGGCCCAGGGCCCGGCCTGGCGCCAGGCGGGCGTCCAGAGCAGCCTGGCCTACACCCTGCTGCGCGCGGGGGAGACGGCCACGGCCCGCCAGGCGCTGGACGAAGCCCGGCGGCTGGCCGAGCAGGCCGGCGACCCGATGGTGCTCTCCGAGGTCGAGTCCATCGACTCCATGCTCTGGAGCCTGGAGGGGGACAAGGGCCGAGCGCTGGCCGCCTTGCAGGCGGCCCTGTCCCTGGCCCGGCGTGCCGGTGCTGAGCGGGATGTGGCCCTGGGCCTGGCCAACCTCTCCGACCACTTCCTGCAGGAGCGCGACTTTCGTCAGGCCCTGCGCCTGGCTGAGGAGGCCGAGCAGCTCGCGCAGCGCCACCAGGACCTGGCCACCCTGGAGTTGGCGCAGACCAACCGCGGCCTGGCACTGATCGGTCTGCGCCAGACCCAGGAGGGTCTGCGCCTGTTGCACGGCGTGCTGGCGCGCCAGCAGGCCGCCCAGGAGCTCACCAGCGTGGCGGAGACCTTGCTGGAGATGGGCCAGGCCCTGGAAAACGCGGGTGAGTGGCGGCTGGCGCTGGAGGCCTACGAACAGGAGCGGCTGATCGCCATCCGTGCCACCCAGCAGCTGCAGCAGCGTCAGATCCTGGAGCTGCAGGCTGCGGCCGAGGCCGACACCCGCCGTCAGGAGCGTGCCCTGCTGGAGCGCGACATCCAGCTCAAGGAAGAGGCCGCCCGCAACCAGACCCTGCGGGCACGGCAGTGGGCGCTCTCGGGCACCGTGGTGCTGCTGGTGCTGGTGGTGGTCACGCTGGCCTACCTGCGCCTGCGCCGCAAGCGCCAGCAACTGATGCGCCACACCCAGGACCTGCGCGCCCTCAGCGAAACCGATGCCCTGACCGGCCTGCACAACCGCCGCATGCTGCTGCGCCGCCTGGCCGCCGAGCCGGTGGCCGACGGCGGGCTCTACCTGCTGGACCTGGACCATTTCAAGGCCATCAACGACCGACATGGCCATGCCGCGGGCGATGCGGTGCTGGTCGAGGCCGCCCACCGCATCCGCTCGGTGCTGCGTCAGGACGACACCATCGTGCGCTGGGGGGGCGAGGAGTTCCTGGTCTGGGTGGCGGAAGTCCAGCCCCCCCGCGACGAGCAGCTGGCCCAGCGCCTGGTGGATGTGCTGGCCGAGCGGCCGGTGATGCATGACGGCCAGGCCATCCGCGTGACCGCCTCGGTGGGACATGCGGTGTTCCCGCTGGGGGTCGACGCCCTGGACCTGGCCTGGCCGGCCGCCCTGGACCTGGTGGACCATCTCATGTACCTGGCCAAGCACCGTGGCCGCCACCGCGCGGTAGGCATCCGGCATGCCCGCGTCTGCGGGCCGGTGGAGCTGCGCAGCTGCCTGGACGATCCGGAGCAGGCGGCCGCCCGCGGCCTGGTCGAGCTGGCCGAGTATGCGGGGCAGGCGGACGCGGCCACGCCGGCCGGGGAGGGCGTTCGATGAGGGGGCCGCGCTTCTGGCCCGGCTTGCGCCTGGTGGGGACGGCCCTGCTGGGGCTGGCCGTGGGGGCCGCGGCCGGGGCGGTGGACACCGGCCCGGGCGAGCCGGCACTGGGCGACTCCGTGCCGGTGGTCGCCGTGGCCGAATCCGCCTCCGTCGGCCGTGGCCCGTCGCGTGCGGCTGAACAGGCCAAACGCGTGGCGCAGGCCGCGCAGGCCGAGCTGGCCCAGGCGCTGTCCAAACAGACCGCCGCCTGGCTCGCCCAGGGCGATGCCGATCCCCAGGCCCTGGAGGCCCGTCTGGCCACCTGGCAGCCCCCGGGGGCGGCCGCGGCCTGGACCCGTGCCACCTGGCGGGTGCGCGGCCTGTTGGCCGCCCGTACCGGCCGCAAGGACGCCTGGCAGCAAGCCCTGGCCGCCCTGGCCCCGGCGCCGGCGCACACCGCCGGCCGCCCGCCGGCGCGTGAGGCCCTGCAGGACGCCGACGTCCAGCTGCTGCAGGCGCAGTGGGAGGACCATGCCGGCCGCGTGGAGGCCGCCTTGAGCTTGGCGCTGGCGGCTGACCAGTCCTACCAGCGCCACTGCGAGGCCGTGGCCGTGCGGGTGGCCAGCTGGCCTTGTGATCCCCGCCTGCGGCTGCTGGCCCTTGGCCTGGCCGCCGAGGCTGCGCAGCGCCTGGGCCGCCCCGCCCAGGCCCTGGCCCTGTGGGACCAGGTGCTGACCCAGGCCGGCAGCTTGGATGACACCGCCCAGGAGGCCCTGGCGCAGGCGTCCCGCGCGCCGCTGCTGCAGGCCCAGGGCGAGAGCGCTGGCGCCCGCCAGGCGCTGCTGAGCGCCCACCGCGCTGCCCGTCGCGAGGGCTCGGCCCTGGTGCGCCTGCAGGTGCGGCGGCTGGAGGCCCAGAGCCAGGCCCTGGCCGGCGATCAAGGCGCCGCCCTGCAGACCTTGCAGGAAGCCGTGGCCGAGGCGGGCCAGCAATCCTTGCCGCGGCAGCAGGCCGCCCTGCTGGTGGACCTGGCCGGCCAGCTGCGGCGTGCCGGCCGCACCGCGCATGCGCTGGAGGCGCTGGAGTTGGCCCGACCCCTGCTGGAGCGGGAGGGCGACCTGCGCCTGCTGCCCCGGGCCTTGCACCTCACCGGCCTGCTGCACCTGCAGTCGGGTCAGGTGCAGCAGGGCCGGCAATCGCTGGAGGCCGCACTGCTGCATTGGGAGCGCTCGGGCGCCCAGGCCGACATGGCCCGCGCCCTGGAGGAGCAATCGCAGCTGTTGGCCCGCCTGGGCGACCTGCAGGGCGCCTTGCAGGTCTACCACCGCGAGCAGGCCCTGCGTGCCGAGATGGCCCGCCTCAACCGTGAGACGCTGGCCAGCCAGCTGCGCCGCCGCTATGCCGCCGACGAGGAACAGAGCGGCCTGGCCTTGCTGGCGGCCGAGGCCCGGCTGCGCGACAGCCGGCTGGACAACCAGTCCACCGCCCTGCGCATCGCCGCCCTGGCGGTGGTGGTGCTGGTGCTGCTGCTGGTGGTCGTGGTGCTGCTGTTCCTGCGGGCGCGCGACACCACGCGGCTGCTGCACCGCCGTGAGGCCCGCCTGCGCCTGCAGACCGAGCGCGACGCGCTGACCGGTCTGTCCAATCGCCGCCACCTGCAGGGCCTGGTGCAGGCCGAGGGCCGCGAGGGCTTCCGCGGCAGCCTGATCCTGCTGGACCTGGACCACTTCAAGCAGGTCAACGACCAGTGGGGCCACCGGGCCGGCGATGAGGTGCTGGTGCAGATGGCCCGGCGTCTGGCCGGCAGCCTGCGCCATGGGGACGTGGCCTGCCGCTGGGGGGGCGAGGAGTTCCTGGTCTACTCCACGGTCTCCAGCCCCGAGGCGCTGGCCGGGCTGGCCCACCGCGTGGCCCGCGCGCTGTGCGACCGGCCGGTGCGGCTCTCAGGCGGGCAGGAGCTGCCGGTCACCGTCTCCCTGGGCTGGGGCTGCTTCCCGCTGCCCGAGCACCACCTGCCGGTGGATTGGGTGCGGGCGGTGCAGCTGGTGGATCGGGCGCTGTATGCCGCCAAGTCCATGGGCCGCGACCGGGCCGTCGGCCTGATCGCCCTGCAGGCCACCGACGACGATGCGCTGGACGCGTTGGAGCGCGAGTTCGAGGTGGCGCGCGTCGATGGCCGTGTGCGGCTGGACGTGTGGCTGCGTCAGGCCCCGCCTTCGGCCCCGCCGCCGTCCCCGGCGCCTTGAGGGCGGGGCCGCTGCCGGCTGCCGGGCCGGCAGGCCTCGGCCACCGGTCGGCGGCGGCTCATTCCTGCTCGCGCACCACGAAACAGCCCACGAAGGTGTGGTACTGCGACACGTAGTAGGCACTGACCATCAGCGTCATCAGCGGCAGCAGCACCAGCACGCCCAGGCTGCCCAGCTGCAGCAGGCCCGTCAGCGCCGAGATCAGGCTGCCAGCCACCCCGAGCACCACCACCCAGCCCAGCCCGTAGAGGGTGAAGGCCGGCCAGGCCCGGGCCATGGCCAGGGTGCTGGAGAACAGCGACTGGGCCACGCCCTGGTCGGCCCAGACGATGAGGGCCGGCGCATGCCAGAAGGGCACGCTGACCAGCACCGTCAGGCCCAGTCGCACCAGCAGGCCGGCCAGCAGGCCGGGGGCCTGCATCAGGCTGTCCACCGTTTCGGGCGACGCGTCGTCGCTGGCCATGGCGTCCATCAACCGCGCCATGGCGCCCCCGTCCACCCAGGAGCCCAGCAGCACCGCCACCATGGAGGCCGCCATGTAGGCGCCACACAGGGCCAGCAGGCGCTGGCGGCGTTCGGTGCCCGGCGCCACCCAAGGGGCCAGGAACACGCCCGCCCCGGGCTTGTGGCCTTGGCGGCTGGCGTGCACCGCCATCATGAAGGCCAGGTTGAGCAGCGGCACGCTGGCCAGCATCATCGGCGGGCCGATCACCGGCAGGCTGCCCAGCACCATCAGCAGCGCGAAGGCCACCGCCATGATGCCGCCGTAGGCCAGCGGGTGGCGGCGCATCTCCTGCAGGCCCGCCAGCACCCATTGCAGCCCGGCGCCAGCCGGCACGGTCAGAAGCTTGAATCCCATGGCGGTCAGACGGTTGGCGGCTGGAGGGCGGCCTGCCGCAGCACGCGCTCGAAATGCTGTGGCGGCTTGGGCGTGAGCAGGCTGGCCGGCCGCGGCAGGTGCCAGTCGGCCAGGCGCGAGAGCCAGAAGCGCAGGGCGGCACCCCGGCGCAGCACCGGCAGGGCCGCCTGCTCGGCGGGGCTCAGTGGCCGCTCGGCCTGGTAGGCCTGCAGCAGGGCCTGGGCCAGCTCGGGCTGCAGCGCGCCACTGTCCAGGTCCACGCACCAGTCATTGATCACCACCGCCAGGTCGTAGGTCAGCAGCTCATCGCCGGCAAAGTAGAAGTCCAGCACCCCGCTCAGTCGGGCCTGCTCGCCGGCGCCGTCGAACAGGGTGTTGTCGCGGAACAGGTCGGCGTGCACCGCGCCGACCGGCAGCCCCAGGGCTTGGTCACGGCGGAAGGCCTCCTGCAGCGCCAGCTCCTGGGCCAGCAGGGCGGCACTGGCCGTGTCCAGGTAGGGCGCCACCTGCCGGGCTGCCTGGCGCTGCCAGTCCAGTCCCCGCAAATTGGGTTGGCGCAGGGGGAAGCCCTCCACCGCCCGGTGCATGCCGGCCAGGGTGGTGCCCAACTGGGCCAGCTGGGCGGGGCCAGGGCGATCCAGGCTGCGTCCGCTCAGGCGGCTGACCAGGCCGGCAGGCTTGCCGGCCAGGGCATGCACCAAGGCACCGGTCTGCGGGTGCGCCACCGGCATGGGCACCGGCAGGCCCTGTCCGGCCAGGTGCCGCATCAGTTCCAGGTAGTAGGGCAGCTGGTCCGCCTGCAGGCGCTCGAACAGGGTGAGCACCCAGCGGCCCTGGCCGGTGGTGACGAAATAGTTGGTGTTCTCGATGCCTGAGGCGATGGGCTCCAGAAGCTCCAGAGTGCCCAGGCCCAGCGCGTGCAGCAGGGGCTGCACCTCGGCGGGGGTGACATGGGTGTAGACGGCCATGGGGCGATTGTCGCGGCTGTGGCGACCCGCTTGCCCGTGCCGGGCCTTGCCAGGCCCGGCGGCGCGACAATCCGAGCGATGAACGAGACCCCCGCCGCGCCGGCTGGCGCCGACGCCGCCGCTTCCCCCGCCGCCCCCTTGCTGCTGCTGGTGGACGGCTCCAGCTACCTCTACCGTGCTTTCCACGCCATGCCCGACCTGCGCGGGCCCGAGGGGGTGCCCACGGGCGCCATCCACGGCATGGTCAACATGATGAACTGGCTGCGCGACCACCTGGGGGCGCAGCACGCGGTGTGCGTGTTCGACGCCAAGGGCCCCACCTTCCGCGACGCCTGGTACCCCGACTACAAGGCCCAGCGCGCGCCCATGCCCGACGACCTGCGCGCCCAGATCGAGCCCATCCATGAGGTGGTGCGCCTGCTGGGCTGGCCCGTGCTGGAGGTGCCCGGCATCGAGGCCGACGACGCCATCGGCACCCTGGCGAGGCTGGGCGAGGCCTGTGGCCACCGGGTGGTGATCTCCACCGGTGACAAGGACATGGCCCAGCTGGTCACGGCGCAGGTGACGCTGATCAACACCATGGCCAAGCCGCCCGAGGAGCTGGACATTGCCGGCGTGACCGCCAAGTTCGGGGTGCCGCCCGATCGCATCATCGATTACCTCACCCTCATCGGTGACACGGTGGATAACGTGCCGGGCGTGGAGAAGGTGGGCCCCAAGACCGCGGTGAAGTGGCTGGCCGAGCACGGCAGTCTGGACGCCATCGTCGCTGCCGCCGCCAGCTTCAAGGGCGTCACGGGTGAGAACTTGCGCAAGGCGCTGGATTGGCTGCCGATGGGCCGGCGCCTCATCACCATCCAGACCGACTGTGACCTGGCGGCCCACATCCCCGGCTGGCCTGGCGAGGGGGCGCTGGACGCCCTGGCCCTGCGCCCGCAGGACGACGAGGGTCTGCTCGACTTCTTCGCCCGCTATGGCTTTCGCAGCGGCAAGCGCGAGCTGGAGGCCAAGCTCGGCCGCCCGGCTTCAGAGGCCGTGCCCGCCCCGGTGCCCCTGGGCGCCACGCCGGGCCTGTTTGACGTGCCCTCGGCGGCCAGTGGTGCGGTGGCGGCGCCGGCGGCCTCGTCGGCCTTGGCCCGCGAATATGAAACCGTCACCACCTGGGAGCAGCTGGAGGCCTGGCTGGCCCGGCTGCAGGCCGCGCCCCTGGTGGCGCTGGACACCGAGACCGATTCGCTGGACGCTTTGCGCGCCCGCATCGTGGGCCTGAGCGTTGCTGTGGAGCCGGGCCGCGCGGCCTACGTGCCGCTGGCGCACGACTACGCCGGCGCGCCCGAGCAGCTGCCGCTGGACGCCGTGCTGGCGCGCTTGAAGCCCTGGCTGGAAGACCCCGCCGCGGCCAAGCTGGGCCAGCACATCAAATACGACGTGCATGTGTTCGCCAACCACGGCATCACCGTGCGCGGCTACCGCCACGACACCCTGCTGCAGAGCTATGTGCTGGAGGCCCACCTCAAGCACAGCCTGGAGAGCCTGGCCGAGCGCCACCTGGGCCGTAAGGGCCTGAGCTATGAGGAACTGTGCGGCAAGGGGGCCAACCAGATCCCCTTCTCGCAGGTGGATGTGGAGCGGGCCACCACCTACAGCGGCGAAGACAGCGAGATGTGCCTGCAGGTCCACCAGACCCTGCTGCCCCAGTTGCAGGCCGAGCCCGGCTTGAACTTCGTCTACGAGGCCATTGAAATGCCGGCCTCGGCCATCCTGGCCCGCATCGAGCGCCACGGCGTGCTGATCGACCCGGCCCGCTTGCAGGCCCAGAGCCAGCAACTGGCCGAGCGCATGGTGGCGCTGGAACAGGAGGCCTACACCTTGGCCGGCCAGCCCTTCAACATGGCCAGCCCCAAGCAGATTGGCGAGATCCTGTTCGGCCGCCTGGGCCTGCCGGTCAAGAAGAAGACCGCCACCGGCGCGCCCAGCACCGACGAGGAGGTGCTGCTGGAGCTGGCGGCCGACTACCCGCTGCCCGCCCGCCTGCTGGAGCACCGCAGCCTGGCCAAGCTCAAGGGCACCTACACCGACAAGCTGCCCGGCCTGATCCACCCCGGCACCGGCCGCCTGCACACCCATTACGCGCAGGCCGTGGCCGTGACCGGCCGCCTGTCCAGCAACGACCCCAACCTGCAGAACATCCCCATCCGCACCGCCGAAGGCCGCCGGGTGCGCGAGGCCTTCATCGCCCCGCCCGGCCATGTGCTGGTGAGCGCGGACTACTCGCAAATTGAGCTGCGCATCATGGCCCACATCAGCGGCGACCCGGGCCTGACCCGCGCCTTTGCGCAGGGGCTGGACGTGCACCGCGCCACGGCGGCCGAAGTCTTTGGCATCGCCACCGAGGCGGTCACCGCCGAACAGCGCCGCTACGCCAAGACCATCAATTTCGGGCTGATCTACGGCATGGGTGCCTTCGGCCTGGCGCAGAGCCTGGGCATCGACCAGAAGGCCGCCAAGACCTACATCGACCGCTACTTCGACCGCTTTGCCGGCGTGCTGCGCTACATGGAGGCCACCAAGGCCAGTGCCCGCGACAAGGGCTATGTCGAGACCCTGTTCGGCCGGCGCATCGTGCTGCCGGAGATCAAGGGCGGCAGCGGCCCGCGCCGTGCCGGTGCCGAGCGCCAGGCCATCAACGCCCCCATGCAGGGCACGGCGGCCGACCTGATCAAGCTGGCCATGATCGCTGTGCAGCAGGCCTTGGATGCGGGCGGCCTGGCCACCCGCATGGTGATGCAGGTGCACGATGAACTGGTGTTCGAGGTGCCCGAGGCCGAGCTGGACTGGGTCAAGGCCCAGGTGCCCGCCCTGATGGCCGGCGTGGCCCAGTGGAGCGTGCCGCTGCTGGCCGAGGTGGGCGTGGGCGCCAATTGGGATGAGGCGCACTGAAGGGGCTGGCGACATCACGCGGCACCCTGCCGCACCATGCGTGCGTGGCGGGCGCCGCGGACGCGGCCTCAGCGTCGCGGCGGCAGGGGCAGGCGCTCCAGCAGGCCGGGCAGGCTCGGCAGTGGCGGCCAGCCCGGCCGCGGTGGCGGGGGCAGGTCCCGCAGACGCTCGCGCAGCCAGCCCGGTGCCAGCGCACCCAGGGGCGAACCCAGGCGGTCACCGGTGAGCTGGCGCGTCACCGCGGCCTTGATGGGCGGCAGCAGGTTGGTGGCCCGCACGATGGCCTCGCGGGCCAGCTTGGCGGCCGGCTGGTCGTTGGTGAACAGCTTGACCACCACGTTCGTGCCCAGATAAATCGGCAGCGTGACTCGCTGGTGCTCCCGGGCGTAGGCCTGCAGCGGGCTGTGCGGGCTGCTGGCGTCGCCCAGGTCCCGGCCGGCGGCATGCGCCCGGGCCAGCTCGGCGGCCAGCACCTCCACCCCGTAGAGCCCGAAGTTGTAGCCATGGGCGGTCACCGGGTGCATGCCCACCGCCGAGTCGCCCACCAGCACGAAGCGCGGTCCGCAGAAGCGCTCGGCATACACCGCCACCAAGGGGTAGGCATGGCGCTGGCCGCTCTGGGTCAGCGTGCCCAGCTTGTGGCCAAAGGCCTCGTCCACCGCCTGGGCAAAGCCTTCAGGGCTGAGCCCCAGGATGGCTGCGGCCCCATCGCTCTTGACCGTCCACACCGCCGAGGACTGGTGGCCCGCCATGGGCAGCATGGCCAGGGTGTGGCCGTGTAAGAAGCACTCATGCGCCGTGCCGTCGTGCGGCAGGCTGTGGGCCATGCGGCAGACGATGGCCGTGCGGCCGAAGTCCAGCATGCGGGCCCCGATGCCGGCCATGCGCCGCACGGTGGAGAAGCGGCTGTCGGCGGCCACCACCAGCGGCGCCGACAGGGTCTGGCCATCGGCCAGGGTGAGCGTGGCGCGGTCGGCGTCGCGGCTCAGGCCGGTGACTCGGGCGTCGCCGGTGAGCGTGATGTGCGTGGCACGCGCCCGGGCGCCGGCGTGGCAGGCGGCACGGATGCGGTGGTTGGGCACCAGCCAGCCCAGTTGAGGGTGGCCATCGTCCTCGGCGCTGAAGGGCAGCACATGGGGCGAGTCGCCGTTGGTCACCTGGGCACGCAGCAGCGGGGCGATCTCCTCCTGCGGCAGGCGCTCCCACAGGCCCAGCTGGGTGAAGATGCGCCGGGCGCGGTGGGTCAGGGCGATGTCCCGTCCGTCTTCCGGCGGGTCGACCAGGGCGTCCAGCGGCTGTTGCTCCAGCACATGGCTGCGCAGGCCGGCGTCGGCCAGCGCACAGGCCAGGGCCAGGCCCGCCGGACCCGCCCCCACGATGAGCACGTCGGGGCCGGGAGAGGAAGGGGAGGGGGCGTCGGAGGCGTTCACGGGGTCATCCTTGGGGCATCGGGCCCGGCCACGGCGGCGGCCGGGCAGCCAACTGCGCATGATGGCGCGGCCCGGCAGTGGCGGCCTTGCGCTGCCTTAAGCCCCCAGCACGGACAGGGGGAGGCCGGCAGGCCGCGCCGGCGCGCTCAGCGGGTCAGCCGGGTGACCTGCACGCAGACCGCGCCGCAGATCAGGAACAGCGCCAGGCTCCAGTAGGCATAGGGCACGCCCAGCAGGTTCACGGCGGCCTCGGCGCAGCTGGCCATGGGCGCAAAGACCGAGGGCGCCAGCTCGAACAGGCCCAGCGCATCCAGGATCTTGTCGGCCAGTGTCAGGTTGCACGAAGCACTGGCCGCGGCCACCAGGTGCTGCCATAAGGCGGCGGCCATGCCGCACAGGGCCAGCACCGCACCGGCGCCGGCCAGCACGCGACGTGGCGTGATCCAGGGCATCAGCGCGCCCACCAGGGCCAGCAGGCCGATCACCAGGAAGATCAGCCGCTGCAGCGTGCACCAGGGGCAGGGCGGCATGTCAAACATGTACTGGGAGACCAGCGCACCACCCACGCCGCCCCAGCAGGCCACGGTGACGAAGCCGAGCAGGGCACCGGCCCGGCTGAGGAGTCCACCCTGGGCCATGACCATCAGTCCTTGAGCTCGGCGATCAGTTCGATCTCGACGCAGGCGCCCAGCGGAATCTGGGCCACGCCGAAGGCGCTGCGGGCATGGGCGCCGGCGGCGCCGAAGACCTGGCCCAGCAGCTCGGAACAGCCGTTGGTCACCAGGTGCTGCTCGGTGTAGGTGGGGGCGGAGTTCACCAGGCTCATCACCTTGACGATGCGGGCCACGCGGTCCAGGTCACCGCCACAGGCGGCCTGCAGGGTGCCCATCAGGTCGATGGCGATGGCCCGCGCCGCGGCCTGGCCCTCGGCGGTCTCCATGTTCACGCCCAGCTGGCCCACCCACGGCTTGCCGTCCTTCTTGGCGATGTGGCCCGAGAGGAACACCAGCTTGCCGGTCTGCACAAAAGGCACGTAAGCGGCGGCGGGAACGGCCACGGCGGGCAGGGTGATGCCCAGTTCTTGCAGGCGTGCGGTGATGGCGGACATGGTCGGCTCGGCTCCAGATCAGGGAAAGCCCGGGATGCTACACCGCGGCCCTTGCCGCCCCCAACGGGGGATGCGCGCCGTGCCGGGTGCCCCCCACACTGCCGCGCATGACCGGCCCCGTTCCGTCCTTGTCGCCCCCTGCCACTGCCGCGGAGCCGGACGGCGCGGCGCCACCCCAAGGCGTGCTGGCCGGCCTGCTGCTGCTGACCCTGGCGCCGCTGGCGGCCACCTGGGCGGCGCTGCAGTGGGTGGAGCTGCCCGGGCCGGGCGTGCGCGGCGCCTGGGCGGGCCTGGCCGTGGCGGCGCTGCTGGGCCTGGGGGCCTGGTGCCGGTGGCGCGGCGGCCCTCCGGCGCCACCCCGGGCCCCACGTGCCTGGGCGGTACCAGGGCCCGGCTGGTGGCTGGCCGCCACAGCTGCTGGGGCCCTGCAGACCCTGGCAGTGGCCCAACGCTCGGCCGAGCGCCTGGCCCAGCGGCTGCCAGCGGCCCAGGTCCAGGCGCCCTTGTGGCTCACCGGCCGCGTCAGCGGCCTGCCCCAATGGGATGCCCAGGGCCTGCGCTTTGAGGTGGAGGTGGAGGAACTGCGCGATGCGGCCGCCCGGGTTGTGCTTGGGGTGGATGGCCGCAGCCCGCCTGGCCGGGTGCGGCTGAGCTGGTCGGCCCAGGCGGCGGGCCTGGCGCCGCCGGGTGGCCAGGCGGGTCCGCAGAGTGGCACCGCGGCGGGGGCGCTGCAGGCCGGCAGCCGTTGGGGCTGGCCGGTGCGACTGCACCCGCCGCACGGTCTGCGCAACCCGGGGGGTGGCGACGCCGAGCGGCGCGACTTCGAGGCCGGGATCATGGCGGTCGGCACCGTCTGGACCGGCGCACCGGTGGCTCCGCAGTGGCTGGGGCCTGCCCGACCCTGGCACCCGCTGGAGCAACTCGACGCCGCCCGCCAGCGCTGGCGCGACGCCATCCTGCTGCGGGTGCCCGATCCGGCCACGGCGGGTTTGTTGGCAGCGCTGGCGGTGGGCGACCAGGCGGCGGTGGATCCCCAGGCCTGGGCCTGGTACCGCGACACCGGCATCGCCCACCTGGTCAGCATCAGCGGGTTGCACATCACCTTGTTCGCCTGGGGGGCGATGGCGGTGGCCGGCCGGTGGTGCCGTCTGCTGCCCGGTCTGCCGCACCGGGTGCCGGCGGTGGTGGCCGGACGCTGGGCCGGCTGGGCCTTGGCGGCGCTGTATGCGCTGCTGGCCGGCTGGGGCGTGCCGGCGCAGCGCACCGTGGGCATGCTGGGCCTGGCGGTGGCCCTGCGCCAGGGCGGGCGGGGCTGGCCGGGGCTGCTGCAGTGCGCGGTGGTGGCGGCGGCCCTGGCGGTGGCCGACCCCTGGGCACTCCTGGCGCCGGGCTTCTGGCTGTCCTTCGGGGCCGTGGCGCTGCTGATGCTGGGTGGGCAGACGCCGCCGGCCACCGGCGAGGCGGACGCACCGGCCCCCGGCCGCTGGCAGCGCCTGGGCCGGGCCTTGCGGGCGGGCTTGCGCACCCAGTGGGTGGCGGGCTGGGGCCTGGCGCCGCTGTCGGCCCTGTGTTTCGGGCAGGTGTCCCTGGCTGGTCTGCTGGTCAACCTGGTGGCGGTGCCGTGGGTGAGCTTCGGCATCCTTCCGCTGGCCCTGGCCGGTTTGTTGTGGCCCACCGCCTGGGACTTGGCCCACGCCCTGGTGGCCCCGTTGCACCAGGGACTGGCCTGGGCGGCCGACTGGCCGGCGGCCACCTGGCCGGTGCCGGCGCTGACGCCTGCCGCCTGGGCCCTGCTGCTGCTGGGTGGCGTGCTGGCGGTCGTGCCGGGACCGCTGCTGTGGCGGTGGGCGGCCCTGGCCTGCTGGCTGCCCGCCCTGTGGCCGGTGGTGCTGGTGCCGGCCCCGGGGCGGCTGGAGCTGTGGGCCTTTGAGGTGGGGCAGGGCGCCGCCCTGCTGGTGCGCACCGGCGCCGGGGCGGTGCTGGTGGACGCCGGGCCGGCCTGGCCCGGTGGGCAGGATGCGGGCGCCCGGGTGCTGCTGCCGGCGCTGCAGGCCTTGGGCCTGGGGCGCACCGGGCTGCACACCCTGGTGGTCACCCACCAGGATCAGGACCACGCCGGCGGAGCCGCGGCGGTGCTGGCGGCTTGGCCCGAGGCCCGCCTGTTGGCCACCCTGCCGCCTGCGCATCCGTTATGGCGGGGCCGTGCGCCGGGCAGTGCCGCCTGTCAAGCCGGGCAGCGCTGGACCCTGGCGGGGGTGCAGTTCGAGATGCTGCATCCCGAGGCCCCGCCCCGGGCCGGGCAGGACCATGGCAATGCCGCCAGCTGCGTGCTGCGGGTGGCGTCCGACGCCGGCGAGGTGCTGCTGGTCACGGGTGACCTGGACCAGGCGGGCGAGCTGGCGCTGCTGCAGCGCCACGGGGCCGCCGGTCTGCATGCCACCGTGCTGATCCTGGGCCACCACGGCAGCCGCACTTCCAGCCATCCCGATTTCCTGGCGGCGGTGGCGCCCCGCTGGACCGTGGCGCAGGCGGGCCACCTCAACCGTTTCGGGCATCCGGCCCCCGAGGTGGTGGCCCGGGTGCAGGCGCTGGGTGCCAAGCTGGTGCGCACGGACCAATGTGGTGCCTGGCAGTGGCGGGCAGGCCACATGTCGTGCGAGCGTGACCGCCAAGGTCGCGTCTGGACCGACCGCCATGCACCATGAGCGGGCCTGGTGCCGTGCATCCTGGCCCATGCGCCTGTATGTGCACTTAAGTGGTGCGTTCGGGATGACGCGGTGCGCCGTGTGGGGGGGGGAGGCCCCGCCCACAGGCCGGTGCGGTGCTGGCGGCAGGCGGCGGGTCGCGGCGGGGGGCGGTCCCTTCGGGATTCCATGACCCCCGCTGAACAAGCTTGTCCTGGATCAAGCTTCCATCCGGATTCTCCCCGGGGTCTGTTGCAGCTGTGCCGCAGCGCGTCGGCGCATGCCGCAGCTGGTGCGGCTATTGCTAGAGTGAGCTACGCAGGAGAGCGTGAATGAGACCCAGCTTCGACGAAATGCATGCCCAGGGTGCCGCGGTCCGCGAGCACTACACCACTTATGACCGTTGGCTGGCAGCCCAGCCGCGGGAGACGATGAAGGCGAGGCGGGATGAGGCGGAAATGATCTTCCGCCGTGTCGGCATCACCTTCGCGGTCTACGGGGACAAGGATTCGGGCGAAGGCACCGAGCGCCTGATCCCGTTTGACCTGATCCCCCGCATCATCCCGGCTGCCGAGTGGCGACAGATGGAGAAGGGGCTGGCGCAGCGGGTGACCGCGCTCAACCGCTTCATCCACGACATCTACCACGGCCAGGAGATCCTCAAGGCGGGACTGATCCCGGCCGAGCAGATCCTGCAGAACGCCCAGTTCCGCCCTGAAATGATGGGCGTGGACGTGCCCGGTGGCCTGTACTCGCAGATCGCAGGCATCGACATCGTGCGGGCGGCCAACGCCGACGGCTCGGGCAGCTACTACGTGCTGGAGGACAACCTGCGGGTGCCCAGCGGCGTGAGCTACATGCTCGAGAACCGCAAGATGATGATGCGGCTTTTCCCCGAGCTGTTCTCCGAGCACCGGGTGGCGCCGGTGGCCCATTACCCGGACCTGCTGCTGGATACCCTGCGCAGCGTCGCCCCGGCCGGCGTGAACGACCCCACCGTGGTGGTCATGACACCCGGCATGTACAACTCCGCCTATTTCGAGCACGCCTTCCTGGCGCAGCAGATGGGGGTGGAGCTGGTCGAGGGCCAGGACCTGTTCGTCAAGGACAACTACGTGTTCATGCGCACCACGCGCGGCCCGCGCCGGGTGGACGTGATCTACCGCCGCCTGGACGACGACTTTCTGGACCCGCAGGTCTTCCGCAAGGACTCCACCCTGGGCTGCCCCGGCCTGGTGGCGGCGTACAAGGCCGGCAACGTGACCTTGTCCAACGCCATCGGCACCGGCATTGCGGACGACAAGTCCATCTACCCCTATGTGCCCAAGATGGTGGAGTTCTACCTGGGCGAGAAGCCCATCCTGAACAACGTGCCCACCTACCTGTGCCGCGAGAAGGGCGACCTGCAATACGTGCTGGACCACCTGGGCGAGTTGGTGGTCAAGGAAGTGCATGGTGCCGGCGGCTACGGCATGCTGGTGGGCCCGGCGGCCACCAAGGCCGAGATCGCGGCCTTCCGTGAGCACCTGCTGGCCAACCCCAGCAACTACATCGCCCAGCCCACGCTGAGCCTGTCCACCTGCCCGACCTTCGTGGAGTCGGGCATCGCCCCGCGGCACATCGACCTGCGCCCCTTCGTGCTCTCGGGCACCAAGAGCGTGCAGATGGTGCCCGGTGGCCTGACCCGGGTGGCGCTCAAGGAGGGCTCCCTGGTGGTCAACTCCAGCCAGGGCGGCGGCACCAAGGACACCTGGGTGCTGGAAGACTGACACCGAGACGACGAAAGACACCGAGCATGTTGTCAAGAACCGCCGACCATCTGTTCTGGATGGCCCGCTACATGGAGCGTGCGGAAAACACCGCCCGCCTGCTGGACGTCAACTACCAGACCTCGCTGCTGCCACAGTCGGCCGCCGTGGCCGAGCAGGGTTGGCGTTCGCTGCTCTCGCTGTCGGAGCTGAGCGCCGATTACCACAGCCGCTACCAGGGCATCACCGCGCGCCAGGTGATCGAGTTCATGGTCAGGGACGAGCGCAACCCCTCGTCCATCCTGTGCTGCCTGCGTGCCGCCCGGGAAAACGCCCGCGCTGTGCGCGGTGCCGTGACCACCGAGGTCTGGGAAACCACCAACCAGACCTGGCTGGAGTTCAACCGGCTGCTGGCCACCGGTGTGCTGGCCAAGGATCCGGCCAGCGTGTTCGAGTGGGTGAAGTTCCGCTCCCACCTCAGCCGCGGCGTGACCGTGGGCACCATGCTGCAGGATGAGGCCTTCTACTTCATCCGCATCGGCTCCTTCCTGGAGCGGGCGGACAACACCGCGCGCCTGCTGGACGTGAAGTTTCACGCCGTGGAGAGCGACTTCTACGGGGCGGCCAGCGAGAAGGACGCCGAGCTGGACTTCTACCACTGGTCGGCCATCCTGCGCTCGGTCTCCGGCTTCGAGATCTACCGCAAGGTCTACCGCAACGTGATCCAGCCCGAGAAGGTGGCCGAGTTGCTGATCCTGCGCCACGACATGCCGCGCTCGCTGGCACACTGCATCAGCAAGGTGGAGGGCAACCTCAAGCTGGTGGCCAACGAGCAGTCGGGCGACACCCTGCGCCGCGCTGGTCGCCTGCGCGCCGATCTGGACTACGGCCGCATCGACGAGATCCTGCACACCGGTCTGCACGCCTACCTCACCCAGTTCCTGGACCGGGTGGGCGACCTGGGAGCCGGCATCAGCCGCGACTTCCTCGTGCCGGCCTGAGCCGGCGCCACGCTGCCACGCCCATGTCATCCGGGGCGGCCACGCTGAAGGCAAGCCAGCCTTCGCCGGGCCGCCCCCCGCATTTCTGATTCCGAGGTACCACCTTGTCCATCCACGTCGCGCTCAAGCACGTCACCCACTACCGCTACGACCGGCCGGTCACGCTCTCGCCCCAGGTGGTGCGCCTGCGGCCTGCGCCGCACTGCCGCACGCCCATCCTGTCGTACTCGATGCGGGTGGAGCCCCAGCAGCACTTCATCAACTGGCAGCAGGACCCGTTTGCCAACTACCTGGCGCGCCTGGTGTTCCCAGAGAAGACCACCGAGTTCAAGGTCACCATCGACCTGGTGGCCGAGATGGCGGTCTACAACCCCTTCGACTTCTTCCTGGAGCCCAGCGCCGAGAAAATCCCCTTTGCCTACAGCGAAGCGTCGGCCGCTGAACTGGCGCCCTACCTGGTGACCGAGGCGCCCACGCCCGAGTTCGCCAAGTTCCTGGCCAGCATCGACCGCACCCCCACGCCCACCATCAACTTCCTGGTGGACATCAACCAGCGCCTGCAGCGCGAGATCAGCTACCTGATCCGCCTGGAGCCGGGTGTGCAGACCCCCGAAGAGACGCTCACCAAGAAGAGCGGTTCCTGCCGCGACAGCGGCTGGCTGCTGGTGAACACGCTGCGCCATCTGGGCCTGGCCGCGCGCTTTGCCTCGGGCTACCTCATCCAGCTCAAGTCCGACGTCAAGGCGCTGGACGGCCCCAGCGGCACCGAGGTGGATTTCACCGACCTGCACGCCTGGTGCGAGGTCTTCCTGCCCGGCGCCGGCTGGATCGGCCTGGACCCGACCTCCGGCCTGCTGGCCGGCGAGGGCCACATCCCGCTGGCCTGCACGCCGCAGCCCAGCAGCGCCGCGCCCATCGCCGGTGCGGTGGACAAGTGCGAAGTGACCTTCGGTCACGAGATGGCCATCACCCGCATCTGGGAATCCCCCCGCGTCACCAAGCCCTACACCGAGGCACAGTGGGACCAGGTGCTCGCCCTGGGTGAGCAGGTGGATGTGGCGCTGCAGGCGGGCGACGTGCGCCTGACCATGGGTGGTGAGCCCACCTTCGTCTCGGTGGACGACCGCGACGGCGCCGAGTGGAACACCGACGCCCTGGGGCCCACCAAGCGCCTGTTTGCCACCGACCTGACCCACCGCCTGCGCGACGAGTACGGGCAAGGCGGCTTCCTGCACTTCGGGCAGGGCAAGTGGTACCCGGGCGAGCAGCTGCCGCGCTGGGCCCTGTCCATCTACTGGCGTGCCGACGGCCAGCCTTGCTGGCACGACCCCAGCCTGTTTGCCGACGAGCGCGACGCCCACCAGTACACCAGTGCCGACGCCCGCCGCTTCCTGGAGACCCTCTCCGGCAAGCTGGGTCTGCCCTCCAAGTTCATCCAGACCGGCTACGAGGACACCTGGTACTACCTGTGGCGCGAACGCCGCTTGCCGGTCAATGTCGACCCCTTTGACACCAAGCTCGACGATGAGTTGGAACGCACCCGCTTGCGCCGCATCTTCGACCAGGGGCTGGAGCATGAGGTGGGCTATGTGCTGCCGATCGAGCGCGAGCACGGGCCCGGCATGGCCAGCGGCCGCTGGTCCACCGGCCCGTGGTTCTTCCGCGATGAGCGCATGTACCTCATCCCGGGCGATTCGCCCATGGGCTACCGCCTGCCGCTGGACTCCCTGCCCTGGGTGGCCAAGCAGGACTATCCCTATCTGCATGAGCATGACCCCTTTGCGCCGCGTGACGCACTGCCCGGTGCCGCGCGCCTGAAGGCCCAGTACGCCGGTCAGCCGGAGCAAGGCGGCTACGCCGGCCACCTGCCGGGTGGCGGCTTTGCCGAGGGCGGTGTGGTGGGCGTGCAGGCGGCTGACCTGGACGCCGGCCCGGCGGGACTGCAGGCGCTGGACGCAGGCGGCTGGCCGCTGGACAGCCTGCAGGGCGGTGCCGGGGCCGATGGCCTGGGTGGCGGCCACGCCCCGGGCGCTGCGGGCCGCGGCGCCGCCTTGCGCGGCAGCCCGGCGGGTGTGGCGGGCACGGCGGTCGACCCGCTGGCCCCGCCGCAGCGCGGCGAGTCGGCCCACTGGATCACCCGCACCGCGCTGTGCGTGGAGGTGCGGGACCCGCGTCGCGCCAATGGCCCCAAGGCCGAGGCCGTGGGCTCGCCCACCGGCGTGCTCTACGTCTTCATGCCGCCGCTGCAGCGTCTGGAGGACTACCTGGAACTGGTCGCCGCCGTGGAAGCCACGGCGGCCGAGACCGGCCTGAAGGTGATGCTGGAAGGCTACCCGCCGCCGCGCGACCCGCGCCTGAAGCTGCTGCAGGTCACGCCCGACCCCGGCGTGATCGAGGTGAACATCCACCCGGCGCACAACTGGAAGGAATTGGTGCAGCACACCGAGTTCCTCTACGACGCGGCCTGGCAGTCGCGCCTGTCCACCGAGAAGTTCATGCTCGACGGCCGCCACACCGGCACCGGGGGGGGCAACCACTTTGTGCTGGGCGGTGCCACGCCGGCCGACTCGCCCTTCCTGCGCCGGCCGGACCTGCTGGCCTCGCTGCTCACGTACTGGCACAACCACCCCAGCCTGAGCTATTTGTTCAGCGGCCTGTTCATCGGCCCGACCAGCCAGGCCCCGCGGGTGGACGAGGCCCGCAACGACCAGTTGCGCGAGCTGGAGATCGCCCTGGGCGAGATCGAGCGCAACAAGGCCGTTTACGGCAACGACATGCCGCCCTGGCTGGTGGACCGCACGCTGCGCAACGTGCTGGTGGACGTGACCGGCAACACCCACCGCAGCGAGTTCTGCATCGACAAGCTCTACTCGCCAGACAGCAGCACCGGCCGCCTGGGCCTGCTGGAGCTGCGCGCCTTCGAGATGCCGCCGCATGCCCGCATGAGCATCGTGCAGCAGCTGCTGCTGCGGGCGCTCATCGCCCGCTTCTGGGCCACGCCGTACAAGGCGCCGCTGGTGCGCTGGGGCACCGAGCTGCACGACCGCTTCCTGCTGCCCACCTTCGTGCAGATGGACCTGGACGATGTGATGGCCGAGATGCGGCAGGCCGGCTATGCCTTTGACGCCGGCTGGTTTGCACCACACTTCGAGTTCCGCTTCCCCAAGATCGGCGAGTACGCCAGCCGGGGCGTGCACCTGGTGCTGCGCAACGCGCTGGAACCCTGGCATGTGATGGGCGAAGAGGGCGCGGCCGGCGGCACGGTGCGCTATGTGGACTCGTCATTGGAGCGGCTGGAGATCCGTGTCAGCGGCCTGGTGGACCCCCGCCACCGCATCACGGTCAACGGCATCACCGTCCCGCTGCAGCCCACCGGGCGGGCCGGCGAGTACGTGGCCGGCGTGCGCTACCGGGCCTGGCAGCCGTCCTCGGCGTTGCACCCCACCATCGGCGTGCACGCCCCACTGACCATCGACCTGGTGGACACCTGGATGAAGCGCTCGCTGGGCGGCTGCCAGTACCACGTGGCCCATCCCGGCGGACGCAACTACGCCACCTTCCCGATCAACTCCTATGAGGCCGAGAGCCGCCGCCTGGCGCGCTTCTTCCCCATGGGCCACAGCATCGGGACCGTGGACGCGGGTGAACCGCAGCGCAGCCTGGAGTTCCCGTTCACCCTGGACCTGCGTCGCGCCGGGCGCTGAGTCTCGGGAACAGCGGCCATGAGCACGCCCAGCCCGCCGGCCCCTGTGCCGGCTGCCCCGTCCAAGGGGGGCGCGGCCGGTTCGGGGGAGACCCCGCACGACAGCCGGTCGCGGGCAAGGCATGATCGGGGGATGTCCCTGAGCAGTCCCCTGCCCTGGCCGGGGCGTCGCGAGCCTTCGGGCCACGGCGCCGCGGACGGGGGTCCCCACGATTCCCAGCCCTCCCTCCTGCCCCCCGAGGACGGGCCGGATCCCGCCGCCTTGGCCGCGGCCGCCGCCTTGCGCGGCGGTGACGGCCATGTCGACGAACTGCTGGGCCGGCTCAACGAGCCCGCCAGCCCGCGTGCTGGCCTGGCCCCGCTGTGGGAGCGCTTCTTCCGCGCCAACGGCGCTGCCGGCTGGCGCGACATGGCCCATCGCGCCGCCCGGGTGCAGCGCCGGGTGCAGGAGGATGGCGCCACCTACAACGTCTACGACGAGGGCGGGCAGTCCTCGCGGCCCTGGCCGCTGGAACTGCTGCCCATGCTCATCGACGCCGACGAGTGGACAGCCATCGACCAGGGGCTGCAGCAGCGCGCCCGCCTGCTCAATGCCGCCATGGCCGATGTCTACGGCCCCCGTCGCTTGCTGGAGGAGGGCCTGCTGCCGCCCTCGCTGGTGCTGGCCCACCCCCAGTACCTGCGGCCGCTGCACGGCTGCCAGCCCGCCGGTGGTGTCTACCTGCATGTGGCCGCCTTCGACCTGGCCCGCGGTCCTGATGGCCACTGGTGGGTCCTGGCCCAGCGCACCCAGGCCCCTTCCGGCCTGGGGTACGTGCTGGAGAACCGCATCATCATCGCCCAGCAGTTCCCCGAGGCCTTCCGCGACCTGCGGGTGCAGCGCCTGGCGGCCAGCTTCCAGAGCCTGCTGCAGGGCCTGATCAAGCTCAGCCCGGCGGGCGAGCGCTCGCGCGTGGTGCTGCTCACCCCCGGGCCCAACCACGAAACCTATTTCGAGCAGGTCTTCCTGGCCCGCTACCTGGGCATCACCCTGGTGGAGGGCGGCGACCTGACCGTGCGCGCCAACCGCGTCTACCTCAAGACCCTCACCGGGCTGGAGCGGGTGCACGTCATCCTGCGCCGGGTCGACGACGACTACCTTGACCCGCTGGAGCTGCGCTCCGACTCCATCCTGGGTGTGCCCGGCCTGGTGCAGGCTCTGCGTGCCGGCGAGGTGGTGGTGGCCAATTCCCCTGGCGCCGGCTGGCTGGAGAGCCCGGGCCTGTCGGCCTTCTGGCCCGCCGTCTCACGCCGTCTGCTGGGCGAAGACCTGCTGCTGCCGGGCTTCACCAGCTGGTGGTGCGGCGAGGAGGCCGTCTGGCGCCACCACCGCCCGCGGCTGGAGGACTTCGTCGTGGCGCCCACCTTCCCGGGCAGCGCCACCACCCCCGGCTTTCCCCCCGTGGTGGTCTCCACCCAGTCCACCAGCAGCCGGCAGGCCCTGCTGGCGCGCATCGAGGCCCAGCCGGCCGCCCACACCCTGCAGGCCCGGGTGCGCCCCTCGGAGACCCCGGTCTGGACCCAGGGCGTGCTGGAGCCGCGCACCGCGGTGGTCCGCGTCTATGCGCTGGCCGACGGCGAGGGCGGCTGGCGGGTGCTGCCGGGCGGGCTCACCCGGGTGGCCAGCCGCCGCGAGGCGGCCCACGACCCGCTGCAGTCCATGCAGCGTGGCAGCGCCAGCGCCGACACCTGGGTCATCGCCCGCGGCGAGGTGGACAACACCAGCCTGCTGCCGCGCCCGCTCTCGGCCGAAGACCTGGAACGCGCCCAATGGAGCGTGACCAGCCGCTCGGCTGAAAACCTGTTTTGGCTGGGCCGCTACACCGAGCGTGCCGAGAACTCCATCCGCCTGGCCCGTCTGACCCTGGAAGCCTTGACCGGCTCGGTCTTCAGTGCCACCTCGCTGCCGGTGCTGCGGGTGCTGGATACCCTGGCCCGGCGCCATGGCCTGGTGGGCGCGGGGGTGCCGGCCCCCGACAAGTCGCTGCGCCTGTTTGAGCGCTCGCTGGTCAGCAGCCTGGGGGACACCGTGGGCGCCACCAGCGTGGCCTTCAACCTGCAAGCCCTGCGCGGCTGCGCCCAGGCCCTGCGCGAGCGGCTGTCTCCCGAGCACTGGAAGCTCATCCAGGAAGCGGGTGACCATTTCCACCACCACCTTGATGCGGTGTTGGCCGATGGCCAGGCCGAGCCGCTGTCCGACGTGCTGGGTGTGCTGGGCCGTGCGGCCTTCCACCTCTCGGCGATCACCGGCGCCCAGACCGACCGCATGACCCGGGACAACGGCTGGCGTCTGCTCAGCGTGGGTCGGCAGATCGAGCGCCTGGACTTCCTGTCAAGCGTGCTGGCGCTGGGCTTCGAGCAGGACCTGCACACGCTGGACGACGGATTCGCCCTGCTGCTGGGGCTGTTCGATTCCACCATCACCTACCGCGCGCAGTTCCAGGGCCGGCGCGAGGTGGCCCCGTTGCTGCACCTGCTGGTGATGGACACGGACAACCCCCGGGCCCTGGCCTGGGTGGCCCGCACCCTGCGCGAGCGCTTCCTCAAGCTGGCCCGCCACGAGCCGGTCTGGGCCGGTGAGTCCGCCGCGCTGCTGCCGCGGCCGGAGACCTGGTCCCTGGCCACCCTCAGCCGTCCGCAGGCCGATGGCGGCTGGTCCCACCTCATCGAGGCGCTGCAGTCCTGCAGCGCCCAGGCGCTGGCGCTGTCGGATGCCCTCTCGCGCCAGCTTTTCTCCCACGTCGGCGTGGCCGACCGCATGGTGTGGCAATGACTTCCGTCCCCTCCGCCGCTCCCCTGCGCTGGCTGCAGGTCACCCACGAGACCACCTACCTCTACGACGCCCCCGCCGAGTTGGCACATCACGTGGCCTTCCTGGCGCCCCGCGCTACGCCCTGGCAGGCGGTGCGCCAGTGGCGGCTCCAGGTCGACCCCGCCCCCGACGAATGGGTGGACCTGGACCCCATGGCGTCGGGGGCCGCAGTGGCCGGCCCGGCGGCCGTGCCGGCCAGGCAGTGCAGCCATGATCCCTTTGGCAACCTGCGGCTGAGCTTCAGCCATGCCCGGGTGCACGACCGGCTGCGGGTGGTCTCCAGCTTTGAGGCCGGCCTCGCCCCACCACCGACCCTCGACCTGGCGGCCAGCCCCGCCTGGGAGGATGTGGCCGCCAGCCTGCGCTATCACGCCGGTGCCGTGCACTCCGAGGCGGTGGAGTTCAGCCTGCCATCGGTTTACGTCCCCCACGACCCGGCCCTGGCCGCCTTCGGGCGTGAGGCCTTTCTGCCCGGGCGCTCCGTGCTGGCCGGCGCGCTGGCCCTGATGGCCCAGGTCCACGCGCAGTTCACCTACAAGCCCCTGGCCACCTCGGTGAGCACCCGGGCCACCGACGCGCTGGCCGGCCGGGAGGGCGTTTGCCAGGACTTTGCCCACGTGATGATCGGGGCCTGCCGCTCGCTGGGCCTGTCGGCCCGCTATGTCAGTGGCTACCTGCTGACCCAGCCGCCCCCGGGCCAACCGCGTCTGGTCGGGGCCGATGCCTCCCACGCCTGGGTGGCCGTGTGGTGCCCGCTGCAGGGCTGGGTGGCGCTGGATCCCACCAACAACGTGCCCGCCGGCACCGACCACGTGACCCTGTCCTGGGGCCGTGACTATGCGGATGTGGCCCCACTGCGCGGAGTCATCCGCGGAGGCGGCCGTGCCGTGCCGCAGGTGGCCGTCACCGTCATGCCCCTGGAGGAACTGGCGGCCGCGTCCACGAGCCCCCCACCGCCGGGCGCAGCCGGTCCGGCGGCCAAGCCTGCGGCAGGTGTAGCCGCCCGGTCGGCGCCCGTGGCCGATCCGGCTTGAGGCACGATGCCGCGCCGCAACGGGCCGCACCGGCAGCAGGGGGCCTAGCGCTGGCTCTGGGCCAGGGCCTGCTGGATGAACAGCACCTTGGCCAGGAACTCGTAGTCGGCGTTCTCCTTGCGTGCGAAGCCGTGGCCCTCGTTCTCCGCCAGCAGGTAGCCCACCGGCACGCCCTGGGCGCGGGCCCGCTGCACGATCTGCTCGGCTTCGGTCCAGGGCACCCGCGGGTCGTTGCGGCCCTGGATGACCATCAAGGGCCGGCGCAGGCGGTGGGCCTGGGTCAGCGGAGAGATGCGGTCCAGGAACTCCCGCATCGCCGGGTCCCGCTCGTCGCCGTACTCCACCCGGCGCAGATCACGCCGGTAGCTCTCGGTGCGCTCCAGAAAGGTCACAAAGTGGGAGATGCCCACGCTGTCGATGGCGCCGGCGATGCGCGCCCCCTCGTGGATGGCCACCGCCAGGCTCATGTAGCCCCCGTAGCTGCCGCCGCTGACGACCACCTGGGCGGCGTCCAGACCAGCTTGTCCGGGCAGCCAGTCCAGCAGGGCGCTGATGTCGCGCACCGCGTCCTCCCGCAGGCGGCCGTTGTCCAGCTTCAGGAAGGTCTTGCCGAAGCCGGAGGAGCCCCGCACATTGGGCTGCAGCAGGGCGATGCCCAGCTCCTCGATCAGGTAGTGGTAGCGGCCCAGGAAGCCCTCGGTGGCCTGGCCCTCCGGCCCGCCGTGGATCAGCACCAGCACTGGACGCCGGCCGGGATGGCGTGCGGGATCCGGACGGTTGAGCAGGCCCGAGATACGCCTTCCGTCAAAGCTGGGCCAGTCCACCACCTCCTGGCGCGAGAAGCGGCGCGGGTCCAGGCCGGCCGGGGCCACCGGCTCGGTCCAGCGCTGCCAGCGCGCCCTGGCCGGGCCGTCCGACAGGTCCAGCACCTGCACCTGCAGCGGCGTGGCCGGTGCCACCAGGTTGACCGCCAGCCAGGGCCGCTGCGGATGGAAGCGCAGGGCGCTGATCGAGCCCTCCAGCGTGGCGCCCAGGGGCAGGGCCTGGCCGCTTTGCGCATCGAACAGGCGCAGTCGGCGGCGTCCCGCCTCGTTGAAGGTGGCGGCCAGCCAGCGGCCATCGGCGCTGAGGTCGGCGTCGCTGACGTCCCACGCCACCGCGCCCCCCAGGGCCTGCAGCCGCCCGTCTGCCAGGTGCAGCCGCCACAGGCGGCGGAACTCCCCTTCGTGGTCGCTCAACAGGTACAGGGTGTCCCCTGCGGGTGAGAAGCCCACTGGCACAAAGGCAGCGGGCCCGGCCATGTCCGAACGAGGCAGCAGGCGCTCGCGCTGGCCGCTGGCCAGGTCCAGGCGCCAGACTTCCGACTGGTTGGCCGAGAGGTAGTGCAGCAGGGCACCCTGGCGTCCGTCGGCACTGACTTGGCTCACCTGCCAGCCGCCGCCTGGCAGTTCTGCCAGCAGCTGCGGGGCCTGGCCGGCGCGGGGGTCCACCCGCCAGAGCCGCGTGTTCACCTGCGCCCGACCGCTGGCGCTGCCCGCCGTGCGATCCAGTGGCACCGAGCGGGCCAGCAGCCACGGGACCTGGCCGGCCACGTGCACCCAGGGACCCTGGTCAAAGCGCTCCGGCAGCGGGGTCAGCAGACGTTCCTGGCCGCTGGCGAGGTCCAGGTGGTACAGGCGTGTGGCTTCGTCGCCGCCGCTGGCGCGCTCGAACACCAGGCCATGGCCCTGCGCCGGCTCGTAGCTGCCGCTCCACACCGGCTCCGCGCCGTGGGTCAGCCGCTGCAGGGCGCCACCGGGCGCCGCCAGATGGTGCAGCTGCACCAGGTTCTGGCCGGCGCCACGGTGGGTCAGCAGCAGGCCTTCGCGCGGATGCCAGTCGAGAAATCCGTGACCGCGGAACTCGGTGTAGTCACGCACCCGTTCGGCCAGCGACAGCGGCACCGGAGGCAGGCCGTCGATCACCAGGGCAGGTGGCGGCTGCAGCCAAGGTCCGCGCGGCGACGGCAGGTCGAGGGGGGCCGCGGGAGGCAGGTGCCCGGCGCGCCCGGGCCAGGCGCAGCCACCCAGCAGGCTCCCGCCCAGGCTTCCCAGACCCCAGCCGAGCCAGCGCCGACGTGGGGCTTGCTCCCGGGTGCCCGTTGAGGAGGAGGGGGGGCGCTGGGGCACGGGCTGGGTCATGGGCTGGGTCATGGGCTGTGGAGCGTAGGCTGGCTCATCGGCATGCGGGCATCAGTCCAGCGTTCAGGCGATCGGGTGGCGCGCCTGGATGTTTGCGTAGAACTTGCGGATCGTCCGCATGTCGGCCTGGATGTCACCGCTCAGGTGGACCTGCGGGCCCAGCCCCACGCAACGGCGCCCGTAGTCGATGTAGGCCAGCACCACCGGCACCTGCGCGCTGCGTGCAATCCAGTAGAAGCCGGTGTGCCAGTCCTGCCCGCGGTGGTCCAGGGTGTGCGGGCTCAGCACCAGCTGCACCCGGCCGGGATGCTGCTTGAGCGACCGGGCAATGTGCGCCACCAGGAAGCCCGGGTGCTGGCCGGCCGGCACCACCATGCCCCCCAGGGCTTCGGTCAGGCGCTGGCGCAGTTTGCCCATCGGACCGCTGGCCACCCAGCGCAGATCCAGCCGCAGCACCAAAGCCCCCAGCAGCATGTACCAGAAGTCCCAGCGGCTGGTGTGTGGCGCCCCGATCAGCACGCAGCGCACCAGGTCCCGCGGCAACCGGCCCTCGACCCGCCAGCCGCCCAGGCGCAGCAGGCCCCGGGCCAGACGAGCCGGCCAGGTCCGGGCTTGGCGGTCGAAAAGGGTCTTTTGCGGCAACATCTGTTTCAGATTATGAATTCCACCGGTCGTGCCGGGCGCCGGCCCGAGGCGGGTCTCCGTTTCCGTTCTGGGGGCATCTTCGGGTCCGGCCGCAGGGGCTTTGGGGCCGGTGCCAGGTGCCGCTGCGCTATCGTCGCGCCCCCGCCTTACGACCCCCCGACCATTTCTGCCGCCCATGCGACTGCTGCTTGCCCCGATGGAGGGCCTGCTGGACCACACCCTGCGCGACGTGCTCACCCGTGCCGGGGGCATCGACCGCTGCGTGAGCGAGTTCATCCGCGTCACCGGCACCCTGCTGCCGGAGCGGGTGTTCCTGCGCATCGTGCCGGAGCTGCGCCATGGGGGCTGCACCCCGGCCGGGGTCCCGGTGCGTCCTCAGCTCATGGGTTCCGACCCGGCCTGTCTGGCGGACAACGCCGCGCGCGTGGCCGCGCTGCGGGCCCCGGGCGTGGACCTCAACTTCGGCTGTCCCGCCAAGGTCGTCAACCGCCATGGCGGTGGCGCGGCCCTGCTGGACGATCCGGAGCTGCTTTGGCGCATCGTGCGCGAGGTGCGGTCCGCCGTGCCGACGGGCTTTGCGGTCTCCGCCAAGATGCGCCTGGGCACGCGCGACGACAGCCGCGCGGAGGACTGCGCCCGCGCCTTGGCTGAGGGCGGCGCGCAGGAGCTGGTGGTCCATGCCCGCACCCGGGAGCAGGGCTACCGGCCACCGGCCTGGTGGCACCGCATTGCCGATGTGCGGGCGGCGGTGGCCATTCCGGTGGTGGCCAATGGGGAGATCTGGACCGCCCAGGATGCCCGGGCCGCCCGCGAGGCCTCGGGTTGCGAGGACCTGATGCTGGGCCGCGGCATGGTGGCCGACCCGGGTCTGGCCCACCAGATCAGGCAGGCGCTGCAGGTGAGCCTGACGCCGCAGGACATGGGGGGGGCTGCGCCTCTTGCGCAAGGATTGGACTGGTCCGGCCTGCAGCCCCTGCTGCTGCAGTTCTGGCTCAACGTCTGCGCCCACGTCACGCCGCCGCAACGCGCCGGACGCATGAAGCAGTGGCTCTTCTACCTCCGGCGCCGCCATCCGCAGGCCCAGGAGGCCTATGACACCCTGCGCACCGTGACCGATTCGCGGGAACTGGCCCGGCGGCTGCTGGGGTCGGCCGCCTGGCCGATGGAGAGCCCCTGAGTGCCCGCTACACTGAGGCATCTCCCGCCCCGACTCCTCCATGGCTGCCTACCGTCCGGTGTCGCGCAAGGCCGAAGCGACGGCCCTCTTCGACTTGAAGAGCACCTCCCTGCCGGTGCTGGCCCTGCTGCTCCGGACCGTCGACCTGGACGCACTGACTGCGCAGATGCAGCAGCGCTACGGCGATTCCCCCGGGCTCTTCGAGCACGAGCCGCTGTGCATCGACCTCGCCGGCCTGCGCGAGCTTGACGAGGCCCCGGCGCCAGACTTTGTCCGGCTTCTGGCCCTGCTGCGCGGCTTGGGCTTCAACCCGGTGGCGGTGCGGGGCGGCCTGCCCTTGCACATGGCGGCGGGTCTGGCTGCAGGGTTGGCTGAGGCGCCCGATGCCGCCGGCCCCAGCCCTGCACCAGAAGCGTCTGCGGCGCCCGCGGCAGTTCCGCAGGCCGACAACTCGAGCCTGCCCGCTTCGGCCGCACCCGCCCTGCCGCCCACAGAGGTGGCGCCGGCTGGTCCTGCGCCGAGTGCTTTGGGGGGTACCCTCATCATCGACCGGCCGGTAAGGTCCGGGCAGCGCATCTACGCCCGCGGCGGCGACCTGATTGTGCTGGGCATGGTCAACGCCGGCGCCGAGGTGGTGGCCGACGGCAGCGTCCATGTCTATGCCCCGCTGCGCGGCCGGGCGGTGGCTGGCGTGCTGGGTGACACCCGAGCCCGGGTCTTCTCCACCTGCATGCAGGCGCAGCTGATCTCGATTGCCGGGCTCTGGAAGACTGCCGAGGATGGCTGGCCGGCGGGGCTGCAGGGTCAACCGGCCCAGGCGCGCCTGGAGGGGGAGCGCCTGGTGCTGGAAGTGATCAAGGGATGAGCCGTCCGCAGGACGGCCGAGATACAGAGAGACGAGAAAGGACTGGTTCGCGATGAGCAAGATCGTGGTGGTGACCTCAGGCAAGGGGGGGGTGGGCAAGACCACCACCAGTGCCAGCTTTGCCTCGGGCCTGGCCCTGCGCGGCTTCAAGACGGCCGTGATCGACTTTGACGTCGGCCTGCGCAACCTGGACCTGATCATGGGCTGCGAGCGGCGGGTGGTCTATGACCTCATCAACGTCATCCAGCAGGAGGCCAAGCTGCAGCAGGCCCTGATCAAGGACAAGCAGTGCGACAACCTGTATGTCTTGGCCGCCTCCCAGACCCGTGACAAAGAGGCGCTGACCCAGGAGGGCGTCGAGCGCGTGCTCAAGGAGCTGGCGCAGATGGGTTTTGACTACATCGTCTGCGACTCGCCCGCCGGCATCGAGACCGGGGCGATGATGGCGATGCACTTTGCCGACGAGGCCCTGGTGGTGACCAACCCCGAGGTCTCCTCGGTCCGCGACTCCGACCGCATCCTGGGCATGCTGTCGTCCAAGACCAAGCGCGCCATCGACGGTGGCGAGCCCATCAAGGAGCATCTGCTCATCACCCGCTACAACCCGGGCCGGGTGGAGGGGGGACAGATGATGTCGATTGCGGATGTGGAGGAGATCCTGCGCATCCCGCTGATTGGCGTGATCCCGGAGTCCGAGATGGTCCTGGAAGCGTCCAACCAAGGCACGCCGGTGGTGCACCTCAAGGGCGCTGATGCCGCCGAGGCCTATGCCGATGTGGTGGCCCGCTTCCTGGGCGAGGAACGCCCGATGCGTTTCACCCAGGTGGAGGCCAAAGGCTTCTTCAAGCGACTCTTTGGCGGGAGGTGATCGCCATGTCCCTGTTGACCCGCATCCTCGGCGAGAAAAAGACGACGGCCAATGTGGCCAAGGAGCGGCTGCAGATCATCCTGGCCCATGAGCGGGCAGGTCGCAGCTCTTCGGCACCCGATTACCTGCCGGCCTTGCAGAACGAGCTGCTGGAAGTGATCCGCAAGTACGTGCAGGTCGGGCCCAACGACCTGAAGATCAACGTCGAGCGCCAGGAGAACCTGGAGGTGCTCGAGGTCAAGATCGAGCTGCCGGAGCAGGGCGGCCGCTGAGCCGCCTGGCCCTGCGCGCCGCCCCCGGCCGGCCGCGCGGCCTCAGACCGCATCCATCAACGGCCGCAGGTCCTCTTCCCAGGCCTGCAGTTCCTCGGGCGGCAGGGTCAGCCAGCCCAGGGCCCGTGCCGAGTGCTGGATCCAGTCGGCGTCCGGGTCCAGGCCTTCATGGCGGCGCATCAGGTGTTCGGCCACCAGGCCGGCGGCCACCAAGGTATGCACGTCAGGATCGGTGTCCTCGTCGCCGAGCATGTCCAGGTCATGGTGTCGCCGTATGGCCGCCATCACCGTGGGCGAGAGCCGCCACACCCGCGCCACCAGCGCCCCCACCACCGCGTGGTCGGTGCGGTGGTTGGCGTTCTCCGTGGCGATGAAGGGGCGGTCCAGACGGGCGCCAGCCTCCACCAGCGTGCCGCTGTAGCCCCGCACACTTTGCATCATCACCGGCATGCCCACGTGGCAGAACAGGCCGTAGGTGTGCGCCAGGTCGGCCGAGAGGCCCGGCAGGCGTTGCGCGATGCCGCCCAGGGCCACGGCGCGTTTGGTCGAGCGTTGCCAGAAGCGCTGCAGGTGGGGGCTGGAGCTGCGGATGGCGCGCTGCACCAGGCAGGCGCGCATCTCGGCCGCCGTCTGGTCCAGGCCCAGGCGGTTCATGGCCTGCCCGATGGTCTGCACCGGTTGGCCGCAGCTGTGCAGTGCGCTGTTGGCCGACTTGAGGAGTGCGGCGGCCATGGCCACATCGCTGCTGGCGATCCGGGCCACCTCCTCTAGGTCGGGCTCGGCCTGCTGCAGGGCTTGCTGCATGCGCGCCAGCAGTTCCGGACATGGCGGGATGACCAGGGCCTGCAGCGGACCGCTGCGTCGGGCCTGGTCCAGCTCGGTCTGGATCTTCTGGGTGCTGGGGCGCAGTGGGGCTTCGGCGAGGGTGGTGCTCATGGGCGCAGCTTGGCGAGGTCGGGGTTGACCTCCTTATCGACCGCCGGCGGCGGCAATCAAGCTGTGGGGCCTGCGGCCAGGCGCCGGAGGGGACCGGCTCAGCGGCGCTGCAGGGCCGCGTGCAGCGCCAGGAACTCCTGGGTCAACTTGTGGCGCGGATCCAGGTGCACCATGGGCAGGGCCCGCTCGTGCGACTCCTTGATCTTCACGCTGCTGCCCAGGTAGGGCTCCAACACGGGCAGGCCTTCCTCGCGCAGCGACTGCACCATGCGCTGGGGCAGGCTGGCCCGGGGCTGGAACTGGTTGACCACGATGCCCTCGACCTCCAGGTCGGCGTTGTGGTCGGCACGGATCTCCTGCACGTTCTCGATCAGGTTGAACAGCGCGCGGCGTGAGAAATCATCGCAATCAAACGGGATCAGGCAGCCTTGTGCGGCGATCAGCGCTGAACGTGTGTAAAAGTTCAGCGCCGGCGGCGTATCGATCCAGACCGTGTCGTAATCGTCTGCCAACTCCAGCAGCGCGTCGCGCAGCTTGTAGATCTTGTAGCGCGTCTCCAGCTTGGCTTGCAGGTCATCCAGCAGGGCCGAGGAGGGCATGAGGTGCAGGCGCTCGAATGGCGTCTGCACGATGAAATCGGTCAGTGGTTGCGCCCGGACGGTGAATTTCAGCTGCGCCTCGAAAAAGTCGGCCACGCCGGGTCCTGTCTCGGCGGAGGCCTCACCCAGCAGGTAGTGGGTGCTGTTGCCCTGCGGGTCCAGGTCCACCACCAGGGTGCGCTCGCCGGCCTGCGCGCCAATGGCGGCCAGGTTGCAGGTGATGGTGGATTTGCCCACCCCGCCTTTCTGGTTGAAGACGACATGACGCATGGCAGGACTCTCCGCGGTTCTGGTGTGGGCTGGACAACAGGGGGTGATTGTGCACTGCAGCATGCCGGGCCAGGGGGCGGCCGGCGGACAATGCGGCGATGACTGCTGAGCTGGACCCTGAATTCGTCGTGGCGCGCACCCGCTTGTGGCTGGAGCGTGCCGTCATCGGCCTGAACCTGTGCCCCTTCGCCAAGAGCGTTCATGTCAAGCGCCAGGTGCGCTATGTGGTGAGTTCCGCCCGCAGCCCCGCCGAGCTGCTGGCCCAGCTGGAGCAGGAGCTGCGCCATCTCGCCCAGGTGGACCCGGCCGAGACCGACACCACGCTGCTGATCCATCCGGGCGTGCTGGAGGATTTTCTGGACTTCAACGACTTTCTGGCCGAGGCCGAGGAGACGGTGGAGCGGCTGGACCTGGCCGGCGAACTGCAGGTGGCCAGCTTCCATCCCGAGTTCCAGTTTGGCGATGCCCGCGCCGACGACCCGTCCAACCTGACCAACCGCTCGCCCTGGCCGACCTTGCACCTCATCCGCGAGGCCAGCATTGACCGGGCGGTTGAAGCCTTCCCTGAAGCCGAGACCATTTACGAGCGCAATATTGAGCTGACCACCGCCCTGGGCCATGCCGGCTGGCAGTCGCTGTTTGCCGATGCCGACGCGCTGGCCCGCACCCAGGCGGCGGGCGGACAGGCCCGCGAACCGCAGGAGGCGCCTGCGCGCCACCAGCCGCCGTCGCCCGTGGTCGACGACTGATCCCTGTGGTGCTGCCGGTGTGGGCCGGCAGAGGGCTGGGCCATGAAAAAAGCCGCCCGAGGGGCGGCTTCTTCACTGTGGCGCGCGGGGGTGGATACCACCCCCTTGGGTCATCACTTGTAGACGACGTCGGCGCGACGGTTCTTGCCCCAGGCGGCTTCGTTGCCACCGGTGGCCACGGGCTTCTCTTCGCCCCAGGAGATGGCTTCCATCTGCTTGTCGCCGGCGCCGAAGGACTTCAGGGCGCGCACGACGGACTCGGCGCGCTTCTGGCCCAGGGCCAGGTTGTATTCCTTGGAGCCGCGCTCGTCGGCGTTGCCTTCGACCTTGATGGCCAGGCTGGGGTTGGAGGCCAGGTAACGGCCGTGCAGTTCCACCAGGCCGTTGAACTCGGGCTTGATGTCGAACTTGTCGAAGTCGAAGTACACGCTGCGCTCCACCGAGATGCGGCTGGCCGGATCCAGGTGGGCAGCCAGGGCGCGCGCGGTGGTGGCCGGGGCGGTG
>NZ_JAAGOH010000010.1 GCF_010499455.1 Ideonella livida | reverse complement strand
CGCTGGCCCTGGCCGGCTGCCGCGGCCTGGACGCCAATGCCCTGACCCGGCGCCAGCTGCTGCAGGCGGTGCAGGGCCTGTGGCTGGAGGGCGCCGCGCCGCCGCCTGCCCCGGTGGCCGCGCCGCCAGCCCAGGAGGCCCAGGAGGCTGAGGAGGCTGAGGAGGCGGCTGAGGCGGCCGAGGCGGCAACACCGGCCGCCCCCCTGGCGGAGGGGGCGGTGGCGCCGCTGGCCCCGCCAGCGTCTCGCCCCCGGGTCCTGGTGGCCGAGGACAACGAGGCCAATCAGAAGGTCATCCGCTTCCAGCTGGGCAAGCTGGGCTACCCCGCCGAGGTGGCGAGCGATGGTGAGCAGGCCTTGGCCCTGTGGCGCCAGGGCGGCTTTGACCTGCTGTTGACCGACCTGCACATGCCGCGCCTGGACGGCTACCAGCTCACCGCCGCGCTGCGCGCCCTGCCCGGCGGGCAGGACCTGCCCATCATCGCCCTGACCGCCAACGCCCTGGGCGGCGAGGCCGAGCGCTGCCTGGCCGCCGGCATGAGCGACTACCTGAGCAAGCCCACCCGGCTGCCGGTGCTGCAGGCCATGCTGGAGAAGTGGCTGGACGCCAAGGCGTCCTCACCGCCGGCCGCCCCGGCGCCGGGCCAGCGTGACGACTAGTCGGGCGGGTGCCAGGGGCGTGGCGCCCGTCCCGCCCGGCGGCAGCCTCCTCCATGCAGGAGGCGCCATCACCGGTAGCCCAGCGCCTGCATGACGTCGCCGTAGGCGGCCAGGAAGTCCTGCCGCAGGGCGTCGTCAAAGTAGTGCGCATGGTCGCCCACCACCCCCTTGCGCAGGAGGGCCCCCACGTCCTCCTGCCCGGCGGCGCGCCGGGTGCGGGTGGAGAAGTCGGTCTGCTCACGCAGGCGGACCAGGTCCACCCGCTGCGCGTCGAGGTCAAAGAAGTGCAGCGCGCGGCGCACCTCGGCCTCGAAGTCCTCCTTGAGGTGTTCGTAGCGCAGCAGGCACAGGTCGGGCTCCTCGCGCAGGTCCACCTCCATCCAGCGCCGAATCTGCTCGCCGTAGGCGAAGCGGCGCTTGTGCAGGATCAGCCGCAGGCCCTCGGCCACCGGCAGGCGCCGCAACTCCTGCCGCCACTGCGCGATGGCCGCGGCATTGTGGCGGTCGGATTCCCGCCAGGACCAGTACTGAGAGACCAGCGCGTCGCGGGGATCGCGCACGCACAGCGCCAGGCGGTCGCCGGGCTGGCGCTGTGCCAGCACTTCGCTGCGCTTGCCCGACGGGTAGAGCAGGAAGCCGGCGCCGTGGCCGCGTCGCACAGGCTGGTTGAGCCGACCGGGCTGCTGGGTGACCGGGGTGTAGTCCAGCGCCAGCGTTTCGGCCACCGCCATGACGATCTGCCGGAACCAGCTGGAGCCGCATTTGTGGAAGGTGCAGACATGGCTGCGCGCCCGCGGCTCGCCCAGGAAGGGAGAGGTCCAGACCGCCGGCGCGACCGCCACGGCAGCGGCGGCAGGGACGGCAGGGACGGCAGGGACGGCAGGGACGGGCGTGGCCGGGGGGGCGGCGGACAGGGGGGCCGTCTGCCGGTGGGCCGGACGGCGCGGCGCGGCGGGCCGTGGCCGCTGGAAGAACAGGAACACCCCCAGCTCGCCGCCGTGGTCGGTGAACTCGGTGTGGAACCGCGGGATGCCCGCACTCTGCAGGATGAAGGCCAGCTCGCCCAGCGGGTAGGCGTTCATCTGCATCTCCGGGTCCTGCCCCAGCGGTCGCAGGGCGGCCACCGGGGCCAGGGGGGCGATGGTCCTCTCGCGCCCGCCGCGCCAGAGGCTGCGTAGCGTGCGCTGCCAACCCGGGCGGTGCAGGTCGGCCTGCCGGGCGTGTTCCAGGGCGTGTTCCAGGGCGCGGTCCGGGGCGGCAGGCTGCGGCAAGGTGGGCGGCGGTTGCCCCCAACGCTCAGCCCAGCGCTGTTTGCCGTAGGTCACCTGCAGCGCCCCGATGCCACCCGGGCGCACCAGCGACACCAGCCGGGCAAACAGGGCCCGCCCCCGGGCCACGTCCACGTGCTGCAGCACGATGGCGGTGTGCACCAGGTCAAAGTCCCCCTGCACCGCGCTCAAGGTGTCGTCCGACGGCAGCAGGGTCAGGCCGCCCACGCCCAGGCGATCGCCGTTGCGCCGGGCTTCCTCCAGCATGGCCGGGGAGATGTCCACCCCCACCGCCTCGCCCACCTGCTGCGCCAGCGGCAGGAGCACGCGGCCCACGCCGCAACCAAAGTCCAGCGCCCGCTGGGGCTGGAAGTCGGGCTGCAGGTGGCGGCGGCAGATGTCCAGCACGTACTGCACATGGCGCCGGCCGCTGTGGAAAAACTCCGCCCGTGCCGACTCGTCCAGGTTGGACTGCCTGAACTTGGGGTCGGTGATCACGGCGAAGTAGGGGTCGCGCTCGCCCCAGTCGCGCCAGGCGGCGTCGGTGCCGTGGGGCGGCGGCACCGGGGCGGCGGGTGTCGGGGAGGGCGCCGGAGCCTGGGCGCGCAGGGGCGTGGGGACGGGGTCCAGGGTGGCGTGGCTCATGGGGACAGGTTCACCAGATTGAAGACGGGGTAGGCCACCGACATCACCAGGGCCATGAATTTGCGCAGCTCGTTGGCCGGGGCGTTGCTGGCATAAAGCACGTCCTGGTGCCGCACCGGGAAGTGCTGCATCACGAAGAAGCTGCCGGGGTCGCTCAGGTCGAGCTGGTAGACCACCGGCACGCGGCCGTCCGGGCCGGTGGCCGGGGGCTGGGGCCAGGGCAGGGCGTCGGCGGCCTCGTAGCGGAAGATGAACACCCCGCGTGGTGAGGCCCGGTTGTCGTCCAGCCCGCCGGCGCGTGCCAGCGCCTGCGCCAGGCTGATGCCCTGGGCCTCAAAGGCGATCTCGTCGTTGCGGCCGGTGGCCCCCAGCACGCTCACGCTGTGGGTCTGGTAGAGGGCGGTGACCACGTCGCCGGCCTGCAGCAGCACGTTCTGGCGCGGGTCCTGGATCACCTGTTCCAGTGGCATGGCCACGCTGTGGCCGTCGCGGCTGACCTGCACGGTGATCTTGTGCACCGGCTGGCGCACGCCGCCGGCGGCGGCCAGGGCGTCGAGCAGGCGCTCGCGCGCCGGGGTGAGCGGCAGGCGCAGGCTGGTGGCCACTTCGCCCACCACGGCCACACTGGCCGCGCCGTGGCGGGTCTGGCGCACCAGGGCCTCGGGCCGGTTGGCCTTGCCGGCCAGGCGGCGCCCGATCTCGGCGGCGAGTTGCTGGCGGGTCTGCCCGGCGGCCGGCACCGCCCCGGCAAAGGGCACCTGCACCGTGCCGTCCAGGTCGATGAGCTGCTCGGGCAGCAGCACCGAGCGGGCGGTGGCCGGAGCCCCCGGCGCGTCGGCCAGGCCGTTGCCGAACAGGGTGGCCGGCGGGGACTCCCACAGGGTGATCTCCACCGCGTCACCCGGGCGCAGCACCCGCTCCTCCGCCCGCAGGGCGGGCAAGGCCTGGGCCAGCTGCGGCGGACGCTGGCGGCCCGCCAGGTGCCGCACGACCGCGTCGTTCAGGGGCACCAGCTGCACGGCGGGGCCGGCGGGCCGGCTGGCCGCCGTGGCCGCCGTGGCCGCCGCCGGGGCGATGTCCTCCAGGTGCGGCCCGCCGCGGGGCATTTGCGAGCAGCCGGCCAGCCCCAGCAGCGTCAGGACGGTGGACAGCAGCAGGGCGGTGGGGGCGGGCAGGGGCATGGGTGGGTTCGGGTGGGCGGGGGATACGCGGCCCGCCCACCCGGTGCCGTGAGGGGCCGGGTGTGACGGAATACGCAGGAGAGAGGATGCGCGAGCCCCGCGCCCGGCGCCGCCGGATCAGGGGGCTAAAGCCCGGCCATTTCCCGCCGATCTGCCTCCATTGGGGCCGATAGGCTGACCCCACTGGCCGATGTCCGGCCGGCAAGCACCGGTGTTTGGCGTTCTCCGGTGTTGTGCGCCCCTCCCTTGGCGGGACGGCGCGCCGCCACTGCCAGGGATCCGCCCGTGACCATCTACCTCAACGGCAAGTTCACTGCCCAGCACATGACCGGGGTGCAGCGCACCGCCAGCTGCTTGGTGCAGGCCCTGGACGCCTGGCTGGGCCAGCGCGAGGGGGCCGAGCCCTGGGTGCTGCTGTGCCCCCCAGGAGCGCCCGTGCCGGCGTTGCGCCACATCCAGGTGCGTCAGGTGGGCCCGCGCGGCCTGCCGTTGGGCGTGTGGGAGCAGACGGTGCTGCCCCTGGCGGCCTGCCTGGGCCGGCTGGTCAGCCTGTCAGGCTCGGCGCCGCTGCTGGGCCGCGCCCAGTCCAACATGCTGCATGACGCGGCGGTTTTCGACCATCCGCAGGCCTACACCTGGGCCTTCCGCCACTGGTACCGCCTGCTCTTCCGGCGGCTGGCGCGGCGCTCGCGCCAGCTCTTCACCGTCTCCGCCTTCTCCCAGCAGCGGCTGAGCGCCCGGCTGGACCTGCCGCCCGGCCGGCTGCAGGTGCTGCCCAATGGGGGCGACCACCTGCGTCGGGTGGCCGCTGACCACGACGCCCCGGCCCGCCTGGGCCTGGACGGCCGGCCCTACCTGTTGGTGGTGGGCAGCGCCAACCCCAACAAGAACGTCGGCCTGGTGGAGGCGGTTTTCCGCCGCCTGCCGGCCGCCAGCGAACTGCGGCTGGTGGTGGTGGGTGGACTCAACCGCCGCGTCTTCGCCCGCCAGAGCGCCGAAGAAACCTGGTCCGAGGACCGGGTGCTGCGGCTGGGGCCGGTCAGCGACCCGGTGCTCAAGGCCCTGATCCAGCAGGCCTGCTTCCTGGTGTTTCCCTCGCGCTACGAGGGCTTTGGCCTGCCGGCCCTGGAGGCCATGGCCTGCGGCTGTCCGGTGCTGGCCGCGCGCACCGGCGCCATCCCCGAGGTCTGCGGCGACGCCGCGCTGTACTTTGACCCGGCCAGCGCCGCTGACCTGGAGCGCACCCTGGCCTGGATGGTCTGCGACCGTGGCCTGCGCGACCGGCTGCGCATCCAGGGCAGCGCCCGCGCCGGCCGTTTTGTCTGGCAGGACTCCGCCGCCCGCCTGTGGGCGGCGGTCACGGGCGAGCCCTTGCCCGAGGGGCGCGCCGAGCAGGGGCCGGCCGGCATCGCCACGCTCACCGGCAACGCCCCGGCCGCCCGCGGCCAGGCGGGCACCGTGTGGCCCGAGCGCCGCCTGGCCGGGGAGCCGCAATGAGCGTGGCCATGACCTGGCATGCCGTCTGGCCCTGGCTGCTGGTCTGCCTGCTGGCCTCGGTGGCCGCGGTGGGGCTGCCTCTGCTGCTGCGCGGCCGGCGCGGCCGCCGGTGGGCCGAGCGCCTGGCCGATGCCCCGCAGAGCGGCCCGCAGAAGCTGCATGTCCGCGCGGTGCCGCGGGTGGGCGGTCTGGGTCTGGCCCTGGGCTGGGCGGTGGCCGGGCTGGCGGCACCGGCGGCCGTGCCGGCGCTGGCCGAAGCCGGCGGCCTGCTGCAGACCTTGCTGCTGGCGGGCCTGCCCGCCCTGTGCGTGGGTCTGCTCGAGGACGTGTCCGGACGGGTCAGCCCGCGTCTGCGGCTCCTGGCCAGCGCCGCCTCGGCAGCGCTGGCGGGTTGGAGCCTGGACCTGCTCATCGACCACACCGGCGTGCCCGGCCTGGACGCGGTGGCGGGCCTGGCGCTGGGCGCCTGGGCGCTGACCCTGCTGGGGGTCACCGGCGTCAGCCACGCCTTCAACCTCATCGACGGCTGCCATGGCCTGGCCGGCATGACCGCAGTCATCGTGCTGGCGACGCTGGGCGCCCTGGCCTGGGCTGCGGGCGATGTGGCCCTGGCCGCGGTCGCGGCCGCCAGCGTGGCGGTGGTGGGGGGGTTTCTGGTCTGGAACTACCCCCGCGGCCTGGTCTTCCTGGGTGACGGGGGCGCCTACCTGCTGGGCTTCTGGGTGGCCGAGCTGGGCCTGCTGCTGACCCACCGCCAGCCCCAGTACCCGCCGCTGCTGCCACTGGCCTTGTGCTTCTATCCGGTGTTCGAAACACTGTTCTCCATGTGGCGCCGGCGCCGGGCCCGGCGGGCCAGCACCGCGGCTTGCGGGGTGATGCAGGCCGATGCGCTGCACCTGCACTCGCTGGTCTACCGGCACCTGGCCCGCAGCGGGCTGCCGCCGGAGTCTCCCCAGCGCCAGAACCGCCGCAACGCGGCCACCGCGCCCTGGCTCTGGGCCTATGGTTTGCTCACCGTGGGCACCGCGGTGCTGGCCCGTCACTCCACGGTGGGGCTGCTCGCCGGCATGGCCGCGATGGCCGGGGTGTACCTGCTGGCCTACCGGAGGCTGTCACGGGCCACGCCGGTGGCCGGGCGCCTGCGGGGCCGGCGTGCGCCGCCACTGGGTCTGCGGCCGGGGGCCTTGGGCCGGCGCCGCGCCCGCGCCGATGCCCGCGCAGGGGGCGAGGCGGGGGCGGTCTTGCCGCCGTTGGTCCGGCAGGCGCCTGGGCCTGCAACGGTGCGGGTGCCCGGTGTGGCGTCAGGATCGGATGGGGGTCTGGCGGCGGAGCCTGGTGCGGAGCCCGCCGGTCGGCCGACCGTGGCCTCACCCGTGCGGCGGGCGGCTGAGGTGCCCGAGGACGAGGCCGAAAGCCTGGCCGCCTGAGCGCGATGGGGCGCCCGGACGACCGGGCGTCCGGGCCCGGGTGTCAGAACACCCGTTCGCGCAGGATCTGCTGCAGGTACTTGCCGTAGCCGCTCTTGGCCAGGGGGGCGGCCAGTTCGGCCAGCTGGGCGTCGCTGATCCAGCCCTTGCGCCAGCAGATTTCCTCGGGGCAGCAGGCCTTCAGGCCCTGGCGCTTTTCCAGGGTCTGCACAAAGGCGCTGGCCTCCAGCAGGCTGTCGTGGGTGCCGGTGTCCAGCCAGGCGTCCCCGCGGCCGAAAATCTGCACGTCCAGCTCGCCCGCTTCCAGGTACAGGCGGTTGAGGTCAGTGATCTCCAGCTCGCCGCGCGGGCTGGGGGCCAGGGCCTTGGCCCGTTCCACCACCTGCGAGTCGTAAAAGTACAGGCCGGTCACCGCATAGCGGCTCTTGGGCTGCACCGGCTTTTCTTCCAGGCTGATGGCGCGGCCCTGGGCGTCGAACTCCACCACGCCATAGCGCTCGGGGTCGGTCACCGGGTAGGCGAACACGGTGGCGCCGCTGTCCTTGGCGGCGGCGGCCTCCAGGCGGCTGCCCAGGTCATGGCCGTAGAAGATGTTGTCGCCCAGCACCAGGGCGCTGGGCGCGCCGGCCAGGAACTCCTCGCCGATCAGGAAGGCCTGGGCCAGGCCGTCCGGGCTGGGCTGCACGGCGTAGCTCAGCTGCAGGCCCCAGCGGGCTCCGTCGCCCAGCAGGGACTGGAAGCGCGGGGTGTCCTGCGGGGTGCTGATGATCAGGATCTCGCGGATGCCCGCCAGCAGCAGCGCCGACAGCGGGTAGTAGATCATCGGCTTGTCGTACACCGGGATCAGCTGCTTGCTGATGGCCAGGGTGGCCGGATGCAGCCGGGTGCCGGAGCCGCCGGCCAGGATGATGCCTTTGCGTTGCATGGGGTTTGCCGTGTGCGGGAAGAGAAGAAGGGCGTCGGGGTCGGCCTGAAGGGGCTCAGGCGTAGACCTCGGCGAGCATGCGGTCCACGCCGGTCTGCCAGTGCGGAAGGCGCAGGCCAAAGGCCTGCTGCAGCTTGAGGGTCGACAGGCGCGAGTTGAGCGGCCGGGTGGCCGGTGTGGGGTAGGCGCGGGTGGGAATGGCGTGGATGGCGTCGGCCGCCACCTTGATGGGTTTGCCTTGGGCGCGGGCCCACTCGATCACGTGGCGCGCGTACTCGAACCAGCTGGTCTCACCGCCGGCCACGCAGTGGTACAGGCCGCCCAGCTCGGGCCGCACTTGCAGCACGCGGGCGGCATGGGCGGTGACGTCGGCCAGCAACTCGGCCCCGGTGGGCGCACCGATCTGGTCGTCGATGACGTTGAGCGCGTCGCGCTCGGCTGCCAGGCGCAGCATGGTCTTGGCAAAGTTGCCGCCACGTGCGGCAAACACCCAGCTGGTGCGCAGGATCAGGTGCGCGCAACCGCTGGCAGCAATGAGCTGCTCACCTTCCAGCTTGGTCTGGCCGTACACGCTCAAGGGAGCGGTGGCGGCGTCCTCGTCGCGGGCGGCGTGGCCGGAGCCGTCAAACACATAGTCGGTGCTGTAGTGGATGAGGGTGGCACCGATGGCCGCGGCCTCGCGGGCGATGACCCCCGGCGCGGTGGCGTTGAGGGCGCGGGCCAGTTCGGGCTCGCTCTCGGCTTTGTCCACGGCGGTGTGGGCCGCGGCATTGACGATGAGCTGCGGCCGCACCGCCTGCACCGTGGCCGCTAGGGCCTCGGGGCGGGCGAAGTCGCCATGCAGCTCGCGGCTGTCATGGTCCACCGCCACGACGTCGCCCAGGGGGGCCAGCGCGCGTTGCAGTTCCCAGCCGACCTGGCCGCCTTTTCCGAACAGGAGGATCTTCATGGTGTGCGGTCCTCCCGTCTCAGCGGGCTTGGTAGTTGGTGCTGACCCAGTCCTTGTAGGCGCCGCTCTGCACATTGGCCACCCAGTCGGCGTTGTCGAGGTACCACTGCACCGTCTTGCGGATGCCGGTCTCGAAGGTCTCGGCCGGGCGCCAGCCCAGCTCGCGCTCGATCTTGCGGGCGTCGATGGCATAGCGGCGGTCGTGGCCCGGGCGGTCGGTCACGTAGGTGATCAGTCGGCTGTAGGGGCCGGCCGGGTCGGGGCGCAGCTCGTCGAGCAGGGCGCAGACGATCTTGACGATGTCGATGTTGGCCTGTTCGTTCCAGCCGCCGATGTTATAGGTCTCCCCCAGTCGGCCGCCGGCCAGCACGGCGCGGATGCCGCTGCAGTGGTCCTTGACGTAGAGCCAGTCGCGGATCTGCTGGCCGTCACCGTACACCGGCAGGGGCTTGCCCGCCAGGGCGTTGACGATCATCAGCGGGATCAGCTTCTCGGGGAAATGGTACGGCCCGTAGTTGTTTGAGCAGTTGGTGGTGACCACCGGCAGCCCGTAGGTGTGGTGCCAGGCGCGCACCAGGTGGTCGCTGGCGGCCTTGCTGGCGCTGTAGGGGCTGTTGGGCTCGTAGGGGTTGGTCTCGGCAAAGGGCGGGTCGCTGGGCTTGAGGGAGCCGTAGACCTCGTCGGTGGAGACATGGTGGAAACGGAAGGCCGCCTTCTCGTCGCCCTGCAGGCCGCCCCAGTAGGCGCGGGCGGCTTCCAGCAGCGTGAAGGTGCCGTCCACATTTGTCTTCATGAATGCGCCCGGGCCGTGGATGGACCGGTCGACGTGGCTCTCTGCCGCGAAGTGGACGATGGCGCGCGGGCGGTGGGTGGCCAGCAGCGAGTCGACCAGGGCGCGGTCGCAGATGTCGCCCTTGACGAAGGTGTGGCGCGCATCGCCCGCCAGGGTGGCCAGGTTGGCCAGGTTGCCGGCATAGGTCAGGGCGTCGAGGTTGACGACCGGCTCGTCGCTCTGGGCCAGCCAGTCGAGCACGAAGTTGCTGCCGATGAAACCAGCGCCGCCGGTGACCAGAATCATGCGAATTCCCTCAAGAAATGGGCCTGTTGGCCCCAGAAAGCCAGGGTGAAGACCGGGTTGACCCGGATTTCAAAGTGTAGCCAGTCCGGATGCCGCGGATAATCACCAGACATGACTGATGCCCCCCTAGACCAGGACGCCGCCGCCCCGGCGCCCGCTCCCGCCCGTTTCGACACCCTGCCGCTGGATGCCAAGCTCCTGCGCGCGGTGGCCGACCAGGGTTACGCCACGATGACCCCGATCCAGGCCAAGGCCATTCCGGTGGTCCTCTCCGGCCGTGATGTGATGGGGGCGGCGCAGACCGGCACCGGCAAGACGGCCGCCTTCTCCATTCCGCTGCTGCAGAAGATGCTGCGCCACGAGAATGCCAGCGCCTCGCCGGCGCGGCATCCGGTGCGCGCCCTGGTGCTGGCCCCCACCCGCGAGCTGGCCGACCAGGTGGCCAACAACGTCAAGGCCTACGCCAAGCACAGCCAGCTGCGGGTGGCGGTGGTCTTTGGCGGCGTGGACATGAAGCCCCAGACCGCCGAGCTCAAGGCCGGCGTCGAGGTGCTGATCGCCACCCCGGGCCGCCTGCTGGACCACATCGAGGCCAAGAACTGCGTGCTCAACCAGGTCGAGTACGTGGTGCTCGACGAGGCCGACCGCATGCTCGACATCGGCTTCCTGCCGGACCTGCAGCGCATCCTCAGCTACCTGCCCAAGGCCAACCGGCAGACCCTGCTGTTCTCGGCCACCTTCTCGCCCGAGATCAAGAAGCTGGCCTCCAGCTACCTGCAGGATCCCGAGCTGGTGGAGGTGGCCCGGCCCAACGCCACCGCGTCCACCGTGGAGCAGGTGTTCATCGGCTGCAGCGACGACGACAAGCGCCGCGTCATCCTGCGCCAGCTGCGTCAGCGCTCCATCCAGCAGGCCATCGTCTTCGTCAACTCCAAGCTGGGCGCGGCACGACTGGCCCGCTCCTTTGAGCGTGACGGCATGCGCACCGCCGCCCTGCACGGCGACAAGAGCCAGGACGAGCGCCTGAAGTCGCTGGCGGCCTTTAAGGCTGGCGAGGTCGACCTGCTGGTGGCCACCGACGTGGCCGCCCGCGGACTGGACATTGCCGACCTGCCAGCGGTCTTCAACTTCGATGTCCCGTTCAACGCCGAGGACTATGTGCACCGCATCGGCCGCACTGGCCGGGCGGGCGCCTCGGGCGTGGCCATCACCCTGGTCACCAGCGACGACAGCCGCCTGGTGGCCGACATCGAGAAGCTCATCAAGAAGAAGATCGAGCTGGCCGCGGCCGAGCTGGACGATGACCGTCCGCGTCGCCGTGAGCGTTTCCGTGACGAGTCCCGCGAGGACGGCCGGCCCGACGAGCGCCAGGAGGACCGCCCGCGTCGTCCGGCCGCCGAGGGCCCGCGCGTGGCCGAGCCGCGGCGTTTTGCCCCGCCCGTGGCCGCACGCGATCCCTTCTTCGACCGGCCCTATGAGGCTCAGGCCGACCAGGCGCCCGCCGCCTGGGAGCGCACCGGTGCCGCGCCGGCCGCCACAGCCGCCGCCAACGGCAACCGCGTCTCGCCCAGCATTCGACCCAAGCGCAAGGTGGCGGCCCTGCTCGGGGGCGGCGTCAAGGCGTGAGCCTCACGCAGGGTTGGCGCGGGCTGTTGGTGCTGGCGCTGGCCGGGGGCTATGTGTTTGCCCTGCTGCCACCCGGTCCTCCCGGGCCCGACTGGTTTTGGCAGGCGGACAAGGTGCGCCATGCCGCGGCCTTTGTGGCTTTTTGGTGGATGGCCCGGCGCTGCGGCTGGCCGGCCCCCCGGGTGCTGGCGGTGCTGCTGGCCTACGGGGTAGCCATCGAGGTGGGCCAAGCCTTCACGCCGGGGCGAGATCCTTCGCTGGGCGATGTGCTGGCCGATGCCGTCGGCCTGGCGCTGGGCGTCTGGCGCTGGCCGCCGGTCAGGCCAGCCACATGAACACCGCCGGCAGGTCCGAGGCCAAGGTGCGCTGATCCGCCGGCAGCTGGCGCCACTGCGAGACCTTGAGCGTGCGGCAACCGCCGCCGGCGCTGGTCAGTCCCCAGGCCACACTCAGCCAGGTGCCCGGCGACAGCTGCGCCACCAGGGCCTGCAGCAGTGCGGTGTTGCGGTAGGGGGTCTCGATCACCAGTTGGGTTTGGCCTTCCTGACGAGAGCGCTGTTCCAGGGTCTTGACGCGCTGCGCGCGCGCCGCGGCGTCCTGGGGGAGGTAGCCCTCAAAGGCAAAACGCTGTCCGTTCAGGCCACTGGCGGCCACCGCCAAGGTCAGCGAGCTGGGCCCGGGCAACGGCTCTACCGCCAGCCCGGCGCGATGCGCCGCCATCACCAGCGCCGCGCCCGGGTCGGCCACGCCGGGCAGGCCGGCCTCGCTCTGCAGCGCCACCTCACCGCCGGCCAGGGCGGGGGCGAGCAGGCGCTCCCAGTCCTGGGGGGCGTCCGCGCCAGGCGCGGCGCCCTTGCGCGGGCGGGGCAGCTCCTGGATGTCGAGCTGCTGCAGCGGCAGGGCCAGCGGCGCCACGGCGTCACAGCGCTTGAGGAAGGCGCGGGTGCTCTTGGCGTTCTCCACCACCCAGTGGCGCAGACCCGCGGCGCGCTGCAGCACGCCCACGGGCAGCACCTGGGCGATGGGCTCCGGTGCGGCGCCCAGGTCCAGGGTGTTGGGCACCAGGACCAGGCGGCCGGTGCCAGGGCGGTCGGGTGAGCTCATCGGGCCTCCTGCAGCACATCCAGGCCGGCCTGCCGCAGCAGGTGGCTGGTGGCGATCAAGGGCAGGCCCACCAGGGCGGTGGGGTCGTCCGACTCGATGGCCTCCAGCAGCGCGATGCCCAGCGTTTCGCACTTGGCACTGCCGGCGCAGTCGTAGGGCTGTTCCAGCTGCAGGTAGCGTTCGATTTGTGCATCGTCCAGCGGGCGCATGCGCACCTTCACGGTGGCCATCGCCTCCCAGGCGCGTCCGCTGGCCGCTTCCACCACCGCCACCGCGGTGTGGAAGACGACGGTGCGTCCGCGCATGGCCTGCAGTTGCGCCACGGCCCGTGCGTGGTCGCCGGGCTTGCCGATGGGTTGCCCGTCCAGGTCGGCCACCTGGTCGGAGCCGATCACCAGCGCGTCGGGGTGGCGCGCCGCCACGGCGCGGGCCTTGGCCAGTGCCAGCCGCTGCGCCAGCGCGGCCGGGGCCTCGCCCAGGTGTGGGGTCTCGTCCACCGCGGGCGAGGCCACGTCAAACGGGATGCGCAGGCGCGCCAGCAGCTCGCGCCGGTAGATGGAGGTGCTGGCCAGCAGCAGCGGCCGCGATGGCGGCGGCGGCAGGGGGGCGGGCGGGGGCAAGGGCATGGGCACCATTGTCGCGTGGCCCGGGGCGCCCCCTCGTACACTGGCGGGGATGAAGTCCAAACCCCTTGATCCCCGGCGGCTGGATGTGGCCGCACTGGCCCAGCGCGGTGAGCAGCTGGCCGGCGAATGGCCCCTGGCGTCCCTGGAGCGGCTGGCCGAAGCGGCCGTGCGTGAGTCCCCCGCCTTCGATGGTGCCCAGGTCAGGTGGCGCCTGACCGGTGAGGCCCGCCCGGTCAAGGGCGGCGCCGCCGAGATCTGGATGTACCTGCATGCCCAGGTGGAGCTGCCACTGTGCTGCCAGCGTTGCCTGGGGCCGGTGCAGACCGTGCTGGAGGTGGAGCGGCCGCTGCGGTTTGTGGCCGACGAGTCCCGTGCGGCCGCCTTGGACGCGGAGCTGGAGGAGGATGTGCTCGAGCTGGTGCGTGATCTGGACGCGCTGGAACTGGTCGAGGACGAGCTGCTGCTGGAGCTGCCGCTGGTGCCCGCCCACGAGGACGACTGTCCCGATCCCTTGCCGCGTCCGGTGGACGACCTTGACGAGGTTTCGGAGCCTGCGCAGGAGCCGGCTGAGCACCCCTTTGCCGCGCTGGCGCGGCTGAAGAAGTCCACCAGCTGAGGCGGGCGGCGGGCGGGTGGCCACCTGGCCGCCATCTTGGCGGAGCGGGCGCAGCTGTCCTGCCTTTGGACGACGTGCTACACTCTTGGGCTTTTCGCAGGACAGGTCCATGTCCCGCGCCCTCAGCCATCCCCCGGCCGCCACGCGGTGCTGGGCCGGCGTCCAGGCCCCTCAAGGCCGCCGACGCGGCCCCAGGGAAGGCGCCAGCGGGGCCGGGCGCGCGACGACCCGCCCTGCACCACCACCGTCCTGTGCCGGCATTGCCGCCGGCGCCGTTCTGATCGTTGACCTTCGCCGGGGAATCCGGCGCTCCAGGAGCTTCCCATGGCTGTCCAGCAAAACAAGAAGTCGCCCTCCAAGCGCGGCATGCACCGTTCGCACAACGCCCTGACCCAGCCGGGCACCGCCATCGAGGCGACCACGGGTGAAGTGCACCTGCGCCACCACATCAGCCCCAACGGTTTCTACCGTGGCCGCAAGGTCCTGAAGACCAAGGCCGAGGCCTGAAGTCCGCGCGGAGCCGCGCGCCGGCCTGCGGGCCGTTGAGGCGGGCTCCCGGATCCTGAGGGATCCTTCGGTCTGAAACCATGGGGTGGCCGCTTGAGGCTGTGACGGGCGCTTTCGCGCCCGTCTGTCGCTGGGGCGTCCGCGCCGGATGATGGTGAGTTGATGAAGCCTCTCGAGCGCGTGCGCATCGCCGTCGATTGCATGGGCGGGGACCATGGTCCCTCGGTCACGCTGGCGGCCTGCCGCGACTTCCTGGCCACCCATGCCGATGCGGAGCTGGTGCTGGTCGGCACTGAGCAGGCGCTGGCGCCCGTGGCCCAGTGGGACCGCTGCCGTGTGGTCCTGGCCACCGAGGTGGTGGCCATGGACGACCCGGTCGAGGTCGCGTTGCGCCGCAAGCGTGACTCGTCCATGCGGGTGGCCATCCAGCAACTCAAGCCCGATGCCGCCGGTGCCACCCAGGCCGATGCCTGCGTGTCTGCCGGCAACACCGGCGCGCTGATGGCGGTGTCCCGCTACATCCTGAAGACCCTCGATGGCATCGACCGGCCGGCCATTGCCGCCATGCTGCCCAATTCGCGCGGCGGTCTGACCAAGGTGCTCGACCTGGGGGCCAACGTCGACTGCTCGGCCCAGCACCTGCTGCAGTTTGCGGTGATGGGCAGCGCCCTGGTGTCCGCGCTCGACGGCAAGGAGCAACCCACCGTGGGCCTGCTCAACATCGGCGAAGAGATCATCAAGGGCAGCGAGACCATCAAGCAGGCCGGTGAGCTGCTGCGCCAGTGCGCGGCAGCCGGCCTGATCAACTTCTACGGCAACGTGGAAGGCAACGACATCTTCAAGGGCACCACCGACCTGGTCGTCTGTGACGGCTTCGTCGGCAATGTGGCCCTCAAGACCTCCGAAGGCGTGGCCTCCCTGATGGGCACGCTCATCAAGGAAGAGTTCACCCGCAACCTCTGGACGCGCATGGCCGCGGTCGTGGCCATGCCGGTGCTCAACCGTTTCAAGGCCCGTGTGGACCACCGCCGCTACAGCGGCGGCGCGCTGCTCGGCCTGCGGGGGTTGGTGTTCAAGGCCCACGGTTCTTCGGATGCGCTCGGTTTTGAGCGCGCGATGAGCCGCGCTTATGATGCCGCCCGCAACCGCCTGCTCGACCGCGTGCATGAGCGCATCGAGGTCACGCTGCAGGCCATGCCGGCCGCCGCGCCGGCGGATTCTCCGGTCAAGACCGCAGCATGATGACGACTTCCGCGACCCCGCCCGCTGACCGCGCTGAACGCTACGCACGCATCACGGGCACCGGGAGCGCACTGCCCGCCCGGCGGGTGAGCAACCAGGAGCTGGCGGCCGAGCTGGCCGCGCGTGGCCTGGAGACCTCCGACGAGTGGATCGTCGAGCGCACCGGCATCCGCGCCCGCCATTTCGCCGACGCCCAAACCTGCACCAGCGATCTGGCCACCCGGGCAGCACGCCACGCCCTGGAGGCGGCGGGTCGCCGGCCCGAGGATGTGGACCTGATCATCCTGGCCACCTCTACGCCGGACATGGTGTTCCCGTCCACGGCCACCATCGTCCAGCACAAGCTGGGCATCCAGGGCTGCCCGGCCTTTGATGTGCAGGCGGTGTGCTCGGGCTTCGTGTATGCGCTGTCGGTGGCCGATGCCATGGTGCGCGCCGGCAGCGCCCGGTGCGCGCTGGTCATCGGTGCCGAGATCTTCTCCCGCATCCTGGACTTCAACGACCGCACCACCTGCGTGCTGTTCGGTGATGGTGCCGGCGCTGTGGTGGTCGAAGCCTCGGCTGAACCGGGCATCCTCGCCACCCGTCTGCACGCCGACGGCCGTCATCGGGAGATCCTCCAGGTGCCGGGCACGGTGTCGGGTGGCCAGGTCTCGGGTGTGCCGCTGCTGACCATGGATGGCCAGGCCGTCTTCAAGTTGGCGGTGGGCGTGCTCGACGAGGTCGCGCGTGAGGTGCTGGCGGCCGCGGGCCGCACCGCCGCCGACATCGACTGGCTGGTTCCGCACCAGGCCAACATCCGCATCATGCAGGGCACAGCCCGCAAGCTGAAGCTTCCGCTGGAGCGGGTGGTGGTGACCGTGCATGAGCATGGCAACACTTCGGCCGCCTCGATTCCCCTGGCACTGGACCAGGCCGTGCGCGCCGGACAGGTGCGTGCGGGTGACACGGTGATGCTCGAGGGTGTGGGCGGCGGCTTCACCTGGGGGGCGGTGCTGCTCGACTTCTGAACGGCGGTGCCGGCTGCGGCGCCAGTTTCTCTCCCGCTCTCATGCGCCGGCAGGCGCGCCTAAGACCATGACCGCATTTGCTTTCGTCTTTCCGGGCCAGGGCTCCCAATCTGTAGGCATGCTCGACGCCTGGGGTGATCACCCCGCCGTGGTGCAGACCCTGGCCGAGGCCTCGGCAGCGTTGGGTGAAGACATTGGTGCCCTGATCCACGCCGGCCCCAAGGAGCAGCTGGACCTCACCACCAACACCCAGCCGGTGATGCTCACCGCTGCCATCGCCTGCTACCGCGCCTGGCTGGCCGAAGGGGGGGCTGTGCCGGCCGCCGTCGCCGGCCACTCCCTCGGGGAATACACCGCGCTGGTGGCCGCCGGCGTGCTGAGCCTGGCCGATGCGCTGCCGCTGGTGCGACTGCGTGCCCAGGCCATGCAGGAGGCTGTGCCGGTGGGGCAGGGCGCCATGGCCGCCATCTTGGGCCTAGATGCCGATGCCGTGCGCGCCGGCTGCGCCGAGGCGGCCGCCGCCGCCCCGGGTGAAGTGGTCGAGGCCGTCAACTTCAACGATCCCAAGCAGACGGTGATCGCCGGCTCCAAGGACGGTGTGGCCAAGGGCTGCGAGGTCCTCAAGGCCAAGGGGGCCAAGCGCGCCCTGCCGCTGCCGGTTTCCGCCCCCTTCCACTCCAGCCTGATGAAGCCGGCGGCCGAGCGCCTGAAGGCGCGTCTGGCCGAGCTGAAACTCGCCGTGCCGCAGATTTCGGTGGTCAACAACATTGACGTGGCCGTGGCCACCGATGCCGACGCCATCCGCGATGCGCTGTACCGCCAGGCCTTCGGCCCCGTGCGCTGGGTCGAAGTGGTGCAGGCCCTGCGTGCCCGCGGGCTCACCCACATCATCGAATGCGGCCCGGGCAAGGTGCTCTCGGGCATGGTCAAGCGCATCGACGCCGAGGCAGTCTCGGCCACGGTGCTGGATCCGGCCTCCCTGGCCGACGTCAAAGGAATGCTGGCATGAGCGACGCTGAGCGCACTTCCGGTCAGGTGGCCCTGGTCACCGGCGCCTCCCGCGGCATTGGCCGCGCCATTGCCCTGGGTCTGGCCCAGCAAGGCTATCGGGTCATCGGCACCGCCACCAGCGATGCCGGCGCCGCCAGCATCGGCGAGGGCCTGTCGGCCTTCCCGGGCTGCAAGGGTGTGAACCTGAACGTCAATGACGCCGCCGGCGTGGACGCGCTGATCGATGCCATCGTCAAGGAGCATGGTGCCCTGCATGTGCTGGTCAACAACGCCGGCATCACCCGCGACACCCTGGCCATGCGCATGAAGGATGAGGACTGGGACGCCGTGCTGGAGACCAACCTCAAGGCCGTCTTCCGCCTCTCGCGCGCCGTCATCCGACCGATGATGAAGCAGCGCTATGGCCGCATCATCAGCATCACGTCGGTGGTGGGGGCCTCGGGCAATCCGGGGCAGGCCAACTACGCCGCCGCCAAGGCGGGCGTGGCTGGCATGACCCGTGCGCTGGCCCGCGAGTTGGGCAGCCGCAACATCACCGTCAATTGCGTGGCGCCCGGTTTCATCGCCACCGACATGACCGAGACCCTGCCTGAAGCACAGAAGGCTGCATTGCTGCAGCAGATTCCGCTGCAGCGGCTGGGTCAACCCCAGGAGATCGCCCACGCGGTCACCTTCCTCGCCTCTCCGGAGGCGGGTTACATCACCGGCTCCGAACTGCACGTCAACGGCGGCATGTTCATGAGCTGATGTCCCTGGGTGGGGGCGCCGGGAGGCCGGCGTAGAATCCCGCCCGTTTTACCCTTTCCCCTCCCGGAGGAGCCATGAGCGATATCGAAGCACGCGTCAAGAAGATCATTGCCGAACAACTGGGCGTTCCCGAAGCCGATGTGACCAACGAGAAGGCCTTCGTGGCCGATCTGGGCGCCGATTCCCTGGACACCGTCGAACTGGTGATGGCCCTGGAAGACGAGTTCGGCATCGAGATCCCGGACGAAGAGGCCGAGAAGATCACCACCGTCCAGCTGGCGATCGACTACGCCAAGAAGGCCAAGGGCTGATTGCCCTTTTGCGCCGTTCCCATTCCTGATCCTGCTGTCCTGAACGCATGACCCGTCGACGTGTCGTCATCACCGGCCTGGGGCTGATCAGCCCGGTCGGCAACACGGTGGCCGAAGGTTGGAGCAACCTGCTTGCAGGCAAGTCCGGCATCGCCCCCATCACCAAGTTCGATGCCTCCGGCATCTCTTGCCAGTTCGCGGGCGAGGTCAAGGGCTTCCGGTTGGAAGACTACATCCCTGGCAAGGAAGCCAAGGCGATGGACACCTTCATCCACTTCGGTCTGGCGGCTGCTGTGCAGGCGGTGCAGGACGCTGGCCTGCCCACCGGCGACCAGCTGACCGAAGAGCAGGCCGAGCGCATCGGCTGCATGGTCGGGTCGGGCATCGGTGGCCTGCCGGAGATCGAGTCCACCACCCGCATGGTGGTGGACCGTGGTCCCCGCCGCATTTCCCCCTTCTTCGTGCCGGCCTCGATCATCAACATGATCTCCGGTCACGTTTCCATCCGCTTCGGATTCACCGGCCCCAACCTGGCCGTGGTCACGGCCTGCACCACGGGCCTGCACTGCATCGGTGAAGCCGGGCGGCTGATTGAATATGGCGACGCCGACGTCATGGTCGCCGGTGGCGCCGAATCCACGGTGTCCATGCTGGGCGTTGGCGGCTTTGCTGCTGCCCGGGCCTTGTCCACCCGCAACGACGATCCGGCCACCGCATCCCGTCCCTGGGACAAGGACCGCGACGGCTTTGTGCTGGGCGAAGGTGCCGGGGTGGTGGTGCTCGAGGAATACGAGCACGCCAAGCGTCGCGGTGCCAAGATTTATGCTGAGCTGCTGGGCTTTGGCATGGGCGCCGATGCGTACCATATGACCGCCCCCAACGTGGACGGCCCCAAGCGCTCCATGAAGGCGGCGTTGCGCAATGCTGGCATCAACGCTGACCAGGTCCACTACCTGAATGCGCACGGCACTTCCACGCCGCTGGGCGACCTCAACGAGACCAATGCCATCAAGAAGGCGTTTGGTGACCATGCCTACAAGCTGGTCGTCAACTCCACCAAGTCCATGACTGGTCATTTGCTGGGCGGTGCGGGCGGTGTGGAGTCGGTGTTCTCGGTGTTGGCCGTGCACAACCAGATCTCCCCGCCGACGATCAACATCTTCAACCAGGATCCCGAATGTGACCTGGACTACTGTGCCAACACCGCGCGGGAGATGAAGATCGATATCGCGGTGAAGAACAACTTCGGTTTTGGCGGCACCAACGGCACCTTGGTGTTCGGCCGCATCTGATGCTGGGTTGACGACTTCCATACGCTGACCTTGTCACGCCAGACCCGCGCCGATCCGGTGGCTCTCCCGTTGAGGGCTGTGCCGGGTCGCGCGGGTCTTGTTCTTTGTGCCCTGCTGGGCGCTGCCGGTGCTTGGCTCCAACACGGGGCGCCGACTGGGGTGCTGGCGGTGCTGGGGCTTGCCGGGCTGCTGGCCGCCTGGCTCGCCCGTCGGCAGGCTGGCACCGGGGCCCTGCTTTGGAACGGGCAGTGCTGGGTTCAGCTGCCGGCAGCCTGGGAGGCCGGTGATGCCGGTGCGGCGCCCGGGGTGCCCGCATCCGGCGGGGAGCCGGTGCTGCGGTTGGAGCTGGTGCTGGAGGGCGAGGATTGGCAGCTGTTGCGTTGGCGCTGCGCCACCTTCCCCTGGCGCCGCTGGGGTCTGGTGACCCGAGGGGATCTGCCTGGGCGTTGGCATGCCTGGCGCCTGGCCATGGCCCGTGAGCGCCGGAGCGCGGATGCGCCGCGCCGGCTGGGGGAGGCCTCATGAACACGCCACAGGTGGATCCTGATGTCGAGCTGGTCGAGCGCGTCAAGCGGGGCGATCAGAAAGCATTTGAAATGCTGGTGCTGAAGTACCAGCGCCGCATCGAGCGCCTGATCGGGCGCATCGTGCGCGACAGCGACCTGGTCTTCGACCTGGTCCAGGAGACCTTCATCCGGGCCTATCGGGCCCTGCCGCAGTTCCGCGGCGACAGTGCCTTCTACACCTGGCTCTACCGCATCGCCGTTAATACCGCCAAGAAGGCGGCCATCGAGCTGCGGCGGGATCCGGTCGTCTCCGAGGCTGCCTTGGCTGGAGATGATGACGATGAGGAAACTTCCTGGCGTTCCCGGGAACCAAGCGACATGGCCACGCCCGAGGCGCTGCTCGCCAGCAAGGAAATCGCTGCGACCGTGAACGCGGCGATCGATGCGCTGTCCGAGGATCTGCGCCAGGCGATCACCCTGCGGGAGATCGAGGGGCTGAGCTATGAGGAGATCGCCGAGGTGATGGGCTGCCCGATCGGTACGGTGCGCTCACGCATCTTCCGCGCCCGCGAGGCCATCGCGGCGCGGCTGCGCCCGCTGCTGGACACGCGGGAAGGTGAGCGTTGGTAGGCCGGCCGGTGGGCCAGGGTTTTGGAGTTGCAGTGATGACAGCTGATGGATCCGGAGATCGAGCCCAGGGGCGGGAGCGCCTGTCGGCGTTGATGGATGGCGAACTGCCGTCCTCCGAAGTGGCCCAGGGCTGCGCGCGCTGGCGCCACGACGCGGACCAGCAGCAGGCCTGGCGCGAATGGAGCCTGATTGGCGACGTGATGCGCTCGGATGACCTGGCGGCCACGCCGGGGCGGCAGGACCGGTTGTTCGCCGCCATCCAGGCCCGGCTGGCGCAGGAGCCGGTGGTGTTGGCCCCTTCGGAGTCGGCCCGCCTGGTGGCGGAAGTCCCCCTGACCGTGTCGGCGACGGAGCCGGTGCCGCTGGCGGCCGTGTCGGCAGCCCGGCGGGCATGGCGGTGGCCGGTCGCCATGGCGGCCGGTGTCTGCATGGTGGCAGGCGGCGCATTGGTATTGCGCACCGGCACGGGTGGCGAGAGCCTGCAGGAGGCGTGGGTGGCCAGTGCGGGGCTGGGAGCGCTGCAGCCGTCGGCCCTGTCGGCCTCCGGTCCGGTGATGGTTCGCAGTCCGGAGCTCGACCGTTATCTGCAGGCCCATCGGCAATTCAGCCAGGGCGCAGGCCTGACCCTGGCGGCGCCCGGGGCCGTGCGCCCTGTTTCCGTGACCCAGGAACTCCGCTGAAGGACAACACCGCATGAACAGCGAGCAGCCGGGCCGGGACCCGGTGCGCAGGACCGGGCGCTGGGCGCCCCTGCTGGCCGGCCTGACCTTGGGCGCCTGCGGGCTGTGGGCGCCGGCCCTGCGGGCGGGTGAGGTGTCCGTTCCGGCCTGGGAGGTCGCAGAGGTCAAGGCCTGGGTCCAGCGGGTCCAGCACGCGGCCATGCGTCGCAACTACCAGGGCACCCTGGTGGTGACGGCCGGCGGCACCGCCAGCACCACACGCATCACCCACCTTGGTGACGGCGCGGCCCCGGTGGAACGGGTGGAGTGGCTGGACGGCGAGCCGCGCAGTGTCATCCGCCACAACGGGTTGCTGCACACGCTGTGGCACCGTCAACGCCTGGCGGTGGTCGAGGCGCGTGAGACGGCGGGCGGATTTCCCGCCCTGCCCACGGGCAGCGACAGGCGGTTGACCGAAGGCTATGAGGTCCGCAGTGCGGGTCAGGATCGGGTGGCCGGCCTGGAGGCTGATGTGGTGCTGCTCAAGGCTCGGGATGGCCTGCGCTTCAGCCAGCGCCTGTGGGTGGAGCGTCAACATGGCCTGTTGCTGCGGGCCGATGTGCTGGCCGCGGGCGGGCAGGTGCTGGAGAGTGCGGCCTTCACCGAGCTGTCCCTGGTGGCTCGCGCCCAGCCTGATCAGTTGCTCAAGCCCCTGCGCCAGTTGTCCGGCTACAAGGTGCTCAAGGCCTCCTTTGAAAGTACGCAGTTGCAGGCCGAGGGCTGGGGGCTGAAGGCCTTGCCGGTGGGATTTCGCGAGGTGCAATGCGCCCGCCGCGTGCTGGACGTGGCCGCCACGGATGCCGCCCCCCTGGTCCAGGCGGTGTTCTCCGATGGGCTCACACATGTTTCGGTCTTCATCGAAGGCTATCAGCCCGCACGTCACGCCCAGCCGGGGCTGAGCTCGCTCGGGGCTGCACATACCCTTACCACACGCCATGAGGACCACTGGATCACGGTGGTTGGTGATGTGCCGCCCGAGACCTTGCAGCGCTTTGCCGGGGCGCTGGAGCGGCTGCGCTAGGCACCGGGCTGTGCCGGCGGACCTTCCGGCTGTGTTCATTTAAGTTGCCCAACGTCATGCCTCATCTGAACCCCACACGGCCTGAGTGCCAAGCTGTCGTTTCTGCCTCCCTACGCCGGCGCCGTGCGCTGTGGGGTTTGGTTGCCGGGCTGGGCCTGGCGCTGAGCGGACCGGCGACATGGGCCGCAGGTGCGGCGACGCCGGTTCAGGGTCCGGTGGTCAAGGGCCTGCCGGACTTCACCGAGCTGGTGGAGCTGACTGGCCCCTCGGTGGTCAACATCCGCACCGCGGAACGTGCCCGTGGTGCTCGCGCCGGCGGCGGGGGGCAGCTCGATCCCGGGGTGGAGGAGTTCTTCCGCCGTTTCGGCATTCCGGTGCCAGGCCAGCGCAATCCACGCGCGGAGGAGGACGAGGACCAGCCGCAGCGCCGTGGCGTCGGCTCCGGCTTCATCCTCACGGCCGACGGCCTGGTCATGACCAACGCCCATGTGGTGGAGGGGGCCGACGAGCTGATCGTGACCCTGACCGACAAACGCGAGTTCAAGGCCCGCGTCATCGGGCAGGACAAGCGCACCGACGTCGCGGTGGTCAAGATTGATGCGGCCGGCCTGCCGGCGGTGCGGATCGGTGACGCCAACCGCCTGAAAGTGGGCGAATGGGTCATGGCCATCGGCTCGCCCTTCGGGCTGGACAACACGGTAACGGCCGGCATCGTCAGCGCCAAGCAACGTGACACCGGCGATTTCCTGCCTTTCATCCAGACCGACGTGGCCATCAACCCTGGCAACTCGGGTGGCCCGCTGATCAACCTGCGCGGTGAGGTCGTGGGCATCAACTCCCAGATCTACAGCCCGTCGGGCGGTTATGCCGGCATCTCGTTTGCCATCCCGATCGACGAGGCCATGCGCGTGGCCGACCAGCTGCGCGCCCACGGTCGCGTCATCCGCAGCCGCATCGGCGTGAGCATCGCCCCGGTCACCCGCGAGGTGGCTGAGTCCATCGGCCTGGGCAAGCCCCAGGGGGCGCTGGTGCGCGGGGTGGAAAACGGCTCCCCGGCGGACCGTGCCGGGCTGGAGGCGGGGGACATCATCGTCAAGGTCGACGGCAAGGCGGTGGAGCGTTCGGGTGAACTGCCGCGCCTCATCGGTGCCGTCAAGCCAGGGACCCGGGTGGTGCTGCAGGTCTTCCGCAACAAGGCCTTCCGCGACGTGCCGGTCACGGTGGTGGAGCTGGATGCTGACAAGACGCGGATCAGCCAGGAGCCGGCCCCCAGCGCCACGGCGCGCACGGCGCTGGGCCTGGCGGTGCAGGACATCCCGGAGGGCCAACGCCGCGAGCTGCGCATCAAGGGCGGTGTGCGTGTCGAGTCTGCCGAGGGGGCTGCAGCTCGGGCCGGCGTGCGCGAGGGGGATGTGGTGCTGGCCTTGGACAACGTGGACATCACCGATGTCCGGCAGTTCACCGCCTTGGCGGCCAAGCTCGACAAGTCCCGGCCGGTGAGCCTGCTGGTGCGCCGGGGCGAGTGGGTCAACTACCTGGTCATCCCGGCCGGCCGTTGAGCCCGGGGGGACATCCGCCCCTCCAATGGCCGGAGGGTACAATCACGGACCAACCTGCAGTAGCCACCCTCCGGCATGTTGGAAGGCGCGTCACCGACCCGACGTGCCTTTTTTTTGCACGGCCCGGCATCCTCCGCCCAGAGGCGATCGGGGTGCCATGCCCAGCGCGTCGGCCCGGCGCCTTCTTGCCGACGGCGGGCGGCCCGCCTCCTTGAGTGACCATGGACCACATCAGAAACTTCTCCATCATCGCCCACATCGACCACGGCAAGAGCACCCTGGCCGACCGGCTGATCCAGCGCTGCGGCGGCCTGAGTGACCGGGAGATGGAAGCCCAGGTGCTGGACTCGATGGACATCGAGCGCGAGCGGGGCATCACCATCAAGGCGCAAACCGCCGCGCTTCAATACACCGCGAAGAACGGCAAGGTCTACAACCTCAACCTCATCGACACCCCGGGCCACGTTGACTTCTCGTATGAAGTGAGTCGCTCGCTCTCCGCGTGCGAAGGTGCGCTGCTGGTGGTGGATGCCTCCCAGGGCGTCGAGGCCCAGACGGTGGCCAACTGCTACACCGCGCTCGACCTCGGCGTGGAGGTGGTGCCCGTCCTCAACAAGATGGACTTGCCCCAGGCCGATCCCGACAACGCCAAGGAGGAGATCGAGGACGTCATCGGCATCGACGCTGGCGACGCTATTCCTTGCTCGGCCAAGACCGGTCTGGGCATCGACGACATCCTGGAGGCGGTCATCGAGCGCATGCCGCCGCCGCGTGGCAATCCCGAGGGTCCGCCCCGCGCGATGATCATCGACGCCTGGTTTGACAACTACGTGGGCGTGGTCATGCTGGTGCGTGTGGTCGACGGCCAGATCGCCAAGGGCGAGCGCATCCGGATGATGGCCACCAATGCGGTCTATGGCATTGAGCACCTGGGCGTGTTCACTCCCAAGAGCGAGAACCGTGACGCGCTGAAGGCCGGCGAGGTGGGCTTCGTCATCTGCGGCATCAAGGAGCTGGCGGCGGCCAAGGTGGGCGATACCGTCACCCTGGAAAAGAAGCTGCCCAATAACGCGGGGCCGGCCACCGAGGCGCTTCCGGGCTTCAAGGAAATTCAGCCCCAGGTCTTTGCCGGCCTCTATCCCAGCGAAGCCAGCGAGTACGACCAGCTGCGCGATGCCCTGGAAAAGCTCAAGCTCAACGACAGCTCGCTGCGCTTTGAGCCGGAAGTCTCGCAGGCGCTGGGTTTCGGCTTCCGCTGCGGTTTCCTGGGCCTGCTGCACATGGAGATCGTGCAGGAGCGCCTGGAGCGTGAGTTCGATCAGGACCTGGTGACCACCGCCCCCAGCGTGGTCTATGAGGTGGAGCTCAACGACGGGACCGTGCTGGAGGTGGAGAACCCCAGCAAGATGCCGGACGTGGGCCGGATCCGCGAGATCCGCGAGCCCATCGTCACCGTGCACCTCTACATGCCCCAGGACTACGTGGGCGTGGTGATGACGCTGGCCAACCAGAAGCGTGGCATCCAGATCAACATGGCCTACCACGGCAAGCAGGTGATGCTCACCTATGAGCTGCCGTTGGCAGAGATCGTGCTGGACTTCTTCGACAAGCTCAAGTCGGTGTCCCGCGGCTACGCCTCCATGGACTATGAGTTCAAGGAGTACCGCGCCGCCGACGTGGTCAAGGTGGACATCCTGATCAACGGCGACCGTGTCGACCCGCTGGCCATGATCGTGCACCGCAGCCAAAGCCAGTACCGCGGCCGTGCCGTGGCGGCCAAGATGCGTGAGCAGATCCCGCGCCAGATGTACGACGTGGCCATCCAGGCCGCCATCGGCGCCAACATCATCGCCCGCGAGAACATCAAGGCGTTGCGCAAGAACGTGCTGGCCAAGTGCTACGGTGGTGACATCACCCGCAAGCGCAAGCTGCTCGAGAAGCAGAAGGCCGGCAAGAAGCGCATGAAGCAGATCGGCTCCGTCGAGGTGCCGCAGGAAGCATTCCTGGCCATCCTCCAGGTTGACGATTGAGAGGCGAGAGACCCGCATGAGCACCTTGACCGCGGCGCTGTACGGCGCGCTTGTCGTCTACCTGGGCGGCTGGTATCTAGACTTCTGGTTCGGCAACTTCTCCCTGCTGCTGTTCATCCTGTCGATGGTGACGGGGGCATTCTGGCTGGCCGAGCGTCTGCGCTTGGCACCGGCGCGGGCCGCAGCCGCCGCGCAGCTGGAGACCCAGCACGCCGCCCGTCAGGCCGAACTGGCCCGGCTGGGCATCGAGAAGGTCGATGGCGACATCGCGGAGGCCCGCGAGAAGCTGTTGATGCAGCCTTGGTGGCTCGACTGGACCGCCGGTCTGTTTCCGGTGATCGTGGTCGTGTTCGTGTTGCGCTCCTTCCTCTTCGAGCCGTTCAAGATTCCCTCAGGCTCGATGATCCCGACGCTGCACGTGGGCGATCTCATCCTGGTCAACAAGTTCCACTACGGCGTGCGCCTGCCGGTGGTCAACACCCTGGTGGTGGCCAACAACACCCCGGTCCGCGGCGATGTGATCGTCTTCCGCTACCCGGTGGATCCGCGTCTGGACTACATCAAGCGCATCGTCGGCCTGCCCGGCGACGAGGTGTCCTACCTCAATGCCCAGCTCCGCATCAACGGCCAGCCGGTGCCCACCACGCCCCTGGGCGAAGGCTACGACGAGGAGGGTCTGCGCCTGATGGCCCAGTTCACCGAGCAGCTCGGTGAGAAGCCGCATCAGGCCCAGCGCTTTCCGCAGGTGCTGCCCTTCCAGCCGGCGGCGGTGCGGGACTTTCCCGGCAAGGAGGGCTGCCGCTACAGCGCCGAAGGCGTGGTGTGCAAGGTGCCTGACGGTCACTATTTCGTGATGGGTGACAACCGCGACAATTCCGAAGATTCACGATACTGGGGGTTCGTGCCCAAGGACAACATCGTGGGCCGGGCGTTCTTCATCTGGATGAACTTTGGCAAGCCGTCGCGCATCGGCGGCTTTGATTGACGTCGGGAGGAGCCGCCCCATGGCGGGTCTGCCTTCCCGTGGAGGGTTGCACATGCGCATTCCGGGACACCGCCAAGGCGGTTTCACCATGGTCGGGTTGATCTTCTGGGCCATCCTGCTGGCCATGGGCGGCCTGCTGGCGGTCAAGGTGCTGCCGGTTTATACCGAATACATGTCCATCCGCAAGGCGGTTCAGTCCATCAAGGACTCCGGTGCCTCCACGGTGGCCGATGTCCGCCGTGGCTTCGAGAAGCAAACCCAGGTCGAGTACGGCATCCAGTCCATCACCGCCCAGGACCTGGAGGTGAGTGTCAACGGCAGCGATGTCCGCATCAGCTACGCCTACGACCGCGAGGTGCCGCTGTTCGGGCCGGTGCTGTTGCTCTTCCGTTTCAGCGGATCGTCCCGCTGATCTTTTTTCGTTTGGCCGCACGCATGGAACCTCGACTGCTTGCCCTGCAGCAGCGCCTGGGCTACACCTTCCAGCAGCCCGGGCTGCTGGCGCGCGCGCTCACCCACCGCAGCCACGGGGCTGACCACAACGAGCGCCTGGAATTCCTGGGCGACTCGGTGCTCAGCCTGGCGGTCTCCCACCTGCTCTACGAGCGCTTCGCCGGCTCGGACGAAGGCGATCTGACCCGGGTGCGTGCCCACCTGGTGCGTGAGGACAGCCTGCACAAGGCCGCTCTGGTGCTGCGGCTGAACGAGGCCCTGCGCCTGTCCGAGGGCGAGGCCAAGGGCGGGGGGGCGCAGCGTGCGTCCATCCTGGCTGACGCGCTGGAGGCCGTGCTGGGCGCGGTCTACCTCGACGGCGGCCTGGAGGCGGCCTTCCGGCTGGTGGGGCAGCTCTTTGGCGAGGTCATCGCCGTCACCCCGCTGGACACCTGGCGCAAGGACGCCAAGACCGAGCTGCAGGAATGGCTGCAAGCCCGCCGTGTGGCGGTGCCCACCTACCGCATCGTCTCCACCCGGGGCCAGGCCCATGCCCAGGTCTTCGAGGTGGAATGCGCCGTGCCCGCCCTGGAGGTTTCGGCCCTGGGCGAGGGCCGTTCCCGCCGCGCGGGTGAGCAGGAGGCCGCCCGCAAGGTGTTGGAGCTTCTGCAGTCCGCGCCCACGCACCCCTGAGCGCTGCCTTTTCCTGGTGCGGGCCTTCCCCGGTGGGCGGCTCGCGCCATCCACCCTGCCGGGGCTGGTGCCCACCGATGGCGCGCCGACTGGCGGCCAGACCGCCGCCCCCCGACCCCTTGCCCTGACGCCACGGATCCCGCCGCGATGACCACCTCTCCTTCTCCTGACGACGCCGCGGATGCCGGCCAGACCGACGCTTCCCTGACGTCTGAAAACCTGCCCCCCCAAGCACCGGACGCTGAGGGCCAGCGCTGCGGCCTGCTCGCCATCGTCGGCCGTCCCAATGTGGGCAAGTCCACGCTGATGAATGCGCTGGTCGGACAGAAGATCAGCATCACCTCCAAGAAGGCGCAGACCACCCGCCACCGCATCACCGGTGTGCGCACGGTGGAGGAGGCGCAGTTCGTCTTCGTGGACACCCCGGGCTTCCAGATGAAGCACGCCACCGCGCTCAACCGCAACCTCAACCGCACGGTGCAGTCGACCCTGGGTGATGTGGACGTGGTGCTCTTCTTGGTCGAGGCCGGGCGCATGGGGCCGGCCGATGAGAAGGTGCTGGCCCTCATCCCGCCGGGCAAGCCGGTGGTGCTGATCGCCAACAAGCTCGACAACATCCACCGCCGCGCCGACCTGCTGCCTTGGCTGCAGCAGATGCAGCAGCGGCATTCCTTTGCCGAGTTCGTGCCGATGTCGGCCACCCGGCGCGCCGATGTGGAGCGGCTGTTTGCCATCCTCAAGCCCTACCTGCCCGAGCAGGGGTGGTTCTATGAGGAGGACACCCTGACCGATCGCAGCGAGAAGTTCCTGGCCTCCGAGATCATCCGCGAGAAGCTCTTCCGCCTGACCGGCGACGAGCTGCCCTACACCTCCACCGTCATCATCGACAAGTGGGAGGAGGAGGAGGGCGGCCTGCGCCGACGTATCAGTGCCTCCATCGTGGTGGAGCGTGACGCCCACAAGGGCATGATCATCGGTGCCGGCGGCGAGCGGCTCAAGCGCATCGGCAGCGATGCCCGTGTCGAGTTGGAGCGCCTCATGGACTGCAAGGTCTTCCTGGAGCTGTGGGTCAAGGTTCGCTCGGGCTGGGCTGCCAGCGAGGAGCACCTGCGCTCCTACGGCTACGAGTGATGCCGGTCGGCGCCAGGGGCTGGCGCCCCATCGCCACATGCCTGCTGCGACCATGACCCGGCGCAGCCTGCCGCCGCCCACGCCCGCTTTCGTGCTGCATCAGCACGACTGGAGCGAGACCAGCCTGATCGTGGAGCTCTTCACCCGCGGGCAGGGCCGGGTGGCCGTGGCCGCCAAGGGGGCCAAGCGCCCGCACTCCCAGCTGCGGCCAGTGCTCATGCCCTTTCAGCGCCTGTCGGTCAGCTTGGGCGCGGTCAAGGACGAGGGGGCGGAGATCCATACCCTGCGGGCGGCCGAATGGGCTGGCGGTGGCCCGGTGCTGCCGGCGGCAGCACTGTTCAGCGGCTTCTACCTCAATGAGCTGCTCCTGCGGCTTCTGCCGCGGGCCGACGCCCAACCCTTGCTGTTCGATGCTTATGCCGGCAGCCTGCCGGCCCTGGCCAGCGGGGAGGACACGCTGATGCAGGCCGCGCTGCGGGCCTTTGAGCTGCTGCTCCTGCGCGAGCTGGGCCTGCTGCCGACGCTGGACCTGCTCACCGCCCAGCAGACGCCCCTGCTGCCCTCGTCGGTGTACAGCCTGCGGCCCGAGCTCGGCCTGGTGGCGGCCGCCATGGCCGACAACGGCCTGACCGGGCGCCAGTGGAGCGACATCCAGCAAGCACTGGACGACGGCGAGCTGGTGGCTTTGCAGTTGGCCTGCGCCCAGGCCTTGCCTGCGCTCAAGACCACCTCCCGCGGACTGCTTCACTATCATCTGGGCTCGGCCCGGTTGCGCACCCGCGAGGTCATGATCGACGCCCAACAGTGGATGGAGCGGGGCTGAGCCCGCGCCGGCGGGGCCCCGCGCCTTCCGCCCGGGCGGGCCCTTCCCGCGACCTTCCCCTCAGCAGTTCCTCACCCCCACACGCCATCATGAATCCGCTCGTCGCACCCGATGCCGGCGCCCATGGCGGTCCGGCCTCCGGCCTGACCGCCCTCTCGGTCAACCTCAACAAGGTGGCGCTGCTGCGCAACACCCGCCACCTGGGCATCCCCAGCGTCACCGTGGCCGCCACCCGGGTGCTGGAGGCTGGCGCCGACGGCATCACCGTCCACCCGCGGCCCGACGAGCGCCACATCCGCCACCACGACGTCCACGACCTGGCCGCGCTGCTGCGGGCGTGGCCGCAGGTGGAGTTCAACATCGAGGGCAATCCGCTGCACAACCTGATGGATTTCGTGCGCGCAGTGCGGCCCCACCAGGCCACTTTCGTGCCCGACACCGTCGGCCAGTTCACCTCGGATCATGGTTGGAACCTGCCCGCCGACGGCGAGGTCCTGCGGCCGCTGATCGAGGAATGCCACGCCCTGGGGGTGCGGGTCAGCCTGTTCATGGACCCGCTGCCCCAGGCCATGGCCCATGCCCGTGCGGTGGGTGCCGACCGGGTGGAGCTCTACACCGAGGCCTGGGCGCGGGCCTGGGGCACGCCGGAGCAGGCCGCCGTGGGCGCCCGGTATGCCGAGGCAGCGCGTGCCGCCCTGGCCGCCGGCCTGGGGGTGAACGCCGGACATGACCTCAACCGTGACAACCTGGCGGTCTTCCTGCGCGAGGTGCCCGGCGTCAGTGAGGTCTCCATCGGCCATGCCCTGATCGCCGATGCCCTGGAGCTGGGCTACACCGAGACCATCCGCGACTACCAGCGCTGCATCCGCCGCGCCCATGCGCCGGTCTGAGACCTGCGGACGCCGCCATGATCTACGGCATCGGCACGGACATCTGCGACATCGGCCGCATCCGCGACACCCTGGCCCGCCGGGGGGACCGCTTTGCCGAGAAGGTGCTGGGCCCCACCGAGCTCCAGGTCTGGGCCGGGCGCCGCCGGCGCCATGAGTCGCGGGGGCTGGCCTACCTGGCCACCCGCTTCTCTGCCAAGGAGTCCTTTTCCAAGGCCATCGGCCTGGGCCTGCACCTGCCCATGACCTGGCGTGCGTGCGAGATCCTGAACGAGCCCAGCGGCAAGCCCTTCATCCGTCTGCATGGCGACCTGGCCGACTGGTTCGCCCAGCGCCGCTTGCAGGCCCACGTGACCCTGAGCGACGAGCTGGACCAGGTGGTCAGTTTCGTCGTCGTCGAAACCCAGCCCGAGGAGCCTGGCCATGCGTGACCACGACCTGCCTGAACTGCCCGAACACGCCCCGGTGGTGCTTGACATCGCCGGCACCCAGCTCAGCGCCGACGACCGCCGCCGCCTGCAGCACCCCATGACCGGCGGCATGATCCTGTTCTCGCGTCATTGGCAGGATCGCGCCCACCTCACCGCGCTGGTGGCCGAGGCCAAGGCCCTGCGCCCGGACCTGCTGGTCTGTGTGGACCATGAGGGCGGGCGGGTGCAGCGCTTCCGCAGTGATGGCTTCACCCACCTGCCGCCCATGCGCTTTTATGGCGAGTTGTGGATGCAGGATGCCCTGCTGGCCACCGATGCCGCCACCGCCGCCGGCTATGTGCTGGCGGCCGAACTCCGCGCCTGCGGGGTGGACCTGAGCTTCACCCCGGTGCTGGACCTGGACCACGGCCGCAGCCATGTCATCGGCGACCGGGCCTTCCACCGCGACGCTCGGGTCACCACCCTGCTGGCCAAGAGCCTGATGCAGGGCCTGCTGCAGGCCGGCATGGCGCACTGCGGCAAGCATTTCCCAGGGCATGGCCATGTCGAGGCCGACAGCCATGTGGCCATTCCGGTGGACAAGCGCAGCCGCAAGGCCATCCTGGAAGACGATGCGCGGCCCTATGAATGGCTGAGCAGTTCGCTGGCCAGCGTCATGCCCGCGCATGTCATCTATTCCCGGGTGGACAAGCAGCGGCCTGCCGGTTTCTCCCCGGTCTGGCTTCAGGACATTCTGCGGGGTGAGCTGGGTTTCACCGGGGCGGTTTTCAGCGACGACCTCAGCATGGAGGGGGCCCGCCAACTCGATGGCCAGGCGGTGAGCTTCACCCAGGCCGGGGTGGCGGCCCTCAACGCCGGCTGTGACCTGGTGCTCTTGTGCAACCAGTCTCAGGTGGAAGGGGGTCAGGCGGTGGATGCGCTGCTGGATGGCCTGCTGGCCGAGGCCCAGCGGGGCCACTGGCGGCCCAGCGAGGAGAGCGAAGCCCGACGCATGGCCCTGCTGCCGCAGACCCAGCCCTTGGCCTGGGACGAGCTGATGCACCATGCCCCCTACCTGCGCGCGCTGGAACGCCTGAACGGCTGGGTGCAGTGAGCGGTCTTCTGCCCTGAGGCCTTGCCGTGTTGGGCGGGCCGCGGTGGGGGCAGGGCATGAAAAAGCCCCCGGACGCAGCAAGCGGGCGGGGGCCTTGGAAGAGGGGCCTCACGCCCATGGGGGGCGTGAGGTGGCGACGCGGTGGCGTCAGGCGGGCTGTCCCGACTCGGTCGCCGCCGCGGGGGCGTCGTCGAAGGGCAGGCGCACCGTGGCCAGGTCCTTGCGGGTCTCGACCAGCACCAACGGGCCTTCGTCCAGCAGCACCAGCGGTTTGCGCTCGCGCGGCACGTGCACCGGCTTGGGCTCGGCGGCGATCTGGGCTTGCACCTCGGCCACCCGGGCCGGGTCGGAGTTGACCCAGTTCAGGCCTGCGGCCTCAGCCACGCGCTGCAGTTCGTCCACGGCCAGCACGTAGGGCTCGGCCACCACGGCGGCCGGGGCTGCGGCGGCCGGCACCGGCTGCTCCACCTCGTTGGCCAGCGGGGCGACCGGCTCAGACACGGCCACCGGCGGCTCGCCCTCGGCCATCGGCGTGGTGTTGCCTTCGGCCACACCGTCGTCCTCGCGACGGTCTCGGCGGTAGCGGTTGCGGCGGCGGCGACCCCCGTCACGTCCGTCCTCTCCCTCTGCCGGCACGTCCGGTGCGCCTTCCGACAGCGCAGGGGCCTCACCGGCGGTGGTTTCAGCCGGTTCGACCGCGCCAGCCGGGTCTTCGTGGCCACCTTCCAGAGCTTCCGTTGACAGGCCTTCCTGGCCTTCGCCCTCCTCGCGGCGACCGCCACGGCGGCGGCGGCGGCGGCGGCCTTCACCACGCTCGCCTTCGGCGGCCTGGGCGGCGTCCGGAGCCGCCGAAGGCCCGCCTTCGGTCAGACCCTGGGCCAGTTCGAGTTCGGCCGGCACGGCGGCCTGGCCCAGCTCACGCTCCTGTTCGCGCAGTCGGCGGTCCTGGCGTTCTTGGCGCTCGGCGCGGACCTCGGTCTGGCCTTGGCCGTCCTCGCGCTCGCGGCGGCCACCATCACGGCGGTTGCGACCCTCCTGGCGGTTGTCGCCGCGGCCCTCCGGGCGACTCCCGTCACGACGGCCCTGCTCATCGCGCCCACCACGGCCCTCCTTGCGGTCCTCGCGGCGTTCGCCACGCTCCTCGCGTTCACGGCGACCGCCATCACGGCCCTTGCCCGGGCCGCGGCCGTCACGGCCCGCCGGTGCAGTGGCCGGCGCCTCGGTTGGGGTGACCACCGGGGCGGCCACCGGTTCCGGCGCGGCCACGGGGGCCGGGGCGAACAGGCGCTTGATCCAGCCAAAGAAGCCACCCCCCGCCGGCCGCGGGGCGGCCACCGACGGAGCGGCCGGTGCCGTCACCACAGGGGCGGCGGGGGTCGTGGCCGTGGCCGGTGCCGGGGCGGCGGCCTCGGCAGGCGCCGGGGCCACCACGGGCGCAGGTTGATCGGGCAGCAGACCCTTGATGATGGGCTCCTGCTTGGCCTTGGTCTTCTCGCGGCGGCTGATGGCCACCTCGTCGTCCTGCTCCTCGATCATCGTGTAGCTGGCCTGCAGGTTCTCCAGACGCGGGTCGTCGTGGCGCAGGCGCTCCAGCTTGTAGTTCGGCGTTTCCAGGTGCTTGTTGGGCACCAGCAGCACGGTGGTGCGCTGCTTGAGCTCGATCTTGGTGATCTCGGTGCGCTTCTCGTTGAGCAGGAAGGAGGTCACCTCCACCGGCACTTGCACGTGCACGGCGGCGGTGTTTTCCTTCATCGCCTCCTCCTGGATGATGCGCAGGATCTGCAGCGCCGAGGACTCGGTGTCGCGGATGTGGCCGGTGCCGTTGCAGCGCGGGCAGGTGATGTGGCTGCCTTCGCTCAGGGCCGGGCGCAGGCGCTGGCGGCTCAGCTCCAGCAGGCCGAACTTGCTGATCGAGCTGAACTGCACGCGGGCGCGGTCATAGCGCAGGGCATCCTTCAGGCGCTGCTCGACCTCGCGGCGGTTCTTGGAGTCCTCCATGTCGATGAAGTCCACCACGATCAGGCCGCCCAGGTCGCGCAGGCGGCACTGGCGGGCGATCTCGTCGGCCGCTTCCAAGTTGGTGCGGGTGGCGGTTTCCTCGATGTCACCGCCCCGCGTGGCGCGGGCCGAGTTCACGTCCACGGCCACCAGGGCTTCGGTGTGGTCGATGACGATGGCCCCGCCGGAAGGCAGGTTCACCGTGCGGGCGAAGGCCGTCTCGATCTGGTGCTCGATCTGGAAACGGCTGAACAGCGGCGCCGGGTCGCGGTAGCGCTTGACGCGATGCACGGACTCCGGCATCACGTGGTTCATGAACTGGTGGGCCTGATCGTAGATGTCGTCGGTGTCGATCAGGATCTCGCCGATGTCGGCGGTGAAGTAGTCGCGGATCGCGCGGATCACCAGCGACGACTCCTGATAGATCAGGAAGGCGCCCTTGCCCGCCCGGGAGGCCGTGTCGATGGCCTCCCAAAGCTTGAGCATGTAGTTCAGGTCCCACTGCAGCTCGGCGGCGGTACGGCCGATGCCGGCGGTGCGGGCGATTAGGCTCATGCCCTTGGGGTATTCGAGCTGGTCGAGGTTCTCCTTGAGCTCCTCGCGCTGTTCCCCCTCGATGCGGCGGCTGACGCCACCGCCGCGCGGGTTGTTGGGCATCAGCACCAGGTAGCGGCCGGCCAAGCTGACGAAGGTGGTCAGCGCTGCGCCCTTGTTGCCGCGCTCTTCCTTCTCCACCTGGACCAGCAGTTCCTGGCCGTTGGAGATCACGTCCTGGATCTTGGCGTCCTTGACCGGCACGCCTTCCTTGAAATACTGGCGGGAGATTTCCTTGAAAGGCAGGAAGCCGTGGCGGTCCTCGCCATAGTCGACAAAACAGGCCTCCAGCGAAGGCTCGACGCGGGTGACGACGGCCTTGTAGATATTGCCCTTGCGCTGCTCGCGCCCTTCGATCTCGGTCTCGAAGTCGAGCAGCTTCTGGCCGTCGACGATCGCCAGCCGCCGCTCTTCCGGCTGCGTGGCATTGATCAGCATGCGTTTCATGTGCACTCCTCATCCACGGCCGGTTGCCCGGCCGTCTTGGGTGGGAGGTGTCCGCCTGCCGGAAGGATCCGGCGGGTCTTCACCCCGTCAGATGCACGAGAAATCGCGAACGTGGCCGCTGGAAGGAATGGCCCTGGACCCCCGACCGTCCCGAAGGACGGCCGTTGGCGTTGGCGCGTGTGCCTGCGTCAGACCCACTGCTGCGGGAAGGCGTCCGCCCGGCACCCGGCCCCTCGGGCGCCAGGCACTGGCGCCGCGCACCCTGCGGCCGCACCGGTCGGGGACCGGGGCCTGCGGGGTGGTGGGGGGTGGAGGAAGAGGACAACATGCGCAGTCAGCTGACGTTGACACCCGGTATCGCCTGGCTCGTGCCCGACAAGCGGGCCGGTGACCGGCGCGACCGACAATGAACCTTTGATGAAGTCCCTGCACGAGGCAGGGCGGCACATCCGACATTTCTCTGCCACCTCCAGCCGCCGGCCCCCGGTCACATCGGGACCGGTGCCTCCAGCGCCTCTGGAGGTGTTGCATCACCTTGTGGCGCACCTGCTCGGTGCGCCCCGCCACACTAACCGCCCCGGTACCCGGGTAAACTCTGAAAAATCAAGCACTTAGGGCTTTATTGTGGTGCAACGCATTATAGGGGCCAAACCAAGGCCGCCATCGGGCAGGAAAACACCGGCATCGGCCGGGGGACGTGGGGCCGCCACGGCCCGACCGGCGGCGGCCTCCGGGGGGCGGCCGCCGGTGCCGCCGTCCGGCGCCGGCGGGCCGTCGCAGCGCCCGCCAGCACCGGCCGCCCCCGCCGTGCGGCTGGTCACGGTGGATGAGGGCTCGGCGGGGCAGCGCCTGGACAACTTCCTGCTGCGCGAGCTCAAGGGCGTGCCCAAGACCCACGTCTACCGGATCATCCGGGCCGGGGAGGTGCGGGTGAACAAGGCCCGGGCGGCGGCCGACACCCGCCTGGCCTTGGAGGACGTGGTGCGCGTGCCGCCGGTGCGCCTGCCCGAGCGTGCCGGTCCGGCCGCGGAGGCCGCCCAGGCGGCGGTGCCTCCCCGGGAGTTCCCGGTGCTGTTCGAGGACGACCACCTGCTGGTGGTCAACAAGCCCGCCGGCGTGGCGGTGCATGGGGGCTCAGGGGTGAGCTACGGGGTGATCGAGCAGCTGCGCCGTGCCCGCCCGCAGGCCCGCTTCCTGGAGCTGGTGCACCGGCTGGACAAGGAAACCTCCGGTCTGCTGCTGGTGGCCAAGAAGCGCAGCGCGCTCACCGCCTTGCAAGACCAGTTCCGCCACCGCCAGACCGGCAAGACCTACGCGGCCCTGGTGCTGGGGGCGTGGCCGGCAGCCCTTAAGGTGGTGGATGTGCCGCTGCACAAATACCTCACCGCCGAAGGGGAGCGTCGGGTGCGTGCGGTGGGACCGCAGGAGGAGACCGAAGGCCAGCGGTCCATTTCCCTGGTGAAGGTGTTGGAGAATTACAACGACTTCACCCTGTTGGACGTCACCATCAAGACCGGTCGCACCCACCAGATCCGGGTGCACCTGGCCAGCCAGGGGCATGCGCTGGTGGGCGATGAGAAATATGGGGACTTCACGCTCAACAAGGCGCTGGCTTCGGGCCGCGGTCCGGTGCCCCTGCGGTTTGACCGCATGTTCCTCCATGCCCGCCAGCTGGCCTTTGACCACCCGGCCAGCGGGGAACGCATCACCCTGGACGCCCCGCTGCCGCAGGAATGCGAGACACTCCTCGACGGCTTGCGCAGCCGGGCGTCCTGAGCGCCTCCGGGCTGCCCCTCAGCTGCGGCGCCCAGGGCGCCGCGCCCCACCGTCCCGTCAGATCCGCCGCCACATCCGCATGCGCCGCTACGACCTCATCGCCTTTGACTGGGATGGCACCCTGTTCGACTCCACCGCGCTGATCGTGCGCAGCATCCAGCGCGCCTGTGCTGACCTGGCGGTCCCGGTGCCGTCGGATGAGCGCGCCTCCTACGTGATCGGGCTGGGCCTGCACGACGCCTTGCAGCACGCCTGCCCCGACCTGACCGCCGAGCGCTACCCGGAGCTGGGGCGGCGCTACCGCCACCACTACCTGGCCAGCCAGCACGAGATCAGCCTGTTCAGGGGCACGTTGGAGATGCTCCACGACCTGCGCGGGCGGCAATTTCTGCTGGCGGTGGCCACCGGCAAGAGCCGTCGCGGGCTGGACGAGGCCCTGGCCCATACCGAGCTGCAGGGCCTGTTCGACGCCAGCCGCACCGCCGATGAGACTTTCTCCAAGCCCCACCCCCGCATGCTGCAGGAGCTGATGGCCGAGCTGGGCGCCGAGCCGGGCCGCACCCTGATGATCGGCGACACCACCCACGACCTGCAGATGGCCGTCAACGCCGGCACCGACTGCGTGGGCGTCAGCTACGGTGCGCATGAGAGTGCCGGCTTTGCCGCCTACGCGCCCCGTCATGTGGCCCACTCCGTGGCCGACCTGGCCGCTTGGCTGTCCCAGCATGGTTGAGCCGACGCTGCCACCCCCACCCCCTGGCGCTGGGGCGCTGGTGACTGCGCCCCAGCGCCTGTGCGCCAGCGACGCCCTGGCCGAGCGAGGCCAGGCCTGGGTGTTCGACCTGCGCCAGTGGGGCGAGCCGGTGCGGGGCTTCGTGCTGCGCATCGAGGGCCGGCCGGTGGGCTACCTCAACCGCTGCGCCCACGTACCGGTGGAAATGGATTGGCAGCCCGGCGAGTTCCTGGATCAGGACCGGCGCTGGATCATCTGCTCCATCCATGGGGCGGTCTACGAACCGGCCGATGGGCGCTGCGTGGCCGGCCCCTGCCGCGGGCAGCGCCTCAAACCCCTGGCGGTGGAGGAGCGGGAAGGGGCCATCTGGTGGCGGCCCGACGCCACGCTGCAACCGGCCTGAGGCTGCCCTCCTCCTCCAGATCTGATCCCCGTCGTCCCGGGCCCGCCCGCGCGAGCCACCGCTGAGAACACCATGCAACCGTCTGACGATCCGTCCTCTTCCACGCCGGCGCCCGCGCCTGCGCCGACCGTGGCCGCCGAACCCGCGCCAGCCCCTGCCACCCCCGAACCCCAGGACCGCGTCGTCCCCGGCCCGGTGCCGGCGGCGGCCGCTTCGGCCCCAGCCTGCGGGGCGACCGCCTCGCCGCCCCTGGACCGCATGGAGGAGCTGCTGCGGCAGGTCAGTGTGGAACTGCTCCGTGAGCGCCGCGCCGACCGGCGCTGGCAGCGCACGCTGCGGCTAGGTTGGTTCCTGCTGGTGCTGGCCGTGGCCTGGGCCCTGTTCAGTCAGGGGGGGCTGCACCGCCCCGCGCCCACCACGGCACACACGGCCCTCGTCGAGGTCCGCGGTGAGATCTCCATGGACACCGAGGCCAGTGCCGAGCTGCTGGTGGCCTCCATCAAGAGTGCATTTGAGGATGAGGGCGCGCAGGCGGTGGTGTTGCGCATCAACTCCCCAGGCGGCAGCCCGGTGCAGTCGGGCATCATCAACGACGAGATCCGTCGCCTCAAGGCCCTGCACAAGAAGAAGGTGTACGCCGTCGTCGAGGAGGTCTGTGCCTCCGGCGCTTACTACATCGCGGCAGCGGCTGACGAGATCTATGTGGACAAGGCCAGCATCGTCGGCTCCATCGGCGTGCTGATGGACGGCTTCGGCTTCACCGGCGCCATGGAGAAATTCGGGGTCGAGCGCCGCTTGCTCACCGCCGGGGAGAACAAGGGCATGCTCGACCCCTTCTCGCCGCTCAACGAGCGCCAGGTGGGCTACGCCAAGGCCATGCTGGACCAGATCCACCGGCAGTTCATCCAGGTGGTCAAGGAAGGGCGCGGCGACCGCCTGAAGGAAACGCCGGAGATGTTCTCCGGCCTGTTCTGGAATGGCGAGGAGGCCGTCAAGATGGGCCTGGCCGATGCGCTGGGCAACCTCGACTACGTCGCCCGGGAAGTGGTGAAGGCCGAGGACATCATCGACTACACCCCGCAGGAGAACGTGGCCGAACGGCTGGCCAAGCGCTTTGGTGCTGCCATGGGCCAGGGGGCGGTGCGGGCCATGCGGGAGCTGGCCCCCATCCGCTGAGTGGCCACTGCGCCGGCGCCGGGCTTCGGCCCGGGCTCAGGCCGGCACGCGCGGCAGGTCGACCAGGGCCATGGCCAGTTCGGCTTCGTCGCAGTCCAAGTCCTGTCGTTGGCCGGCGAAGAAATCGGCGTAGGCCGCCATGTCGAAATGGCCGTGGCCGCACCGGTTGAACGGGATGCGGCGCCTCTTGGCGTTGGCGCCACCGCGCAGCTGCAGGCCCAGGAAGGGGAAGGCGATGCCGGCGACGTTGCCGCTGCCGCCGGTGCAGCCCGCGATGACGTCCGGATCGTCCCCCGCCATGTCCAGCTGGGCGATGGCCTCCTGGCCGCCGATGGTCTTCTGACAGCAGGTGCTTGCCGTTTCGCTCGTCGGGGTCCTCCTGAAGATGGTGGATGTCGGTGGCGGGGATTCGGGCGGGCCCCACAGCGTCTGCCGGCCAGGGGAAGGCAGAATGAGGCCCCCTGTGCTGCAATGCAGCACGCCAGATCGTGCCCTCGCCCGAAGCCGACAACGATGAGTGTTCACCCAGTAGAGGCCGCTGTCTCCCCTGCACAGCGTGCGCCCTTGAGCCTGCCCAAACTGCGCGAGATGGCCCAGCGCGGTGAGCGCATCGCCGTGCTCACCGCCTATGACGCCACTTTTGCCCGCTGCATGGACGACGCCGGCGTCGACTGCATCCTGGTGGGTGATTCGCTGGGCAATGTGGTCCAGGGCGAGAAGAGCACGCTGCCCGTGACCTTGGAGCACATGGCCTACCACACCCGCTGCGTGGCCCAGGGCCGTCGGGCCGCCTGGCTGGTGAGTGACCTGCCGTTCGGCAGCTACGAAGCCAGCCCCCGGCAGGCCTTCGATTCAGCGGTAGCGCTCATGCAGGCAGGCGCTCAGATGGTCAAGCTTGAAGGGGGCGGCGTCACGGCCGATACCGTGCGCTTCCTGGTCGAGCGTGGCATCCCCGTCTGCGCCCATCTGGGCCTGACGCCGCAGCGCGTGCACGCCCTGGGCGGCTTCCGGGTGCAGGGCCGCGACGAGGCGGCGGCGGCCCAGCTCAAGGCCGATGCCGCCGCCCTGGCCGAGGCCGGGGCCGCCATGGTGGTGCTGGAGCTGGTGCCCTCCGGCCTGGCGCGCGAGATCACCCTGGCCCATCCGGGCATGCTGACCATCGGCATCGGCGCCGGGGCCGGCACCGCCGGCCAGGTGCTGGTCATGCACGACATGCTGGGCCTGACCACCGGTCGGCGCCCCCGCTTTGTGCGTGACTTCACCCGCGAGCCGGGCAGTGAGCCGCAGGCGCCCGGCCTGTCGGTGGCCCAGGCCTTCGCCCGCTATGCGGCAGACGTCAAGGCCGGGTGTTTCCCGGACGAGGCGTTGCACGGCTACTGACGCTCCCGGCGGGTTGGCAGGCTTGCCGCCTGCCGCCGCCGCGGCGCAGGTGCTGTGGTTGACAGCGGCGCCCACCGCGCCACACTTCGCTCCCCGTCCGGTTGACGGACGCCCCGCTTCACCCCAAGAGAAGCGGCCCACCCCCGGTCGGGCCGCCAGGAGACCCGCCGCCATGCGCGTGATCCACACCCTTGCCGAGCTGCGCCAGGCCCTGGCCGGCCAGAACCGAACCGCCTTCGTGCCCACCATGGGCAATCTGCATGAGGGCCACCTGTCGCTGGTGCGCCAGGCCAGGGCCCTGGGCGGGCCGGTGGTGGTCAGCATCTTCGTCAACCGCCTGCAGTTCCTGCCGCACGAGGACTTTGACCAGTACCCGCGCACCCTGGCGCGCGACTGCGAGCTGCTGGCCCCGGCCGGCTGCGACATCGTCTTCGCCCCCTCCGAGGCCGAGCTTTACCCGGAGCCGCAGGCCTACAAGATCCAGCCGCCAGCCGCCCTGGCCGACCTGCTGGAAGGCGAGTTCCGACCTGGCTTCTTCACCGGTGTGTGTACCGTGGTGATGAAGCTGTTCCAGTGCGTGCAGCCGGCCTACGCCGTGTTCGGCCAGAAGGACTACCAGCAGCTCAAGGTCATCCAGGGCATGGCGCGGCAGTTCGCCCTGCCGGTGCAGATCGTGCCGGGCGCCACCGTGCGCGCCGGCGACGGCCTGGCCCTGTCCTCGCGCAACGGCTACCTGGATGAGCGCGAGCGTGCCGAGGCCACCGCACTGTCGCAGACCCTGCAGGCCCTGGCCGAAGGGGCCCGCGACCTGGGCCGCCCCCTGGTCCTGCTGGAGGCCGAGGCCGCCGACCAACTGCGCGGCCGTGGCTGGACGCCGGATTACCTGACCCTGCGCCGGCGCAGTGACCTGCTGCCGCCCACCGACGCCGAACGCGCCGACGGCGAGCCCCTGGTGGCACTGGGCGCCGCCCGCCTGGGCGCCACCCGGCTGATCGACAACCTGGAATGCTGAGCGCGCCTGCGGGCCGCCCCCTCGTCATGGACACCACCGCCTCCTCCTCCGCCGCCCCTGCCCATGCCTGCGGCGCGTCCGCTCCGCAACCGGCGCCGCAGCCACTGCATTTCCACGCCCCGGTCCTCGCCTCAACGGGCGGAACGGCCGCCACCCGGGCCACGGCCCCACGCTGGACCGTGGAGCAGGTGGCCGCGCTCTACGAGCTGCCGCTGACCGAGCTGATCCACCGCGCCCAGCAGGTGCACCGCGAGCATTTCGACCCGGCCGAGATCGAGCTGGCCACGCTGCTGTCCATCAAGACCGGCGGCTGCCCGGAAGACTGCGGCTACTGCCCGCAGTCCATCCACCATCCCACCGGCGTGGAGGCCACCAAGCTGATGGAGGCCGACGAGGTGCGTGCCGCCGCCCTGGCCGCCCGTGAGGCCGGCGCCACCCGCTTCTGCATGGGGGCGGCCTGGCGCGCGCCCAAGGACCGCGACATCGAGAAGGTCAGCACCCTGATCCGCGAGGTCAAGTCCCTGGGCCTGGAGGCCTGCTGCACCCTTGGCATGCTCACCGAGGGCCAGGCCCGGCAGCTCAAGGACGCCGGGTTGGACTACTACAACCACAACCTCGACACCGCCCCCGAGACCTACGGCAGCATCATCACCACCCGCGACTACCAGGACCGCCTGGACACGCTGGAGCGGGTGCGCCAGGTTGGCGTGGCCGTGTGCAGCGGCGGCATCGTGGGCATGGGCGAGAGCCGCCTGCAGCGCGCCGGCCTGATCGCCCAGCTCGCCAACCTCGAGCCCTACCCCGATTCGGTGCCCATCAACGACCTGGTGCAGGTCGAGGGCACGCCGCTGCACGGCACCGACAAGCTCGACCCCTTCGAGTTCGTGCGCACCATCGCCGCCGCCCGCATCACCATGCCCAAGGCCCGGGTGCGCCTGTCGGCCGGCCGCCAGGCCATGCCTGAAGGCATCCAGGCGCTGTGCTTCCTGGCCGGTGCCAACTCCATCTTCTACGGCGACAAGCTGCTGACCACCGGCAACCCCGATGCCGACCGCGACCGCGCCCTGCTCAAGCGCCTGGGCCTGCGCCCACGCCACGTGCTGGGCGCCTGAACGTCATCCGTCCCGACACCGCCGGCTGCCCCACCGGCGTCTCCCCATCAGCACAACACGCCCCCGCCATGTTCCGCACCCTGCTCAAGTCCAAGATCCATCGCGCCACCGTCACCCACTGCGAGCTGCACTACGAAGGCTCCTGCGGCATTGACCTGGACCTGCTGGAGGCGGCCAACCTGCGCGCCAACGAGCAGATCCACATCTGGAATGTGAACAACGGCGAGCGCTTCATCACCTATGCCATCGAGGCCCCGCGAGGCAGCGGTGTCATCTCGCTCAACGGCTCGGCCGCCCGGCGCGCCAGCGTGGGCGATCTGGTCATCATTGCCGCCTTCGGCCTGGTGCATGAGGACAAGCTCGACGACTGCGTGCCGCAGCTGGTGTTCCCGGACGCCGCCAACCGCATTGCCGAGGTGCGCCACCAGCCCGCCGGTCCTCAGGCCGGGGTGGACGCGCCCGTGCAGCCAGACCTGGCCGACTGAGGCCGGCGTCCTGCCGCCTGCCCCGACCTCCTGCCCCGTCCATCCGCCCGCTGTCCTGGTCCCCCGCGCCGCCCCGGAGCCCCTGCCCATGGTCAGACCGCCTCTTGCGTCGTCATCCGTCCCCGCTGGGGCGTCTGCCCGCCATGCCCCCGCCCGCCCCGGGGCCTGGGGCCGGGGCCTGCTGGCCCTGCTGCTCTGGGGCAGTGCCTGGCAGAGTGGCGCCCAGCCGGTGCCCGCCGCCCCGGGGGCGGCGTCCGCTGTGGTGGTCGGGGCGGTGGCCTCGGCCCCTGCCGGTGCCGCGTCGGCGCCCGCGCTGCCGGCGGACTGGGCTCGGGCCCAGGACCAGTACTGGCATGCGCCGCGCACGGTGGACTTCATCCGCCGCCTGGAGGCGCTGCAGCAGGCCATGGACCAGCACTGCCAGGGGGGCCTCGTCATTCCGGTGCGGACCGCCTGGCGCGAGGCCCTGGTGGCCTGGTTGCGGCTGTCGGCCGTGCCGGGCCCGGACCTGCTGGCGCCGGAGGTCCTGACCCGGCTGGATGCACCGGCCCGTGCCGAGCTGATCGAGCAGGCCATCGAGGCCGCCGCCGAGGGCACGCTGCAGGCCGACCGCCTGGCGCCCGGGGCGCGCGGGCTGGGTGCGCTGGAATGGCTGCTCTGGACCCAGCCGCCTGGGGTGAGCCTGAAGGCGCCGCCCAGCCGCAGCCGCAGCACCGCGGCCCCCAGCCGCCGCGTCGCCAAACCCGCGGCCAAGGGCGCGGCCACCAAGTCGACCAAGACCAAGGCCGCCGCCAAGACACCCGCCCGCCGCGCCCAACTGGATGCTGGCGGTTGGGGTGGGGCGGCCGATGCCGTCGGGGCGGTGCTGCTGCGCCTGGAACAGGCGGCCAGCGCCCCGCAGGGCTACCGCGCCCAGGCCAGCAAGCCCAAGCCCGCGGCCCCGGCCAAGGCCCGCAAGACCAACGCCAAGCCCGCCAGGTCGACCAAGGCGACCAAGGCGACCAAGCCCTCCCGGACGGCGGCGGCTGCGGTGGCCGCCGAGCCGGTGGATCCGTTGTTGGCGGGGGGGCGCAGCGCGGCGGGCCAGGCCTCGCGCACGGCGCAGCCGGCGGCGTGCCGGCTGGGCCGCGCGCTGGTGGCGGACCTGCGCACGCAGAGCCTGGGCCTGGCCGACGCCCTGGCCCGTCGCCTGGAGGCCGCCCCGGTCTTGGCCGTCGCCGCCTCGGCACCGTCGGCCACCGCTCCCGCAGGCGGCGACCGTTTGGGCGCGGGCTGGTTGGAGGCCCTGGTGCAGCTGCGGGTGCAGGCGCTGGAGCAGCCCCTGCAGGCCGAGGCCCACAAGGGTCGCGCCGGCCTGCCCCTGCCGCGCCAACTCAGCGGCAGCGCCTCGGTGGACCGGGTGTCGCGCTGGTCCGCCCTGCGTGCGCTGGCGGTGGGTGAGGAGGGTGGTGGCCCCGCCGGCCCCGGCCTGCAGGGCCTGGCCTGGACCACCCGGCTGCAGCAGGCCGGCCATGCCGAGCTGGCCGAGCAGCTGCTGCAGCAGGCCAACGCGGTCGACCAGGCGCTGGAGGCTGCCTTGCCCAACACGCCGCCCGTGCTGCACCAGGCGGCCGAGGCCCTGGCGCGTCTGGAGCAGCTGGTGGTGCGCCAGGTGCTGCCGGCCTTGTCCTGAGCCGACGGCGCAGCGCGCCGGATGGGCGGTGCCAACCGCCACCGGTTCTGGTGCGTTGGGCCTGGGTGCGCCGCGGGTGGCGGCCCATTGGCCGTGGCCCTCGGGCGTCTCTGTCACCTCCCGTGGAGATCCCATGCCTGCCATCCCAGAGGCCGTGCCGGCCCTGCGCCCCTTCTCTGCTGCCCGCTGCCTGAACGGACCGGCTGCCGCGGCCACCCTGGCCTTGTGCGCCGCCTCCGCGCTGGCGCAGGGGACGGCCCCGGCACCGGCGGGCGCGCCTGCCGGGCGGGTCGAGCGTGTCACCGTCTACCCTGGCCTGGCCCAGGTGGAGCGCAGTGCCGTGGTGGCCGCCGGCGCCCGTGAGCTGGTGCTGGACTGCCTGAGCCCCCGCCTGGACATGGCGAGCTTGCAGGTGGAGGCGCCCGAGGGGGTGCGCCTGGGTGCGGTCAGCAGCACGGTGCGCCCACGGGCCGAGGTGCCGGCCTGCGCACAGAGCCCGTTGGATGGGCGCATCCGGGCCCTGGAAGAGCGGCTGTCCGCCCTGAACGCCGAGCATGCCAGCCATGAGCTCGTGCTGGCCTGGCTGCGCGCGCCGGCGGGTCCGGCGGCCGTGACCGAGGACGGCCGTGGCCCGTCCTCCGCTGCGCCTGGGGGTGGCCGGCCGCTGCCCACCGGGGCCGCGGCCCTGCAGGGCTGGCTGGCCGGGGTGCAGAAGAGCGGTCAGGGCGCCCTGGAGGCCCAGGCTCGTCTGTCCCGAGAGCGGGAGGGGGTGGAGGCCGAGCTGCAGCCCCTGCTGGCCGAGCGTGAGCGCACCCAGGGCCAGGCCGCTGAGGTGCGACAGTTGCGCATCGCCCTGAGCACACCCCGAGATCAGGCGCTGCGGGTGGTCTACCAGGTGCCTGGCCCCACCTGGGCGCCGGCCTATCGCGCCCAGCTTGACACCGCCGCCGCCGCTGGGCCCCAGGTGCTGCTGGAGCGCCAGGCGCAGGTCAGCCAGCACACCGGTGAAGACTGGCAGGCCGTGGCCCTGCGCCTGTCCACCGGCTCACCCCGAGGGGCCACCGCCGGCCCTGAGCCCCGACCCTGGGCGTTGCAGGTGCGTCAGCCGCGTCCGGCCATGGCGCTGGCCGCACCGATGGCCATGGCCGCTCCGATGCCCGCCCCTGCGCCGGGTGCCGAGCGGCTGCAGGCCCGCGCCGCCAAGGTGGAGGCCGATGAGCCGCCGGCCTTTGCGGTGCAGGCGGTGGAGGGGGAGTTCGCCACCGAGTTCGAGGTAGCGGGTCGGGTGTCGGTGGCCTCGGGCGGTCAGCAGGTGGCCTTCACCCTGGACCAGCAGCGCCTGCCAGCGCGGCTCAAGGTGCGCACCGTGCCGGCCCAGGACGCTTCGGCCTGGCTGTTGGCCGAACTGGACCGTCCCGAGGGCGTCTATCCCGAAGGCCCGCTGCAGCTGTGGCGCGGTGGGCAGGTGGTGGGCCGCAGCGTGCTGCGCGCGGCCGATCCCCTGGGTTGGCAGCTGCCCTTTGGCCGCGACGAGCGCGTGCGTGTGCGGGTGCTGCCGTCCCAGACGCAGCAGGCCAGCGGCGGCTTCATCGGCAGCCGTCAGGAGCGGCGGGTGGCGCGGGTCTACGAGGTGGAGAACGGCCACCGCAGCCCGGTGGCGCTGGAGGTGCTGGAAGCGGGGCCGGTCTCGCTGGATGAGCGCATCACGGTGCAGCGCCAGTTCCAGCCCGCGCCCGCGGCAGGCGACTGGCAGGACCAGCCGGGCGTGGTGGCCTGGACGCCGACGCTGGCCCCGGGCTCACGCCTGCGGCTGCAGGCCGATTACCTGATCAGCCATCCGCGGGACTTGGCACTGGAGGAGCGTCGCTGAGCGACGCCGGTGCCTGCAGGGCCTGAGGCAGTGCCTGCACCAGGGCCTGCAGGGCCTCCAGCAGACCGGGCAGGGCGGCGGTGTCCGCCTCGGTCTGCACCAGCCGCGCCACCAGCGCCGGCGCTCCCAGGGTGCCCAGCGTGCCCTTGAGCCGGTGCAGGCGGTGGGCCAGGGCCTCAACCTGGCCTTCGCTGGCCAGGCGCTGCAGGTGGGCGGCCTCGTCGCCATGCTGGCTCAGGAACATCTGCAGCAGGCGGCCGTAGAGCGCGGTGTTGTCCTTGACCTGGTGCAGGCCCAGGTCCACGTCCAACCCGGGGACCTGCCGCCAGCGCGCCACCGGGTCCGCCGTCCCCGCGGCCGGCGCGCTGGCTCCTGGGTTCGCCGCACCGGTAGCCTCCCCCGGCGCCGATGCCAGCGGTGCCGGGGGCTCCGCACGTTGCAGCCAGCGGCGCAGCACCTGCTCCAGCGTGGCCGGGTCCACCGGCTTGGCAATGAAATCGTCCATGCCCGCGGCCTGGCAGGCGGCGCGGTCCTCGGCAAAGGCGTTGGCGGTCATGGCGATGACCGGCACCGGGCCCAGGCCGGGCAGGGCGCGCAGGCGGCGGGTGGCCTCCAGCCCGTCCAGGCGCGGCATCTGCATGTCCATCAGGATGAGGTCGAAGCCAGCGGTCCGGCCCTGCACCGCTTCCAGGGCGGCCAGGCCATCCTCGGCCAGGCTGACCTGCAGGCCCATGGCGCGCAGCAGGTGGCTGCTGACCTCCTGGTTGAGCAGGTTGTCCTCGACCAGCAGCACATGGCGGCCAGCCGTCCAGTCTGGGGTCTGACCCGGGGCGGGCGCGGGCGGGGGCAGCGTGGGCAGGGCGGCCGGCAGGCGGTCGGGCCCGGGCAGTAGCGTAATCAGCAGGTCGTGCAGTTGCGAAGGGGAGACCGGCTTGGGCAGCACCCCGGCGATGCCGTGCTCCCGCAGCAGGCTGGTCGCCGGCAGCGTGCCCACCGCCGAGACCAGCACCAGCACCGGGCAACGCTCCAGGGTGCGGTCGCGCAGGCGCTGGGCGGTGGCCAGGCCGTCGATGCCGGGCATGCGCCAGTCCAGCAGCACCAGGGCGAAGGGGTCGCCATCGAGTTCGGCCTCGCGCACGGCCGTCAGGGCCGCCAGGCCGGAGTCGGCGGCAGCGGTGCGCCAGCCCAGCAGGGCCAGGCGCTCGCGAAGCACCTCGCGTGCCTCGGGCAGGTCGTCCACCACCAGGGCGCGCTGGCCCGCAAAGGGGCGGTGGGCCGGCACCTGGCGCAGCGGGGCCTGGGCCGGTTGCAGGTCGATGTCGAACCAGAAGCAGCTGCCCACACCTTCTTGGCTGTCGGCCTGGAGCTGGCCGCCCATGAGCTGTACCAGGCGCTGACTGATGGCCAGTCCCAGCCCGGTGCCGCCAAAGCGCCGGGTGGTGGAGCGGTCACCCTGCTCGAAGGCCTGGAACAGGCGCGCCCGCGCCTCGGGCCCCATGCCGATGCCGGTGTCCCGCACCTCCAGCCGCAGCGGCACCGGCCCGCCCGGCGTCCACACGGCACCTGGCACCAGGCTCACGTTCAGCCGGACATGGCCGCGTTCGGTGAACTTGACGGCGTTGCCCAGCAGGTTGATGAGCACCTGGCGCAGGCGCAGCGGGTCGCCGTGCAGGTGGGTGGGCACGTCCGGCGCAATGCGCTCGACCAGTTCGATGCCCTTGGACGCGGCGCGTTCGCCCAGCACCTCGCAGGCCTGTTCCACCAGCTCGTCCAGGGCGAAGTCCACCGGGTCCAGGTGGAGCTTGCCGGCCTCGATCTTGGAGAAGTCCAGGATGTCGTTGAGGATGTCCAGCAGGTGCCGGGCCGCGCCCTGCAGCTTGTCCAGGTAGCCCAGCTGGGTGGCGCTGGCGCCCTGGCGGGTGAGGTGGGCCAGGCCGATGATGGCGTTCATCGGGGTGCGGATCTCATGGCTCATGTTGGCCAGGAATTCGCTCTTGGCCCGGGTGGCGGCCTGCGCCAAGTCGCGCGAGCGGGCCAGCTCGGCGGTGCGGCTGTTCACCAGCTCTTCCAGGTGATGGCGGTGGCGGGCCAATTCCTCGTCCACGCGCTGGCGTTCGGTCACGTCACGGGCCACGGCGGTGTAGAGCCAGCGGCCGTCGGCCAGGCGCAGGCGGGAGATGCCCACCTCCAGTGCCAGGGCGCTGCCGTCGCGGTGGCGGCCACGCACCACGCGGCCTTGGCTCATGCGGCGCCCACGCGGGATGTCCTCGGCGGCATAGTGCTGCATCAGCGCCTGGTGGGCCGGCCCCATGCCCGCGGGCAGCAGGCGGTCCAAAGGCTGGCCGGTGATTTCTCGGGCCAGGTAGCCGAAGAGCTGCTCGGCCGCGAGGTTGAAACGCTCGATGCGCCCTTCCGGTGTGACGGTGATGATGGCGTCCGGCGCCGCGCTCACCAGTTCGCGCAGGTGGTGTTCCGAGTCCTCCAGGCGCTGCACCTGGCGGACCAGCGTGTCGGCCATGGTGTTGAAGCTCTCGGCCACCGCCTGCAGTTCCTGGGCGCGCTGGGGTTTGACCCGGCTCTCCAGTTGACCTTGGGCCAGGCGCTCGGCCGCGCGCTGCAGTTGGCCCAGCGGCAGCAGCAGGCCGCGCAGCAGCAGCAGGTAGAGCAGGCCCGCGCCCAGTAGCAGCAGTCCGGCGTCGGGCAGGTGGTCCTGCAGCGAGCGCTGGCGCATGGCGGCCAGCGCTTCGCCCAGCTCGTAGCGCAGTACCACCACCACCTGGCCGCGGCCCCGCAGGTTGTTGCCGTCATCCTGCCAGGGCAGGGCCTGCAGCACCATCAGGCTGTGGTGCACGGGGTCCAGGTGCACCTGGGCGTCGCCGCCGGGCCGCAGGGTGCTCAGCCAGGGCGCCTGCAGGCCGTCCAGGGCTTCGGCGGGCTGCCCGATACGCGCGCTTTGGCTGCTGATCCACACCTGGCCCTGGGCGTTGACGATGGCCGCCAGGCCCAGGTGCCGCTGGGTGGCCGTGCGCGCCACCAGCTCGGTCAGCAGCGCCAGGTCACGGCCCTGGGAGCGCTCGGCCACCACGGTCAGCACGCCCAGCTGGTGCAGGGCATCGGCCTGGGTCTCCTGCCACAGCACCGCCTCGTCACGGGCGAGCTCGCGCAACAGGGTCAGGCCCATGCCGGCCAGCGTGAGCACCAGCAGCAGCAGCGGCACCGCCCAGCGCAGGGGCCAGCGCCAGGGGCGGCGGGCCCCAGGGGAGGACGCGGTCTCTGGGGGGGCGGCGGGCTTCACAGCAGCTCCCGGGGCAGCAGGTCATGACGCACCATCCCGTCCAGCGGGGGCGCCTGCGCCAACAGGCCGGCCTGCAGCATCAGCTGCACCAGCTCGCGGGCCTGGCCGGGCAGGCCGCGCTCGCCGCCGCCCATGAGTCGCAGGTTGGCGGGGATGTCGGGCAAGTCCAGCAGGGCGAAGGCGCCGGGGACCTCGGTGGCCGGCAGCTGCAGGCGTGGCGCCAGCACGGTGCTGACGTTGGTGGGGTCCTCGCGCCAGCGGCGCAGGGCCAGGAAGTGGGCCAGCACCAGGTGGCGGGCCGCCTCCAGGCGGGCGGGATCGTCCAGCACATCGGCCCGCAGGGCCAGGGTGTCGACAATGCGCCCGGGGATGTCGGCGCTGCTGAACAGCGGCACCGCGCCGGATTGCAGCAGCTGACTGCGTACTGGCTCATAGGTCACCAGGGCCTCCACCTGGCGTTGGCGGAAGGCCCGGGCATGCTGGTCGATGGTCAGGTCCACCCGCTGGATGTCACGCAGCTGCAGGCCGGCGCGGCGCAGGAAGGCGTCCAGCATCACCGCCCCGACTGCGCCGGGCTCCACCCCGATGCGGTGGCCGCGCAGCTGGTCCAGGGCTGCCATGGGCCGACGACCCAGCACCACATCGGCGCCGTGCGACACGTCCAGCACCGCCACGATGACCAGCGGCAGACCCCGTTCACGGGCGGTGATCACCTCGTCCAGCGTCAGGCAGGCGCCCTCGAGCACCTGGGCGGCCAGGGCCCGCAGGCTGGCGCTGGCGCTGGGCAGCTCGATCAGGCGGGCGCGCCGCGGGTCCAGCAGATGGTGGTGGCGCGCCAGGTAGAGCAGCTCGTACCCGGGCCAGGGATGGGCACCGATGCGCAGCGGCGTACCGGGCGCTGCGGCGTTGCAGCCGCCCAGGGTGGACAGGGCGGCCAGCCCGCCCACGCCGGCCAGGCCCGCCCAGCCAGCCCAGCGGACCATGGCGGCGGCGGCGCCCAGCGGGGGCAGGCTCAGCAGTTCACGGCGCCGCCAGCGGCGGGTCTTGGGGTTGGGCGGCACGGCAGGGTCAAGGGCTCAAGCGTCCAGCGGCTGCTGACGGGGTGTCAGCGGCGCGGACGATTGTGGGCCTTATCGACCCGGTGTGTCTTCGCCTTGAGGGGAGAGCCCGACGGCCAGCAGGGATGCGGCGGACGCCGCGGGCACTTCGGTCAGCGGCTGCAGCCGCCAGAGGGCCTGGCGCAGCGCGTGCTGGCTGGGGCGCTCGATGAACACGCAAGGTTTGCCGGTGCGCCGGCAGTGGCTCTTGACCCGCCAGTAGGCGTTGTGGCTGACACAGCCGGCCTGGCAAATCACCAGGTCGGCCGCGGCGAGCGTGGCCTCCAGGCGGTCGGCATGGTCTTCGACCCCGCCGTCGTGGTGCAGGAAACGGGCGCCGGAGGACTCCACCAGCTCGCGGTAATCGGGCACGCTGCCGGTGCGCCCACCCACGCACAGCACGGCGCGGCCCTCCAGCCGTTCCGCGGCGTCCTCGGCGGGGGCGCCCGCCGGGTGCGGGCCCAGGGGGGCGGACGCGTGGGCCGGCCCTGCCGCCCCGCTGGCGCCGGCCGCCTCGGGTTGGGCCGCGCGCCACTGGCGCAGCTCCGCCCAGGCCTCGTGCGCCCGCTGGCGGGCGCGGGCCAGCTCGTCGTCCCGGCGGGTCAGCTGGCGCTGCAGGTCCTGCGCCCGCTGGCGCAGCTGGGCCACCTCCTCGGCCAGGGCCTGGCGCTCGGGCAGTCCCGGGTGGGCTTGCTCCAGTCCGCGCAATTCGTCCCAGAGCGCGGCGATCTGGGTGTCCCGGCTGAGGATGTCGGCCCGCAGCTGCATGGCCTGGGCCTGCAGCTGCTCGATGCGCCGGGTCTGCTGTCCGCTGACCTCGGTGGCCCGGCGCTGGGCCGCCGCCAGCGCGCGGGTAAGCACGGCGTTCTCATCGGCCAGGGCCTGCAGCCGGGCCCAGTCGGCCCGGTCGGTCGCCCCGGCCTGGTGCTGCAGCATGTGCACCGTCTGCAGCACCAGCTCCTCCAGGGCCGCATCGCAGCGCGGGTGGGTCAGCGTGGACCAGAAGGCTGCCGGCCAGGCGCTGGCCTGGCGCACCTGCTGCTGCCACCATTCGGCCAGCTCCTCACGGGTCTTGAGCGCCCGGGCCTGGCGAAGCGTCAGGTCAAAGCGCTGGTCCAGCGCCTTCTGTATCGCCTCGGCCAGGGGCCCGCGCTGGCGGCACAGGCTGTTGGCCTGCACATGGATCTCGTAGTCGCTGGCCTCGCGGGGCAGGCCGTGGCGCAGGCCCAGTTGGCGCAGCGCGCCCATGGGCAGGCAGACGCCGACCACCGGGCAATGGGCGTGAGGTCCCAGCTCCCACAGCCGGCGCCGCCGCGATCCGGCACCGGGGGCCTCAACCGCTGCACCGGAAGGGACCTCGGCGGCGGCGGGGGCCGTCGCCGGGCCCACCTGGGCGGGGGCGATGCCGGGCAGGGCGCCGGTGGCCTCAAGCAGGGCGGAGAACAGGCGGGACGGGGCGCGCGTGGGCTGGCACATGGGCGTCGGGCTCGGGCAAGACTTGGGGGCGTGGCTCAGCGGGGCGCCAGCACGGACAGCAGGGCCTGCCAGGGGCAGGACGGCCGGTCGTGGTCGGCCGGCCCCAGCAGCATCCAGGCCTGCGGGCCGGGCAGACTGGCCAGCAGACGCTGGGCCAGGCCGCGGGGGGTGGGCAGGGCCAGCCGCCACAGGGCGGCCGGGGTCCAGGTGCCGGGCCGTGGCAAGCGGTTGGCCGGCAGGGCCACCGTGGCGAGCAGCCCGGTCTGCAGCACCTGGGCCTGCAGGTCCAGTCCCCGCGCTGCGGCCAGGGCGAACAGGTCGCCCCAGCCTTCGGTTTCCAGGGCCTGCGCCGCTTGGCGACCCAGTGCGGCCACGGCCCCATGCCAGCCCTGGCCCTGGGCGGCCAGCCAGGCGGGCAGTTGCGTGGCCTGGCGCAGCTCGGTCCAGGTGGCGGCAGGAGGCAGGTGGACCGGCGTAGCGGCCAGGGGGACCAGGGGAGGGGTCGGCTCGCACAGGCGTGCCGCCAGGCTGGCCAGGGCCTCCCCGGCTTCCAGGGCCACCTCCAGCACCAGGCCGGGGTGCCCGGCCGGGTCGTAGGTGCGCAGGCTGTGCCGCATGCCGTGCGGAGCCTGCTCGATGACCAGGTAGCAGGACGGCATGGCCGCCCGTGCGGCCGGCGACAGGGTCAGCGGCGCCTGCAGCGGACAGTTCAGGGGGCTGAGGGCGGTGGCCTGCACCGTCCGGTCGCCTGTCCAGGGGGCTGGCCAGCGCAGCCGCAGGTGGGGCAGCAGGCCCGGTGTGGCGGTCCAGGCCGCCAGGTCTTCGGGGGATGGCTGCAGCCGCAGCAAGCGCAGGGCGGTCGGCCCCGTCGGGGCTGGCTGGCGGGTCTGCAAGGCCAGCCACAGGCCTTCGGGCAGATCCGCCTGCCGGGCGGCCCAGGCCAGGGGATCGTTCCCCAGGAGGGTGGGGTCGGCGGCGCGCTGGCGGGACAGGGGCGTCGGAGCGTTCATGACCAGCGTTCTCCTGTGCAGGGGCGGCGGGGTGGCCGCGTCCGGGGCGGGAGGAAAAGGCAGCGCGGGCTGGCGTGGGCTGGCGGTGCGCCGAGGAAAAGAGGGCGGTGGCAGCGACTGCCGGGACCGGCCCCATGGCTTTGATGCGCGCCCGCAGGGCACCGACGGCAGGCGCCGGTGCCCCAGGCGTGGGTCACTTGGTGAGGATGAGTTTGCCCAGGGCGGTCAGGCTCAGCCGGTAGACCTGATCGCCGTGGACGATGTGGGCCTGCCCTTGGGGGCCCAGCAGCTGTTCGCTGTGCCATCGGGGTGGCGCGGCAGGGGGCGCGGACACCGGGGCGGGCGTGGCTTCCGGGCGGGGTAGGGTGGTGGGAGAGGACATGGATGCATCGTAATGCGAACGATTCGCATTAGCAAGCTTGTCGTGCCGGTTTGGCGTCATGTCACCAGGTTTGTCCGATGGGCGGAGGGTCTGGGGTGGACCGGCGGCGGAGGGGGCACGCGAGCTTGGCGGCGGGCCTGCGCCGGGTGGGGCGGTGTCCGGTGGCGGTATGTCCTTGCTTGCAATGCGTATTTAAATGCGAATCGTTCGCGTTATTATCTGTGAGGCGAAGCGTGGTGGTCGTGGTGGTGATTCCACGTCCGACGCTGCAACTGACCGTCTTCATTCTTCTTTCTGCCCCATGTCCATGCCTCCACATTCCGAATGCCCTGGCACTGACGCTCCGCAAGCGCCCGATGTGCAGACCCTGCTGATGGCCACGCTGGCCCTGATGACCGCCTGGGCGGCGCCGTGTCCGCAGTCCCGCCTGGGGCCGCAGGCGCTTCGCCGGGTGCTGGCCCGCAAAATCAGCGCCCACCTGCTCCTGCTGCAGTTGCATCCGCAAGCCAGCGGTGGTGCCCGCCAGATCGCGGTTCAACTGCAGAACCGCTGGGAGGCGCTGTCGGCGCAAGGGGCCGACGTCGTCAGGCCGGATGACGGCGGTGCAGCCGCGTGTGACGCACCGGCGGTGGCGACCACGGCCCCGGCGGGAGCGGTGACGGGGTGGGTGCACTGATGGGGCGCGTCTCCGTGCCGCAGGCGGCAGCGTCCGCGGGGCGCCATGACCGGGACGCCCGACGTCGGATGGGGACGCGGGGGCGGCGCGTGCCGCGCCTGCAGTGCGCCTGCTGCACGGGCGAGGCAAGGCACGAGCCGGCCTGGCGCCGCCGTTGGCTGCTTGGGGCGCAGGGGGAGGCCGGCGGGGCAGTCGGTCCGGTCGGCTGCGGCAGCCCCGTTGGCGCCGGTGGTGCCGGCGAGCCATGAGGCGCGACACCCGTCTGCGTGCCGTCCTGGACTGGGCCCTGGTGCTGGCCGTGGTGGCGGCGGTCTATCTGTTTGTGCCGCTGCAGGCCTGATTTGGCGGCGGGTGGCCCCTGGCGCAGGGGGCACCCGCCGTGCGGCGGTCAGCGCAAGCCGAGGGCGCCGCGGCCGGACTCCGCCTGGGCCTGGCAGGCGGGCGCATCGCACAGGCCGTAGAGGGCCAGCGAGTGGGCGCGCAGTGCAAAGCCACGCGCCTGGGCCACGCGGTGCTGCAGGCCTTCAATGACCGGGTCGTGGAATTCTTCGACCTTGCCGCAATGCAGGCAGACCAGGTGGTCGTGGTGTTCGCCTTCGTTGAGCTCGTACACCGCCCGGTCGTTGTCGAACTGGCTGCGCAGCAGCAGGCCTGCCTGCTCGAACTGGCTGAGCACGCGGTACACGGTGGCCAGCCCGATGTCGGCATCGCGCGCCAGCAGGGCGCGGTACACCTCTTCCGCGCTCAGGTGGCGCTGCGACGAGTCCTGGAACACCTCCAGGATCTTCAGACGGGGCAGGGTGGCCTTCAGGCCGGTGGTCTTGAGCTCGGCGGCGTTGCGTTCGACGGGGGTGTGGGGCATGGGCGATCCTGAGGTCTGCGCCCATTATTGCAAATGGGAATGTTTCGCGTTTGCTTATCCCTCCGGGCCTCGCGTCTGGCCGGGGGGGCTTCAGTCCAGCGGGCAGACCCAGTCGGCGCGGTGGGCGCTGGCCTCGATGCGCCGGGCATTGGCCTCGTCGCTGCGGGCCACCCAGGCGGCGGCGGCTTCGGGGGAGCGGCCATGGTGGATGTGGCGGGCCACCAGGCGGCTGACCCGCAAGTCGGGGTCCACGCCCACATACCAGCAGGCGTCCAGCAGGGGGCGCACGCCAGCCCAGGCGCCCTCCTCCAGCAGCAGGTAGTTGCCTTCGACCAGCAGCACCGGCACCGTGGCGGGGACCGGCACGGCACCGGCCACCGGCTCCTCGATCTCGCGCCGGAAGGCGGGGGCGTAGACCACCTCATCCGGGGTGGCGTGCCGCAGGCGGCGCAGCAGGTGGACAAAACCAGCCGCGTCAAAGGTGTCCGGCGCGCCCTTGCGCGCGGCACGTCCCAGCCGTTCCAGTTCAGCCTGTGCCAGGTGAAAGCCGTCCATCGGCACGATGACGGTGTGCTGCGGGCGGGCCCGGTGCAGGGCCTCGGCCAAGGTGCTCTTGCCGGCCCCCGGGGGGCCGGCCAAGCCCAGCAGGCGCCGTCCCCCCTGGGTGATCAGCGCATCCAGGCGTTGCAGGGCGGCGGCAGGGGGCAGGGCTGCGGCGGCTGGCGCCGGCGAGGGGGCGGAGGCGGGGTACATGCCCCGATCTTAGGCAACCGGCGTTGCCGGTGGCCGGTGGAGTCCCAACGACGTCCGTCCTGGAGGGCCACCCGCCTGAAATCGGGTGGCAGCCCCGCTCGCGGGCTCAAGCCGGGGGAGGGTCAGCCGCATGCCACACCCTCCCGGTCCATGGGTTCCGGCCCTGTGGGCCGGGACGGGTCAGAAGAACAGGATGCCGCCCAGGGCCAGGCCGTTCATGCGGGCCTCGCTGCCGTCCGCGGCCTTGGAGACGGTGCGGGTGCTCTCGCCCACCAGGGTCAGGCTCTTGGTCAGGCCGTGGTACACGCCCAAGGTGGTGGCCGTGTTGGTCTCCACATTGCTGCCCACCTGGTCCTTGAGCTTGCTTTGGCCATGGCTCAGGCCCAGCTTGGTGGCCGCGGTGGCCTGCCAGGTGGCTTGCAGCAGGGTGTGGCTGCCCTTGCCGTCGCCGTTGTCCCCGTCGGCCAGCAGGCCCAGGCCCTTGCCCTGCTGCAAGTTGGCCAGCAGGCCCAGGCCTCCCACGGTGTAGGACACCCCCACCTCGGTGCCGTTCATGGTGAAGCCGTCGGCGCCGCCCGCGCCTTCGAACTTCTGCTGCTTGACCCCCAGCCAGGCCTTGCCGGCGTTGCCCAGCTTGAGCGTGCCCTGCACCTGCACCTGGGGCGTCTTGCCGGCCACCGCGCTGGCGTTGGCGTAGGCGTCCACCGGGCTGACCAGGGCGGCGGTGAGGCTGAAGTCGCCCAGGGCCGGGGTGGTGTAGGCCATCTGGCCATACATGCCCAGGAAGCTGTAGCCCGCGCCGATGTGGCCCAGCGTCACCCGGTTGGCCTGCGTGGCGTTGACGGTGGCGCCGGCGCCCAGCAGGGTCATGTCCCCCAGGATGGCGTTGGCGCCGAAGAGGCCGTAGTCGCGGCCCAGCTTGACGGTGCCCATGCTGGCGTTGCCGAAGGTCAGGAAGCCTTGGCGCACGTCGACGTTGCTGTTGTTGGCGATGGAGGAGTCCGAGGACACGGCCGAGCCGATGATCAGGGTGGCGCCGATGTCATAGCCGTCCTGCGTGGTCTTGGCGCCCACGCTGATGACGTTGGGCAGCAGGCCGTTGCCGATGGTGGTGGACTTGTCGGCACCGCCGCAGCCCAGGGCGCGTCCGCCCAGGGCCAGGCCCCCCACGGCGTCGCCGCTGCAGCTGCTGCTGGTGTAGTAGGCGTTGACGATGCCGCCCAGGCTCAGGGTCCAGTCGCCGGCCTTGAAGTCGGCGGCCTGGGCCGGCAGGGTGGCGAGCGTGGCGGCGGCGGCCAGGGCGGTGAGGGCGAGGCGGTGCTTCATGGTGCTTGTCTCCAGTGAGGCGCGAGGTGCGTGTGGGTGGAATGGGGAGGCGGCCCGGCCGGCGCCCCGTGGGTGGCGTGGCCGTCCGGGCGGGACGGGCTCGGGTGCTGTGGGCGGGTCGGGCCAGGGGTGGACCCGGCGGGCCCCCAGGGATGCTGGGAGCGGGGCGGGCGGCGGCTTGTGGCACGGTCCGTCCGACCCCAGCGTCATCGCAGGCGCCGTGCCAGCACCGGGCCGGACCGGTGGCGGTGCCGTCCTGGCGCAGGCGGTACAGCGGCGTGGCGCGTTGGCGCAGGCCCGGGTGTGCCGCCTGGCTCAGGTTGCAGCGCGGCCGGTCCGGCCTGACGCACCGGTGGGGTGGCGGGCGGGGGTTCCCGCCAGGGCCAGGTGTGACGCCGTGCCAAGCCGGCACGCGTCGTCGGCTGTGGCGTCCTGGGCCAGCCCTGCGGGTCCACCCGCGGGCCGAGTGGCCCCGCCGCCGTCCGGGACTGCGGGATGACCCGAAGGCAGGCGGGCGGCGTTGAGCGTGGGGGCGGTCCACGCCGTTCGCGGTGCCTGGGGCCGCCGCTTGCTCATAATCGGCGATCAGGGGGCGACGGGCGGCCACGGCGGTGCCGGGTGCTGCGCGCTCACCCTTCCTCTCCACCCCTGTCCACGCCTGGCCTGGTCGGCTTTGCCGGCGGCCGGCGTCTCCACGCCACTGCCATGCCTGCTGCCTGCCTGCGCCTGCGTCCGCTCGCTCTTGCCCTTGTCCTGCTGCTGGGAGGGGCGGCCGCCGCGCAGCCGGCCTCCGCCCCGCCGCGGCCAGCCCTGACGGTCACCACCGTCGCCCCCGCCACGGCCCAGTGGGCCCAGCCCCTGCCTGCGGCGGGTGTGATTGCCGCCTGGCAGGAGGCGGTGGTGGCCGCTGAGGGCGCGGGCGGTCGCCTGGTGGAGGTGGCGGTGCAGGTGGGAGACAAGGTGCGCAAGGGCCAGGTGCTGGCCCGCCTGGCCACCGAGACCCTGCAGGCCGACCTGGCCCAGTCCCGCGCTGGCCTGGCCGAGGCGCAGGCCGTGGCCGCCGAGGCTCGGGCCAACGCTGCGCGGGCCCGTGAGCTGGCCCCTGGCGGGGCCATCAGCCAGCAGGCGGCCCAACAGGCCTACACCGCGGAGGCCACCGCCGCAGCGCGGGTGGAGTCGGTGAAGGCCAGGCTGGCGGCCGACGAGTTGCGCCTGTCCCAGGCCCAGGTGCTGGCGCCTGATGACGGGGTCATCTCCGCGCGGCTGGCGGTGGTGGGCGGCTATGCCGGCACCGGGCAGGAGCTGTTCCGCCTGATCCGCCGCGAGCGCCTGGAATGGCGGGCCGAGGTGCCGGCCGCCGAGCTGGGCCGTCTCAAGCCCGGCCTCAAGGCCCGCCTGACGACCCCGTCGGGCGAGGTGGTGGCGGGGACGGTGCGGCAGGTGGCGCCCACGGTGGAGCCTGCCACCCGCCAAGGCCTGGTCTACGTCGACCTGGCGCCGGGGGGCGGCGCCCGGGCCGGCATGCATGCCCGCGGCGAGTTTGTGCTGGGCGAACGCCCGGCACTGGTGCTGCCGCAGGCGGCCCTGGTGGCCCGCGACGGCTTCCAGTACGTGCTGGAGGTGGGGGCCGACCAGCGGGTGCGCAGCCGCAAGGTGCAGGTGGGCCGGCGCCTGGGCGGTGAGGTCGAGATCCTGTCCGGGCTGGGCGCGCAGGCCCGGGTGGTGGCCGCGGGCGGCGCCTTCCTCACCGAGGGCGACTTGGTCAAGGTGGTGGGACAGGCCCCGGCGCTGCCGTCGGGCTCTCCCGCCGCGCCGCAGGCCGCGGCCAGCCGTTGAGCGGCGCCGTCCCTCTCCAGAACGCCACGCCCACCCCGCACCATGAACGTCTCCTCCTGGTCCATTCGCAACCCGACCCCGTCGGTGCTCTTTTTCCTGCTGCTGACCTTGGCGGGTCTGCTGGGCTTTGCAGCCATGAAGGTGCAGAACTTCCCCGATGTGGAGCTGCCCATGGTCACCGTCTCGGCGGCGCTGCCGGGGGCGGCCCCCGGGCAGCTGGAGGTGGATGTCGCCCGCAAGCTCGAGAACTCCATCGCCACGCTGCAGGGGGTCAAGCACATCTACACCACGCTCTCGGATGGCATGGCCACCCTGACGGTGGAGTTCCGCCTGGAGAAGCCGCTGACCGAGGCGGTCAACGATGTGCGCGACGCCATCTCCCGGGTGCGTTCGGATCTGCCCGGCGACCTGCGTGACCCCATCGTCAGCAAACTCGATCTGGCCGCCCAGCCCATCCTGACCTACACGGTGGCCTCCAGCCGCATGGACGACGAGGCCTTGAGCTGGTTTGTGGACAAGTCGGTGACCAAGGCGCTGCTGGCGGTCAAGGGCGTGGGGGCGGTCAGCCGGGTGGGCGGGGTCAACCGCGAGGTGCAGGTCACGCTGGATCCGGGCCGCCTGTTGGCGCTGGGCGCCACCGCGGCCGATGTCTCGCGCCAGCTGCGTGCCATCCAGCAGGATGCCGCCGGGGGGCGGGCCGACGTCGGCGGCGCCGAACAGTCGCTGCGCACCCTGGCCGCCGTGGGCTCGGCCGAGGCCCTGGCGGCCATGGACATCAGCCTGTCCGACGGCCGGCGGGTGCGGTTGGACCAGATCGCCACCGTTCAGGACACGGTGGCCGAACAGCGCTCGGCCGCGCTGATCGACGGTCAGCTCGCCGTGGCCTTCGAAGTCTCTCGCTCCCGTGGCGCCGGCGAGCTGGAAGTGGCAGCCGGCGTGCGGCAGGCGCTGCAGAGCCTGCGCGAGGAGCACCCCGACATCACCGTCACTGAGGTGTTCAATTTCGTCGACCCGGTGCAGGAGAACTTCGACGGCTCGATGAAGCTGATGTACGAGGGGGCGGCGCTGGCGGTGCTGGTGGTCTGGCTGTTCATGCGCGACTGGCGGGCCACCTTCGTGGCCGCGGCCGCGCTGCCCCTGTCCATCATTCCCACCTTCGGGGCCATGTACCTCATGGGCTTCTCGCTCAACGGGGTGACGCTGATCTCGCTGTCGCTGGTGGTGGGCATCCTGGTGGACGATGCCATCGTCGAGATCGAGAACATCATGCGGCACCTGGGCATGGGCAAGACACCCTACCAGGCGGCGATGGAGGCGGCCGACGAGATCGGCCTGGCGGTGATCGCGACCACCTTCACCCTGATCGCGGTGTTCCTGCCCACGGCGTTCATGACCGGCATCGTCGGCCGCTTCTTCGTGCAGTTCGGCTGGACGGCGGCGGTGGCGGTGTTCTTCTCGCTGGTGGTGGCGCGCATGCTCACGCCGATGATGGCCGCCTACATGCTGCGGCCGGTGGCCGAGCCCGGTGCCACGCCGCGCTGGCTGGTGGTTTATGAGCGCTGGGCGGCCGCCTGCCTGCGCCACCGCTGGCGCACCGCCGCGGCCACGCTGGTGTTCTTTGTGGGCAGCTTCATGCTGGTGCCGCTGCTGCCCTCGGGCTTCATCCCGCCCGATGACCTGTCGCAGACCCAGGTGACGCTGACCTTGCCCCCGGGCAGCACCTTCCGCGACACCTTCGACGCTGCCGAGCGGGCCCGCGGCCTGGTGGCTGCACATCCGCAGGTCAAGCAGATCTACACCGCCATCGGCGGCGGCTCCGCCGGTGGCGATCCCTTTGCACCGTCCACCGGCGGCAGCGTCCGCAAGGCCACGCTGACCCTCAACCTGACCCACCGCAACGACCGCCCCGGCCTGTCCAAGCAGACCGTGGAGGCGCAACTGCGCGAGGCGCTGCTGGCCCTGCCTGGCGCGCGTGTCAAGGTGGGTCTGGGCGGCTCCAGTGAAAAGTACCAGCTGGTGCTGGCCGGCGAGGACGGCGAAGCCCTGAACCGCCACGCCGCCCAGGTCGAGCGCGAGCTGCGCGGCATCCCCGGCATCGGCGCCGTGGTCTCCACCGCCAGCCTGCAGCGGCCCGAGCTGATCATCCGCCCGGACTTCACCCGCATGGCCGACCTGGGGGTGACCACCGCCGCCGTGGCCGACACCCTGCGCGTGGCCACCAGCGGCGACTACGACCAGGCCCTGCCCAAGCTCAACCTGCCGCAGCGCCAGGTGCCGGTGGTGGTGCGCCTGCCCGATGCCGCCCGGCAGGACCTGGACCTGCTGGGCCGCCTGCCCGTGCCGGGTGCCCGTGGCATGGTGCCGCTGTCCAGTGTGGCCAGTCTGGAGGTGGCCAGCGGTCCGGCGCAGGTGGACCGGTTTGACCGCCAGCGCAACGTCAACTTCGAGATCGAGCTCAACGGCCAGCCCCTGGGCGAGGTGGAGGCCGCCGCGCTGGCCCTGCCCAGCCTGAAGGAACTGCCCCCGGGCGTCAGCCGCAGCTCCGTGGGCGATGCCGAGGCCATGGGCGAGCTGTTCACCGGCTTTGGCTTGGCCATGCTGGCGGGGGTGCTGTGCATCTATGCCGTGCTGGTGCTGCTGTTCGGCCAGTTCGTGCAGCCTGTCACCATCCTGGCGGCGCTGGTGCTGTCGGTGCCAGGGGCATTCCTGGCGCTGTTCGCCACCCGCTCGGCCCTGTCCATGCCCTCGCTCATCGGCATGATCATGCTCATGGGCATCGCCACCAAGAACTCCATCCTGCTGGTGGACTACGTGATCATCGCCCGGCGGGACCACGGCCTCTCCCGCTGGGACGCGCTGCTGGACGGCTGCCGCAAGCGCGCCCGACCCATCGTCATGACCACCATCGCCATGGGGGCCGGCATGCTGCCCATTGCCCTGGGCGTGGGGGTGGATCCCAGCTTCCGCTCCCCCATGGCCATCGTCGTCATCGGCGGCCTGATCACCTCCACCTTCCTGTCGCTGCTGGTCATCCCGGTGGTGTTCTCGGTGGTCGATGACCTGGTGCATTGGCGCGGCTGGCGATGGGGGCGCCGCGCGCCACGGCCTGCCAAATGACACGCATTGGCGTTTACCGCCGCGCCTGGGGACTTTTCACGGCTCCCTGGTGCCGAACTGCCGACAATCGCAGCATGGACGGCTTGTCGCCGTTCCCCTCAGAACCCTCTTCAGGAGCCGCCCATGCAAGGTGATGCCAAGGTCATTGAATTCCTCAACGCTCAGCTCAAGTGCGAGCTCACCGCCATCAACCAGTACTTCCTGCATGCCCGCATGCTCAAGAACTGGGGCCTGATGAAGCGTGCCAAGCACGAGTACGAGGAGTCCATCGAGGAGATGAAGCACGCCGACAAGCTGATCGAGCGCATCCTCATGCTGGACGGCCTGCCCAACCTGCAGGACCTGGGCAAGCTCTACATCGGCGAGAACGCCGTCGAGGTGCTGCACTGCGACCTCAAGATCGAGACGGGCAGCCATCCCCTGCTCAAGGAAGCCATCGCCCATTGCGAATCGGTCCGCGACTACGTCTCGCGCGATCTCTTCCTGGAGATCCTGGACGACACCGAGGAGCACATCGACGACCTGGAGACCCAGATCGGTCTGGTGGCCCAGGTGGGTGAGCAGAACTGGCTGCAATCGCAGATGGGCGAGGGGTCCTGAGCCCTGCCAGGCAGGTTGCACCCGGGTTGACCGGGGCGGCCTGCAGCCCGGCGGCCCGCCGGGCCCGGCCTTCGAACGCACCCGGCACAACGGCTCGCATTGCGAGCCGTTCTCATTTCCCTACCGGAGATATGGGAGATTGAGAAGCGTTCTCATTTTCTACTACGATGCGCGTCATCCTGAACCTCCACCTCAGCGCCGCATCATGATCGTCTGTGTCTGCCGCCGGGTCTCTGACCGTGACATCGTCCGCGCCGTGCGCAACGGGTCGGCCACCTTCGACGACCTGCAGATGGAAACGGGTGTCTCCACCCAATGCGGCCGCTGCACCGATTGCGCCCGCGAGACCTTCGCCGCCGCCTGCCAGCAGCAGCTGGCCGGGCTGCACGCCGTGGTGGGTGGAGGCATCCCCCTGCGTGTGGCGGCAGGCTGAAGTCCCAGGCCCCGTGAGGGGCCTTTTGCATGGCGGGTGGATCCCGCCACCCAGGTGGGCGGCAGGGCGCCAGGCCCTGTCCCTTGGCCTCAGAACCCGATGCTGGCCCGCAGGCCGGTCAGCACCACGCGCCGGGCATCGCCCTGGCCACCGGCACGGTCGATCCATTGCACATCGGGTGACAGCTCAATGCGCTCATTGAGCTGGTAGCGGTAGTACAGCTCGCCCACCCGCTCGTGGCCCCGGGCCGCATAGCCCAGCAAGCTGGCGTCGGCTGCGGTGGCGGCGGTCCAGGCAGCGTCGGTGCGCAGCCAGCCCAGGGCCAGGCCCACGCTGTCGTGGGGGCGGCCCCAGGCCCGGCCGGTCTGCTCGGCGCCCAGGGTGAGCGCGCGGTCGAAGCTGCCCTCGCCTTCGGTGCGTGCACCCCACCGGGCGAACAGGTTCCAGTCGCGTCCCACCCGCTGGTCCAGGCTCAGGCCCCAGCCGCTGTGGCGTTGTTCCGCATCCCCCGCCAGGTTGGTCGTGTGGCCGTTGGTCCAGGCGTACAGGCGGTAGCTGCCGCGCGGCTCGCCGTTGATCTGCTTGGGCGAGGCCTCGGCCTGCACGATCACCAGCGGCCGACCCAGCCCGCCGTTGAAGCTGGCCCCTGCGCCCGAGGCGAACACCCCGGCCGACAGGCCCAGGCGCCAGCCGCTGTCCTCCCCCTCGTCCACCCAGGCCAGGCGCACGCCCGGCGCCAGGCCGTAGGCGTCGGCCCCGATGTCGCCGCCCGAGTCCAGCAAGGGGTTGTGGACGAACACGTTGTTGAGGAACTGTGCGCCCTCGTCGCCGGCCACCGCGTTCTGGTCGAAGAAGCCGAAGAGGTCCAGCTTGCCTGCGGTCAGTTCCACGCGGCTGGGGGCCTGGTCGTTCAGGCCGCTGCCCGCCAGGGGCCAGCTCGCTTGCAGCCAGGCTTGCGCCACGATGGCGTAGGTCTCCTCCGATCCGCCAGCCGTCTCAAAGGGCACCGAGTTGCCGGTGGCCGTGTGGGTGGGCCGCAGCGCCAGGCCGCTGCCCTGGCCGAACCGCAGGTGGCCAAAGCCGCTCAGCTGCGCCTCGCCCAGGGGGCTCAGCCGACCCATGGGCAGGCTGAACTCCAAGTCACCGCGGTAGTTCAAGCGGCCGGTGGCTCGGCCTTCGGCGCTGCCGGCAGCGTTGCTGCGCTGCCACACGGCGACCACGCCACCCTCCACCGCCAGGCCCCCCTCTTCGGGAGCAGCTTCCTCGGCCTCCTGGGCGCGCAGGCGCTCCTCCAGGGCGCGGTTGCGCGCTTCAAGCTGCTGCAGGCGCGTGCCGAGCTGGCGCACCTGCTCGCCCAGTGCTGGGGTGTCCTCGGCGGCCTGCAGGGCCGGTGAGGCGGCCAGCAGCAGCACCGGCAGGCCCAGGCCGGGCAGGGCGCGGCGCGCCTGCTGGCCGCAGAGGTCCAGGTGGGAGAGGAGGCGGGTCAGGACGCGGGGTTTCAGGGGCGGTTGGCAGGCCATCGTGAGTTCCTTTGTGGGTGATAATGCAAACGATTCGCAATTAAGCTTACACTGATTCCCACACAAACCTTGTCCTTTTCCTGGAGATTCACGATGACGCAATGGGGCCGTTGGATGGGCGTGGGCGCACTGGCGCTGGGGCTGGCGGGCACGGTGCAGGCGCAGGCCGTGGCGGTGGCACCGTCGACCACGGCCCAGGCGGTGGATGCCGCCGCCGTCGCCCGGCACTATGCGGTTCTGGTCCATGCCACGTACGAGGACACCCTGGGCGCGGCCCTGAGCCTGCAGCAGCGCCTGCTGGCCCTGGTGGCCGAGCCGTCGGCCGAGCGCCTGGAGGCTGCCCGCCAGGCCTGGCGCGACGCTCGCGAGGCCTATGGCCAGACCGAGGCCTTCCGCTTCTACGGCGGCCCGATCGACGACGACAAGGGCCCGGAGGGCCGGCTCAATGCCTGGCCGCTGGACGAGTCCTACATCGACTACGTCAAGGGCAAGCCCGGGGCGGGTTTCATCAACAACCGCCGCATCGTCATCAGCAAGGCGGGCATTGCCGGCCTGAACGAGCGGGGGGGGGAGGAGAACATCTCCGCCGGCTGGCATGCCATCGAGTTCCTGCTGTGGGGCCAGGACCAGCGCGCCGATGGCGCCGGCCAGCGCTCCTTCGAGGACTACGTCGACGGCAAGGCGCCCAATGCCGACCGCCGTCGCCAGGCCCTGACCGTGATCACCGAACTGCTGGTGGACGACCTGCGCAGCCTGGTGCGCGCCTGGCAGCCGGGCGCGCCCTATCGCAGCCGCTTCGAGGCCGGCGCACAGGAGTCGGTGCGCAAGATCATCGTGGGCCTGGGCTCGCTCTCGCGCGGAGAGCTCGCCGGTGAGCGCATGGAGGTGGCGCTCAACACCCAGGACCAGGAGGACGAGCATTCCTGCTTCTCGGACAACACCCATCGGGACATCGTCACCAACGCCCTGGGCATCCGCAACGTGTGGACGGGTCGCTATGTGCGCACCAACGGCAGCGTGATCGAAGGGGCCTCCTTGCAGGCGTTGGTGGCCGGGCGCGATGCCGCGCTGGCCGCGCGCACCGGACGCCAGATCGAGGACTCCCTGGCGGCCGCCCAAGCCATCCAGGCGCCGTTTGACCAGGAGATCCTGGGCGGTGCCAACGCCCCTGGCCGTCAGCGCGTGCAGGCCACCATCCAGAGCCTGGTGCAGCAGTCCAAGGACCTGGTGGCCGCAGCCCAGGCCCTGGGCATCACCCGCCTGACCCTGGTCAAACCGTGATCGGCCGTCGTTCGGCGGTGCGGCACCGCACGTTGCGTCCGGTGGTCTGGGTGGGCCTGGGTGGGGGGCTGCTGGCCGCCGCCGCCCTGCTGCAGGCGCAGCCCGCGGACGATCCCCTGGGGGAGCGGACGGGTGGGGACGCCACCGTCTACGCCACCGGCCGCAACGCCTTCTCCTTTCCCCTGGCCACCCTGGAAGACGATGAGCGCACCCGTTTTGCGGTGGGCAACTCTTTCTTCCGCCGCAACTGGGTGGAGGCACCGGCCTCCACCACCGCCCGCGATGGCCTGGGCCCGCACTTCATCGCCCGCTCCTGCGGGGGCTGCCATGTGCAGGACGGCCGCGGCGCGCCGCCGGACTTCCGGGCCGGTCTGCAGCCGCGCCATGAGCCCCTGGTGGGGCTGCTGATCCGCCTGTCGGTGCCCGGCGTGGGGGCCCACGGGGGCGTGGTGCCTGATCCGGTCTACGGAGACCAGTTCAACAACGCCGCCATCCCCGGGGTCCGCCCGGAAGGGCGGGTGGCCATGCACTGGACGCCGGTGCACGGCCGTTTTGCCGACGGCACCCGCTACACCCTGCGGCAGCCGCACTACCGGCTCACCGACCTGGGCTATGGCCCTACCGCCCCGGATCTGATGCTCAGCCCCCGGGTGGCGCCGCAGTTGGCCGGCGTCGGCCTGCTGGAGGCCATTCCCGCCGCAGAGATCGAACGCAATGCCGCCGAACAGGCCGCGCAGCCGGGGCCCATCAAGGGCCAGCCCAACCGCGTGTGGGACGACTACGCCCAGCAGATGATGCTGGGCCGCTTGGGCTGGAAGGCCAACGTTGCCACCCTGGCGCACCAAACCGCCGGCGCCTTCCTGGGCGACATCGGCATCACCTCGCGCCACCATCCCGAGCAGACCTGCACCCCGGCGCAAAAGGACTGCTTGGCCGCGCCGCATGGCGGTCGCGCCGAAGCGCCCGGCGGCCCGGCGCTGGAGATCGATGACCGTACCCTGGCCGATGTGGTCTTCTACCAGGCCACCCTGGCCCCGGCCGCTCGCCGCCAGGCGCAGGACCCCCAGGTGCTGCGCGGCCAGCGCCTCTTTGCCCAGGCCCAGTGCGCCACCTGCCACCGGCCGAGTTACGTGACTGCCGCGCCCCCCTTCCCAGGCTTTTCCAGCCCCAAGGTCGTGGGCCAGCGCATCTGGCCCTACACCGACCTGCTGCTGCATGACATGGGCCCCGCCCTGGCCGATGGCCGACCGGACTTTGCCGCCAACGGCCGGCAGTGGAAGACCCCACCGCTGTGGGGTGTGGGCCTGCTGCGCGACGTCAACGGCCACCAGCGCCTGCTGCACGACGGCCGGGCCAATGGCGTGCTGGAGGCGGTGCTGTGGCATGGTGGCGAGGCCGAGGCCTCCCGGCAGCAGGTATTGCAATGGAGCGCCGCCGACCGCGCTGCCCTGGTCGCCTTTGTGGAGTCCCTGTGATGCGTTCTCTCCTGCCCGGACTGCTGGGCGCAGTGCTCCTTTGCGCAGGCCTGTCCGCCAGGGCGCAGACCGACTGGCGTCGGGAAGCGGTGCCCGTCATCCCGCCCGACCAGTACGTCCACATGCTGGACCGGCATGCGTTCGCCCCATGGTCGGCCGACTTCCTGGCTCGGGCCGAGGCCCTGCGCCAGCGCCTGGCCGTTGACTGTGCGGCCGATGCCACCGCGCGCGAGGCCTGGCGGCAGGCGTTGCAGGCGTGGTCGCGCCTGTCCGCCGCGGCCGTGGGGCCGGTGGTGGAGCGGCGCAGCGCGCGCCGCATCGACTTCCAGCCCACGCGGCCCGAGCTGTTGCAGCAGGCCCTGGAGGCTGCCGCCGCCGGCACCCTGGACATGGACCGCGTGGGCAGCGCCGCCCGCGGCCTGCCCGCGCTGGAGTGGCTGCTCTGGTCGCCACAGGCGCAGACATCTCCACAGACCTCCGCCCAGGCGGCCGGTGCCTGCCGGCTGCGGCGCGTCTTGGCCGATGACCTGCGTGCCGAGGCCCAGGCCCTGGCCGAGGGCTTTGCCCAGCGGCAGGCATCGCCCCCCGACGAGGACCAGACCCCTGAGCGGGTGGCCGAGGCCGTCAACCAATGGCTGGGCGGTCTGGAACAGCTGCGCCTGCAGGCCTTGGAGCGGCCGGCGCTGTCGTCCGCCAGTGGCGCGCCCGCCCTGCCACGCGCCCTGAGTGGCGCCAGCACCGAAGACCGGATGGCCCGCTGGCTGGCCCTGCGCCAACTGGCGGTGGCCCAGGCGGCCGTGGCGCCGGCCCCGGGCACCGCCCTGGTGCCGCTGGAGACCCTGTTGCGCGCCAAGGGCCTCAACCCCCTGGCCGACCGCCTGCGCGCGGCCGTGGCGGCGGTGGACCGCACCTTGGCCGCTGTGCCTGCACGCGCGCCTGGCCCTACCGCCTTGCGGACCGCCAGCCGGAGCCTGGCGGCCCTGCAGCGCCTGGCCAGCGAGGAGATCGCGCCCGCCCTGCAGGTGACCATCGGCTTCTCCGACGCCGACGGCGACTGAAAGGGCGCGCTGCATGTCTGTGCCGTCCCCGGCCCCCCAGCGGCCATGGCAACGCCCGACGCGCCGGGGTCTGTTGCGCCTGGCCGCGCCGCTGGCCGCATCCGGCCTGGCCCCGGCCTGGGCTGTGGCCGCCACCGTGGCCGTGCCCGCCGCTGAGGCCTGGGCCGCTGCCTGGGACGACGCCGACGGCCGGCACTGGGTCGGCGTGCTGCGGCGGGAGGCCGGCCGCGGCTGGCAGTTGGGCCCACGCCTGGAACTGCCCACCCGTGCCCACGGCTTGTATGCCGAGGCAGGGGGCGCCCTGCTTGTGTGTGCACGTCGCCCGGGCGAGTGGCTGCTGCGTTGGTGGCCGCAGGGCGGGCCCGCGCCGCAATGGCACTGGGCCGGGCCGGACCGGCGCTTCACCGGCCATGCGCTGCTGGCCCCGCCGGGGGCAGGGCCGGCAGAAGGGGCGGTGTTCACCATCGAAGCCGACCAAGACACCGGCGCGGGCCTGTGGGTGCGCCGCGACGCCCGCAGCTTGGCGGTGCAGCAGGAATGGCCCACCCACGGCCTCGATCCCCACCAGGCGCTCTGGGAGCCCGGTGGCACCGTGCTGTTGGCCAACGGGGGCGTACCCACCCAGGCTGAAACCGGTCGCGCCCGCCGCGACATGGCCCGCATGGACAGCAGCCTGGTCCGCCTGGACCCCCTGACCGGCACCCTGCGGGCCCAATGGCGCCTGGCCGATCCACGCCTGTCGCTGCGCCATCTGGCCCGCCATGCCAGCGGCGTGGTGGGGGTGGCCCTGCAGGCCGAACATGACGACCCCGCCCAGCGCGCCGCCGCACCGCTTTTGGCCCTGCTGCCGGCGGCCGCGGCGCCGGGGGCCGAGGAACAGCCTGGCCTGCGACCCGGCGCTACGGCCCTGCAGTTGGCGCCCCAGTCCCGAGCCCTGGCCGGCTATGGCGGCGACGTGCTGGCCACCGACGAGGGCTTCCTGGTGGGCGCGCCCCGTGCTGGGGGGGTGGCCCGCTTCACCCTGGCAGGCGGTCTGCAGAGCCTGCTGCCGCTGCCCGAGGGCTGCGCCATGGCCGCGTCGCGCGACGCCGCCGCCGTGGCCCTGGGGCGCGAGGCCTCCTTGGCGTGGGACGCGCCGGCGCGCAGCGCCGGCGGACCGGCGCAGGGTACTCCCCGGGCCTGGCCGCTGCCGGCGGGCCTGCGCCCGGACAACCACGCCCTCAGCCTGCCGGCCTCCTAGAATCCCGCGGGTTTTCCCAAAGGCTGAGTCATGAGCATCAAGAGCGACAAGTGGATCCGGCGCATGGCCGAGGAGCACGGCATGATCGAGCCGTTCGAGCCGGGGCAGGTGCGCTTTGCGGCAGACGGGCAGAAGATCGTCAGCTACGGCACCAGCAGCTACGGCTACGACATCCGCTGCGCGCCGGAGTTCAAGGTCTTCACCAACGTCTACAGCTCGGTGGTGGATCCCAAGAACTTCGACGAGAAGAGCTTCGTGGACATCCACAGCGATGTCTGCATCATCCCGCCCAACAGCTTCGCGCTGGCACGCACGGTCGAGTACTTCCGCATCCCGCGCAATGTGCTGACGATCTGCCTGGGCAAGAGCACCTATGCGCGCTGCGGCATCATCGTCAACGTCACCCCGTTTGAGCCGGAGTGGGAGGGCTATGTGACGCTGGAGTTCAGCAACACCACGCCGCTGCCTGCCAAGATCTATGCCGGCGAAGGCTGCGCCCAGGTGCTGTTCTTCGAGAGCGACGAGGTCTGCGAGACCAGCTACAAGGACCGGGGCGGCAAGTACCAGGGCCAGCGCGGCGTGACCTTGCCCAAGACCTGAGCCTGCGCCCTCTGGCGCCCGAGTTGAGGGGTGATCGCCCCTTGCTTCCTCCGATTGCCGTCCCCGCCCGCCTTGCACCATGAGCTCCGGGCGTCGCCGCGTGGCCACGTCCGTTCAGGCCATCAGGGGGACGCGATGACCATGCTGGAAATGCCGCCGTTGCAGCGGCATCTCTCCGCGATCGAGGAAGCATCTTCGGTGCACGACGCACAGGCGGCGGACGCCAGCCCGGCGCTGTGGGGTTGGCTGGCGGGGCTGGACGCCCAACAAGCGGCCCGGCGCGCCACGCCCCGCGATCCGCTGCCCGACTATCCCTCGCTCTGGCGATTTCGCCATTGGATGCGGGAAGTCGGCCACGAGGTCCAGCTGCCCCGGCTGCGTTACGACCGCCGCTATGCCGGTCACTGCCTGGCCCTGGCCCACGCCAGTGGCCACGACCGCCTGCGCCGGCTGGCGCTGCAGATCTTCCAGCACCGCGAACGCCGTGGTGGACTGTCCTGAGACGCCCCTTCGACAGGCCTACGGGCAGCAGGCGCCATGCCAATGCCTGCAGCATGGCGCAAGCCCGGGGAAACCAGCACAATCGGACGCCATGAACTCCACCTCTTCGTGTACCGGCCGGGTCAGCCCCAGGGCGATTGGGCCTTGCCGTCCATGAGGTCCTCCGCCCGCCCCAAGGCCCTGGTGGCCGCCTGGTTCGATTTCCTGTCGCCGGCTCAGCGTCCGGCCTGTGAGGTGCTGCAGCGCGCCGTGCGCTTGGCTGTGCCCGAAGTGCAGGAGGCGGTGAAGTGGGGCAATCTGGTCTTCAGCGTCAACGAGGTCGTCTTCATGGCCTTGGTGCCGCACAAGGCGCATGTCCACCTGCAGGTGCTCAACGGCAGCCTGCTGCCGCCGGGTCTGGCACCGCTGGAGGGCACTGGGCGGGGTTCGCGCAATCTGCGGGTGCGGCTGACGCAGCCCGTGGACGTGCCGCTGGTGGAAGCCTTGGCGGCGGCCAGTGCCCAGCTGGCCCGTGGCCAGGTCCGCGAGCGCCCGTGGCGCGAGGCGCCTGCCGAAGGCGGCACCGCCTGACCCTCAGGGCCTCAGGCGGCGGGAGGCGGCGCGCGGCTGTCGTCGATCAGGCTGTCAAGCCAGTCGCAGCGCACACGCCCTTGCCGGTGCAGGCGGCGGCGCCAGCCCACGTACACCGTCGGGGTGAAGGCGCACAGGCCGCACACCGCCACCGCGGGCATCCAGTCGAGCATCAGCATGGCCGGCACCCCCAGGGCACCGAACAGCCAGAGGGCCAGCACCAGGTCGTACACGTGGTACTCCACCGGCCGCTGGCCGCGGTGGGCCACATGCCAAGCCTTGATGGCGGCGAGCTCGTTGACGCTCATGACGGTTCTCCTGAAAGGGGCTTGGGACAGGGGGTCCGGGCGGGTGGGCCTGACCGCTGCGCCAGACTGTCAGTTTGCTGTCAGCTTTGCCGCAGGAGAACGCCAAGAAGCGGGGGGTTTGCACGCCCCGCCCGAAAACAGGCGCAAATTTAAGGGTTAACCCTTGGTTTGTCCGTCCCTAGGGCAAGGGTTGCCGTGAAGCGGTCAGGCCTGCCAGAGCACCTCACGGCCCACGGTCTGCAGGCGCCGGTGGCCGCAAAAGGCCATGGTCAGGTCCAGCTCCTTGTGCAAGATCTCCAGTGCGCGGGTCACCCCGGCCTGGCCCAGGGCGCCCAGGCCATAGAGGAAGGGGCGGCCGATGAGCGTGCCCCGCGCCCCCAGTGCCCAGGCCTTGAGCACGTCCTGTCCGCTGCGGATGCCGCCATCCATCCACACCTCGATGCGGCCCTCCACCGCTTCGGCGATGCCGGGCAGGGCGGCGATGGCCGAAGGGGCGCCGTCGAGCTGGCGGCCGCCGTGGTTGCTCACCACCAGGGCCTGGGCGCCGGTCTGGGCGGCCAGGCGCGCATCCTCCACGTCGAGGATGCCCTTGAGGATGAGTGGGCCGCCCCAGCGTTGCTGGATCCAGGCCACATCGTCCCAGCTCAGTCGCGGGTCGAACTGCCGGGCGGTCCATTCGCCCAGCGAGCCCAGATCGTCCACGCCCTTGACGTGGCCGATGATGTTGCCGAAGCCGCGTCGCCGCGTGCCCAGCATGCCCAGGCTCCAGCGGGGCTTCGAGGCCATGTCCAGCAGGTTGCGCAGGGTCAGCCGCGGCGGGGCGGACAGGCCGTTCTTGAGGTCCTTGTGCCGCTGGCCCAGGATCTGCAGGTCCAGGGTGAGCATGAGTGCACTGCAGTGCGCGGCCTTGGCCCGGTCGATCAGGTCGCCGATGAAGCCGCGGTCGCGCATGACGTAGAGCTGGAACCAGAAGGGCCGGGTGGTGTGGGCGGCCACGTCCTCGATCGAGCAGATGCTCATGGTGCTGAGCGTGAAGGGCACGCCAAAGGCCTCCGCCGCCCGGGCCGCCAGGATCTCGCCGTCGGCATGCTGCATGCCGGTCAGGCCGGTGGGGGCCAGGGCCACCGGCATGGCCACCTCCTGGCCCACCATGCGCACGGCGGTGCTGCGGTCCTCCATGTCGACCGCCACGCGCTGACGCAGCCGCAGGGCTTGGAAGTCGGCTTCGTTGGCGCGGTAGGTGGACTCCGTCCAGGAGCCGGAGTCGGCGTAGTCGTAGAACATGCGCGGCACACGCCGTTGCGCCAGCCGGCGCAGGTCTTCGATGCAGGTGATGACGGTCATGGAGCGCTCCAGAAGGCCGGCATGCTGCCGGTGGAAGAGGGAGGGCGGCGGGGGTGTGCGCACCACCGCCAGCTGCCCGGGATGCTAGAGAGTGGACCCTAGGGCGGCGCGGAAAGTTTTTCAGCCCGGGCCGGAAACCTGTTCCAGGCCCTGGGCCGCCGCCTGCCGGCTGGCCTGGTGCACCCAGCTGGCCAGGGCCTGGAGGGCCTGCTGCCGGCCTGGGTCGGTGGCCGGCGTCTCCAGCCAGTAGTGGGTGGTGGCGGGGATCCAGGGGGTGTGGCCGGCCCCCAGCACCGGCAGCAGCTCGCCGCATTGCAGCGCCCGTCGGGCGAGCGAGGCGCGCATCAGTGCCACCCCCTGGCCGGCGACGGCGGCCTCCAGCACCAGGCCCAGATCGACCAGGCGGGGGCCACGTTCGGGCTCGGCCGCATGCAGGCCGGCGGCCTGGAACCACGGGCGCCAGGCCTGTACCGGCGTGCGCAGCAGAGGCAGGGTGTCCAGGTCGCGGGCCTGAGCCAGGGGCTGGCCGGCCGGCAGCAGTTGCGGGCTGGCCAGGGGCAGCAGCACATCGTCCAGCAGGCGCTGGGCCGGCTCAGGCGCCTGGCCGTGACGTACCGCCAAGTCGGCGGTGGCCGCGGGCTCCTCCCGCCAGGGGGCGGAAACCAACAGTTCCAGCTCCAGGTTCGGCTCGGCCCGGGCCAGGGCCGGCAGGGCGGGCACCAGCACCAGCCGGGCGAAGGTGGGCGGGGCGCTCAAGCGCAACCGTACCGGGGCTTGCAGGGCGCGGGCGGCGCGGTGCCAGGGCAGCTCGGCCAGTTGCTGCAGCAAGGGGCCGGCATGGGCCAGATAGTCATGCGCCGCCGGGGTCAGGCCCCTCAGGCCCCGGGGGCCACGCTCCACCAGGGCCACCCCCAGCTGCGTCTCCAGCGTGGCCAGGCGCTTGGCCACCGCGCTGGCGGTGATGTGCAGCTGGGCAGCAGCGCGCTCCAGGCTGCCCAGACGTCCCACCAGCGCCAAGGCGCGCAGGGCCTCCAGCGAGGGCAGGCGCTCCGGCAGGGCTGCCGGGGCTGGGGGCGGGGCGTGCAAGCGCGGAGCGCCGCGTTCAGGCGGCGGCGGTCTCGGCGGTGTGGCCGGCGGGCTCGCTGCCGCAGCTGTGGCCGCTGCCCCCGCAGCCGCTGACGGGCTGGCTGGTGTTGAGCGGATGGCCCACGAAGCCACTGTCGGGGTCGTAGCCCACCTGTTCGAGGTGCGAGGCCAGCATGGCGTCCATGGTCTGGGCATGCATCTCGAACCACTTGCCCAGCTCGGGCAGCACGCGCTCCAGCGGACCCCAGTCGTTTTCCTCACGGGCCAGGCGGGTCACCTCCTGCATCAGCATCAGCACCTGCTGGTGCTGGCCGGTGTGGCAGTTGTCCGCGGCATAGCCGGTGGCCTGCATCCAGCGGTCCTCCTGGCCAAAGTGGCCGATGGTATGCACCACCAGGGCCTCGTAGGCGGCCAGACCGGCTTCGTGGGACGCCACCAGGGCGTTCTCGGCGGCGGTCAGCAGGTCGACAAACTCTTGGTGGGTGGCGTCCATCTGCGGATGGGACAGGGCCAGGGCGGAGGACCAGGTGAGCGTGGGCATGTCGGGCGTGTCGTGGCGTTCGGGACAGGCGGGATTGTCCGCCATGGACTGCCTCCGGTTCGTGGGTGGACCCGGGCGGCGTGCGGGCTTGCGCTGCATCAAGACCCCCTCAGGCCTGCTGTTCCGGCGCCGGGGGCGCAATGGGCTGGCTACCATCGGGCCATGGCCGCTGATCCCATGCTCTCCTCCGCCACGCGCGCCGCGGCGTCCGGCGCACCGCCCGCCGCGGCACCGGCTGGCGATGAGCCGCCCCTGCTCAGCACCTCGCGCTGGTTGCGGCCCTTGTGGTTGCTGGGCGGGGCGTTGGCGCTGGCGCTGGGGGTGCTGGGCATTTTTCTGCCGCTGCTGCCCACCACGCCCTTCGTGCTGCTGGCCGCGTTCTGCTTTGCGCGGGGCAGTGCCCGCTGGGAGCGCTGGCTGCTGTCGCATCCCCGCTGGGGGCCGATGGTGCATGACTGGCGTCACCACCGCGCGGTACCCCTGCGCGCCAAGCAGCTGGCCACGGTCATGATGACCCTGAGCTGTCTGTGGACCGGCTGGGCGCTGAAGTTTCCGTGGAACTGGGTGCCGGCGCTGTGTTGTGCGGCAGTGGCCTGCTGGTTGTGGCGCCTGCCAACCCGGATACCGACCCGTCCAGATCGCTGAACAGGTCGGGCGTGTGCGGCCGGGCGGCTTGTGCCGCTGGCGGTGGTCGCGTCCGCGGGGCGCCAGACGGGGCCGGGGCCGCACTGCGCGGTGCCGCCAGGGGCGCAGCCCGTTGCAGGCTGGCCACCCGCACGCCCAGCAGGCGCAGCCGGCGGTCCAGCGCGATGCGCTTGAGGCACAGGCCCGCGGCATGGCGGATCTCGGCCGCGTCGGCCGTGGCATGGTCCAGTGTCAGGTCGCGGGTGACGGTGCGGAAGTCCTCGAAACGCAGCTTGATGCCCACGGTGCGGCCGGCGTAGCCCTTGCGCTGCAGGTCGGCGGCCACCTGCTGGCACAGCTGGGTGAACAGTGGGGTCAGCCGGTTCCGGTCGCGCACGGGATGCAGGTCGCGCTCGAACGTGGTCTCGCGGCTCATGGAGACCGGCTCGCTTTCGGTGACGACGGGTCGGTCGTCCTCCCCCCGCGCGGCCCGGTGCAGCCAGGCGCCATAGCTGCGCCCGAAGTGCTCCACCAGCCACGGCAGGTCGCAGCGGGCCAGCTCGCCCACGGTGTGGACCTGCCGTTCGGCCAGGCGGGCGGCCGCCTTGGGGCCGATGCCGTTGAGGCGCCGCACGGGCAGGGGCCACAGGCGCAGGGGCACATCCTGTGGGGTCAGCACGGTCAGGCCGTCGGGCTTGTCCAGGTCTGAGGCGACCTTGGACAGCAGCTTGTTGGGTGTGATGCCGATGGAGCAGCTCAGTCCGGTGGCGCGGCGGACGTTGTTCTTGATGTCCTGGGCCAGCGCGCGTACGCCGCCCAGCGGGTCATGGCCCACCGGGTCCTGGGCGCCGGGGACGGCGCTGAGGTCGATGTAGATCTCGTCCACGCCCCGGTCCTCGATCACCGGGGCCAGCTCCGCCACGGCGGCTTTGAAGCGCCGGGAGTACTCGCGGTAGCGCTGGAAGTCGTTGGGAAGCAGCACCGCGTGCGGCGCCAGCTGTGCTGCCTTCATCAACCCCATGCCCGAGTGCACGCCCAGGGCCCGGGCCTCGTAGGTGGCGGTGGTGATCACGCCGCGGCCGGTGTAGTCAGCCAGGGTGGCATAGCGCCGGCCGCCCCGGCCATCGTCGACGGGCTGGTGCGCGCTGCGGCCACCCACCACCACGGGGCGGCCCCGCAGGTCTGGATAGCGCAGCAGTTCCACCGAGGCATAGAAGGCATCCATGTCCAGGTGGGCGATGAGTCGGCGTTCAGGCATGGGCTGGATGGATAGCCAGTATTTTGACGGACTTTCTTCACGGCCCCCAGAACTTAGGGAATTGAAATGTGCGCAATGCACATTTACAGTACATCACATGATGACCGGGCCATGGGGGCCGGGCCACACGCCCCGTCCGGGGCAGGAGACTTGCCATGCAACCGACCGCCAAGACCGCTTCCTTCCTGAGCCGCCGCCAGTGGCTCGCCCGCTCCGGTGCCTGCCTGGCGGCCACGCCGTCGCTGTTGTCGCTGGTGGCCTGCGGGGGCGGCGGTGGCGCAGACACCACGGTGCCGCCGGTCACCACCACCGCCGGCTCGGTGGCCATGGGGGCGATCACCGGCTTTGGCTCGATCATCGTCAACGGGGTCCGGTACGACGATTCGGCTGCGGACCTGCGTGACGACGACGGCACGCGCCTGTCCGCGGCCGCCCTGCAGCTGGGGGTGGTGGTGACCGTGGAAGGCGGGAAGGTGGACGACGGCGGCCGGGCCAGCGCCCAGCGCATCCGCTGTGACGACGGCCTGCTGGGCCCGCTGGAGGCGGTGGACACCTCCACCGGCCAGGTCACGGTGCTGGGGCAGACCGTGGTGGTGACCGCCGACACCCTGCTGGACAGCACCCTGTCCACCGACCTGTCCACCTGGACGCTCGGGGCGGTGTTGCATGTCCACGGATGGCTCGACAGTGGCACCGGCCTGATCACCGCCACGCGGGTCGAGCAGTCCAGTGGGGCCACCCAGTACCGCCTGCGCGGCACGGTCAGCGCCCTGGACACCACGGCCAAGACCTTTGCCATCGGCGGGGCGTTGATCAGCTACGCCAGCGCCAACCCGGTCAAGACCGACTTGGCCGACGGCGATGTGGTGCGGGTGCGGATGCAGACCACGGCGGTGGAGGGGCGTTGGGTGGCGTCCCGGGTGGTCGGGGGGCGGCGCAGCCTGTCGGATGCGTCCGAAGCCCATGTGCACGGCACCATCACCGCCTGGACCTCGGCCACCGCCTTCGAGGTGGATGGCGTGGTGGTCAACGCCAGCGCCGCCAGCTTTCCCGATGGGCAGACCGGCGTGGTGCTGGGGGCTCGGGTGGAGGTGGAGGGCACGCTCAGCAGCGGGGTGCTGGTGGCCGTCAAGGTGGAGCTCGATGACAGCAGCAGCACCGGCAGTGCGGGTGGCGACGACAGCGGTAGCGACGACAGCGGGAGCGACGACGACCACGGCGGGGGAGAGGACCACGGTGGCGGCCGCAAGCGCCGCGAGTTCGAGCTGCACGGCACGCTCAGTGCGCTGGACACCAGCGCCCAGACCTTCGTGCTGCGGGGCATGACGGTGAGCTACGCCAGCACGGCCCTGGTCTGGAAGGACGGCCTCAGCGCCGACAGCCTGGCTGCGCTGCAGGCCAGTGGCCAGGCGCTGGAGGTCAAGGGGGTGGTCGCAGCCGACCGCAGTGTGCTCACCGCCTCGCGGATCTCGCTGGAGGACTGAACGCCGGCACCGGGTGGCCGGCGTGCGCCGGGGCCGACCGGATGCGGGCGGACTGCGGCTGCGGCAAAATGGGCAGAACGCCCATTGGTTGCCCGCCCGGCCCCAGCCGCCATGCCCCGGCGGTGCCGGTGCAGCCCTTTCTTCTCCGCAGGCCATGAACGACGCCCCTTCCGAACCCGGTGCCGGCAGCCCCGAACAGCAGGCGCTGCTGCAGGCGGTTCAGGCCGTGCTGGCGCCGCTGGCTCGGTTGGCGGTGGCCAGGGGACTGCACTTCGGCACCGTGGAGGAGCAGCTCAAGGTGGCCTTTGTGGCGGCCGCCCGCGAGGCGGCCCTGCGTGCCCATCCCCAGGCCCTGCCGCACCGCCTGGTCAGCCGCCTGGCCACGGCCACCGGCATCAGCCGGCGCGAGGTGACCCGCCTGGTGCAGGCCGACCTGCAGGCCGCCGAACCGCGGCGGTCGCCGCCGGTGCAGGTGTTCGCCCGCTGGACCACCGACCCGGTGTACCTGGACGGGCAGGGGCAGCCCCGGCCCTTGCAGCGTCAGGGGCCCGCGCCGAGCTTCGAGTCGCTGGCGGCCTCCATCACCCGCGACGTGCACCCGCGCAGCCTACTGGACGGCCTGGTCGGTCTGCGCCTGGCCGAGCTGGACGAGGGGCGCGACGAGGTGCGGCTGCTGCGGACCGCCTTTGTGCCCCGGGAGGACCAGGTGCGCATGCTGGGCTTTTTGGGCAGCAACGTGGGGGCCCACCTGGCGGCGGCGGTGGAGAACGTGGAGGGGCGTCAGCCCCCTCACCTGGAACAGGCCATCAAGGCCGATGGCTTGTCGGCCGCCTCGGTGGCTGACATGCATGCCCTCATCCAGGCCCAATGGCGGCTGCTGGCCCGCGCCCTGGTGCCTGAGCTGCAGCGCCGGATCGATCAGGACGATCCGGGAGCCGATACCCTGCACCGCCTGAGGGTGGGCCTGTACATGTATGCCGATCAGGCGCCGGCCCTGGCCGCGCCGCAGCCGCCAGCGCCGAGCCTTGGCGCAGGGAGTGACGACGATGAAGAGCTTGTGGACTGAGGCACGGCCCGCCGGGGCGCTGCGCCCTGCCGGATGGCGGTGGGGCTTGACCGCGCTGCTGCTGGGGGCCCTGGCCGGTGTGGTGGCCTGCGGTGGCGGCGTGGAGGTGGGCGGCACCGGCGATGCCAGCACCTATGCCGAGGGTTCGATCTCGGGCTTTGGCTCCATCGTGGTCAACGGTGTGCACTACGACGAGAGCGCGGCCACCATCGTGAACGAAGATGGTCTGGTGCTGGCCGCCGGTGATTTGCGTCTGGGCATGGTCGTGCGGGTGGATGGCGGCGCCATCGACAGCGGCACCCTGACCGCCACCGCGCAGAAGGTGACCGTGGCCCCCGACCTGCTGGGGCCGGTGCAGTCGACAGACGCGGCCCTTGGCCGCTTCACGGTCCTGGGACAGACCGTGCGCATCAACAGCGACACCGCCTGGGCCGAGGCCCTCTCTGGCGGCGTGTCGGCACTGGCCGCCGGTCAGGTCGTGGTGGTGCATGCGGTCTATGACGCGGCTGCCGGGACCTACCTGGCCCGGCGCGTGGAGCTGCCGACGGGTGCGGTGACGGCGTATTTCGTGCGCGGGGCAGTCGGGGCGGTGGAGGAGGGCGCCAAGACCTTCACCCTAGGCGCCGGCACCTTCCGCTACGTCAGCGCGCCGGCCGGTCTGGCCGCGGGCGCCTTGCTGCGCCTGAAGCTCGAGACGGTGGCGGACGCATCGGGCCGCTGGCTGGTGACCACGGCAGGCGCGGGTCGCACCCGGCCGGCAGACGGCCGCAAGGTCGAGCTTGAAGGGGTGGTCTCGGCGTTGTCCGGTGCCAGCCGCTTCACCCTGGCCGGCCAGGTGGTCGACATTGCCAGCGCCCGTGTCTCGCCCAGCGGCACCGTGCTGGCCGCCGGCATGCGGGTGGAGGTGGAAGGCGCCATGGCCAGCGGGGTCCTGGTGGCCACACGCCTGGAGGTGCGCGACGCCGACGACGATGGTGAGGACGACGATCCCCGCGCGGTGGAGATCGAGGGCCGCATCAGTGCCCTGGATGCCGTGGCCCAGACCCTGGTGGTGCGTGGCGTCACGGTGCACTACGGGCAGGCCAGCTTCTCCAGTGGCAAGCCGGCCGACCTCAAGCTCAACGGCCGCATCGAGGTGCGCGGCCGCTGGGCCGGGGACGGCGTGACCCTGGTGGCCGAGCAGGTCAAGCTGGAGGACTGACGGGCGCAGCCCGTTGGAACAGCGCCAGGTTCGTCCTGGCGCCGTCCGGGGACTTCAGCCCTGGGCCAGCCGGGCCTGGTGGCGGGCGATCTGCGCCTGCGTCTGGGCCGGGGCGGTGCCGCCCAGCACGTTGCGCGCGCCCAGCGAGCCACGCAGGCTCAGCACCTCGAACACGTCGGCCTCGATGCGGGCATCAAAGCCCTGCAGCGTGGCCAGCGGCAGCTCGGCCAGGTCCACGCCGGCCTTCAGGCCTTCCTTCACGGCGTGGGCCACCACCTCGTGGGCGTCCCGGAAGGGCAGGCCCTTCTTGACGAGGTAGTCGGCCAGGTCGGTGGCCGTGGCGTAGCCGCGCAGGGCGGCGGCCTCCATGGCCTCGGCCTTGACGGTCAGGCCACCGGAGCGCGAGCCGTCGGCCGCCACCTCGCCGCCGATCATCTCGGCCATGATGCGCAGGGTGTCCTTGACTGTGTCCACGGTGTCGAACAGCGGCTCCTTGTCTTCTTGGTTGTCCTTGTTGTAGGCCAGGGGCTGGCCCTTCATCAAGGTGATCAGGCCCATCAGGTGGCCCACCACGCGGCCGCTCTTGCCGCGGGCCAGCTCCGCCACGTCGGGGTTGCGCTTCTGCGGCATGATCGACGAGCCGGTGCAGTAGCGGTCGCTCAGGTTGATGAAACCGAAGTTTTGGCTCATCCACAGCACGATCTCCTCGGCCAGGCGCGAGACGTGGATCATCACCAGTGTGCTGAAGCTGGTGAACTCGATGGCGAAGTCGCGGTCGCTCACCGCGTCCAGGCTGTTCTGGCTGACGGCTTCGAAGCCCAGGGTGCGGGCCACGCGCTCGCGGTCCAGCGGGTAGCTGGTGCCGGCCAGCGCGGCCGAACCCAGCGGCAGGCGGTTGACCCGGCGGCGCAGGTCGGCCAGGCGCTCGGCGTCGCGTGCGAACATCTCCACATAGGCCAGCAGGTGGTGGGCGAAGCTGACTGGCTGGGCCACCTGCAGGTGGGTGAAGCCGGGCATCACGGTCTCGGTGTTCTTCTCGGCCACGGCCACCAGCGAACGCTGCATGTCGGCCAGCAGCTCGGCGATCTGGTCGATCTCGCCACGCAGCCACAGGCGCACGTCGGTGGCCACCTGGTCGTTGCGGCTGCGGCCGGTGTGCAGGCGCTTGCCGGCATCGCCCACCAGCTGGGTCAGGCGGGCTTCGATGTTGAGGTGCACGTCCTCCAGCTCGAGCTTCCACTCGAAGGCGCCGGATTCGATCTCGCCGCGGATCTGGGCCATGCCGCGCTGGATGTCGGCCAGGTCCTGGGCGCCGATGATGCCCTGGGCGGCCAGCATGTCGGCATGTGCCAGGCTGCCGTCGATGTCGGCGGCCCACAGGCGCTTGTCGAAGAACACGCTCGAGGTGTAGCGCTTGACCAGCTCGCTCATCGGCTCGGAGAACAGGGCCGACCAGGCCTGGGATTTCTTGTCGAGTTGGTTGCTGCTCATGGCGTGGGAAGGGCCACCGACGGGGCGGCCCGTGCAGGAAGGGTGTCGGGAAAGGGGGGAGGGTGGCCGGCGGCGCCGGCGGCGCCGGCGCAGGCACCGGAGCCGGCATTCTACGGAGCGGTCCTTCGGAGGGGGCTGCCGGCCGCCGCGTGCGGCGGGCCGATCCCCGGGCCGGGCCACAATCGCGCCCATGCTTGGTCGACGTCGTCAAGGTTCGGACGCGGTGAGCAGCACCCTCTTCGACGACCTGCGCGAGGTGGTGCTCTCTCCGGATGCCCTGCAGCCAGGGGCCCTGCCGCTGTGCGGCAACGGGGCGCTGCTGCGCGCCGTGCTGCTGGTGCATGGCTTGGTGGGCGTGGGGCTGCTGTTTGGTGCCGGGCTGCTGCAGGACTGGCTGGCCGCCTTTTCGGCGGCCTCGTTGCAGTCCCTGCCCAGCACGTTGTTGTGGCTGGTGATGGTGTGCCTGTTCCGTGCTCCGCTGTCCCGCCTCTCCCCCTGGCTGCAGCTGGCGGGGGTGGGGGGCCTGGCCGGCGGCCTGAGCCTGATGATGCATGTGCTGCTCAGCCGCCTGGGGCTGGCTGCCGAAGGCGCGGGCACCGGCCTGGCCAGCCTGCTGGCCGGGGCCATGGCCGGGGTGCTGGTTTATCAGTTGGAGCGTGGCCGCCAACGCGCGCGCCTGCCGGTTTCGGCTGCAGCCCGGCTGGCCGACCTGCAGACCCGCATTCGGCCGCACTTTCTCTTCAACACCCTCAACACCGCCATCACCCTGGTGCAAACCGATCCGCGCCAGGCCGAGGAGGTGCTGGAGGACCTGTCGGACCTGTTCCGCGCGGCCTTGGGCGGCCTGGACGAGGCCAAGACGCTGGAGGAGGAGATCGTGCTGTCCCGGCGCTATCTGGCCATTGAGCAGCTGCGCTTCGGCCCTCGCCTGGAGGTGCGCTGGGATCTGGATCCGGCCGCTGGCACCGCCCGGCTGCCGCCGCTGGCCCTGCAGCCCCTGGTGGAGAACGCGGTGCGCCATGGGGTGGAACCCAGCGACCGCCCTGGCAAGATAGACGTGCGGACGCGCCGGCGGCGTGACCGGGTGCTGATCTCCGTGACCAACACGTTGCCTCGCGACAATCGCGAGCCGCGTCGCGGCCATGGCATCGGCATGGCGAGCGTGCGCGAGCGGCTGCGTCTGATGTATGACCTGGATGCGGATTTCCGCAGCGGCCTGACCGAGGATGGTCGCTGGCGCGTGAGTTTGAGCGTGCCGGCGTCGTGAGGGCGCGGCTGCGTCAACGTTGGGAGCACAAGATGGAGGACAAAAGGCGATGGAACGCCTAAGCCTGATGATCGTGGACGATGAGCCGCTGGCGCGCCTGCGGCTGCGCAGCCTGGTGGCAGACTGCACCTTCCCCCCGGCCGAAGTGGTGGCTGAGGCGGGCAGCGTGCCCGAGGCCTTGCACGCGCTGGCCCGCCAGCGGGTGGACGGCGTGCTGCTGGACATCCACATGCCCGGACTTGACGGTCTGGAGCTGGCCCGGCGCCTGAAGGCGCAAGCGCAGTCGCCGGCGGTGGTGTTTGTCACCGCCTATGCCGAGCATGCGCTGACCGCCTTTGAGCTGGATGCCGTGGATTACCTGACCAAGCCGGTGCGCCGGGCCCGTCTGCAGGAGGCCTTGCAGCGCGTGGCCGCCCGCAGCCAGCGCCCGGTGGTGGCCCAGCCCGCGTCGGGCACCGACCAGCCCATGCTGGTGGTGAGCGACCGGGGCCGGGTGCTGCGCATCCCGGTGGAGGAGGTGGTCTACCTCAAGGCCGAGATGAAGTACGTGACCCTGCGCACCCGGCAGCATGTGTACGTGCTGGACGACTCGCTGCAGGACCTGGAGCAGCGGCTGGGGGCGGCGGTGCTGCGCATCCACCGCAATGCGCTGGTGGCGCCCTCGGCGGTGCGCGCCCTGGAGCGCCATGCCCTGGAGGGGGCTGAGGGCGAGGAGTCCTGGGCCGTGCGCGTGGAGCCCAGTGGTGAGTGGCTGGCGGTCTCGCGCCGGCAGCTCTCCACCGTGCGCGAGCTGCTGGCGGCCGGCGCGCTCTGAGCCCCGCCAGGGCGCAGTGCCAGCGGCCCGGATGGGCCGATGCGGCACCCGCCCCAACCCGAAGGGGAGGCTTCTGCCTCCCCTTTTTCATGCGCCTGCGGGATGGTGCCGGCTTCAGCCCGTGTTGCGCAGGCCGGCGGCGATGCCGTTGATCGACAGGTGGATGCCGCGCTGCAGGCGCTCGTTGACCGGGTCGCCTTCACGCTTCTTGCGGTAGCGGCGCATCATTTCCACCTGCAGGTGGTTCAGCGGGTCCAGGTAGGGGAAGCGGTGCTCGATGGAGCGCGCCAAGCTGGGGTTGGACTGCAGCCGTTCCCCCTCGCCGGTGATCAGGTTCAGCGCCTGGAAGGTACGCTCCCACTCGTCCTTGATGGCACCGAAGATCTTCTTGCCCAGCTTCTTGTCCTCAACCAGCTCCACATAGCGGGCAGCGATGCGCATGTCGCTCTTGGCCAGCACCATGTCCAGGTTGGACAGCAGGGTGCGGAAGAACGGCCACTGGCGGTGCATCTTCTGCAGCAGCTCCAGCCGGGCGGCGTGGGCCGGATCGGCCACGTCGCCCAGGAAGTTCATCACGGCCGAGCCGAAGCCGCACCACCCTGGCAACGCCACGCGGCACTGACCCCAGGAAAAGCCCCAGGGAATCGCGCGCAGGTCTTCGATGCGGCGCGTGGCCTTGCGTGAGGCCGGGCGCGAGCCGATGTTGAGCTCGGCGATTTCCCGGATGGGGGTGGCGGCGAAGAAATAGTCGGTGAAGCCCTCGGTGCCGTAGACCAGCTCGCGGTAGGCGTCCATGCTGGCCTGGCTGAGCAGCGCAGCCGTCTCCAGGAAGGCCTTGGGTGCGGCCTGGGTGGGGTGCAGCAGCGTGGCCTCCAGCGTGGCGGCCACCAGGGTCTCCAGGTTGCGGCGGCCGATCTCCGGGTGGGCGTACTTGGAGGCGATCACCTCACCCTGCTCGGTCAGGCGGATTTGGCCGTTGACCGTGCCTGGGGGCTGGGCCAGGATGGCCTGGTAGCTGGGGCCGCCGCCCCGGCCCACGGTGCCGCCGCGGCCGTGGAACAGCCGCAGGCGGATGCCGTGCTGCTCACGCAGGCTGTCAAACAGGGCCACCAGCGCGATCTCGGCGCGGTAGAGCTCCCAGTTGCTGGTGAAGAAGCCGCCGTCCTTGTTGCTGTCGGAGTAGCCCAGCATGATGTCCTGCTCGGCACCACCGCGTGCCACCAGGGCGGCCATGCCCGGCAGGGCATAGAACTCGGCCATGATGCGGCCGGCGTTGCGCAGGTCGGCGATGGTCTCGAACAGCGGGGAGACGATCAGGTCGGCCACCGCGTCCTCGCCCAGCACGCCGCGCAGCAGGCCGGCTTCCTTCTGCAGCACCAGCACTTCCAGCAGGTCGGACACGTCCTCGGTGTGCGAGATGATGTAGTGGCGGATGGCTTCGGTGCCAAAGCGGGCGCGCCCCTCGGCGGCGGCCTCGAAGATCGCCAGCTCACTCTCGGCCAGGGCCGAGTAGCTGGCGCCGCGCACCCGCAGCGGGCGCACATCGCTCAGCTGGGCCAGCAGCAGGCTGCGTCGCGCGTCCTCCGGCAGGCTGCAGTAGTCGGCATGCACGCGGGCGGTCTTGAGCAGCTCGGCCACCACCAACTCGTGCTGGTCGGAGCTCTGGCGCAGGTCCACGGTGGCCAGGTGGAAGCCGAAGACCTGCACCGCGCGCATCAACGGCGCCAGGCGCGGGGCCACCAGGGCCTGGGCATGGTGGCTGTGCAGCGAACGCTCGATCACCCGCAGGTCGGCCAGGAACTGGGCGGCGCTGGCGTAGGGGTTCTGCGGCGCCACAGCATGGCGCAGTGCCTCGGTGCCGGTCAACGCGTGCAGCGTGGCGGCCAGGCGGGCATAGATGCCGATCAGGGCGCGGCGGTAGGGCTCGTCCTCGCGGTGCGGGTTCTTGTCCGGTGAGGCCTCAGCCAGGGCCTGCATCTCGGCCGACACCGGCGCCAGCATCTGCGACATGGACAACTCGCCGCCCAGCAGGTGCACCTCGGTCAGGTAGTGGCGCAGCGCGGTCTCGCTCTGGCGGGACAGCGCCATGCGCAGCGTGGGCGCGGTGACATTGGGGTTGCCGTCGCGGTCGCCGCCGATCCAGTTGCCCATTCGGAAGAAGTTGGGCACCGGGTGGCCGTTGAGCGCTTCCTCGATGTCGGCGTACATGCGCGGAATCTGGCGCAGGAAGGTGCTTTGGTAGTAAGAGAGCGCGTTTTCGATCTCGTCGGCCACCGTGAGCTTGGTGTAGCGCAGCATGCGCGTCTGCCAGAGCTGGGTGACGCGGGCGCGGATCAGGGCCTCGTTGGCGTTGCGGTCGCGTTCGGTGTGCAGGTCGTCGCGTTGGCCGATGAGCTCGGCCACGGCGCGCTCGGCGTCCAGGATGCTCTTGCGCTGCACCTCGGTGGGGTGGGCGGTCAGCACCGGCGCGATGTAGGCATGCTCCAGCATGGCCGAGATGTCGGCGGCGCGGTGGTCGGCATCGGCCAGCTTGTCAAAGCACATGGCCAGGGAGCCGTCCTGCAGGTCGCCCCGGGCCTCGTGGTGCAGGCGGCGGCGCACGTGGTGGCGGTCCTCGGCAATGTTGGCCAGGTGGGAGAAATAGCTGAAGGCGCGAATCACGCTCACGGTCTGGTCGGCCGAGAGGTTCTTGAGCAGGCGGTCGAGCACGCGGCCCGCCGACGCGTCCTTCTTCAGCCGGTAGGCCACCGACAGCTGGCGCACCCGCTCGATCAGGTCGAAGGCCGCGCGGCCCTCCTGCTCACGGATCACATCGCCCAGGATCCTACCGAGTAACCGGATGTCCTCCACCAGAGGCCTGTTCTTCTCCTCCGGCGTCTCTTCAAGGGTCTGGATGTCCTTTTCCACCATGACCTTGGCGGTCTTGCTGGCGGGCCGGGCCGGGGTCTTTCTCGTGCGTGTCGTGGTGGGCATGGATATGTCCAGTTTGATGTAACCGAATTACCAATCAATGATGCTAACAGACTCCGGGATGCGGCGGCCAGACCCGGGGTGCGGCGCCCCCGGGTGTGCTTTGGGGGAGGTGGCGGCCACCGGGATAATCCGGGGCATGAACCATCCCGCGCCTACCCCGACCGAACTTCCGCAACCCCTGGTCATCGCCACCCGCGAGAGCCGGCTTGCCCTGTGGCAGGCCGAGCATGTGCGCGACCGCCTGCGGCAGGCGCTGGGCGGGCCGGTGGAACTGCTGGGCATGACCACCCGCGGCGACCAGATCCTCGACCGCAGCCTCTCCAGGGTGGGCGGCAAGGGCCTGTTCGTCAAGGAGCTGGAGGTGGCCATGGCTGAGGGGCATGCCCACCTCGCTGTGCACTCGCTCAAGGACATGCCGATGGAGCTGCCCGAGGGTTACAGCCTGGCTGCCGTGCTGGAGCGCGAGGACCCCCGCGATGCCTTCGTCTCCAACCGATTCGAACACCTGGCGGCGCTGCCGCAGGGCGCCTGCGTGGGCACCTCCAGCCTGCGCCGCATGGTGCAACTGCGGGCCGCGCGCCCCGACCTGCGCATCGAGCCGCTGCGTGGCAACCTCGACACCCGGCTGCGCAAGCTCGACGAGGGCGGCTACGACGCCATCGTGCTGGCCGCCGCGGGCCTCAAACGCCTGGGCTTGGGTGAGCGCATCCGGGCTGTGTTCACGCCGCAGGAGATGATCCCGGCCGCCGGCCAGGGCGCACTGGGCTTGGAGATCCGCCGCGACGCCACCGCCCTGGCGGCGGTGCTGGCGGGTTTTGTCCACACCCCGACCTGGCTGGCCACGCATGCCGAGCGCGCCGTCTCGCGTGCCCTGGGGGGCAGCTGCAGCGTGCCATTGGCCGCCTATGCCACCGTAGAGGAGCACGGCATGACCCTGGTGGCCGCCCTGGGCCATGTGGGTGATGCCAGCCAGCCGCTGCTGCAGGTCCGCCTGCAGGCGCAGGTGACGGGCACTGAAGCGGCCGAGGCCCTGGGGCGCGAGGCCGCCCAGGCCCTGCGCTCGCAAGGCGGTGAGGCCTACCTGCAGGCCTGCGCCAGCGTTTGAGGCCTTCCCCCCGGTGCGCACCAAGGCGGGGCGCCGGCGCTGGTGCCCGGCGCACCCGCCCTCGGGTGGCGCGGCACGGTCCCCTGCGAGATTCATCCCATGTCCCCCGACGCTTCAGCCCCCGGCTTCCTGCAGCCGTCACCCAGCCCGTGGCTGGCGCTGGTCACCCGGCCCCAGGCCCAGGCACAGGAATGGGTGAGCAAGTTGCGCGCCCGTGGCCAGGCCGCCCAGGCCCTGCCCCTGCTGGCCATCCAGGGCGCTCCGAATCCCGCGGCGCTGCGTGCAGCCGTCGCCGCCTGGCCGACCCAGGTTCAGGTGATGTTCGTCAGCCCCAATGCGGTTCACTGTTTCCGGCAGGCGCTGGGCCCCGATTGGTGCTGGCCGGCCGGCGCCCGCGCCCTGGCCACCGGGCCGGGCACCGTGGCCGCCCTGTGCGCCGCCGGGGTGCCGCAGGCGGCCATCGTTGCCCCGGGGCCGCAGTCTCCCCAGTTCGACTCCGAGGCCCTTTGGGCCTTGGTGGCGCAGGAGGACTGGCCTGGGCGCGAGGTCTGGATCGTGCGTGGTGAGGGGGGGCGCGACTGGTTGGCGCGCACCCTGGACCAGGCGGGGGCCCGCGTCCACACCCTGCAGGCCTATGCCCGGGTCCGCCCGGTTTGGGGCGAGCCGGAGCAGGCGGTGCTGCAGGCACTGCGGGCACAGCCGGCGCGTGCGCGCTGGCTCATCAGCAGCTCCGAGGCCCTGGATCATCTGGCGGCCCTGACCGGCCCCTGGCCCTGGCACCAGAGCACCGCGCTGGCCAGCCATCCCCGGATCGAGCAGGCTTGCCAGCGCTTCGGCTTCGGGCGTGTTCTGCCCGTGGGCGTGGGGCTGGAGGCCGCGCTGGCCGTCCTGACGGCCGACCGGGGCGCCTGAGGGTCCGCGTCCGGGCCGGCCGGTGATCAGTTTTCCGGTGTACCGTGCGGGCTGTGCCCGCTGCCGGCCCCGGGGCCCCTCTCCCCTGGGCCGGCCTGTGGCGCCAAGACATCCTGTGAGAGCTTGTTGACCGTGAGCGAACCCACTCTGCCTCCCACTCCCGCCTCGCCCGAGCCTGCGGCCACGTCCGTCCCGCCGGTCGCGCCTGCCGCTCCCCTGTCGCCGGTGGCCGCCCAGGCCCCGGGCCTGGCAGGCGCTCCGCCGGCTTGGCACCACCGCGCCAACATCTGGGTGCTCGGCGCGGTGGCCGTCACCGCCATGGGGGTGTTGGGCGTCACCCTGGCCTGGAATACCCAGCAGCGGGTGCAGTTGCTGGAGCAGGAGCTGGTGCGCCGGCAGCAGGTCAGCCAAGAGCAGAGCACCGAGGCGCGCCTGCTGTCGCGGCAGGCCCAGGAGATCGCCGCGGACGCGCAGGCCAAGGTGGGGCTGCTGGAGGCCCGGGTGGCCGAGTCCGCACTGCAGCGCTCCCAGGTCGAGGAGTTGATCCAGTCCCTGTCACGCTCACGCGACGAGAACGTGCTGGCCGACGTCGAGTCCGCCCTGCGGGTGGCCCAGCAGCAGGCGGCCATCACGGGCAGCGCCGACCCGGTGGTGGCCGCCTTGCGCCAGGCCGACGAGCGCTTGACCCGCTACAACCAGCCGCGCCTAGAGCGGGTGCGCCGCGCGGTGGCGCGTGACCTGGATCGGGCGCGCGCGGTCAGCGCTGTGGACGTGCCCAGTCTGGTCATCAAGCTCGATGAGGCGGTGCGGCTGGTCGATGAGCTGCCGTTGCTGGCCAGCGCCGAGCGGGCCGGCCGGCCGACGACGGCTGCCGCGGCGGTGGCCAGCCGTGCCGCATCGCGGCCGGCGGCCGCCGCCTCCGCGCCTGAGGAGCCGGCCGTGTGGCAGCGCTGGGTCGGGCAGGTGTGGCAAGAGGTCAAGGGCCTGGTCCGCGTGACGCGGATCGACCACCCTGAGGCCGCCCTCATCAGCCCCGAGCAGTCTTTTTTCCTGCGCGAGAACCTCAAGCTCCGCCTGCTCAACGCCCGGCTGGCGCTCATGTCGCGGCAGTTCGACCTGGCCCAGAGCGACCTGGCCCAGGCCCAGGGGGCGTTGGGGCGCTACTTCGATCCCGCCTCCCGGCGCGTCGCCGCGGCCCAGGAGCTGGTGGGGCAGGTCGGCGCGCAGAGCCGGGTGGTGAACCTGCCGCGCCCCGACGAGACCCTGGCCGCCCTGGCCGCCGCCGCAGCCGGCCGCTGAGTGCCCTCCGAACAACCGCTTCCGGATCTCCGACGCGATGAGAAACATTGCCTGGATGCTGCTGGTGTTCGTGGCGGCCGTGGTGGCCGCCACCTTCCTGGGCAGCAACGACGCCTTGGTGTCCCTCTACTACGGTCACTGGCGGCTCGACCTGTCGCTCAACCTTTTCCTGCTGGTGGTGGCCGCTGCCGTGGTGGCCGCCTTCCTGGTGTTGAGGACCGCCGATTCGCTGTGGAGCCTGCCTGGACGGGCCCGCGCCTGGCGTGAACTCAAGCGCGAGCGGGCCGCTCAGGCCGCGCTGCGCGAGGCCATGACCGAGGCCCTGGCCGCCCGCTACGCGCGGGCCCAGCGGGCGGCGGAGCGGGCGCTGGCCTTGCAGGCCGATACCGCGGCCCTGCGTGAAGACACCGGTTTTTCGGTGCTCGCACATGGCCTGCTGGCCAGCGCCGCCCACCGCCTGCAGGACCGCAAGGGTCGCGATGAGGCCGTGCAGACCGCGCTGTCGCTGGCGCGGTCACAGCAGCTCAGCGGCTCCGCGGTGGATGGCCTGCTGCTGCAGTGCGCCGAGTGGGCGGTCGAGGACCGCCAGGCCGAGGAGGCGCAGCGGCTGCTGGCTGAGCTGCCACCAGGGGTGGCACGCCGCACCCAGGCCCTGCGCCTGCGCCTGCAGCTGGCGCGGCAGATGCGCCAACCCCTGCAGGCCCTGCAGGTGGCCCGCCTGCTGGCCAAGCACCAGGGCTTCTCGGCAGCGGCTGCCCAGTCGCTGCTGCGGTCGCTGGCGTTGGATGCGCTGGACCAGGCCTTCGACGTGGATCAGTTGCAGCGGACTTGGCAGCAGCTTGACGCGGCCGACCGCCAGGACCCCTGGGTGGTGGCCCGGGCCGCCAGCCGTGCCGCCCGCCTGGGTGAGGCCGGCACCGGCCGGTTCTGGCTGCAGCAGGCTTGGGAGCGGCTGGGCAAGTTTGAGCCCGAAGGCCGTGCCGCCCTGGCACTGGCCCTGGTGGACTGTGCGCCCGGTGCGGGCAGCGAATGGCTGCCACGGCTGGAGGTGGCCATGGGTCAGCACGGACATGAGCCGGCGCTGGTGGCCGCGGCGGCCATGGTGTTTGCCGACCGGCAGCTCTGGGGCAAGGCCCGACGTCTGTTGGAGCAGACCGCCTCGGCGGTCGCCTTGCCCTCATCTGTGCGCCGGCAGTCCCTGCGCTGCCTGGCGGGCATGGCCCGCGAGGAGGGCCAGGAAGACCGCGCCCTGGCTTACGACCAGCGTGCTGCCGCCATCGATTGACGGGTTGGAACCGGCCTGCAAAAGTTTTTCGCGCAGAGTGCTTGCAATTCAAAAATACGCTGTGCTATAGTCATAGGCTCGCAGCGGCTGTAGCTCAGTTGGATAGAGTACTTGGCTACGAACCAAGGGGTCGTGGGTTCGAATCCTGCCAGCCGCACCAAACCAAATCGCTTGTGAGCGTGCATGCACGAAAGTGCAAAGTCAGTCACCAGTCTGACTCCAAACAGCATGCCATCAGCGTCGTTCTGACTCGAGGCTCAGGTCTCTTGCCAGTCTGATCACCGTCATAGACGAGCGGCTGTAGCTCAGTTGGATAGAGTACTTGGCTACGAACCAAGGGGTCGTGGGTTCGAATCCTGCCAGCCGCACCAACTCCACGGGCCAGATGTGAAAACATCTGGCCCGTTTTCTTTTGTTCTCTCGAATCCGCCACACGGCGTTGCCGCCGTGTCGGATGGGCGGCTCGCCGTCCCGGGCGCGGGCCGCTGTCGCGCCGGCGCCAGATCGACGCCCATGCGTGTGTTGCCGGCTTGCGCCACCGGTGACAATGCGGCGCCATGAACACGCCGATGACGCCTCCCTCTTCCCCGGCCTGGCCTGTGGTGCCGGGCGAGCAGCAGCCTCCCCAGGAAGCCTGGAAGCTGGGCCATGCTGGATTGATCCCCTTTGCGCTGGGCACCCTGCTGGTCTGGCTGGTGGGGGGCGACAGCGATGAGCTGCGTGATGCCCACGTCTGGGTGGCCCTTTCCCTGTCCGCTTATGCCGGGGCCATCGTCGCCTTTCTGGGCGGTGTGCACTGGGGCCTGGCCATGCGGGCCGGCCTGCCGGGGGGGCGGGCTTTCCGCTGGGCCATGGTGCCGCCGTTGGTGGGCTGGTTCGGCATGATCATGCCCCCGCACGCGGGCCTGGTGGTGCTGGGGGTGATGCTGGGCGTCTGCTATTGGAAGGACCGTCAGCTCTACACCGCCGCGGGCCTGGGCTACTGGCTCACCCTGCGCTTCCGCCTCAGTGCCATCGCTGCTTTCTGCTGTTTCCTGGGGGCCGCCGGCATCTGAGCCCGGCACCATCGACCCTCACCGCCACTCCCCATCCGACCGGCAGGAGCCCGAGCCGATGATCACTTTCCGCGTGGACGTGGCCCAGGCGGCCGCACACCGCTTTGCCGTCACCCTGACCGTGCCACAGCCGCCGGCCCGCTGTCGCCTGAGCCTGCCCACCTGGATTCCGGGCAGCTACATGGTGCGCGAGTTCGCCCGTCACCTGGGGCCGCTGGAGGCCCGCCAGGGCGAGGCGGCCTGCGCGGTCCGCCAGCTCGACAAATGCACATGGGACGTGGCCTGCGAGGGCAGCACCGCCCTGGTGCTGCGCTACGAGGTGTACGCCTTCGACAACTCGGTGCGCTGTGCCTGGCTGGAGGACTGCCGCGGCTTCTTCAACCCCACCAGCCTGTGCCTGCGGGTGGAGGGGCGCGAGGACGAGCCCCACGAGCTGCGACTGGGCCAGTTGCCGCGCGGCTGGGACGTGGCGGTGGCCCTGCCACCCGGCCCGCGGCCGCGGACCTGGAAGGCCGCCGACTACGACGAGCTGGCCGACTCCCCGGTGGAACTTGGTCCTTTCTGGCGCGGCCGCTTCGAAGCTTGCGGCGTGCCCCACGAGTTCGTGGTCGCCGGCGCGTGGCCGGGCATGGATGGAGAGCGCCTGCTGGCCGACACCCAACGCCTGTGCGAGGCCCAGATCCGCTTTTGGCATGGCAAGGGCCGCCCGCCCTTTGCCCGCTACGTCTTCATGCTCAACGCGGTGGAGGAGGGCTATGGCGGTCTGGAGCACCGCGCCAGCACGGCCCTGATCGCCAACCGCCGTGACCTGCCGCGTACCGGGATGCCGGAGACCAGCGAGGGCTACCAGACCCTGCTGGGCCTGATCAGCCACGAGTACTTCCACACCTGGAACGTCAAGCGGCTCAAGCCGCGGGAGTTCTTGCGCTACGACTATGCGCGGGAGAACTACACCGAGCTGCTCTGGTTCTTCGAGGGCTTCACCTCCTACTACGACGACCTCTTCCTGCGCCGGGTGGGCCTGATGGACACCGCCCGCTACCTCAAGGCCCTCGCCCGCACCGTCAATGGGGTGGCCCAGGCACCGGGGCAGGCGTGGCACAGCGTGGCCCAGGCCAGTTTTGACGCCTGGGTCAAGTACTACCGCCCCGACGAAAACTCCCCCAACGCCACCGTCAGCTACTACACCAAGGGCTCGCTCGTGGCCCTGCTGCTGGACCTGCGCCTGCGCGCGGCCGGTGCCGCCGGGCTGGATGCGGTGATGCGCCGGCTCTGGAAGGGCAGCCTGCGCCACGGCGTGACCGAAGCCGCCATCCTGGCGGCCGTTTCCGCCGAGGGCGGTCCGGCCTTGGCCGGGGCCCTGATCCAGTGGGTCCACGGCCGTGATCCCTTGCCCCTTGCGCCAGCCTTGGAAGCCATGGGCGTGTCGGTCACCCAAGAGGCGACCGCCCTGGCGCAGCGCCTGGGCCTGCGGATGCAGGAGGGGGCCGAGGGCCTCAAGGTCAAGGTCGTGCTGCGCGGCGGGCTGGCCGAGGCGGCCGGGCTCTCGGCCGGGGATGAGCTGCTGGCCGCCGATGGCTGGCGTTTGCGCCGGCTGGAGGACCTGCGCCAGTGGGTCCTGCCCACCCAGGCCTGCGAGTTGACCGTGGTGCGCGGCCAGCGCCTGCGTACCCTGCGCCTGGCCGCCGAACAGAGCGCCGAGGCCGCGGCCGGCCAGCAGGTCCGCCTGGGCTTGCAGACCCCGTCCGACGCCGAGATCGCGGCCCGACGCTTGGCCTGGTTGGGCGAATGAGCACAGGGCACGGCCGCAGGCGCGGGCCTGCCCAGCGGGGCAAGGCCGCGCGGTGGGAGCCCTCCCGGTGGTGAGGGATCTGCGGGCCCTGGCGGCTTGGCGCCGGCCGCTGTGGTGGGCGGTGTGGGCCGCGGTCTGCCTGGGCCATGTCTGGCTGGGCCGCGAGGTCTCGCAGTCCATGGTGGGCTGGGGCGCCCAGGCGGCCCCGCCCCCGGCCCTGGAGGTGGCCTTTGTGCAGGAAATGGCCTTGAGTGCGCCGCCGGCGGTGCGCCCACCGGCGCCGCCTGCCCCGCCGCCGATCCGCGCCGCGGCGCCCGCCCCGTCGCCAGCGGCTTCCCGGCCTTTGCCGGAGCCCGACGAGCCTGTCGCTCCAGAGGTGGTGGCCGAGCCGGCGACCCCGGCCGCCTCCACGCCTGAATTCGTGGCCGCGGTGGCCGAGCCGGCGTCGGCGGCCGCGCCCGCGGTGGCCGCGGCCGCCTCGGCTCCGGCGGCTTTCGAATGGCCCAGTTCGACCCGGCTGACGCTGGACCTCAAGGGCCATTTCCGCGGTCCGCTCTATGGTTCGGCCCAGGTGGAATGGCGGCGGCAGGGCGAGCGCTACCAGGTGCAGCTGACGCTCAAGGTTTCGCCTGCCTTCGAGCGTCGGCTGCAAAGTGACGGGCTCATCACGGCCCAGGGCCTGGCGCCGCGCCGCTTTGACCAGGTCTCCGAGGCGCCGCTGGTGAGCACCCGGCAGGAGACGGTCCATTTCGACGCCGAGGAAGTGCGGCTGGCCAACGGCAAGACGGTGCCAGCGCCTGCCGGTGTGCAGGACTCTGCCAGCCAGTTCGTGCAGATGACTTGGCGCTTCCTGACCCAACCGGAGTTGCAGCGGGTCGGGGCCACACTGCAGTTCCCGATGGCCTTGCCGCGACGCGTGGGCACCTGGGGCTATGAGGTGGCTGCCCTGGAGCCGGTGGTCCTGCCCTTTGCCACGGTGGACGCCTACCACCTGCGGCCGCGCGCCGAAGGCCGCAAGCCCAACGAGCTGAGCGTGGAGATGTGGATGGCGCCCAGCCTTCAGTACCTGCCGGTGCGCATCCTGATCCACCAAGATGCCGAGACCCATCTGGAGCTGACCCTCAAGCAACCCCCGCTGCAGGCCGCGCCGGCGCGCTGAGGCGCAGGCCTGTTTCCTCCCCCGCAAAAGCAGACCCAAGGAGAAGACGATGAGCCATGAATGCATCCTGACCGAGGTGCGTGGAGACGGTGCCCTCAAGACCGGACTGATCACCCTGAACCGGCCCAAGCAGCTCAATGCCTTGAACGACCAGCTCATGGACGAGTTGGGTCAGGCGCTGCTGGCTTTTGATGCCGACGACGGCATCGGCTGCATCGTCATCACCGGCAGCGAGAAGTCCTTCGCGGCGGGCGCTGACATCGCCGCCATGGCTGGCTTCAGCCACATGGATGCGTTCAAGCGCGGCCACATCTCGCGCAACTGGGAGACCATCCGCCAGGTTCGCAAGCCGGTGATCGCCGCCGTGGGGGGTTTTGCCCTGGGCGGTGGCTGTGAGCTGGCCATGATGTGCGACGTGGTGATCGCTGCGGATTCGGCCAAGTTTGGCCAGCCGGAGATCAAGCTGGGCATCGTGCCCGGGGCCGGCGGCACGCAGCGCCTGCCGCGCGCCATCGGCAAGGCCAAGGCCATGGAGATGCTGCTGACCGGGCGCATGATGGGGGCGGAGGAGGCCGAGCGCAGCGGCCTGGTCTCCCGGGTGGTGCCGGCGGCCAGCTTGCTGGACGAGGCGCTGGCCACCGCGGCCCAGATCAACACCATGGGCCAGCCCAGCGTGATGATGGTCAAGGAGCTGGTCAACGAGGCCTTCGAGAGCGGCCTGTCCACCGGCGTGCGCTACGAGCGCCGGCTCTTCCATGCGCTGTTTGGCACCGAGGACCAGCGTGAAGGCATGGGCGCCTTCCTGGACAAGCGCAAGGCGGAGTTCCGCCACCGCTGAGTGCGGGCGGGGCGCGGCGCGCCCCGACCCGTTCAGCCCATGGCCTCGATCAGGCCCATGTCGGCCGCACTCATCAGGGCCTGGATGTCCATCAGGATGAGCATGCGGTCGCCCACGTTGGCGATGCCGGTGACATAGCTCATGTCCACCACCGCGTTCATGGCCGGGGCCGGCTTGATGAGGTCGTGCGAGAGCTCCATCACGTCCGACACCGAGTCCACCACCGCCCCCACCACCCGGCCGCGGATGTTGAGCACGATGACCACGGTGAAGGCGTTGAAGTCGGCGCTCTCACAGCCTAGCTTCACCCGCAGGTCGATGATCGGCACGATCACGCCGCGCAGGTTGACCACGCCCTTGAGGAAGGACGGTGCATTGGCGATGCGGGTGGGCTGCTCATAGGAGCGGATTTCCTGCACCCGCAGGATGTCGATGCCGTACTCCTCCGCGCCCAGGCGGAAGGTGAGGTACTCGCCATGGGCCGAGGTGGGGGTGGCGGGGGTGCGGCCGCGGGCACCCATCAGGGCGCGTTCGGCCTCGTGGCGGGCCACGTGGGCGACGTCGGTGCTCATGTCCATGGCTGTGTCCTTGAAAAGACGGGGACTCGGAAAGGGTGGGGCCCTTGTGGGCTTATCGGTCGGATGGACCGATGCTGAAGGGCAGGAATTGCGCTGGGGCCGTGTTGTCCGGCTTCAATGGGCCTGCAGCCGGAAGGTGGCCACCAGGGCGTGCAGCTGCCGGGCCTGCTGCTGCAGGCTGTCGGCGGCGGCGGCGCTCTGCTCGACCAAGGCGGCGTTCTGCTGCGTCATCTGGTCCAGCTGCGAGACGGCCTGGTTGATTTGCTCCAGGCCCCGGCTCTGCTCGCCGCTGGCATTGGCCAGTTCGCCCATGATGTGGTCCACCCGCTGGATGGACTGCACGATGCCGCCCATGGCCTGACCCGCCTGCTGCACCTGCGCGGCGCCAGCCTCGACCTTGTCCACGCTGGTGCCGATGAGGGACTTGATCTGCCGGGCGGCCTCGGCCGACCGGCTGGCCAGGGTGCGCACCTCGCCGGCCACCACGGCAAAACCGCGGCCCTGCTCACCGGCACGGGCGGCCTCTACCGCGGCGTTGAGGGCCAGGATGTTGGTCTGGAAGGCGATGCCGTCGATCACCCCGGTGATGTCGGCGATCTGCCGTGAGGCCTGGCTGATGGCGTCCATGGTGGCCACCACCTGATCGACCACCGTGCCGCCCTGGCGCGCTTCCTGGCTGGCCTGGCCGGAGAGCTGGTGCGCCTGGTCGGCGGCCTGGGCGCTGTGACGGACCGTGCCGCTGAGCTCCTCCATCGAGGCTGCGGTCTGCTGCAGGTTGCTGGCGGTGTTCTCGGTGCGCTGGCTCAGGTCGAGGTTGCCGGTGGCCACCTCGGCGCTGGCGGTCTGGATGCTGTCGGCCACTTCGCGAACCTGGCCCACCACCTGGCGCAGGCTGTCCTGCATGCGGGCGAGGGCGCGCAGCATCTGGCCACCCTCGTCCGGGGCGCTGTCGGCCAGGGGCTGGCTCAGGTCGCCTTCGGCCATACGCAGCGCCGCGGAGGTGGCGGTTTCCAGCGGCCGGGCGATGGAGCGCACCATGGCCTGCATCGCCAGGAGAAAGCCGCCCAGCACGGCTGCAGCCGCCACCAGACGCAGGAGGGACTGACGCTGGCCAGCGGCGGCCATTTCGGCATGCTCGGCGTCCAGCCGCTCCCGGTCGGCCTGCGCGGCCTGGCCGATGGCCTGGAGGGCTTAGGCCAGGTCGGGGCCTGCCTGGCGGGTGTAGGCGTGGGCGGCCGCAGTGTCGATGCGGGCATCGCTGACCTGCTGCAGCACCGGGGCGACGGTCTCCCCGTAGCGGCCCAGCGGGGCCAGGGCGCCCGCGCCGGCGGCGCCGGCCTGCTGCAGCAAGCCCTGGGTGGTCTTGAGCTCGGCCTGCCAGCGTTGCTGGCGCTCACGGGCCTCCAGCACGTTGTTCGAGGCCAGCAGCACCTCCTGCTCCAGGCGCTGCAGGCGCTCCACGGCGGTCTCCAGGGCCCGGGCCTGGTCCAGCACCGCCAGCTGGCGGGCCAACTGGGCGTCGGTGTCCTGTTGCAGCTGGCGGTAGGCCGCCGAGGCCCACAGCCCCAGCACCAGGATCGCCAGGGCCACCACGCCCACGCTGCCCAGCAGGCGTTGGCGGATGCTCAGGCGCCGCAGCCAGGGCGGAGCGGTAAGGGAAGGGCTCATGAGGGGGCTCATGGTGGTGTCTGGTCAGGCTGGGCTCAGAAGGTTTCCCACTCGGTCTCGGTCGAAGCCGGGGCCTGCGGGCGGGCTGCGGGCGCGGCGGCTGCCGGCGTGGCGCGGTGGGTGGCCGGTGCGGCCGGGCGGGTGGCAGGCCGGGGCGGGGGCGCGGCGCCACGGCCCACGGGGGCCGACCCGGTGGAGGCCGCAAGGCCCGCCGCCCCCTCCACGCGGTAGCTTGCCACCAGGCTAGACAGACGGGTGGCCTGCTCGCGCAGACTTTCCGCGGCGGCGGCGCTTTCTTCGACCAGGGCCGCGTTCTGCTGGGTCATCTGGTCGAGCTGGCCGACGGCTTGGTTGACCTGGCCGATGCCCTGGCTCTGCTCACCGGTGGCCGTGGAGATCTCGTGGATGGTGTGCGAGACCCGGCCCACGGCGTTGACGATGTCCTCCATGCGGCTGCCGGCGTCGCGCACCAGGCGCGAGCCGTGTTCTACCCGGTCCAGCGAGGCGCCGATGAGGGTCTTGATCTCCCGGGCGGCCTCGGCCGAGCGGCTGGCCAGGCTGCGCACCTCACCGGCCACCACGGCAAAGCCGCGGCCCTGCTCGCCGGCGCGAGCGGCTTCCACCGCGGCATTGAGCGCCAGGATGTTGGTCTGGAAGGCGATGCCATCGATGGTGCCGATGATGTCGCCGATGCGGCGGCTGGACTGTTGGATGTCCTCCATGGTCTGCACCACCTCATGCACGACGGTGCCCCCGGCGGTGGCGGCGTCCGAGGCGGAGTCGGCCAAGCCGGTGGCATGGCGCGCCGCTTCGGCGCTTTGCAGCACGTTGGTGGTGAGCTGCTCCATGGAGCTGGCGGTCTGCTGCAGGCTGCTGGCGGCCTGTTCGGTACGCCCGCTGAGGTCGGTGTTGCCGGAGGCCACCTCGGCCGAGGCGGTCCGGATGCTGTCTGCAGCCTGCCGGACTTCACCCACCAGCCCGCCCAGGGCCGTCTGCATGGTGGACAGGGCCCGCATGAGCTGCCCCACCTCGTCATGGCCACGGGTGTCGATGGGGCGGGTCAGGTCTCCCTCGGCAATGGCCTTGGCCACGTCGCGCGCGGCCATCAGCGGCTCGGTGATGGAGTGGGAATTGAGCAGGGTCAACGGCACCACCACCACCACCACCAGGGCCATCACCAAGCCGAAACTGACCTGGACCTGATGGATCCGGGCCTCAAAGGCGGCTCGGGTCTCGGTCGCCTCGTCATCGACCACCTTGGCGATGCCGGCCACGCGCTCCTCCACTTCGGTCACATGGCCCCGTGCGCGGTCCATCAGCCGGCTGGGGCCGCGCGCCGAGTCGTAGCTGCCGGCGCTCAGGGTGCGGATCACGCCCTGGGTGGCCGTGGCGTAGGCCTCCAGCGAGGTCAACGCTTCGCGCGCCAGCCGGTTGTCCTCGTCCTCCTCGCCGGCCTGCAGCTCGTTCAGGCCTTTGCGCGTCCCCTCCAGCGCCTGCTGCCACACCGCGGCGTGGCGCTGCACGGCGGCGCTGTCCTCGAAGTCGATGACCATGTCCTTCTCGGCCTGGCGCATGCGGCCCAGCGCCTGGCGGATGTCGCCCACCTCATGCAGTTCCGCCATGGAATGCACCATGAAGTGCTGGTTGAGCGACGCCAGGTGGTGTATGCCCAGCCAGGCGGCCAGACCGACCAGGGCGAACAAGGCCAGCACGGTGCCGATGGCACCCTGCATGCGCAGGCGGATGGGGAAGCGCCGCATCCAGGGCGTTGAGGAGGAGGTCACGCAGTTCTCCAAAAGCAGCGGCGCCGGGGCGGCAAGGTGGGAGCGGCCGGCCGCGGGGGGCCGTGCGGTGGGTGGCGTTCAGAACGTTTCCCAGTCGTGGTCGGACGGGGTGGCGGCCGGCGCGCGCGCGGCCGGTCGCGGTGCAGGTCGGGGCGCTGGTGGCAGCGCGGTTTGCCGGATGGCCGGTGCGGCGGCGGGCGGCGAGGCGCCGGCGGCCAGGGGCGCGGGTGGAGGGTCGTCGCCCACCGAGAAGCGGTCCACCGCATGGTTGAGCTGCTCGGCCTGGTGCTTGAGGCTCTCGGCGGCGGCGGCACTTTCCTCGACCAGGGCGGCGTTTTGCTGCGTCATCTGGTCCAGGTGGTTCACGGCGGTGTTGACCTGGGCGATGCCGTCGCTCTGCTCGGTGGACGAGGCGCTGATTTCCGCGATGATGTCGGTGACCCGCTGCACGCTGCCCACGATCTCGCCCATGGTGGAGCCGGCAGACTGCACCAGGCGGGAGCCCGACTCCACCCGCTCCACGCTGGCGTGGATCAAGGTCTTGATCTCGCGTGCGGCCGCAGCGCTGCGCTGGGCCAGTGTGCGCACCTCGCCGGCCACCACCGCAAAGCCGCGGCCCTGCTCGCCGGCGCGGGCGGCCTCCACCGCCGCGTTGAGCGCCAGGATGTTGGTCTGGAAGGCAATGCCGTCGATGACGCTGATGATGTCGGCAATCTTGCGGCTGGCCTCGGTGATGTCGGACATGTTGCTCACCACCTCGCCCACCACCTGGCCACCGCGCTGGGCGGCCTCGGCCGCCGTGGCAGCCATCTGGTTGGCGGTGCGTGCGGCATCGGCGGTCTGACGCACGTTGCCGGCCAGCTGTTCGATGGAGGAGGCCGCCTCTTGCAGGTTGGAGGCCGTCTGCTCGGTGCGCGCGCTCAGGTCCTGGGCGCCGGCGGCGATCTCGCTGCTGGCGTTGCCGATGCTCTGCGTGCTCCGGCGGATGCCTGAGACCATGGCCTGCAGCTGGCGGCGCATCTTCTCCAGGGTGCCTTGCAGATGCCCGATCTCGTCGTGCCGGTCCTGCGCCATGGGGCGGTCCAGATGGCCCTCGGCGATCTGCTCGGCGCCGTGCATGAGCCGGCGCATGGGGCCGATGATGGAGCGGGTCAGGCGCCAGGCCATGACGATGCCCAGGGCCAAGGCCAGCACGCTACCGGCCAGCAGCAGGCGGCGGCTGGTGTCCAGGGCCTGGGCGCCGGACTGGGCGGCCTCCTGGGCCTGGGCCTGCAGGCTCCCCACCAGGCTGGCCTGGGCCGCCAGGTAGGCATTCGCCGCGGGGACAACCTGGCGGTCCACGTCGGCCGCGGCCTGGGGGTCGCCCTCGCCCAGGCGCTTGAGCACCGCGGCCCGGCTGTCGATGTAGACCTTGCGGGTCTGGGCGACCTGCCCCAGCTGCTGGCGCTGGCTGTCGGTCAGCGCCAGGCCCTCGATCTGTTTTTGCAGCTCGTTGATGCGGGCGGTCGTCTCTTTCATCATCGGGTCCAGGAAGGCCTTGAGTTCAGCCTGTCCCCCCGACTTGGCCACGGACAGCGCCCGAGCCAGGTTGGTCTGGGTGTGGCCCTGCCAGGTCACGGCCAGCACGGCCGCGCCCTGGGCCTGGGCAATGTCCTGGTTGAGTCGGGCGACTTGCGCCAGCTGCCACTGCACGCCGGCGGCCATGAGGACCATGAGGGCCATGAGGGTGGTGAAGCCCAGGGCCAGGCGCTGGCCCACGCTCAGGCGGCTTGTCGGCATGTGGGGTCTCCTCGGCAATGGGCCTCAGTGGCGCGAGCGGCGCACCAGGGAGCCGATGTCCAGGATCAGGGCGACCCGCCCGTCACCCATGATGGTGGCGCCGGAGACGTCGTTGACCTTGCGGTAGTTGGCCTCCAGGTTCTTGACCACCACCTGTTGCTGGCCCAGCAGTTCGTCGACCAGCAGCGCCACCCGCCCACCCTCGGCCTCGACCACCACCAGGATGCTGGTGGACTTCTCGAAGTCGAAGCGGGGCACGCTGAAGACCTGTTCCAGGTCGATGACCGGCATGAACTCCTCGCGCACCTCCACCACCCGGCCGGAGTTGCCAATGGTCTTGATCATGCCGTCCTCGATCTGGAAGGACTCGACCACTGAGGACAGCGGCAGGATGTAGACCTCGTCACCCACCCCGATGCTCATGCCGTCCATGATGGCCAGGGTGAGCGGCAGGCGCACCTTGACGCTCATGCCGTAGCCCTCGGCGGAGTCGATCTCCACCGTGCCGCCCAGGGCGGTGATGTTCTTCTTGACCACGTCCATGCCCACGCCACGGCCGGACACGTCGGTCACCACGTCTGCGGTGGAGAAGCCGGGCGCGAAGATCAGGCCATAGACCTCCTGGTCGGTCAGGCTGTCGGGGGCCTCGATGCCGCGCTCGCGCGCCTTATCCAGCAGCTTCTGGCGGTTGAGGCCACGGCCGTCGTCGCGCACCTCGATGACGATGGAGCCCCCCTGGTGCGAGGCCACCAAGGTCACGGTGCCGTGCTCGGGCTTGCCCTTGGCCAGGCGATCGGCCGGCAGCTCGATGCCATGGTCGCAACTGTTGCGCACCAGGTGGGTCAAGGGGTCGGTGATCTTCTCCACCAGGCCCTTGTCCAGTTCGGTGGCTTCGCCTTGGGTGACCAGTTCCACCTTCTTGCCCAGTTTGCTGGCCAGGTCGCGCAGCATCCGAGGGAAGCGGTTGAAGACCATGGACATCGGAATCATCCGGATCGACATCACCGCTTCCTGCAGGTCGCGGGTGTTGCGCTCCAGGTCGGCCAGGCCCGAGGCCAGCTGCTGGCTGATGGGGTTGTCGCCAGTGCGGCTGTTCTGCGCCAGCATGGCCTGGGTGATCACCAGCTCGCCCACCAGGTTGATCAGCTGGTCGACCTTTTCGACCGACACCCGCAGGGTGGTGGAGTCCAGGGCACCGGCGCCAGCCTTCGCCTCGGCCTTGGGCGCCCGGCTGGCGGCCGCTGGCGCCGGCGCAACCGGCGTGGCTGCGGCGGCCAGCGGTGTCGGCTCCGGGGCGGCCACAGGCGCAGGGGCGGGAGCGGGGGCCGCTGCCGCCACGCCACCGCCTGGGGCGCCCGGTGCATCGTCAAAGAAGCCGTAGCCCACGTCCTTGGCGGGTGCTGCCGGTGCGCTGGCGGGCGGCGTTGCGGGGGCGGCGGCGGGCCGGGTGTCGGCGGGAGCCCCGGGGGCCCCGTCGTGGAAGCCGTAACCGGGCCCCATCGGGCCCAGCTGCAGCTGCTCGCGGGCCACGTGGAAGGTGAACAGGTCCAGCAGGTCCGTCTCGCTGGCGTTGCTGACGATACGGAATCGGCGCATGCCGTCCTCGGCCTTGCCGCCGTCCAGCGGCTCGATGGTGCCGAGGTTGGGAATCTCGCGGAACAGGTCGGCCAGGCCGTCGGCGGCCGCCGGATCGGCCAGCGGGCCCACACGCAGTTCCCAGCCGCCCGAGGCGCTGGGCACCGGTACCGCAGCGGTTGCAGGCGCGCTGACGCGGGTTTCCGCCCGCGGGGCGGCAGGAGCCTCCACGGCCTGACCCTCGGCCAGGGCCCGGATGTGGGCCACCAGCTCACGGGTGTCCGGGGCCGGTCCGCCCGTGCCCTGGTGGCGCGCCAGCTGCGCACGCAGCGCGTCGCCGGCCGACAGCAGCACGTCCACCATGGCGGACGTGGGCTGCAGCTCGTGGCGGCGCAGCTTGTCCAGCAGCGTCTCCATCTGGTGCGTCAGTTCCGCCACATCGCTGAAGCCGAAGGTGGCCGCGCCGCCCTTGACCGAATGCGCGCAACGGAAGATCGCGTTCAGCTCCTCGTCGTCGGCGGCGTTGACGTCCAGTTCCAGGAGCCGCTGCTCCATCTGCTCGAGGTTCTCGCCAGCCTCCTCGAAGAACACCTGGTAGAACTGGCTGAGGTCGATGCTCTCGGCAATGCTGCCGCCTTCGTGCAGGGTCTCACCCATGGTGCGCCGCTCCTGTGATCCGGAAACTCTGGGAATCGCGACCACCCGCCCCACCGGGCCGGCGGTCCGCAGGGAGGTCAGCTCAGCGGATGACCTTGCCAATGACTTCGATCAGCTTGGCCGGATCGAAGGGCTTGACCAGCCAGCCGGTGGCGCCCGCGGCGCGGCCGGCCTGCTTCATCTGGTCGCTGGACTCGGTGGTCAGGATCAGGATGGGCGTGGTCTTGAACTTGGGGTTCTCGCGCAGCTTGCGCGTCAGGCTGATGCCGTCCATGCGCGGCATGTTCTGGTCGGTCAGCACCAGGTTGAAGTCGCGCTGGTTGGCCTTTTCCCAGGCGTCCTGCCCATCCACGGCTTCCACCACATTGAAGCCGGCGTTCTTGAGGGTGAAGCTGACCATCTGGCGCATCGAGGGCGAGTCGTCAACGGCAAGGATCGAATGCATCGCGTGTTCTCCGGAGTTCAGTCGGTATGGCGGGGGGCGTGAGGATCAGAACAGCTCGATGGAGCCGGCGTCCATCTCGTCCTGGGTGACGGGGTTGGGGCGGGCGGGACCTTCCTCGATGACGGCGGTACCGTCGTCGTCCTCCTCGCCCATGGCGTCGCGCGCAATGCGGTCGGCGCAGCTGCGCAGCCGTTTCTGCGTGTGGCCGATCAGCTGCGTGGCCATGTCATGGAACTGCAGCGCGGTGATGGCCGAGGCGAGGTTCTGCATCGCCTCATGCACGGCGCCGTGGTCCTGATCCGGCCCGGGGGCGGCAGCCCGCAGGTACTGCGTGATCAGGTGGCTGGCGCCATAGAACTGGGTGGTGAGCGATTCGCTGGCATCGTCGAGCAGGCGCTGCAGGCGCTCCAGGTCATGGCTGGCCACCATCAGGTGGTCCTGCAGGTCCGCCGCGGCCAGCAGCGGCAGGCCACCGCCGGCGGGCTCTGGGACGGGGGCGTCTAAGGCTTGCATCGGGGCTCCGGGTTCACAGGGCGGTTGGGCGGTGGTCATGCGCTGGAGTGGGGTGTGCGGGCCCTGGCGTCAGTCGCGTCCATGGGCTCGGACGTGGCTGATTTTTCGGCAGCCACCCGGTCAATGTTGAATTGATCACGGCGGCAAAACGTGGCCAATTTCCGGTCTGGCTCTCCCTTTCCCTGGCCTGCTGCTGGGTCATACTTGGTGCATGCCGGCCGCGAACACCTCCGCCGCCCTGCGTCCGCTGCGGGTGCTGCACCTTGAAGACTCCGAGCTTGACCATGAACTGGCCATGGCGCACCTGAGCCGTGGCGGTCGCGCGGTGCAGACCCTCCGGGTGGATACCGAGCGCGAGTTCCGCGAAGGCCTGGACCAGCCCTGGGACATCATCCTGTCGGACTACAACCTACCGGGCTACTCCGGCCTGCGGGCCCTGGAGCTGGTGCGTGAGCAGGGGGTGACCCTGCCTTTCATCCTGGTGTCCGGCGAGATCGGGGAGGATGTGGCCGTGGAGGCCATGCGCAACGGCGCCAGCGACTACCTGCTCAAGGCCAACCTGGCCCGCCTGGCACCGGCGGTCGAGCATGCCATCGCCGCACACGAGGCCCAGCGTGCCCGCCAGGCCGCCGACCGTGAGCTGGCCGCCTCGCGCCAGCGCCTGTCCGAGCTGGCCCAGCACCTGCAGACCAGCGTCGAGATGGAGCGCGCGGCCATTGCCCGGGAAATCCATGACGACGTGGGCGGCAGCCTGACCGCGCTGAAGTTCGACCTGGCCTGGCTCGCCCGCCATCCGGCCACTCCCGCCGAGCTCAAGCCCCGCTTTGACAGCGCGCTCGAGACCGTCTCCCACGCCCTGGAGGCCAGCCAGCGCATCATGCACAACCTGCGCCCGGCCATCCTGGAGCAAGGCCTGGTGCCGGCACTGCAGTGGATGGCCAGCCGCTTCGAGCGCCGCACGGGGGTGACCTGCCAGTTCCGCACCAGCCACGACAGCCCGCAGCTGCCCGCCGGCGTGCCCCTGGTGGCTTACCGCACCGCGCAGGAGGCGCTGACCAATGTCAGCAAGCATGCCCAGGCCACGCGGGTCTCCATCGACCTCTCGCTCGCCCAGGGCGTGCTGTCCCTGGAGATCAGCGACAACGGTCGCGGCTTGTCCGATGCCGACCTGGCCAAGGCCCGCAGTTTCGGCATCCGCGGCCTGCATGAGCGGGCCTCGACGGTGGGGGGCTGGGTGGACCTCTCCAGCGGCCGTGCCGGTACCACCCTGATCCTGTCGATCCCGCTGGAGCCCGGAGGCCGACCCGAGGCGGAGGCGGACCTCGACCTGGAGCACGACCCTTCCGCCTGGGGAGCCCTATGACCCGCGTCATCATCTGCGATGACCATGCGCTGATACGCCGCGGCATCCGTGACACCCTGGCCGACGCCCCTGACCTGGACGTGGTGGGCGAGGCTGGCGATTACGGTGAGCTGCGCACCCTCATGCGCAAGGAGACCTGCGATGTGCTGGTGCTGGACATCAACATGCCCGGCCGCAGCGGCCTGGACGTGATGCACGCCCTGCGTGAGGAGGGCTCCACCGTCAAGGTGCTGGTGGTCAGCATGTACCCCGAAGACCAGTACGCCATCCGGGCCCTGCGCGCCGGCGCCTTCGGCTACGTCAACAAGGGCGGCGATCCGGCGCTGCTGGTGCAGGCGGTGCGCACCGTGGCCCAGGGCCGCAAGTACGTCACGCCTGAAATCGCGCAGATGCTGGTCGAGAGCCTGACCACGCCCGAGGTGGCCAATGCCCATGAGAAGCTCTCCGACCGTGAGCTGCAGACCCTGGTGATGATCGCCAGCGGCAAGCGCCTGTCCGACATCGCCTCGGAACTGGCCCTCTCCCCCAAGACGGTCAGCGTGTACCGCGCCCGCGTGCTGGAGAAGCTGGCCCTGGCCAACAACGCTGAGCTCACCGTCTACGCCATCCGCAACGGCCTGGTGGGCGAGTGATCGGGATTCAGCCCGGCGGGGGTTCGCCCGGGGCCGGCGCCGGCTCAAAGGGCGCTTGGTAGACCCACACCGGCTTGCCCGTCACCGTCTCCAGCCGCGCCTGCGGTCGCCAGCCCAGGCACTCGAACTCCAGGCTCACCAGCCAGGCGCCCCGCGCCAGTTCACGCCGGGCCTTGTCCATGGCGCGCGGCATGCTCTCCGGCCTCTGGAAGAGGTAGACCAAGTCCTGCCCCCGCCACGATGCCGCCCAGATGTCGCGGCGCCGCACCCGCAGCCCCGGATGGCGCAGGCGGCAGCCCAGCGCCAGCGGCCAGCTCCATTCCCACCCCTCCAGCCGGGCCTGTGGATAACTTGCACGCAGCGCCCGCAGTCCAGCCCCCAGGCCGCAGCCAGCATCCAGCACCTGGGCGCCTGGCGCCAGCGGCACCGCCTTCGCCAGCTCCTGCAGTGCCCCGCGCGGGGTGGGAAAGAGCGGCGCGTCCCGCCAGGCCCGCGGCGGATAGACCGCCAGCAGCACCACCACCGGCAAGAGCCAGGCGGCCACCGGCACTGCCGGCGCCAGGGCGGCCAGCAGCACGCCCAGGGGAAAGCCCGCCGCGATCAGCAGTCGGCGCCAGCGGTTGGCGCCCAACAGGCTGCCCAGCAGGCCGGTGAGCGTGCCTGACACCAGGCAGAGCCAGCCCGGTAGGCCGCTGCGCCAGGCCTGCAGGAACACGCCCCAGGCCAAGCCCCAGACCAGCAGCGCCGGCAGCGGCCAGAGGCGGGTGATGAGGGGAGACGGGCCGTCCATGCCCGCGGATTCTGCGGACCTTCGTCCGGTCAGATCGGCGGTGGAGCGGCGTCGCGGCGCGCCAGTTCGGCGGTCGGGGCCGGGGCTGGGGATCAGCCCGGTGGGCGCTCGGGCTTGACGCGCGAAGCCCGCAACACCGAGGGGCTGCGCTTGAGCGTCCGCAGCACATCGGCCAGGTGCTGGCGGTCACGCACGCTCAGGCGCATGCGCAACTCCGCCGTCTCTCCGCGGGCCTCATCGCCCATGTCGATGTGGTGGATGTCGGCTTCGGCCGACGCCACGGCCGCGGCCAGACGGGCCAGCGTGCCTTTGTCGTTGCGCAACAGCACCTGCACATCGGTGTCGAACTGGCGCACCGGCTCTTCGGACCAGGCCACCGGGATCCAAAGTTCCTTGTCCCGGGCCGAGAGCCGGCGGGCCACACCGCAGTCGCCGGTGTGCACCACCAGGCCTTCGCCTCGGCCCAGGTAGCCCTGGATCTCGTCGCCGGGAATCGGGCGGCAGCAGGTGGCCAGCGAGACGCCGGTGCCTTCGCTGCCGTCGACCACCACCAGGCTCGGCGGGGTGGCGCCTGCTTCTTCGCCGCCGGCGGCGTAGCGCGCCAGCGTCAGGGTCACCGCATCCGGGCGCTGTCCCTGTTCCTGCATCAGCTGGGCCAGGCGCTTGGCCACGATGGCCGCCACCTTGCGGCCCAGCCCGATGTCGAGCATCAGCTCCGAAGGATTGCGGTTGCCGCTCCACCGCAGCAGGGTGGGCCAGACGCTGGTGCCCTCGGGCGCCGACTCGGGGGGCAGCGCCATGCCCTCGGCCCTCAAGGCCTGGGTCAGCATCTGCTCGCCCAGGGCCTGGCTTTCCTCGTGCTCCAGGTTCTTGAGGTAGTGGCGGATCTTGGAGCGGGCGCGCCCAGTGCGCACGATGTTGAGCCAACCGGGGCTGGGACGTGAGCCGGGGTTGGTGATGATCTCGACCACGTCGCCCGATTTGAGCTCAGCCCGCAGCGCGGCCGGTTCCCCATTGATGCGGGCGGCCACGCAATGGTCGCCCACCCGGGAGTGGATGGCGTAGGCGAAGTCCAGCGGCGTGGCCCCCCGGGGCAGCGCCATGATCTTGCTCTGTGGGGTGAAGACATAGACCGAGTCTGGTACCAGGTCGATCTTGACGTGCTCGAGGAACTCTGAGGCGTCATGGGTCTCGCGCTGGATGTCCATCAACGACTTCAGCCACATCGCCCCCAGCGTCTGCGCCACCTCAGCCGGGTTGGCCGAGGATTTGGTGCCCACCTTGTAGAGCCAGTGCGCGGCAATGCCCGTTTCGGCAATGGCGTGCATCTCCTCGGTGCGGATCTGGAACTCCACCGAGGTGCCCAGCGGATTGACCAGCGTGGTGTGCAGCGACTGGTAACCGTTGGGCTTGGGGATGGCGATGTAGTCCTTGAAGCGGCCCGGCATTGGGTGGTAGAGCTGGTGCAGCACGCCCAGTGCCAAATAGCACTCCTGCCAGCTCTGCACCACCACGCGAAAGCCGTAGATGTCGGTCACCTGGGCGAAGCCGGCATGCTTCTCCCGCATCTTGCGGTAGATGGAGAAGACGGTCTTCTCCCGGCCGCTCACCTCCACCTTCACCCGCGCCTCCCCGAAGGCCTTGTCCACATCGCTGCGCACCCGCTCGACGATGTCGCGCCGGTAGCCCCGGGCCCGGGTGATGGCCTTGTGCAGCACGGCGTGGCGCCAGGGGTGCACATAGCTGAAGGCCAGCTCCTGCAGTTCCCGGTAGAGCTGGTTCAGGCCCAGGCGGTGGGCGATGGGGGCGTAGATGTCCAGGGTTTCGCGGGCGATGCGCGCGCGCTTGTGCGCCGCCATCGCGCCCATGGTCCGCATGTTGTGCAGCCGGTCGGCCAGCTTGACCAGGATGACGCGTACGTCGCGCGACATGGCCATCAGCATCTTGCGGAAGGACTCCGCCTGGCCCTCTTCGCGTGTGGAGAACTGCAGCTTGTCGAGCTTGGTCAGGCCGTCCACCAGTTCGGCCGTGGGCGAGCCGAAGCGCTCGATCAGCTCGACCTTGGTGACCCCGCAATCCTCCATCGAATCGTGCATCAGCGCGGCCATCACCGCCTGGGCGTCGAGCTTCCAGTCGGCCACCAGCGCCGCGACCGCGATGGGATGGGTGATATAGGGTTGACCGCTGGCGCGGAATTGGCCCAGGTGGGCCTCGTCGGCGAATTTGTAGGCGGCCCGGACCTGCTTGAGGTCCTCACGGCTCAGGTAGCCCAGCTTGTCCACCAACTGGGCGAAGGTCTCGACCTCGGGTTCACCCACGAGCGTCGGCGCGTGCCGGCCTCGGGTGTGCAGGGTGGTTGGCAGGATGTCGGTGACGAAGGATCGCAGGCCCATGCCACGAATTTAGCCGAGGAAGGCTGGGGCGGTTGCTGGCCCGCGCCCAAACCTCATGTTGAGGGGGCCGCAAATGACAAAGGGCACCTGGAAAGGTGCCCTTTGAAGGTGCGGACGCGGTGAGGCGGGCTCGCGGCTCAGGTCGGCACGCGGCGCAGCATCTCCACGCCCACCTCGCCGGAGGCGATTTCACGAAGGGCGGTGACGCCGGGCTTGTTCTTGGACTCCAGCCGCGGGGCATGGCCCTGGCTCAGCATGCGTGCCCGGTAGGTGGCTGCCAGCACCAGCTGGAAGCGGTTGGGGATCTTTTCGAGGCAGTCTTCGACGGTGATGCGGGCCATGGCGTGCTCGGGAAGGCTGTGGAGGGCGAGACGGGAGTGCCTGACCTTCAGGCCAGGTCCAGGGCTTGGAACACCCCAGAGCGCGCGCGCAGCTGCGCGGCGTACTTCAGGCGCTGTGAATGGACCACGGTCTTGAGGTCGAACAGCGCCGTCTCGAACAAAGCGTTGATTATAACGAAGTCGAAATGGCGGGCCTGCGCCACTTCTTCACGCGCATTGACCATGCGCTGGGCGATGACCTCAGGCTGGTCTTCGCCGCGCCGGCGCAGCCGCTGCTCCAGCTCCTGCCAGCTGGGGGGCAGGATGAAGATCAGGATGGCATGCGGGAACAGTCGCTTGATCTGCAGCGCCCCTTGGTAGTCGATCTCCAGGACGATGTCCTCGCCGGCTTGCAGGCGCGACTCGATCCCCTTTCGGCTGGTGCCGTAGCGGTTGCCATGGACCTCGGCCCATTCAAGGAACTCGCCGCGGTCCACCATGTCCTGGAACGTCGGGGCGCTGATGAACCAGTACTCGCGGCCGTCCTGTTCCTGGCCGCGCGGGGCGCGTGTGGTGTGCGAAACCGAGACCGAGAGGTGGGAATCCAGCTCCAGCAGGGCCTTGACCAGGCTGGATTTGCCGGCGCCGCTGGGCGCCGCCACCACGAAGAGGTTGCCGGGGGTTTCGAGAAGGGTGTCGGACGTCATGGTCGGCGTCATTCGATGTTCTGCACCTGTTCGCGCATCTGCTCGATGGCAACCTTCATCTCCACTGAGATGGCGGTGAGTTCCAGGGCGGCGGACTTGGAGCCCAGGGTGTTGGCCTCGCGGTGCAATTCCTGGATCAGGAAATCCAGCCGCTTGCCGACTTCGCCGCCGCCCTGGAGCAGGCGCTCGATCTCGTCCAGGTGGGCCTTCAAGCGGGCCAGCTCCTCGGCTACGTCGATGCGGATGGCGAAGGCGGCAGCCTCGGACAGGGCACGGTCGCGCGCGTTCTCGGCGGAGACGGCTTGGCCGGCGCCGGCGCTGGCCAGGGCCTCGTTCCAGCGCTCCAGGAAACGTTGCTGCTGGCGCTGCACCACCGCGGGCACCAGCGGCTCGGCCTGGAGCGCCAGGCTCCGCAGGGTCCGAACCCGCTCCAGCAGGATGCCCACCAAGCGTTCACCTTCCCGGGCGCGGGCATCGCGCAGGGCCGTCAGGGCCAGGCGCGCCGCCTGCAGCACCAGCTCGTCCTGACGGGCCGGCGCACTGGCCTGCTGCCCCCGGCTCCACTGCAGCACCTCATGCACCGACAGGGGCTGGGCGCGCGGCATCCAGCCCGTGACGGCGGACTCGATGCGGGCCAGGCGGTTGAGCAGCTCCGCGCTGGGGGTGGACAGGCTGTTGTCCTCGCCGCGGGCGGACTGCGCGCGCAGCTCCACCTTGCCGCGCTTGAGACCGCCCTGGATGAGCTCGCGCAAGGCGGGCTCACACTGCCGCAGCTCGTCGGGCATGCGGAAGGACAGGTCCAGGAAGCGGCTGTTGACCGAGCGCAGTTCCACGCTCACGCCAGATGCGGTGGCTTCGCCCTCGGAGACCGGGGCGGCGCTGGCGCTGCCAAAACCGGTCATGCTGTAAACTGGCATGGAGGTGCTGCTGTAAGCAAAAGCGCAATTTTATGACAAAGCCCAAACCCGCCCCGTTGCCCTCAGGCACCGTGGTCGGCGGCTACACCATCGTCAGGAAGCTGGCCGCCGGTGGGTTCGGCGTGGTGTACCTTGCTGAGGACGAGGAACACCACTACGTCGCCATCAAGGAGTACCTGCCCGCCTCCCTGGCCGAGCGGGTGCCCGGTGAGCTCATCCCGCGGGTCAAGCCGGACAAGCTGCCGCTCTACCGTCTGGGCCTCAAGAGTTTCTTCGAGGAAGGCCGGTCGCTGGCGCAGATTTCGCACAGCAGCGTGGTGTCGGTGCTCAACTTCTTCCGCGAGAACGAGACCGTCTACATGGTGATGAACTACCTGCAGGGCGACACCCTCCAGGACTTCATCGTCACCGCACGCGACCTCAAGCGCGACAAGATCTTCCGCGAGTCCACCATCCGCAGCCTCTTTGACGAGATCCTGCGCGGGCTGCGCATCGTGCATCAGCACAAGATGCTGCACCTGGACATCAAGCCGGCCAACATCCTCATCACCAACGACAACAAGGCGGTGCTGCTGGACTTTGGTGCCGCCCGCGAAGTGTTGTCCAAGGAAGGCAATTTCATCCGGCCGATGTACACGCCCGGCTTTGCCGCGCCCGAGATGTACCGCCGCGATGGCAGCCTGGGCCCCTGGACCGACATCTACGCCATCGGCGCTTGCATCTACGCCTGCATGCAAGGCTATCCGCCCACCGATGCGCCGCAGCGCATCGAGAAGGACCGGTTGCAGCTCTCCCTCTCGCGCATGCGCAACATCTATTCGGACAACCTCATCGAGGTCACCGAGTGGTGCATGTCCCTGGATCCGCTGTCGCGTCCGCAGAGCGTCTTCGCCCTGCAGAAGGAACTCAGCCAGGAGACCGAGCGGCGTTATTCCTCCCTCAGTTTCACCGAACGGCTGAAACTGCAGATCGACAACATGAAGTCCGGAGCGCGCTGACCATGCCGCACCCTGACACACTCCACAGGTTGGGCCGGCCATGAGGTTCTCGGTGTTCCAGATCAGCCGCAAGGGCGGCCGCGAGAAGAACGAAGACCGCATGGGCTACTGCTACACGCGGGATTCGGGCCTGTTCGCATTGGCCGACGGCATGGGCGGGCATCCGGAAGGGGAGGTGGCCTCCCAGATGGCCCTGCAGGTGCTGGCCAATGCCTTCCAGCGCGAGGCCAAGCCGACCCTGCGCAATCCCATCCGTTTCCTGCAGGACGCCATCCTGGCCGGGCACCACGCCCTGCTGCGCTACGCCACCGAACGGTCGCTGGTGGACACCCCCCGCACCACGGTGGTGGCGTGTGTGATCCAGGCCGGCATGGCCTATTGGGCACACTGCGGCGACAGCCGCCTGTACCTGGTGCGGGGCAACGACCTGGTGGTGCGCACGCGGGACCACAGCTACACCGAGCTGCAGCAGTCGCTGGCCCATGTGGTGCCCATGGATGCGCGTTACAACCGCTCGGTGCTGTTCACCTGCCTGGGCAGCCCGGGCAAGCCGGTGGTGGACACCGCCGGGCCGGTGCCGCTGCACTCTGGCGATCGCCTCATCGTCTGCTCCGACGGCCTGTGGAGCGTGCTGACCGACACCGCCATCGTGGACATGCTCTCCACCCGCCCCCTGGCCGATGCGGTGCCCGAGATGGTGGAGCAGGCCCTGCGTAACGGCGGCACCCACGGCGACAACGTCACCGTGCTGGCAGTCGAATGGGAGGCTGCCGAGGACGCTGACACCCTGGCCGGCATCTCCACCCGCTCCATGGGCGAGGACGTCTTTGCCTCGACCATCCAGGCCACGCTGGCCGACACCGCGCCGGCCGACCTGGACGAGGCGGAGATCGAGCGCTCCATCCGCGAGATCAACGAAGCCATCCAGCGCACCAGCCGCAAGTCGCGCTGAGCCACACCGCAGGCCGTCCGGCCCCGTCGGGGGCCACGGCTGGATTTTTCTCTGCGCCGGTGACTGGGTTCACCGGCGTTGTGCTTTCTGACCCCGAGGACCTTTCCATGAGCTTCCAGCGCTCCGGCCAACGTGCCGCCCATGCCCTGCGCCCGGTGCGCATCACCCGCGGCTTCACCTGCCACGCCGAAGGCTCGGTGCTGGTGGAGTTTGGCGCCACCCGCGTGCTGTGCACCGCTTCGGTGGAGGAGCGTGTGCCCCCCCACCAGAAGGGCAGCGGCGAAGGCTGGGTGACGGCCGAGTACGGCATGCTGCCGCGCGCCACCCACACCCGGGGCAGCCGCGAGGCTGCCAAGGGCAAGCAGACCGGTCGCACGCAGGAGATCCAGCGCCTGATCGGCCGTTCGCTGCGCGCGGTGTTCGACCTGAAGGTCCTGGGGGAGCGCACCATCACCCTGGACTGCGATGTGCTGCAGGCCGATGGCGGCACCCGCACGGCGGCCATCACTGGCGCCTTCGTGGCGGCCCAGGATGCGGTGAACTGGCTGCTGGCCAAGGGGGCCATCGCCGCCAGCCCCATCCGTGACCATGTGGCCGCCGTGTCCGTGGGCATCGTGCAGGGCACGCCGCTGCTGGACCTGGAGTACACCGAAGACTCTGCCTGCGACACCGACATGAATGTGGTCATGACCGGCGCCGGCCATTTCGTGGAAGTGCAGGGCACCGCCGAGGGCGTGGCCTTCACCCGCACCGAGATGGACCAGTTGCTGGCGCTGGCCGAGGCCGGCATCACCGAGCTGGTGGCCCTGCAGAAGGCCGCGCTGGCCCAGGCGCAGGCCTGAGTGGTTTCTCCCCGAGGAGTCTGACCATGAAGCTCGTGCTCGCGTCCAACAACGCCAAGAAGCTCAAGGAGCTGAACGCCCTGTTTGCCCCGCTGGCCTTGGAGATCGTGACCCAGGGCTCGCTGGGGGTGGCCGAGGCCGAGGAGCCGCACATCACCTTCGTGGAGAACGCGCTGGCCAAGGCGCGCCATGCGGCAGCGGCCACCGGCCTGCCGGTGATCGCCGATGACTCCGGCCTGTGCGTGGATGCGCTGGGCGGACACCCCGGCGTGCAGAGCGCGGTGTACGCCCCGCTGCCGCCCCAGGCCGTGGCGCTGGCCGACCGGGAGGCCCGTCGCGCCGCGCAGGACGAGGCCAACAACACCCTGCTGCTGCAGCGTCTGGCCGAGGCCCCCGGGGCCGCTGGCGGCCGGCAGGCCGCCTTTGTCTGCGCCCTGGTGGCGCTGCGTGCCGCCGACGATCCGGAACCGCTGATCGCCTTCGGGCGTTGGCCCGGAGAGATCCTGGCCACGCGCCGTGGCGCTGGTGGTTTTGGCTACGACCCCCTGATGTACATCCCGGCACTGGGTGCCACGGCGGCGGAACTGCCGGCCGAGGTCAAGAACGCCCACAGCCACCGGGCGCTGGCCGCGGCCCAGATGCTGGCGCTGATGCGCTCGGCCTGGCGCCTGGGCTGAGGCCCCTCCCCACCAAGGTCTGCCATGCAGCTCCAAGACCGCTATCTGCGCCCGGGCACCCTGCAGCTGGGCGCGCCACCGCCCCTGTCGGTGTACGTGCACCTGCCCTGGTGCCTCAAGAAGTGCCCGTATTGCGACTTCAACTCCCATGCCCTGCGGGCCGGCGAGGGCGAGGCCCTGCCCGAATCCCGCTACCTGGACGCCGTGCGCGCCGACCTGGAGGCCAGCTTGCCGCTGGTGTGGGGCCGCAGTGTGCACTCGGTCTTCATTGGCGGCGGCACGCCCAGCCTGTTCTCGCCGGAGGGCATTGCCCGGCTGATCTCGGATCTGCGTCTGCTGCTGCCCCTGCAGCCGGGCTGCGAGATCACGCTGGAGGCCAATCCAGGGACCTTCGAGCGTGACCGGTTCCGCGCCTTCCGTGCCGCTGGCGTCACCCGCCTGTCCATCGGTGTGCAGAGCTTTGACGACGACAAGTTGCGGGCCTTGGGCCGGGTGCATGACGGCGCGCAGGCCCGTGCGGCGGTGGCCGAGGCAGCCGACTGCTTTGACACCTTCAACCTCGACCTGATGTATGCCCTGCCCGGGCAGGACCTGGACGGCTTGCGCCGTGACCTGGACACCGCGCTGTCCTTTGCGCCACCGCACCTCTCGCTCTATCACCTGACGCTGGAGCCCAACACCGAGTTTGCCCGTCGGCCGCCGCGACTGCCCGATGACGACCTGGCCGCCGAGATGCTCGACGAGGTGGTGGCCCGCACCGGTGCGGCCGGCATGGAGCGCTACGAGGTCTCGGCCTATGCGCGGCCGGGCCACCGCTGCACCCACAACCTGAACTACTGGCAGTTCGGCGACTACCTGGGCCTGGGCGCCGGTGCGCATGGCAAGTTGAGCTTTCCGCACCGGGTGATGCGGCAGGTCAAGTGGCGTGAGCCGGCGGCCTACATGCGCGAGGCCTTGGCCGGCAACGCCACCTCCAACGAGGAGGAAGTGGGCCGCAAGGCGTTGCCCTTCGAGTTCATGCTCAACCTGTTGCGCCTGCGCGAGGGGTTCGAGCCCATGCTGTTCACCGAGCGCACCGGGCTGCCGCCCTCGGCCATCGCCGGCGGCGTGGAGGAGGCGCTTGCCCGAGGGCTGCTGGAGCAGGTGGAGGGGCCGGCCGGGCGACGGTGGCGTCCGACCGCCAAGGGATTTGACTTCCTCAGCGACCTGCAGGAACTCTTTCTCTGAGCCTCGGGCTCAGACCCGGTGCAGCAGGGCGCCGTGGGTCTCGCGCAGCTTGGCCATGAGGTGCGGGGCGATCTGCGCCAACGGCAGCACCTCGTCGGCTGCCCCGTGGGCAATGGCCTCGCGCGGCATGCCGAAGACCACGCAGGTGGCCTCGTCCTGGCAGTAGTTGTAGCTGCCGGCGTCCTTCATCTGGCGCATGGCTTTGGCACCGTCGGCGCCCATGCCGGTGAGCATGATGCCGAAGGCGTTGGCGCCCACCACCCGCGCGGCGGATTCGAAGAGCACCTCCACCGAGGGCTTGTGCCGGTTGACCGGCTCGCCGTCGCGAACCCGGGCAATGTAGTTGGCGCCGGAGCGCTCCACGCTCAGGTGCAGACCGCCCGGGGCGATGTAGGCATGTCCGGGCAGGATGCGCTCGCCGTCCTGGGCCTCCTTGACCCGGATGCGGCACAGCCCATCCAGCCGCGCCGCATAGCTGCGGGTGAAGCCGGGCGGCATGTGCTGGGTGATCACCACGCCCGGGGCGTCATGGGGCAGGCCCAGCAGCACCTCCTTGGTGGCTTCGGTGCCGCCGGTGGAGGCGCCGATGAAGATGATCTTCTCGGTGGACACCCGGCCCAGGCTGGGGGTGGCCGCCGGCGGGACTGCACGAACGTCCTGTCGCGCGGCCGAGCCCGTCGCCGCCGCGCCACTGCTGCTGCCGCCGGCGGCAGCGGCTGCGGCTGCGGCGGCCGCGGACGGCGCCACATGCCGGCTCACATGGGCCTTGGCGGCGATGCGCACTTTCTCGGTGATCTCCTCGGCCAGCTGCCGCAGGCCGTCGGCGATGCCCAGCTTGGGTTTGGCCACAAAGTCGATCGCGCCCAGCTCCAGCGCGCGCAAGGTGGTTTCGGCCCCTCGCTCGGTCAAGGTCGAGACCATGACCACCGGCATGGGCCGCAGGCGCATCAGCTTGGACAGGAAATCCAGTCCGTCCATCTTGGGCATTTCCACATCCAAGGTGATGACGTCCGGGTTGAGGTTGCGGATCACCTCCCGGGCGGCCAGGGGGTCGGCCGCGGTGCCCACGCACTGCATGTCGGGCTGCCGGTTGATGATTTCGGAAAGCAGGCTGCGCACCAGGGCGGAATCGTCCACCACCACCACACGTGTTTTGGCCATGTCGGTCTCCTCGGGTTCAGGCCTGGCCGTGGTCTCAGAACAGGTCGATCGAGCCGCCGGAGCTCGCCACCGGGGCGGCCTTCTGCGCCGCCACGCGGTCCTGTGCCAGCACGGCCTCGGCATTGGTGGGGGCCAGGCGCTTGACCATGGCCTTGCCGCTGGAGGGCAGGAAGCAGACCTTGCGCGGGTAGATGTCCAGCACGTCCTTGGACACCACTGGAATGCGTTCGGTGTTGAGAAAGTCCATCACGAATTTCGTGTTGCGCTCGCCCACATTGATGGTGTTCATGCCACTGATGACGGCGCCACCGCCGAACACCTTGGCCTCCAGCGTCAGGCGGCTGGCGCCGCGCTTCATCATTTCGTTGATCAGCAGTTCCATGGCGTAGCTGCCGTAGCGGCCGGAGTCCCCCGAGCCCTCGGGCAGCATGAAGTGGTTCATGCCGCCCACCTTGGCCTGGCGGTCCCACAGGCAGGCAGCGATGCAGGAGCCCAGGGTGGTCATGACGGCGATGTCCTCGTTGTCCACGTAGTACTCGCCTGGCAGCACCTTGACCGCGTCGTTGCGGAAATGCGCATCCCAGAAAAAGAACGAGGCCTCGCCCGGCTTGCGCGCCACGGACTTGAGCCGCTCCAGGCGCGAGCCACGGGCCGCCGTGGTCGCGCTCTGCAGCGCGGGCAGGGGCGGACGGGCGCCGGAAGAGGGGGTGGAGGAGGGGCTGACGGCCATGCGGTCTCCAGGGGTTGTCGTCACCGGCGGGTCAGACCCGCTGGTAGATGGTCTTGCCGCGCAGCTGGAACAGGTCGCGCGAGTCGGTGAAGTTCTCGGAATGGCCCACGAACAGCAGGCCCTGCGGCTTCATCACGCCATGGATGCGTTCCAGCACCTTGCGCTGGGTCGGGTGGTCGAAATAGATCATCACGTTGCGGCAGAAGACCATGTCGAAGGACTCGCCGACCGACCAGCTCGGGGTCATGAGGTTGAAGGGCCGGAACTCGACCATCTGGCCCAGCTCCGGCTTGATGCGGATCTGCCCGGCGTTGGGGCCGGTGCCACGCATGAAGAAACGCTTGAGCCGCTCGGGCGACAGCCCCCGGGCCTCGGCGCTGTAGACCCCGCGCCGGGCCTGGGCCAGCACCTTGGTGTCGATGTCGCTGGCCACCAGGCGCGCGCCTGAGCGCTCGCCCAGCACCTCGGCCAGCACCATCACGATGGAGTAAGGCTCCTCGCCGGTGGAGGCGGCGTTGCACCAGATGCGCGGCGGGCGTCCGGCGCTGAACTGGCCCTGGCGCAGCGCCTCGGCCAGGGCGTGGAAATGGTGATCCTCCCGGAAGAAGGCGGTGAGGTTGGTGGTCAGGCAGTTGACGAACTCCTGCCACTCCTGCTCGCCTTGGGCGCCGCTGGCCTGGCGCAGGTCGTCCAGGTAGGCCTTGAAGCTGCGGTGGCCGGTCTCGCGCAGCCGGCGGGAAAGCCGGCTGTAGACCATCGCCCGCTTGCCTTCATGCAGGTGGATGCCCGCGCGCTCGTAGATGAGCTTGCGCACCTGCTCGAAGTCCGAGGCGCTGAAGTTGAATTCATGCTCGGCACCGCCTTCGCCAGACGGCGAGGCGCGTGCGGGAAGGTCAAGGGTGGGCGGTGGCATGAGGGGGGCGCGAGGGCGCAAGGGTGGAGGTCGGGCAGGTCCGGCGCAGGTCAGGACAGTCCCGCCGGGACCGCATCCAGTCTTGCCCAGTGATCGGCCCCGGAGGGCGGAAGTTGAGGCGCATTTGTCGGCCTTATCGCCCGCCCTGCACGGAAGTCGAGGGCTAGACTGCCCTGGCACCTTCCCCTTGGAACCCCGTCCGTGAACCTCTCCGCCGTCCGCCGTCACTTTCCGCCCGAGCCGCCGGCGCTCCAGGTGGAGGCGGCGCTGCAGCTGCTGCGGCAGGCCGGCCATGCCGCGCCCCCCGGGGCCCCCGGCAGCCAGGCTTGGCTGCAGGGCCTGGTGGACGCCCTGTGTGAACTCTCCAGCCGCGATGTGCTGACCGGGCTGGCCAACCGCCGGGGCCTGGAGTCGGCCCTGCTGCGCGAGCTCGACCGCGTGGCGCGCACGGGCGAGCCGGCCCTGCTGCTGCTGTTGGATGTGGACGACCACCCTCGGGTGCAGCAGCTGCACGGTCGGGCGGTGGCCGAGCAGGCCCTGCAGACCGTGGGGCGTGACATCGCCGCTCAGCTGCGCCCCATGGACCTGGCCGCCCGCCTGGAGGGCCAGTGCTTTGCCGTGCTGCTGCCCAACTGCGCCCCGGGCTTTGGCCAGGAAGTGGCCGACGGGCTCTGCGCCCGGGTGGCCGCGCTGGACCTGCCCGGCTTGGCCGGGCGGCGGCTGGGCCTGACCGCCAGCGTGGGGGGCGCTTTTGCCGGCCCCGCGCGCCATGCCGACCCCGCGGCCTGGCTGGGCCGAGCCGGCTTGCAGCTCGACCGTGCACGCCTGGACGGCGGCCACCGGGCCTGTCTGGAGACCACCGCCCACTCCACCGTCTCGGCCGACGAGAAGGACCTGCTGTTCACCCCCGTGGGGGCCATGGCCGACGAGCCAGGCCCTCGGGCGGCGCGGCCATGATCCGGCCCGCGGCCCCGACCGGCGGTGCCCGCATCACCGCCGTCACCAGCGGCAAGGGCGGGGTGGGCAAGACCTTCACCACCGCCAACCTGGCCGCCTCCCTCAGCCGGCTGGGCCGGCGCGTGCTGGTGCTGGACGCCGACCTGGGCCTGGCCAACCTCGACGTGGTGCTCAACCTGCCCGCCAAGGTCACGCTGCACGAGGTCTTCACCGGGAAGGCCCGCCTGGAGGAGGCTCTGCTGCCCGCCCCCGGAGGCTTCACCGCCCTGCTGGCAGGCTCGGGCATGGTGGAATATTCGCGCCTCACCCCTGAGGTCCGCGAACGGCTGCAGCGCCTGCTGGAGACGGTGCGGCCGCATTTCGACCATGTGCTGCTGGATACCGGGGCCGGCATCTCGGACGTGGTGCTCTACACCGTCTCGCTGGCCGATGAGGTGCTCATCGTCACCACGCCTGAGCCCACCGCGCTCACCGATGCCTACGCCACCATCAAAGTGCTGGCCACCACCCAGGGCCGTCGCGAGCTGCGGCTGGTGGTCAACCAGGTGCAGAAGGCCGGCGAGGGCCGCCAGGTGCGCGCCCAGCTGCAGCAGGTGGTGGACCGTTATGTCACCCCTGGGCTCGACGGCCCGGTGCGTCTGGACTTCCTGGGCGAGGTGCCGGCCGACGTGTCGGTGCGCGATGCGGTGCGCCGGCGACAATTGCTGCTGGAATGCTTTCCTGGCAGCAGCGCGGCCGTGGCCGTGGTGGCTGTCGCCACCCGCATGGCCGACTGATGAGCGAATCGACCTCCCACACCCCTTCCTCGGCCGCCCCCGTGGCCACCCCCTTCGAGCAGCTGGGCGGCGAGCCCGGCGTGCGTGCCCTGGTGGACCGCTTCTACGACCTGATGGACCTGGAGCCCGCCTACGCCCGACTGCGGGAGGTCCACGGCAGCACCCTGGACGACGCCCGGGACAAGCTGTTCTGGTTCCTCTGCGGCTGGCTGGGGGGGCCCAACCACTTCATCGACCGCTTCGGGCACCCGCGTCTGCGCGCCCGCCACCTGCCGTTCTCCATCGGCCGGGTTGAGCGCGACCAGTGGCTGGCATGCATGTTCCAGGCCATGCAGGAGCGGCAGGTGCCCACCGAGTTGCGCGCCCGCCTGGAGCGGTCGCTCTTTGACACCGCCGACTGGATGCGCAACCGGGCCGACTGAGGCACGGGCGCTTTTCCAGCTCAGGCCACTGGCACCCGGCCGCGTGGCCGGCTGCCGAGCAACACGATCAGCGCCCCGGCGCCGCCCTGCGGGCCGGTGGCCTGGGTGAAGGCGATCACCTCCTCGCGCTGCGCCAGCCAACGCTGCACCTTGGCCTTGAGCACCGGCTCACGCCCGGGCGAGCCCAGGCCCTTGCCATGCACCACCCGCAGGCAGCGCCGGCTGTGCTGGTGCGACTGGTGGATGAAATGGGCCAATGCGTCCCGTGCCTCGTCGCGGCGCAGCCCGTGCAGGTCCAGCTCACCCTGGATCGACCAGTGGCCCTTGCGCAGCCGGGTCACCACGTCCAGGCCGATGGCGGGCCGGCGAAAGCTCAGGCCGTCGTCGGTCAGCAGCAGGCTCTCCAGGTCGACCTCGTCGCTCAGCGAGGCCTTGAGCGCCGCCTGCTCGTCGAGCTCGCGCTGGCGCGGCTCCGGCGGCGGCAGCGGCCTGCCACCGCCCTCGTGCAGGTTGCGGTCAGGCAGTCGCGTGACCGGCCCCACGGCGTGGGCGAAGGCAGCGGCCTCCCGCTCCCGGCGGCGGCGCTCGGCCTCCTCGCGGGCGCGCTGGGCGGCCTGCTGGGCCGCCCGGTCCTTGAGTTGCTGGCGCAGGGCGCCCAGGTCCTGCAGGCTGATGGCCCGCAGCGGGGCGGGGGAGGGGGAGCGATCGGCGGGCACGGCGGAACGGGCGCTGGACAAGGGCCTGCAAGCCTACCCCAAGCCCGCCAGGGCCTGCCCGGCAGGGGGCTTGCGGCGGCGCCACCGACCGAGGGCGCTGCCGGCTACAGGAGCCCGCGCTCGGCGAAGCTCACCACCTGGCCGCTGCCCACCACCAGATGGTCCAGCACCCGCACGTCCACCATCTGGAGTGTGGTCTTGAGCGACTGGGTCAGGAACTCGTCGGCCCGGCTGGGCTCGGCCAGCCCGGAAGGGTGGTTGTGGGCCAGGATCACGGCGCCGGCGTTGAGCGCCATGGCCAGCTTGAGCACTTCCCGTGGGTACACGCTGGTCTGGGTCAGCGTGCCGCGGAAGAGCTCGCGCATTTCAATCAGGCGGTGCTGCGCGTCCAGGAACAGCACCGCGAAAACCTCGTGCGGCAGGCCGCCCAGGCGCAACGCCGTGTAGTCCTTGACCTTGCCGGGGCTGTCGAAGACCGGGCCGCGCTGCAGCTCCTGGGCCAGCGCGCGCCGGGCGATCTCGACCACCGCCGCCAGCTCAGCACACTTGGCCGGCCCCAGGCCCTTGATGCGCCGGAAGTCCGCGGCCTGCGCCTGCAGCAGCCCGGCCAGGCCGCCTTGCCGGGCCAGCAGGTCCTCGGCCAGCTGCAGCACACCCTTGCCCGCCAGGCCGGTGCGCAGTAGCAGGGCCAGCAGCTCGGCGTCGGCCAGTGCAGAGGCCCCGTGGGCCAGCAGCTTTTCGCGCGGGCGCAGGGCGGCAGGCAGGTCCTTGAGGGTCATGGCGGCTCCGGTGCAGGGCAGGGGGCCGCGCGGTCGGGGCCCGATGCCGCGGGATTCTGGGCAGGCCCCTGAAGGGTCACATCCCCCCGGCGGGGGGGCCGCGGCGCCAGCCTCCTAAAATCGCCGGTTTCTCCCTGCCGCGAGGCTGCGCCGTGACCACCGTCCAACCCGGATCCTTCCTTACCCTGCACTACCGGCTGGCCGGCCCCGATGGCGCCGACGTGGTGACCACCTTCGCCGACCATCCTGCCACCCTGACCCTGGGCAGCGGCCAGCTCTCCCCGGCCATTGAGGCTCGGCTCATCGGCCTGGCCGAGGGCACCCGCACCACCTTCGCCCTGGCCCCGGGCGAGGCCTTTGGTGAGCGCAGCCCGGACATGGTCCAGCGCCTGTCGCGCCAGGTCCTGCGGGAGCTGGGGGACCCCGAGGCCGAGTACCACGTCGGTGACGTGGTGGACTTTCCCACCCCCGACAACACCGGCCGCTTCGCCGGTGTGGTGCGCGCGGTGGGCGAGGGCTGGCTGGAGTTCGACTTCAACCACCCGCTGGCCGGCCAGCCGGTGAGTTTTGAAGTGCAGATCATCGGGGTGCTGTGATGGGTGATGCCGAGATCCTGCTGGCCGAGCCCCGGGGCTTCTGCGCCGGGGTGGACCGGGCCATCGAGATCGTCGAGCGGGCCCTGCGCCTGCACGGCGCGCCCATCTATGTGCGCCACGAGATCGTGCACAACACCTATGTGGTCAATGACCTCAAGGCCAAGGGCGCCGTCTTCATCGAGGACCTGGCCGATGTGCCCGCCGGCGCCACACTGGTGTTTTCGGCCCACGGCGTGCCTAAGGCCGTGGAGCAAGAGGCAGCCGAGCGCGGCTTCCGCGTCTTTGACGCCACCTGTCCCCTGGTCACCAAGGTGCATGTGGAAGTGGCCAAGCTCTCCAAGGAGGGCTACGAGTTCATCATGGTCGGCCACAAGGGGCATCCGGAAGTGGAGGGCACCATGGGCCAGCTGCACGAGGGCATCTACCTCGTGGAGGACGTGGCCGATGTGGCCACCGTGCCGGTGCGCAACCCGCAGCGGCTGGCCGTCGTGACCCAGACCACGCTCAGCGTGGACGATGCCGCGGCCATCCATGCCGCCGTCAAGGCCCGCTTTCCGGACGTGCGCGAGCCCAAGAAGCAGGACATCTGCTACGCCACCCAGAACCGGCAGGATGCCGTCAAGGTGCTGGCGCCGCAGGTGGATGTGGTCATCGTGGTGGGCAGCCCCACCAGTTCCAACAGCAACCGTCTGCGTGAGCTGGCCGAGCGCCTGGGCACGCCCGCCTACATGGTGGACAGCGCCGCAGACCTGCAGCCTGCTTGGCTCGATGGTCGCCCGCGCATCGGCCTGACCGCTGGTGCCTCCGCCCCGGACGTGCTGGTGCAGGCGGTCATCGGCCGGCTCAAGGCCCTGGGCGCCGTCTCGGTGCGCAGCCTGCCGGGGGTGGAGGAGACCATGCGCTTTCCGCTGCCCCTGGGCCTGGGCGACAGGTCCATGGCCGAATTTGCCGCTTCGCGATCCGCGGATTGAACCCGCCCGGCGCGCCCCGCTCCTGCGGTCGGCCCGCCCCGGGGCCCTCCCGCCACCAGGCGCCCCGGAACCCTCCCTGACACCTTGCTCCCGACCCCACCATGCTTGACATCAACCAGCTGCGCCGTGAACTGGACGCCGTCGTCGCCCGCCTGGAAACCCGTAAGACCCCCCAGCCCTACCTCGACGTGGCGCGCTTCTCGGCCCTGGAGTCCGAGCGCAAGTCGCTGCAGGTGCGCACCGAACAGCTGCAGGCCCAGCGCAACAGCCTGTCCAAGCAGATCGGCATGCTCAAGGGCAAGGCCGCCAAGGGCGAGGACACCAGCGTCCAGGTGGCCGAGCTGATGGCTCAGGTGGCGGCCATCGCCGACGAGATGGGCGCCGGTGGCACCCGTCTGGAAGCCCTGCAGGCCGAGATGTCGGCCATGCTGCTGTCGGTGCCCAACCTGCCGCATGAGAGCGTGCCTGTGGGCAGCGACGAGCACGGCAACCAGGAAGTGCGTCGCTGGGGCTCACCGCGCCACTTTGACTTCGAGGTCAAGGACCATGTGGACCTGGGCACCCCGCTGGGGCTGGATTTCGAGACCGGTGCCAAGCTCAGCGGCGCGCGCTTCTCCTTCCTGAAGGGGCCTGTCGCCCGCCTGCACCGTGCGCTTGCCCAGTTCATGCTGGACATGCACACCACGCGCCACGGCTATACCGAGTGCTACACGCCCTACATCGTCAGCGGCAAGACCATGCAGGGCACCGGCCAGCTGCCCAAGTTCGAGCAGGACCTCTTCCACGTCACCTCGGGCGACGCCGAAGCCGCCGCCAACAAGTGGTACATGATCCCCACGGCCGAGGTCACCCTGACCAACACCGTGGCCGACACCATCCTGGCCGCCGACGAGCTGCCCCTGAAGCTCACCGCCCACAGCCCCTGCTTCCGCTCGGAAGCGGGCTCGGCCGGGCGCGACACCCGGGGTCTGATCCGCCAGCACCAGTTTGACAAGGTGGAGATGGTGCAGATCGTCCACCCCGACAAGAGCTACGAGGCGCTGGAAGCCATGACCGGCCACGCCGAAGCCATCCTGCAGGCCCTGGAGCTGCCGTACCGCGTCATGCTGCTGTGCACTGGTGACATGGGCTTTGGCGCCACCAAGACCTATGACCTGGAAGTGTGGGTGCCGGCCCAGGGCACCTACCGCGAGATCAGCTCCTGCTCCAACTGCGAGGCCTTCCAGGCACGCCGCATGCAGGCGCGCTTCAAGAACGCCCAGGGCAAGACCGAGCTGGTGCACACCCTCAACGGCTCTGGCCTGGCGGTGGGCCGCACGTTGGTGGCGCTGGTGGAGAACTTCCAGCAGGCCGATGGCAGCATCGCCATCCCGGCCGCGCTGCAGCCCTACCTCGGCGGCCAGAGCGTGCTGCGCGCCTGAGTGGCGCACACGCGGCGGAGTCACCCATGGCCACCCTGGCGCTGAACGACTACCTGGCCCTGGGGCCTGCGGAACGCTTCGTCGCCCTGGCGGTGACCCTGGGCGGACGCCTGCGCACCCGCCCGTGGATCCACACCCTGCTGCATGGCGGCCTGTGGCGCGATCCCGCCGCGCGCCTGACCCATGAGGTGGTGCGCCAGGCCCTGCAGACCCTGGGCCAGCACGGCTGGCTGCGGCAGGACACCTACCGCGCCGGCCACTGGGAGCCCAGTCCCCAGGCGCTGGCCGTGCTTTATCCCGCACTGCTGGAATCTGCCGACATCGACCGCCTGCGCCGTGCCCTGGCCGAGGCCGACCACTACAGCGACACCGTGGGCGGCCGGCAGGCCTACAACGTGCGCTTTCCGGACGAGCAGGCCGCCTTCGCCCGTGTCCGCCTGGAGGCCCTGGCCGCCAGCGACCCCGAGCAGCTGCGCGCCCTGGAGCACCGCCTGCCCTGGGGGATCTCCAGCCTGGGCGAGGTGCTGGACCGGGCCGTCACCGATGTGCTCGACGACGACCTGCTGCCCATGCTCCATCCCGACCTGCAGGTCGGCATGGTCCACCATGCGCTGCTGGGCCTGCTGGGCAACTGGCGCCAGCCGCCCGACCTGGACCTGAACCACTGGATCGACGAACTGCTGGCCCTGGAGACCGGCCCAAGTGGCGCCAACCTGCGCCTGCTGTGGGCGGAGGCCCAGCTCATGCGTGGCGACGCCCCTGACCTGGCCCGCCTGCTCGCCCCCGCCCTGGTGCCGCTGGCCGATCCCGATCCCGGCCTGGCCGAGCGCCAGCAGCGTGCCCTGGCCCTGCAGGCGGCCCAAGCCGTGGCGCGCGGCGCCTGGGAAGAGGCCATCGCCGGCTACGAGTCGGCCCTGCCCCTGCTGCGCAAGCTCAGCGGCCAGCGTCGCGGCCTGCTGGGGGCCTGGCCCGGCAGCCTCTATCCCCTGGCCCTCATGGCCAGGCCCGAGCCCGAGCACCTGCAGCGTGCCCTCAAATACTGCCTGGCCGAAGGCGGCAAGCGCGAGCCGGTGCCGGACTCGCCCTACGGCCTGCTGGCCGAGGCCCTGCGCATGCGACTGGCCGAGGTGCCGCTGAACCTACGCCTGTTCCTGCCCCGCAGCGGCCTGAGCTACAGCCCCCAGCATCCGGCCCCCAGCTTTTCGGGCGACGGGCCGGTCATGATCCTGGACTTCTGGCGTTGGCTGGCCCGCGCCTGGCTCAAGACGGGGGGGGAGGCCGAAGCCCTGAGCGCCGACGAGCGCGCGGCCGCCCGGCTGCTGCGCCAGCACCTGGAAGGCGCCGGCTTTGGCACCCTGAGCCGTTGGCTGGACCAGGCCCTGGACCTGCTGGACGGCCGGCCCGTGCCCGACACATTCTTCGTCAGCCCGCCGCGCCCGGCCTGGGAGCTGGCGCTGGATGCCCTGTCTGCCGTGGCCCAGCCCGAAGGGGCGGGGGCCGAGGCCGACAAGCCCGAGACCCGCCTGGTCTGGTGCCTGACCGTCGAGGAGGACGGCAGCGTGAGCGCCCTGCAGCCCCTGGAGCAGCGTCTGGGCGCGCGGGGCTGGAGCAAGGCCAAGGAGGTGCCGCTCAGCCGCCTGCAGCGCACCGCCGAGGCCCTGCCGGCCGCCGACGCCCGCCTGGCCCGCTGCATCCGCGCCGAAGCCTTCGGCCGCGGCCTGCGCCTGGACCTGCCGGCCGCCCTCTCCGCCCTGGTCGGCCACCCCCAGGTCGCCCTGTGGCACAGCCCCGAGCGCAACTTCGAGCTGGTCGAGGGCCAGCCGGAGCTGGACGTGGTGCGCGAGCCCGACCGCCTGCGGGTGCGGCTCTTGCCCGCCATCGACCTCCAGCACTGCCAGGCCGTCGAGAAGCGCTGGGCGGGCACCCCGGCCGAGCAGAAGGAGCTGGAGGCCCTGCGCGGCCTGCGCGTGGTCCTCGACAGCCCCCAGCGTGGCCGGCTGATCCAGCTCAGCCCGGCCCAGCGCCGGGTGGCCCAGCTGCTGGGCCCCCAAGGCCTGGTCCTGCCCCCGGCCGGGGCCGCCCGCCTGAAGGAGGTGCTCGGTGGCCTGGGCATGCACTTCCAGATCCAGAGTGATGCCGCCGGCGTGCAGGCCGCCCGCGAACTGCCCGCCGACGCCCGCCTGCGTGCCGAGCTCTCCCCCGTGGGCGACGCCCTGTCGCTGCGCGTGGTGGCGGTGCCCTACGGGCAGGACTACCTGGAGGAGTCGCCCCGGCTGGTGCCGGGCGCCGGCCGCCAGCGGGTGGTGACCGCCCTGCGCGGCGAGACCCTGGGTGTGCAGCGCGACCTGGCCGCCGAGCGGGCCCATCTGGACACCCTGCTGGACGCCTGCCCCATGCTGGTGCCGCCACCGGCCGGCGCCCCGGCCGAATGGCTGGTGGAAGAGCCCGAGGCCGCCCTCACCCTGGTCGAGCGCCTGCCGACCCTGGCCTGCCTGCAGGGGGTGGATTGGCCCAAGGGCCAGCCGGTGCGGGTGGAGGCCGCTGGACTGGACCAACTCGCCCTGCGGGTGCACACCCGGCAGGACTGGCTGGGCCTGGACGGTGAGCTGGGTCTGGACGAAGGCCTGGTGCTGAGCCTGCACCAACTCCTGTCCCTGACCGCCCAGCGCAAGAGCCGATTCGTGCCCCTGGGCCAGGGCCGCTACCTGGCCCTGACGCAGGAACTGCGCGAACGTCTGGACGACCTGTCGGCGGTGGCCGAGACCGCCAACGCCGCCGACCTGGCCCAGCTGCGCATCCCCGCCGTGGCCGCCCCCTGGCTGCAGCAGTTGACCGAGGGCACGCAGCTGCAGGTGGACCCTGCCTTTGCCGACCGCCTGGCCCGGCTGGACCAGGCCCGGCAGGTGGTGCCCGCCCTGCCGGCCACCCTGCAGGCCCAGCTGCGCCCCTACCAGGAGGAAGGCTATGAATGGGCCATGCGCCTGGCCCATGCCGGCCTGGGCGCCTGCCTGGCCGACGACATGGGACTGGGCAAGACCCTGCAGGCCCTGGCCGTGCTGCTGGCGCGCGCCGGCCAGGGGCCGGCCCTGGTGGTGGCGCCCACCTCGCTGGTGGGCAACTGGCGCGCGGAGGCCCGGCGCTTTGCCCCCTCTCTGGAGGTGATCGTGCATGCCGAGGGCGGCGCCGACCGCACCGAGGCGCTGGCCCAGCTGGGCCGTCAGCAGCTGGTGGTCGTGTCCTACCCCATGTTGCAAATCGACCAGGCCGCCTTTGCCGCGGTGGACTGGGCCACCCTGGTGCTGGACGAGGCCCAGGCCATCAAGAACGCCCAGGCCAAGCGCAGCCAGGCGGTGTTCGAGCTGCGGGCGGCCTTCCGGCTGGCGCTGTCGGGCACCCCCATCGAGAACCGGCTGGCCGAGCTCTGGTCCATCATGCGGGCTTGCAACCCCGGCCTGCTGGGCAGCTTGGCGCGCTTCAACGAGCGTTTCGCCGGCCCCATCGAGCGCCAGCGCGACAAGACTGCCCAGCGCCAGCTGCGCCGGCTCATCTCCCCCTTCATCCTGCGTCGCACCAAGGCCCAGGTGCTGGACGACCTGCCACCGCGCACGGAGCTGGTGCTTCAGGTGGAGGGTGATGCCACCGAGCGTGCCCACTACGAGGCCCTGCGGCGCCAGGTGCTGGCCGACGCCGAGCGCAGCCTCAGCGGCGACGCGCCCGGGCAGGCGCACCTGAACATCCTGGCCGGCCTGACCCGGCTGCGCCGTGCCGCCTGCGACCCCCGCTTGGTCTCGCCCCAGCTGGCGCTGCCCGGTGCCAAGGTCCAGGCCTTCGCCGAGCTGGCCGCCGAGTTGGTGGCCAACGGCCACAAGGCCCTGGTGTTCAGCCAGTTCGTGGACTTTCTGGCCCTGCTCAAGGCGCCACTGGACGCAGCGGGCATCGCTTACCAGTACCTGGACGGCAGCACGCCCGGGCCCGAGCGCATGAAACGGGTGGACGCCTTCCAGGCCGGGCAGGGCGACCTCTTCCTCATCAGCCTGAAGGCTGGTGGCTTTGGCCTGAACCTCACCGTGGCCGACTACGTGGTCATCGCCGACCCCTGGTGGAACCCCGCGGCCGAGGACCAGGCCAGTGGCCGTGCCCATCGCATGGGCCAGCAGCGGCCGGTCACCGTCTACCGCCTGGTGCACCAGGGCACGCTGGAGGAGAAGATCCTGACCCTGCACCGCGACAAGCGCGAGCTGGCCGACCTGCTGCTGGAGGGCGGTGAAGCCCGCGCCCTGCCACCGGCCGACGAACTGCTGGCGCTGATGCGCGGCCAGGCGCTGCCCCCCGATGAAACCGCCTGAGGTGTGAAGCCTCTTCCCAAACCCGGGACAACGAGGCTAGAATGCAAGGCTTCGCTTAGTTGACCACGGCGAACATCGATTTCCAGGAGAGATGGCAGAGTGGTCGAATGCGCCGGACTCGAAATCCGGTATACAGGTACTCCTGTATCGAGGGTTCGAATCCCTCTCTCTCCGCCAAAATCAACCCCAAGTGCTTGTCGCACTTGGGGTTTTTTTATTTTCAGCGCCCCACGAACGGACTGCCCCGGGTGTTGCCGCCGGGGTGGTTTTGCGCTCTGCAGCAGCCCCGTGGCCACCCGAAGGTGCACCAAAACCGGCCCCGGACCCGGCGAGGGACCGTGGACCGTACGGTCCTGGTGGGCGGACCATGCAACGCTGGCTTGGCTTCTCGGCCGTCTGCACGGCGCGTCGGTTGCAGCGGCCCTTCACGCCAGGACCGGCAGTGGACCGCAGTCACCCGGGATGGCGCCAACCGCGGGCGACGGAGGCCTATCCGCGCCACTCAGGAGCATGTGTGGCGAGGGCCCTCGCAACCTTAGTCGGCCCGCCGCGCATGAGCATGACCAGCCACGGCGATCCCAGGCTCTGCCACATGGCCAACAAGCCGCGGCGGTACAGGTCCGCGAGGTCCTCCTCCCACTCCATCGGGTCACGCCCGAGCAGGCGACGAATCTCCGGCGTGAGTGAGATCGCGGGGGACTTCTGCGCAGCCAGCACCTGCGCCAGCCGGAAGGCGGTGGGCTGGGTCAACGCGGCGTCCATCCTCACGGCCGCCAGCCACTGGTTGATCGCCTCGGTGTCGTGCGGTTCGATCACGTGGGGCGGGCCTTTTTGGTGAAGTTCTGGGTGGTCATGGGCACATGCTCCTGTGGATGGTGGCTCATGGTCTTGTTGTTAGATCTGCCCGCGAGCGCCCTGCTCGCCCTGGCTCGGCCATCCACATGCCGGCTGTCAATCTGCCACCGTGACATTCAACTCTGGCGGCTCTGCCCTCCCGCGGACCTCACAACTCCACTTCCACAGCATCGACAGCGCCTGTCCGTGCAAAGGGGCGCGACCACGCCAGCTCACAGCGCTCATCCCAGTTGATGATGTTGGCCAGTTCGCCGCTCCAGAAGTTGTCCAACGGCACAGCCAGAGGCGGCAGCGCGGCCATCGGGCGCCCGTCCTCCAGCGCCACCACATCAGAGGGCGGCGGGTCACGTTGCGCCCAGGCCATCGTGTGCAGATCGACGCTGGATGCCCCGTCCAACAATCCCTCGGGCATCTCGATGCCATCGAAGGCGCTCTCGACCTCAAACTCCAGCGGAACGACGGCACCCTCGCAGGTCTGGACGATCCCGTCGACACGCACGCGCTTGAGCTCTCCGGTCGCAAGCAGGCGCTGCTTGTCCATCCAGACGACGGTCTGCGGGCAGGCCAGGTCGTAACCTTGCCTCGTCAGCCCGGCGAAGACGAACACGTGCTGCACGCGCAGGCCAGGGATAGCCCACAGGGAACGCCTGGACCAGCGACGTGCTCCCGATGCCGTCTTTCGTGCTTTCGTGGCTGCGCACGTTGAAGTAGTCGGGAATGATCTCGAAGGGGTCGCGCTCGTCCTCGTCGTAGGGAATCTGCGCGGCAGGGCGCACCGCCGGGCGCAGCACACTGCCGTGGTCCTGTTCCAGCGCCATGCGCAGGCGACGCACGTTCGCGGCATACCGCCGGCGCATCTGCTCTTCGTTCAGGGCGACCAGGGCGTCGAGGGCCTTTGCCGCGTCGGCGTCTGTCCACGCGCGAAGCGTGCCGTGCTGGTCATGCTGCAATTGCAGGAAGGCAAGCTTCTGGGCGAGGTCGAGGTTCTTGAACTTCTGACCGGGCTGAACGTGCGCCGTGGTGTTGATGGACTGGGTCCGATGTGCCTTCAGGCAGCTGGAACTACTGGTCTTCATGGTGATGCACTCCTTGCGCGGGGGTGAGCGCTTCGCCCCCCCACGCGAGTTCAGGTCAGGCCAGTGATCCGGCACCGAATAAACGCTCAGGTCCGGCGCATCCGTGCCGAAAAGCGGTGATGCCGGTCACGGCGCTCAGCGCGTGACCCCTGCCCGAACCCTGTAGCTGCTAGACTCTTCTCCATGCGCCGCTGGCTTGCCATCCTCATGCTCGCCCTGCTGCCGCTCCAGTTCAGCTGGGCGGCCGTGGCGGTGTACTGCGGACACGAGAGTGACCCGCAAGCCCAGCACTTGGGCCACCACGAGCACCAGCACACCGGCCAGGCCACTGCCGACCACGACAGTGCGCCGGCGGACCAGAGCGCGCCGGCCGGGTTCGACTTCGATTGCGGCCATTGCCACGGCACCTGTGCCGGCATGCCTGCACCGATGGATGAGACGACGCCGCTCGCCCTGACCTCGCATCCGGTCACACCGGTCGACGGCATCGTACGCACGATCGCGCAAAGCCCGCCCGAACGCCCTCAGTGGCTGCCCCTCGCCTGATCGGCGAGGCGGGTCTCTTCCCTTCCTGAAGCCCGTTCGCGCCTGCGCGCGCGCCTCCTGACGCATCGGTCAGTGGCGCCGTTCGAGGCCCGATCCGACCTGAGTCCCTCAGCGTCGCCTCTCGCCGATCTCCCGTGGGTTGTTCTCAACACTGGAGCATCGGATGCACCGAAGAAGATTTCCGGCTGCCGGGCGGTGGCCACACACTGCCCGCGCCACCCTGACCCTGGCACTGGCTGCCGCACTGACAGGCGGCCTGATCCAAGCGCACGCGCAAACAGCGGTACCGCCCGCAGCGCAGGACCCGCTGACCCTGCGCGGGGCCTTTGAAGCGGCATGGGCCCGCCAGCCTGAAGCACTGGCGCTCGCGACACGGCGGGATGCGGCACGCGCTCAGGCGCAGGCCGCCCAGTCGTGGACGCCCGAGCCTGTCGCCATGGAGCTGTCGACCAAGACGGACCGCCTGAACCGAAACGTCGGCACGCGGGAATACGAAGTCGGCGTCGCCATCCCGCTGTGGCTGCCGGGTGAACGCGGTCGCAGCCAGGCACTGGCCGACGCCGAAGGCCGTGCTGTCGAGAGCCGGACCACTGCGGCCCAGCTGCGCATCGCGGCCGCCGTGCGGGAAGCCTGGTGGTCCTGGCAGCGGGCACACGCGGAGCTGGAAGCCGCGCGCGGCCAACTGGAAAACGTTCGCCGCATCGCGGCCGACGTGGGCAAGCGCCTGAAGGCTGGGGATCTGGCCCGAGCCGACCAGCACCAAGCCGATGCCGCGGTGGCTGCGGCCGAAGGCGCCGTTGCGCAGGCAGACGGTGCGCTCACGGTCGCGCAGCAGCATCTTCGCTCGCTGACCGCCATGCCCGCCGTCGGCCTGGCCAGCGCCATGCCGAGCCAGGCCGAGCCCGAGCCGCCCACTCCGGCAACTGCCACGGCCGAGATGGACGACCATGCCGAACTGCTTGCGCTGAAGGACCGCGCAGCGGTCGCCGAGGGAGCGATCGCGCTGGCTGCCACCCAATCACGTGCCAGCCCGGAGCTGACGATCGCCGCCACCCGCGATCGGGGCGCCTACGGGGAGTCCCACAACCAGACCTTCACCGTCGGTGTGCGCATCCCCTTCGGCGCCGGACCCCGACACGACGCACGCGTGACCACTGCGCGCGCCGAAGCGGTCGAGTTGCAGGCGCAGATGGCGCTCGAACGTGCCCGCCTTGCGGGCGAACGTGAGGCTGCCCGGGCACGCGCCGATGCCGCGCGCGCGCAGCTCGCGGCCGCCGAACGACGCGCGGGGCTTGCGCTGGAGTCGCGAGGCTTCTTCGACAAGTCGTTCCGGCTCGGCGAGACCGACCTGCCCACCCGCTTGCGCATCGAGTCCGAGGCCGCGGACGCCGAGCGCCAGGCCGCGCGTGCGCGCATCGAACTCGCCGCAGCCATCTCGGCGTGGCGCCAGGCGCTGGGCCTGCTGCCGCAATGAGCCCGGCGTCCCGCACGAAACGAACGCGCCTTAGCGAACCCATTCAGGAATCCCACCCCATGAAGTCCACCCATCCGTTGGCCGTGCTCAGTCTCGCGGCCTTCCTGCTCGGTACCGGCATGCCGGCCTTGGCCGGCGAAGGCCATGACCACGGCGATGCAACACCCGTCGCCACCGGCAAGGCGTTGCCGCGATTCGCAGCCGTCTCCGAGACCTTCGAGCTGGTCGGCGTGCTCGACGGCAAGCAGGTCACGCTGTACCTGGACCGCTTCGCCGACAACACGCCTGTGCGCGGCGCGAAGATCGATCTCGAGATCGCGGGCGCGAAGTTCAGCGCACAGTCCCATGGCGACGACGCCTACGAAATCGTGCTGAAGGAAGCGCCGAAGCCCGGCGTGCTGCCGATCACCGCGACGGTGACGGCGGGCTCCGACGTCGACCTGCTGGCCGGGGAACTCGACCTGCACGAGGCCCCGCACGCCGATGACCCGGTCCACCAGCACTCGTGGAAGGAGTACGCCGGCTGGGCTGTCGGCGGCCTGGCCGCACTGGCGGTCGTGGTGCTCGGTGGCAGGCGCCTGATGGCGGCTCGCCAGCCGCAAGCGGGAGGTGCGGCATGAAGCGCGCCATCACGAACCACCTCGCTGGGCTCGGCGTCGTGCTGGCCCTGGCCGCCGTGTGGCCCGCACAGGCCGGCGAAGGGCACGACCACGGCGATGCCCCGGCCGCGCCGAGCGCCAACGGCCCCCAGCGGCAGCCCGATGGGAGCGTCTTCCTGCCCAAGCCCGCCCAGCGCCAGCTCGGCGTGCGCACGATGGTGACCGAGGAGGCCGAACTGCCGCGCTCGGTCGAGCTGAACGGCAAGGTGCTGATGGATCCGAACGCGGGTGGCAAGGTCCAGCCACTGAACGCCGGTCGCATCGAGCCCGGTCCGCGCGGCCTGCCCAGCCCTGGACAAGTGGTGCGCAAGGGCGACGTGCTCGCCTATGTCGTGCCGTCGGCGGCACCCATCGAGCGATCGAACCAGTCCGCGCAACTGGCCGAACTGCGTGCGGCCAAGTCGCTCGCCGACAAGCGCGTCGCGCGCCTCAAGGAACTGGCCGACACCGTGCCGCGCAAGGACATCGAGGCCGCCGAGAGCGAGGCAGCCAGCCTTGGCGAACGCATCGCTGCCGTCGGCGGCGGGCTGGCCACGCGCGAGGCGCTGGTGGCCCCGGTGTCCGGTGTGATCGCGTCGGCCCACGTGGTGGCCGGCCAGGTCGTCGATGCCCGCGAACTGCTGTTCGAGATCGTCGATCCGGGTCGCCTGCGCATCGAGGCCCTGGCCTTCGATCCGGCCCTGGGGGCCGATGTCGGCAGCGCCACGCTGGCGGTCGGCAATCAGCGCGTGCCGCTGGTGTTCGTCGGCGCCGCGCGCAGCCTGCGCGAGCAGGCGCTGCCGCTGGGCTTCCGGGCGCAGGGCGCAGCCCTGAACGGGCTGGCCGTCGGCCAGCCGGTGCGGGTGTTCGTGCAGACCAGGCAGAAGGTCAAGGGCATCCCGGTCCCCGTCGCGTCGCTGATGAAGAGCCCGGCCAACCAGACCGTCGTCTGGGTCAAGACCGCCCCCGAACGCTTCGAGCCACGCACCGTCACGACCGAGCCGCTGGACGGCCTGAACGTCGCCGTCACGTCGGGCTTGAAGGCTGGTGACCGCGTCGCCACCCAGGGCGCCACCTTGATCAACCAGGTGCGCTGACATGTTCAAGTGGCTACTCGACAACAGCCTGACGAACCGTCTGCTGGTGATCATCGCCAGCGTGGTGCTGATGGCCTACGGCGCGTTCACGCTGTCCCGTACCCCGGTGGACGTGTTCCCGGACCTCAACAAGCCCACCGTCACCATCATGACCGAGGCCGGCGGCATGGCCGCCGAGGAGGTGGAGCAGCTCATCACCTTCCCGCTGGAGACGACCATGAACGGTCTGCCCGGCGTGGAGTCCGTGCGCTCGACCTCGTCGGCCGGCCTGTCCTTCCTCTACGTCACCTTCGACTGGAGCACCGACATCTTCCGCGCCCGGCAGCTGGTGTCGGAGCGGCTGTCGTCGATGGAGGAGGGCATCGCCGAGGGTGTGGTGCCGCGCATGGGGCCGATCAGCTCGATCATGGGCGAGATCATGCAGATCGCGATTCCCGTCGATCCGAGCAAGATCAGCCCGATGGCCGTGCGCGAGTACGCCGACTGGGTGCTACGGCCAAGGCTGCTGTCGGTGCCCGGTGTCGCGCAGGTGATCCCCATCGGCGGCGAGGTGCGGCAGTTCCAGGTCCAGCCCAACACCGCCCGCATGGCGGAACTGGGTATCACCCACGAGCAGCTCGAAGGGGCGCTCAAGGGCTACTCGGCCAACACCTCCGGCGGATTCCTGGAGCTCAACGGTCGCGAGTACCTGATCCGCAACCTGGGCCGGACCTCGCGACTCGATGACCTGAAGAACCTGGCACTGACCTCCAAGGATGGCCAGCCCATCCTGATGCGCCAGATCGCCGAGGTGACCTTCGCCGCGGCGCTCAAGCGCGGCGATGCGGGCTTCGAGGGGAAGCCGGCCGTCATCCTGGGCATCCAGAAGCAGCCGACGGCCGACACCATCGCGCTGACCAAGTCCATCGAGGACGCGCTGGTCGGGTTGAAGGCTTCGCTGCCGGCCGGCATGGAGGCACCGCGCGTGACCTTCCGCCAGGCCAGCTTCATCGAGGCCTCGATCACCACGCTGCAGGGCAAGCTGATCGGCGCCTCGGTCTTCGTGGCGGTGATCCTGTTCTTCTTCCTGGGCACCCTGCGGCCGACCATCATCGCGCTGACGGCCATTCCCGTATCGATCTTCATCACCGCGCTGGTCTTCAAGTACTTCGGCCTGTCGATCAACACGATGACGCTGGGCGGCCTGGCGATTGCCATCGGTGGCCTGGTCGACGACGCGGTCGTGGGTGTCGAGAACGTGCTGCGGCGGCTGAAGGCCGACCGGGCCAACCATCCGCACAGCCGGCTGCACCCGATCGAGGTCGTCGCACACGCCACGATGGAGGTGCGCTCGGCCATCCTGTACGCCACGGTCATCATCGTGCTGGTCTTCATCCCGCTGTTCGCGCTGCCGGGGCTGGAAGGCAAGCTGTTCGTGCCGCTGGGCATCGCCTTCATCGTCTCGACGCTCGCTTCGCTGATCGTCTCGGTGACGGTGACACCCGTGCTCAGCTTCTACCTGCTGCCGCGGATGAAGAACCTGGACCACGGCGACACCAAGGTCCTGGCCTGGCTCAAGGCGGGCTACCGCAGCAGCCTGCAGGGCGTGCTGAACCGGCCCAAGGCCGCCATGGCGACCGCTGGCGCGGCGGTGCTGGTGGCCGCGGCCGCCGTGCCGTTCTTCCCGACGACCTTCCTGCCACCCTTCAACGAGGGCACGCTGCTGATCGGTCTGCGCCTGAACCCCGGCGTCACCTTGACGGAGTCATCCGCGCTGGCGCGGCAGGCCGAGGTGCTGGTCAAGCAGGTGCCGGAAGTGACGCACGTGGGGCGGCGCAGCGGCCGGGCCGAGCTGGATGAGCATGCCGAAGGGGTGCACGTCAGCGAGCTCGACGTGGGTTTGAAGCCCACGGCCGAGCTGACGCGCAGCATGGACGAAATCAAGGCCGACATCCGCGCGCGCCTGGTCAACCTGCCCGCGGCGCTGGAGATCGGTCAGCCCATCTCGCACCGTATCGACCACATGCTGTCGGGGGTGCGTTCGCAGATCGCCATCAAGATCTTCGGGGAGGATCTCGATGCGCTGCGGGGCCAGGCCGATGCCCTGCGCGCGAAGCTGGCCGCCATCCCGGGCATCGCGGACCTGCAGATCGAGAAGCAGGTGCTGGCGCCGCAGATCAAGGTGCGCGTCGACTACGCGGCAGCCGCGCAGTACGGCGTGCCGGCACCGCAGGTGCTGTCGGCGCTGCAGGCACTGGTCGAGGGCGAGAAGGTCACGCAGATCGTCGAGGGTGGCCGGCGCTTTGCGCTGGTCGTGCGCCTGCCCGACACGGCTCGGTCGGTCGAAGGCCTGGGCCAGATCCTGATCGAGACACCGAACGGCCGCATCCCGTTGTCGAGGATCGCGACGATCGAGGACGGCGACGGCCCCAACCAGATCAGCCGCGACGACGGCAAACGACGCATCGTGCTGTCGGCCAACGCGTCCGGGCGGGCACTCTCGGAGATCGTGGCCGACATCCGCAAGGTGGTCGCCGAGACGAAGCTGCCCGAGGGCTACTTCATCACCCTGGGCGGGCAGTTCCAGGCGCAGGAGGAGGCTTCGCGCCTGGTCGGCCTGCTGTCCATCGTGTCGCTGACGCTGATGTTCGTGGTGCTGTACAGCCGCTACAAGTCGGCTGCGCTGTCGGCGCTGATCATGGTGAACATCCCGTTGGCCCTGGTCGGTGCGGTGATCGGCCTTTGGCTGTCGGGCCAGCCGCTGAGCGTGGCGGCGCTGGTCGGATTCATCACGCTGGCCGGCATCTCGGTGCGCAACGGCATCCTCAAGGTCAGCCACTACGTCAACCTGATGCGTTTCGAGGGCGAGTCCTTCGACCAGAAGATGATCCTGCGTGGCTCGCTGGAGCGCCTGAGCCCGGTGCTGATGACCGCCCTGGTCACTGCGTTTGCGCTGGCACCGCTGCTGTTCGAGGCCGAGCAGCCCGGCACCGAGGTGCTGCACCCGGTGGCCGTGGTCATCTTCTCCGGGCTGATCAGCTCGACGCTGCTCGACACCTTCCTCACGCCGGCGATGTTCTGGCTCTTCGGTCGCAAGCCGGCCGAGGCGCTGCTGGACGACAAGGATGCCGAGGCCCTGTGACCACGTTCTGCCCGTCGTTGTTCCCATCCACCACCCTGAAAGGACTCCCATGAAGATGCACGCCGTTCTCGCCTCCGTCGCCCTCGCCCTTGCCGGTTCGGCCTTCGCCGCCGGCGACAAGCATGACCATGCCCATGAGCACAAGCCGCTGCATGGCGGCGTCGTGGTCGAGGTCAAGGACATGGACTACGAGCTGGTGGCCAAGCCCACCGCGATCCAGTTGTACCTGCGGGATCACGGCAAGCCTGCTGACGTGTCCAAGGCCAGCGCAAAGGTCACGCTGCTGACCGGCGCCGAGAAGCAAGAAGTCGAGCTGAAGCCGGCTGGCGACAAGCTCGAAGCCACCGGAAGCTTCAAGGTCGGCCCCGGCACCAAGGCCGTCGCGGTCGTGACCGTCGGCGGCAAGCCAGCCACCGCACGCTTCACCGTGAAGTGAACACAATGACTGCCCGCAGACTGACGTGTGCTGGGCTGCTGCCGGAATTCTGGACACCGACCTAAGCTCCTCGAGCTTGTTCGAACTGTACTGGGCTGACGTAGCCGATGGTCGAATGCCGCCGAGTCGGGTTGTAGAACCGCTCGATGTAGTCGAACACATCAGCCCGCGCCTCCTCGCGCGTTCTGTAGACCTTGCTCGCAACGCGCTCGGTCTTCATTGAACTGAAGAAGCTCTCCATCGCCGAGTTGTCCCAGACCTCGCCGGCCCGGCTCATGCTGCAGGTGATGCCCTGCTCCTTGAGCAGTTGTTGGAAATGCCCACTGGTGTATTGGCTGCCCTGGTCCGAGTGGTGCATCAGCGCCGCGGGTTTGCCACGCCGCCAAACCGCCATCATCAGCGCATCGGCCACCAACTGCGAGGTCATGCTGGCCTGCATGGACCAGCCCACGACCTTGCGGGAGTACAGGTCCAGCACCACCGCCACATACAGCCACCCCTCGGCGGTCCAGATGTAGGTGAAGTCGGCGACCCACTTCTGGTTCGGGGCATCTGCTTTGAACTGACGCTCCAGTAGGTTGCCCGCGATCTCACTGCGTTGCCCGTCGTCCTTGGGCAGACCACGCCGTCTGGGCCTGGCGCGCAGCGCCTGTTGCTGCATGAGCTTCTCGACCCGATGCAGGCCACAGTTCAAACCGCTGGCCAGCACGTCGCGCCAAACCCGGCGTGCACCCTAGGTCCTGTCGCTGCCCACGAAGCTTTGCCTGACCTGCTTGGCCAACACCTCGTTGGTCAAGCAGCGCTGGCTTTGCGGCCGTTCCAGCCAGTCGTAGAAGCCACTACGCGAGACACCGAGCGCCTCGCACATCACCACCACCGGCCAGATTCCTCGGTGCTTCGCCATGAACTCAAACCTCACAGTGAGTCCTCGGCGAAGTAGGCCGCGGCTTTTTTCAAGATGTCACGCTCCATCTTGAGCTTGGCCACTTCACGCCGCAGTCGCTCGACTTCGGCCTGCTCGGGCTTCATCACGCCTTTGCCAGGGAAAGCCTGCTGCGGGTCTGCCGCCAACTCCCTGATCCACGAGCGCAGCACCGTCTGGTGCACCTCCAGGTCGCGTGCGGCCTGCGCCACCGACACCCCGCGATCCTTGACCAGCTTGACCGCCTCGACCTTGAACTCTCGGCTGAACTGCCTTCTCGTTCCCATAAACCACCTCCGGTTCCTTCTTCTACCTTAACAAGGTGTCCGAAAAACCGGCAGCAGCCCACTGTCCCAAGCGTGCGTGAGCGTAGTCCGCTTGCGTGCAAGCTGCTCGGTCGGCACCCCGCAAACCCCCTGTGCACAGCGGACCACAGCACGCAGCCCGGCACTCAAGCGTGTCGGCCCGACCGTGCGGTGGACCAGAGATGCACCGCCCAACGGAATTCGCTGGGCCGTTGTGCGGGCATCGAGGACGTGCTCGACGGCCCTTAAGCCATGTCCCGCATGGCGAACTGAGAAATTTGGCTGACGCGCCGCTCTGCACAGGCGCAAAGGGCTCGAAATCCGGTATACAGGTACTCGTGTATCGAGGGTTCGAATCCCTCTCTCTCCGCCAAATTCGTGCACCGTCAGCAAACCCAGTTGATTCGTCATCTGGGCTTTTTGCTTTTTCAGCCCAGGCCACGGACCGCATGCCCGATCTCATCACCGATCCGCTGTTCTATGCCGTGGCGATACCGGCCGTGGTGCTGATGGGCATCTCCAAGAGCGGCTTCGGGGCAGGTTTCGGGGCGCTGGCGGTGCCGATCATGGCGTTGGCGGTGCCGGTGCCGCAGGCGGCGGCCATCATGCTGCCGCTGCTGGCGGTGATGGACCTGATGGGCCTGGCCGCCCTGGTGCGGCAGGCCGATCGGGCGCTGTTGCGGCTGTTGGTGCCGGCGGGGCTGGCGGGCATCGTGATCGGCGCCCTGTCCTTCGGGGCGTTGCCGGCCCAGGCCGTGGCGGGCGTGGTTGGGGCCATCACCCTGCTGTTCCTGGCGATCCGGGTGGTGTTTCCACCCCGTGCGGACGCGCCGAGTCCGCCACGCTGGCTGGGGGCGGTGCTGGGCACCACGGCCGGCTTCACCAGCTTTGTGGCCCATGCGGGCGGCCCGCCGTTGGGCTTCTACCTGCTGCCGCAGCGCCTGGCGCCCATCGTGTTCACCGCCACCAGTGCGGTGCTGTTCACCGTCATCAACTTCTCCAAGTGGGTGCCCTATGCCTGGCTGGGCCTGATCGACGGCCGCAACATCGCCACCTCACTGGCGCTCATGCCCTTTGCGCCGGTCGGCGTGTGGCTGGGCCTGCGGGTGGTGCGGCACATCGATCCGGTGTGGTTCTACCGGATCTTCCACCTGGGCATGTTCCTCACCGGCGTCAAGCTGCTCTGGGACGGCCTGCGCTGACACGCTTGGCCTGGCGCGGGCTCAGCCCCGGCCGGCCACGCGGTCGAGCAGGCGCAGGGCCTCGGGCAGGCAGACGGTTTGCAGGTCAAAGCGGTTGACCACCGTCTCGCGGGCGGCCTGACGCAACGGCGCCCAGCGCCCGGGCTGGGTCAGCGCCTGGGTGATGCGGTCCAGCAACGCGTCCTGGTCGAAAAAGTCCACCAGCAGGCCGTTGCCGCCGTCCACCACCACATCCTCCACCGGGGCCGTGCGGCTGCCGATGACCAGCGCGCCGCAGGCCATGGCCTCCAGCAGCGACCACGACAGCACGAAGGGGTAGGTCAGGTACACGTGGGCGGCCGAGACGCGGAAGATCTGGTGCAGGTCGGCATGCGGCACGCGGCCGGTGAAATGCACCCGCGCCATGTCCAGCTGGTCGCCGACCTCGTCCAGCATCACCTCACGCCAGCTCTTGCCGCTGGGGTGCCGGCTGCCGTAGCTCACCGCGTCACCGCCCACCAGGATGACCCGGGCGCCAGCGTGTTCGCGCAGCAAGCGGGGCAGGGCCCGCATGAACAGGTGAAAGCCCCGGTAGGGCTCCAGCCCGCGGGCCACGTAGGTGACGATGGGCTCGCCCTGACGGTAGGTGCGTCCCTCCCAGGTCCACTGCGCGCCGTCCTGCGGGGTGATGGCGCGGGTGTCCACGCCTTCATGGATGACGGAGATGCGCGGCAGGTAGGTGGCCGGAAAGCGGGACCGCTGCCAGGGGGTGGGCGCCACGCCCGCGCTGCAGTTCTCCAGGGCGGACAGGAACAGCGCGTTGCGCACGGTCAGCCGGCATTCGGTGTCCAGCGTGGCCGGGAACTCGGGGTCAAAGTTCACGTCGCCCCCGCGGGCGGAGAAGAAGAACTCCAGGTAGTTGACCAGCGGCACCCCGGGCAGCACGTCGCGGATGAACAGGCTCTCGCCCCAACCGGGATGGGCCACCACCAAGTCGGGCACCTTACCCTTCTTCTTGAGTTCCAGCAGGGCGCGGGCCACGGACTGGCCCCGGCGCACCTGGGTGTCCACGTCGCGCAGGTAGGCGTGGATGCCGCCAGGTTCCTTGGGCGCCTGCACCCCGTAGCCCAGCAGGCCGATGCCGGGGTGCAGGGCGGCGCAGCGCTGCAGGGCGGATTTCTCGACGATGCCCAGCACCTCGTGGCCTGCGGCCTGCAGCGCGCGCATCTGGTGGGTGAACTGGCCGGGCAGGTTCTGGTGGATGAAGAGGACGCGCATGGGGCGGGGGAAAAATGGTCGGCGGCGCGGGCGTCGAACGGCTTGTCAGCTGCTCAGCGGTCGCGGAAGGCGCGGCGGAAGTAGCCGGTCACCGGCTCCAGCAGAAAACCCAGCGGCGTGCGTTCGCTGACCTGGAGGTAGACCTCGGCGGGCAGGCCGGGCTGCAGCGGCAGGCCGCTGCGGGCCAACTCCTGGGGGGACACCTGGACCTGGGCCAGCAGGTAGGCCGCGCCACTGCGCGGGTCCTCCACGGCGTCGGCCGAGACGCGTGTGACCTGGCCGGCCAGCAGCTTCTCGCCCCGGCTGTGGGCGGTGACGATGTGCACCTCGGCGGGGGTGCCCGGCCGCACGTCGGCGCCGGTCTCCAGGGGGATACGGGCCTCGATGTGCAGCGCGGCGTCGGCCGGCACCAGGTCCACGATGGGCTCGCGCGGCCCCAGTGCGGAGCCGGGCGTGTTCACCCGCAGGTTCATCAGGCGGCCCGCTTCGGGGGCGAGCACCGTCTGGCGCTGCTGGTCGTCGCGGCTGGAGCGCAGGCGCTGCTCGGTGTCGGCCAGGCGCACGGCCACATCGCGCAGCTCGTCAGCGGCGTTCTGGCGGTAGGCCTCGCGCAGGCTGGCTTCGCGGGCGGCAAAGCCGGCCAGGCGCTGGCGGGCCTGGGCCAGTTCAGCGTCGTTGTTGAGCAGGCGGCTCTCGTAGTCGCTCACCGAGCGCTGCAAGGTGAGGATGCGCGCCCGATTGACGAACTGGGCCTGCTCCAGCTGCTGGTTCAGCCGCAGCTCCTCGCGCATGAGCGCGATGGCCTCGGTGGCGCTCTGGCGCTCGCGTTCGCGCACCTCGACCTCGCTGCGGGTGTCCTGGGCCTGGCGCTGTTCACCGGTGATTTGGGTCTCCAGGTGCTGGCGGCGGGCGGTGAAGGTGGCGCGTTCCTTGGCGGCCAGCTCGGACAAGGCCGGCACGCCCTTGAACTCGGCCAGCAGGGCGGCTGGCGGCGCCCAGCGGGGGGCACCCGCCAGTTCGGCCTCCAGGCGGGCGCGTCGCAGTCGGTCGGCGGCCAGTTGTCCCCGCAGCAGGTCCACCGAGGCGTCCACCCGCACATCCTCCAGCACCAGCAGGGGCTGGCCCTGGCTGACCGTCTGGCCGTCGTGCACCAAGATGCGGGCCACGGTGCCACCGTCACGGTGGGTGATGACCCGGCGGTTGGCCTCGACCTTGACCAGCCCCTGGGCCACCACACCGCCCGAGATGGGCGCCCACAGCGCCCAGGCGGCAAAGGCGCCCGTCCACAGGCCGATGATCCACAGGCCCCGGCGTCGTGCGGCTTGGGCGACCTGGTGCAGGGGAACGGGCGCGGCCGCAGGTCCTGCCAGGGCAGGGGGCGCCTGCGTGCCGGGGGCCGGCCCTAGGGGCGTTTCGCTGCAGGCGGGCGCGGGGGCGCCTGCGGCGTGCGGGGCGTCCAGGTTGGGGGGCGTGGGGGCCATCGGGTCGGCCAGCGCGGGGCCGGGTGTGGCGTTCAGCGGTGTTTGGGGCGCGTTCATGCGGCGGCTCCCGGGGTGGCGGGGTGGGCCGGGCCACGCAGCGGCGTGGCGGGCGCAGGGCGGGCCGACCCGGCGGCACCGCCTGGGCCGGCGGCGGCCTGGGCCTGCAACTCCTGACGGGTGGCCACCCGTTCCACCTGGCCGTTTTGCAGCACCACCAACTTGTCGGCCACCGAGAGCAGGCGCCGGCGTTGGGTGACGGTGATCACCGTGGCGCCACGGGCTTTCAGGCCCTGCAGGGCGCCCACCAGGGCCTCCTCGCCCTCGGCATCCAGGCTGGCGTCGGGTTCGTCCAGCACCACCACGGCCGGATCGCCAAACAGGGCTCGGGCCAGGGCCACGCGCTGGCGCTGGCCACCCGAGAGCCGGCGGCCGCCTTCGCCCACTGGCGTGTCATAGCCTTGCGGCAGGCGCAGGATCAGCTCGTGGGCGCCGGCGGCCTGGGCCGCGGCGATCACCGCCGCCGAGTGCGCCGGCTCCTCACCCTCGGTGAAGCGGGCGATGTTCTGGGCCACGGTGCCGGCGAACAGCTCCACGTCCTGCGGCAGGTAGCCCAGGGCGGCGCCCAGGCGCTGGGGGTCGAACTGCCGGATGTCGGCGCCGTCCAGGCGCACCGCGCCGGCGCTGGGGCGCAGCACGCCGACCAGCAACCGGGCCAGCGTGGTCTTGCCGGCGCCGCTGTTGCCCACCATGGCGACGATCTCGCCCGGGGCCACCTCAAAGCTGGCCTGGCGCAGCAGCAGGCGACCGCTCTCGGGCGCGGCATGGGTCAGGCCCTCCACCTGGATGCGGCCGCTGGGTCGGGGCAGGGTGGTGCCCACCTCGCCCTCTGCCGGCCGGTCCAGCTGCTGCTGCAGCCGCGCAAAGGCCAGGCGGGCCTCGGTCAGGGCGTTCCAGCCGGCGATGAGCTGTTCCACCGGCGCCAGGGCCCGGCCCAGGATGATGGTGGTGGCGATCATCACGCCGGGCGAAGCGCCCTCGTGGATCACCAGCCAGGCGCCCAGGCCCATCATGAGCACCTGCACCAACTGCCGCAGGGTGCGGGTGCTGGCGGTGAGCAGGCCGGTGCGGGCGTTCACCGCCAGGCTGCGGTCGTGCACGCTGGCGGTCTGGCCCGCCCAGCGCTGGCTCAAGGTCTGGCTCATGCCCAGGGCGGTCACCACCTCGGCATTGGCCACGCTGCGCTCGGCCCAGCGGCCGGCGGCGCGGGTATCGGCCAGGGTGTCGCTCAGGCCGGCACGCACCCGGCGCTCGTTGGCGGCGGTCAGGGCCAGCAGCAGCAGCGCGGCGCCCAGGGCCACCGCGCCCAGGCGCCAGTCAAAGGCGCCGATGAGCAAGATGTAGAGCACCGCCCAGGGCGCGTCAAACAGGCCCACCACCCCGGGGCCCGAGAGAAAGGCCCGCAGCTGGCCCAGGTCGCGCAGCAGTTCGCCGCTGGCGCCGGGCACCTGGCGGGCCGATTGCACGATGGCCTGCTGCAGCAGCAGCGGGCCGAAGCGCTGCTCCAGCGACATGCCCGCCACGGTGAGCAGCCGGCTGCGGGTCTGGTCCAGCAGGCCATACGCCAGCAGGGTCAGCGCGGTGATGACGGTGAGCATCACCAGGGTCTCCACGCTGCGGGTGACCAGCACCCGGTCGTAGACCTGCAGCATGTACAGCGACGGGGCCAGCAGCGCGATGTTGAGCACCAGGCTGTAGCCCGCCGCCCAGCGCAGCTGGGGCAGCAGGAAAAGGCGCAGGGCGCCGGAGGCTTGCGGAGACTGGGCCATGGAGCGAGATCGTGGTGACGCGGGACGGGGGCCTGCCTGGACAGGCCCCCGCGCAGGGCGGTCGGCCAGCGTGCCGGCCGCCCCTTATTTTGGGTGCAGTCCGACTCAGGCTCCGGCCGGGGCCTCGGGCGACAGGCGACGGGCGGGCCGCCCGTGCCGCCCGTCTCAGACGCTGAACACCAGATTGGGCAGATCGACCGTCACCGTGCCACTCAGGGTGGCCAGCAGCGTCAGCTCGCTGGCGCTGACGGTGGCGTCGCTGTCTGCCGACTGAAACAGGTACACGCCGGTGTCGGTGCCGTCGTTCACCACGAACACGCGGGCATCGCTCTGGACGAAAGCGCCATCGGCGCTGCCAAGGAAGTCGGCGGCGTCTTGCGCCGCCAGGCTGGCGGCAGCCTGGCTGAAGATCACCACCTCTGCCTGGCTGGAGAAGCCCTGGCCCTGCGCCTGGACGGTGCCACTGTCCACCACGGCGTCGCCATTGCCCAACCGCAACGTGACTGCATCCAGGGCCAAGACGGCCTGCGGGTGAAAACCCGTGACAGTGTCGTGGCCCCCCGTGTCGTTCAGGACAACGGTGTCTGGCTGGCCGTCCCAGAGCTGGATCAGGTCTGACCCGGCACCACCCACCAGGGTGTTGCGGCCCTCCCCGCCCGACAGGGTGTCCTGCCCGGTGCCGCCGGACAGCAGGTCGTCCCCGTTGTGGCCGACCAGCAGGTCATCGCCTTCGGCGCCGGCCAAATCGTCGCCGAAGTAGGAGCCGTCGATGCGGTTGTTCAGCGCGTTGCCGGTGATCTCGTGGCGGGCTCCGCTGCTGTCGAGTTCCACGTTGTCGATCCCCTCGGGCAGGACCCAGTCGAAGTCCAGCACGGCGACCGTGTCGTGCCCACCGATGTCGGTCAGCAGCGCCGGGGCGCCACTCAGGTGGTAGTCGTCATCGCCCAGGCCGCCCTCCAGGGTCATGCGGCCGGCGGACGCTTCTTGGATGATCAGGCGGTCATTGCCTTCGCCGCCATCGAGCCATTGGGCGCCCGAGGCGCCATAGCGGACGTACAGCTGGTCGCGGCCGTCCCCGCCAAGCAAGGTGTTGTTGCTGCACTCGACCCGCAGGATGTCGTCTCCGCCGCCACCATCCAGCAGATTCGCTCCCGAGTACTCCTCCAGCTCGTCGGCGCCGTCTCCGCCGTAGAGGGAGTCGTCCCCGCCCATGCCGTAAAGGCTGTTGCCGATGCTGTTGCCCCAGAGTTGGTTGTTGCCCTGATCGCCCGTGGCGTTCATCGGGTACATCGCGTGCGCGCTGACGGGGTGGAACCAGACCTCGTGCAGCCGGACGTTTTCAATGCCTGGCCAACTGTGTAAGTTGAGGTTGATGCCAAACAGCTTGCTCACGATGGTGTCCTCGCCGCCATCGTCAATCACGATGTCCACGTTGTCGTCGACCACATAGGTATCGTTGCCCAGCCCGCCCCGGAGGGTGTCCTGGCCCAGACTGCCGTCCAACGTGTTGTCACCGTCGGTGCCGACGATCAGATTGTCCAAGGCGTTGCCGATGCCTGTCTGGGCGCCGTGCGTGAGGATCAGCGTCTCCACACCCACGCCCAGGGTGTGATCGACGCTGGCCTGCACGGTGTCCTGACCGCCGGCGTCCCATCCCACCAAATCGCCGGTGTCGTCGGCCAGGTACAGGTCATTGCCCAGACCCCCGTACAGCAGGTCGGCGCCAGCGCCGCCGTCCAAGGTGTTGTCGCCGTCATTGCCCTGGATCAGATTGGCCAGTGCGTTGCCGGTGCCGGACAGGGACGCGCCACCGGTCAGTTCCAGGACTTCCACGTCTTCACCCAGGGTGTAGCTGGCGCTGGCGCGCACGGTGTCCTGCCCCCCAGCGTCCAGGACCTGGTCGTCAGCGGTGTCCACGATGAAGAGATCGTTGCCTGTTCCGCCGTCCAGCGTGTCGGCGCCGGCACCGCCGTCGAGGGTGTTGGCGCCGTCGTTGCCGGTGATCCGGTTGTCCAGCGTGTTGCCGGTGCCGGTGAGGTCATCGTTGCCGGTGAGCACCAGGTTTTCCAGGTCCGCGCCCAGCGCCCAGGCGACGCTGGCCTGCACCGTGTCGTCGCCGTCACCGCCGCGCACCTCCTCGGCGGTGTGGTCGACGAAGAGGAGGTCGTCGCCACTGCCGCCGTCCAGGGTGTCGGCCCCGGCGCCGCCGTCCAGGGTGTCGTGCCCGGCGTCGCCCTGCAGCAGGTTGTCCTGGGCATTGCCGGTGAGCTGGTTGTCCAGGGCGTTGCCGCGGCCGGTCAGGGCCGTGCCCGTCAGGATCAGGTTCTCGACCTGGGCCGCCAGGGTCCAGGCGCCGCCGGCCACGCCGTAGACCACGGTGTCGCGACCTTCGCTGGTGCGCTCCACCACCAGGTCGTCGTCATCGTCCAGCGTGTAGATGTCGTCACCACCGCCGCCGATCAGCAGGTCGACGCCGGCCTCGCCGGCCAGCGTGTCGTTGCCGGTGCCGCCCTGCAGCACGTCGTCGCCCCCGTCCCCCTGCAGCAGGTCGTGGCCCTCCAGGCCGCTGAGCAGGTTGTCTCCGGCGTTGCCGCGCAGGTGGTTGTCTCCCGCATGGCCGGTGCCGGTGACGGCCGCACCGGTCAGCTGCAGATGCTCCACGCCGCTGCCCAGGGTCCAGTCCACGCTGGCCTCTACCGTGTCCTCGCCCTCGCCGACCCCTTCCTCCACCACGTCGCCCGTGTCGTCCACGCGGTAGAGGTCATCGCCCAGGCCGCCGGTCAGGGTGTCGCGCCCGGCGCCGCCGTCCAGCAGGTTGCCCACCTCGTTGCCCTTGAGCTGGTTGTCCAGCGCGTTGCCGATGGCCTGGTAGGCGGTGCCGGTGAGCACCAGGCGTTCCAGGTGCTCACCCAGGGTGTAGCTGACGCTGCTGCGCACCTTGTCCCAGCCCTCGCCGGCCCGCTCGATCACCTGGTCGGCGGTGTCGTCGACCAGGTAAAGGTCGTTACCCGCACCGCCCACCAGGGTGTCCACGCCGGCGCCTCCGTCCAGCACGTTGGCGCCGGCGGTGCCGGTGAGGTGGTTGTCCAGGGCGTTGCCGGTGCCGCGCAGGGCCGCGCTGGTGAGCACCAAGTTCTCCACCGCTTCGGCCAGGACATGGCTGACGTTGGACTCCACCGTGTCCGTGCCCTGGCCGGCCAGCTCCACCACCTCGTCGGGCAGGCCGCGCAGCCGGTAGTAGTCATCGCCTTCGCCGCCCACCAGGGTGTCGTGTCCGCCGGCGCCTTCCAGCGTGTCCCGTCCCGCGCCCCCGGTCAGCAGGTTGTCCTGGCCGTTGCCGGTCAGCAGGTTGTCCAGCGCATTGCCCGTGGCCAGCCGGGCGGTGCCGGTCAGCACCAGGTCCTCCAGGTGCTGGCCCAGGGTGTAGTCCACGCTGGCCCGCACGGTGTCGTGGCCGCGGTCCGCACTCTCCTGCACCAGGTCGCCCACGCTGTCCACCCGGTAGGTGTCGTCGTCGGCGCCGCCGCTCAGCAGGTCGTCCCCCCGGCCGCCGTCCAGGGTGTCCCGCCCCGCGCCGCCGGACAGGGTGTCGGCTCCGTCGGCGCCCCACAGTGCGTCATGGCCGCCGAGGCCGAGCAGCACGTTGTCCAGGGCATTGCCCAGCAGGCGGTTGTCCAGGGCGTTGCCGGTGCCGTTGAGGGCGGTGGCCGAGGCGGTCAGGCGCAGCTCCTCCAGGGCCTCGCCCAGTGTCCAGTCCACGGCGGCCACCACCACGTCATGGCCCTGTCCGGCCTGCTCGACCAGCTGGGTGGTGGTGGCGGTCACGCGGTAGAGGTCGTTGCCGGCGCCGCCGACCAGGGTGTCCAGGCCACCGCCGTCGCGCAGCTGGTCGTGGCCCTCACCACCTTCCAGCAGGTCGTTGCCCAGCCCGCCATCAAGCCAGTCATCGCCACCGCCACCCTGCAGCCAGTCGTCGCCCAGGGTGCCGTGCAGCACGTCGGCGGCCTCTGTGCCGGTGCGGGGCGTGCCGGGGAGGGCTTGGGGGGCGTGGGGAGCGGTCAAGGTTCGCATGGGCGTGGCCTGGCAGGAGAAGGGGGGGGCGCGGGCGCCGCGGAGGGCGCCAAGGCCGCGGATGCGGCGCACTCTAGGCAGGCTGCGTTGATGCCGCGTTGAATTCCCGGGCCGGGCGGGCCGCTCCTACACTCGCCCCACCCTTTGTTCTGGAGTGACGTTCATCCATGACAGCACCCCTCACCCGCATCCTGGTGGTCAGTGCCGATCCGGCCTGGCGCCAGCAGGTGGCCGCCGGCCTGACCGAGGCCGCGCACCGCCTGGCACCGCATCCTTTTGTGCTGCATCCCTTGCCCAGCGCCCCGGGCGACGAGGCCCTGCGACATGCCCTGAGCCCGCAGGCGGGTGAGGACCTGCAGGGGGTGCTGATAGACCACGGCGCTGGCGGTGACGCCGCCGCGGGTGAGCAGGCGGTGGCCACCGCCCAGCGCCTGACACAGGCGCGGCCCGAGCTCTCGCTCTACATGGTGCTGGAAGACGACGCCGCCAAGCTGTTGGTGGAACGCCTGGCCAGCGACGCGGTGGACGGCTACTTCTTTCGTGACGAAGCCGACCTGGCGGGCTGGTGCCGCATCCTGGCCGCCGAGGTGGCTGAGAAGTCGGCCACGCCGTTTTATGACGCCCTGCGCCGTTACGTGGCCCAGGCCAAAGACAGCTGGCACACGCCCGGCCATGGCGGCGGGGACTCGTTCAAGGCCAGCCCCTGGGTGGGCGACTTCCATGACTTTGTGGGCGAGGAGCTGCTGCGGGCGGACCTCTCGGTCAGCGTGCCGGCGCTGGACTCGCTGATGCACCCCACCGGCGTGATCGCGCAGGCGCAGCGGCTGGCCGCGCAGGCCTTTGGCGCGCGCAAGACCTACTTCGCCACCAATGGCACCAGCACCTCGAACAAGGTCATCTTCCAGACCCTGCTCACGCCGGGCGACACCCTGCTGCTGGACCGCAACTGCCACAAGAGCGTGCACCATGGGGTGATCCTCTCGGGGGCGCGGCCGGTGTACCTGGACTCGTCGGTCAACCGGCGCTTTGGCCTGTTTGGCCCGGTGCCACTGGCCACGCTGCGTGCGGCCATCGCCGCCCACCCCGAGGCCAAGGTACTCATCCTCACCAGCTGCACCTATGACGGCCTGCGCTATGACCTGCGTCCCATCGTGCAGATGGCGCACGCCGCCGGCATCAAGGTGATCGTCGACGAGGCCTGGTACGGCCACGCGCGTTTTCACCCCGGCCTGCGGCCCACCGCGCTGGAGTGCGGCGCCGACTACGTGACCCAGAGCACGCACAAGGTGCTTTCGGCCTTCTCTCAGGCCAGCATGATCCATGTGAACGACCCGGACTTCGACGAGCACCTGTTCCGGGAGAACTTCAACATGCACACCTCCACCAGCCCGCAGTACAACCTGATCGCCAGCCTGGATGTGGCGCGGCGCCAGGCGGTGATGGAAGGCTTTCGGCTGCTGGACCGCAGCCTGCAGCTGGCCGCCGAACTGCGGGAGAAGATCAACGCGACCGGCGCCTTCCGGGTGCTGGAGCTGGCCGAGCTGCTGCCCGAGGCCGTGCAGGGCGATGGCATCCGCCTGGACCCGACCAAGCTCACCATTGACCTCTCGGCCAGCGGCTGGGGGGCCGACGAGCTGCGCGAGGAGCTGATCAGCCGTTTCAACATCCAGGTGGAGAAGAACACCCACAACACCCTGACGCTGCTGCTGACCATTGGCACCACCCGCGCCAAGGCCAGCCGGCTGTTTGACGCCATGCTGCGGCTGGCCAAGGAGCGCCGCACGCCCTTGAGCTACGGCCGCATGCCCGAGGCGCCGCGCTTCTCGCGCCTGGCCTGCCTGCCGCGAGACGCCTTCTACGAGCGTGGCGAGCGCCTGCCGGTGCTGGACGACAGCGGCCAGCCCAACCCGGCGCTCAATGGCCGGGTGTGCTGCGACCAGATCGTGCCCTACCCGCCGGGCATCCCCGTCTTGGTGCCCGGGCAGGTCATTGAGCCGGCGGTGGTGGCCTACCTGGCGCGCCTGTTGCAGACCCAGCGCAGCATTGAGCTGCATGGCCTGTGCGAGGCCGATGGCGAGCTACGCCTGCGCGTGCTGCGCGAGGCGGAACTGGCGCGGCTGCCGGCGCTGCAGACGGACGCCTGAACGGCCGGCCGGGCTCCGCCAGCGCCCCGGCCCGCAGCGTTCAGCCCAGCAGGGCCAGGTCGGCCGCACCCAGGCCGGTGCTGCCCGCCAGGGTGGCCAGCAGGGTCAGCTCACTGGCCTCCACGGTGGCGCCGGCATCGGCGGCGGTGAATTGGAACAGCGCGCTGTCCGCGCCACCCCGCACCAGGAACAGGCTGCCCTGGCCCATGGCGTAGGCGTCGTCGGCGGCGCCCAGCCACGCGGCCACGGTCGCGGCGTCCAGGTTGGCGCCAAAGTCATGGTCCACCAGCACCAGCTCGCTGGCGGCGGCAAAGCCGCCGGGGCCGGCGGTGGTGGCCACGTTTTCCAGCAGGGTGTCGCCGTTGCCCACCGTGCCCTGGGTCTGGTCGATGACCAGGTGGTCGTCGCCCGCTGCAAAGCCCGCCACCCGGTCGGCGCCGCTGGCGGCGCCCAGCACCACGGTGTCGCTGCCGGCGCGCAGCTCGATGTAGTCCAGACCCGTTCCGCCCACATAGGTGTCGTCGCCCAGCGCGTCGTAGAAGCGGTCGTCGCCGCCCCGGCCCTCCAGCCAGTCCTGGCCCTCGTCGCCAAACAGGCCGGCATCACTGCCCTCGGCGCCGATCAGGGTGTCGTCGCCCAGGCCGGCGTACACCGCGGTCCAGGACCACACATGGCTGCTGCCCAGCGTGATGTGGTCGTGGCCGGCGCCGGTGCTGAGGTAGTCGTCAAAGCCGCCGCCGTTGGTGACGATCACGTCGTCGCCTGAGCCCGTGGTCAGGCAGAAGGCCTCAAAACCGGTGATCGTGTTGCCCTGAACCACCTGTGTGGCGCTGGGGTCGGAGAAGTCGGCGACGATGGCGGTGGTGGCGCTGGACCAGTCGGCATAGAGGCGGTCGTCGCCGGTGCCGCCGACCAGGGTGTCATCGCCGGCGCCGTCGGTCAGGGCGTCGTTGCCGGCGCCGCCGTCGATGGAGTCGTTGCCGGCTTCGCCAAAGAGGTTGATGTCGGTGCCGCTGCCGCCCAGGAGGGTGTCATCGCCCTCGCCGGCGTAGACGTTGCCCCAGCCCCAGACGTGGCTGCTGCTGACGGTGATGTGGTCGTTGCCGGCGCCGGTGCTGATGTAGTCGTCAAAGCCCGCGCTGTTGGTCAGGACGATGTCGTCAC
>NZ_JAAGOH010000009.1 GCF_010499455.1 Ideonella livida | reverse complement strand
CGCCTCCGGCGCGGCAGCCGGCTGCAGCACCACCTGCGGGCAGGCCGCGGCCCAGTCGGCCAGGGCCTGGCCCAGCCCGGCGCCATCCACGGGCTGGCCCCCGGTCAGCAGGTGGCCCAGCGCGCTGCGGTGCACCCGCACCTCGCCGGCCTGCCCCTGCTGCACGGCCGCCACCCCCAGCCACAGGGCATGGGAAGCGCGGGTCAGGGCCACGTAGCACAGGCGCAGGTCCTCGCGCAGGCGCTCCCGGTCGGCAGCGGCCAGGTCGTCGACATCGGGATCGAGCACCAGCTCGGGCCGGCCGTCGGCACCGGCGCGCAGCAGGTGGCGGGTGCCGCGGGCCTCCACCGGGCGGAACAAGGTGGCAAAGGGCAGCATGACCACCGGGTACTCCAGGCCCTTGCTCTTGTGGATGGTGACGACCTTGACCAGGTCGGCATCGCTCTCCAGCCGCACCAGGGCGTCGTCACCCCCCGGGGTCTGGCCCTGTGCCAGGGCCTCGCGCTGCAGGGCCAGCCAGCGGATGAGGGCCTGCTCGCCCTCCACCGTGCGGCTGGCCGATTGCAACAGCTCGGCCAAGTGCAGCAGATTGGTCAGCGGGCGCTCCCCGCCCGGCTGGGCCAACCAGCGGGCCGGCAGGTCCAGGCGGTGCAGGGTCTGGCGCAGCATGGGCAGCACCCCCTGGGTGCGCCAGACCTGGTGCAGGGCACGCAGCAATTCGGCGCGCTGGTCGAACAGGTCGTCATCCTCGGCCAGCCGCACCAGCTCGGCCAGCTCCAGGCCGGCCAGACGGGTGGCCAGCGCGGTGCGTACCCGCCGCACATCCTGCGGCTCGGCCACGGCCTGCAGCCACAGCAGCAGGTCGGCCGCCTCCGGACTGGCCAGCACCGAGTCGCGGTCCGAAAGGAACACCGAGGCCACCTGCCGCGCGGCCAGGGCCCGGCGCACGGCGGCGGCCTCGGTACCGGTGCGGACCAAGATGGCGATGTCGGCCGGACGCAGGCGCTGCCAGGCGGGGACACCGGCGGGCAGCGGCCCGGGCCCGCCAGCCGCCGGCCGGAAGCCCAGGTCCGGCGCATTGAGCCAGGCCACCACCTGGGCCGCGCAGCGCTCGGCATAGGCCCGGCGCAGGGGCTCGCCCCGGGCGGGCGCCAGGGTGTGCACCACGGTCAGGGCCGGCAGCGGGGCGTGGGCATGGCCCAGCACCTCCGCGCGCCCCCGGGCCCGCACCGGCTGGAAGGGCAGCGGGTCGTCGCCGCCCCCTGGCGGCCGGTAGTCGAAGGCACCCGCGGGGCAGACGGCCTGGCCCCGCCCAAAGAGGCTGTTGACGGCTTCCACCACCGCCGTGGTGGAGCGGTGGTTGGTGTCCAGCCGGTGGTGGTGGCCGGCCGTGGCGGCGCGGGTGCGCAGGTAGCTGTCGATGTCGGCCCCGCGGAAGCGGTAAATGGACTGCTTGGGGTCGCCGATGAGCAGCAGCGCGGTGGCGGGCGCCGCCGGCTCCTGGCCGGCGCCCACCGCCTCGCGGGTCACCCCGTAGAGCGCGTCAAACAGGCCGAACTGCAGGGCCGAGGTGTCCTGGAACTCGTCGATCAGGGCCACCGGCGTCTGGGTGACGATGCGATGGCGCAGCCGCGCGCCGGCGGGGCCGGCCAACGCGGCCGCCAAGCGCTGCTGCAGGTCGGCAAAGCCGAACTGCCCGCGCTGGCGCTTGAAGTCGGCCAGCCGGCGGGCCATGGCGCGGGCGGCCGCCTGGCGCAGGCCGACGGCCAGGGGCGGCAGGCCGTCGTAGGTGTCCAGCACCTGCTGCCACCAGTCCAGGCAGGGCGGCGTGGCGCCCAGCGGGCCGGCCTTGGCGTTGCGCACCGCCTGCAGGCCCGTCACGGTGAACCAGTGGGTGCGCGGGCCGCGGTCCTTGCCGGAGCCCAGGTCGGGCAGGTGCAGGGGCACGCCATCGGGGCTGTCCTCGGCCCGGGCCCAGGCCTGAAGGCGCTCCAGCCAGTCGCGCACCTGGGCGGGCTTGAAACTGCGGCCGTCCCAATCGCGCGGACGGGTCTCCATCTCGGCCAGCAGCCACTGCGCCAGGGTGTCCAGCTGCGCACCGGCCTGCTGCATCAGGGGCCGCAGGGCCTGGGCGCGCTCGGTCAGCAGCCCGCGCAGAGCAGGCACCGGGCGGTCGTCGGGGTCCAGCACCTCCGGCGGCAGGGCCAAGAGCTGGCGGGCGTCCTCCAGCAGCGCGGGGACGCCAGACCAGACCTTCAGCACTTCGCCCAGGGCCGCGTCGTCCAGCGGATAGACCTGCTGGCGCCAGTAGTCGCGGGCGGCCTGGGCCAGCAGTTCGGCCTCGTCGGGCACCAGCTCCTCGTCAAACAGGCTGCCGCTGTCAAAGGCATGTTCGCGCAGCATGCGCTGGCACCAGGCGTCGATGGTGTGGATGGCGGACTCGTCCATGGCTTCAGCGGCCTGGGCCAGCCGCCAGGCGGCACGGATGCGTGCCGCCGGCTCGGGATAGGCCTGCAGCAGACCGGCCAGCAGGGGGTCGGCCGGCGCCGGAGCGCCCTCCTCGTCCGCGGCGCGGAAGGCGCGGGCAGCCTCCAGCAGCCGTGCGCGGATGCGGTCGGAAAGCTCTCGGGTGGCCGCCCGGGTGAAGGTCATCACCAGGATCTGGCCGGGCAGGAGCGGGCCCCCGGGGTAGGCGGTGGCGGTCTGCGGGTCGGAGCCGGCCAGGCCGTGGCCCAGCACCAGCCGCAGGTAGAGGGCGGCAATGGTCCAGGTCTTGCCAGTGCCGGCGCTGGCCTCGATGAGCTGGGCGCCGTGCAGCGGAAAGTCCAGGGGGCGCAGCGGGCGGGCGCCGTCCGCGGCCGGCGCGGCGCTGTCCGGCAGGCGGGGGGCACGGGTCATGACAGGGCTCTCCGGAGGGGGAAGGGGGCGGGCGCTCATGCAGACTCCCCGGCCGCGCCCTCGTCCGCGGCCCCAGGGTGGACGATGACCTGCACCGCCTCCAGCGCCCAGCAGCGCCAGACGCCGTACAGATGTGGCGCCCAGTGGGCGAAGGCGCCGTCTTCGGCCTCCAGCAGGTCCTGGGCCTGGGGCCACAGGCGCTGCAGGCAGGGGTCTGCGCCTTCGCCAACCTGCTGGTAGCCGCCGTCATAGGCCTGGGCCGCGGCATCGGCGGCTTCCTCCAACCAGGCCGGCGGCGGGGTGTCGGCCCCGCCCGGCGGCAGTCCGGTGGGGTCATCGCCCCCGTCCTGCGGCTGGTGGCCCAGCCAGGCCGAGGCGGTCAGCGGCACCACCGGCAGCGGCTGGCGCTGGCCCTGGGCCCAGGCCGCCAGCAGCGCCTCCAGCAGGGGCAGGGCGTCGTCGACCGGCGGAGCCGGGCAGCGCAGCGTGGCGTCACGGCCCACCAGGTACTGGGTGATGGGCTGCCGCATCGCGGCACTGGCCAGGGCGCGCACCCAGGGCAGCAGCAGGTGGCGCAGGCGCGGCACCGCCGGCCGCTTGCGTGTGGCAGGCTGGGCCACCAGGCGCTGGGGCAGCAGCTCGGCCAGGCAGGGGCCCTCACCGCCCGGGCCGTGGCGCAGGCCGTCCAGGCTGTCGCGCAGCAGCACGCCGGCGTCGGGGTCGCGCGCCGGGCCACCTTCAGCACCGGCACCGGGGGCCAGCTCGGGCACCCAGGCCTCCACCGGCACGTGCGGGGCAGGCTCGCCGCCGTGGTGCCCCAGGGCCTGCCAGACCTGAAGCTGGGCGGCCAGGTCCTGACCGAGCCGCTGGCGGGCCCGGCGGCCGGGGGCCCCGAGCGGAAACGCACCCTGGCGGTCCAGGCGGGCCAGGGCCTCGTCCAGCGCCTGGCGCCATGGCTGACCGGGCGCGGCAGGCGCGTCGGCCTGTGCCGCAGCCGACGGCATCGCCGGCACCTCATCCCGGACCTCCCCGGCCGCAAGTTCCGGCCTATCCCCGGCTGTGCGCGGCTGCCAGCGGGCCAGCAGCCCGGCCAGGAGCTGGTGCAGGGCCAGGCCCTGCAGCTCGAAGACTTCGTCGTCCAGGTCTTCCGCGGGCGCCTCGTCCAGCCGGACCTGCAGCCGCTCGGCAAAGAAGGCCCTTGCCGGGTTGCGCAGGAAACGGTGCAGCCGGGCCAGGTCCAGCGGCGCGGTGGGGTCAGGCCGCCACGGCGGCAAGGCCATCGGGCCGCCGCTGGTGGGGCGGGCGCTGGGCGGGTCCGCGGCAAGGTCAGCGGTGGTGTCCGGGCCGAAGCCGCCGGGCTCGGGTCGGTCATGGGCCTGGCGCCATTCCCCGGCCCAGGTGGACAGGGGCGGCGGCCCGTCGGGGGCACCGCCCGGTGAGGCGGGCGCGTCGGCGTCCGCATCGGCATCGGCATCGGCATCCGCCGGGGGGAGCGCCTCAAAGTAGCGGCGGCTGAAGGGCTGCAGCGGATGGGCGGTGGTGCGTTCGGCCAGCCGCGCGGGCCCCCAACCAGCGCTCAGGTAGTCCCGCAGCTGGGCCACCAGGACCGAGGGGGGCTGGGCACTGTTATCACGCTGGCTGTGGCCGCACCAGCTCAGGTAGAGCACCTGGCGGGCCGAGAGCAGCGCCTCCAGCATGAGTTGGCGGTCGTCGTCCTTGCGGGCGCGGTCGCCGGGCCGGGTCTGGCCGGGCTGTCCCATCAGGTCCAGGTCGCTGCGCGGTGCTCGGCGCGGGTAGTCGCCTTCGTTCATGCCCAGCAGGCACACCACCTCGAAGGGAATGGCACGCATGGGCATGAGGGTGCAGAAGGTGACGCCGCCGGCGCGGAAGCGGTGGCTGGCACGGGGCTCGTCGAGCGCGGCCAGCCAGGCCTCGCGGGCCACGGCCAGCCCCACCGGAGACTGGAAGCCGGCCTCCTCGCAGGCGTCCAGCCAGTCCTGCAGCGCATCTTCCAGGGCGGCCAGCACCGCGCGCTCCTCGTCGCTGCGGGGGTCCAGGAAATCGCCCAGCAGGCTGCGCAGGCGCTGGGCCCAGGCAGCGGGGGGCACCGGCTCGGCCAAGGCCACGCGCCAGTGCTGCAGGCGCTCCACCAGCGCGGCCAGGCAGCCCGCCAGGGCCGCCTCCAGGCCGCCCACCTCCACATGGGGCTCGATGCCATCAAAGGCGCGGTCGGCCCCCGGCTGCCGGGGGTCGGGGCCGCTGGCATAGCCCAGCAGCAGGCGCTCCACCGCCCAGGCGGCGCTGTGCGCCGTGCCGCAGGGGGCCAGGTCCAGGGCACCGCGGTGGCCAGCGTCCAGGCCCCAGCGCAGCCCCGCACCAGCCATCCAGGCGGCCAGCTGCGGCAGGTCGGCCTCGTCCAGGCCGAAGCGGCGGGCCAAGGCGGGCACGTCCATCAGGTCGCGCAGCTCGCTGCTGGTCCCGCGCTGCTGGGGCAGGCGCAGCAGCCATTCCACCGCGCCCACCAGCGGGCTGGCATGGCGGGTGCTCAGGTCGGCGATGTCAAAGGGAATCCAGCGGGGATCCTGGCGCTTGAGCTGGCCGAAGACCGCGCGGATGGCGGGCTCGAAACGGGCGATGTCGGGCACCATGACCACGATGTCGCGGGGCGCCAGCGGCCGGCCCTCGGCGGTGTGCTGCCCCCGGGCCAGCAAGGTGAGCAGCTCGTCGTGCAGCACCTCGACCTCGCGCATGGGGCTGTGGGCGAGGTGGAAGACGATGGAGCGGTCCTGCGGGCCGACGGGCTGGGCCAGCGCGGCATGTTCCGGCAGCGGCACCAGGTCGCGGATGCGCTGCTGCACCTGCTGCAGCAGGCTGGGCGTCGCGGGATCGGCCTCGTCGTCGAACAAGTCCACCCGCTGCAGGCCGGCCGGGGCGGCGGCGTTGGCGGTGCCGTCGTGCAGGTCCAGCAGGCGGATGAAGTCCCGGCTCTGCCGGCCCCAGGCCGCCAGCAGGGGATGGGCGTGGGCGTGCAGGGCCTCGGGCGGCACGGCGGCCAGGTCGGCACCACGCTTGAGCGGCTGGCGCCGCGCCTGCCAGCGCAGCAGCTCCCGCCCGTCCACCGTGTCGGCCCAATGGAAGCGGCAGGGGTTGGGCAGCGCCAGCAGCACCGGCACGCGGGTGGCCAGGGCGGACAGCAGTTCCAGCAGCGCCAGCGGCAGGTGGGTCATGCCGAAGAGCACCACGCGGCGCGGCAGCGGCCGGGCGGTGGGCCCGGTGCCACGCAGGGCCTGCACCACCTGCTGGTGCAGCACCGGGCGCAAGGCGGCCCGGCCGGCCTCGTCCAGCGGCGCCACCAGGGCGCGCCACAGGGCCGGCTGCCAGGCCTGGTCGGCCGGCACCGGCCGGTGGCCGCCGTCGGCGGTGCGCAGCTGGTCTCGCCCGTCGGCCCAGTCCTGCAGCCAGTCCGCGCGGTAGATCTGGTACTGGTCAAAGAGGTCGGCCAGGCGGCTGGCCAGTTGCAGCGGCCGCTCGGGCTCCTGCCCCTGCAAAAAGCCGGCCACCGGGGCAAACAGCGGCTGGCCCAGCAGGCCCGGCAGCGTGGCCATGAGGCGCCAGGTCATGGGCAGCTTGTCCAGCGGTGAGGCCGCAGGCACTTGCCGCCAGCCCAAGGTCTGCCGGTAGAGCCGCCACTGGAAGCGGCCGGGCAGCTCCACCCGGGTGGCGGCGCACACCCCGGCCTGCTGGGCCATGGCCATCTTGAACCACTCGGCCATGCCGTTGGAGGGCACCAGCACGCCCTCCTCCTCCAACGGACCCAGCGGGTGGGCCTGCAGCCAGGCCACCACGGCCTGCAGCAGCCATTCGGTGCGGTTGCCATGCAGGACCAGCAGGCCAGGTGGGGTGATGGGGCTCATGGCAAGTTGGGGAGGGACGCCGTGGGGCCGCCAGCATGCCATGCCAGAGGCTCAAGAGACGCGCCCCTGCGGCACGAAGGCGCCGTGCGGGCGCGGTGCGCTTATGCTTCATGGCATTCCCAACCCCAGGCTCCTGCAGCCGTCTGCACGCCCATCCGCCATGTCCACACCCGCCGCCCCCCTTCGCCGTCGTCTGCTGGCCGCTGCCCTGGCCGCGCTGGCGCCCCTGGCCGCCTCGCCTGCCCTGGCCGAGGGCAAGACCGTCCGCCTGTTGGTGGGCTTTCCGGCCGGGGGCGGCACCGACGCCATCGCCCGCATCCTGGCCGAGCACCTGAAGGACGAGCTGGGCGCACCGGTGATCGTGGAGAACAAACCGGGTGCGGGCGGCCAGCTGGCCGCCCAGGCGCTCAAGGCCGCGGCCCCGGACGGCACCACGCTGTTCCTCAGCCATGACCACACCATCTCCATCCTGCCGCAGGTCGTCCGGACGCCAGGCTACGAGCCGGCGCGGGATTTCGTGCCGGTCGCCGGCTTCGCCTCCTTTGTGAACGCCTTCGCGGTCTCCGGCGGCACGCCGGCCAAGTCCTTCAACGAGTACGTGGCCCAGGTCAAGGGACAGGGGGGCAAGGGCTCGGTCGGGGTGCCCGCCCCGGCCTCCACGCCGGAATTCCTGGTCAAGGTCGTGGGCGAGAAGTACGGCCTGGACCTGGTGGCCGTGCCCTACCGCGGCAGCGCCCCAATGATGGCCGACATGCTGGGCAACCAGATCCCGGCCGGCATCGGCTCGATCCCGGACTTCATCGAGAACCACCGCAACGGCAAGATCCGCGTGGTGGCGGTGCTGGGCGGCCAGCGCCAGGCGGTGATGCCGGACGTGCCGACCTTCAAGGAGCTGGGGCTGGCGGGCCTGGAGGACATGCCGTACTACGGCGTCTTCGCCCCCGCTGGCACGCCCAAGGCCACGCTGGAGCAGTTCTCGGCCGCCCTGGCCAAGGTGGTGGCCAAGCCGGCGGTGCACGAGCGCCTGACGGCCATGGGCCTGAGCGTGGGCCACATGAGTGGCGAACAGCTGGCCCAGCGCGAGAAGGCCTACAGCGCCGTCTGGACCCGCCTGATCCGCCAGAGCGGCTTCCAGCCGCAGTGAGCGGGTTGAGGCCCTGGCGCGGCAGCGCCGGGGCCGGCCGCACCGGGCGCTGGGAAGTGCAGGTTGCGGTGGCGCCACGATGGCGCCAGCAAAAAAGACACCGCGCCGGCCGACGGGCCTCACGCCTGCCTGGAGAGGTGGTGGCGTGGCCCTGCGTGTCGGCCGGCCCGGGCGGGTGCCCGGCGGGTGGCGGCAATCCGGTCGGGTAGCCGGTTGCGCACCACTTTAGACACGGGCAGCACCGCAGAAAACCCCGACAAACCGCCCAAGAAATTTGCAATTTCGCACACAAACGGGGGCATGACGCCCCCCCTTGGCCGAGGATCGCCGCTTCTCGGTTCTTGACCCAGGTCATGGCTCGCTTGGCGATGCACCGTCACAGTGCATGCGCTGTAGCTGCCACCTTGCCCGTTGCCCGCGGGCCCTGACGCCATGAGCCTGCTGGGGACCGTGATCCGAACCCGCCCTGCCGACCTGCCCGAGGTCTGCGCCCGCCTGGCCACCTTGCCCGGCGCCGACCTGGCCCTCAACCCCGGCGACGGCCGGCTGGTGGTGCTGCTGGAAGACGCCGACGCCAGCGGACCGACCCCGGACGGCCACCCGCCCGAGAGTGCTGCGGCGCAGCTGGCGCGCATTGCCCAGTGGCCTGAGGTGCTGGCCGCCTCGCTGGTCTGGGAGTACTCCGGTACGGACGCGCCCCCGCCGGCCGGCGCCGACCAGATCGACTACCGCGCCTGGCGCGGCGACAGCGCCACGCCCCGCTGAGCGCCGGCGACCGCGGCCGCCAGCGTCCTTGAACCAGTTCATGGACGCCGGCCGTGGCGCCGACGAGCATTCCCCCCACGCCAGAACCGACCGGGCACCGCCCGGCGCCCCACAGGCCCACCGCCCGCCAACACCGCCGCGGTGGTCGCCGGAGACCCGCCCATGCAAGCCAACCGTCGTGATTTCCTGAAGTCCCAGGCCCTGGCCGCCAGCGCTGCCGCTGCCGGCATCCCCATCGTGGCCGAGGCCGCAACGCAGCCGGCCAAGACCGCAGCCGACACCGCGGTGCGTTGGGACAAAGCCCCCTGCCGCTTCTGCGGCACCGGCTGCGCCGTGATGGTGGGCGTGCAAGACGGCCGCGTGGTGGCCACCCAGGGCGACCCCGAAGCGCCGGTGAACCGTGGCCTGAACTGCATCAAGGGCTACTTCCTGTCCAAGATCATGTACGGCAAGGACCGGCTGCAAACCCCCCTGCTGCGCAAGAAGAACGGTGTCTATGACAAGGAAGGCGATTTCGTGCCCGTGAGCTGGGACGAAGCCTTTGACGTGATGGCCGCCAAGTGGAAAGAAGCCCTCAAGGCCGAAGGCCCGGGCAGCATCGCCATGTTCGGCTCCGGACAGTGGACCATCTTTGAAGGCTATGCCGCCAGCAAGTTGTGGAAGGCCGGTTTCCGCTCCAACAACCTGGACCCGAACGCCCGCCACTGCATGGCCAGCGCCGTCGCCGGCTTCATGCGCACCTTCGGCATCGACGAGCCGATGGGCTGCTACGACGACATCGAGCAGTCCGACGCCTTCGTGCTGTGGGGCAGCAACATGGCCGAGATGCACCCCATCCTGTGGAGCCGCATCACCGACCGCCGCCTGTCCAACCCGCATGTGAAGGTGGCCGTGCTCTCCACCTACGAGCACCGCAGCTACGACCTGGCCGACCAGTCGATCATCTTCACGCCGCAGACCGACCTGGCCATCCTGAACTTCATCGCGAACTACATCATCACCCACAAGAAGGTGAACCAGGAGTTCGTCAAGAAGAACATCAACTTCAAGCAGGGCGCCACCGACATCGGTTACGGCCTGCGCCCGGTGCACGCGCTGGAAAAGGATGCCAAGTCCAACGGCTACCCCGGCGCCGACGGCAAGCCCAAGGGCAATCCGAACGACTCGACCCCGATCAGCTTCGAGGAGTACGCCAAGTTCGTCAGCGAGTACACCGCTGAGAAGGTCAGCGCGCTGTCTGGCGTGCCCGTGGAAAAGCTCAAGGCCCTGGCCGAGTTGTACGCCGACCCCAAGGTCAAGGTGGTGTCGTTCTGGACCATGGGGTTCAACCAGCACACCCGCGGCACCTGGGCCAACAACATGATCTACAACGTCCACCTGCTGGTAGGCAAGATCAGCACCCCGGGCTCGGGCCCCTTCAGCCTGACCGGCCAGCCCAGCGCCTGCGGCACGGCCCGTGAGGTGGGCACCTTCGCCCACCGCCTGCCGGCCGACATGGTGGTGACCAACCCCGAGCACCGCAAGCACACCGAAGAGATCTGGGGCCTGCCCGAGGGCACCATCCCCGACAAGATCGGCCTGCACGCCGTGGCCCAAAGCCGCGCGCTCAAGGACGGCAAGCTCAAGTGCTACTGGGTCACCACCAACAACAACATGCAGGCCGGCCCGAACATCAACGGCGAGATCCTGCCGGGCTGGCGCAACCCCAAGGCCTTCGTGGTGGTGAGCGACCCCTACCCCACCGTCAGCGCCATGGCCGCTGACCTGGTGCTGCCCGCCGCGATGTGGGTGGAAAAGGAAGGCGCCTTTGGCAACGCCGAGCGCCGCACCCAGTTCTGGCGCCAACAGGTGGCCGCACCGGGCCAGGCCCGCTCGGACCTGTGGCAGATGATGGAGTTCGCCAAGCGCTTCAAGATGGAAGAGGTGTGGCCGGCCGAGCTGATCGCCAAGCAGCCCGCCGTCAAGGGCAAGACGATGTTCGACGTGCTGTTCAAGAACGGCAAGGTCAACAAGTACCCCCTGGCCGACCTGGGCAAGGTCAACGCCAAGTACATCAAGGACTACAAGAACGCCGAGTCCGAGGCCTTTGGCTTCTACGTGCAGAAGGGCCTGTTCGAGGAATACGCTGAATTTGGCCGTGGCCACGGCCACGACCTGGCCGACTTTGACGTCTACCACGAGGTGCGCGGCCTGCGCTGGCCGGTGGTGGACGGCAAGGAAACCCTCTGGCGCTTCCGTGAAGGCTACGACCCCTACGTCAAGAAAGGCGAGGGCGTGAAGTTCTACGGCTTCAAGGACGGCAAGGCCAACATCTTCGCCCTGCCCTACCAGCCTGCCGCCGAGAGCCCGGACAAGGACTTTGACCTGTGGCTGTGCACCGGCCGCGTGCTGGAGCACTGGCACACCGGCACCATGACCCGCCGCGTGCCCGAGCTGCACCGCGCCGTGCCCGAGGCCGTGCTGTTCATGCACCCCGACGACGCCCAGGCCCGCGGCCTGCAGCGCGGCATGAAGGTGAAGGTGGCCTCGCGCCGGGGCGAGATCGAGCTGGCCGTGGAAACCAAGGGCCGCAACAAGGTGCCGCGCGGCCTGGTGTTCGTGCCCTTCTTCGATGAAGGCAAGCTGGTCAACAAGCTCACGCTGGACGCCACCTGTCCCATCAGCAAGGAAACCGACTTCAAGAAGTGCGCCGTGAAGGTGGTGAAGGCCTGAGGCCTGGGCACCTCAGCCACCCCTGCTTGAGATGACCGGACGGGCCCCATGAACCGACGAGAGCTGCTGCAAGGCGCGGCGTCGGCCACCTCGGCCGCGCTGGTGGCCGGCGCGGCCACGCTGGCCGGCCGGCCGGCACTGGCGCGCCCGGCCCAGGCCCTGCGCCCGCCCGGCGCCTTGGCCGAGCCCGAGTTCCTGGCCGCCTGCCTGCGCTGCGGCTTGTGCGTGCGCGATTGCCCGCCCGGCAACCTGCACCTGAGCCAATGGGGCGCGGGTATCGCTGCCGATGTCGCCATCGGCACGCCCTACTTCGTGGCCCGCGACATTCCCTGCGAGATGTGCGAGCACCTGCCCTGCGTCAAGGCCTGCCCCAGCGGCGCGCTGGACCGCACGTTGACCGACATCACCCAGGCCCGCATGGGTGTGGCCGTGCTGATTGACCAGGAGAACTGCCTGAACTTCCTGGGCCTGCGCTGCGATGTGTGCTACCGGGTGTGCCCGGTGATCGACGAGGCCATCACCCTGGAAAAGGTCAGCAACCCGCGCAGTGACCGCCATGCCATGCTGCTGCCCACCGTGCACAGCAGCGCCTGCACCGGCTGCGGCAAGTGCGAGAAGAGCTGCGTGCTGGAGCAGCCCGCCATCAAGGTGCTGCCCGCCACGCTGGCGCGTGGCGAGCTGGGCCACCACTACCGCAAGGGCTGGGAGGCAGACAACCGCAGCGGCCAGCCCGGCTTCAAGCGGCCCGCGCAGCGTCTGCCCGAGCAGCCCGGGCCCGGTGATCTGGCCCCCTTGCGCTCGGGCGCCGAGCCCTATGCCCCGCCGAGCCTGGGCCGCGCCGGAGGCACGCCATGAGCCCCGCACTTCGCCCGGGCACCGAGGCCGTGCAGCTCAAGGGTTGGTGGCGGGCCCACCGCTTTTTGCTGCTGCGCCGCGCCAGCCAGCTGGGCCTCCTCGGGCTGTTTTTGCTCGGCCCCTGGGCGGGGGTGTGGATCGTCAAGGGCAACCTCTCGTCCAGCCTGACGCTGGACACCCTGCCGCTGACCGACCCCCTGGTGTTCCTGCAGCAGCTGGCCGCCCAGGCCCTGCACGGCGCCCACTGGCCGGCGGCCACCGCCGTGCTGGGCGCTGTGATCGTCACCGCTTTCTACGCGCTGGCCGGTGGCCGGGTGTTCTGCGCCTGGGTCTGCCCGGTGAACCTCGTCACCGACACCGCCGCCTGGCTGCGCCGTCGCCTGGGCCTGAGCGGCGGCCGCGCGCCGCGCAGCGACTTTCGCTTCTGGCTGCTGGCCGCCGTGCTGCTGGCCAGCGCCGCCAGCGGCCTGATGGCCTGGGAGAGCGTCAACCCGGTGAGCCTCACCCAGCGGGCGCTCATCTTTGGCGGCAGCGTCGCCTGGGGCGTCACCTTGGCGGTGTTCCTGTTCGACCTGCTGGCCGCGCCCCGCGGCTGGTGCGGCCACGTGTGCCCCGCCGGCGCGCTTTACGCGCTGATCGGCCACAAGGCGCTGCTGCGCGTGAGCGCCCGCCACAGCAGCCGCTGCAATGACTGCGCGGACTGCTACGCCGTGTGCCCCGAGCCCCAGGTCATTCCCATCGCGCTGAAGGGCAAGGGCGGCGCCAGCCCGGTCATCGCCTCCAGCGCCTGCACCAACTGCGGCCGCTGCATCGACGTGTGCGGCCCCGACGTGTTCACCCTGACCCACCGATTCGATACCCGGAGAGACTGATGAGAACCCTGATGAAGACCCTGGCCAAGGTGCTGCTGGCCGCCTCGATGGTGTGGATGGGTGCGGACATGGCCAGCGCCGCCGACCCGGCCCCAGCCCCCGTCAAGTTGCAGGGCCTGCGCGGGGGCACCCCCCTGACGCAGGACAACGCCCCGGAGGGCTCGCGCCAGGAGCGCGACCACGCCCCGTCGGACCGGGACTTCGTGCAGCAGCCGCCGCTGATCCCGCACACCACCCAGGGCTACCAGATCACCAAGAACTACAACAAGTGCATGGACTGCCACGCCTTCCAGAAGGCCAAGGCCGCCGGCGCCCCCAAGGTGAGCGTGACCCACTTCAAGACCCGCGAAGGCACCGAGCTGGACAACATCAGCCCGCGCCGCTACTTCTGCACCCAGTGCCATGTGCCGCAGACCGATGCCAAGCCGCTGGTGGACAACACCTTCCAGCGCGCCCGTGGCCTGCAGTGATGCCGGAGTCGTCAAGATGAGCGAGCACACCCCCTCCCCGGCCCCGGCCGGCCTGCTGGCCCGCTGCTGGGCCGCCATGAAGACCCGCCGCTTTGCGGTGCTGGCCAGCGCCTTTGTGGCCGGCATCCTGTTCTGGGGCGGCTTCAACACCGCGCTGGAATACACCAACCGCGAAGAGTTCTGCATCTCTTGCCACGAGATGAAGGACAACGTCTACGCCGAATACCGCAACACCATCCACTACCAGAACCGCACGGGCGTGCGGGCCACCTGCCCCGACTGCCATGTGCCCAAGGAATGGGGGCACAAGATGATCCGCAAGATCCAGGCGAGCAACGAGGTGCTGCACAAGGTGCTGGGCACCATCGACACGCCCGAGAAGTTCAACGCCAAGCGGGCGGAGCTGGCCCAGCACGAGTGGGACCGCATGAAGCGCACCGACAGCCGCGAGTGCCGCAACTGCCACCACTTCGAGTTCATGGACTACGCCGAGCAGAACAAGCGCAGCTCGGCCACCCACCAGGCGGCCTTTGCCGACGGCAAGACCTGCATCGACTGCCACAAGGGCATTGCCCACACCCTGCCGGCGGTGGAACAGCGCATCGGCGCCCCCAAGGAGGGCGCGGCCGACCCCACCAGCCCCGGCGTGAGCCTGCCCGCCAGGCCGGCCAGCGCCGGCACCTGAGGCGCCGTCTGCGGCCTGGCGCCCGGCGCCCGGCGCTCAGCGCGGCGCCACCGCCCCGGGGGCCACCTGGAACTGGCTGCGGCGCCAGCCCAGGGCCTCGGCCCGGGCCAGGGCGGCCTCCAGGTCGGCGGCCGGCAGCTGCGGGCTTCGCGAGAGGATCCAGCCATACTCGCGGCGCGGCTCACCCACCAGCACCCAGCGGTAGTCCGGGTCCAGCGCCAGGATCCAGTAGTCGCCATAGAAGGGGCGGAAGAAGCTCACCCGCAGCTTGGCGTTGCCGCTGTCCGGCACCACCTGGGCCACGCCCACCGCCTCGTCAAACCCACCGTCGGCACGGCGGCAGCGGTTGCGCACCTCCACCGCTGCCCCGTCACGCCGGTACTCGGCCGTGGTGTCGCCCACGCATTGGGCTTGAAAGCGGTTGGGCACCAGGGCCACCTGGTGCCAACGGCCCAGGTAACGGTCCAGGTCGACCTGGGCCACGGTGGGCAGCGGCGCCGTGGGGGCACTGGCGCAGCCCGCCAGGATCGCGGCGCTGCCCAGCACCAAACCCCCGGCCGCGCGCCGGGCCCGTGTCAGGAAAGAAAAGTCGTTGCGGCTCATGGCGCCATGGTACGCACGGCGGCCTGACCCTTGCACACCCCACGCGGTGGGCCTCAAATCCACGTCACAAAGTCTTCCACCGCTGGCCGGGGCCGGGCCGGCTTGCTGCGGCTGGGGGTGCCCAAGGTGATGAAGCACACCGCCTGCTCGCCGGGGGCGATGTCAAACGCCTGGCGCAGCCGTTCGCACTGCAGGGCGCGGCCGCTGGTCACGCCGCTGCCCAGGCCGCGGGCCTGGGCAGCCAGCAGCAGGTTCTGCAGCGCCGCCCCCAGCGAGAGCAGGCGCTCCCAGGCGGGGATGTCGGGGTCCAAGCCGTCCAAGCGGGCGATGGCCATGAGCAGCACCGGACCACGGAAGGCCTTCTTGCGGGCGTCCTCCACCTGGTCGGGGTAGGCCTGGGGGTCGCGCGCCAGCAGGCTGTCGACAAACACCTGGGACAAGCGCTGGCGGGCCTGGGGCCCGAGCACCAGAAAGCGCCAGGGGGTGATGCGGCCATGGTCGGGGGCGGCGGCGGCGGCGGCCAGCAGGTCGCGCAGCGTGGCCTCGTCCGGACCGGGCTCGGCCAGGTGCTTGGGGCCCACATGCTGACGGCTGTGGATGAGGGCGTCGCACAGGCTGACCAGCAGCGCGTCGTCGGGCAGGTCGGGCGAATCAGGCATGGCAGCAGAGGTGGCGACGGTGGGGACAAGGGCACGGCCAGGGGGCGCGGCGGCCGTGCGGCGATTCTGGCCGAGTGCGGGCGCCGTCGGCACCGGATCGGCCGCGTCGAGACGGCGGCATTCAGACGTTGGCAGGCCGTGGCGGCGCCGGCGGCGGCGCCCAGTCCAAGGCCCCCACCGGACACGGCGGCAGGCAGGCCCCGCAGCCATGGCAGCGGGCGGGGTCCAGCTGCACCCGCGAGACGCCGCCCGGCGCGGGGACAAAGCGCAGGGCACGGGTGTCACAGGCGTCGCCGCACAGGCGGCATTCCACCTGGCGCAGGGCCAGGCAGTGCGCCGCCAGCCGCACCCGACCGGGCAAGGCGCCCTGGGCCGGCCAGGGCCCCGGGTCGGTGGCGGCGGTGCCGGGCGGGGGGCGCAGGGCGCCAGGGCCGCAATGGCGCACGCAGGCGCCGCAGAAGTCGCAGCCGCCGTGCACAAAGCGCAGCGCCGGAAAACCGCCGTCGCCCGCCACCAGCAGGCCATGGGGGCAGGCCGTCTGGCAGGCGCCGCAGCGGGTGCAGGCGGCCGTGAAGTCGGACTCGGGTGACAGGGCCCAAGGGGGACGCCGGGGCGTGGGGGCGGCTCCGGGGGCGCTGGGCCCCACGGCCGGGTCAGGGGAAAAGGCCGGTGCCTGCCCGCTGACCCGGCGCAGGAAGAAGCGGCGTTGCGGGTCCATGGTTCAGCGGCCCTGCCCCGGCCCGGCCGACGGCGGGCGGGCCCGGGGGTCCTGCCCGGCGTCCAGGCGGCGGATGGCCTCGTCCAGCGCGGCGCGGTCGGGGCTGTCCGGGCTGTGCTGCTCGCGCAGCTGCGCAAAAGCCTGCCGGGCGCTGCGGGGGTCACCCCGGTCCAGCGCGGCCAGGCCCCGCAGCAGCAGCACGCCGGGATGGTCGGGGGCCAGGGCCATGGCACGGGCCAGCAGGGCGCGGCTGGTGTCGTCGAAATGGTGGTCGGCCACCAGGATGCGGGCCTCCACCCAGTCGGTGAGCACATCCGGATCAGCCAGGGCCGCGTCGCCGGCCTGGGCGTAGGCGTCGGCGGCCTGGGTCAGGCGACCCAGCACCTTGAGCGAGCGGCCCAGCATCAGCCAACCCGCGCGGTCCTGGGGCTCACGGCGGAGGCGCTCCAGCAGGCGCTCCACGCGGGCTTCCATCTCGGCGGCGGGGTCGTCGGCCTGGTGCTCCGCCGGGTTGAGGGCGCGCGGCGTGCCCAGGGCCACATAGAGCAGCAGCACGGCCAGCGCCGGTCCCATCCACAGCGCGCCGCGCGCCCAGCCGGGGGCAACCCCGGACGGCGCGGCGTTCGCCGCAGGGGCCTGCGGCGCACCGGCCGCCCACACCAGGCTGGCCGAGAACAGCGCCACCAGGGCCACCGCCGCGGCCATGAAAGGCAGCAACCAGGGCGGCAAGGCATTGAAGAAGGTCATGGGCATCGGGGGAGCATGGCGGTGGGCCGGCGTCGGCGGGGTGCGGGGTGCGGGGTGCGGGGTGCGGGGTGCGGGGTGCGGGGTGCGGGTTCGACTCAGGACCCGTCGGCCAGCGGGTCGTGCGGCACGGGGCCGGCCGGCCCCGACGTGGGCCCGCCGGGGCGGCGTTGCCGCCACAGCAGCAGGCCCCCAGCCCCCAGCAGGCCCAGCGGCCCGCCCCACAGCAACAGGGTGCGCGGCGCCAGCGGCGGCCGGTAGGTGACGAAGTCGCCGTAGCGGGCAACCAGGAAGTCCAGGATCTGCGCGTCGCTGTCACCTGCGGCCATGCGCTCGGCGATCTCGCGCTTGAGGTCCTGGGCCAGCGGCGCGGTGGAGTCGGCCAGGCTCTCGTTCTGGCAGACCAGGCAGCGCAGGTCGGCGGCAAGCTGGTGCAGGCGGTCGGCGTCCACGCCAGGGGGCAGCGGCGCAGCGGCCCAGGCGACATGGGCCACCGCCAGCGCGCCCCACAGGCCCAGGGCCCAGGCGCCGCGGCGGGCCCGGACAGGCCGGGCGGTCATGCCCGCCCCCCGGCGCCAGCGCCAGCCAGGCGGGGCAGCAGCTCGCGGGCGATGACCTCGGGCGTGAGGGCCCCCACATGGCGGTAGGCGATGCGGCCCTGCGCATCCACCACAAACGTCTCTGGCGCGCCGTACACGCCCAGGTCGATGGCCAGGCGGCCGTCGGCGTCCACCACCTGCTGCGCAAAGGGGTTGCCGTGGCGGCGCAGCCAGGCCTGGGCGTCGGCCGGGGCATCCTTGTAGTTCAGGCCGATGAGCTGGTCGGCCCGGCCCTGGGCTTGCAGGCTGCGGGCCAGGGCGAGCAGCACGGGCTGTTCCTCCACGCAGGTGGCGCACCAGCTGGCCCACAGGTTGACCAGGCGCGGCTTGCCCCGCCAGGTGGCGGGGTCCACGGCCGGGCCGCCGCCCAGCTGCGGCATGGGCCGGGCCGGCCAGGGCTGGCCCAGGCGCACCGAGGGCAGCTCGCGCGGGTCGCGGCCCATGCCCACGCCCAGCAGCCCCAGCAGGCCCACCCCGCTGGCGCCGGCCAGCCACAGGCCCCAGCGGCGGCGGCCGGCCGCGGCGGGCGCCACGCCGGGGGTCAGGGATTCAGCAGACATGTAGGCTCCTCACGACAGGGAATTCAAGGCAGGCTGGACGCCCTCGCCGGCCGCCACCGGGCGGCGCCGCGCCAGCCCCGGGGCCGCCACCACGCAGCCCAGCGCCATCAGCAGCACCCCGGCCCACACCCAGCGGATGAAGGGCTTGACCTGCACGCGCACACTCCAGGCGACCTGCGGGTCAAAGGCCGGGGCGGCCTCGCCCGGGCGACGGGGCGCGGTGAGCGGCTCGCCCAGGGCCACGTACAGGTCGCGGGTGAAGCCCGCGTCGATGGCGGATTCACTCATCGGCATGGCCGAGCCGACGTAGACGCGCTTCTCGCTGCGCAGCGGGCGCGGCGCCTCACCCGGGCAGGCCAGGGTGAACTGGCCAACCACCGCCTGCCAGTTGGGCCCGGGCTCGCTGCCCAGGCGGTCCAGCTGCAGGCGGCAGTCGGCCAGCGGCACGCTCTGGCCCGGGGCCAGGCTGGCATCGCGCTCCACGCCGTAGCCCTTGACCATGGCCACGCCGACGGTGAACACCGCCACCCCCAGGTGGGCCACCACCATGCCGGCCGGGCCCCGGCCAAAGGGCTGGCCACGGCGCGCGGCCCGGCGCTGGCGCATCCAGTCCAGGGTGCCCGCGGCCACGCCCACCGCCAGCCACAGGGCCAGCAGGGTGAGCGCCTGCACCCTGCCCTGCGTGGCCAGCAAGGCCGCCGGCAGCGCCAAGGCCGCGGCCGCCAGCGCCCAGGCGGTGGGACGCAGCCGGCGGCGCAGCAGGGCCGGCGCGGTGGCGCCCCAGCCCAGCCAGGGCGCGGGCACCAGCAGCAGGGCCAGCGCCAGCAGCAGCGGGGCCATCACCACGTCAAAGTACGGTGCGCCCACCGAGAGCTTGCCCAGGCCCAGGGCGTCCATGGCCAGCGGGTAGAGCGTGCCCAGCAGCACGCTGCCGCAGGCCACCGCCAGGCCCAGGTTCACACCCAGCAGCGCCGTGTCCCGCGACAGCCAGCCGGCCGCTGCGCCCTGCCGTGCGGGCTGCAGACGCGCCGCGTGACGGCCCCACAGGCCCAGGCTCAGCAACAGGGCCGCGGCGATCAGGGCCAGCATGAAGCTGCCGCGCCGCGGGTCGGCGGCAAAGGCATGCACCGAGGTCAGCACCCCGGAGCGCACCAGGAAGGTCCCCAGCAGCGCCAGCACAAAGCCGCCCAGGGCCAGCACGCCGGTCCAGTGCGGCAGGCCGCCGCGCCGCTCGCGCACGGCCAGGGTGTGCAGCAGCGCCGCCTGCGCCAGCCAGGGCATGAGCGAGGCGTTTTCCACCGGGTCCCAGAACCACCAGCCGCCCCAGCCCAGCTCGTAATAGGCCCACCAGCTGCCCAGGGCAATACCTGCCGAGAGCGCCGCCATGGCCCAGGCCACAAAGGGCCGGGACCGCGACGGCCAGTCCGCCGGGGCACCCCAGGCCAGGGTGGCCACGGCCATGGCAAAGGGCACGGCGGTGCCCACATAGCCCAGGTAGAGCAGCGGCGGGTGCAGCACCAAGCCGGGGTCCTGCAGCAAGGGGTTCAGGCTGCGGCCCTCCAGCGCGGCCGGCAGCAGCCGTACAAAGGGGTTGGAGGTGAACAGCACAAAGGCCAGCATGGCCAGCGCCACGCCGCCCAGCACGGCCAGCACGCGCAGGCGCCACAGCGCGCGCGCAGCGTGCTCGGCCGCCGGCAGGTCGGCCGCGGGGCGCAGCGCCCAGGCCGCGGCCACGCTCCAGCCGGTGAGCATCAGGGTCCACAGCAGCATGGAGCCCTCATGGCCACCCCACACCGCCGCCACCCGGTAGGCCCAGGGCAGCTGCACATGGCTGTGCTGCACCACATAGACCAGCGAGAAGTCATGGCCCACAAAGGCCGCGGCCAGCAGCCCGAAGGCGCCCAGCACCCCGATGGCCTGCCAGCCCAGCGCCATGGCCTGCAGACGGATGCGGCCGGCAGCCGCCGCGGCGCTGGCCTGCGCGCCCGGCCACAGGCCGGCCAGGGCCTGCACACCGGCCGCCACCCAGGCGACGATGAGCAACAGGTGCCCGAGTTCACCGTTCATGGGGTGCTCCGGGACACGGCGGCCACCGCCGTGTTGGCAGGCGCGCGGGGCGTGGCCTCCACGGCCCTGGCGCCGGGAGGGCCACCGGGGTGGCCGGTGTCCACACCGGGCGGCACGTAGTTCTCGTCGTGCTTGGCCAGCACCTCGCTGGCCTGCAGCGTCCCCTGGGCATCCAGCCGGCCTTGGGCCACCGCGCCCTTGCCTTCGGCGAACAGGTCCGGCAGCACGCCCTCATGGACCACGGGCACCCCCTGGCCCGAGGCGTCCGTGAGGACAAAACGTACCTGCAGGCTGCCCGGCTCGCGCTGCACCGAGCCCGCCTGCACCATGCCGCCCAGGCGCAGCGTGGCGCCGCGGTCCACCTCACCGCGTGCCAGCTGCTGCGGGGTGACGAAGAACACCAGGTGGCTGCGCAAAGCCTGCAGGCCCAGGGCGGCGGCCACCCCCAGCAGGCCCAGGCAGGCCAGGATCAGCGCGGCGCGGCGGTGACGGGGTTTGAGGCTCATGCGGCCGTCCTCCGGGCGCTGCGGCGCAGGCCCCACCATTCCAGCGCCACGGCGCCGGCGCACAGACCCAGGGCAGACCACACGTAGACGCCGTGCCGACCCATCCGCAGGAAGCTGGCCAGGTCAGGGAACCAAGGGTGCAACCAGTCAGGCATTGGGGCCTCCGTTCAAGGCAGTGGCCGGCACAGCCGGCACCAGGGTGTGGGTGGGGGGCGCGGCCGGGGCCGGCGCAGTCAAGGGGCTGGGGTCGGGCTGCAGCCAGCCGGCGTGCGCCTCACGCTGCTCGATGAGCCGCTGCACGCGGCGCAAGGCGGTGGCGGCGGTGTAGGCCCAGGCCGCGCCGACCATCAGCAGCAGCCCCGCCAGCATCACGGGGGCGATGTGCGACTGGCCCGGCGAGAGGCTGGCGCCCTGGTGCAGGGTGTTCCACCAGCGCACCGAGAAATAGAGGACCGGCAGGTTCACCACACCCAGCAGGGCCAGCACCGCGCAGGCACGGTCGGCGCGCGCCGGGTCGGCGCCCTCGCCCTGGTGGGCGGAGCGCAGGGCCAGCACGCCCAGGTACAGGAACAGCAGCAGCAGGGACGAGGTGAGCCGCGCATCCCAGACCCACCAGGTGCCCCACATCGGCCGGCCCCACAGGGCGCCGGTGGCCAGGCTGAGCAGGGCGAACAGCGCGCCGGTGGGCGCCAGCGCCTGGGCCAGCAAGTGGGCGCTGCGGGTGTGCCACACCAGCCCCACAAAGCCCCAGAAGGCCATCAGCAGGTAGCAGAACATGCTCATCCAGGCGGCCGGCACATGCAGGTGGATGAGGCGGTAGCCCTCGCCCTGCACCGCATCGGCCGGGCTGGACACCAGGCCCAGCCACAGGCCGGGCAGCAGCAAGGCCACCGCCAGAGCCAGCAGCGGCCGCACACAGCGCACGGCCAGCGCATGCAGGCGCATGGGGCTGGCGAAGTAAAAGATCAGGTGGCGGGGCCATCGCATCGTCAAACTCCTTGGCGCATTCACGCCTCCACAGCACCGCGCAGGGCCAGCGCCCCCAGCAGCGGTGCCACCACCGTGCCCAGGGCCAGCAAGGCGCCCAGCAAGGACAGCTCGGCCCCCACCGGCCGCCCAGCCTGCGCCGCCTGCACCGCCAGGCTGCCGAACACCAGCACCGGTGCAGCCAGCGGCAGCACGATCAGCAGGGTGAGTAAGCCCGCACCCCGCAGACCGGCCGACAGCGCCGCGGCCACTGTGGCCACCTGCACCAGCACCCCGGTGCCCAGCGCCAGCGCCAGGGCCAGCACCGCCAGCGCCCAGCCCCCCAGGCCGAACTGCAGCGCCACCACCGGCGCCACCCCCAGCACCGGCCCGGCGGCCAGCACCCACTGCACGGCCATGCGCGCGGCGACCCAAAGCGGCAGGGGCAGACCGGTGGCCTCGCCCGCCAGCAGGGCCTGATCCAGCCAGCCGTGGCGCAGGTCGTCATGGAAGAGGCGGCCACAGGCCAGCAGGACCGCCAGCAAGGCGCCCACCCACAGCACGCCGGGGCCCAGTTGAGCCAGGGTGGCCGGATCGGGCCGCACCGCCAGCGGGAACAGGCCCGCCACCATCAGGAAGAAACCGCCATGCCAGGCCAGGTCGCCCGGGCGCTGCACGGCCTGCGCCCATTCCCGGGCGGCCACGGCACGCAGCGGTCGCCACCAGTCTGGTGCGGCGGCGTCGGCCGCGTGCGCAGGGGCCGCCGGCACGGGCACGGCCGGGGGGGCGGCGCGCGTGGTCGAGGGGGGGGTGGGCCGCATGTCAGGCCGCCTCGGCACACGCCAGCCCAGCGCCCGCGGCGGTGGCCAGCTGGAGCTGGGCACAGCCGGCCAGCGCTGCCGGCAGGGCCTGGTGCGAGGTCAGCACCAGCACGCCGCCGCGGCCCAGGTGGTGCCGGGCCCGCTGCGCCAGGGCCTGGCAGCCGGCATCGTCCAACGCGTCAAAGGGTTCGTCCAGCAGCCAAAGGGCACGCGGCGCCAGGTCCAGCGGCGCCAGGGTGATCTTGCGGCGCTGCCCCGCGGAGAGCTGGCGCACCGGGCGCGCCGCCGGCAGCCCCTGGGCCTGCAGCCAGGCGTCCAGGGACGCCGCATCCACCGTGGCGCCCGCCATGTCCAGCCACAGACGCAGGTTGTGGGCGGCGCCCAGGGCCTCGGCCAACGGCGTGGCATGGCCGATGAACCACTGCCCGCCCGTCGGCCGGCGCACCGTGCCGGCCTCGGGTCGGTGCAGGCCGGCCAGGCAGCGCAGCAGGGTGGTTTTGCCACTGCCGTTGGGGCCGCGCAGCCACAGGGCCTGCCCGGCGCCCACGTGCCAGTGCATGGGGCCCCACAGGCGCCGCCCGGCCCGCTGGCCCACCAGGGCGTCCACCCGCAGGGCGCGGGTATCGGCCTGGTCGCTCAGGGCCAGGGGGCGGTCAGGGGGCAAAAACATGGTGCAGGCAGGCGTGACGCGGGGCTCACTGCATCTGGAAGCGCGCCAGGGCGGCGGCGTCGGGGATGCGGATGTCGCGCTTGTCGATCTCGATGAGCCCCTGGCCGGCCAGCTCGTGCAGCACCCGCGAGAAGTATTCGGGCGTGAGCGACAGGCGCGAGGCGATGGTGGCCTTGCTCACCGGCAGGCTCACATGCAGCTCGCGCGGGCGGTCGCCCTCGCGACAGAGGGTTTCGCAGCCGGCGCCGGTGCCGCGCAGGGCGGTGGCGCCCTCCTCCGCCTCCTCGGGCAGGTCGCGCAGCAGGTAGCCGATGACCCGCTGCAAGCCGCTGTGCAGGCTGTAGGCCTGCACGTCATGGACCAGGCCGTGCAGGCGCCGGGAGATGCCGGCGAGCATGCGCATGGCAAAGCGGGGATCGCGCTCGATCTCGCCCACCACGGCCGACTTGTGCACGCTCAGCACCAGGGAATCGGTGAGCGCCTGCGCGTTGATGATGTAGGGCTTGTCGGTGAACATCAGCGCCTCGGCAAAGCTGTTGCCCGGCCCGATCAGCTCAATCACTTTCTCCTGTCCGGCCGGCGAGAGGGCAAAGAGCTTGACCTGCCCCATGACGGTGACGTGGAACTCCTCGCAGGGTTCGCCGACCCGGAAGATGTTGTCGCCCCGGGCCAGACGGCGCAGGCGGCAGCCCTGGGCCAGGCGCTGCAGCTCCTCGGCCGTCATCTCCTGGAACAGCGGCAGGACGGAGAGGTAGCGCGGCAGGTCAAAGGCGCGGTTTTCCATGGCGCGGCTCCAGATGGGTAGGCAGACGGGAAAGGAGAAGGCGAGCGCGGATTCTGGGGAGCGCACCGGGCTGGTGCCTTGACCCGGATCAAGACACGGAGCCACACCCCGCAGACCCCGGCGCGGCGGTCCGCTGCGGGGGGTCAAACCGTCCGGGTCAGGGCGGCGTAGGCCTGGGACAGGCGCTGCACCAGTTGCGCGGGCTGGTGCACGCGGCAGTAGCCGTGCTGGCCGAACAGGTAGGGCAGATAGTCGTGCGCGTCCTCGTCGATGGTCAGGCAGAAGGGGGTGAGACCTGCCCGGCGGGCGGCCTGCACCGCGTGCCGGGTGTCCTCCAGGCCGTGCCGCCCCTCGTAGTGGTCCAGGTCGTTGGGCTTGCCATCGGTGAGCAGCAGCAGCAGGCGCTGGCGCTCGGGCCGTGCCGACAGCCGGGCGGTGGCATGGCGCACCGCCGCCCCCATGCGGGTGTAGTAGCCGGGCTTGATGGCGCCCACGCGGGCGCGGGCCGCCAGGTTCCACGGGTCGTCAAAGGCCTTGAGCTCATGCACCCGCACATGCTGGCGGCGCACCGAGGAGAAGCCCAGCATCTCGAAGGCATCGCCCGTGGGGGCCAGGGCCTCGCCAAACACATAGAGCGCGTCGCGGATCACGTCGATCACGCGCTGCGAGCCGGCCCCGGTGCGGCCCGGCGCCGTCCAGACATGGGCGTCGGTGCTTTGCGACAGGTCGGCCAGCAGCAGCGTGGCCAGGGAGCGCTCAGCCCTGACCCGCTGGGCGAACACCCGCGGGTCGCGCCCGGCCATCGCCTGCCCCGCGGGCCCGGCGCAGGCGCTGCGGTGGCGCACCCAGGCGTCCAGGTCCAGGGCCTCCCCCTGGGGCAGGCCGCGCTGCCAGGCCGGCGCAGCGCGCAGGCACTCCAGGCGGCGGCGCACGCGGCGCGCGGTGGCCCGCAAGGCCGCGGGCGGATCGAAGGGCGGCGCCGAGGCGGCCTGCAGCCGCTGCACCGCGCAGTGGTCGGGCAGCAGGCGCTGGCGACGCCAGTCCCATTCGGGCTGCGGCTCGCCGGGGCCCAGGGGGCGGTCATCGGCGGCGGCGCTGGGCAGGTCCAGATCAAACCTGACCCGCGCCGCCAGGCTCTGCCCGCCCTGGGCGATGGCCAGTTCCTCAAGGTCGTCGGCCACGCGGGCGGCATCGCTGTCGGGGTCGTCGTCGTGGGCGCGGTGCACCTTGACGAACTCGCCCCAGCTCAGGAGGGACTCGGCGCGGAAGAACATCATCAAACCGGCCTTGTCGCTGCGGTCGTCGATGCGGCGCGCGCGGCGGCGGGTGCGGTCGTTGGCGGCCGGCGGGTGGGCGGCAGACGGCGCGGGGGCGGCCTCGTCATCGGGTACACCGGGGCCTGGTGCGGCCTCAGCCAGCGGCGGCGCCAGCCACAGCCACACCGGGCTGACCTGGGCGGGCAGCACGGGTGGGGCGGGGTCGTGGGACGCCTCCGGCGTGGGGGCCACAGCAGCCTGAGCCCGGTCCGTCGGTGCCACCAGGGCCTGGGCCTCCAGCCCCAAGTCGCGCAGGGCCTGCTGCACGCGCGCCTCGGCGTGGCGCGCCTCACCGCGCAAGCAGTCCAGCGCCGGCCGCAGGGCCAGTTGGGCGGCCACCAGGCCTGCACAGGCCTCGGCCAGACCCGGAAAACGCTGCAGGGCCAGACGGCCGGCCTGGCGGTTGGTGGCGATCCAGTCCGGTGCGGGGGCGGCGGTGTCCACGGCTTCGTCCCACACCGCACCCAGCGCCGCCAGCCACAGGTAGAGCAGGCGGTTCAGCGCGGCCTGCTCGAAGACGGCCAGCCGCGGCGGCAGGCTGAAGTGGCCGTGCTCGCGCTGCGCCAGTGCCGCCTGGGTGCCGGTGCCGGCCACCCGCTGCCACCAGCCGCGCGGCCCGCCCACGGCGCGGGCCGCGCCCGGCCCCGGGCGCACGGCCGCCGGGCCGCCACCGGCGCGGAACAGCAGGCCCACGGGGCGCTCCACCTCGCTGAGCAGCACGGCGGCATGGGGGTGCTCGGTGCGCGCGGCGCGCACCGCCAGACGATGCCATTGCTGGCCGATCCACTCTTCCATCAGTGGGGCTCCTGTGAGGGGGGTGGGGAGTGGGCCAGGGCCTCACGCCGCTGGCGCAGGGTTTCGCGCACCGCGTCTGCATCCACCTGCCAGGTCAGCAGGGGGGGCTGCCCGTGGCGGGCCTGCGAGGTCTGGCAGGCGCTCAGGCAGCGGCCACACTGCACGCAGGCAAACATCATCCGTTTGAGGTGGCGCGGGTGCAGGCGCAAGGGGCAGCCCACGTCGCAGGCGCTGCCCGCAGGTGCGGCGGCGGTGTGGCAGCCGCGGCAGTCACGCGCCCGCTCCCGCCGGAACGCCACCACCATGCCGCGCGGATTGGCCATCCACACCAGGCTCTGGAACAGGCCCACCGCGCAGCCGAAGCGGCAGAACAGGTGGCGCGCCAGCGCGAACTCGAGCGTGAAGACAACGGTGGCGACCCCCAGGAAGCGCGCCTCGCCCAGCGTGAGCTGTCCCGCCAACAGGTGGGCCCACAGGCGGGCCGGCGGCAGCAGGTAGCTCAGCAGCGTGAAGGCCCAGACAAAGCCGAAGCCCAGGCACAGCAGGCCGAACACCGGCCACCAGCGGGCATCGGCCCGGGCGGCGTCGGCGGCGCTGGGGCGCTCCCACAGGCTCAATCGGCCGCAGGCACGGCGCAGCACGGCGTTGAGCCCCTCCACCAGCGAGAAATGGGGGCAGAGCCAGCCGCAGTAGAGGCGGCCCCAGCGCCAGGCCACCGCCAGAAAGGCGGCCACCAGCACCAGGGCGGGCAGCAGGGCCCGCCAGAACAGGCCCGCGGCCACTTCCGGGGCGCTGCGGGTACCGGCCCGCAGGGCGTCCAGGCCCAGGGTCCAGCGCTGGCCCAACACCCACAACTGGGTCTCGGTCAGGTCGAACCGCAGCAGGTCCAGGGCGGGCGCCAGCAAAAACAGGGCAAAGAAGCCCAGCTGGCACAAGAGACGGCGGCGCTGCAGGGACAGGCTCGGGTGTGTGTGTGCAGCGTGTCGGAGGAAGGAGAGCACGCAGCGCCGCCTTGAAACAGATATCGGCCCGGTCCGCGGGCTTTCAAGCCCCGATCACCGCCTGCACCACCTCGCCCAGGGCGGCGGCGGTGTCGGCGTCATCGGTGAGGGCCTGGACGATGGCGGCCTGCACCGCCGCGCCCAGGGGCAGGCCGGCGGCCACCAGGCGGCCGGCCATGACCAGCAGCCGGGTGCTGACGGTCTCCTCCAGGTCGTGGTCGCCAAGGCGCCGCAGCGCCTGGGCCAGGCGCACCAGCCGGGCGGCCAGGGCGTCGTCCACACCGGCTTCATGGCGGACGATGGCCTGCTCCACCTCGGCCCGGGGGTAGCCCAGGCTCAAGGCCACAAAGCGCTGGCGGGTGCTGGGCTTGAGGCTCTTGAGCAGGTTCTGGTAGCCGGGGTTGTAGGAGACCACCAGCATGAAGCCGGGGGCCGCCGGCAGCTCCTCGCCGGTGCGTTCAATGGGCAGCACACGCCGGTCATCGGCCAGCGGGTGCAGCACCACGGTGGTGTCCTTGCGGGCCTCCACCACCTCGTCGAGGTAGCAGATGGCGCCCTGGCGCACGGCCCGGGCCAGGGGACCGTCGTGCCAGCAGGTGTCGCCGCCGGCAATCAGGTGGCGGCCCACCAGGTCGGCCGCCGAGAGGTCGTCGTGGCAGCTCACGGTGATGAGCGGACGGCCCAGGCGGGCGGCCATGTGCTCGACAAAGCGGGTCTTGCCGCAGCCGGTGGGGCCCTTGATGAGCACCGGCAGGCGCTGCCCGTGGGCATGGGTGAACAGGGCCACCTCGCCGGCCTGCTCGGCGTACCAGGGCAGGCCGCAGGGCGCGGGAGGCGCCGCCAGGGTCAGGGATTCGGTCATCGCGTTCATGGCGGGCTCCATCGCCGTGGGGTTCAGGCCTGGGCGGGCACGCGGCGCAGCACGCCACCGCCATGGGAGGCGGCCTGGGCTTCGGCCTCGGTCACCGGCTCACCGCCGATGAAGAAGCTGCTCAGGTAGGTCACCAGCCCGGCCAGGAAGACCACCCCACCGGCCAGCCGCACCCAGTAGAAGAAGGCCAGCTGGTCCTGCGTGGCCATGAAGCCCATGGCGCCGCTGGTGGGCAGACGCTGCAGCCAGACCTGCAGGACGCCGGCGCCGGTCAGCGCCAGCACCATCACGGCCATGCCGACGGTCATGATCCAGAAGCTCCACATCTCCACGCTCTGGGCCTTGCGGCTGTTGGCCAGGCGGCCCCGCAGTGTGGGCATGGCGTAGCTGATCAGGGTGATCACCACCAGCACATAGGCCCCGTAGAAGGCCAGGTGCCCGTGGGCGGCCGTGACCTGCGTGCCATGGGTGTAGTAGTTCACCGGGCTCAGGGTGTGGATGAAGCCCCACAGGCCGGCGCCCAGGAAGCCCAGCACCGAGGTGCCCACGGCCCACAGCACGGCGGCCTGGTTGGGGTGCTCACGGCGGCGGCGCTGCACCATGTTGAAGGCGAACACCGTCATCATGAAGAAGGGGATGGGCTCCATCGCGCTGAACACGCTGCCGATCCATTGCCAGTAGCCCGGCAGGCCGATGAAGTAGAAGTGGTGGCCGGTGCCCAGGATGCCGGTCATCAGCGCGAAGGCGATGATCACGTACAGCCACTTGTCGATCACCTCGCGGTCCACGCCGGTGGTCTTGATCAGCACGTAGGCCAGCAGCGCGCCCAGGATCAGCTCCCACACGCCCTCCACCCACAGGTGCACGACGAACCACCAGTACATCTTGTCGCGCACCAGGTTGTGCGGGTTGACGAAGCTGAACAGGAAGAACAGCGCCAGGCCCCACAGCCCCATCAGCAGCACCAGGCTGATGCTGGTCTTGCGGCCCTTCAGCACCGTCATGCTGACGTTGTAGAGAAAGCCCAGCGCCACCACCACGATGCCCAGCTTGGTGGGCAGCGGCTGCTCCAGGAACTCGCGGCCCATGGTCTGCAGCAGGTCGTTGCCGGTCAGCTCGGCCAGGCGCGCATAGGGCACCGTCAGGTAGCCGAGGATGGTCAGCGCGCCGGCCACCAGGAAGATCCAGAACAGCGCGACCGCCAGCTTCGGGCTGTGCAGCTCTGTCTCGGCCTCCTCGGGCACGAGGTAGTAGGCCGCCCCCATGAAGCCGAACAGCAGCCAGACGATCAGCAGGTTGGTGTGGACCATGCGGGCCACGTTGAAGGGGATGTACGGGAACATGAAGTCCCCGATCAGGTACTGCAGCCCCAGGCCCAGGCCGAAGAGGATCTGCGCGGTGAACAAGGCCAGGGCCGCGACGAAGTACAGCTTCGCGACCTTCTGGCTCTCGTACTTGAGAACGTGTGTGCTCATGGTGTGTGCTCCTCTCACCCTTCGATGTTGGGCGGCCACTTCTCGGTGTTGATCTGGCCGGTCCACTTCAGGAACTCCACCAGGTCGTCCAGCTGCTGCTCGGTCAGGTTGAACTGCGGCATCTGGCGGCGGTGCGGCGCACCGGTGGGCTGCGCCTTCATCCAGGCCTTGACGAAGTCCGGGCCGCGGCGCTCGATCACATTGCCCAGCTCGGGGGCGAAATACGCGCCCTCGCCCAGCAGGGTGTGGCAGCCGATGCAGTTGCGCGTCTCCCAGATCTTCTTGCCCGCCACCACCTGCGGCGTGATGGCCGCGGCGTTGGAGCGCTCCGGAATGCGCTGCTCCGTGTGGAACACGATGGCCGCGAACAGCAGGGCGAAGAACACCGCCCCTCCGTAGAACATGTTGCGGGCCATCTGCTTGGTGAACCCGCCCTGGACCTGGCTCATGGTGCAAGCCTCCTCAAACTGGTCATGGAACGGCCCGCATGGTCGACCGCCACCGGATGCAGCGCCTTGAACGGGTTCAAGAAAACGCCCCATAAGATGAGTCAACTGTATTGCTTATGACCCGCCAGGGCACCACAATAGATCTACGGAATAGTCAGATTAAAGGCCCGGCTTCCCGCGCCCATCCCCCCTGCCCCGCACCGCCAGACACCGCATGGACCCACGCCCCACCCCCCACCCGTCGGACGCCCTGCTGGCCCGCCAGACGGTGCGCTTCAGCCGCGAGGCGCGCATCCACCCCCGCGCGGTGCAGGGCCGCTATGCCCGCTGGCGGGTGGCCATGGTCTGGGCCACCCAGGGGTTCTTCTACGGCATGCCCTGGTGGAACCTGGGCGACCGCCAGGCCCTGCTGTTCGACCTGGAGGCCGGGCGCTACTACGTCGGCCCGCTGGTGATGTTTCCGCAGGACTTCATCTACTTGGCCGGCCTGCTGGTGCTCAGTGCCCTGCTGCTGTTCTTCATGGCCGCGGTGGCCGGGCGGCTGTGGTGCGGCTACGCCTGCCCGCAGACGGTCTACACCGAGCTCTTCCTGTGGCTGGAGCACCGCATCGAGGGCGACCGGCAGGCCCGGCTGCGCCTGGACGGTCTGCCCTGGACAGACCGCCGCAAGGGCCTGCGCCGCGGCGCCAAGCACCTGGCCTGGGCGACGGTGGCGCTGCTGACCGGCTTCACCTTCGTCGGCTACTTCACGCCCATCCGCGGCCTGGCCGCGCAGCTGACCGGGGCGGACGCCGCCTGGCTGTGGTTCTGGCTGCTGTTTTACGCCGGGGCCACCTATGGCAACGCCGGCTTCCTGCGCGAGCAGATGTGCAAGTACATCTGCCCCTACGCCCGCTTCCAGAGCGCGCTGATCGACCGGGACTCCCTGATCATCGGCTACGACGCCGCCCGCGGCGAGCCGCGTGGCAAGAAGCGCGACCCGCAGCAGGCACCACGCGGCGACTGCGTGGACTGCACCCTGTGCGTGCAGGTCTGCCCCACGGGCATCGACATCCGCCACGGGCTGCAGAACGAATGCATCGGCTGCGCCGCCTGCATCGACGCCTGCAACGGCGTGATGGACAAGCTGCAGCGCCCGCGCGGCCTGATCCGCTACGCCACCGAGGCCGGCATGGCCGACGGCTGGACCGAAGGTGCCATGTGGCGCCGGGTCTGGCGCCCGCGGGTGCTGGTCTACGCGGCCTTGCTGGCGGTGCTGGGCGGCGCGCTGCTGTGGCAGGCCAGCCACCGCCCGGCGCTGCGGGTGAACCTCATCAAGGACCGCGCGGCCCTGGGCCGGCTGACCGAGGACGGCCAGGTGGAGAACCTCTACCGTGTGCAGGTGATGAACCTGCGTGAGCGGGCCCAGACCCTGACCCTGAGCGCAGGCGGCCTGCCCGGCCTGAGCGTGCAGGTGCAAGGCGGGGCCGAAGTGCCCGCCGCCGGCATGGCCACCTTGCTGGCCGCGGTGCGACTGCCCGCCGGCGCGCCGGCCGCCGTGGAAGGGCCTCAGGACATCTGGCTGGACGTGACCGCCTGGTCGGACCCCGCCACGCCCGCCCCCCCGGTGCGCAACACCACCCGCTTCTTCATCCCCCGCTGAGCCGCACCCGACGCGCGCTGGAGGCCCCCATGAACCCGTCACCATACCCCGCCGACCCGACCACCGCCCCGCAAGCCGGCCCCGCCGCTGACGCCCCCACCCGGCTGCCCGGCCTGGAGCAGCTGCCCGAGCCCTGGCGGGCCCCGGTGGCCCGGGCCCTGCAGCAGGTGGCCGACCCGGAGCTGGGCGAGTCCATCGTCTCGCTGGGCCTGGTCCACCGCCTGCACCTGGGGCCCGAGGGCCTGTGCGTGCACCTGCTGGCCACCAGCGCCACCTGCCCCATGGGCGACCTGCTGGTAGACGACACCGCGGATGCACTGGTGCTGGCCCTGGGCCGCGGCGCCCCAGCGCTGGCGCCCGAGCTGCCGGTGCAGGTCGAAATCGACTGGGACGTGCAATGGTCCCCTGAGCGCATGAGCCCGGCGCTGCGGACCCGCCTGGGCTGGCCCGCACCATGACCGCCCCGGTCACTGGCCCGGGGCTGCCCCTGTCCCGCCGCCTCATGGCCGCCCTAGGGGGGCTGGCGCTGCTGAACCTGCTGCTGGCCGCCGGGGGCGGACTGGCCCGCCTGGGCGGCCTGCCCCCTGCCGCCTGGGGTCCCACCGGCCCCTCGGCCCTGGGCGCGCATGGCGCGGTGATGGTGGGGGGCTTCTTCGGCACGGTCATCGCGCTGGAACGGGTGGCCGCCTTGCACCGTGGCGCCTGGGTGCCCGCCCTGGCCGGCCTGGGGGGCCTGCTGGCCGGTCTGGCCGGGGCCACCCTGCCCGCCGCCTGGCCCCTGGCCCACGGGCTGTGGGGCCTCAGCGCCACCGGCCTGCTGGGCCTGTACGCCTGGGCCGCACGCCACCGCGGCCCCAGCCTGCCGCTGGCGGTGGAAGCCAGCGCGGCGGCGGCCCTGCTGGCAGGACACCTGGCCAACGCCGCCGGCCAGGCCCCGGCCGCCCGTCTGGGTTACGCCGCCTTTCTGGTGCTGACCATTGCGGCAGAACGCCGTGAGCTGATGCGCCTGCGCCCCCTGTCCGTCTGGGCCGGGCGGGCTTTTGTGCTGGGCTGGCTGGGCACGCTGGCCAGCGTGGCCCTGGCCTGGCACGCCCCTGAGGAGGCCGCCCGGCTGTGGTGGGCGCTGATGGTCGGCCTGGCGGTGTGGCTGCTGTGCTTTGACGTGGCACGGCTGCAGTGGCGGGCGCCGGCCTGGGCCGGTCACACCGCGCGCTGCCTGGGGGTGGGCTACCTCTGGCTGGGCCTGGCCGCCGTGCTGGGGCTGGCCGGCGTGGCCGGGGCCTGGCATGTGCTGTGGCTGGGCTTTGTGTGGGCCATGGTGTTTGGCCATGCGCCGCTGATGTTGCCCACGCTGGCGGGCTGGCGGCCGCGTCACACCGCCTGGGCCCTGCTGCCCCTGGCGGTGATGGGCCTGAGCCTGGGGCTGCGCCTGGCCGCCGAAGCCTGGGCCGGCCCCGACCTGCGGGCCGCCGCCGGCCTGGGCCATGCCTTGGCCTGGCTGCTGTTTGGTGGGGTGATGGCCATGGCGGTGCGTGCCGGTGACCGGCACTGCCGGCCCACCGACCGCCTCCGGGCGAGGCCCACCCCCGCCGACCCAGGCTGAAGCTGAAAACGAAAAACCCCGGAGGGCTGATGCCACTCCGGGGTTTGCGATTTGGTAGGCGCGATTGGATTCGAACCAACGACCCCCACCATGTCAAGGTGGTGCTCTAACCAACTGAGCTACGCGCCTGTCGTTTGCTGAAGCTAGCAGTATAGGATCGTTTTGCTGATGGACGCAAGAGATTTTTGAGACGATCTATAAAAAAGTTGGTGAACCCGGCTTTTGGCCTCCTCGGGGCCCCCGGGTCATCCCCCCCGCCGGAACATCCGCAGGTCGGCGCTGGAGGCCTGGGGGGCGAAACGATAGCCCTCGGCCTCGAAGCCATCCAGCCCATCGGGATGGTCGATGCGCTGGGTGATGAGGTGGCGGGCCATCAGCCCACGGGCGCGCTTGGCATGGAAGCTGATGATCTTCCACTGCCCGCCATGCCATTCCTGGAACTGACACTCCACCACCCGGGCCTGCAAGGCCTTGCGGTCCACGGCCCGGAAGTACTCCTGCGAGGCCAGGTTGACCAGCACCGCGCCGCGGCGCGCCGTCAGCCGCTTCTGCAGCCACGGCACCAACCGCCCGGACCAATAGCCATACAGGTCGGCAGCGCCCGGGCACGCCAACCGGGTGCCCATCTCCAGACGGTAGGGCTGCAGCCGGTCGAGGGGGCGCAGCACGCCGTACAGGCCGCTGAGGATGGCCACATGTTCCTGGGCCCACGTCAGGTCGTCCACCGTCAGGCTGCCGGCGGCCAGGCCCTCGTAAACATCGCCGTTGAAGGCCAGCGCTGCCGGCCGGCTGTTGGCGTTGGTGAATCGGCGCGACCACACGCCGTAACGCGCCACATTGAGCTGGGCCAGCTTGTCCGACAGGGACATCAGCCGGGCCACCTCCTGCACGCTCAGGCCGCGCAGCTGTTCAATGAGGGCCTCGGCCTCATCAACAAAGTCGGGCCGGGTGGCCAGGGCCTCCACGGCCGGGTCAAGGGGGGTTTCGTAGTCCAGGGACTTGGCGGGAGACAGCAGGGCCAGCATGGCGGACGGTCAGGACAAGGCGCCGTAAGGCGTCAAGGAAAACCACCGCGAAGGGCGGCCCCGCAAGGGGTCGGCACCGTCGGGCGGCAGGGGGTTTGAGGGAGGGCGCGGAGCCGCCGTCCGGCGTGTGGCGCGCGGGGCCCGCACCGGACGGCAAGGGGCGGCTCAGTGCAGGGGCTGGCCCGGTGCCGGGGGGGCGGCGTTGAGGGCCTCGTCCCAGGTGCGCTGCGGAATGTGGTGCCGCAGGCGGAACAAGGCGTGGGAGACCAGCGTCGAGCTGATCTCGTGGCCGGCCTCGCCGTCCACGTCCAGGGTGGCGTCACCGCGAAGCTCGCCCAGGCGCTGCAGGGCGGCGCGGGCATGCTGGGCCGGGATGACCGTGTCCTGGGCCCCGTGCAGGAAATGCAAGGTGGTCTCCCGGGGGGCCTGCTCGGGCAAGGCGGCGTAGCGCCCGGAGAAGGCCAGCATCCGCCCCACCAGGCCGTCATGCGCTTGGGCCAGGGCCAGCCCGCAGATGGCGCCCTGCGAGAACCCGACCAGCGCAGTGGCCTGGGCAGACACCTGGGCCATGGCCTGGGCCGAGCGCACCAAGTGCGCCAGGGCTGGCAGCACGGTCGCGACCCGGGCGGGCCGGTTCTCCTCGGTCACGCCGCGCAGCGAGAACCATTGGCGGCCGGCAGCCGTGGGGCCGCCGTCAAAGACGTCAAAACCGTCCACCGCCAGCACCATGGCCTGCGGAAACTCGGCCTGCAGGGCCGAGGCCAGCGGCCGCATGTCGTCGGCATTGGCGCCCACACCGTGCAGCAGGATGAACATTTGGGCCGGATCGCCCTGGGCAGGTCGCCACTGCAGCACGCGGGCGGGCGGAGAGGAAGGGGGGGACGTGTCGCTCATGGCCGGATTGTGGCGCCGGGGCCGCGCCCCTCAGGCCGCCGGGTCTTGACTGTCCACCGCGGGGCATGCGAGCCCCCACCCGGGCCGACACGGCTGGTTAACATCGGGGCCGCCCGTCGGGGCGCCGGCGCCCAGACGCCGCGCCCCGGCTTTGCAGGGCGCCCGCCGCAGTCCCCGGCGCCTGCGGCCCTCCCCTTGAAAGGAAGAAATATGGTGCGACAGGCCACCCTGGCCCTGTTTCTCGCGGCCGCCAGCCTGGCGGGCTGCTCCGGCCCAACGCTGCTGCAGCAGCGCAGCGGACAGCAAGACTCCCTGTGTGCCGCCAGCGGCCAGGACGCGCCGGTGCTGGTGCTCTGGGGCGCGGCCTGGCCGGCAGGCGTGCAGGACCCGGTGGCCGCCACCCAGGCCGCCGAGCGCGGGCTGCGCCAGTTCCTGGCCCAAGGGGGCTGCCTGCCGCACGCCGACCTGATGCATCAGGTGGCTGGCCGCAGCCCGGTGACCCTGTCCGACCTGGAGGTGCTGCGCTGGGCGCGTGCCCAGCCCACCTATTACGAGCGCATCGTGCTCCTGCGCCTGGAAGCCTTGGCCGACGGCAGCGTGGGCGCCGGCCAGCCCCGCCTCGCACGCGGCACCCAGGTGCAGCTGCGCGCCCGCGTGCTGGACACCGCCTCGATGAAGCTGATGAGCGAGCGCAGCGTGACCCTGGTGGGCGCCGGCGAGGGCGCCGAGCCGGCGCTGGGCCAGGCCCTGCGCGAGCTGCTGGGCAGCGCCCGCTGAACGCCCGATGAGGTCCGGCACACCGCCAGACCGCTACAGGCCACGCCGGGCGTGCCGATCCTACTGCTGACCGATGTTCCCACTGCCCGACCTGCCCTGGTGGCTGCTGATCCCGCTGGCCCTGCCCCTGGTGGCGGCAGTGCTGTGGCGCGAGCGCCTGGCCGCGGCACTGATGCTGCGCGCCCTGCGCCTGAAGGTGGGCGCCGCCCGCCGGGTGGATTTCCAGGACCTGCCGTCCTACCTGCGCGAGCTCTTCGGCAGCCTGCACCCCGGGCTCATGGGCCTGGGATTCCTACCCCTCTATGCGGTGGCCCAACCTCCCTTGCTGGCCTCCGACCCGCGGCGGCGGGTGCACAGCCAACTGTTCTGGCAGCCTGAACGCGGCGTGCTGGCGCTGATCGAGCAGGACGAGCAGGCCGACAGCCTGCCGGTGCAGCTCAGCCTGATGAGTTTCTTTGGCGACCACCGCTGCCTGATGACGGTCAACCGCCGCCTGCCGGAACTGCTGCCGGCGCTGCAAGGCACCCGGGTGAGCGACGCCTGCGAGGACGACCTCCAGTGCCAATGGGAGCAGCACCTGGCGGAGCTGGCCCGCTTGAGCAGCCGCCGCCCGGCCCTGCTGGGACTGCCGGAGGTGCTGGCCCAACTGGCCGCGCGCGGCACCGGCCCACGGCTGGCCGAGCAGGAAAGCCTGGGCCTGCTGCGGCAGAACGCCGACGGCCTGTGGAAGCTGCGGCGCCGGCACCTCTGGTCGCAGGCCGGCCGGGTGTGCGCCTGGCCCGCCAAGGTGCGGGAAGCCCGCCGCCGCCCCTGGCAGGCCGGCGTGCCCACTGAGCGCGAGACCTGGATACGCTCCCTGCTGGACGTGTGGGCCGAGCGCGACCTGCGCGGCCTGGGCCGTTGGCTGATGCCCGAGCGCCTGTGGCTGCTGCTGGGCGTGCCCCTGCTGCTGGCGGCCTATCTGGGCTTGGGCGGGCAGCCGGCCATGGCGGGCCTGGCCGCCGCCATGGCCGTGTGCTGGGGCCTGACCGACCATCAGGTTCAGCACCGCCTGCGGTCGGCCTGGCTGCCGGACCGGCGCCACAGCCCGCGCGGCAGCAAGCCCCGACGCCACGATGAAGACGCCCGCAGCCGCTGGGCGCCATGGGCCGAGGCGGCACTGGCGGCGCTGCCGGCGCTGCTGGGCCTGGGCCTGGCCGCGCTGGCGTGGACCCTGCCGCCCGTCCACCTGGGTGACGCCCACCTCAGCCATGACGGCATGCGCCTGGCTCTGGTGATGGGCTGGGTGGGCATGGCCCCCCTGCCGGGCCTGCCCGGCCTGCGCTGGCTGCGCCTGACTGTGCTGGGTCGGGTGCCCACCGGCTGGCTGCTGGCGCTGCTGGCCTGGGCCGGTGCCGCCCTGTGGGTGCCCGCCCACCAGGCCGCCAGCCCCTTGCTGCTGGTGCCGGGGCTGGTGGCGGTGTTCAGCCTGCTGCCGGTGTGGCGGGTGACGGCGCTGGCGCGGTCCTGGGACCGGGCGGGCGGCAGCCGAGCCCACCGCCTGGCCGACCGCCTGGACCTGCTGGCCCGGGTGCTGGCCCAGCACGGCGGTGTGCCCGAAACCCTGCGCGGCCGCACGCGGCTGGCCGCCGAGGCCCGGCCGGCCCTGTGCTTTGCGCTGGCCCCCCGCCCAGGCGTCCTGCTGTGCAGCGCCTCCGCGGCACTCTACTTGGCGGCGCTGGCAGGGCTGAGCGCCGCCACCTTGCACCTGCTGCACTGAGCGGCTGCCGGCCACGGCCGGCAGGGCCTCAGCGCAGGGCCTTGGTCAGCAGCAGCTTGCGGATGCCGGCGCCAAAGCCGGCAATCTGGTGGCCGGTCTGGTAGCCCAGGCGGGCGTAGAACTCCGGCGCCTGGAAGGTGAAGGTCTCGAGGTAGACCAAGCGGCAGCCACGCTGCAGCGCGGCACGCTCGAAGGCTTCCACCAACAGGCGGCCGTGCCCTTGCAGGCGGCGGTCGGGGTGCACCCAGAGCTGCTGCAGCTCCACGCAGGCGCCCCAGCTGCGGCCCATGGCGCCACCCACCAGGGCATCACGGCGCAGCCGGCCCTGCGCATCCGCGACGCCCCGCATCACCGCCAGCGGCCGGACCTGGTCCAGCGGTGCCGCCATCTCGTTGGACATCTCCAGACCGGTGTCCACCAGGCGCGCCAGCTCGCGGGGCGCCTGCTCATAGACCTGGGACAGAAACTCTTCCGGCAAGTTCGGCATGTGACGGTGACCCTCTCTGATCGCCTTGCAGGCCCCCGGGCCCGTGGCGCGTGGCTGTTGTGCCGCAAGCATAGGCCAACCAGAGGTCGGAGGGCGGTGCCATCGCCGCGCTGGGACCGGCCCACGCCCTGCCCAGCCAGGCCGACGACGTGCTCGACGGTCGCGGCCTGCTGGTGATGCCCGCCACCACAGGTACGAGAGCCTGACGCGGGCCGTCCCGGCGGCGCAGGACGTGGACCCGTTCTCCTGAGCCTTCCCCGCCCCCCTGCCGGGAGCGCCGGTGCGGATGGCCGCGCCCCCGCGCCTGCCGCGGCAACTGCTGGGGGGCCGGAGCCCGGCCCTGCGGCCACCGCCGGCCTTCAGCCCGGCTGGCCCAGGGCGTTGGAAGACGCCGTCTCGCCCGGCTCGCCCCAACCGTCGAACCCGCCGCTGTCGTCCGCCTCACCGACCTCACCGACTTCACCGACTTCACCGACCTCGCCCGCCGCCATGCCGGCCAGACCGGCCGCGGTGCCGAGGGCGGCAGTCCCCAGGGCGCCTCCCGGGCGCCCTGCCTCGTCGTCGTCCACAGCCTCCGCCGGGCCCTCGCGGTCCTGGAGCGCCTCCGCGGAGGCGGCGGTCCGCACCACGCTGCAGCCCAGGAAGCCCCCATCGCCCAAGCCGGTGACAAAGCCGGTCTTGTGCACCGCCACCTTGAGCTGCGCGTCGGGGCCCTCGTACTCCACCCAGCCCTCACCATGCTGACCGATGACCTTGCGCGCGCGCCGCAAAAATTCTTCCACCTTGGGCCAGTCCGCCGGGAAAGTCTCGCGAGCGCTGCGGCCCACCCAGTCAGGCGCGGGGCCGAACACCAGGTAGCGGTCAGCGTCATCAAACCCGAAGAGGTAGAGCCCCCCTTGCTGGAAGCGGCCCCCGGTCTGGTGGAAGTCCTGCACCGCCTGCTGCCAGCCCACCTCCTGCACATGGGTCAGGGCAGCGCGCACCAATTCGCGGGCCTCTTCGGCGCTGGCCTGGCGCAGCTGCACCGCACGCACCGAAGCGCGCAAGCCCTGGCCCTGCCGTGCCAACTGCAGGGCACCACGGTCGAACTGCATCGACAGCCGGCTGGCCAATTGGGCGTGCTCCTTCACCTGCGCCAGGCCAGACTCGGCCTGCTGCAATTCGTGCTCCTGGGTCTGGCGCAGGGTCTGGCCCTGCTCCAGGCTGCCGCTGAGGTCCGCCGTGCCATGGGCCAGGTCCTGGATGGCCACCCGGGCGTGCTCAGTCAAAGTGCGAGCCTTGCGGGTCTGGTCGGCGGTCTGGGCCAGCGCCTGCCCGATACGGGCCGCGGCTTCAGCGCAGCGGCCGGCCAGCACGCGCACATCCCCGGCGACCACGCTGAAACCCCGTCCGGCCACGCCAGCCTTGGCCGCCTCCACCGCGGCATTGAGCGAGAGCAGGTGGGTCTGGAAGGCAATGTCGTCGATGGCCGCGTTGATCTCGGCCACCGTCTTCATGCTCTCCTCCAGCGCCACCACGGTCTGCACGCCCTCCTCCATCACCTCCCGCCCCTGGTCGGCGGTTTCGCGCAGACCGCGGGTGCGCCGCGCCAGACGCTCCCCCAGGTCATGCTGGGCCCGGCAGGCATGGGACAGGCGCCGCTGCGCCAGCGACATGCGGCGCATCTCGCCCACCATCTCCCCCAGCACCACACTCAGGGACGCGCCGTCGCGGGCCATGTCCTGCCCGGTCTCGTCCACCCGCAGGGCACAGGTGCGCACCTCGGCCACCAGCTCTGCCAGCCGCTGGGTCATCCGGTCCAGCGAGGTGTGCAAGGGCTGCAGGTCCACCAGCAGCGGGGCCGCGTCCACCTCGCCCCGCAGGTCCCCCTCGCCCAGGGCGCGCACCCGGCCGCGCAGCGCCACCACGCTTTCGCCCAGCTGGCGCTGTAGCTGCCGCGCCTGCCAGGCGGCCAGCACCAGAAGGCCCACCACCAGCGCAGAACCGGCAAGCAGGCCGGACCACATGGTCCACCACTGGTGCTCGGCGGCCTGCTGCGCCAGGCTGAGGCTGCCCTTCATGAACGCCAGGGCCTCCGCACGCAGGCCCTCGACGGAAGCTTCCGCCCCCCCCGCACGCTCCAGATGCAGCTGACCATGCGCCTGGGTCAGGGCCTCCTGCAACAGGGGCCAGTTGGCCGGCAGCACCGCACCGGCCGAGCGCAGGGCATGCACGCCCAGGCCCAGCTCCAACTGCAGCGGCTCCAGCAACATCCCCAGGGCCTGCCAGTGGGTCGGGTCCTGGCCATCCGTGGCCTGCAGGGTCCGGATCTGCAGGAGCAGCGGCAACAGCCGCTCCAGCGCCAACCGCCCCATGCGCAGCTGGGGCTCGGACTCCAGCTGGCCCACCGGGCTGTACGCCAGCAGCTGCTCGACGGCGGTCAGCCCTAGGGCCTGGCCCCGTACCCAGCCCGAGGCCTCGGCCACCGGTACCTCCACGCCCAGGGTCTGGAGTCGAGGCGCGTGGGCCTGCAGGTCCTGCAGAGCGGCGCTCGCCTCGGCATCCGTCTTGCCCACCTGGCGGTTGCCCGCCTCCACCAGCGTGAGCAGGGACTGCAGCAGCTGCAGATCCTGCCGCTGGAGGCGCCAGGCGGCATGGCGTTCAACGACCTGCCAGACCTGATAGGTCAGCAGCAGGAGCACGGGCACCGCCATCAGGACCAGCAGCAGCTGCAGGCGGTACAGCAGGCTGGAGCCCAGCCAACCGTGTTGGCGTCGGCGCAGCCAGGCGAGCGGGAGTCGCAGGGTCATGGGGGAGTCCTGTGGCCGGAGTGGGCGGTCAATCCAAGGCAAAGTGGCGCACCGAGCGGCGCAGGGCGTCGCCCTGATCGCGCAGGGCCTGGGAGGCCTGCGCCAACTGGTCGATGAGGCGGGTGTTCTTGTCGACGGCTGTCTCCACGTCCCGGGCGATGGTCAGCACCTCGGAGGTCTGGGACATGCCCTCGCGGGTGGCCTGGACCACCGAGATCATCACGTCGTCGATCTCACGCATGGCTTCATCGGTGTGGCGCACACAGGCATCGGCCCGCTCGGCCAGCACGCCGCCGTCGCCGATGTCGGCCACCGAGGTGGCCACGATGTCGCGGATGCGCTGGGCGGATTGGCCGCTGCGCTCGGCCAAGGCCCGCATTTCCTGGGCCACGACAGCAAAGCCCTTGCCGTTCTCGCCCGCGCCAGCGGCCTCCACCGAGGCGTTGAGCGACAGCAGCTTGGACTGGAAGGCAATCGTTTCCATGATCCCGACCATTTGCGCAATTTCCTGGCTGCGGGCCTGCAGGCTCTGCATGCGCTCCTGCAGCTGGGCCATGGCCTGGCGGCTGCGGCGGGCCTCCACCCGAGCCTGCCGCACCTGTTCGGTCACCAGCTCCACCGCGGTGGCGCACTGGTCCATGCGCTGGCAGGAGTCCTGGGCGCGGGTGGACACATCGCCCATGGCCGAGCGCATGCTGCCGGTGCGGTTGGCCAGGCCGGCGTTGCCATTGGCCACGTCGCGTGAGGCATGCGAGACCGCCGCCACGCCCTGGTGGACGGCGTCCATCAGGCTGGCCAGTGAGTGCATGCCGCGGTCCAGGGTGCGCAGCGACAGGCCGATCTCGTCTTTGCCAAAGCCGGTGCCCTGGCTGCGCAGGTCACCGCGGCCCAGGCGCTCGATCTGCTCGCGCAGCACACGCAGTCCGCCGCGCATCACCAGGTGGTTGCTGTAAAGGAAATAGGCGGCCAGGGCCACCAGCAGCAGCAGCATGCCGCCCACCTGGCGAACGTGGCGCTGGTGATCGGCCTGTTCACGCACCATGGCCTGCTGCCGGTGCTGCTCGAAAGTCCTCAGCAGTTCGCCGGCCACGGCTGGCAGGGTGGACCCGCTGGTCGCGCGATCGCCCCCTTGGGCAGCCGCCACGTCCAGCCGGTCGAGCAGCTGGTGCCAGCGTTGGCGCTCGTCCACCGACATGTCGGGCGAGGCCCAGAGCTGGGCCCGCAAGGCTTGGGCCGCCAAGGCCAGCCTCAGGGAGGACCCATCCACCGCCGCCGTCGCCGCCATCGCCGTGGCAGCCGTTGAAGGCGCCTGGGCTCGGTCCGCCGGGGCAGGCAAGGCCGACGGCGCAGCCACCGTGGCCGCCTCCGCTTCTGCGGCGGCCATCGGCGCGGACGCTGCGCCGGCCGCCTCCACCGCAGAAGCGGCCAGGGCCGCAGACGGCATCGCCACAGCCGCCGAAGCCACATCGGTTGCCGGCACCGCCACGACCGCCGGGCCCACCGCCGCAGCGGCCGAAGCCGCCGGTGACGGCATCAGCAACCACAGGCCGGCCAGCGCGCCTTGCGCAGAGGCGCCGGTGACCTCCCCGGAAGCGGCCGCGGCGGCCAGGGCCGACTTCAGCCGCACCAGATGCTCCAGCACCACCGTCACGGCGGCGGGTTCCACTTGGCCGCGCCCGCCCGCCACATCGCGCAGGACGGCCTGGAGCGGCCCCACCAGCGGTTCGGCGCGCAGATCGCCCCAATCACGCAGGCCGTCCAACAAGGCCTGGGTGGCGGTGAGGGCCGCCGCCGGAGCCGCGGATGTGTTGGACGGGGCGGCGGGGGCAGATGCCATGGCCTGCCACGCCTGGGCGGCGGTGGTGGCCTGGGCCTGCAGCTCGGCCAGCCGCACCGCCTGCGCCAGGGCCTGCGAGCGCGCATCGGTCTGGGCCAGCCAGTGCAGCCCCGCCCAGGCAATGGGCAAGGCGACCAGCAGGGCGACCACACCGTCCTTGGCGTCCATGGACAGGTTGCGCATAAGGCGCACGCCGGGCGAAGACAGGCCGTGGTAGCGGAAGTAACCCCGCAGGCGGGTGAGCCAGGCCTTGGCGGGCGAGGCGTTCAGACTGAACTTCATGGAAGAGGGTCCGTCCTGTCCTGGAGTTGGGCGGCTGCCGGGGCCTGGGGGCGGCCCCATGCGCCGGGGTACACCCAGGCGCCATCCGGCGTGACACCGATGCTAGGCAGACGGTGACGCCAGGAGCCGGCGAACTGCTTGGTAAAGCCATGTTTCATCGGCTCATGTATCGGCGCTCCCGAGCCGAAGATGAGCCAGAACTTTCATGCCGCCCGGCCAGCCTGGGCGGTGCCCACCTGGCATCAGGGCGGCGCCAACGCCCGATGTCACCGCTGCCGCCGCCCATGACGCCTGCCTCGCCTTCCTCCAGCGCCACCAGCCGACGGCCCGACATGGCCCCCTACCGCTCCCTGGCCGGACTGGCGCTGTGCGGCACGGCGGTGCTGCTCGCCACCTGGGCCGGAGACTGGCCCGGCGGCGCCGTCGCCCTGGTGCTGTGCCTGGCCATCGGGCTGTGGCGTGAGCGGCACGTGCGGGCACGCCAGGACATGCTGCAGGCCATGGCTGCCGCCCAAGCCCAGGACGTGGATGCCGGGCCACAGGGGCCTGCCGCGCTGGTGTTGGCCCGCCAGGTGCTGCCGGTTTGGGAGCGCCAGGTGCAGGGCGCCTCGCAGTTCGTGGAGCGCTCGGGCATCGAGCTGGTGGAGCGCTTTGCCAAGATCAGCGCCCAGCTCGACATCGCGCTGGCCGCCAGCGCCAGCGCGCCCGACCTGGCGCCGGGCGCGCTGGACCAGCTCATCGACAACCACCGCAGCGAGGTGGACCGCCTGCTGCAGGCCTCGCAGCGCGCACTGCAAAGCCGCGATGAGGCGGCCACGGCCCTCACCCAGGTGCAGCACAGCGTGGACAGCCTGACCGCGCTGGCAGCCGAGCTGGTGGCCATCAGCCGTGCCACCCAGATGCTGGCCATGAACGCCTCGGTCGAAGCCACCCGCTCCACCGAAGGCGGGCACCGCTTTGCCGTGGTCGCCCGGGAAGTGCGGCAGTTGGCGACCCAGTCGCGGGAGGCGGCTTCGCGCATCTCACGCCAGATTGCGCTGATCAAGGAGCAGACCGACCTGGCCCGCGCCACCGCCCGCACCAGCACCGACACCCCGGCCGACGTGGCCGAGCACATCGAGGCCGAGGCACGCACCCTGGTGCGCGCGCTGCTGGGCAGTCTGGCCGAAACGGCGCGCAGCTCGCGCACGCTCCGGCAGGCGGGCAAGGACGCGCAGCGCCATGTCGAGGACGTGATGATGAACCTGCAGTTCCAGGATCGCCTCAGCCAGATGCTGGGCGTGGTCACCTCGGACATGGGCCGCATGCAGGCCTGGCTGCGGGGGTCGCGCGACGAGGCCGCGCTCAACCCCTCGGACTGGCTGGCCCGGCTGGAGGCCAGCTACCCGATGGAGGACATGCAGGCCATGCACCACGGCACGGGCACTGTGGACAAGGACACCGGGGTGGAGTTCTTCTGAGGCGTGGTGGCCCCTCGCCGCCCTCAGCATGACCACCCCTCAACTTTTGCAGCCGCTGGCCGAAACACAGCGCCAACGGCCCGATATCCGAGGAAGGAGCAAACAAATGGCCAAGACAATTCTGGTGGTGGACGACTCCGGCAGCTTCAGGACGGTGGTCAAGCTGGCCCTGCAGAAGGCCGGCTATGTGGTGGCCGAGGCGGTGGACGGCAAGGACGCCATCACCAAGCTCGATTCAGCCAAACCCAATCTGATCGTGTGCGACGTGAACATGCCCAACATGGACGGGCTGAGCTTCGCGCGGCACGTGAAGGCCAGCCCGGCCTACCGCTTCGTGCCCATGATCATGCTGACCACCGAGTCCCAGGAAAGCAAGAAGGCCGAAGGCAAGGCCGCCGGCGTGCGGGCCTGGATCACCAAGCCCTTCCAGCCCTCGCAACTGGTGGATGCCGTGGCCCGGCTGTGCCCCTGAGCCCCGGGTCCCACCTGCCCCGCTACCCCACTGACGGGAGGTCCGCATGAACCCCGAACTGGCGCTGGATGGGCGCCTGACCATCCACATGGCCGCCGATCTGCAGACCCGCCTGGCCTTGGCCCTGGCCGGTGGCATGGAACGCCTGGACCTGCGGGCCGTCGACGAGATCGATACCGCCGGCGTGCAGCTGTTGCTGGCCTGCGACCAGACCCTGCGTGCGCAGGGAAGACGCCTACAGGTGCTGCACCCGTCGCCGCCCGTGGTGGAGGTGCTGACCCGCTATGCCGTGGACGGGCTGATGTCCTGACCCCGCCGCCCCACCGCCCCAAGGAGCACGCAAGCATGCATGCCGACGAAGAGATCCTGGCCAGCGTACGCGCCGGCTTCCAGCAGGAAGCCCAGGAAATGCTGGCCCAGTTCGAACAAGCTTTGCTGGATCTGGAGGGCCGGCCCGGCGACACGGAGGTGATGAACAGCGCCTTCCGCGCCGCACACACCATCAAGGGCGGTGCGGGTCTGTTCGGCTTCGAGGCAGTGGTGACTTTCACCCATGAGGTAGAGAGCCTGCTCGATGCCATGCGGTGCGGCCAGCGCCAGCTCGACGAGCAGGTCATGGGTTTGCTTCTGCAGGGCAGCGACCAGATGAAGGCCTTGGTAGCCGCCGTCGACCAAGACGGCCAGGACGCCACGCTCAATGAGCGCAGCCACGTGTTGGGTGGTCAGCTGCGCGCCCTGCTCCCTACAACGGCGGGCGAGTCCGCCCCTGCGGCCGCCCCCATGCCCGCCTCTGCCGCGCCCATCGCTTCTGCCGCGGAACCAGGCGTCGGCGCCGGCCAGGAGCCGCTGTGGCACATCTCCCTGCAGATGGGACCCGATGCCCTGCGCAATGGCTTGGACCCTCTGTCCTTCATCCGCTACCTCGACACCCTGGGCAAGGTGCAGGGCCTGCGCACGTTGACCCACCGCCTGCCGGGCCTGCCGGAGCTGGACGCCGAGGGCTGCTTCCTCGGCTTCGAGATCCGCTACCGCACCGATGCCGACCGCGCGATGGTCGAGGGCGTCTTCGACTTCCTGCAGGACGACTGCGACCTGGTGGTGCTGGCCCCGGAGGCCAGCGCCCAGGACTACGAGGCCTTGCTGCAGCACCGCACCCCCGACGGCGGCGCCGAGCGCGAGGCCCTGGTGGCGCATTGGCAGGCCCTGGCCGGGCCGGACCGGCCCGCCTTCCACCTGCAGGCCGCCGCCACGTCCGCGGCCCCCAAAATCGCACCGCCGGCGGTCCCGGCCGCGACCGCCACCACCCATGCCCCGCCCGCGGCGTCCGTCCCGGCGCCCGCACCCACGCCCACACCGGCTGCTGCGGCCGCTGCCACCCCGGACGCCGAGCGCCGCGCCGGCCCGCGCGACCGGCGGGCCGCCGAGGAGATCCGCTTCGTGCGGGTGCGCGCCGACAAGCTCGACCGCCTGATCGACCTGATCGGCGAGCTGGTCATCGCCAGCTCCGGCGCCCAGCTGGCCGCGCAGACCGAGGCGGTGAGCACGTTCCTGGAGTCGGCGCAACGCATCGCCGACCTGGTGGAGGAGGCCCGAGACGGCGCGCTCAGCCTGCGCATGGTCCCCATCGGCGAGACCTTCAGCAAGTTCCAGCGCGTGGTGCGCGACCTCTCCAAGCAACTGGGCAAGGAGGTGGAACTGCAGATCACCGGTGGCGACACCGAACTCGACAAGTCCATGGTCGAGACCATCTCCGACCCGCTGATGCACCTGGTGCGCAACAGCATGGACCACGGCATCGAACCCGTGGAGGAACGCCAGGCCGCCGGCAAGCCGGTGCAGGGGCGGCTGGCCTTTCACGCGTATCACGAGTCGGGCTCGATCGTCATCGAGGTCAGTGACGACGGCCGGGGCCTGAACCGCGAGCGCATCCTGCGCAAGGCGCTGGAGCGTGGCCTGGTGCCGCCAGACGCCGCGATGGACGATGACGCGGTCTACCAGCTCATCTTCCTGCCGGGCTTCTCCACCGCCGAGCAGGTCACCAACGTCTCGGGCCGCGGCGTGGGCATGGACGTGGTCAAGCGCAACATCGAGTCGCTGCGCGGCCAGATCCATGTGGCCAGCACGCCGGGACGTGGCGCCACCATGCAGATCCGCCTGCCGCTGACGCTGGCGATGATCGACGGCTTCCTGACCACCGTGGGCGAGGTGCACTACGTGCTGCCGCTGTCGGTGGTGGCCGAGTGCATCGATGTGCCCCCGGAGGTGGCCGCCGAACCCGAGCGCACCGTGGGCAATTTCGACCTGCGCGGCGAAGTGCTGCCCTACCTGGACCTGGCCCGCTTCTACGGTGTGGCACCGGCGCAGGTGCGCCGGCGCAGTGTGGTGGTGGTGCGCGACGGGCACCTGCGCATCGGCTTGGTGGTGGACCGTCTGCTGGGCGAGCACCAGACGGTGATCAAACCCCTGGCCGGCCTGTTCCGCCACCTCAAGGCCCTGGCCGGCTCCACCATTCTCGGCTCCGGCGCCGTGGCGCTGGTGCTGGACCTGCCCGGGCTGGTGGCGGCCGCTACCCGCCGACCGCATGCCGGCGGCGGCAGTGTGCCCTCCCCCATCCACGCCACCCACCCGGAAGCCCACTGAGATGAAGAATCCCCTGCGCCATTTGCGCCTTTGGCAGAAGTTCGCTCTGCTGGGGGCCCTGGGCGCCTTCATGTGCGCCGTGCCGCTGACCCTGGTCGTCAAGACACAGACCGAGTTCCTGACGGTGGCGCAGGACGAGGACGCCGGCTTGGACCCGTTGCGCGTGGCGTTCAAGTTGCTGCAGCAGTGGCAGCTGCACCGGGGCTTGTCGGCCCTGGCGCTGGGAGGGGATGCGAGTGTGGAGGCCGAGCGCCGCAACCGCGCCGCCGCGGCGCAGGGCCACTTGGCCGAGTTGGGCCGCCAACTGCAGGGCCTGGGCTACCGCGAGGCCCTCTCCCTGCACGGAGAGCTGAGCCGCCAGTGGGAACAGCTGGCTGCCCAGGTGGAAGGACGCAACGTCGCCACACAAGACAGCTTTGCCCGCCACAGCGAACTGGTGCAACGGCTCTTCACGCTCATCGAGCAGGTGGCCGATGCCTCGGGCCTGTCGCTGGACCCGGTGGCGGAGTCCTACTTCACCATGACCGCACTGACCGACCACCTGCCCCGCCTGACAGAAGCCGCGGCCCTGGAGCGTGGCCGGGGCGCCGCCCTGCTGGCCAGCGGCCAGCCCACAGAGCGCACCCTGGCCGAGCTGCGGGCCAGCACCAGCGCCACGCTGTACCTGCAGGCCAGGGCGCATGGCCAACTGGCCAAGGCCTTTGCGCTCGACCCGGGCCTTCGCGAGCGCATCGGGCCGCAGGAGGCCCAGGCCACCGAAGAACTGCGCCGGTTCCAGAAGCTGACCCAAGACCAGTTGCTGAGCGGAGCGGCCGCCACGGTTTCGGCCACGGACTACTTCCGCGCCGGCACCCAGGCGGTGGAGGCCCAGCTGCGCTTGGTGGAGGCCGGCGCTGACGGCCTGGAAGACCTGCTGCACGACCGCATCCAGGCCGCTCGCACCGCCCGCAACACCCTGTTGCTGGGCCTGATGGGCCTGGCGGCGCTGGCGGCCGTGCTGTCCTGGGCCATCACCCGCTCCGTCACCCGGCCCCTGGGCCGCGCGGTGCAGGCCGCGGACGCCGTGGCCCGCGGGGACCTGGATTTCGACATCGACGACCGCGGCGGCGACGAAGCGGGCCTGCTGCTGGCGCGCTTTGCACAGATGCAGCGCCAGCTGCGGGAACGCCGCGAGCATGACGCCCGCCAGCTGGAGGCCACCGAGACCCGGCGGGCCGCGGCCACCCAGGTCGCGCAGGAGATCGGCAACGCTGTGCAGGCCGCCACCCAGGGCGACTTCACCCAGCGTATCCCGCTGCAGGACAAGGAGGAATTCCACCGCCAACTCTGCAGCCAGTTCAACCAGCTGATCGACACCATGAGTACCACCATCGAGCAGGTGCGCGCCTCGGCCGAACAGCTCACCTCGGCCTCGGCCCAGGTGTCTTCCACTTCCCAGTCCCTCTCGCAGGCGGCTTCAGAACAGGCCGCCAGCGTGGAGGAAACCACCGCTTCCTTGCAGGAGATCGCCGCCTCGGTCAAGCAAAACGCCGACAACGCCCACATCACCGACGGCATGGCCAGCCAGGCCTCGCGTGAAGCCACCGAGGGCGGCGAAGCCGTGGGCCGCACGGTCGAGGCGATGAAGTCCATCGCCACCAAGATCTCGATCATCGACGACATCGCCTACCAGACCAACCTGCTGGCCCTGAACGCCGCCATCGAGGCCGCCCGCGCCGGCGAGCACGGCAAGGGCTTTGCCGTCGTCGCCGCCGAGGTGCGCAAGCTCGCCGAGCGCAGCCAGGTGGCCGCCCAAGAGATCGGCCAGCTCGCCGGCACCTCGGTCAGCCTGGCCGAGAAGGCCGGCAACCTGCTGGCGCAGATCGTGCCGTCGATCAGCAAGACCAGCGAGCTGGTGCAGGAGATTGCCGCGGCCTCGGGCGAGCAGTCCGGTGGCGTGGCCCAGATCAGCTCGGCCATGGCGCACCTGAGCACCACCACCCAGCAAAACGCCTCGGCCTCTGAGCAGCTCTCGGCCACCGCCGAGGAGCTTTCGGCCCAGGCCACGCAGCTGCAGGAGCAGATGGCCTTCTTCCGCCTGGCCTCCGACGCTGCCCCCACGGCCACCACCCGGCGGCCGGTCGGCACGCCGCCCTCTGGTGGCGCCGCGGCCTTGGCGGCACGGCGGCTGGCCGCCGCCCACACCCGCCGCACCGCCCCGGCGGAGGTGGAGGAAGCCAGCTTCACCGCCTTCTGACCCCCGCCTCCACCGTCACCGCCACCCCAGGAGACCCACGATGTTCAATTTCAAGCAGCGCCGGCAGGACGAACTCCTGCGCCAGACCTTCCTCTCCCTCAGCACCCCGGTGCTGGTGACCGACGAGCAGTTGCAGGTGACGCAGCTCAATCCGGCGCTCGCCACGCTGCTGGACGGGTTGGATGCCGATGTGCGCGGCCCCCAGCGCGAGTTGCGGCCCGACCGCATGGTCGGGCGCCCCCTGGCGCAATGCCTGGGCGAGGTGCCGGCCCTGCGCCAGGGCCTGGAGGGGCTGTCGGCCCGCCCCAGCGTGCTGCTGCAAGGCGGACGCCACCGCGTGCGGGTCACGCTCAGCCCGCTGATGGAGGCCGGCCGCACCGTAGGTGCGGTGGCCGAATGGACGGACCTGTCGGCCGAGTGGGCCCTGGAGCAGCGGCTGCAGCAGGCCCTGGCCCAGCCCCTGGCCGCCGCCGCCGAAGGCCGCCTGGACCTCCGCACCCAGCCTGAAGGCCTGCCCGAGCCGCTGGCCGCCGCCGCCCTGTCCGTCAACCGCCTGCTGGAGCGGGTGCAGGCGCTGCAGGCGGACCTGAACCTGGTCTCACGCGAGCATGAGCTGGGCGACATCGACGTCTTCCTGGACCCGGCCCGCCACCCCGGCGAGCTGCGCGCCATGGCCGAAGGCATCAACCAGCTGGTGCAGGCGCACATCGCCGTCAAGAAGTTGGCCATGGGCGTGGTCAAGGCCTTTGGCGAGGGCAACTTCGACGCCCCGCTGGCCCCCCTGCCCGGCAAGAAGGCCTTCATCAACGACACCATCGAGCGGGTGCGAGCCAACCTCAAGGGCCTGATCGCCGAGATGAACACCATGTCGGCCGAACACGACCGCGGCGACATCGACGTCTTCATCGACACCCAGCGCTTCCAGGGCGACTTCCGCACCATGGCCCAGGGCGTCAACGACATGGTCAAGGCCCACATCGCCGTCAAGAAGCTGGCCATGGGCGTGGTCAAAGCCTTTGGCGAGGGCGACTTCGACGCCCCGCTGGCCCCCCTGCCCGGCAAGAAGGCCTTCATCAACGACACCATCGAGCGGGTGCGAGCCAACCTCAAGGGCCTGATCGCCGAGATGAACACCATGTCGGCCGAGCACGACCGCGGTGACATCGACGTCTTCATCGACACCCAGCGCTTCCAGGGCGACTTCCGCACCATGGCCCAGGGCGTCAACGACATGGTCAAGGCCCACATCGCCGTCAAGAAGCTGGCCATGGGCGTGATCAAGGCCTTTGGCGAAGGCAACTTCGACGCCCCGCTGGCCCCGCTGCCCGGCAAGAAGGCCTTCATCAACGACACCATCGAGCAGGTGCGCAGCAACCTGAGGGCGCTGATCGCCGACTCGCAGCACCTGGCGCAGTCGGCCCTGGCCGGCGAGCTGGAGGTGCGGGCCGATGCCCACCGCCACCACGGCGACTTTGCCCGCATCGTCCAGGGCATGAACGACACGCTGGACGCGGTGGTGACGCCGCTGCGCGACGCCATGCAGAGCCTGTCGGCCATGGAAGGCGGCGACATGACCCGCCCCATGCAGGGCCACTACGCCGGCGCCTTTGCGGAGCTGAGCCAGACGCTCAACAACACCCAGGCCAAGCTGTCCCGCACCCTGGCCGACGTGACGGCCGCCGCCGACGCGCTGAACTCGGCCGCCAGCCAGGTCTCGGCCACCTCGCAGTCGCTGTCCCAGGCGGCTTCGGAGCAGGCCGCCAGCGTGGAAGAAACCACCGCCTCGCTGCAGGAGATGGCCTCCTCGGTCAAGCAGAACGCCGACAACGCCAACGTGACCGACGGCATGGCGACCAAGGCGGCGCAGGAGGCCACCGAAGGCGGCAACGCCGTGGGCCGCACGGTGGAGGCGATGAAGTCCATCGCCACCAAGATCTCGATCATCGACGACATCGCCTACCAGACCAACCTGCTGGCCCTGAACGCCGCCATCGAGGCCGCCCGCGCCGGCGAGCACGGCAAGGGCTTTGCCGTCGTCGCCGCCGAGGTGCGCAAGCTCGCCGAGCGCAGCCAGGTGGCCGCCCAGGAGATCGGCCAGCTCGCCGGCACCTCGGTCAGCCTGGCCGAGAAGGCCGGCAACCTGCTGGCGCAGATCGTGCCGTCGATCAGCAAGACCAGCGAGCTGGTGCAGGAGATTGCCGCGGCCTCGGGCGAGCAGTCCAGCGGCGTCACCCAGATCACCACCGCCATGGGCCACCTGAGCACCAGCACCCAACAGAACGCCTCGGCATCGGAAGAGCTCTCGGCCACGTCCGAGGAGCTGTCCGGCCAGGCCGCGCAGCTGCAGGAGATGATGGCCTTCTTCCGCGTGGACCATGGGGGGGGCCACAGCGCGGGACGCACCGCCCACGCCGAGCCGCACCGCGCGACGGCGCCGCGCAACCGCCCCGCCGCCGCGGCCCCGCAACGCCGGGTCGACAGCGGCGCGCGCAGCTGGTCGCCCAGCGCCCACGGCAGCAGCAACCACGGGGTGGACGAAAGCGCCTTCACCACCTTCTGAGGTCACGCCCCGACCGCCGGCGCCCAACCGGCGGCCGGCGGCAGGTCCACCGCTGCATCCGGCCTCCAGTCTGCGCACCCGCAGCCGAAAACCCTAGTAACCCGGTCCCGCCCGACCGCCCGGCGCCCACGCTGCTGGCCACGGTCTGCCCGGCAGGCCCGCCCGCCAGCCCCAAGACCGCACCCACCCCATGCGCACCAACCTTCCGGTCACCCAGAACGAATACGTGCTGCGCGATGGCATGACCATCGTCTCGCGCACCGACCTCAAGGGCCGCATCACCCACGTCAACCCCGACTTCGTCGAAGCCAGCGGGTTCACCGAGGGTGAACTGATCGGCGAGCCGCACAACGTCCTGCGCCACCCGGACATGCCCGCCGAGGCCTTTGCCGACATGTGGAACACGCTGCGTGGCGGGCGCCCCTGGACCGGCATGGTGAAGAACCGCCGCAAGAACGGCGACCACTATTGGGTGGTGGCCAACGCCACCCCGGTCAAGGAAGGCGACAGTGTGGTGGGCTATATGTCGGTGCGCACCCGGGCCACGCGCGACCAGGTGGAGACCGCCGAAACGGCCTACCGCATGTTCCGCGAAGGCCGCGCCCGCGGCCTGGTGATCCATGAGGGCCAGGTGGTGCCCAGCAACCATCAAGGCTGGCGCCGCGCACCGGCGCGGGCCTGGGAACACGCGTCGCTGGGCGGCAAGTCCGGCCTGCTGGGATTGGGCAGCCTGCTGGCCTGCATCGGCAGCGGCGCCGCCGGCTGGCTGGCCAGCAGCCAGCCCGCCCTGGCCGCCCCGCTGGCGGGTGCAGCGGGCTTGCTGGCCCTGTTCAGCGCCGGCGCCCAGCTGCGCCTGGGCCGGCGCCTGGGCCGCACCCTGCAGGCGGCCACCGCGCACTTCGAGCGCTTCGGCCAGGGCCGTTTCGACGGTGTGGTCGAGGCCCGCGGCCACGACGAACTGGCCCAGGTGCTGCTGGCCCTCAAGCGGGTGCAGACCCGCCTGGGCTTCGAGTTTGCCGACACGCATCGCCGCGCCGAGGAGGCCACCCGCATCCGTCAGGCCCTGGACGTGACCGCCACCAACGTGATGGTGGCCGATGCCGACTACCAGATCGTCTATGCCAACAGTGCCCTGCAGACCATGCTGCGCGAGGCCGAGGCCGACATCCGCCAGGACCTGCCGCGCTTTGATGCAGCCACCGTGGTGGGCAGCAACATCGACGTCTTCCACCGCAACCCGGCGCACCAGCGCGGCCTGCTGTCGCGCCTGGACCGCACCCACACCACGCGCCTGTCGGTGGGTCCACGCCGCTTTGACCTGATCCTCAACCCCATCGTCTCGCAGGGCCGGCGCCTGGGCGTGGTGGTGGAGTGGAAGGACGTCACCCAGGAACTGGCCGCTCGGGAACACGAGGCCCGGCTGGCCGCCGAGAACGCCCGCGTCAAGCAGGCGCTGGACACCTGCTCCACCAACGTCATGATCGCCGACGCCGACTCGCGCATCGTCTACCTGAACCAGTCGGTGGTGGAGATGCTGCGCCGCAATGAGGCCGCCCTGCGCCAGAGCCTGCCCCACTTCGACGCCCGCCAGGTGCTGGGCCAGAGCTTTGACCAGTTCCACCGCAACCCGGCCCACCAGCGCAACCTGCTGGGCAGCCTCAAGAGTGAGCACAAGGTGCAGATCCAGGTGGGCCAGCTGGTCTTCGCGCTGACGGCCAACCCCATCGTCGACGCCCAGGGCACCCGCATCGGCACCGTGGTCGAATGGAAGGACCGCACCGCCGAAGTGGCCGCCGAGAGCGAGATCTCCGGCATGGTGGCCGCCGCGGCCCAGGGCGACTTCTCGGTGCGCCTGGCCACCGAGGGCCGCGAGCCCTTCTTCGCCAAGCTCGGCGGCATGTTCAACGAGCTGGTGGACACCGTCAGCGACACCATCGTGCAGGTACGCGCTGCGGCGGAGCAGCTCACCGCCGCCTCCGAGCAGGTCTCAGCGACCTCGCAATCGCTGTCGCAATCGGCCTCGGAGCAGGCCGCCAGCGTGGAGGAGACCTCCGCCTCGCTGCAGGAGATGGCCTCCTCGGTCAAGCAAAACGCCGACAACGCCCACATCACCGATGGCATGGCCACCCAGGCCGCTCAAGAGGCGACCGAAGGCGGCAACGCCGTGGGCCGCACGGTGGAGGCGATGAAGTCCATCGCCACCAAGATCTCGATCATTGACGACATCGCCTACCAGACCAACCTGCTGGCCCTGAACGCCGCCATCGAGGCCGCCCGCGCCGGCGAACACGGCAAGGGCTTTGCCGTCGTCGCCGCCGAGGTGCGCAAGCTCGCCGAGCGCAGCCAGGTGGCCGCCCAAGAGATCGGCCAGCTCGCCGGCACCTCGGTCAGCCTGGCCGAGAAGGCCGGCAACCTGCTGGCGCAGATGGTGCCGTCCATCACCAAGACCAGTGAGCTGGTGCAGGAGATCGCCGCGGCCTCCTCCGAGCAGTCCGGCGGTGTGGCCCAGATCAACGACGCCATGGACCACCTCAACCATGCCACGCAGCAGAACGCCTCAGCCTCTGAGCAGCTCTCGGCCACCGCCGAGGAGCTTTCGGCCCAGGCCACCCAGCTCCAGGAACTGATGGCCTACTTCCGCCTGCTCCAGGACGTGGCCCCGGCCCCAGAACCGACCCGTGCCCCAGGCCGCCCGGCCCGGCTGGCCCCGAGCGCCCCCGCGGAACGAACCGATGGCCCCCGCACCGGCCCGGCGGCACGCCCCGCCAACCGGCCGACGCCACGCCCCCCGGCCCCGACGGGCCGTGCCCCGGCGGCGCAGCGCCACGGCGTGGACGAATCCCAGTTCGCCCCGTTCTGAACCGCCATGTCCCCACGCTTCAACCCACGGTCCCGCCCTGACAGGAGCACGCCATGAGCCTGCATGCCAGCTCGGCCCCCCATGCCCCACCGCACGGTGCCCTGGCGCCCCTGCCCGGCAATGCCGACACAGGTGCCGCCGGCCTGCGCCAGTTCCTGCGCTTTGCCCTGGGCGAGGTGTCTTACGCCGTGCCCATCGATTTGGTGCGCGAGATCCTGGAGGTGCCACCCACCACCGCCATGCCAATGATGCCGTCCTTCGTGCGGGGGGTGATGAACCTGCGCGGGGCAGTGGTGCCGGTGATCGACCTGGCCGCCCGCCTGGGACTGCCCAACACCCCGCTGGCCCGGCGCACTGCCGTGGTGGTGGTGGAGGTGCCGCAGCCGCCGGGCGATGAGGGCGGTAACCGCGCCGATGCCCAGGTGCTGGGCGTGCTGGTGGACGCGGTGCATGAAGTGCTGGAGACGCCGGAGGCGCTCATCGAGCCGCCGCCCGCCTTGGGCACCCGCATCGCGCCACGCTTCATCGCGGGGATCACGCGGGCGCGGGGCCAGTTCGTGACCATCGTGGACCTGGGCCAGTCGCTGGACAGCGAGGAGCTGGCCCGGATGATCGCCGTGGAACTGCAGGACTGAGCCGACTGCGCCATGAACCTGTCGACCCCCTCCTTCAAGGCCGTCGTCCGCCTGTTCCACAGCATCTCGGGCATAGAACTCAGCGACGCCAAGCGCCCGCTGGTGGCCAGCCGCCTGCAGAAGCTGGCCCAGGACACCGGCGCACCCAGCCTGGACCATTTCGTCGAGCAGCTGCTGCGCGAGCGCAACCCGCAGGACATCGTGCGCGTGGTGGACAAGCTCACCACCAACGAGACCTACTTCTTCCGCGAACCCAAGCACTTCGAGTTCCTGGAGCAGGTGCTGGCCCGCCGCGGCCCGTCCCAGGAGCCCTTCCGGGTCTGGAGCGCCGCCAGCTCCACCGGCGAGGAGGCCTACAGCATCGCCATGGTGCTGGCCGACAAGCTGGGCACTGCCGCCTGGGAGATCGTCGGCACCGACCTGTCCACCGAGGTGGTGGACAAGGCCCGCCGCGGGCTCTACCCGATGTCCCGCGCCGAGCACACGCCGCCGGCCTACCTCAAGCGCTTCTGCCTGCGCGGGCAGGACCAGTACGAGGGTCACCTGCTCATCAAGTCCGAACTGCGCCAGCGGGTCAGCTTCCAGGGGGCCAACCTGACCGAGAAGTTGCCGGAGATCGGTCTGTTTGACGTGATCTTTCTGCGCAATGTGCTGATCTACTTTGATCCGGCAGGCAAGGAAGCCATCGTCCAACGTGTCATCCAGAGGCTCAAACCCCATGGCTACCTCTTCACCGGGCATGCGGAATCGCTCAGCCACCTCCGCAGCGGGCTGCGCGCCGTCCGCACCGCGGTCTATGCCCTCACCTGAGCGGCCGGCGCCGCCGGGCACCGCGTCACTGCCGGGGCGACCCCACGGTAAGGCCCATGCGCATGCGGGACAGCATCTGTTCCTGATGCCGGGCCAGTGGTACTTCGGCCACCAGCCCAGCCAGATCCGCACGCTGCTGGGCTCTTGCGTGGCCGTCACCCTGTGGCACCCCGGGCGCCGGGTGGGCGGCATGTGCCACTTCCTGCTGCCCCAGCGGCACAACGCGCCGGCACCAGGCTGCGTCAACGAGTACGACGGCCGCTACGGCAACGAGGCGGTGGCGATGCTGGTCCATGAACTGGAGAAACTCAAACTGCGGCCCGGCGAGTTCATCGCCCACCTCTATGGCGGAGCCGACACCATGCCCGACCAGGCCGGCGTCAAGCTCAATGTGGGCGAGCGCAACATCGAGATGGGCTGGCAGCTCATCGACCGCCATGGCTTCCAGCTCGACGGCGTGGACGTCGGCGATCACATCCCCCGCACCGTGACCCTGGCCATGGACACCGGACAGGTCGAGGTGCGGCGGGGTCGCCGGCACTGAGGCAGAGCCGGCGACCACCGCTCAACGCCCTACCTTCAAGGAGGCATGCCCCATGGCAGCCATCAAGGCGATGATCATTGACGACTCCGCCGTCGTCCGCAAATTTCTGGCTGACCTGCTGACGGCCGGAGGCATCGAGGTGGTGGGCACTGCGCCCGACCCCCTGTTCGCCTGGCCCAAACTGGCCAGCCTTCAGCCCGATGTGATCGTGCTGGATGTGGAAATGCCGCGCATGGACGGCATCAGCTTCCTGCGCAAGCTGATGGCCGAACGCCCCACCCCGGTGGTGATGTGTTCCACCCTGACCGAGGCGGGTTGCGAGACCACGCTGCAGGCCATGGCCGCTGGCGCGGTGGCCTTCGTGACCAAGCCCCGCCAGGGGCTCAAGAACTTTCTGGAGGACCGCAGCAACGGCCTGGTGGAAACGGTCAAGGCCGCCGCACGCGCCAACTTGCGGGCCTTGCCCGCCCTCGCGGCACTGGCGGGTGCGCCCCCGGTGGCCCGGGTCGGCATGCCCCTGGTCAACCCCGCCTCGCCCTTGCCGCCCAACGGCGGCCAGGCCATGGCCGAAACCACCGACCGGGTGATCGCCATCGGCGTGTCCACCGGTGGGGTGCAGTCCCTGGAGGTGGTGCTGCGTGCCCTGCCCCGTCACCAAGTGCCGGGCATCATGATCGTGCAGCACATGCCTGAACGCTTCACCGCGTCCTTTGCGGAGCGGCTCAACAAACTGTGCGAACTGGAGATCCTGGAGGCGCGTGACGGCGACCGCCTGATCCACGGCCGCGTGCTGATCGCCCCGGGCGGCAAGCACATGCGGCTCAAGCGCAGCGGCGCCCAGTACCACGCCGAAGTCATCGACGGGCCGGTGATCAACCACCATCGACCCTCGGTGGACGTGCTGTTCAAGTCCGTGGCGCAGCAGGCCGGCCGCAACGCCATCGGCGTCATCATGACGGGCATGGGCGATGACGGCGCCCGCGGGCTGCGGGACATGCATGAGGCCGGCGCGGTGACCGCCGCACAGGACGAGGCCAGCTGCGTGGTCTTCGGGATGCCCAAGGAAGCCATCCGACTGGGTGGCGCCGACGATGTGGTGCCCTTGGGCGACATCGCCCGCTGGCTGGTGCACCAGTCCAGCCTGCGGCCCGGCATGCGGGCCGCGCGCAGCACCTGAAGACGCTGCCAAGCCGCGGGGCCCGCCGTGCGGGCCCCTTCAGTCATCCCGACTCAGGCCGCGTTCTCGCGCTGGGCACGCTTGCGGTCGTGCTCCTTGAGGTGGCGCTTGCGCAGACGGATCGACTTCGGGGTGATCTCCACCAGTTCGTCGTCGTCGATGAAGTCCACGCCGTACTCCAGCGTCAGCTCGATGGGCGGCGTGATCTTGATCGCGTCTTCCTTGCCGCTGACGCGGAAGTTGGTCAGCTGCTTGGTGCGGGTGGCGTTGACCACCAAGTCGTTGTCACGGCTGTGGATGCCGACGATCATGCCTTCGTAGACCGGGTCGTTCGGCTTGACGAACATGCGTCCGCGGTCGTCCAGCTTGCCCAGGGCGTAGGTGAAGATCTCACCGTCGTCCATAGAGATCAGCACGCCGTTCTTACGGCCGCCGATCTCCCCCTTGTGGGCTTCGTAGCCGTCGAAGATCGACGAGATCAGGCCCGAACCACGGGTCAGGTTCATGAACTCGTTGGAGAAGCCGATCAGGCCACGGGCAGGAATGCGGTATTCCAGGCGCACGCGGCCATGGCCGTCCGGCTCCATGTTGAGCATCTCGCCCTTGCGCAGACCCAGGGCCTGCATCACGCCGCCCTGGTGGAGTTCCTCCACGTCGGCGGTGACCAGCTCCATGGGCTCGCACTTCACCCCATCGATGTCACGGAACATCACGCGCGGCTTGGAGACAGCCAGCTCGTAGCCTTCACGGCGCATGTTCTCCAGCAGGATGGTCAGGTGCAGTTCACCCCGGCCGCAGACCTCGAAGATGCCGTCCTCGTCGGTTTCCTTCACGCGCAGCGCCACGTTGCTCTGCAGTTCCTTCTGCAGGCGGTCCCAAATCTGGCGGCTGGTGACGAACTTGCCTTCGCGGCCGGCCAGCGGGCTGGTGTTCACGCAGAAGTTCATGGTCAGGGTGGGCTCGTCCACCTTGAGCATGGGCAGCGGCGTGGGATTGGCCGGGTCGGTCAGCGTCACACCGATGCCGATGTCCTCAATGCCGTTGATCAGCACGATGTCGCCCGGACCGGCCTTGGCGGTCTGCATGCGGTCCAGGCCCTGGAAGGTCAGCACCTGGTTGACGCGGCCCTTGAACTGCTTGCCGTCCGCGCCTTCCATCACCAGCACGTCCTGGGACGGCTTGAGCGTGCCCGCGTTGATGCGGCCCACGCCGATGCGGCCCACAAAGGTGGAGTAGTCCAGCGCCGAGATCTGCAGCTGCAGCGGCGCGTCAGGGTTGCCCTGGTGCGCCGGCACGTGGTTGAGCACGGTGTCGAACAGGGCGGACATGTCCGCGCCCCACTGGGCACCCGGCTCGCCTTCTTCCAGGCTGGACCAGCCATTGATGCCCGAGGCGTACACCACGGGGAAGTCCAGCTGTTCGTCGGTGGCGCCGAGCTTGTCGAACAGGTCGAAGGCGGCGTTGACCACCTTGTCGCAATTGGCACCGGGCTTGTCCACCTTGTTGACCACCACGATGGGGCGCAGCCCCAGGGCCAGGGCCTTCTTGGTGACGAAACGGGTCTGCGGCATCGGGCCTTCCTGGGCGTCGATCAGCAGCACCACACCGTCCACCATGGACAGCGCGCGCTCGACCTCGCCGCCGAAGTCGGCGTGCCCCGGGGTGTCCACGATGTTGATGTGGGTCCCCTTCCAGCTGACGGCGCAGTTCTTGGCAAGGATGGTGATGCCACGCTCACGTTCGATGGCATTGCTGTCCATCACGGTATCGACCACCTTCTCGTGCTCGGCGAAGGTACCGCTCTGACGCAGCAGCTGGTCCACCATGGTGGTCTTGCCGTGGTCAACGTGGGCGATGATGGCGATGTTGCGGATCTGTTGGCTCATGGGACAAGACCGGAGTGACCGGGTTTCATTGATTCAGGATGAGCGCCTGCACCTCATCGGGGCTGAGCAGGCGGTCGGGGATCAGTTCGCCGGAGGCGATGCTGGCGCTGCCCAGGAAGACAGCAGGATTCGGGCCATAGACCCTCACCGCCGGCGCATCGGGCAGGGCGACCCGACGCTTGAGACCTGTGATGAAGCGGCCGGACTCCTTGGCGTCCAGCAGCACCGTCGGCCAGTCGCCTAGCATGCAGTCCGGGCCGCGCAGCAGCTTGTCGCGTGCGGGCTCGTCCATCGCCTCCAGGGCCTCCAGGCTCACTGCGTCGGCCACGTCCAGGCGGCCGCTGCCGGTGCGCACGAGTCCTGCCAGGTGGGCGCCACAGCCCAGCGCCTCGCCGAGGTCCTCGGCCAGGGTCCGGACGTAGGTGCCCTTGGAGCAACGCACGTCGAGCGTGAGCAACAGCTGCGCAGGATCCCAGGCCACGATGTCAAGACGGTGAATCGTGATGCGGCGCGGCGGGCGCTCGATCTCGACGCCGGCGCGGGCGTACTCGTACAGCGCCTTGCCGTCCTTCTTGATGGCCGACTGCATCGGCGGGATCTGGTCGATCTCGCCCACAAAGCGCGCCACGGCGACCTGCAAGCCCTCAGGACTCACCTGCACCGGGCGCTCGGCCACGATCTCACCCTCGCCATCGCCGCCCACACGGGTCTGGCCCAGACGCACCAGGGCACGGTAGCCCTTGTCCGCCTCCAAGCTCGCCTGCGAGAACTTGGTGGCTGCACCAAAGCAGATGGGCAGCAGCCCGGTGGCCAGGGGGTCGAGCGTGCCGGTGTGGCCGGCCTTCTCGGCACGGAACAGGCGCTTGACCTTCTGCAGCGCGTCGTTGCTGGAAAGACCCAGCGGCTTGTCCAGCAGCAGCACGCCGTGCACGGGGCGGCGCGGCACGCGCGGACGGGGACCGGCTGGCCGCGCCTCAGGCGCAGCCAGGGTGTCGTCGGGAGCGATGGCGGGAGAACTCATTCCTTGGCGCGGGTGGCGTTGGCCTGCAGGATCAGGGCGTTCAAATCGGCCGCACGCGAAGTGCTGCGGTCAAAGCGGAAATGCAGGGTAGGCACGGTGTGGATGGCCAACCGCTTGAACAGCCCGTTGCGCACGAAGCCAGCAGCTTCGTTGAGGGCGGCCTCGGTGGCCTCCACATCGCCCACCAGCAGGGTGAAGTGGACGGTGGCGTGGGCATAGTCAGGCGTGACCTCCACGCCACTGATGGTGACCATGCCGATGCGCGGATCCTTGAGCTCACGGATGAGCTCGGCCACATCCCGCTGGATCTGGTCGGCCACCCGGAAGCTGCGGTTGGGGATGCTGCGTTTGTGTCGCATGGATGATTCCTTGGCTGGGCGTCCAGCAAGTGAAAACCCCGCCGGTCGCGGCGGGGTTGCAGGCGTGTGCCGGGCCCGCAGGCCCGGGAGGCATCACAGCGTGCGGGCCACTTCCTTGATCTCGAAGAACTCCAGCTGATCGCCTTCAGTGATGTCGTTGTAGTTCTTGAGCTTGATACCGCACTCGAAGCCTTCCTTGACTTCGCGGACATCGTCCTTCAAGCGCTTGAGCGACTCCAACTCGCCGGTGTAGATCACCACGTTGTCGCGCAGCAGGCGGAAGCGGGCGTTGCGGGTCACCATGCCGTCGGTGATCATGCAACCGGCCACGGTGCCGATCTTCGAGGCCACAAAGACCTGTCGGATCTCGGCCATGCCGATGACTTCTTCCTTCTGCTCCGGCGCCAACATGCCGGCCATCGCTGCCTTCACCTCATCCACAGCGTCGTAGATGATGTTGTAGTAGCGGATGTCCACACCCGAGTGTTCGGCCAGCTTGCGAGCCTGTGCGTCGGCACGGGTGTTGAAACCGATGATGATGGCCTTGGAGGCGATCGCCAAGTTGACGTCGGACTCGCTGATGCCACCCACCGCCGCGTGCACCACTTGCACCTTGACCTCGTCGGTCGACAGCTTGAGCAGCGAGGCGCCCAGCGCTTCCTGCGAACCCTGCACGTCGGCCTTGATGATCAAGGGCAGCAGCTGGGCGGCAGTGCCCTGGCCCATGCTCTCGAACACGTTCTCGAGCTTGGCGGCCTGGCGGCGGTTCAGCGTGACTTCGCGGTACTTGCCCTGGCGGAAGGTGGCGATCTCACGGGCCCGGCGCTCGTCGCCCAGCACCATGAACTCATCACCCGCCTGCGGCACATCGCTCAGGCCCTGGATCTCCACTGGAATGGAGGGACCTGCCTCGGCCACGTTCACGCCGTCTTCGTCCAGCATGGCACGCACGCGGCCAAAGCTGGAGCCTGCCAGCACCACATCGCCACGCTTGAGCGTGCCAGACTGGATCAGCACCGAAGCCACCGGGCCGCGGCCCTTGTCCAGGCGGGCTTCGATCACGATGCCCTTGGCGGCGGCGTCGGTCGGCGCCTTCAGCTCCAGCACCTCGGCCTGCAGCAGCACGTTCTCGAGCAGCTCGTCGATGCCCTTGCCAGTCTTGGAAGACACGCCGATGAACGGAGACTCACCGCCGAACTCCTCGGGCACCACCTGCTCGGCCACCAGCTCGCTCTTGACGCGCTCAGGGTTGGCTTCAGGCTTGTCGATCTTGGTCATGGCGACCACGATCGGCACACCCGCCGCCTTGGCGTGGCTGATGGCTTCCTTGGTCTGGGGCATCACACCGTCGTCCGCCGCCACCACCAGGATGACAATGTCCGTGGCCTTGGCGCCGCGGGCACGCATCGCCGTGAAGGCTGCGTGACCCGGGGTATCCAGGAAGGTGATCATGCCGCGCGGGGTTTCCACGTGGTAGGCGCCGATGTGCTGCGTGATACCGCCGGCTTCGCCTGCGGCCACACGGCTGCGGCGGATGTAGTCCAGCAGTGAGGTCTTGCCGTGGTCGACGTGACCCATCACGGTCACCACCGGGGCGCGCGGCAGCGCGTCGCCGGTGGCAGCGGCCTGCTCCTCCTCGGAGAAGGCTTCCGGGTCGTCCAGCTTGGCCGCCAGCGCCTTGTGGCCCATCTCCTCGACCACGATCATCGCGGTCTCTTGGTCCAGCTGCTGGTTGATGGTGACCATCTGGCCCAGCTTCATCAGCTGCTTGATCACCTCGGAGGCCTTGACCGACATCTTGTGGGCCAGGTCGGCCACCGAGATGGTTTCGGGCACGTGCACTTCCTGCTGGATGAACTCAGCCGGCTGCTGGAAGTTGCCACCACCGCCGCCACGCTCATCCCGGCGGCCACCGCGAGGCGCGCGCCAGCCGGGGCGGGAACCCGTCGGACCGTCGGTGCGACCCTTGGCCGGGACGCCCTTCTTCTTGGATTCGTCGGCCCAGCTGGACGACAACTTCTCGGACTTGACCGATTTCTTGTCGCCCGGCTTGGCGGCAGCGCCTGCCGCCGCCGGTGCCGGCGCTGCGGCGCCCGGCGTGGCCGGCTTGGCCGACTTGTGGATGGTGCCCTTGATGCCTTCCTTGGGCGTCTCCGCCGGCTTGGGCTCCTCAGGCTTCTTGGCCACCATGACCTTGGCCTTGCGGGCCATCATGTCGCGGATGGCAGCCGCCTCGGCCTCGGCGGCCTGACGGCGACGGGCGAGGTCGGCCGCGCGCTTCTCTTCCGCCTCGGCGTCCACCGCCTTGACCACACGGATGCCCGGCTTGCCCACGTCGGGCGCCGTGCCCTTGAGGCCGGCCGGTGCAGATGCCGGTGCGGGTACAGCCGCCGCCACCGGCGCGCCGGGACGAGCAGCCGCGGGGGCAGCCACCGGGGTGGGCGCAGCCGCCACGGGGGCGGGAGCGGAGGCGGGGGCGGGGGCGGGGGCCGCCTGGGCCTTGGCCTGTTGCGCAGCCGCAGCTTGGGCTGCGGCCTGGGCCGCCGCACGTGCAGCGGCCTCGGCGGCCTCACGCTCAGCGCGGGCACGCTCCTCGGCCTCACGTGCCGCCTGCTCGGCGGCCGCACGCTCGGCAGCGGCACGCTCGGCGGCTTCACGCTCGCGACGTTCCTGTTCTTCGCGCTGGCGACGCTTCTCGGCCAGCTCCTCTTCCTGCAGGCGGATCGCCTCGGCCTGCTGACGGGCCTCCTCGGCGCGGCGGGCCAACTCGGCCTCACGCACCGCGGCCTCATCCTCAGGCGCGCTGCCGCCCGCCACATCATCACGCTTGACGAAGACGCGCTTCTTGCGGACCTCGACTTGGATGGTGCGGGCCTTGCCGCTGGCGTCGGCCTGCTTGATCTCGCTGGTCGACTTGCGGGTCAGGGTGATCTTCTTGCGGTCTGCGCCAGAAGTACCGTGCGAATGACGCAGGTACTCCAGCAGACGCTCCTTGTCCGTTTCGGTCAGCACGTCGTTGGCCGACTGCTTGACGACGCCCGCGGCCTGGAGCTGCTCGAGCAGCGCCGTCGCCGGGCGTTGAAGCTCGGCGGCAAATTGTGCGACGGTGGTCACTGCCATGGTGGGTTTCCTCGATTCCGTATCCGTGTGCTCGTTGCGCTGTGCAGACCTCAGGCGGTGAACCAGTGTTCACGCGCTTTCATGATCAGCGCCTTGGCGCCGGCCTCATCCAGGCCGGCCATCTCGACGAGCTCATCGACGGCCAGATCGGCCAGGTCGTCACGGGTGTGCACGCCGCCATCGGCCAAGCGTGCGATCAGGTCTGAGTTCAGGCCTTCCAGGTCGCGCAGGTCCTGGGAGACCTCCTCGACCTTCTCTTCTCGGGCGATCTCCATGGTCAGGAGGGCGTCCTTGGCGCGGGTGCGCAGCTCCGACACGGTGTCCTCGTCGAAGCCCTCGATCTCCAGCATCTCCTGAAGCGGCACGTAGGCCACCTCTTCCAAGCTGGTGAAGCCTTCGGCGATCAGGATCTCGGCCACTTCCTCGTCCACGTCGAGCTTCTCGACGAAGAGCTTGCGGACCACATCGCTTTCCTGCGCCTGCTTGGCCGCCGACTCCTCAGCGGTCATGATGTTGATGCGCCAACCGGTCAGCTCTGACGCCAAACGCACGTTCTGACCGCCGCGGCCGATGGCGATGGCAAGGTTCTCCTCATCCACCACCACGTCCATCGCGTGCTTCTCCTCGTCGACCACGATGGACTGCACATTGGCAGGGGCCAAGGCACCGATGACGAACTGTGCCGGGTCCTCGGACCACAGCACGATGTCCACACGCTCACCCGCCAACTCGTTGGTCACCGCGGTCACACGCGACCCGCGCACACCCACGCAGGTGCCGATCGGATCCACGCGCTTGTCGTGCGAGACCACGGCGATCTTGGCGCGGCTGCCCGCATCACGGGCGCAGCTCTTGATCTCCAGCAGGCCTTGCTCGATCTCCGGCACTTCCTGCGCAAACAGCTCGACCATGAAGCCGGGAGCAGAACGCGAGAGCATGATCTGGGGACCGCGGGCGGCACTGTCGACGCCCGTGATGAAGGCCCGCACACGGTCACCCGTGCGCAGGTTCTCCTTGGGAATCATCTCGCCACGCTTGAGCCGACCTTCGATGCGCCCGGACTCAACGACGATATCGCCCTTGTCCAGACGCTTGACCGTACCCACCATGATGCGCTCACCGCGGGACAGGAAGTCATTGAGCAACTGCTCGCGCTCAGCATCACGGATCTTCTGCAGGATGACCTGCTTGGCGGCCTGGGCACCGATGCGACCGATGGGCACAGACTCGACGGGCTCCTCGATGTGGTCTTCCACCTCGATGTCCGGAATCTGCTCGCGAGCTTCAAACAGCAGGATCTCGGCGTCAGGGATCTGCAGACCCGCCTCATCGGGCACCACATGCCAACGCCGGAACGTCTCGTACTCGCCAGTGTCACGGTTGACCGCCACACGGATGTCCACTTCGCCGCCATGCAGCTTCTTGGTGGCCTGCGCCAGCGCCGCCTCGACGGCGCCGAAGACCACCTCGCGATCCACGTTCTTCTCACGGGAGATCGCGTCCACCAACATCAGCATTTCACGGTTCATTGTTCTTGACCTCCGTCCGTGGCGCCAGCTTCCTGCCCGTCCTGCGACGCCGCAGGCGCAGCCTTGCGGCGACCCTTGAAATTGATGACCGGCACCAGGCGAGCCTCGCGCACCTCTTGGAGCTCGAAACCCAGCACCTGCTCGACCTTGTCCTGGGTGAAGATGAGCTGCCAGCCACCACCCTCAGGTGCCGCCTGCAGCTGCCCTTCGAACTTCTTACGCCCCTGAAAGGGCAGCTTGAGGGTGATCTGCACCTGCTCACCGCTGAAGCGTGCGTAATGCGCCTCGGTCTTGAGCGGCCGATCCAGCCCCGGCGAGGACACCTCCAGCCGGGCGTATTCCACGCCTTCGACCTCAAGCAGGTACTGGAGTTGGCGGGTGACCGCCTCGCAGTCCTCCACCGTGACGAACTCGTGCTCGCCCGTGGGGTAGGCGTGACCGGGGACTCGGTCGATGTAGACGCGCAGCAACCCGCCACCTGTACGCTCCAGGTCGACGAGTTCATATCCCAATCCGGTCACGGTCTTCTCGACCGTCTGACTCCAGCTCATCAGGGCTTGTGTACCTTCCTAGGCCTAGCGTTGCACCAACGCCGGCACACCGCCTGGACTCCAGCTTCAGCTGGAGTCCGCACGGACCACCGGCGCAGCACCCCGGCGCGGCCCATGCCAGAACCTGGCCCAAGCCCTTCAACCCACCACTGCCCCTCAAGAGGCCCATCGCGGATCGAGCAAAAAAAATGGGCCGGAAGAATCCGCCCATCAGCTTGCACCCGGGGTGCAATTCTTGCGAAGCTAAGATTGTAGCGCGCAACTGGCACCGTCACAAGGCAGCAGATGCGCAATGGCAGTGCGTCATGCGAAAATCCGGCACAGTCATCCCACAGACAAGGAGCCAACATGGGTTTTCTCGCCGGCAAGCGGCTGCTGATCACGGGCCTGCTGAATAACCGCTCGATCGCATACGGCATCGCCAAGGCTTGCCACCGGGAAGGTGCCGAACTGGCCTTCAGCTATCAAAGTGAGCGCTTCAAGGCGCGGGCGGAAGAGTTCGCCGCCGAATTCGGCGTCAAGCATATTGTCGAACTGGACGTCGGCAGCGACGAGCAGATTGAGGCGGCCATGCGCCAGCTGGGCGAAGCCTGGGGCCAGTTCGACGGTTTCGTGCACGCCATCGCCTTCGCCCCGCGCGAGTCCATCGGCGGTGATTTCCTGGACGGCCTGTCTCGCGAGAGCTTCCGCGTCGCCCACGACATCTCGTCTTACAGCTTCCCGGCCATGGCCAAGGCTGCACTGCCCTACCTGCGCGAAGGCTCTTCCCTGGTGACCATGAGCTACCTGGGGGCGGTGCGCCGTGTGCCGGACTACAACACGATGGGCCTGGCCAAGGCATCCCTGGAAGCCAGCGTGCGCTACTTGGCGGAATCGCTGGGCCCGCGGGGCATGCGCGCCAACGCGGTGTCCGCCGGCCCCATCAAGACCCTGGCGGCATCGGGCATCGGCAACTTTGGCAAGAAGCTGACGCAGTTCGCGGCCAGCACGCCGATCCGCCGCCTGATCACCATCGAGGACGTGGGCAACGTCACCGCCTTCCTGCTGTCAGACCTGGCAGCCGGTGTGAGCGCGGAGGTGATGTATGTGGACGGCGGCTTCAGCCACATGACCACAGGTAGCAGCGAAGGCGCCTGACGCCATCGCCGACGGTCAGCCACGCAGGGCTGCCGTCCGCCACCCCGCCCTCCCGGCGGACTTCACTCGTCCAGGGCGTGGGCGGCGCCAAGCAGCGCTGGCGAGACCTGCGCGTCGATAACAAAAAGGGGAATGCGCGCGAGCATGGGCTGAAAGCGGCCCTTGGCCTCGAACCGCGCCCGCAGACCGGAGCGCAGCAGGCGATCCCCCAGGCGGGGCACGATACCACCGCCCAGATAGACGCCGCCCGTGGCGCCCAGGGTCAAGGCCAGATTGCCGGCCACGCTGCCCAGCCAGACCAGCATCAATTCCAGCGCTTCGTCGCAGCGGGCATCCTGCTGGGCAAGTGCCCGCCGGGAAACCTCAGCCGCACTCAGACGCTCGGTAGACACCACCCCATCCAAGGCACAGAGTGCCTCGTGCAGGTTCTCCAAGCCCTGACCCGAAACGGCGCGCTCGGCCGAGGCGTGCCCGAATCGCTCGTCCAACCACCTCACGACCGCCTGTTCCCTTGGTGTAACCGCCGGCAGGGTCACATGCCCACCCTCACCCGCCAAAGGCACCCAGCGATCCACTCCCACCGGCAGCAGGCCGGAGACGCCCAGCCCCGTGCCCGGACCGATCAGGGCCATGGGGCCGCGGGGATCGGCCGTGCCTCCACCGAGTTGTCGGACGTCCTGCACCGACAGGTGGGGTAGCGAAAGCGCCAAAGCGGTGAAGTCGTTGACCAGTGCGAATCGGGTCCAGCCCAGGGATTGCCGCATGGCCTCGATGGAGAAGGCCCATCCGGCATTGGTCATGCGCACCTGATCACCCAGCACTGGATTGGCAATACCCATGCCGGCCTGGACCACACTCAGCCCAATTTCGGACAGGTAGTGACGCACCGCAGCCTCCAGGGAGGCATGCTGCGCCACCGGCAGCGTCCGCACCTCCTCCAAGGGACCGCCGGGGGTGCGCTGCACCGCAAACCGCGCGTTGGTGCCCCCGATGTCCCCGACCAGGCGGGGATAGCCTGCTTGCATTCTTGACTCTCCGTGATTCTGATCAAGAACCGGATTGTCCCGGCGTACCCCTGCGTAATCCAGCAGGGCAGAAGGGGGCGCTGACGAACTCCCCTCACACCCGCCTGGCCGGTGGCATTCCCGCTCAGTCGAGCACGCAGTCGACGAAATAGCGACGCACACCGTCGGCGCCGGTCTCGGCCACCAAGCCATGGACGTCGGCACCGAAGCCCGGGAACTGGGCATTGAACTCACGGGTGAACCGCAAGTAATCCACCACCCGGCGGTTAAAGCGCTCGCCCGGGATCACCAACGGAATCCCCGGCGGATAGGGCGTGAGCATGGCCGTGGTCACCCGCCCTTCCAGATCATCGATCTGAACGCGCTCGGTCTTGCGGTGGGCGATGCAGGCGTAGGCATCGCTGGGCTTCATGGCCGGCTCCAGCTCCGCCAGATAGACCTCGGTGGTCAGGCGGGCGATGTCACCCTTCGCGTAAGCCTCATGCACGCTCTGGCAAAGATCGCGCAGGCCCATGCGCTCATAACGCGGATTGGCCTGACAGAACTCCGGCATGATGCGCCACAGCGGCTGGTTGCGGTCGTAGTCGTCCTTGAACTGCTGCAGCGCGGTCAGCAGGGTGTTCCAGCGGCCCTTGGTGATGCCGATGGTGAACATGATGAAGAACGAGTACAGGCCCGTCTTCTCGACCACCACGCCGTGCTCGGCCAGGAACTTGGTGACGATGCTGGCCGGAATGCCGCTCTTGGCAAAGCGCCCCGACACATCCAGGCCCGGGGTGATGATGGTGGACTTGATCGGGTCCAGCATGTTGAAGCCCTTGGCCAGCTTGCCAAAGCCATGCCAAGCCTCATTGGCCTGCAAGATCCAATCCTGCGGCTGACCAATATCCTCGACCGCCAGCTTGTCCGGACCCCAGACCTGGAACCACCAGTCCTGACCGTACTCCTCGTCGACCTTGCGCATCGCGCGCCGGAAATCCAGCGCCTCTCGAATGCTCTCCTCGACGAGCGCCGTGCCGCCAGGCGGCTCCATCATGGCCGCGGCCACATCGCAGGAGGCGATGATCGCGTACTGCGGCGAGGTGGACGTGTGCATGAGATAGGCCTCATTGAAGAGGTGCCGATCCAACTTCACGGTCTGCGAGTCCTGCACCAGCACCTGGGAGGCCTGGCTGATGCCGGCGAGCAGCTTGTGGGTGGACTGCGTGGCATACACCACCGCCTGCTTGGGGCGCGGACGGCTCTTGCCCATGGCGTGATAGGCGCCATAGAACTTGTGGAAGGCGGCGTGGGGCAGCCAAGCCTCGTCGAAATGAATGGTGTCCACCCAGCCATCCAGCTTGGCCTTGATGGTTTCGGTGTTGTAGAGCACCCCGTCGTACGTGCTCTGGGTCACGGTCAAGATCTTGGGACGCACCTTCTTGGCGTCCACCCCCTGGAGCAAGGGATGACGCGCGATCTTCTTCTGGATGGCCGCCTTGCTGAACTCGCTCTCGGGGATCGGCCCGATGATGCCGTAGTGGTTGCGGGTCGGCGTGAGGAACACTGGGACCGCCCCCGTCATGATGATGGAGTGCAGGATGGACTTGTGGCAGTTGCGATCCACCAGCACCACGTCACCCGGGGCCACCGTGTGGTGCCACACCATCTTGTTGGAGGTGGAGGTGCCGTTGGTGACAAAGAAGCAGTGGTCAGCATTGAAGATACGTGCCGCGTTCTTCTCGCTGTCGGCCACCGGACCCGTGTGATCCAGCAACTGGCCGAGTTCCTCCACCGCGTTGCAGACGTCGGCACGCAGCATGTTCTCGCCGAAGAACTGGTGGAACATCCGGCCGATCGGGCTCTTCAGAAACGCCACGCCACCCGAGTGACCCGGGCAGTGCCAGGAGTAGGAGCCGTCCTGCGCATAGTGCATGAGCGCACGGAAGAACGGCGGCGCCAGGCCGTCGAGGTAGCTCTTGGCTTCTCGGATGATGTGCCGGGCCACGAACTCTGGCGTGTCCTCGAACATGTGGATGAAGCCGTGGAGCTCGCGCAGGATGTCGTTCGGAATGTGCTGGCTGGTGCGCGTTTCGCCGTACAGATAGATAGGAATGTCGGCGTTGCGGAAACGGATCTCGCTGATGAAGTTACGCAGGTTCAGCACAGCCGGATCCAGCTCGGGGCCAGGTGTGAACTCCTCATCGTCAATCGACAAGATGAAGGCGCCCGCACGGCTTTGCTGCTGGGCGAACTGGCTGAGGTCGCCGTAACTGGTCACACCCACCACCTCGAAGCCCTCCTTCTGGATGGCGTCCGCCAGGGCGCGGATGCCCAGGCCCGAGGTGTTCTCGGAACGGAAGTCCTCGTCGATGATGACGATGGGGAAATGGAAGCGCTGCATCAAAGCTCCGGGCGGGCCAGCAAGGGGAAACAGGGGTGGAAACGGCAAAGGGCGAAGTGTAGGGCTGATGCATGACAGCACGCGAGCGGAACCCGCAGAAAGGGCGGGACGCCGCCTCCCGGCTCCAGACGCCCGGTCAACCGCCAGCCGGTGGACCTACCCAAAGCCGCTTTCAGAAAATGCGCGGAAAGCACTTGCCAATACCCAGACCCTATGCCTACAATAGCAGGCTTCACCTGTCCCGGAGGGATGGATGAGTGGTTTAAGTCGCACGCCTGGAAAGCGTGTGTGGGTTAATAGCCCACCGCGGGTTCGAATCCCGCTCCCTCCGCCAGATTTAAGCCCATGCACTGTGTGCATGGGCTTTTTTCTTGTCTGAGCCACCTTACAAGGTCGACTCCGACCCCAAGCCCTTCAGGCTTCCGCGTTCGGCAGGATTTGCGCCAAGGTCAGGGCGCCCAGGCCCATCTGGGCCAAAAACCGTGCATTGGCCGGATGGGGCTGCAGCAGCAGCAGTTCCATCAAGGCGGCCGCCGGCCGTTGCGCCGGATCGATCAGCAGCACATGCCGCTGCTCTCCATCCTCATCCAGCCTGGCCACCCAGTCAGCCCGCACCAACCGGTCAAGCACCGGCTCCAACTGCAGGGGGTCAACCGCCAGGCCCGCACCCAGGCCTAACAGATCCAGCCCTCCCCGGCCCTGCTGGCGCGCCCGATGCAGCAAGCCCAGGACGCCAAGCGCCAGGGTGAAGGCCTGGCCCGGCATGGGCCGCCATCGCGCCAGCTGAAACTGCAGCGTGGGCGCATAGGCGGCCACCACCGCCCCTAGCAGCACGATAGACCAGACGAGGTACAGCCACAGGAGAAATATGGGCACCGTGGCGAATGCCCCGTAGATGGTCGAAAGCCCAGAGACGGAACCGACGTACCAGCCCAGACCCCGTTTGGCCAGTTCCAGACCGACGCCCACGAAGAGGCCGCCTGCCAGCGCATGTCGCCAGCGCACCTGTGTGTTGGGGACGAAATGAAACAATGCACTGGCAAAGCCGCACAGCAATGCGAACTCCAGCACGTCCAGCGCAAAAGCCACGCCGCCCGGCAAGGCGCTGACCAAGCCGCGCGAAGCGGACAAAGCGTACGACGTCAGGCTCAAGCTCAAACCGAGCACCAGCGGGCCCAACGTCACGGCTGACCAATAGATCAACACCCGCTGCCCGATCGGTCGTGGCCGCCTGACACGCCAAATGCTGTTGAGCGCCCGGTCGATGGTCAGCATCAGGCTCACGGCGCTGACCACAAGCACGATGATCCCCATGACGCCCAGTCGATTGGCCTTCTTGGCAAACTGGGTGAGGGACCCCAGAACCGGCTTGGCGATCGCATCCGGAACCAGACTCTGCAGGAAGTACTTCTGGAGTGACTCCTGAAAGGCGGAGAACATGGGAAACGCCGTGAACACCGCCAAAGCCACGGTGAGCAACGGCACCAAGGCGATCAGTGTGGTGAAGGTCAGGCTGCCGGCGGTCATGCCCAGCCGGTCCTCACGAAAGCGCTGACGCAGCACCTGCCAGGTGTCACGCCAAGGCCAAGCCCGAAACGACGTCCACCCGGCGCGCACCGTGCCGCGCCAACCGGCTCCTGCCTCATCTGGTTTCTGCATGGCGAATATCATGCCAGCATGATTGAAACTTCAGACGCACCCTCGACCGCAGTCCCGGGTCCTTGGGTGACGCTGTCTCGGCGCCTGGCCCTGGGTGGAACCCTTGGACTGATCGTGCTGGGCCTGGCCTGGGAACTGTGGCTGGCACCTACCGGCAGCGGCTGGCTCGCCGTGAAAGTCCTACCGCTGGGCTTGGCGCTTCCCGGGCTCTGGCGGTTTCGCATGTACACCTACCGGTGGCTGAGCCTGCTGGTCTGGCTCTATTGCCTGGAGGGGCTGGTCCGGGGCACCAGCGCTGGCGGCGCCGAGCAATGGCTCGCTTGGATCGAGGTCCTGCTATGCGTCGCGTTGTTCACCGCCTGTGCGCTGCAAGTAAGGGTGCGTCTGCAAGCTGCCAAGCAGCGGACGAACGCCGCAGCCCCGGCGACGGCAACGCAAGACTCTGACGTACGAACGTCCGCCGACCATGAGCGCGCCCCTTCTTGAGCTGAGCGACCTCCTGGGTCCCAAGGGTCTGCAGGCCACGGACGACCCTCAAGTGGCACCGTGGCTTCAAGACTGGCGAGGCCGCTACCGCGGCCGGCCGCTGGCGGTCGCCAGCCCTGAAGACCACGATCAAGTGCAGGCGACCTTGGCCTGGAGCCGACGCCACGGCATTCCCGTGGTGCCGCAGGGCGGCAACACCGGCCTGGTTGGCGGTGCGACGCCGGACACCAGCGGAGGCCAGTTGCTGCTCAGTCTGCGCAGACTCTGCCGCCACTTGACCATTGATGCCGACAACCAGACGGTCTGTGTCGATGCCGGGTGCACGCTGCAGCAGTTGCAGGAGGCTGCCAACGCTGCAGGATGGCTCTTTCCGCTCAGTCTGGGGTCCGAATCGCAATGCACCGTGGGCGGCGTGTTGGCCACCAATGCCGGAGGCGTCCAGGTGCTGCATTACGGCACGGCACGGGACCTTTGTTTGGGCTTGGCGGCTGTGCTGGCGGACGGCAGCAGCTTCAGCCAACTGGGCGGCCTGCGCAAAGACAACACCGGCTACGACTTGCGACACCTCCTCATAGGCAGCGAAGGCACCCTGGGCGTGATCACCCGCGCCACGCTAAAGCTCTTCCCCCGCCCTGCGCGGGTGATCACCGCCTGGCTGCAGCTGGAAAGCCTGGAAGCGGCAGTGCATCTGTTCCGTCTCGCCCGGCAGGCCCTTTCGGACGTGCTCACTGCTTGTGAGGTGATGGGGCCGGAGGCGCTGAACGTGGTGCTTGAGCAAATGCCGGAACGGCTGAGCGCCTTGCCCGACACTCGAGGTTGGCACCTGCTGATCGACATCAGTCTGCCCAGCTGGGCTGGCGAGGGCGACGGCGCCATCGAGTGGCTGCATGCCCAGCTGGAAGCCGGGCGCCTGAGGCGGGCACTGGTGGCCCAGGATCTTCGTCAGGCACAGGCCCTGTGGGCGATCCGGGCAGCGATTCCGCCGGCACAGAGTCGGGATGGCTTGAACGTCAAGCATGACATCGCCTTGCCGGTGAGCGCCCTGCCCCGTTTCCACACGGCCTGCGCCCACGCCCTGGAAAGCCTGGTCCCCGGCGCACGTCCAGTGGTCTTTGGACACCTTGGCGATGGCAACCTGCATTACAACGTGCGCGCCCCCCGTGGAGAGTCACCCGCTGATTTCCGCGCACGTCACGAGGGCACGGTGAACCGCTGCGTGCACGACCTGGTGACAGCCCATGGCGGAAGCATTTCCGCGGAACACGGCATCGGCAGCCTCAAGGCAGACGCATTGGCGCACTACAAGGCACCCGCAGCCCTGGCGGCCATGCGCTCAATCAAACGCGCACTGGACCCGCTCGGCCTGCTCAACCCGGGCAAGGTACTGGTGCCAGACTGAGCATCCCGTCGGGGCAGGCTCTCAGTGCTTCGGGCGGTCCCACCCTTCAGGCAGGGGCACCGCCAAGACCTCTATACCTTCTTCGCGCAGGGCCTCGCGCTCTTCGGCACTGGCTTGACCGCGAATGCCCCTCTCCGGCGCATCTCCACGGTGAATGGCCCGAGCTTCTTCCGGAAAGCGCTCTCCCACATCCTCCGTGCGGGCGAGCAACTCTCGGCAAGCTGACTCCAGCCATTGGGCCACGACCTGTGCGGATGGACTGCCTCCAGTGGCTGCCGCTGGAGCGTGGGGCGCTTCGGGCCTGGCAGCCGGCGTCGCCGCCTGGGACTGCACGCGCAGGTTAAGCCGCGGCGCACTGGGCCGACGCTCAATCCGAAGGTCTTGGCAAACCGGACAGGACACCAAGCCCCGCTCCCGCTGCGATTCATAGCCCGCCAGGGAGTCAAACCAGCCTTCGAAGATATGGCCCTGGCCACAGCACAGGTCCAAGACTTTCACACTGTGCCCTCTGCGCCCCAGTCCGCCACCGAACGCCATACAGGTGTCCAGCGGCCGTCCAACATCGCGCGCAGGTAATGCATTGCCACCAAGGTCTTGGCGTCGGGCAGTTCGCCACGCCAAGACAGGGATTCCAACTCCTGCACGGACATCGCAGATACCTCGAGCCATTCCCCGGCATCCAGCGCTGCCGGGCCCGGGGTCAAACCCCGGGCGAACCAAAGGTCGATGAACTCTGTGGAGTACGCCGGCGCGTTGAACATGCGGGTGGCGAACGCGAGTTCCGCCGCCACATACCCCGTCTCCTCGCGCAACTCACGCCATGCGCACCGCCAAGTGGGCTCCTCGCCGTCCCGCTTGCCCGCGGGAAACTCGCACAACACTTGGCCCACCGGGTAACGGTGTTGATGTTCCACCACCACGCGCCCGTCAGGCAGCAAGGGCACCACGATGGCAGCACCGTTGTGCACCACAAACTCTCGGGTGGACTGTGCCCCATCCGGAAGACGGACCGTATCCACCTTGAGCTGCAGCAGCCGCCCTCGGAAGGCTTCCCGACCTTCCACCTTGGTCTCGGTCAGACCAGAAGACCACCCTTCGGCTTGCGGATGCATCTTCAGTTCAAGTCAGAAACAGTGGCGGCACCACGGGAGCGCCGAACGAGGAATCGCCAGACGAAACCGGGAAAGGCCAGGGTGAGCCCAAGTGCCACAAAGGCTGCGTAAAACGCCCAACCCTGTGGGCTGCGCTGCCCGCCCCAAGACTCAAGCGCCACACCGAGCCCAAGCGCCAAACCCATCCACACGACCCACTCGAGCAGACAACCGGCCAGACCCTTGGTCCCCAGTCGCCGCGGTATCACGAGAAACCACCGCTCACTGAGAAAGGGGAGATTGGCTGCGGCGGCCAAGCTCAACAGCACGATCACAGCGTCCATGAGATGACCCTGGAGAAACCTGCCCGCCTCGCCGCCATGCCCAAGGCGGCGTCAGCCCGCCAACGCCGCCACGATGACATCGCGGCAGACCGCCATGAGACCGTCCGGCAACAAGCCCAGCCCCAGCGCGGCGGCACCATTCAGTGCGAGCAGCGCACCCACCCCGCCGTGGCCGGCCACCGTGGCAGGTTCTTGCGAAGTCGGCTCGTCAAAGTACATGACCTTCACCACGCGCAGGTAGTAGAAGGCGCCGATCAGCGACAGCAGCACCGCCACGACGGCCAGCACGATGTAACCAGTGACGCTGGTGGTCACCAGTGCCTGCAGGACGGCGAACTTGGCGTAGAAGCCGACCATCGGCGGCACGCCGGCCAAGGAGAACATGAAAACCGTCATGACACCGGCCAACCAGGGGCTGCGCCGAGCCAAACCGGACAAGTCCGCCAGTTGTTCACACTCGCGGCCATCTCGGCTCAGGTACATGATCAGGCCGAAAGTCCCCAGCGTGGTCAGCACATAAGTCACCACGTAGAACATGGCAGAGCTGTAGCCGTTGGCTGCCGACAATGTGTTGGCACCGATGACCGTGGGGGTGAAGCCCAGCAGCATGAAGCCCAGCTGCGCGATAGCCGAATACGCCAACATGCGCTTGAGGTTCGTCTGGGCGATGGCGGCCAAGTTTCCCACCGCCATGGACAACACGGACAGCAGGATCAACATCTGTTGCCAGTCGGCAGCCAAACCGGTCAGGCCCTCCACCAGCAAGCGCACGGTGATGGCAAACGCCGCAAACTTGGGCGCACCACCAATCATCACGGTCACCGCGGTCGGCGAACCCTGATAGACATCAGGCACCCACATATGGAACGGGACCACACCCAGCTTGAAAGACAGCCCTGCCACGATGAACACCACGCCAAACACCAGGACAGCCTTGTTGATCTGACCGGTCTGGATGGCGTTGAACACGTCCGGAATGTCGAGCGAACGGGTCGCACCGTACATCATCGACATGCCGTACAGCAGGAAACCGCTGGCCAACGCACCAAGCACGAAGTACTTCATCGCCGCCTCGGTGGACACCGCGTGGTCGCGACGCAGGGCGGCCAGCGCATACAGCGACAGACTCATGATTTCCAGGCCCACGTACAGAACCAGGAAATTGTTGGCCGAGATCATCACCAGGATGCCCAGCAACATGAGCAAGGCCAGCACGAAAAACTCGCCCTTGAGCAGGTCACGGTCAGCGATGTAGGGCTGGGCGTAGGCCAGCGTCAGCATCATGGCCAGCGAGGCGCAGCCGGCCAGGGCGTGACCCATAGGATCGGACACCACCAGCCCCTGCATGGCGTACACCGAGGCAGCCGCCCCTGTGGCACCCAGGCCTTCAAGCATCGCACCCAGGTGCAACCAGGCTACGGCAGCCAAAGTGGCTTGGCTCAGCCAGAAAGTGAGACGGCGGCGGGCGTCGGTGACCTGCAGGTCGACCAGCGCGATCACGCAGGTGGCTACCACCAAGAGGATCTCAGGCGAGATCGTCAGCCAGTTCATTTGGTTCATGGTGTAGGTTTCCACTGGCTTCATTGCAGCTTCGACATGGCGACATGCTTGAGCAGTTCGTCCACGGAGACGTGCATCACGTCAGTGAAAGGCTTGGGGTACACGCCCATCCAGATCACGGCAACTGCCAAGATGGCCAGGATCAGGAACTCACGGCTGTTGATGTCTTGCAGTTCACGCACCTCGTCATTGGTCACGTCACCGAAGTAGACACGCTTGTACATCCACAGCGTGTAGGCAGCACCGAAGATCAGTGCGGTCGCGGCCAACGCCCCCAGCCAGAAATTGGCTTGGACGGTGCCCAAGATGACCATCCACTCCCCGATGAACCCTGCAGTGCCGGGCAAGCCGCAATTGGCCATGGCGAACAGCAGCGCGAAAGCGGCAAACTTGGGCATCGTGTTGACCACACCACCGTAAGTCGAGATCTCGCGGGAATGCACACGGTCGTACAGCACCCCGATGCAGAAGAACATCGCCCCGGACACAAACCCGTGCGAAATCATCTGCACCAGACCACCCGACACGCCAAGCTCGTTGAACACAAAGAAGCCCAGCGTGACAAAACCCATGTGGGCAATGGACGAATACGCCACCAGCTTCTTCATGTCCTTTTGGACCATGGCCACCAGACCGATGTAGATGACAGCTACCAAGCTCAGCGTAATGATCAACCAAGCCAACTCGCGGCTTGCATCAGGAGCAATCGGCATGGAGAAGCGGAGGAAGCCATAAGCACCCAGCTTCAGCATGATCGCTGCCAGCACGATGGAGCCGCCTGTCGGAGCTTCCACGTGGGCATCCGGCAGCCAGGTATGCACCGGCCACATCGGGACCTTCACCGCGAAAGCCGCAAAGAAGGCAAAGAACAGCAAGGTCTGCGCGCTCATCGGCAGCGGCAGCTTGTGCCATGCCTGGATGTCAAAACTGCCACCGGACTTGTAGTACAGGTAGATCAGCGCGACGAGCATGAGCAGGGAGCCCAGCAGCGTGTAGAGGAAGAACTTGAACGCGGCGTAAACGCGACGCGGCCCCCCCCACACCCCGATGATGATGTACATCGGAATAAGGGTCGCCTCGAAGAACACATAGAACAGCAGGCCGTCCAATGCGGAGAAGACACCCACCATCAGCCCCGACAGGATCAGGAAGGCGCCCAGGTACTGGTGCGCACGGTCGGTGATGACCTCCCAACCCGCCAGCACCACGATGATGGTGATGAAAGCTGTCAGCAGGACGAACCAGACAGAAATGCCATCCACACCCAGGTGGTAGCGCACATTGAAGCGCTCGATCCAGGCGAGGTTCTCGGCGAACTGCATCGCTGCAGTCCCGGAATCAAAGCCGGTGATCAGCGGCAAGGTGACGAGGAAACTGACCACTGCCCCCACCAGTGCGATCCAACGCGCTGCTGTGGGGTTGTCGTCCCGCCCGAAGGCGAGCAGTACGGCGCCGAACGCAATCGGCAACCAGATGGCGATGCTCAAAAGACCCATTCTTGTTCTCCGCCCACCTGTCAATGCCCCACGAGGCTCACGAGGAAGGGCCAAAGCTGCCAGGTCATCAAACCGAAGATGCCCAGCACCATGACCAGTGCGTACCACGACAGGTAGCCCGTCTGCAGGGTGCGAACCACCCCGGCAAAGCTGCCCACAGCCTGTGCGGAACCGTTGACCAGCGCCCCGTCAATGAGGGCGACATCACCCCCCTTCCACAGGCCGAGACCCAACTTGCGCGCACCGGCGGCAAAGATGTTCTCGTTGATCCAGTCCATGTAGTACTTGTTCTCCATGACTTTGACCAACGGGGCCAGGGCACGGCCAATGGCCGCCGGAATCTCCGGCTTGACCATGTAGAAGAAGTAGGACACCGCAACCCCGGCCACGGCAAGCCAGAACGGGAGGGTCTGCACGCCGTGCAGTGCCATGGCCGTTGCACCGTGGAACATCTCGGTCAGCTCAGCCATCGCTCCATGCTTGGACGCGTCCACGTAGATCGCGTCCTTCAGGAAATCACCGAACAGCAGGGGCTGGATGGTCAGGAAGCCGATCAGCACAGAGGGAATGGCCAGCAGCAGAAGCGGCACCGTCACCACCCACGGAGACTCGTGTGGGGTGTGGGCGTGCTCACCATGGTCGTCGTGATGATCGTGCTCACCAGGGAACGGCTTGTGATGGAAGTGCTCCTTGCCGTGGAAGACCAGGAAATACATCCGGAAGCTGTAGAACGCGGTGACGAACACACCGATGGTCACCGACCACATCGCAAAGCCTGCACCTGGCAAATGGCTGGCATGGACCGCTTCGATGATCGAATCTTTGGAGTAGAACCCCGAGAAGAAAGGCGTGCCAATCAGGGCCAGGGAGCCCAGCAGCGACGTGATCCAGGTGATGGGCATGTACTTGCGCAGACCGCCCATATTGCGAATGTCCTGGTCATGGTGCATGCCAATGATGACCGACCCCGCCGCAAGGAAGAGCAGCGCCTTGAAGAAGGCATGCGTCATCAGGTGGAAAACGGCCACGTTGTAGGCCGACACGCCCAGCGCCACGGTCATATAACCCAGCTGCGACAGCGTCGAGTAGGCGACCACGCGCTTGATGTCGTTCTGGATGATGCCCAGGAAGCCCATGAACAGCGCCGTGATGGAACCGATCACCAAGATGAAATTCAGTGCGATGTCCGACAGCTCGAACAGCGGCGACATGCGCGTCACCATGAAGATGCCGGCCGTCACCATGGTGGCGGCATGGATAAGCGCCGAAATCGGGGTCGGACCTTCCATCGAATCGGGCAGCCACACGTGCAGCGGGAACTGCGCCGACTTGCCCATCGCGCCGATGAACAGGCAGATGCAGGCGACGGCCAGCAGCGGCCAGTCGGTACCCGGGAAGGTCTTGCCCGCCAGCTCGCCAGACTTGGCGAAGATCTCGCCGTAGTTCAGGGTGCCGGTGTAGGCCAACACCAGACCAATGCCGAGGATGAAACCGAAGTCGCCCACACGGTTGACCAAAAAGGCCTTCATGTTGGCGAAGATGGCGGTCGGCTTCTTAAACCAGAACCCGATCAGGAGGTAGGACACCAAGCCCACCGCTTCCCAGCCGAAGAACAGCTGGAGCATGTTGTTGCTCATGACGAGCATCAGCATGGAGAAGGTGAACAGCGAGATGTACGAGAAGAAGCGCTGGTAGCCCGGATCCTCTTCCATGTAGCCGATGGTGTAGATGTGCACCATCAGCGACACGAACGTCACCACGCACATCATCATCGCGGTCAGCCCGTCCACCAGGAAACCCACCTCCATCTTGAGGGGACCCAGGACCATCCACTCGTAGAGGGTGGCATTGAAGCGCGCACCGTCGATTGCCACGGCCTTGAGGACGATGGCCGAGCAGATGAAGGCGACCAGCACGCCAAGGATGGTCAGGACGTGAGCGCCCCGCCGACCGAGCTGCTTGCCGAAGAGGCCGGCCGCGACCGAGCCCACCAGCGGCGCGAGCGGCACGGTGAGCAGCAGGTTCTGTGAAAGTTGTGCAGACATGTTCTTCCGGTTTCCGTGCGCCGATCAGCCCTTCAGCGAGTCCAGCTCATCCACGGCAATGGTGGCGCGGTTGCGGAACAGCACGACCAAAATGGCCAGACCGATGGCCGACTCGGCGGCAGCCACCGTCAGGATGAAGAAGACAAACACCTGACCCGCCATGTCACCCAGGTAGTGGGAGAAGGCGACGAAGTTCATGTTGACGGCCAGGAGCATCAGCTCGATGGCCATCAGCAACACGATCAGGTTGCGGCGATTGAGGAAGATGCCCACCACCGACAGGGCGAAGAGGAAGCCCCCCAGCGTCAGGAAGTGATAGAGCGACAGGCTGCCCGTCATGCTGCGTCTCCTTGCTTCGGTGCCGAGGGTTGGTCCACGGACGGTGCCATCTTGACCAATCGGACGCGATCAGCCTTCTTGGCGCGCACCTGCTCAGCGGGGTCCTGGTAGCGGCTGTCTTTGCGCTTGCGCAGCGTCAAGGCGATGGCGGCAATCATGGCCACCAGCAACAGCACCGCGGCCAGCTGCAGCGGGTAGAGGTATTGGGTGTAGATCTCAATGCCCAGCATGCGGGTGTTGCCGTACTGAATCGCCTTCTCCGAAAGCGCTGGCGCCTCAGACACGCGGAAGCCACCCCACAACACAGCGGCCATCTCCAGCGCAATCAAGGCACCCACAAGTGCGGCCACCGGAAAGTGGTTCCAAAAACCTTGGCGCATGCTGTCCACATTGATGTCGAGCATCATCACCACGAAGAGGAACAGAACCATCACTGCCCCCACATAGACGAGCACCAGAGTGATGGCCAAGAACTCGGCCTTCAGCAGCATCCAAACGCAGGAAGCATTGAAAAAAGCCAACACCAGGAACAAGGCAGCGTGCACAGTGCTACGGGCCGTGATCACACGGAACGAAGCAAAGAGCAACACCGCCGAGAAGGCGAAGAACAGTGCGGATGTCGGATTCATGGGTAATCGCGCCTCATGACCAGAAGACAAAGTGGCCGCCCGAGCTCCCGTATTCGGGCGCCCGGGCAAAGCCAGACGTCCTCAGCGGTACTTGGCGTCAGCCTCCTTGTTGGCTGCGATCTGGGCTTCATAGCGGTCACCCACGGCCAGCAGCATGTCCTTGGTGAAATACAGGTCGCCCCGCTTTTCACCGTGGTATTCAAAGATGTGCGTTTCCACGATCGAGTCAACCGGGCAGCTCTCTTCGCAGAAACCGCAGAAGATGCATTTGGTCAGATCGATGTCGTAGCGGGTGGTGCGGCGGGAACCATCATCACGCACATCAGACTCGATGGTGATCGCCATTGCAGGGCACACCGCCTCGCACAGCTTGCAGGCGATGCAACGCTCTTCACCGTTCTCATAACGGCGAAGTGCATGCAGACCCCGGAAACGGGGAGACAGCGGAGTCTTCTCCTCCGGGAACTGGACCGTGATGGTCGGGGACAGGAAATGCCGGCCAGTCAGGGCCAGGCCCTTCCACAACTCGGTGAGCAGAAAGCTCGAAAACAGATCCTTGAGGGCAGCAACCGTCGACATGCTCACCTCTTCACTTCCAGATGTTGAACGGCGACTGGATCCAAAGACCCACCAGCACCAGCCAGACCAGCGTCACAGGGATGAAGATCTTCCAACCCAGGCGCATGATCTGGTCATAGCGGTAACGCGGGAACGAGGCACGCACCCACAGGAACATGGTGACCACCACGAACACCTTGATGCCCAACCAGATCCAGCCCGGGATGAAATCCAGTGCAGCCACCGGACTGAGCCAACCCCCCAGGAAGAACAGCACGGTCAGCATCGACACCAGGATCATGTTGGCGTACTCAGCCAAGAAGAACATGGCGAACGACATGCCGGAATATTCAATCATGTGACCAGCCACAATCTCGGACTCGCCTTCGACGACGTCGAAGGGGTGGCGGTTGGTCTCGGCCAAGCCGGAGATGAAATAGACCACGAACACCGGCAACAGCGGCAGCCAGTTCCATGACAGCACGCTCATGCCCATGTCGGCAAAGGTGCCACGGCCCTGGGACATGACGATGTCACTCAGGTTCAGGCTGCCCGAGACCATGAGCACGATCACCAACGCGAAACCCATGGCGATTTCATAGCTCACCATCTGGGCCGAGGCCCGCAGTGCACCCAGAAACGCGTACTTAGAGTTGGAGGCCCAGCCCGCGATGATCACGCCGTACACCTCCACCGAGGTGATGGCCATGATCAGCAGCAGACCCGCATTCACATTCGCCAAGGCCACGTCAGGCCCAAAGGGAATGACCGCCCATGCCGCCAGCGCCGGCATGATGGTCATGATCGGCCCGAGGAAGAACAACCCCTTGTTGGCGGCGGTCGGGCGGATGATTTCCTTGAAAATCAGCTTGACCGCATCAGCGATCGGGGTCAGAAGGCCCAAAGGACCCACACGGTTGGGACCTGGCCGCACCTGGGTGCGGCCAATGGCCTTGCGCTCCCACAGCGTCAGGTAAGCGACGCAGCCCAGAAGCGGCAGCACCACGGCGACGATCTTGATCAGCGACCAGACCACGGGCCACAGGATCCCGCCCAGCAGTGCCAACCCTGCTTGGTTGAATTGTTCGATCATGTGTATCCCCGATCCTCAAGCCTTCTCGACGACGATATCGCCGAAGAGTGCACCCAGGCCCACGGTCTGCTGAATTCCGGCCGGCACGCGCACGACGCCTTCGGCCAGACCGGCCTCCAGTCGCGCCTCCAGGCGGGCTTCTCCGGCGCCCTGGCGGACACGGACTTGATCACCAGCCTTGAGACCCAGCGAGGACCACAGCGAGGCCGGCAGGCCGGCAGTGCGTCCACGAAGTCCGTCCTGGGTCGACTGCAGCGACGGCGCGCGACGGACAAGACCGTCCACTGCATAGATGGGCACCTCGCCCAGACGCTGCAGGGCGCCACGGGCCACACCCAGGGATGCAGGCATGACGCCACCTGCGTTGTCCAGCCGCCCTGGCAGGGTGGTCAGGTCGCCCAGGGCCTCTGCCCGAACCTCTTCGGCCGACTCCTGATTGAACCCATCCAGGCCAAGCAGACTGCCGAGCACACGCAACACCTTCCAGGCAGGACGGCTGTCACCCAGCGCACGCACCACACCGTGGAAACTCTGAACCCGCCCTTCGGCATTGACAAACGCACCTGCAGTTTCGCTGAACGGAGCGATGGGCAGCAAAACGTCGGCATTCTCGACCGCCGCGTCACGGAATGCCGTCAACGCGACGACCAGACCGGAACCGGCCAGCGCACGCTGAGCCGCCGCGGGATCCGCCGCATCCAACACCGGTTCGACATTCAGCAGCACCAGCGCCTTCATCGGCTGGGAGAGCATCTGGCCTGCATTCAGGCCACCTGGGCCGGGCAGCGCGCCCACCAGCTGGGCGCCCACCTCGTTGGCCCCCTCACCCAGGAAACCGACGGTGCAACCCGTTTGCTGGCCGATGAACTGAGCCAGACCCAAGAGCGCCGATGCCTGAGGATGGCGGGCAGCAGACAGGCCCAGCAGCACGGCCCCTTGCTGGGCGGACAGCAGCGACTCGGCGATGGCCTTGCCCGCGTCGTCCGCCACAGCGGCCACCGGCGCCGGCACGCCCTTGGCCAGCGCCACGGCAGCCGCGACACCAGCGAGCCCCTGCACCCAAGCAGACGGCGACAGCACCAGCGACTGCGCCACCGGCATGGCCCAATCCTCGGTGCTCGCGGCCAGGCGGGAGATCTCAGCCCCCTGGCGTTGCGCCGAGCGCAGACGCTGCGCAAACAGGGGGTGGTCCTTGCGCAGTGAGGAACCCACCACAAACGCCCGGTCCAGCTTGCTCAAAGAGGCCACGCTGCGACCCAGCCAGCGCGCACCAGCCGTCGTCGCGAAGTCAGCCTGCCGGGTGCGATGGTCGACGTTCTCGCTGCCCAGACCGCGGGCCAACTTGGCCAGCAGGTGGAGCTCCTCCACCGTACTCGAGGCAGACCCCAGGACGCCAATGCCCTGGCCACCGAACTCGGCCTTCACCCGCTTGAGCCCATCAGCCACGTAGCCCAGCGCGGTGTTCCAGTCGACCACCATCCACTGGCCGCCCTGCTTGATCATCGGCGCGGTCAGACGCTGCTCGCTGTTAAGGGCCTCGTAGCTGAAGCGGTCACGGTCGGCAATCCAGCACTCATTGACGTCCTCGTTCTCAAAAGGAACGACGCGCAGCACCTTGTGGTTCTTGACCTGAACCACCAGATTGGAACCCGTGGAGTCGTGCGGGCTGACGCTCTTGCGGCGGGAAAGCTCCCAAGTGCGCGCTTGATAGCGGAAGGGCTTGCTGGTCAGCGCTCCCACCGGACACACGTCGATCATGTTGCCCGAGAGCTCGGAATCCACGCTACGGCCGACGAAACTGGTGATCTCGGAGTGCTCGCCACGGTGGAGCATGCCCAGCTCCATCACGCCAGCAATTTCCTGCCCGAAACGGACACAGCGCGTGCAGTGGATGCAGCGGCTCATTTCCTCCATGGAAATCAGCGGACCGACATCCTTATGGAACACCACGCGCTTTTCTTCCGCGTAGCGCGAAGAGGTGCTGCCGTAGCCCACGGCCAAATCCTGAAGCTGACATTCACCGCCCTGGTCGCAGATCGGGCAATCCAGTGGATGGTTGATCAGCAGGAACTCCATCACCGACTTCTGGGCCTTAGTGGCCTTGTCGCTGCGGGTACGCACGATCATGCCTTGGGTGACGGGGGTGGCGCAGGCCGGCATGGGCTTGGGCGCCTTCTCCACATCGACCAAGCACATGCGGCAGTTGGCCGCGATGGACAGCTTCTTGTGGTAGCAGAAGTGGGGGATGTAGGTCCCCGCCGCCTCGGCCGCATGCATCACCATGCTGCCTTCCGGCACGGACACCTTCTTGCCGTCGAGTTCGATTTCCAACATATCTCTTCCGCCCGCTCAGACGTAGGCCGGGACCATGCAGGTCTTGTGTGCGATGTGGTGAGCGAACTCGTCGCGGAAATGCTTGAGCATCCCCCGCACCGGCATCGCCGCCGCATCACCCAGAGCGCAGATGGTGCGGCCCATGATGTTCTCTGCCACGTTGTCAAGCAGCGCGAGGTCCTCTTCCCGGCCCTCTCCATGCTCAATGCGGCTCACCAAGCGCCACAGCCAACCGGTGCCCTCACGGCACGGTGTGCACTGACCACAACTCTCGTGCTGATAGAAGTAGGACAAACGCAGCAGGCTCTTGACCATGCAGCGAGTCTCGTCCATCACGATGACGGCGCCCGAACCCAGCATAGAGCCGGCCTTGCTGATGGAGTCATAGTCCATCGTGCAGTCCATCATCACAGCAGCCGGCAGCACCGGCGCGGACGATCCCCCCGGAATCACGGCCTTGAGCTTGCGTCCACCTTTGACGCCCCCGGCGAGTTCCAGAAGCTTTGAGAACGGGGTGCCCATCGGGATCTCATAGTTCCCGGGCCGCTCCACATCGCCCACCATAGAGAAGATCTTGGTCCCCCCGTTGTTGGGCTTGCCGCACTCCAGATAGGCCTGCCCGCCATTGCGGATGATCCAGGGCACCGCAGCGAAAGTTTCAGTGTTGTTGATGGTCGTGGGACGACCGTACAGACCAAAACTGGCGGGGAACGGCGGCTTGAAGCGCGGCTGGCCCTTCTTGCCCTCAATGGACTCCAGCAGCGCCGTCTCTTCACCACAGATGTAGGCGCCGAAGCCATGGTGGGCGAAGAGGTCAAAGCTGAACCCGCTGCCCAGGATGTTCTGGCCCAGCAAGCCAGCGGCACGCGCCTCTGCCAGCGCGGCCTCGAAGCGCTCGTACACCTCGAAGATCTCGCCGTGGATGTAGTTGTATCCGCGGTTGATCCCCATGGCAAAGGCGGCGATGGCCATGCCCTCAATGACGATGTGCGGGTTGTAACGCAGGATGTCGCGATCCTTGCAGGTACCCGGCTCACCCTCGTCCGAGTTGCAGACGAGGAACTTCTGGCCCGGGAACGCCCGCGGCATGAAGCTCCACTTCAGTCCGGTGGGAAAGCCTGCACCACCCCGACCACGCAAACCCGAAGCCTTCACTTCGGCAATCACCTGATCCTGGGTCATCGGAGCAGCGCCATCAGCGCCCAGCACCTTGCGCAGGGCCTGATAGCCACCACGCTGGACATACTCTGACAACTGCCAATTGGAACCATTCAGCCCCGAGTAGATCTGAGGCTGGATGTGGCGGTCATGGAAGCAGGTTTCGAGACCAGTGGCCTGGAAACGGGAAAGATCGAGTGCCATACGCTCAGGCGGCCTTTCCTTCTTCGGAACGGATGACAGCGACCAGCTCGTTGAGCTTGTCCTTGCTCATGTAGCTGAGCATCTGACGGTCGTTGACGAGCATGACGGGGGCGTCAGCACAAGCTCCAAGACACTCGCACTTGGCCACGGTGAACAGCCCATCGGCTGTGGTGCCACCGTCCTCGACACCCAGCGCCTTGCACAGGTGCTCCAACGCCGACTGGCCGTCACGCAATTGGCAAGGCAGATTGGTGCAGACGTTGAGCTTGTACTTGCCCAGCCGGCGCTGGTTGTACATGTTGTAGAAGGTCGTGACCTCACGCACGGCGATGGGCGCCATGCTGAGATAGTCGGCAATGGCTTCCTCCGCCTCCGGCGAAACCCAGCCCTGCTCCTGCTGCACGATCGACAGACACGCCATGACGGCCGACTGCTGATGGCCGGCCGGATACTTGGCGACTTCGCGGGCGAAGCGCTCCTTGGTTGCGTCAGAAAGCATCATCGGTCAATCTCGCCAAACACGACATCCATCGTCCCGATCACGGCCACGGCGTCCGCGATCATGTGGCCGCGCGACAGCTCGTCCAGCGCCGCCAAATGGACAAAACCCGGGGCACGGATCTTCAGGCGATAAGGCTTGTTGGCCCCATCGCTCACCAGGTAGATACCGAACTCACCCTTGGGATGTTCCACTGCGGCGTAGGCCTCGCTCTCAGGCACGCGGAAGCCCTCAGAGAAGAGCTTGAAGTGGTGGATCAACTCCTCCATGCTGCTCTTCATGGCCATACGCGAAGGCGGCGCCACCTTGTGGTTATCCGTGATCACAGGACCCGGATTGGCGCGCAGCCAGTCCACGCATTGCTTGACGATGCGGTTGGACTGACGAAGCTCCTCCACACGGACCAGATACCGGTCGTAGGTGTCGCCATTGACACCCACCGGCACATCGAAGTCCATACGGTCGTAAACATCGTAAGGCTGGGTCTTTCGCAGGTCCCACGCCACACCGGAACCCCGCAACATCGCGCCGGTCAAGCCCAGGTTGAGCGCACGCTCCGGAGAAATGACGCCGATGCCCACGGTCCGCTGCTTCCAGATACGGTTATCCGTAAGCAGAGTTTCATAGTCATCCACCAGCGCAGGGAAACGCTGTGTGAAGTCATCAATGAAGTCCAGCAGAGAGCCTTGGCGGTTCTCATTGAGCTTCTTGATGGCACGCTCATTGCGGATCTTGCTGGCCTGGTACTGGGGCATGCTGTCCGGCAGGTCACGGTACACGCCACCCGGACGGAAGTAGGCCGCGTGCATACGGGCACCGGACACGGCCTCATACATGTCGAACAGATCCTCACGCTCACGGAAGCAGTAGATGAGGATGTTCATCGCCCCGCAGTCCATACCATGGCAGCCCAGCCACAGCAGGTGATTCAGCAAGCGGGTGATCTCCGCGAACATGACACGGATGTACTGGGCACGGATCGGCACCTCAATGCCGAGCATCTTCTCGATGGCCAAGCAGTAAGCGTGCTCATTGGCCATCATGGAGACGTAATCCAGCCGATCCATGTACGGAAGCGACTGGATGAAGGTCTTCTGCTCGGCCAACTTCTCGGTGCCGCGGTGCAGCAGGCCGATGTGCGGGTCGGCACGCTGGATGACTTCGCCGTCCAGCTCCAGCACCAGCCGCAGCACGCCGTGCGCGGCCGGATGCTGAGGACCGAAGTTCAGGGTGTAGTTCTTGATCTCTGCCATGGCGCTACCGGCTCAGTGCAAGCCGCCGTAGTTGTCTTCACGGATGACACGCGGCGTGATCTCACGCGGTTCGATGGTGACCGGCTGGTAGACCACGCGACGTGCCTGCGGGTCGTAGCGCATCTCCACGTGGCCGCTGATGGGAAAGTCCTTACGCATCGGGTGGCCGATGAAACCGTAGTCCGTCAGGATTCGGCGCAGGTCCTCGTGACCTTCGTAGATGATCCCGTACATGTCGAACGACTCTCGCTCGAACCAGTTCGCGGCACTCCAGATCGGATTGACCGACGCGATAACCGGAAGGTCATCATCAGGTGCAAACACCTTCAACCGGACCCGCCAGTTCTTGGACACGGACAGCAGATGGACGACGGTCATGAACCGGGGGCCGTCCCACGCCTGATCCTTCCAGGTGAGCATGTCCAGACCACACAGGTCGATCAGCTGCTCAAACCGCAGGGCAGGGTCGTCGCGCAGCGTGCGCGCCACCTCCAGATAGTCCGCACTGGAGACGGTTAGGGTAATTTCCCCGCGGTCACGCTTGAATTCACGGATACGTGCGCCCAGCACCGACTCCAGGGCCGCCTGCAGGGCATCGAGTTTTTGACTCATGAATGAACCTCAGCGGGCGATGGTGTTCTCGCGACGGATCTTGGCCTGCAGTTGCAGGATGCCGTAGAGCAGTGCTTCGGCCGTCGGGGGGCAGCCCGGCACGTAAACATCCACAGGCACCACACGGTCACAGCCCCGAACCACGGAGTAACTGTAGTGGTAGTAGCCGCCACCGTTGGCACAGGAACCCATGGAGAGCACCCAACGCGGCTCGGCCATCTGGTCGTACACCTTGCGCAGGGCGGGTGCCATCTTGTTGCACAGGGTACCGGCCACGATCATCAGGTCAGACTGACGCGGACTCGGCCGAAACAGCATGCCGAAGCGGTCAATGTCATAGCGGGCAGCGCCCGCATGCATCATCTCCACCGCACAACAAGCCAGACCAAAGGTCATGGGCCACAAGGAACCCGTCTTGGACCAATTGACCAGCTTGTCCACCGATGTGGTGATGAAGCCTTCCTTCAGAACACCTTCATTTCCCATGTGTCTCGCGCCTCATAAGTCTGCCGACCGCGGGAAGATCACCTTCCCGACATGATGGAGCATCACTCCCAGTCGAGCGCACCCTTCTTCCATTCGTAGGCGAAGCCCACCACCAGGATGGCCAAGAAGATCATCATGGCCCAGAAACCTGACGCGCCAATGTCGTGGAGCGCCACCGCCCAAGGGAACAGGAAGGCGATCTCCAGATCGAAGAGGATGAACAGGATGGCAACCAGGTAGTAGCGAACGTCGAACTTCATCCGGGCATCTTCGAAAGCTTCGAAGCCGCACTCATAAGGAGAATTCTTTTCCGCATCCGGTCGATTGGGGCCCAGCAGGAAGCCCAGCACCTGAGGCGCTATGCCGATCGCCGCCCCCACCAGGATGAAAAGAATCACCGGAAGATAGGCCTGCAGTTCCATGTTCGTTGCGCTCCTGCGAAAGTCACGCCCGAAACGGCCACAAAAAAGGCGCGCTGCCTGACCCAGGGTCAGACTCAGCGCGCCCACTTCGCGAGCTAGGTACCGGGCGCCCGTCAAGGGCCGCTGCCGGGCCTGTGACGTTCATCTTGGTGCCGACGGCGAGACTCGAACTCGCACAGCTTTCGCCACTACCCCCTCAAGATAGCGTGTCTACCAATTTCACCACGTCGGCCAATCAACTTGACTTGAGTCGGCGCCGCACTGCGACACCGCTCAGACTTTTTGACTTAGTTCAAGCTTGCGTGAGGAGTTGCTTGCTGAACAGCCTCGTATTCTAGCCCGAAGATTCGAGAAGTCACAGGGTTTTTGCCAACTCTCTTGCAATCACTTTGCGGTGTTTACGACATTCGAAGCGGCCGCGCCCTCGGAAACCGGGATTTGGGGCACAACCGGCACGACGGCCGAGGCGGCCGCTGCACGGTCCAGTACGGACCCGACATCGCCAGCAGGCTGACGCACACCGCCCGCGCTGAATGCCAAACCCAGCGTGGCCGCGAAGAACACCGTCGCACAGGCGGCGGTGGAGCGGGACAGGAAGTTGGCGCTGCCGGTGGCACCAAACAGACTGCCCGAAGCGCCGCCACCGAAGGAAGCCCCCATGTCAGCGCCCTTGCCATGCTGAATCAGCACCAAACCGATCATCGCCACGGCGGAGACGATCTGCACCACCATCAGCAAGCCCATCAACATCTGCATCTTCTCTACTCCAAACTTACGATCACCCGACAGGTCGTTCAGCCCGCCGCACGACAGATCGCCACAAAATCCGCCGCCTTGAGCGCTGCGCCACCAATCAGGCCGCCGTCGATGTCCGCCTGCGCAAAGAGGATGCTGGCGTTGTCCGGCTTGACACTGCCGCCATACAACAGCGCCATGTCGTCGGCCCTGGGCGTGGCGGCGCGCAACTGCTGGCGCAGCGTGTGGTGCACGGCCTGCGCCTGCTCCGGGGTGGCGGTGCGCCCAGTGCCAATGGCCCAGACCGGCTCATAGGCCACGACCATTTCACCCACGCAAGGGCCCAGCGCATGGATCACCGCGGAGAGTTGGCGCTTGACCACCGCCTCGGTTTCTCCCGCCTCCCGTTGCGCCAGGGTCTCCCCCACGCACACGATCGGCGTGATACCACGCGCCAGGGCGGCCTTGGCCTTGTCGGCCACCACCTGATCCCCCTCGCCGTGGTAGGCGCGGCGCTCCGAGTGGCCGACGATCACGTAGCGGCAGCCGAACTCGCTGAGCATGGGGGCGGACACTTCGCCGGTGTAGGCGCCCTGCTCATGCACAGAGCAATCCTGCGCACCCCAACGCACGTCGGTGGAGGCCAGCGCCACAGCGGTCTCCGACAGATAGGGAAACGGTACGCAGACCGCCACATCGCAAGCAAAAGGACGGGCGGCCGTGATGCCGGCCAGCAGCTCCGCGTTGGCACGGTGGTTGCCGTGCATCTTCCAGTTGCCAACCACAAGCTTGCGTCGCATTTCAGTTCTCTCCAGATTGCCTCGGGCGCGGCAGAGGTCCTTGCGGGTCTGCCGCCACCCCACATTCATCAGTTCAGTGACCAGTCCAGGACGATCTTGCCGACATGCTGACTGGCCTCCATGCATGCATGCGCCGAAGCGGCCTGCGCTGCCGGAAACACCCGGTCGATCACCGGCCGAATTCGCCCCGATTCGATCAGGGGCCAGACCCGCTGACGCAGGGCCCGCGCAATGCCGCCCTTGAAGGCCTCGGACCGCGGACGCAGCGTGGAGCCTGTGACGGTCAGTCGCCTGCGCAGCACCTCGCCAGCGTTGAACTGCGCCTTCACGCCCCCCTGGACCGCAATGATCACCAGCCGCCCATCGTCAGCCAAGCAAGCGATCTCCCGGGACACATAGTCCCCGGCCACCATGTCCAGGATCACATCGGCGCCTCGACCATCGGTCAGTCGGCGGACCTCTTCCGCAAAGTCCTGGGTCCGATAGTCGATGGCGGCATCAGCGCCCAGGGCCACGCAGGCCTGGCACTTCTCGGGACTGCCCGCTGTCACCAGCACGCGCGCCCCGAAGGCCTTGGCCAGCTGGATGGCCGTCACCCCGATGCCGCTGGAGCCCCCCTGGATCAGCAGGGTCTCCCCTGCCTGCAGGGCTGCACGCTCGAACACATTGGACCAGACGGTGAAAAAAGTCTCCGGCAGGGTGGCGGCCTCCAGCAGGGACCAACCCCGTGGCACAGGAAGGCATTGGACCGCGGGTGCCACGCAGAACTCCGCGTAGCCCCCGCCAGCCACCAGCGCACAGACAGCCTGCCCCCGCTCGAGACCCGCCAACTGCAGGGCGGAATCGTCGCCGTCCAACAGGATACCGGCGACCTCCAGACCCGGCAGGTCCGACGCCCCCGGCGGAGGCGCGTAAGCCCCCTTGCGCTGGAGCACATCGGGACGGTTGATCCCGGAAGCGGCGACCTGGATCAGCACCTCACCAGGCCCGGGAACCGGACGCGGGCGCTCGGCCGGCACCAGCACCTCCGGGCCACCGTGGCGACTGATCTCGATCGCTCGCATACCTGCCCCTCTGTCAGCTCACTGCTGCTGCTGTTGCTGCTGTTCGCCGACGCCTTCTTCACCCGACGGGCCAAAGGCTTCAGTACGCTGCTCGGCGCGCTCGCGGCGGGGGCCACGCTCACGGCGATCGCCCCGCTCACCACGGTCACCCCGGTCATCGCGGCGGCTGCGCTCCGGGCGGAACTCCTCCTCCATGCCCTCCGGACGCTCGATCAGCGCCTTCATCGACAGCTTGATGCGACCCTTCTCGTCGGTCTCCAGCACCTTGACCTTGACGACCTGACCTTCCTGCAGGAAGTCAGTCACCTTCTCGACGCGTTGATGGGCGATCTGGCTGATGTGCAGCAGACCGTCCTTGCCCGGCAGAATGTTAACCAGCGCACCGAAGTCCAGGATCTTGGTGACGGCACCTTCGTAGACCTTGCCGATCTCGGCTTCAGCCGTGATCTCCTCAATGCGCTTGCGGGCCGCTTCGGCCTGACCTGCATCGGTGGAGGCGATGGTGATAGTGCCATCCTCCTCGATGTTGATCTGGGTACCGGTCTCCTCGGTCAGCGCACGGATGGTGGCTCCACCCTTGCCGATCACGTCACGGATTTTCTCCGGGTTGATCTTCATGGTGTAGAGGCGCGGCGCAAACTGAGACACCTCGGTCTTGGCGCCGCCCAGGGCTTCGACCATCACGCCCAGGATATGCAGGCGGGCTTCCTTGGCTTGCGCCAGCGCCACTTGCATGATTTCCTTGGTGATGCCCTGGATCTTGATGTCCATCTGCAGGGCGGTCACACCAGTCGTGGTGCCCGCGACCTTGAAGTCCATGTCACCCAGGTGATCCTCGTCACCCAGGATGTCGGTCAGGACGGCAAACCGGTTGCCTTCCTTGATCAGGCCCATGGCAATGCCCGCGACGTGGGCCTTGAGCGGCACGCCGGCGTCCAGCATCGACAGGCAGCCACCGCACACGGAGGCCATGGACGAAGAACCGTTGGACTCGGTGATCTCGGAGACCACCCGCAGCGTGTACGGAAAATCATCCTTGCTCGGGAGCACCGGCACCAGCGCGCGCTTGGCCAGGCGACCGTGACCGATCTCGCGGCGCTTGGGACTGCCCACGCGACCGGTTTCGCCGGTGGCGAAGGGCGGCATGTTGTAGTGCAGCATGAAGCGCTCGCTGTACTCGCCAGCCAGGGCATCGATGGTCTGGGCATCGCGCTCGGTGCCCAGGGTCGCGACGACCAGGGCCTGCGTCTCACCACGGGTGAAGAGCGCAGAACCGTGCACACGGGGCAGCACGCTGTTGCGGATCTCGATCGGACGCACGGTGCGGGTGTCGCGGCCGTCGATGCGGGGCTCACCGGCGAGGATCTGACCACGGACGATGCGCGCCTCGATGTCGAACAGCAGGGACTCGACCTTGACCTCGTCAAACGCCAGGCCCTTCTCGGCCAGACCGGACTTGACGGCCGCGTAGGCCTCGCGGCAAGCCTGGGTCCGGGCCTGCTTGGAGCGGATCTGGTAGGCCGCACGCAGCGGACCTTCGGCCAGTTCGGTCACTTGTGCGATGAAACCTTCATCCTTGGCCGGAGCCTGCCAATCCCAGGCGGGCTTGCCGGCATCGCGCACCAGTTCGTGGATAGCCTCGATGGCAATCTTGCCCTGGTCGTGTCCGAACACCACTGCGCCCAGCATCACATCCTCAGGCAGCTGGTCAGCTTCGGATTCGACCATCAGCACGGCAGCTTCAGTGCCCGCCACCACCAGATCCAGCTTGGACTCGGTCAGCTGGGTCTTGCCAGGGTTGAGCACGTACTGGCCATTGATGTAGCCGACGCGGGCCGCACCGATCGGGCCATTGAACGGAATGCCCGACACCGACAGTGCGGCGCTGGATGCGATCATCGCGGCGATGTCGGCCTGCACCTCGGGGTTCAGGCTCAGCACGTGGATGATGACCTGGACCTCGTTGAAGAAACCTTCCGGGAACAGCGGACGAATCGGACGGTCGATCAGGCGGCTGGTCAGGGTTTCGAGTTCGCTGGGGCGACCCTCGCGCTTGAAGAAGCTGCCGGGGATCTTGCCAGCGGCGTAGGTCTTCTCGAGGTAGTCGACGGTCAGCGGAAAGAAATCCTGCCCCGGCTTGGCGGACTTAGCGGCCACCACGGTGGCCAGCACCACGGTGCCCTCGATGTCGACCACCACGGCACCGCTGGCCTGACGGGCGATCTCGCCGGTCTCCATGGTGACCTGGTGGGCGCCCCACTGGAACGTCTTGGTGATCTTGTTGAACAGACCCATGAATCAATCTCCTATGACAACAGTACTGGCGCGTGAAGCGGCGGCGCCAGCGTCACCGGGAGTCCATCCGTCTCAGGCGGGATGCCATTCCAGCGCTGGGCCGCGGGACCAAGCGTTGGAATGACACAGCAATGCCTGTGGATCAGCGGGCTCCAGAAACGCAAAGAGCCTGTACTGGCTTGCATCCAGACAGGCTCTTGCTCATGTCACCTGGCTTACTTGCGCAGACCCAACTTCTGGATCAGGGCGGTGTAGCGGTCGGCGTCACGGTCCTTCAGGTAGGCCAGCAGGCGCTTGCGCTGATTCACCATCTTCAGCAGACCGCGGCGGCCGTGGTGGTCCTTGGCGTGGGTCTTGAAATGGGGGGTCAGCTCGTTGATGCGAGCGGTCAGCAGTGCGACCTGGACTTCCGGAGAACCGGTGTCGGCGGCACCACGTGCATGGGCCTTGACGATGTCAGACTTGTTGATGTCAGCCACGGACATGGCGATTTCCTTTATTGGTGGAAACCTGCCGCCCCGATTGCCACGGGGCTGCGGTTTCCGATGGGACTTGCGGTCGCGGGTGAAACCGACCCGCGCCGTGCTTGAGTTTTGCACCGCCAGACCGAAGGCCAGCCAACTGCAAAACCTTAAGATTATGCCATAGCGGCGTGGTCAGTCCGGGCGGACCATCTTGCAGGCGCCCTGCATGGCCGCAGCAGCGGCCTCTGCGCGACGGACCGTGCGAAAACCGTAGCCGGAGCCCTCTACATCAAAACGCACGCCCGGGGTGCCGACCCGATCCATGACACTGACCAGTAGGGGCTGCTGGAACTGGTGGTCAGCCGCGCGCATGCTGCCCGCATGAGCGCCCCCCAGGGTGCGACCGTCGTAGTTCAGCCCCTCCATCGCCCGTGCGACAGCGACCGCGTCGGTGGACTTCGCCTTTTCGATGGCCTGAGCCAGCATCTCGACCATGACCTGCATGCGTGCATGCAGATAGTCGTCCCTGGGGTCGGGGAAACGCTGCCGGAAGGCACGCACCATGGCCTCTGAACCCGGATCGCCCACATTGGGGTGCCACTCGGACACAGCCAGCACCGCCCCCACACCGGCCTCACCCAGGGTCGCCGGCACGCCCAGGGCATTGCCGTAGAAGGTGTAGAACTTGACGTTCAGCCCGAGGTCGCGCACTGCCTTGACCAGCAGCGTCAGGTCATTGCCCCAGTTGCCTGTGATCACGGCCTGGGCGCCGCTGGCCCGGATCTTGGTGGCATAGGGCAGGAAGTCCTTGACCCGTGCCATCGGGTGCAACTCTTCCCCGACGATCTCGATGTCGGCGCGCTTGGCGGCCAGCATCTCGCGCGAGCGACGCACCACCTGCTGCCCGAAGCTGTAATCCTGTCCGATGAGATAGACCTTGCGGACCTCACGGTCCTCCTTGAGCACTTCGGTCAGGGCGTTCAGCCGCATGTCGGCGTGGGCATCGAAACGGAAGTGCCAGAAGCTGCAGCGCTCATTGGTAAGCGCAGGCTCCACCGCAGAGTAGTTCAGGAACAGCGCACGGCGCGACGGCTCGCGCTCGTTGTGACGGTTCAGCGCGTCGATCAGGGCGGCAGCGACGGCGGAACTGTTGCCTTGCAACACGAAACCGATCTGCTGGTCGGTCGCAGCGCGCAGCAGGTTGAGCGCCTCCTCAGGGTTGCCCTTGCTGTCCATGCGCACCAGCGCCAAGGGCCTTGCGCCCCCGGGCAGACGAACACCGCCGCGCGCATTCACCCGCTCCACGGCCCAATGCAGGTTGCGCCACACCGCCTCACCGGCATTGGCCAGGGGCCCGGACAGCGTCTCGATCATGGCCAACCGGATGGGTTCAGCCGCAGTCGTCTGCGCGGCAACCGGCCGACCGGTCAGAGCGACCACGGAGGCCAACAGCGCGGCGGACATCGCCATCCAGTGACGGCGCGGGGTACGGAAAGTGTTCTTGTCTGCGGTCATGGAACCAGTGAGAGTGATGGCACAAGGCCGGGGGAGCCCTCCAAAGGTCCGGTGCGGACCGGAGGGAGCACGGTGGCGCATAGAGCGCCCGGACGTCGGGGACGCGGCCGACGCTGCGTCAGGCCGCCACTTCCGCCAAGGCCCAGCGCGGCTTCACATCGAAGGCGTAGTGGCGCAGGGGCTGGCACAGCCCCGCGGCCAGGCGCATGCCGGCGGCCAGCGCGATCATGGCGCCGTTGTCGGTGCACAAATGGAGCTCGGGATAGTGGACCCGCCAGCCACGCCGCTGCGCCAGGGCGTCGAGTTGCTCCCGCAGATGACGGTTGGCCCCCACGCCTCCGGCCACCACCAGGCGCCGCAGTCCGGTGTGCTGCAACGCCTTGGCCGACTTGCGCACCAGAACCTCCACGATGGCGGCCTGCGTGCTGGCGGCCAGATCGGCACACTGCCCCGCGGACGGCTGTGGCCCAAGACGGCGCAACGCGGTGGCGACCGCGGTTTTCAGCCCGGCAAAGGAGAAGTCCAGATTGGGCTGGTGCAAGAGTGGACGTGGCAGGTCAAAGGCAGCAGGATCCCCTGCCTGCGCCAACCGGGACAGGGCCGGGCCACCCGGGTAGTCCAAGCCCAGCAGCTTGGCCGACTTGTCAAAGGCCTCGCCTGCCGCATCGTCAATGGTTTCGCCCAGAAGTTCATAACACCCCACATCGTCCACCCGCATGAGCTGGGTATGCCCGCCGGACACCAACAGGGCGACAAAGGGAAACTCCGGCGGATCCGCCGACAGGAAGGGTGACAGCAGGTGCCCCTCCAGGTGATGGATACCCAGCACGGGACGATCGATGGCAGCCGCCAGGGCACAGGCCGTGGCCGCCCCGACAAGCAGCGCACCCGCCAGGCCCGGCCCCTGCGTGAAGGCAACCACGTCGACCCCGGCCCAGCTCACTCCAGCCTCGGCGCAGGCCTGCCGTGCCAGCGGCACCACGCGCCGGACATGGTCGCGGGAGGCCAGCTCAGGCACCACGCCGCCGTACTCCCGGTGCATCGCGATCTGACTGTGCAGCGCATGGGCCAGCAATCGCGGCGCACGTCCGGGCTCCACCCGCACCAACGCCACCCCGGTCTCGTCGCAAGAGGATTCGAAGGCGAGCACCGTGGTCGCCTTCTCCAGGGTGGCGTTGGTCAGCGGCCGGGAGTCAATCAAGGACATGAGGGTTAACCCGTAAACAAGTGGTTACCACTGCAGGAAAGAGTTGCCAGCATCGCCGGCATCACGACAAACCCGCAGACACCTTGTCACCTTACGCTGGCACCATCCGCTCTCACAGTGCAAGGCCCGGATTGTGGCCGCCCGTCTCGGAGCGACACTGAACCACGTTGGGATCCATGAAGTCGTACAAGCTCACCGCCTGGCCGGAATTGCCGTCCAGCTTTCGCCGCGTCAGCTACACGCGCCTGCTCACCGAGCTGTCACAGCGCCATGTCACAGCCACCCAGCTCCATCAAAGCACGGGCGTGTCGGCCTCCGACATCCGTGCCTTGCTGCTGCAGCTGGAGCAGGATGGTCTGCTCGATGTGCGGCACCTGCCTGACGCGCCGGCCCGCTGGTCTTGGCGGGATCTGAGCCTGAACCAGTGGCTCCGCCGGGTGTGAGGGCTGGCGCCAGGGGCACGCTTTGCCGCTCAGTGGCGTTCGCGGGCGTGGTTGATGGTGTAGCGCGGGATCTCGATGGTCACATCCTCGTCGGACAGCACAGCCTGACAGGACAGGCGGGAAGTGGGCTGCAGACCCCAGGCCTTGTCGAGCAGGTCCTCCTCGATCTCATCGGGGTCACCCAATGAGCCGTAACCCGACTTGACCACCACGTGACAGGTGGTGCAAGCACAGCTCATCTCGCACGCATGCTCGATGGCAATGCCATTCTCGACCAGCGCCTCGCACAGCGAGGTACCGGCGGGCGCCTCGATCTCGTCGCCCTGGGGGCACAACTCGGCGTGGGGAAGGATCTTGATGACGGGCATGTCAGGCTCGCAAAGACAGAAGAACAAGGGCCAGCCCCATGGGCCGACCAACCGGGCTGACACCACCGGCGTGGCACCTTCCCCGGTAGGATTCAAAGCGCATCCACACGGCGCCCGGTCAAGGCGGCCTGGATGCTGCGGTTCATGCGGGCGGCGGCAAAGCCCTCGGTGCCCTGGGCCAGACTCTCCACCGCCGACTCGATGGCCGCGGGGTCTTCTGCCTGGGCACACTGGTGCAAGGTCTGCAACAAACGCTCGATGGCCAGGACCTCCTCTTCATCCAGCAGGTCACCATCCGCCGCCAGCGCCGCGCGAGTCGCCAGGGTCATCCGCTCGGCCTCCACGCGGGCCTCGCGCACTTTGCGTGCCTGCATGTCTGCCTCGGCACTGGCGAAGCCGTCGCGCAGCATGCGGGCAATGTCATCGTCGGCCAGCCCATAGCTGGGCTTGACCTGCACCGAGGCCTCAACTCCGGAAATCTGCTCGCGGGCCGAGACGCTCAGCAAACCATCCGCATCCACCTGAAAGGTCACGCGAATGCGCGCCGCGCCAGCCGCCATCGGCGGAATGCCACGCAAGGTGAAACGGGCCAGGCTGCGGCACTCGCCCACCAAATCGCGCTCACCCTGCACCACATGCACAGCCAGGGCGGTCTGCCCTTCCTTGAACGTGGTGAAGTCCTGGGCCTTGGCCACGGGAATAGTGGTGTTGCGCTCAATGACACGCTCCACCAAACCACCCATCATCTCCAGGCCCAAGGACAGCGGAATCACATCGAGCAACAGCAGCTCGCCATCCTTGGCATTGCCAGCCAGGGCGTTGGCCTGGATGGCGGCACCAATGGCCACCACCTCGTCCGGGTTGACGTTGGTGAGGGGCGGACGACCAAAATACACCTCTACCGCCTGGCGGACGGCGGGCATGCGGGTGGAGCCCCCGACCATGACCACCCCCTGGACCTCGTCGCGCCCCACCTTCGCATCCCGCAGCACTTTGCGAACGGCCGCCAAGGTACGGTCCAGCAACGGACGGGTGAGCGAATCGAAAGCCTCGCGGCTGATCGGCACGGCCACTTCGACGCCTTCGAGCCGAACGCTCAACACCGTGGACGATGCCTGGGTCAGCGCCTCTTTGGCTGCACGCGCGGCCACCAGCAGCCCGCGCTTGGCCTGGGGGCTGCGAACCTCCACACCCGCCTGCTGAGCAACCCAGCTGGCCAGCGCATGGTCGAAATCGTCGCCCCCGAGTGCGGCATCACCGCCTGTGGCCACGACCTCAAACACGCCACGGGACAGACGCAGCAGGGAGATGTCGAACGTGCCTCCCCCCAGGTCATAAACTGCGTAAAGCCCTTCGCTGCCGTTGTCCAGGCCGTAGGCCAGGGCTGCTGCCGTAGGCTCGTTGATGAGCCGCAGCACGTTCAAACCCGCCAGCTGCGCAGCGTCCTTGGTGGCCTGCCGCTGGGCGTCGTCAAAATAGGCCGGCACGGTGATGACCGCACCGTAGAGGTCGTCGTTGAACGTGTCCTCCGCCCGAAAGCGCAGGGTGGCCAGAATCTCGGCAGAGACTTCCACCGGCGACTTCAGACCCTGGCGGGTCTGCAGGCCCACCATGCCAGGCTGGTCCACGAACTGGTAGGGCAGACGCTCCGGAGCCTGGATGTCAGCCAAACCCCGCCCCATGAAGCGCTTGACCGACACGACCGTGTTCTCGGGATCCTCGGCCTGCGCCGCCTGCGCCTCCCAGCCGATCTGCCTGCCCTGCCCATCCAGATAGCGGACAACCGAGGGCAACATCAGCCGCCCTTGATCGTCCGGCAGGCACTCGGCCACGCCATGCCGCATGGCGGCGACCAGGGAATTGGTGGTGCCCAGGTCGATGCCCACGGCGATGCGCCGTTGGTGGGGATCAGGGGCCTGGCCGGGTTCGGAGATCTGCAGCAGTGCCATGGAAGGGGGAAGGATCGAGAAACAGCAGCCAGACCACGCACGCGGCGTGGCGGCGGGAATTCAGGCGTCAGGCGTCGAAGGCATCCAGGCGCCGGGCGAGGTCTTGACGGAAACGCTGGACAAACATCAGGGCACGCACCTGCGCAGCGGCCGCGGCGGGCTCCTCCACCTGATCCAGCAGCCGCGCCACTTCGACCAGCAGCCGGCGCTCTTCTGCGGCCACCTCGTCGTCCAGCACCTCGGTAGCGGTCAAGTCGCGCGCCTCTTCCAAAGCCTCCCGCCAGCTCATCTGCTGCATCAGGAAGGCAGCAGGCATGGCGGTATTGCGCTCGGCCTCCACCGCAGCCCCCTGCAGCTCGCACAGATAGGCCGCGCGGGACAGGGGATCCTTGAGCCGGCGATAGGCCTCGTTGACGCGCACCGCCCACTGCATGGCCACCCGCTGGGCGGCAGCCCCTTCGGCGACGAAACGGTCCGGATGCACTTGCGCCTGCAGCTGTCGCCAGCGCTCATCCAGCACCGCGCGATCCAACGCGAAACGCCGGGGCAGCCCCAGCAGAGTGAAATCGTCGTCTTGAAGATTCATGGCGGGCATCGATCGGCAAGGTAAACAGGCGGAGGGGCCTGCAGCGGCAGCGCAGACCCGCGTCCCGTTCGCATTGTCCACGCCTACCTTGAGCCTCCACGACAGGAGCCCGGCGATGTGCCGTGCCGGTCGTCAGACCCGGAAGGACTCACCGCAACCGCAGCGGTCTTTCTCGCGCGGGTTGTGGAACTTGAAGCCTTCGTTGAGCCCTTCACGAACGAAATCCAGTTCGGTGCCGTCCAGGTAGGGCAGGCTCTTGGGGTCGATCAGGACCTTGACGCCATGATCCTCAAAGACAACGTCTTCGGGCGCGATCTCGTCGGCGTACTCCAGCTTGTAGGCAAGCCCAGAGCAACCCGTCGTCTTGACGCCCAGGCGAACGCCCACGCCCTTGCCGCGGCGCGACAGGTAGCGGGTGACATGGCGGGCCGCCGCCTCCGACAGGGTGACGGCCATGCTCAATCCGCCTTCTGGGCGTCGCCGGTGTGACGGTTGCGGTAATCGCTCACCGCCGCCTTGATGGCATCCTCGGCGAGGATCGAGCAGTGGATCTTGACCGGCGGCAAGGCCAGTTCCTCGGCGATGTCGGTGTTCTTGATCGCCAGGGCCTGGTCCAGCGACTTGCCCTTGACCCACTCGGTCACCAGCGAGCTGCTCGCGATGGCCGAGCCGCAGCCGTAGGTCTTGAAGCGCGCATCCTCGATCAGCCCGGTGGCCGGGTTGACCTTGATCTGCAGCTTCATCACGTCACCGCAGGCAGGCGCACCCACCATGCCGGTACCCACGTCCTCATCGGACTTGTCGAAGGCCCCGACGTTGCGGGGGTTCTCGTAGTGGTCAATGACCTTTTCGCTGTAAGCCATGGCGAGGTCCTCTGTTCGTGTTGTGGTGGCGGCTCAGGGCAGACGCGCGCTCAGTGCGCCGCCCACTGGATGGTGGACAGGTCGATGCCGTCCTTGAACATGTCCCACAGCGGGGAAAGCTCGCGCAGTTTGGCCACGCGGTCCTTCAGGGTGCTGACGGCGTAATCCACGTCCTCTTCGGTCGTGAAACGGCCGATGGTGATGCGCAGGGAGGAATGCGCCAGTTCGTCGGAGCGGCCCAGGGCGCGCAACACGTAGCTGGGCTCCAGGCTGGCTGAGGTGCAGGCCGATCCCGACGACACCGCCAAGCCCTTCACCCCCATGATCAGCGACTCGCCTTCCACGAAATTGAAGGAGATGTTGAGGTTGTGCGGCACGCGGCGGCTGAGGTCGCCGTTGATGAAGGTCTGCTCAATATCAGACAGGCCGCGCACCAGCCGGTCATGCAGGGCACGGATGCGGGCCCCCTCCTCGGCCATCTCCTCGCGAGCGATGCGGAAGGCTTCACCCATGCCGACGATCTGGTGCGTAGGCAAGGTGCCGGAGCGCATGCCACGCTCGTGGCCGCCGCCATGCATCTGCGGCTCGATACGGATGCGGGGCTTTCGGCGCACATAGAGCGCACCGATGCCCTTGGGCCCGTAGGTCTTGTGGGACGCCAGGCTCATCAGGTCCACAGGCAGGGACTTGAGGTCAATGTCCACCTTGCCAGTGGCCTGCGCGGCGTCCACGTGGAAGATCACGCCATGCTGGCGGCAGATCGTGCCCAGGGCCGTGACGTCCTGGATGACACCAATCTCGTTGTTGACCATCATCACGGAGGCCAGCACGGTGTCTGGGCGGATGGCCGCCTTGAAAGCCTCCAAGTCCAACAGGCCGTCGGCCTGCACGTCCAGGTAGGTGGCCTCAAAGCCCTGGCGCTCCAGCTCACGCACCGTGTCCAGCACCGCCTTGTGCTCGGTCTTCACGGTGATGATGTGCTTGCCCTTGGTGCCCGCATAGAAATGCGCCGCACCCTTGATGGCCAGGTTGTTGGACTCTGTGGCTCCCGAAGTCCACACGATCTCCCGGGGGTCCGCGCCAATCAGCTCGGCCACCTGCACCCGCGCCTTCTCCACCGCCTCCTCAGCTTCCCAGCCCCAGGCATGGCTGCGGCTGGCGGGGTTGCCAAAGTGCTCGCGCAACCAGGGCACCATGGCATCGACCACCCTCGGATCAACCGGAGTGGTGGCGCCGTAGTCCATGTAAATGGGGAAGTGCGGGGTCATGTCCATGATCTTGGTAGAAAGAACAGCCAAAGCTGCGCGGGACGGCGCGACACGGCCGTGTCAACAAAAGAGGTTGCGGCGCACGCGGCGGGCCTGGGCCCGCCAGCGCTCACTTGCTGAAGACACTGCCCAGGGCGAACACCGAGTTCGGCGCCGTCACCTTGATGGGCTTGACCACAGGCGTGCTGGAGATCGCCCGCTTGATGGGCGCCTCCTCAATGGAAATGCCCTTGGCCAGTTGGTCGTCGACCAGCTTGCGCAGCGTGATCGAGTCGAGGTACTCGATCATCTTGGCGTTGAGGTTGGACCAGAGTTCGTGGGTCATGCAGCGGCCGATGTCATCGCCCATGCAGTTCTCCTTGCCGCCACAGCCGGTGGCGTCAATCGGCTCGTCCACGGCCACGATGATGTCGGCCACGCTGATCTCCTCGGCCTTGCGACCCAGAGAATAGCCGCCCCCCGGACCCCGGGTGCTCTCCACCAACTCGTGGCGACGCAGCTTGCCGAACAACTGCTCCAGGTACGACAGCGAGATCTGCTGGCGCTGGCTGATGGCCGCCAGCGCCACGGGCCCATTGTTCGAGCGCAGGGCCAGATCGATCATCGCCGTCACGGCAAAACGGCCTTTGGTGGTCAGACGCATGGGGTTCTCCAGTCACAACTCGGCATCCGGACGCAGGAGCGCGGGGAATGCCCGCCCTGCGTTAACGTGTCCGAGTGTTTTGCTCAATTATAGAGGAAGCCGACTCTTTTTGTCGAGATTCATCCGGGCGCCACGGCCCCACCGTGCAGGAGTGCCGAACTGGCCACCGGGTTGCGCGCCCACCGCAGCAGCGACGCCACCCGGCAGCTCAGGCCAACCTTCGCAGCAAACCCTGACAGGCCTCTTCCACCAGGTCCAACACTTGCTCGAAGCGCTGAGGGCCGTCGTAGTACGGATCGGGCACCTCGCGCCCGGCGGGCCCGTCTGCAAAGTCCATCAACAGGCTCAGGCGCGCCCGGCTGCCCGGCGGGGCCAGGCGGCGCAGCGCCGCCAAGTGGCTGCGGTCCAAGGCAATGAGCCAGTCAAAGCGGTGGAAATCCTCAGGGCGCAATTGCCGCGCACGCAGCCCCTGCAGCGCCCAGCCACGGGCCGCGGCGTGATGTTGGCTGCGTGCATCCGGGGGCTCATCCACATGCCAGGCGCCGGTGCCGGCAGAGTCGACCTCGAACCGGTCTCCCAGCCCCTGGCGCTCGGCCAGCGCCCGCAGAACCGCCTCCGCCGTGGGCGAGCGGCAGATGTTGCCGGTGCAGACAAAACACACCCGGCAAACCCCACCCGGGGTCCGGCGAGCGTCAGGCCGACGCACCATGACCCTCCCCTCAAGCCCGTGTGACCAGAGGCACCACCTGGCCGTCATGGGCGGCGCCGGCACCAAAGGCCTGCTCACGCAGCAGCGCCAGCTGGTCTCGGATGCGGGCCGCTTTCTCAAATTCGAGATTCCGTGCAAAGTCCAGCATCTGCTTCTCCAGGGCCTTGATGCGCTTGCCCAGGTCCTTCTCGCTGAGCGCTTCAACTTCGGCCGCCTGTTGCGCGGACTTGAGGTCGTCCGCCCCAGACTTCTCAGCCACCACCCCGTCGATGAGCTCCCTGACCTGCTTGCGGATGCCTTTGGGCACGATGCCGTGGGCGACGTTGTGGGCCACCTGCTTGGCTCGACGACGCTCGGTCTCGTCAATGGCTTTGCGCATCGATTCGGTGATGCGGTCGGCATACAGCACCGCCCTGCCATTGACATTGCGCGCCGCCCGCCCGATGGTCTGGATGAGGCTGCGCTCGGCGCGCAGAAAGCCTTCCTTGTCGGCATCCAGGATGGCCACCAGACTGACCTCCGGGATGTCCAGCCCCTCGCGCAGCAGGTTGATCCCCACCAGCACATCAAAGGTTCCCAGCCGCAGGTCACGCAGGATTTCCACCCGCTCCACGGTGTCGATGTCGGAGTGCAGGTAGCGGACTTTCACGCCGTTGTCGGTCAGGTAGTCGGTCAACTGCTCGGCCATGCGTTTGGTCAGCGTGGTGATCAGCACCCGCTCACCCTTGTCCACCGTCAGGCGGATCTCCTGCAGCACGTCGTCCACCTGGTGCGTGGCCGGCCGCACCTCCACCTGAGGATCGACCAGACCCGTGGGACGAACCACCTGCTCCACCACCTGATCGGCATGGGTCTTCTCGTAGTCCGCCGGCGTGGCGGTCACGAAGATGCACTGCCGCATGCGTCGCTCGAATTCCTCAAACTTCAGCGGCCGGTTGTCCATGGCCGAGGGCAGCCGGAAGCCGTACTCCACCAGGGTCTGCTTGCGCGCCCGGTCGCCGTTGTACATGCCGCCGAACTGACCGATGAGCACATGGCTCTCGTCCAAGAACATCAGGGCATCGGGCGGCAGGTAGTCCACCATGGTCGGCGGCGGATCGCCGGGCTTGGCACCGGAGAGATGGCGCGAGTAGTTTTCGATGCCCTTGCAGTGCCCCACCTCCTGCAGCATCTCCAAATCAAAGCGGGTGCGCTGCTCCAGGCGCTGGGCCTCCACCAGCTTACCGTTCTTGACGAAGAAGTCGAGACGCTCGCGCAGTTCCTGCTTGATGCCCTCGATGGCTGCCAGCACGGTCTCGCGCGGCGTCACGTAATGGCTGGCCGGATAGATGACAAACCGCGGGATCTTCTGACGCACCCGGCCAGTCAGCGGATCCAGCAAGGCCAGGCCGTCGATCTCGTCGTCAAACAGCTCGATCCGGATGGCCAGCTCCGAATGCTCGGCTGGAAACACGTCGATCGTGTCCCCCCGCACCCGGAACGTGCCCCGCCCGAAATCCATGTCATTGCGGGTGTACTGCATGCGGATGAGGTGGGCGATCAGATCACGCTGGCCGACCTTGTCCCCCACGCGCACGATCAGCCGCATCTGCGTGTAGTCCTCGGGCTTGCCGATGCCGTAGATGGCGCTGACCGAGGCCACGATGATGGTGTCACGCCGCTCCAGCACGCTCTTGGTGGCCGACAGGCGCATCTGCTCGATGTGCTCGTTGATCGCGCTGTCCTTTTCGATGAACAGGTCGCGCTGGGGTACGTAGGCTTCAGGCTGGTAGTAGTCGTAGTAGCTGACGAAGTACTCCACCGCATTCCTGGGGAAGAACTCGCGGAACTCGGCGTACAGCTGTGCCGCCAGGGTCTTGTTGGGCGCGAAGACGATGGCCGGCCGGCCCGACCGGGCGATCACATTGGCCATGGTGTAGGTCTTGCCGGAGCCGGTGACGCCCAGCAAGGTCTGCCAGGCCAGCCCGTCCTGGATGCCCTCGACCAGCTGTCCAATGGCCGTGGGCTGGTCACCCGCCGGCGGATAGGGCTGAAAAAGCTGGAAGGGCGAGCCCGGGAAGCTGACGAACTGACCTTCCTCGGACGCGGTGGCAGGCACGGCCTGGACCGCTGACGGATCGGACATGGGGATATCCCTTGGGCAATGCGTAAAATCCGCGCGCCCGCACCGCCGGAGACACTCAGGCGTGGCGGGACCAATCCGCCAGCGTAGCGCATCGCGCGCCTTGCTGCAGCGGCCGCCGGCCACCGGGCCCTCCACCGCTCCCTCCCCGTCTTCCCTACAGGACCGACCATGTCCCTCTTCGCCGCCGTCGAAATGGCCCCGCGCGACCCCATCCTGGGTCTGAACGAACAGTTCAACGCCGACACCAATCCCAAGAAGGTGAACCTGGGCGTGGGCGTCTACACCGACGAGAACGGCAAGCTGCCGCTGCTGGCCTGCGTCAAGGCCGCTGAGGAGCAGTTGCTGGCCGCCTCCCGCGCCCGCGGCTACCTGCCCATTGACGGCATCGCCGCCTACGACAAGGCCGTGCAGGGCCTGGTCTTCGGCGACGGCAGTGAGATCCTGGCCGCGGGCCGCGTGGCCACCGTGCAGGCCCTGGGTGGCACCGGCGGCCTGAAGGTCGGCGCCGACTTCCTCAAGAAGGTCAACCCGACTGCCAAGGTCCTGATCTCCGACCCGTCCTGGGAAAACCACCGCGCGCTGTTCACCAACGCCGGCTTCACCGTCGAAACCTATCCGTACTACGACGCCGCCAACAAGGGCGTGAACTTCGAAGGCATGCTGGCCTGCCTGAAGGCCGCCGAGGCCGGCACGGTTGTCGTGCTGCATGCCTGCTGCCACAACCCCACCGGCTACGACATCACCACCGCCCAGTGGGAGCAGGTGATTGCCGCCGTCAAGGCCCGCAACCTGGTCGCCTTCCTCGACATGGCCTACCAAGGCTTCGGCGACGGCATCGCCGAGGACGGCGCCGTCATCGGCCAGTTCGTGGCGTCCGGCATCGACTTCTTCGTCTCGACGTCGTTCTCGAAGAGCTTCTCGCTCTACGGCGAGCGCGTGGGCGCCCTGAGCGTGGTCTGCGCCAGCAAGGAAGAGCAGACCAAGGTCCTGAGCCAGCTCAAGATCGTCATCCGCACCAACTACTCCAACCCGCCCACCCACGGCGCGCAGGTCGTCGCCACCGTGCTGACCACCCCGGCGCTGCGCGCCCAGTGGGAAGAGGAGCTGGCCGGCATGCGCAACCGCATCAAGGCCATGCGCGTGGCCCTGGTCGAGAAGCTCAAGGCCGCCGGCGTGACCGCCGACATCGGCTTCATCACCACGCAGCGTGGCATGTTCAGCTACTCCGGCCTGACCAAGCCGCAGATGGAGCGCCTGCGCGGCGAGTTCGGCGTGTACGGCGTCGACTCCGGCCGCATCTGCGTGGCCGCGCTGAACGAGAAGAACCTGGGCTACGTGGCCGAGAGCATCGCCAAGGTGATGTGATGGCCCGCGGGCGGCCCCGCCGCCCGCCGACTCACCCAAGGGGCCTGCGGGCCCCTTTTTGCTGGGCAGGCACAGCCCGTCCACGTAGCTGGGCGCGCCCGGCTGCTCCATTACGGCACAGCTCCTCCGGGAAGGTTCCGATGGGAAATTTACTTATCCCAAGAACTCATGTTGCAGTGCACAATAAAGGCAACGCCCGTCCGGGCCTGCCTCCAGAACCCGGGGTGGGCGCTGTCAGCGTGGCATCAGGCACCACCGTCCATGATCTCGCCCTCGGCTTGACCGGCCTCGAGGCATCCACCAGGAGCACCCCATGCTGTATCAGCTGTACGAAACCCAGCGCGCGCTGATGGCGCCCTTCTCCGAGTTCGCCAGTGCCGCGGCCAAGCTCTACAGCCACCCGCTCTCGCCGTTCACCCACACCCCACTGGCCCAGCGCATCGCCGCCGGTCTGGACCTGATGCACCGCCTGGCCAAGGAATACGAGAAGCCGGAGTTCGGCATCAAGTCGGTCAAGGTGGATGGGGTGGAAGTGGCGGTCCAGGAACAGGTCGCCATCCAGAAGCCGTTCTGCCGGCTCATCCGGTTCAAGCGCTTCACCGACGATCCGGTGGCGTTGGCCGACATGAAGAACCACCCGGTGGTGCTGCTGGTGGCCCCGCTGTCCGGTCATCACTCCACGCTGCTGCGCGACACCGTGCGCAGCCTGCTGCAGGACCACAAGGTCTACATCACCGACTGGACCGACGCACGCATGGTGGCCGCCGAGGAAGGCCCCTTCCACCTGAACGACTACGTCAAGTACGTGCAGGAGTTCATCCGGCACATCGGCCCCGAGGTCAACGTGATCTCGGTGTGCCAGCCGACCGTGCCGGTGCTGGCCGCCATCTCGGTGATGGCCACCGAGGGCGAGTTCACGCCGCGCACCATGACGATGATGGGCGGCCCCATCGACGCGCGCCGCTCGCCTACTGCGGTGAACAACCTGGCGATGAACAAGAGCCACTCCTGGTTCGAGAACAACGTCATCTACCGCGTGCCGCCCAACTTCCCGGGGGCCACCCGCCGGGTGTACCCGGGCTTCATGCAGCACACCGGCTTCGTGGCCATGAACCCCGACCGCCACGTCAACTCGCACTATGACTACTTCCTGGACCTGATCCGGGGCGACGACGACAGCGCCGAGGCTCACCGCCAGTTCTACGACGAATACAACGCGGTGCTGGACATGCCGGCGGAGTACTACCTGGAGACCATCCGCACCGTGTTCCAGGACTTCGCGCTGGTCAACGGCACCTGGGACGTCGACGGCACCTTGGTCAACCCGGCAGACATCGCCACCTCGGCGCTGCTGACGGTCGAAGGCGAGCTCGACGACATCTCCGGCGCTGGCCAGACCCGTGCGGCCCATGACCTGTGCACCGGCATCCCCAAGGAACGTCAGTTCCACTACGACGTCGAGGGGGCGGGGCACTACGGCATTTTCTCGGGCCGCCGTTGGCGCGAGAAGGTCTACCCGCAGGTCCGCGACTTCATCCGTCGCTACAACCCACCGGCCCAGGCGCTGGCCCTTGCGGCCCCGGCCACGGCCGATGCCGGGGCCCAGGTGCCCGCACGCCGCGCCCCCGCGCGCAAGGCCACCCCGGCCGCCGGGGCGTGAGCGGGGCGGACGCCCCGGCACCGATAATGCCGGGGTGAGCCTTCCCCCCCAACTCCCCACGGCGCCAGCATCGGCGGGCGCCCCTGACACCACCGCCCGACCGACACCCGATGTGCGTCTGGTCGACGCCCTGGACGCGGTCCTGCCGCAGACCCAGTGCACCCGCTGCGGCTATCCAGACTGCCGTCACTACGCGCAGGCTCTGGCCGATGGGCAGGCCGACATCAACCAGTGCCCGCCGGGCGGCGCCGAGGGCGTTCAACGCCTGTCCCGCCTGACCGGCCGCCCCGTCATCGCCCTCAACCCCGTGCATGGGGAGGAGAAGCCGCGCGCCGTGGCACGCATCGACGAGAGCTGGTGCATCGGTTGCACCCTCTGCATCAAGGCCTGTCCGGTGGACTGCATCGTCGGCGCCAACAAGCTCATGCACACCGTGGTCGAGGCCGACTGCACCGGCTGTGAGCTCTGTGTGCCGGCCTGCCCGGTGGACTGCATCCAGATGGTTCCCATGACCGGCCAGGCCACCGGATGGAACGCCTGGAGCCCGGGGCAGGCCGAACAGGCCCGCGCGCGTTATGCCTTCCACCTGTTCCGGGTGGCGCGTGAAAAGCGCGAGAACGATGAACGTCTGGCCGCCAAGGCCGCACACAAGCTGGCTGACCTCGAGAACCAGACCCTGCACACCGATCCCGAGGTGATCGCACGGAAACGGGCGGTGATCGAGGCGGCCCTGGCGCGCGCCCGTGCACAACGGCCGGCCGGGGCGGGCGACACCGCCGCCGAGGACCCCACCGGCAGCGCGCCATGATGCAGCCAGTCGAGATCGACACCTTCTTCGCTACGTTGAAGGCCGCCAACCCGCATCCCGAGACCGAGCTGGCGTTCACCAACGTTTTCGAGCTGCTGGCGGCGGTGCTGCTCTCGGCGCAGGCCACCGACGTGAGCGTCAACAAGGCCACGCGGACCCTGTTCGCCCACGCGCCGACGCCCCAGGCCATGTGGCGTCTGGGTGTTGAGGGCATCGAGGCCCATATCCGCACCATCGGCCTGTACCGCACCAAGGCGCGCAACCTGCACACCACCTGCGGACTGCTGCTGGAGCAGCATGGTGGCCAGGTGCCACGGACGCGGGAGGCCCTGGAAGCCCTGCCAGGCGTGGGTCGCAAAACCGCCAATGTGGTGCTCAACGTCGCGTTCGGCCAGCCGACCATGGCGGTGGACACGCACATCTTCCGGGTGTCCAACCGCACCGGACTGGCACCGGGACGGGATGTCCGTGCCGTCGAAGATGCCCTGCTGGCGCGCATTCCGCCGACCTATCGGGTCGACGCCCACCACTGGCTGATCCTGCATGGGCGCTACGTCTGCCAAGCCCGGCGACCTCAGTGCGGCGCTTGTGCCGTAATGAACGTGTGCCGTTGGCCCCACCGCGCCACGATCGCTGCCGGCGGCCCGATGCCCGCGGCCTAAAAATCGCGCCTGGCGCCCCACGAGGCGCCGGGCGTGAACTGAGCCCCTGGGACCGGCCTTATCGCCGCTTCCGGCCCCCGGACCGCTTCCAACAATGGCCTCATGTTTGCGCCATTGCTGTCCGAAGAAGCGTCCATGGACCCCGCCCGCCTGATTCGACGCCTGCTGGCCCGCGCACGGCGCGGCCGCCAGCCCCTGCGTACCGAGGTCTGCCCGCCGGCCACCTGGGGTCAGGCCGAGCCGGTCTGGCGGCAACTGCTGGGCTGGCTGCGCCGCCCCGGCGAGGCCCCCGCCCCCGCCGGCCAAACGCGACTGGAGCAGGCCCGCCAAGCCTTCGCGCTGGCCCTGCGCCCACTGCAAGGCATGGACGCCCGCGACCTGGGCATGCGCTGCGAGCATGCCCGCTCCCTGCGCGAACTCTGGCATTTGCGCCCTGAACTCTATGGCCTGCTGGCGCGCCAGCAGGGCCAGGCCGCTGCCGACCGGCAACTGGCCGAGGTCAACCGCCACTTCCCCTCCCGCACCACCACCGCCCGACCTGGAGTGACGCACCATGGACAGGAACTTGAGCTTTGAGGACTCCTTCCCGCTCCAGGCGGATGCGGACCTGGGGGGGGCTTCCCATCTTCAGGACAGCGACGCCCTGGACGATGGACTGGGTGGTGCCGGGGGCCTGCCCGGTGACCGCAGCGCACGCATTGCGGCCCGGCGCGCCTTTGTGGAGATGAAGCAGCTCTTCATGCGGGCGGTGGAAGATCTGCACGACGGCAAGGGCCGCTGGCTCAAGCAACAGGTGCGGTATGCCCGCCACCCGGGTGAACTCTGGCAGCTGCGCAGCGCGCTGGTCGCTGCCCTGAAGGCCGCGCGACACGACACCCGGCTGCTGCGCGGAGAGGTCTACCACGGTCTGGACACGGTGTTCCCGGCCATGCTGGCCCACAGCGACTGGGACCGCGCAAACGCCCTGTACTGAAGCGACCCGCGCCGCCCGCATGGGGGCACAATCCCGAGGGTGAACATCATCATCCTCGACGACTATCAGGACGCGGTGCGCAAGCTGGACTGCGCCGGCAAGCTCTCCCACCTGCCCGTCAAGGTCTTCACCAACACGGTCAAGGGACTGGGCCAGCTGTCCGTGCGACTGCGCGACGCAGAGGTGATCATCCCCATCCGGGAGCGCACCCGCCTCAACGCCGGCCTGCTGGAGAAGCTGCCGCGCCTGCGCCTGATCGCCCAGACCGGCCGGGTCGGCCCCCACATCGATGTGGACGCCTGCACGCGTCTGGGCATCGCCGTGGCCGAGGGCGTGGGCTCGCCCCATGCCCCGGCCGAGCTGACCTGGGCGCTCATCATGGCGGCCATGCGCCGGCTGCCCCAGTACATCGGCAACCTCAAGCACGGCGCATGGCAGCAATCCGGCCTGAAGGCAGGCTCCATGCCACCCAATTTCGGCCTGGGCATGCGTCTGGGCGGCAAGGTACTGGGGGTCTGGGGCTACGGCAAGATCGGACAGCTGGTGGCAGGCTATGGCCGCGCCTTCGGCATGGACGTACGCATCTGGGCTGGCGACGAGAACCGCCAACGGGCGCTCGCCGACGGCTGGCAGGTGTTCGACTCCCGCGAGGCGCTGTTCGAGCAGAGCGACGTGCTCACGGTGCACCTGCGCCTGGGCGACCGCAGCCGGCACATCGTCACCCTGGCCGACCTGGGCCGCATGAAACCCACCGCACTGTTCGTCAACACCTCACGTGCGGAACTTCTGGAGGACCAGGCCCTGGTCACGGCCCTCAACCGCGGCCGCCCCGGCATGGCGGCGGTGGATGTGTTCGAGTCGGAACCCATCCTCCAGGGCCATCCCCTGCTGAGGCTGGAGAACGCCATCTGCACGCCCCACATCGGCTATGTGGAGCAGGACAGCTACGAGCTGTACTTCAATGCCGCCATCGACAACGTGCTGGCCTACCTGGCTGGCCAGCCGACCCACCTGGTCAACCCTGAAGCCCTCAAGGTGAAGCGGTGAGCGTCTCCGCCGCCGGCCTGTCGCGCGGCGGCCGCTGGTCCCTGCTGACAGGCAATTTCGCCATCGGCTGCGGGGTCATGGTGGTGCCGGGCTCGCTCAACAGCCTGACCCGCTCGCTGGACATCAGCGTGGCCCTGGCGGGTCAGCTGATCACCGCCGCAGCCCTGGCCATGTGCCTGGGGGCTCCGCTGCTGGCCGCCCTGCTGGGTGGGGTGGACCGGCGCCGCCTGCTCACCCTGGCCCTGCTGTGGTACGCGCTGGGCCATGCCGCCAGCGCCCTGGCGCCCGACTTTGGCGCCCTGCTGCCCCTGCGGGCCGCCTGCATGCTGGCCGCCGCCGTCTTCACGCCCCAGGCCGCCGCCGCGGTGGGATGGCTCAGCGACCCCAGCCGGCGCGGCCGTGACATCGCCTTCATCTTCCTGGGCTGGTCGCTGGCCTCGGTGCTGGGCATGCCGCTGCACAGCTACATCGGCGAAACGCTGGGCTGGCGCTATGCCTTCGGCCTGGTGGCAGTCCTGAGCCTGGGCGGTGCCCTCTGGCTCTGGAACGCCCTGCCCGACCAGGTACGCCCGCCGGGCCTGGCCCTGCGGGACTGGGCGCAGGTGCTCACCCATCCGGTGTGGATGGGCATCGTCGCGGTGACCGCGCTCTCGGGCGCGGGACAGTTCAGCCTCTTCACCTACATGGCCCCGATCTACCGCGAGGTGCTCCAGGCCGACGCGGCCACCATCAGCCTGCTGTTCGCTTGGTTCGGCGCACTGGGTCTGGTGGGCAACCTATACCTGGGCCGCCGGCTCGACCGCATGGGCCCACCCCGGGTGGTGGCCACCACCCTGTGCGGCATGCTGCTGGCCGTGCTGGCCTGGCCCTGGGCCGGCAGCACGGTGACCATGATGCTGGTGCTGGCGCCTTGGGCCTTCAGCGGCTTTGCCACCAACTCTTCACAACAGGCACGCCTGACGCAGGTGGCGCCACACCGGGCCTCGGCGCTGCTGGCCCTCAACACCTCGGCCATCTACCTGGGTCAGGCCATCGGCGCCGGCTCGGGCGGCTTGCTGGTGGCGGCCAACCTTCAGGCTGGCCGGCCCTTCCATGCAGGTCTGTCCTGGGCAGCCTCGGCGTGGCTGCTCCTGGCACTGCTCCTCAGCCTGTGGGCGGCCCGCCGCCAGCGCCGCGATCCCCCCTGAAGCCCAGGCCCGCCCGGCCAGACCCCAGGCCGACCTGCGCCCCTCCCCTCCCGACTGCTCCCCCATCCGGCTGCGCCACCAGGCCCTCGACGATGCCCGTTTGCCCCTTCCCCCTCACGACGACGCCTGTGGCGCCTCCCCCCGCCGACGCCTTCCGAGGTCCCCGGCCCCAGGCGGTGGCCTGCCTGCTGACCCGGTTGCTGCTCGCCCTGGCGCTGGGTCTTGGCACCGGCGCCACCGCCTCCGCCACGGAGGCACCAGCCACCAAGAAGACCGCCCAGAGCAGCAAGAGCGCCAAGGGTGGCGCCCAAGGTAGCACCAAGAAGACGGCAAAGGCCGGTGCCAAGGCCCCGGGCAAGTCGGCCGCCAAACGGATCAACGCCGCGCCCCGAGCCCTTGCGGGGCTGCCAGCGCCCACGGTCTCCGCCCTGCCCTACGACCTGCGGCCGGAGGCCCGGGAGTGGGCGCTCCTGACCAGCGAGAAGCTGAACCTGCCCTTGCCCTGGGTGATGGAGCAGCTGGCCCGCGCCCGGCCCACCGCACGGGTGGCCCAGCTGGTCATGCCCGGTCCGCCTGGCGTGGCCAAGAACTGGGCAGCCTACCGGCAGCGATTCATCGAGCCCCGCCGGCTGCAGGCCGGACTGCAATTCTGGGCGCAGCACGCCTCCTGGCTGACCGAGGCGGAGGCGCGCTGGGGCGTGCCGCCTGAAGTGGTGGTGGCCGTGATTGGCGTGGAAACCTTCTACGGCCGGCACATGGGCGACTTCAGGGTGCTGGATGCCCTGGCCACCCTGGCCTTCGACTTCCCCAAGGGGCGCTCCGACCGCACCCCCTTCTACCGCAGTGAGCTGGAGGCCTTCCTGGTCTGGTGCTGGCGCGAGCAACGGGAGCCGGTGGCGTTGCGCGGGTCTTACGCCGGGGCCATGGGCCTGCCGCAGTTCATGCCCAGCAACCTGCGCTCGCTGGCGGTGGACCTGGACGGGGATGGCCATGTCGACCTGATGCAGTCGCCGGCCGACGCCATCGGCAGCGTGGCGCATTACCTGGCCAGCTTTGGCTGGCAGCGGGGCGTGCCCACCCACTTCAGGGTCAGCCCGCCGGAGGAGCCGATGCGCCTGGCCGCGCTGCTCGCCCCAGACATCCGCCCCAGCTTCAGCGCTGCGGACATGAGCGCCCAGGGCGCGGGACTGGAGGAGGCAGCCACCACCCATGCCGGCCCCCTGGCCCTGGTGCAGCTGCTCAATGGTGAGGAGCGGCCCAGTTATGTGGCCGGCACGCAGAACTTCTGGGCCATCACGCGCTACAACTGGTCGGCCTATTACGCGATGGCGGTGATCGACCTGGCCGGCGAACTCCGCCAGCTGCGGCTGGCGGGCGCGGCGCGGTGATGGCCGGCACCTGCCAGGCCACCAGGCCCTCTAGAATCAGGGTTTGCCTGTCACCTTCACGCCGGTCATGACCCGTCTGCCCGAACTCGCCGACCGAATCGACCGTCTGGTGCTGAGCCACGAGGAGTTGCAGCGCGCCCACGCGCTGCTGGCCGCCCAGCTGGAGGCTGTCACCGCCGAGCGTGACAGCCTCAAGTCACGACTGTCCGCGGCCCGCGCCCGCGTCGACGCCCTGCTCGACCGTCTGCCGGCCGACGCCGCACCGCAAGGACCCACCGAATGAAGCAGCTGGAGTGCACCATCCTCGGCCAAGGCTACCTGCTGGGCTGTCCGGAGGGCTGCGAAGAGCAGATGCGTGCCGCGGTGGAGTTGGTGGACCGGGAGATGTCAGCCATCCGCGATGCCGGCCGTGTCAAGGCACGCGAACGCATGGCCGTGCTCGCCGCCTTGAACATCGCCTTCAAGTCGGTGCAGACCCAGCACGAGAACGCCCTGGCGGCGGCACGTGCCGCCGAGCAAGCCGCCTCGGCAGCCGTGGCCACCGCGCCGGATGCCGCAGCCTCAGACGAGGAAGTGGACCGCCTGATTGACCGTATCGACAGCGTCCTTTCTTCACACGGGCACTTGCCCTGAGGCCGGGACGGGCCTCTAGAATAGGGCTGTCCGCCGCACTCGCGTGGGTTCTATATTTCCTTGAACCGATGCTCTCGCGAGCCCGGGCTTGGAACATCACCTGGCTGGTGTGATCGTCTCGCGTCAGATGAACCCGAAGCCAGTTTGACCTCGCCCACCTGAATCCCCTGGGTTCAGGAATGCGGCCTACGGCGTGCGGCGGACACCTCCTCCTGCCTCCTGCAGGCGTCAAGCGCCGCCGACCCGTCCGCGCTTGCCGCACGCCCTTTCCACCTCCCGTGCGCGCCCTTCTGCCGACGCCGAAGCTCAACGCCCGGCGACGAGCCCCGCGCCCTGCACGCCACACCATGTCGCCCCAGTACTGGCTCATGAAGAGCGAACCCGAGGAGTGCTCGATCGATACCTTGGCGGCACTGCCCGGGCAAAGGGTACCCTGGACTGGTGTACGCAACTACCAGGCCCGCAACTTCATGCGGGACCTGATGCGGGTTGGCGACGGCGTCCTGTTCTACCATTCCTCCTGCGCTGAGCCCGGCATCGCCGGCCTGGCCGAGGTGGCCAGCGAACCCTATCCTGACCCCACGCAATTTGACCCCGGCAGCCCGTACTTCGACGCCCGCTCGACGACGGAGCGGCCGCGCTGGCTGCTGCGTGACGTGGCCCTGCGCCGCAAGACCCCGTTGTTGAGCCTGCGGGCCATGCGTGCCGCCCCGACTCTGTCGAGTCTGCAGGTGCTGCGACCCGGCAACCGCCTTTCGATCACCCCGGTCTCCCCCGCCGAATGGGACGCGGTGCTGACCCTGCTGGACCGCTGATGGACTTCCTGGCCACCCTCGCGCTCAGCCTGCCGCTCGTCGCCGAGTTGCTGGTGTTGGGGCTGTTCACCGGCTTCCTGGCCGGCCTGCTGGGCATCGGGGGCGGGATGCTCATGGTGCCCTTTCTGACCATGATCCTGGGCGCGCGCGGCGTGGCGCCGGCCATGGCAGTCAAGATGGCCATCGCCACCTCCATGGCCACCATCCTCTTCACTTCGCTGTCCAGCGTTCGAGCCCACCACCGGCGTGGGGTCGTCCGCTGGGACCTGGTCAGGGGCCTGGCCCCGGGCATCGTGATCGGCGGGCTCCTGGCCGGAGCAGGAGCCTTCGCCGCGCTCAAGGGAAACTGGCTGGCGGCCGTCTTCGGGCTGTTCGTCAGCTTCTCGGCCACGCAGATGCTGCGCCGCCGGGCCGCGGGCGAGTCGCGCCAGATGCCCGGCGCCGGCGGGCAGGCGGCGGCAGGGGGTCTGATCGGCTTCGTCTCCGGGCTTGTGGGGGCGGGCGGCGGCTTCATCAGCGTGCCCTTCATGTCAGGGCGCGGCGTAGCCATGCATCAGGCCGTGGCCACCAGCGCGGCGTTGGGCTTTCCCATCGCACTGGCCAACACCGTAGGCTACGTGGTGGGCGGCTGGAACCTCCCTGCGGCATTGCCCGGGACCCTGGGTTATCTCTACCTGCCGGCACTGGCCGTGATCTGCGTGGCCAGCGTCAGCACCGCCCCCTTGGGCGCCAAGGCGGCCCACGCCATGAACGTGGCCCAACTGAAAAAGGTCTTCGCCCTGCTGCTGTATGGCCTGGCGGCCTACATGCTCTGGAAGGCGACCCAGGGTTGAACCTGGGCCGGACCCGGCTCAGCCGGCGCCGCGCTGGCGCTCCTGATCCTGCAGCAGACGCCACATCACCTTGCCCGAGCCGCTCTTGGGCAGGGCCTCGACAAACTGCACCTGCCGCGGCGCCTTGTAGGCGGCCATGTGGCCATGGGCCCAACTCACCAGCTCGGCCTCGCTGACCTGGCCCACGGCCTCGGGGCGAAGCACCACCACCGCCTTGACGGTCTCCCCGCGGTACTCATCGCGGGCGGCGATGACGCAGGCCTCGGCCACGGCGGGATGCCGGTACAGCAGCAGTTCCACCTCGCTGGGCCAGACCTTGAAGCCGCTGGCATTGATCATGCGCTTGAGGCGGTCGGTGAGGAAGAAGTAGCCCTCCTCATCCATGCGCCCCAGGTCGCCAGTGCGGAAGAAGCGCTTGCCATCGATGTGGACAAACGCGGCCTGCGTGGCCTCGGGATGCCGCCAATAGCCCTGGAAGACCATGGGCCCCTCGGTAACGATCTCGCCGACCTCACCCAACGGCATCTCCTGCAGGGTGTCGGGGTCGACCACCCGGCTGTCCACATCGAACAGCGGCATGCCCAGGCACTGCAGCTTGGCCCGCTCAGGCGGGTTGGCATGGCTGGGGGCCGCGGTCTCGGTCAGGCCATAGCCCTCGGCAAAAGTCAGGCCGAAGCGCTCGCGCAGCCGCTCGGCCACCGCCTGGGGCATGGCCGCACCGCCACCGCTGAGATAGCGCAGGCTGCTCAGGTCACAGACGTCCAGCCGCGGGCTGGCCAGCAGATCGATCAGCATGGTGGGAATGCAGGTCCAGTGCGTCACCCCGTGGCGGCTGATCAGACGGCCGGCCAGCTCGCGGTCCCATCGCGGCAGGATGACCTGGGTGGCCCCCGTCCAGACCGGACCCAGCACGCCGTAGAGCATGCCGGTGATGTGGAACATGGGCACCACCGCCAGGCTGACCGTCTCGGCGCCTCCATGGCTCCAGAGGGCACCGCCCACCACATTGGGCATGAGGCTGCGGTGGGTGTGCATGCAGCCCTTGGGCAAGCCGGTGGTGCCCGAGGTGTAGGGCAGCAAGGCCAGGTCATCGGGCTGCGCTCGGCTGGGGGCATCCGGCACCTGGGCCTGGCTCATGGCCTCCTGCCAGCGCACCACAGGCGTTCCCGCACACTCGGCAGGCAGCGCAGGGTCGGCGTACAGCCAGGCTTGCAAGGCCGGCGGCAAGTCCAGATCGGGCTCCGGCTGCGCCGGCAGCAGGTCGGCGTAGCGCGCCACCAGCACCGCCCGCAGACGCTGTGCTGGTGGCAAGGCGGCATTGGCCTGGACCACCACCGCCGCCCCGTCGGCACCGCACACCACCAGGCGGGTTTCGGGATCGGTGATGTAGTGACCGAACTCCTCGACCCGGTTCATCGGGTTGACGGGCACCACCACCGCGTCGCAACGCATGGCGGCATAGAAGGCGATCAGGAACTGCGGGCTGTTTTGCAGGAAGAGCGCCACCCGATCACCGCGGCCCACGCCCTGGGCCTGCATCCAGCCGGCCAGACGTTCGGCCGAGGCCCGCAGCTCGGCATAAGACAGGGTCCGGCCCATGAACAGGGTGGCCGCCTTGCCCGGATACCGCGACGCGGTGACCTCCAGGTTCTGCCAGAGGGTCGTCTCGGGCAGGGCCAGCGAACGGGGCAGACGCTGCGGCCAATGGCGCAGATGGGGGGCGTCGGGGCGCAGGCTCATGGGGAGGTCTCCGGTCGAAGGACGGCTCGCGGTCCGGGCGCCCGCCAGGACGGGAACGCCACGATGCACCCGAGCCTAGGGGCGGCCGGCCCCCTTCGATACCGGACTAGCCCGGGTGACTTGTCCAGTGCGCGACACTCGGGTCACCGCACCCCTGAACAAGACTGCCTGTGCCCACCCCGCCCAGCCCCGCCCCGCAGACCCCCGCCGCCCCGGACACGGTTGCCGCCTCCGCCACGCCAACACCTGCCTGCACGGCCCTGACCCCGCCACCGCTGCCCTGCGTGATCGACGTGGAGGCCTCGGGCTTTGGCCGGGGCAGCTACCCCATAGAAGTGGGCGTGGTGCTGGAGGATGGCCAGGCTTGGTGCAGCCTGGTGCGGCCAGCCCCCGACTGGACACACTGGGACGAGCAGGCCGAGCGCCTGCACGGCCTGAGCCGGCCGCTGCTCTCGCGCCACGGACGTCCTGCGCGAGAGGTGGCCTTGGCGTTGAACCATCACCTGCGCGGCCGTGCGGTCCACACCGATGCCTGGGCCCACGACTACCCCTGGCTGGCCCGGCTGTTTGACGAGGCGGGCTTGCTGCCCGCCTTCCGCCTGCATCACCTGCACGCCCTGTTCACCCCCGAACAGGCCGCCGGCTGGGACGACGCCGTGGCCCAGGCCCGCGTGGCCCTGGGTCCGATGCGTCACCGGGCGTCCAACGACGCCCGGGTGCTGCAGCACGCCGCCGCCCTGTTGCTGGGGCTGACACCGGTGGTGCCGCGGGGGGCAGCCCTGTCCAGGCGCCGAGACGACTGAAGCCGCCGCCTCAAACCAGCACCGGCTCCATCTCCAGCCGGATGCCGAAGCGGCCGTAGACGCTCTCCTGAATGGCCCGAGCCAGCGTCTGCACCTCCGAGCCGATGGCGGCCCCGCGGTTCACCAACACCAGGGCCTGCTTCTCGAACACCCCGGCCTGGCCGATGGACTTGCCCTTCCAGCCGCAGGCGTCGATCAGCCAGCCCGCTGCCAACTTGAAGCTGCCGTCGTCCATCGGGTAATGCACCACATGCGGGTCACGGGCGATGATGTCGCGGCACTGCTCGGGGGTGACCACCGGGTTCTTGAAGAAGCTGCCCACATTGCCGATGACGGCCGGATCCGGCAACTTGGCGCTGCGGATGTCGCAGATCCACTGGAACACCGTCCGGGCGTCGGGCGCGGTGATGCCGGTCTCGGTCATCTTGCGCTCAATGTCCAAGTAGCCCAGTTGGGGCTGCCACGGCCGCGGCAGGCGCAGCCGTACCCGGGTGATGACACTCTTGCCCGCCAGCCCGCCCTTGAAGATGGAATCGCGGTAGCCGAACTTGCACTGCAAGGCATTGAGCGTGACGGTGCGGCCCGTGGTCAGGTCCACCGTGTCCAGCGACTCGAAGCGGTCTTGCAGCTCCAGGCCGTAGGCGCCGATGTTCTGCACCGGGGCGGCCCCCACGGTGCCGGGGATCAGGGCCATGTTCTCCAGGCCGGGCCAGCCCTGCGCCAGGGTCCAGGCCACGGTGTCGTGCCAGCGCTCGCCGGCCCCCACCTCCACGATGTAGGCGTCCGGCCGGGTCTCGACCAGGCGCCGGCCCATGACCTCTACCTTGAGCACCAGCTCGGGCATGTCACGGGTGAGGATGACGTTGCTGCCGCCCCCCAGGACGAATTTCGGGGCCAGGCCCAGCTCGGGATGGTCGAGCACGCGGCGCACGTCGGCCTCGGCGGCAATGCGCACCAGGCGCCCGGCCACCGCCGGCAGGCCGAAAGTGTTGAAGGGTTTCAGGCTCACGCCCGTTTCGATCTGCATGCGAGAATTTTCGGCTATTTGACGCCATGCACCGGCCGGCCGCCGCATCAAGCGCGCCGGCCGCATGCTTTGCAGACGACACCACACACCGAAAGCCCCACGATGCCCAGCTTCGACGTCTCCCTCGAACCCGACATGGTCAAGATCAAGAACGGCGTGGCCAACGCCGCCAAGGAGATCGGCACCCGCTTCGACTTCAAGGGCACCAGCGCCGCCGTCGAGCTCAAGGAAAAGGAAAAGGAGATCCAGCTCACCGGCGACAGCGATTTCCAGATCGACCAGGTCCATGAAGTGCTGGTGGGCAAACTCACCAAGCAGGGCGTGACCCTGAACTTCCTGGTCAAGGGCGAGAAGCTGGAGAAGCTCGGCGGCGACAAGCTGCGCCGCACCGACAAGATCAAGGACGGCATTGAGGCCGAGCTGGCCAAGAAGATCACCGGTGCCATCAAAAACAGCAAGCTCAAGGTGCAGGCCAGCATCCAGGGCAATGAAGTGCGCGTGACCGGCAAGAACCGTGACGACCTGCAGCTGGGCATCGCCTTCTTGAAGAAGGAGTTCGCCGACCAGCCGCTGTCCTTCGGTAACTTCCGCGACTGATCCCGGCAAGCGCCATGACCCTCTCCACCGGCACGAGCGCCGCCCCGCACGGCACCCCTTCCCCGACCCTGGGCCGACTGGCCCAGGAGGTTCTGGCCCAGCACGGTCATGACGCCGCCCGGGTCGCCGACCGCCTGCGCCAGGAATCCGGCGCCCTGCTGGCCCAGGCGCCCACGGCGGAGCTGGAGCTCTGGCTGCGTGCGGCCGAGCATGTGCTGCTGGGCCATCAGGACGATGCCGCCAGCCTGCAGGCCTTGCTGGATGACTTGCGGCGCCAGGCCCCCGCACAACGCCTGGCCGAGCCCCTGCTGGCCAGCGCGCTGGCGCGGCAGGCCGCCGCCTTGTGTCTGGCCGAGCAAGGCGTGCCCGCCATGCCGGACGGCACAGTGCTGGAGGCGGTGGACCAGGTGCGCGCCTGTTACAACGCTGTGCTGGCCTGGGCGCGCCGTGAGCGCTGGGACACCGCCACGGCCCTGCTCGACACGGCCTGCGCTGCCGCGCAGGCTGCGCCCGGCGACCTGCAGGCCCGGCGGGCCCTGGCGGCCCTGGCCCACAACGTCTCGGCCGACCTGCAGCAAAGCCGCGAGCCGGGCGACGACGAGTCCGCGGCCCTGATGCTCAAGGCGGCCCACATGGCCCGCGAGCACTGGGCACTGGTGGGCGGCTGGCGCGAGGTGGAGCGGGCCGAATGGCAGCTGGCCTTGTGCTACGCCACCGCCGGCCAGGGCGCGCCGGCCCAGCGGCATGCAGCCGCCTGCCTGGCGGCCTGCGAAGCCCATGTGGCCGACGGCGCCGACGACTATGAGTTCTGCTTTGCCTGGCAGGTGACGGCGCTGGCCGCCATCGCAGCGCGTCAGCGCCAGACCGCGCAGGACGCCCGCCGCCAGATGGCCGACCGCGCCGCCCGCCTGCAGGGCGGCCAGGCCGACTATGCCGCGCAGTGCCTGGCCCAGATCGACGAGGCCTATGCCCGGCTGACCTCCACGGTGGGGCACGACCTGGCCGGCGAAACGCTGGCGGCGATGCTGCCGGACGAAGACGCACCGCCGGCGCACTGACATCGCCACCGCGCCGGCGCCCGGTGGACCGGGCCTTCCCCGGCGCGGCCACCAGACCTCGGGCTCATCCTGACCAGCTGGGGCGGCGGGCTGCGGCGAAGGCCGCCACGGCAATCGCGCACACCGCCGACAGCACCAGCATCACGTCCTCATAGCCGCCCGGCAGCACCAGCAGCAGGGCCGCCACGCTCAGGGGCGCTCCCGCACGCGCCAGCAGGCCGATGGCCGAGATGGCGCCGCCGATGCGGCCAACATGGGTGCGGCCGAAGTACTCCGGCACCAGACCGCCGCGCACGATGGTCACCAGGCCATTGGAGGCGCCCAGCAAGAACGCGAAGGCGGCCAGGGCCGGCAGGCTATGGGCCAAGGCAAACAGCGCAAAGGCCACGGGCAGGCCGCTGAGCACCACCACGCCCACGGTCTTGAGTCGCCAGTGGCGGCCCAGGCTGGCGTACACCAGCCGCCCGGCCACCTGGCAGGGGCCCACCCACACCAGCACCTGCAGGGCCTGGGCCTGGCTCAAACCCTTGGCGGCAAAGGCGGGCATGACATGGGCCCAGAAGCCGGCCTGGGCAAAGGAGTAGGCGGTGAAGGTGAGCGCGAGCAGCCAGAAGGCCCCGGTGCGGGTGGCCTGGCGCAGCGTGACATCGGCTGCCAAGTCCGGCTGGCGCGTGGCCGCCCCCTGCGAGGCCCCGCGCAAGGCCCAGGCGTTGAGCGGCGCCACCACCCCCACCAGCAGGCCGGCCAGCGCCAGCAGCGAGCCGCGCCAGCCTAGGGCCGCCTGCAGCGCCGCCACCGCCGGAAAGGCCACAGTGCTGGCAAATCCGGCCACCAAGGTGAGCGCGGTGATGCCCTGCCGGTAGTGGGTGGGAAACCGCCGGGTCAGCACCGCAAAGGCCGGCTCGTAGAGGATGGCCGCCATGGCCACCCCCAACAGCGCCCAGACCAGCAGCAGGTGCCAGGGCTGGTTGACCTGGGACCACAGCGCAAAACCCAACCCTGCGAGTACGGCCCCGCCGGTCATCAGGCAGCGGCCATGTCCCCAGTCGACCAGCGCCCCGGCGCCGTAGGCCGCCGCGCCCCACACGGCCAGGCCCAGGGTGAAGGCGCCCATCAAACGGGTGCCCGGCCAGCCCAGCTCGGCCTGCATGGGCAGCACGTAGGAGGTGAAGCCGTAATAGAGCGGCGCCCACGCCAGGATCTGACCGACGGCCAAGGCCGCCGTGGTGCCCAGAAAACCCGGCGGCAGGGGTGGCCAGCGTCCGGGCCCACCGGAGGGACGCGGGGCGCGGTACGGGCGCAGGCGGGCAAGTAGGGAGGCAGCGCGCATAGGCCCGGCAGTATCGCCGGGCCACCAAGCGCTTCAGTGCAACAGCTGATCGACCCCGGCGGTCAGTGTCTCGTAGCTGGCCAGGTGGCTGGCCAGCCATTCCTCGTTCAGGTCGAAGTGCATGTGGTGGAACAGGTCCGGCTGGTACTCGTGCAGGGTGGCCAACGGGTCCAGTCCCATGTCACCGGCATCGGCCAGCACGCTGGCCAGGCGCAGCACGCCGCCCAGCGGGCAGAAAGGGCGGCACGCCATGGGGTCCACCGCGGCCGCCAGCGCGCGCACCAGCTCGTCCGGGAACTTCCAGCGGCGGGCCAGCTCGGCCGTCACCTCCAGATGGTTGCATTGCAGCACCGCCATCTCGTGGTCCAGCAAACTGTCGGGCAGGTGGGCCAGCTCCTCGGCACGGGCCACCGCCTCCGGTTCGTGCATCAGCATCAGCAGCTCGCCCGTGCGCATCACCAGGCCAGCCAGGTAGGCGGCATCGGGGTCCAGGTCGCTGGCCTGGGCCAGCACACGGGCATGGCCAGCGGTGGCCAGGCACTTGCGCCAGAAGCGCATGCGGTCGAAGTTTTGCAGCTTGGGGAAGGCTCCGGCCACGCAGGCCGCCAGCGCCAGGTCGCGCAGGCTGTTCAGGCCGATGGTGCTGGCCGCATCCTTCAGGCTGCTGATGGTGTGGCGCGGGCTGTAACGCGCCGAGTTGGCCAGGCGCAGCAACTTGGCCGACAGGCCTTGGTCCCGGCCGATGAGGTCGGCCAGTTCCTGCATGCCCATGTCCTCCCGCTCGAAGGACTTGAGTAGACGGGAGGCCACCTCCGGCATGGAAGGCAGCGCGGCGGCATTGGCAAAGAACTTGTCGGACATCGGCATGACGGACCACTCCAGCTGAGGCGTTGGCAGGTGAGGACGCAGGTCGGCCGGCGCACGCCCAGCCCGCCTGGCCTCTGCGGGATTTCGGCGGCGCGCGGCCGGCTTTGAGGACTTTCAGGGAAAGCCCTGCCCGGTCCATGTCACGGGCTGGACATCGCTGGGACAGACCCGGGGCTACAACCCCCGACAGCGTGAGGAGAACTGGATGGACCTGAATTTCACCCCCGAGGAACTGGCCTTCCGCGCCGAAGTGCGCGACTGGGTGGCCACCCACCTGCCCGCCGACATCCGCCAGAAGGTGCGCCAGGCACAACGCCTGCACAAAGATGACCACCAGCGATGGGCGCGCCTCCTGGGTGCAAAAGGCTGGCTGGGCTACGCCTGGCCCCGTGCGTTTGGCGGCCCGGGCTGGAGCGCGGTGCAAAAGCACCTGTTTGAAGAGGAATGCGCCCTGGCCGACGCGCCGCGCATCGTGCCCTTCGGGCCGGTGATGGTGGCGCCAGTGATCATGGCCTTTGGCACGCCCGAGCAGCACCGGCGCTTTTTGCCCGGCATCGCCAGCGGTGATGTGTGGTGGAGCCAGGGCTACAGCGAACCGGGCTCGGGCTCGGACCTGGCCTCGGTGAAGACCCGGGCGGAGCGGGTGGGCGACCACTATGTCGTCAACGGCCAAAAGACCTGGACCACCCTGGGCCAGTATGGCGACTGGATCTTCTGCCTGGTGCGCACCGACACCCAATGCAAACCGCAGGCCGGCATCAGCTTCCTGCTGATCGACATGAAGAGCCCGGGCGTGACCGTGCGCCCCATCCTGCTGCTCGACGGCGAGCATGAGGTCAACGAGGTCTTCTTTGACAACGTGCGGGTCCCCGCCGAGAACCTGATTGGCGAGGAGAACAAGGGCTGGACCTACGCCAAGTACCTGCTGGCGCATGAGCGGACCAACATCGCCGACGTCAACCGCGCCAAGCGCGAGCTGGAGCGCCTCAAGCGCATCGCCCAGGCCGAGGGCGTGTACGACGACGTCCGCTTGCGCGACCAGATCGCGCTGCTGGAGGTGGACATCGTGGCGCTGGAGATGATGGTGCTGCGCGTGCTCTCGGCAGAGAAGAGCGGCAAGCAGAGCCTGGACGTGGCCGGCCTGCTCAAGATCCGCGGCAGCGAGATCCAGCAGCGCTACACCGAGCTGATGATGCTGGCCGGCGGCCCCTGCACCCAGGCCTTCCTGTTCGAGGCCATGGAGGCCGGCTGGCAGGGCGACCAGGCCCTGGGTGGCCTGTTCCCCGGTGGCGCCGAACACTGTGCCCCGCTGACCAGCCACTACTTCAATGTGCGCAAGACCACCATCTACGGCGGCAGCAATGAGGTGCAGCGCAACATCGTGGCCCAGACCCTGTTGGGCTGACGCCGCGCACAAGGAGCTTGAACAGCATGGACTTCGATTTCTCTGACGACCAGCTCTCGCTGCGCGACATGGTGGCCCGCTGGGTGGACAAAGCCTTTCCCTTTGATCGCCGACATGCCCTGGCCAAGGCCGGCGGCGCCGCCCGCGCGGTGCACACCGAGCTGGCCGAGCTGGGCTTGACCGCCCTGGTCATCCCCGAGGCCCACGGCGGCATGGGCCTGGGTGCGGTGGAGGCCATGGTGGTGATGGAGGAGCTGGGCCGCGGCTTGGTCAATGCACCTTACACCGCCGGCGCCCTGATGAGCCCCTGCCTGCTGGCCGCAGCGCCCGAGGCCCTGCAGGCGGCGTGGCTGCCCCGAATGGCCGACGGCTCCGCCCTGGTGGTGCCCGCCCTGCAGGAGAAGGCCGCGCGCTACCGGCTGAACCGGGTCAGCACCCGTGCCGAGGCCGGGACGGACGGCGTCTGGCGCTTGAGCGGCCGCAAGAGCCTGGTGCCCGCAGGTGACGAGGCCGACGCCTTCCTGGTGCCCGCCCGCGTGACCGGCACGTTGGACGACGAGGCCGGCATCGCCTTGTTTCTGGTGCCGCGCGACGCCGCCGGCCTGTGCGTCGGGGGCCACCCCCTGCAAGACGGTGCCCGTGCCGCCGAGCTGCAGCTGGAGAACACGCCCGCCACCTTGGTGCTGGAACAGGCCTGGGATCGCCTGTCCCTGGCCCAGGACGTGGGCATCGCCGCCATCGCCGCCGAAAGCGTGGGCCTGATGGACCGCCTGACCGCCCTCACGGTGGACTACCTGAACACCCGCAAGCAGTTCGGCGTGACCCTGGCCACCTTCCAAGCGCTGCGCCACCGCATCGCCGATGTGAAGATGCAGCTGGAGCTGGCACGCTCTATGAGCTATTACGCCACGCTCAAGCTGGGAGAGGCCGGCGACGCGCGCCGCCGTGCACTCAGCCAGGCCAAGGTGCAGGTCGGCCAGAGCGCCCGCTTCGTGGGCCAGCAGTGCATGCAACTGCATGGCGGCATCGGCATCACCGACGAGTACCTGGGCAGCCACTACTTCAAGCGCCTGACCGCCGTGGAGATGCAGTTCGGCGACACCCTGCACCACCTGGGCGAAGTGTCTGACCGCATGCAGGCCACGGCCGGCGTGTTCGCCTGAAGGGCGCTGCGACCGGGGCCGGTCTGCGCGGCGCCATGGCGTGCCTCCGGCACGCCCGACACCGGGGCTCACAAACGCCTGACACGCAGACAAAATGCGCGCTTCGCCCGCACGGCAGGCCGCACAGCGGCCGGTGCGGGCACAGGCCCGACCCTCCCATGCTGCACCGCCTCCTCCACCGGGTGATCCGCCCCGCCCTGGCCCTTCCCCCCTTGCACTTCTGGAAAGCCTGGCTGGCGGCCACGCTCTGGGTGGGGGCGGTGCTCAACCTGCCTACCTGGTGGGAACGCCTGCACACCTTGTGGTGGGTCACGCCCGGCGCCTGGAAGCTCGCGGGCCCGCTGGGCGAGCTGGCCCTGACCCTGGGGACCACCGGCCTGCTGCTGGCCTTTGCCCACCTCTGCGGGCGATGGGGCCTGCGCCTGGTGGGTGTATTCCTGGTCATGGCCTCGGCGGTGGCCGCCTACTACATGGTGCGCTTCAAGGTGGTGATCGGGCATGGCGTGCTCAACGCCGTGTTCACCACCGACCACGACCTCTCGGCGGAAATCGTCGACCACTGGACGGCCCTGTGGGTGCTGTGCCTGGGCGTGCTGCCCAGCGTCTGGCTGTGGCGGCATGCCCGCCAACCGGGACTGCTGAGCGGCTGGCGCCTGCCCGGCTGGGGCCGTGCCGCCCTGCTGGTCATGCTCTCCAGCCTGCTGCTGCTGCTGCTGGGCCAGTCCACCCTGAGCCAGGCCCGCAAGGCGCTGCGCGGCGTCACCGGTCCAGAGACCAACCTCATCGGCGTGGCCGCCCACAGCTACCTGCCCAGCAACTGGATTGCCGGCACGGGCATGGTGGTGGGCAGCCGGGTGCGGCAGGCCCGGGACGACGCCCGCCTGGTCCATCCATCGCGACAGCACCGCTACCTGCCCGCGACCCCGCTGGACGACACGGTGGTGGTGCTGGTGATCGGCGAGACCACCCGCTCAGACCGCCTGGGCCTGCTGGGCCACACCCGTGACACCACCCCGCACATGCGGCAGGCCCAGCACCTGGCGGCCTTCGCCGGCTGGTCCTGTGACACGGCCACCAAGCTCTCGCTGGCCTGCATGTTCGTGCGGCCGCAGGGCATCCAGGTGGGCAAACCGGGACAACCCGACCGGATCCTCGAGGACAACGTCTTCTCGGTCTACAAGCATCTGGGCTTCAGCATCGAGCTGTTCGCCATGCAAAGCGAGGCCGGCTTCTACACCAAGGTGCGCCCCGACGCCTTCAAGCTGCGCGAGGTGATCGCCGCCCAGCCCGAGAACCTGGACAAGCGCCTGGACGACCGGCTGCTGGTGCCCGAGGTGGCCCAATCCCTGGCGCGGCACCCTGCGGGCAAAGGCCCGCATCTGGTGGTGCTGCACACCAAGGGCTCACATGCCGTGTACAGCCAGCGCTACCCCAGCGACTTCGCCCGCTGGACCCCCGAATGCAAGAGCTCGGGCGACTTCTGCCGCGTGGACGAACTGCTGAACGCCTTTGACAACAGCGTGCTCTTCGTCGACCAGGTGCTGCACGAGCTGCGTGGCACCCTGGCCGGGCGCAAAGCCCTGATGGTGTGGGTGCCCGACCATGGTGAGTCCATCGACGAGAACCGGCACTTTCACGCCACCCCGCGCCACATCGCCCCGCCGGAGCAGCGCCGTGTGCCCCTGGTCTTCTGGGCCAGCCCGCAGTGGATGGCAGACGCCGAACTGGCGCGCCGTTACGCGCGGCTGCAGGCCCACGCCGCCCGTGCCGCCAACCTGCCACCGGATACGGCCACCTACGGCCACCACAACCTGTTTGCCACCCTGCTGGGCTGCATCGGCGTGGACAGCCCGGACGGCGGCATCGCCCCCGAGCTGAACCTTTGCCACTGAACGGCCCCGGGCCGCCCTGCCCCCTAGGACGCGGGGCGCCGACCCGCCCTGCGGCGCTCCGCGGGGCCGGCATAGCGGCCACACTGGACGGATGATTACCGTGCCTGCCTCCTGCCGCCTGGTCCTGCTGGGCCTGCTGACCGTCCTGAGCGGTTGCGTCTACGTGCCCCGCTCGGTGCCGGTCTATGACCAGGCCTGCCAGATCGAGAGCCGGCGCATGGAGATGGAGCCCGTGGTGCTGCGGGGCATGGCCGGCTGCAGCAACGAGGGTTGCGCCAGCCTGCTGGTGGCCTCCGGCCTGGTCACGGCGGCCAGCGTGGTGGTCAGTGGCAGCATCGTGGTGGCTGGCAACGCGGTGTACTGGTTTGAGAAGCGTGGCCGCTGCGCCGAGGCTGCACAGGCCGCCTCCGCGCCTGCGGTGGCGGCCCCGCGCTGACCACGGCGCCCCCGCAGGGCCGGCACCACAGGCCGGCCCTGCTGGCGGAGCGGTGCCGTTCAGTAGCGCAGATTGCCGCTGCGGTCGATGACCGACAGGGCCACCTGGCGGGAACCCACGTTGTCGCCCGAGGCGAAGTCCACCGTGTAACCCCCCAGGTCCAGGCGCAGGCGGCGCACCGCCGCCTCCAGGTTCTCCGGCTTGAGCGGCAGGCTGCTGCGGCGCAGCCCCTCCACCGTCACCCGGGCGGCCAGGTAGCCCGCCAGCGTCATGGTGTTGAGCTCTGTGCCCTTGGGCGCAAAGTCACGCATGGCGGTCTGGAAGTCCCGGATCAGTCCCGTCGTGGGCGAGTTGGGGTTGGGCGTCACCTGGGCCAGGGCCACGCCCAGCGCCCCTTCCGGGCCTGCCTTGGCCACCACACTCTGGGCCGAGACATAGCTGAGCCCGTACACCGGCGTGCGGTCGCCCACGGCCCGCAGGTCACGCACGAAGGCTGCGCCGCTGTTGGGCGCCAGGATCATCAGGAAGGTCTGAGCCCCCTGGCCGCGCAACCGGGCCACGGCGTCGCGGGCGTCGTCGGCGCCAGGGGGCAGCGCCACCTTGGCCACCACCTGCAACTGGCGCGGGCCCGCCTGCTCCTCGATGTAATTCAGGCCGTTGCGGCCAAAGGGGATGTCCTGGTAGACCACGCCGACCCGGGACAGGCCCACATTGGCCAGGTTCTTCAGGATGGCCTCGATCTGCAGCCGATCGCCGGCCTGCAGGTGGAACATCAGCGGACTGCCCGGGGTGCGCAGGCTCTCGCTGCCGGGCGTGACGCCCACGGCCGGAATGCCCACGCGGTCCAGCGTCCGGTCCTGCAGCAGGGCCGCGACGTTGGCCGAACCCAGCAGGTTGACGAAGGCCACCGGCCGGTCCCGCTCGGCCACCAGCCGCACCAGGCGCACCGTCTCGGCGGGCTGGTACTGGTCGTCCTCCCGCACGAAGCGGATGCGGTTGCCCTGCACGCCGCCCTGGGCGTTGACCTGGTCAAAGTAGGCCTTGGCACCCAGGTAGTTGGCCTCGCCATTGACGGCCAGCGGCCCACTGAAAGGGGCCACCTGCGCCACCACCAGATCGGCGGCCCGGGCCGGCCCAGCCCCCCCCAGCGCCAGGCCCACACCCACGCCCAGCCCGGCGCGGATCCAACGACGTCTCGTGCCATTCATCTGCAGTCTCCCTGTCCGGTGGCATCGCCCCGGACCTGATGTGTTGTCAACGCAACGACAGTTTCAGGGTCATGCACCGTTCCGGGGATTCGGTACTTCCCCACTCAGGAAAGCACTGACTTCACATCTGCAAACAAAGACGCTGCAAATCTGCACAGTCCCAAGTGGGCAGACCGCATCCCGGAACCGGCGCGGGACGTGTGGCGCCAGCCTCAGACACGCTCGACGATCAGCGCGATGCCCTGCCCCACCCCAATGCACATGGTGCACAGGGCGTAACGGCCACCGGTCCGTTGCAGCTGGTTCACCGCCGTCATCACCAGGCGCGCGCCGCTGGCCCCCAGCGGGTGGCCCAGGGCGATGGCCCCGCCGTTGGGGTTCACGCGCGGGTCGTCGTCCTGCAGGCCCAGGTCGCGCAGCACGGCCAGGCCTTGGGCGGCAAAGGCTTCGTTCAGCTCGATCACGTCCATCTGCGCCAGAGAGAGGCCCGTGAGTTCGAGCACCTTGCGCGTGGCCGGCGCCGGCCCCATGCCCATGATGCGCGGCGGCACGCCGGCCGTGGCCATGCCGACCACGCGGGCACGCGGCGTCAGGCCGTGGCGGCTGGCAGCGGCCTCACTGGCCAGCAGCAGGGCCACAGCGCCATCGTTCACGCCGCTGGCATTACCGGCCGTCACGCTGCCGTCAGGGCGCACCACGCCCTTGAGCTTGGCCAGGGCGTCCAGGCTGGTGTCGCGCGGATGCTCGTCCCGGGCCACCACCACGGGGTCGCCCTTTTTCTGCGGCAAGGTGACGGGGCAGATTTCGGCGTCAAAGAAGCCGGCGGCTTGAGCGGCGACGGTCTTCTTCTGGCTGGCCAGGGCGAAGCAGTCCTGGTCTTCGCGGCTGATGCGGTAGTCCGTGGCCACGTTCTCGGCGGTCTCGGGCATGGAATCCACGCCGTAGCGCTCCTTCATCAGCTTGTTCACAAAACGCCAGCCGATGGTGGTGTCGTACACCGCGTTGTCGCGGCTGAAAGCACTGGTGGCCTTGGGCATGACGAAGGGCGCGCGGCTCATGCTCTCCACGCCGCCGGCAATCATCAAGCCCGCTTCACCGGCCTTGATGGCGCGGGCGGCCGTGCCCACCGCGTCCATGCCCGAGCCGCACAGGCGGTTGATGGTGCTGCCGGGCAGCGCCAGCGGCAGGCCGGCCAGCAGGCTGGCCATGTGGGCCACGTTGCGGTTGTCCTCACCGGCCTGGTTGGCGCAGCCGTAGATCACGTCGGTCACAGCCGCCCAGTCCAGGTTCGGGTGGCGGACCATCAGGGCCTTGAGCGGCAAGGCACCCAGGTCGTCGGTGCGCACGCTGCTGAGGGCGCCGCCGTAGCGGCCGATGGGGGTGCGCTGGGCGTCGCAGATGAAGGCTTGATTCGTCATGGGAGCGAGGGGGTTCTGAGTCAGGAAGAAAACAAGGTGCGCGGATCAGACGCCCAGGTAACGGTGCAGGCCGGCCTCGTCGGCGGCCAGAGTTTCACTCTCACCGGCCAGCACCACGCGGCCCTTTTCCAGCACCACACAGCGGTCGGTGGTGGCCAGCACATGGCGGTAGTTGCGGTCCACCACCAGAGACGCGATGCCGCTGGCGCGGATCAGGCCAATCACACGCCAGATTTCGGCCACCACCAGCGGGGCCAGCCCCTCGGTGGCCTCGTCCAGGATCATCAGGTCCGGGTTGGTCATCAGGGCGCGGCCAATGGCCAGCATCTGCTGCTCGCCGCCCGAGAGCTGGCCGCCACCGTTGCCCAGGCGCTCAGACAGGCGCGGAAAGGTCTGCATCACGCGATCAAAGGTCCAGTCGGTCTGGCCTTTGCGGCCCGGGCGGGCGGCCATCAGCAGGTTTTCGCGCACGCTCAGGTTGGGGAACACGCCGCGCCCTTCGGGCACGTAGCCAATGCCCAGGCGCACGATCTGCTCGGGGGCTTGGCCCGTCACGTCCCGCCCGGCCACCTGCACCGTGCCGCCGGTGGCCTGGAGCTGGCCGATGAGGGTGCGGATGAGGGTGGTCTTGCCCATGCCGTTGCGGCCCAGCAGGCCCACGGCCTCGCCGCGGCCGATGGTCAGGTCCACGCCGTGCAGGACATGGCTCTGGCCGTAGTGGGCGTGCAGGCCGCTGGCCTGCAGAAAAGGGCCGCCCTCGGCGGTGCCGGCACGGGCTGATGACGCAGCCGGACGGTCCTGGATGGTGGAGGTCATGCGGAGTCCTTCAGTGGCCATCGCCCAGGTAGGCGATGCGCACCTCGCGGTGCTGGCGGATGGCGTCAGGCAGGTCGGAGGCGATGACGCGGCCGTTGACCATCACGGTGATGCGGTCGGCCACGCGGAACACGGCGTCCATGTCGTGCTCCACCAGCAAGATGGCGTGGCCGGTCTTGAGTTGGCCCAGCAGCGCCAGCATGCGTTCCGTCTCTTCGGGGCCCATGCCGGCCAGGGGCTCGTCCAGCAGCAACACCTGCGGGTCGCTGGCCAGGCACATGGCGATCTCCAACTGGCGCTTTTGGCCGTGGCTGAGGGTGCCGGCGGTGCGCTCGGCCACCGCCCTCAGGCCGGCGCGGGCCAGGGCGTCTTCAGCGGCAGCCTGGGCCTTGGCGCAGCGCTTGGCGGGGGTCCACCAGTCCCAGGCACGTTGCCAGCGGGCCTGGGCGGCCAGGCGGCAGTTCTCGCGCACGGTGAACTCCAGGAACACGGTGTTGCGCTGGTAGCTGCGGCCCAGGCCGGCCCGGGCGCGGCGCGGCTGGCTCCAGTCCGTCACCTCCTGCCCGTTGAGGATGACGCGGCCGGCGCTGGGCGGCAGCTCGCCCGAGAGCAGGTTGATGAGGGTGGACTTGCCTGCCCCGTTGGTGCCGATCACCGCGTGCAGCTCGCCCCGGCGCAGCGTGAGGGACACCCCCTCCACCGCCTTGAGGCCGCCAAAGTAGCGGGAGACGCCTTCGGCCTGCAGGGCGATGGCGTCCGCGGAGGACAGAACAGCGTCAGACATGGCGCACCTCGGGGCTGTGAGACGTGGCAGAGGCCGGGGTGGCACCGAAGCTGGCCGAGTCCTCCGGCGCCGGGCGGGCGCGGCGCCCCCCCAGCAGGGCCGGCAGCCCCACCAGGCCCTTGGGCATGAAGGCCACGATGGCGATGATGGACAGGCCCAGCATCAGCTGCCAGTGCTTGGCAAAGCTGCCAAACAGGGCTTGGGACTGAAACAGCTCCTGCAACAGCGTGAAGGCCGCCGCGCCGAGCAGCGCCCCGCGCAGGTGGCCCAGCCCGCCCAAGATGATCATGATCAGCACGGCGCCGCTGAAGTGCCAGCTCAGGATCTCCGGGTTCACAAAGCCATCTTTGAGCGCGAACAAAAAGCCCGCCAGCGCCGCCAGCACGGCTGACAGCACAAAGGCGCCCAGTTTGTAGGGCAAGGTGGAAAAGCCCGCCGCCCGCATGCGCTGCTCATTGGCCTTGATGCCGGCCAGCGCCCGGCCGGTGCGGCTTTGCAGCAGCACCGCCAGACCCACAAACGTGCCCGCCAGGCAGGCCCACACCGCGTAGTACAGGGTGATGGGCTTGTCCAGGTCAAACGGCTGCCAGTCCCCCAGCTTGAGCACCGGCCGGAAGTAGAGGTAGATGCCGTCGCTGCCACCGCCCAGGTCGGTGTCATGGAACACAAAGTAGGCCATCTGCGCGAAGGCCAGCGTGATCATGATGAAGTACACGCCCTGGGTGCGCAGGCTCAGCAGGCCCACCACCAGGGCAAACAGCGCCGCTGCGCCTAGGGCGGCGGGCAGCGCCAGCCACAGCGAGGCGCCTTCACTCTGTGGTGACATCAGCGTGACCACATAGGCCCCGATGCCAAAAAACGCCGCCTGCCCAAAGCACACCAGCCCGGTCTGCCCCACCAGCAGCTCCAGGCTGAGGGCGAACAGCGCCAGGATCATGATCTTCATCGCCAGCTCCAGGTAGAAGCCAGAGATCAAGGCCGGCAGCAACGCCAGCCCGGCAAAGGCCAGCAGCACCGGCAGGCCTTTGCGCACCCACATGGGATCAGACATTTCAAACCTCCAGGTTCAATCACGAGCCGCCCGCTCGGACCTGTTTCAAGCCGTCAAGCGGCCACCGCGGAACCGGCTTTGCCGGGCCGCGGGTGGCGCCCCCTTGAGGGGGAGGCGCCGCAGGCGCTTCGGGGGTGGGCCTATTCATCCTGCTTTGAACAGGCCTTGCGGCTTCCAGAGCAGCATCACGGCCATCAAGAGGTAGACCGACAGGCCGGCGATGCTGGGCACCAGCACCTTGCCGAAGGTGTCCACCAGGCCCACCAACAGGGCCGCCACCAGCGCGCCCTTGATGGAGCCGATGCCACCAATGACCACCACCACGAAGCAAATGATGAGCACCGAGCCGCCCATGCCGGGGTACACCGAGGACATGGGCGCCGCGATCATGCCGGCCAGCGCCGCCAGGGCCACGCCGACGGCAAACACGATGCGGTACAGCAGGCGGATGTTCACGCCCATCGCCCGCACCATCTCCCGGTTGCTGGCCCCGGCCCGGATGCGCATGCCCAGCCGGGTGCGGCTCATCACCGCCCACATGCCCAGGGCCACCGCCACGCACACCGCCGAGATGAACAGCCGGTAGACCGGGTAGGTCATCACGTCGCCCAGCGGGATGGTGCCGGACAGGAAGGCGGGCGGCTGCACGCCATGCACGTCATCGCCCAGCAGGATGCTGCGCAGTTCCTCAAACACCAAGATGAGGCCATAGGTCATCAGCACCTGCTGCAGGTGTTCACGCTCGTAGAGGTAGCTGAAAAACACCCACTCCAGCACATAACCCAGCGCCACCGAGAGCACCAAGCCCAGCACCAGCACACTCCAGAAACCGCCACCCCAGGTGGCCGCCACCGGCGCCAGCGCATAGGCCATGTAGGCCCCGATCATGTAGAAGCTGCCATGCGCCAAATTGATGACACCCATGATCCCGAAGATCAGCGTCAGCCCCGACGCCACCAAAAACAGCAGCAAGCCGTACTGCAGCGCGTTGAGGCACTGGATCAGAAAAGTCGAGAAATCCACGAAGCCCACCCCACTCGGCACCCAAGCCGCACAAAACAAAGAGGCCGCCGCCAGGCCAACACCAACCAAGCCAACCACGGTGGATCCGGCTTGGCCGGTCCACCCGTGGTGCCCCCCTGGGGGGGCGCGATCTGTGATCGCGTAGGGGGGGAGTTACATCCGACAGCCACGGGCCGGATCGGCCAGCGCCTTCACCGCCACACCCGCCGACACGTTCTCCTTGCCCTTGACTTGGCGCAGGTAGATGTCTTGCACCGGGTTGTGGGCCTTGCTCACGGTGAAGGGGCCACGCGGGCTGTCGATCCTGGCCTTCTCGATGGCGGCGGCCATCTCAGCCTTCTTGCTCACATCGCCCTTGGTGGCGGCCAGGCCGATGGCCAGCATCTGCGCGGCGTCATAGCCTTGCACCGCGTACACGTCTGGCTGCAGCTTGAAGCTCTTCACATAGGCCAGTCGGAAGGCGTTGTCCTTGGGCGTGTTCAGGCCGTCGGCATAGTGCAGCGTGGTGAACAGGCCCTGGGCCGCGTCGCCCTGGGCCTCCAGCGTGCCATCGGTGAGGAAGCCGGCGCCATAGAGCGGGACGGTCTTGTTCAGGCCCGCCGCGGCGTAGTCCTTGACGAACTTCACCGCACCGCCGCCGGCAAAGAAGGTGTAGACCGCATCGGGCTTGGCCGCGGCAATCTCGGTCAGCAAGGCCTGGAACTCGACGTTCGGGAAAGGCAGGTCCAGCGACTTGACCACCTTGCCCCCGCTCTTCTCGAAAGCCTCCTTGAAGCCGTTGACCGACTCGGTGCCGGCGGCGTACTTCCAGGTGATGGTGATGGCGGTCTTGTGGCCCTTCTTGGCCACCACTTCGCCCATGGCATAGGCCGGCTGCCAGTTGCTGAAGCTGGAGCGGAAGATGTTGGGCGCGCACATCGGGCCGGTCACGGCATCGGCGCCGGCATTGGGCACGATCAGCAGGGTGTTGCTCTCCTTGGCGGCCTTGGCCATGGCCATGGCCACGCCGGAGTGCACGGTGCCGATCAGCACATCCACCTGGTCGCGCTTGATGAGCTTGCCCACGTTGTCGGTGGCCTTGGCAGGGTCGGACTCGTCATCCACCTTGAAGAACTCGATCTCTCGGCCCCCCAGCTTGCCGCCCTGCTCCTGCACATGCAGACGAAAGCCGTTCTCGATGGCCGTGCCCAGCGCCGCGAAGGTCCCGGTATAGGGCAGCATCAGGCCTACCTTGAGCTTGGGGGCGCCCTGGGCCAGCGCACCACTGCAAGCGGCGGCGGCCAGCAGCGCGATGGCGCTCAGGCGGGTCAGCGTTTGGAATCGAGGGGTCGTCGTCATGGTTGTCTCCGTCCGACTGGTGGCGCCCGGTCCGGGCTGGTTGGTAGGGGCCGGGCTGTGGTTGAAACGCTGGGGTGGATCAGGCGGCGTGGGCGTTGGGCCTCTTGGGTGCCGCGAGAGGGTCCGCCAGAAAACGGCTGACGGCATCGATCACCGCCTCTGGCTGGTCCTTGTGGGGCGAGTGGCCGCAGGCCGGGAGCTTGAGCAGCCGGGTGTCGGGGTGGGCTGCGGCAATGCCGTCGATCTGGGCCATCGTGCCGTACTGGTCATCCAAGCCTTGGATGGCCAGCACAGGCGCCACGATATTCTTTAGTTCTGAAGTAATTTGCCACTGGGGAAAGTCCGGGGCCAACCAGATGTCGTTCCAGCCCCAGAACGCGGAATCCACATCGTCGTGGTAGCGGGCCAGCTTGGCGCGCAGGTCCGTCTCGAGGTAAGCGCGGCGCGCTTCGCGGATGCTGATGAGGCCGAACGCCTCCACCAGGATATGCGGCGCCATCACGGTGCAGCTGGCCACGCGGCCCGCGGCGCGCGCGGCGTGGATCAGGCTGATGGAGCCGCCGTCGCTGTGGCCCAGCAGGTGGTAAGGACCCACCACGCCTAAGGCGTCCAGCAGCGCCGGCAGCACCTGCTCGGCTTGGATGTGCATGAAATCCAGGCCCCAGCGCTCAGCCCCCGGGCGCGGGGTGGAGCGGCCGTAGCCGGGGCGCGAATACACCAGGCCGCGCACGCCGGCGGCGCGACACAAACGCTCTGGAAAATCGCGCCACATGGCCAGTGAGCCCAGGCCCTCGTGCAGAAACACCAGCAGTGGAGCCTGCGGGTCAGGCACGCCCACCCAGGCGTGCTCGATGCACAGCGGGCGGCCGCCAGCGGTGATGTGGATCAGCTCGCTCATCGTCGTTGCGTCTCAGGCCGGGGGCTTCAGGCGGTGGCGCCCTTGGCGCGTTCGGCGTCACGCAGCTTGAAGCGCTGGATCTTGCCGGTGGCCGTCTTGGGCAGGTCGTCCACAAACTCGATCTGGCGCGGGTACTTGTAGGCCGCCAAATGGTCTTTGCAGAAGGCTTTGAGCGCCGCCTCGTCGGCGGCCTGCCCGGGCTTGAGCACCACAAAGGCCTTGGTCTTGGTCAGGCCCTCTGCGTCTTCCACGCCAATCACGGCCGCCTCCAGCACGGCCGGGTGTTGCACCAAGGTGGCTTCCACCTCAAAGGGGCTGACGTAAATGCCGCTGACCTTGAGCATGTCGTCAGAGCGGCCGCCGTAGGTGTAGGTGCCGTCCGCGTTGCGCACGTACTTGTCGCCACTCTTGGTCCAGCCGCCTTGGAAGGTGTCGCGGGTCTTTTCGCGGTTGCCCCAGTACATCATCGCGGCGCTGGGGCCGTGGATGTAGAGGTCGCCCGGCTCGCCATCGGGCACCGGCCCGCCGTCGTCGCCACGCAACTCAATTTGGTAGCCGGGCACCGGCCAGCCGGTGGTGCCGTAGCGCACCTGGCCCGGGCGGTTGGACAAGAAGATGTGCAGCATCTCGGTGGAGCCGATGCCATCGACGATGTCCACGCCAAAGTGCGCCTTGAAGCGCTCGCCCAGTTCGGCGGGCAGCGCCTCACCGGCGGAAGACACCAAGCGCAGGCTCACCGCGCTGCGGGCCGGCAGCGCCGGGTGCGCCAGCATGCCGGCGAAACCGGTGGGGGCGCCAAAGAAGACCGTGGGCTTGACCCCTCCGACCTGACCGAGCCAGCGCTTGAACGTGGCGTCGGGCGTGGGCCGCTCACCCATCAACAGCACCGTGGCGCCCACACTCAAGGGGAACGACAAGGCATTGCCCAAGCCGTAGGCGAAGAACAGCTTGGCGGCGGAGAAGCACACATCGCTCTCCTGCAGGTCCAGCACGCCGCGGCCATACAGCTCGGCCGTCCAGTAGGGGTTGCCGTGCGAATGCACGGTGCCCTTGGGGCGGCCGGTGGAGCCACTGGAATAGAGCCAGAAGCCCGGCGCATCGGCGCCGGTGGCCGCCGCCTGGGGCAGCGGCGCCTGGGCCGCGACAAAAGCCTCGAACTCCACCTCGCTGGGGTGCAGCGGCGCCATGGGGCGCGAGACGATGACCTTGCCCACCTCGTGATCGCTCTTGACCAGCGCCGCGTTCACCGCCGGCAGCAGGGCGCCGGAGCACAGCACGGCCTGGGCGCGCGAATGCTCCAGCATGTAGGCGTAGTCATCTGCCGTGAGCAGGGTGTTCACCGCCACCGGCACCACGCCGGCGTACATGGCGCCCAGAAAGGCCACGGGCCAGTCGCGGCTGTCCAGCATCAGCAGCAGCACGCGCTCTTCGCGCTTGATGCCCAGGGCGCGCAGGCCGGCAGCAATCTGGCGCACGCGGGTGGCCAGCTCGCCATAGGTGGTGCAGCCGGTTTCGTCGATGAAGGCGGGTTTGTCCGGCCGGCCGGCATTGATGGCCAGCAGGTGGGCGGCGAAGTTGAAGCCGTCGGTGGGCGCGGGCACCTTGAGTTCTTCAGCGGCTTGCAGTTCGGTCATGCGTGTCTCCTGGGGTCCGGCGGGTGGGCCCACCGTGCGGGTGTGTGGGGGAGGCCTGAATGCTTACAGGCTCAACTCGGCCAAGGGGCCCAGGGCCGCCAGCACGTCCGGCGCGGCCTGTACGGCGGCGCGGCGGTGGTAGAAGCCCAAGGCGCGCAGGCCACCCAGCTCTTCACCGCCACCGGCGCGGCCAGGGCCACCGTGCAGGCTTTGCGGCATCACATTGCCGTGGCCGCTGTGCAGCTTGGCCACCGCCGGGCTGATGACGTGCACGCGGCCGTGGCAATCGGCCAGCTCCAGCGCCGCCGCACCCAAGGCGGCGGCGTCGTGGTGGTAGAGCGAGCAGGCCAGCGAGCCCTCACCCCGGCGCACCAGGGCCAGCTGGTGGGCGGTGTCACGGCAGGCCAGCAGCGTGGCGGCGGGGCCGAACACCTCCAGGTGGTGCACGGCGGTGTTGGCATCGGTGGCCTCGGGCGTGCGGTTGCCCAGCAGGGTGGGGCCGAGGCAGGCGGCCACCGAAGGGTCAGCGTCCACCAGCGGGGCGGCGCGGCCGTCCAGCAGCAGCTCGGCGTGGCGGCCCAGTTGCTCCAGCCCCGCCAGCACGCCTTCAAACTGCTCGCGATTGACCAGCGCGCCCATGCGCACGGACTCGTTGCGGGGGTTGCCCACGGTGGTTTTGCCCAGTTGCGCCACCAAGGCCTGGGCCACGGCCTCAAAGCGCTCGGCCGGCACCAGGGCCCGGCGGATGGCGGTGCACTTCTGACCGCTCTTGACGGTCATTTCGCGCGCCACCTCCTTGACGAACAAGGCCTCGCTCTCGGCGTCGGCGCCGGGCAGCAGCACGGCGGCGTTCAGGCTGTCGGCCTCGATGTTCACGCGCACCGACTGGCTCACCACCCGAGGGTGCGAGCGGATCACCGCCGCTGTTTCGGCCGAACCAGTGAAGCTGACCACATCAAAGGGTTGGAGTTGATCCAGCAGCCCGGCGGAGCTGCCGCAAATCACCGACAGCGCCCCCGCCGGCAGGATGCCGGCGTTGACCACATCGGCCACCATGCGCTGGGTCAGCCAGGCGGTGGCGGTGGCGGGCTTGACGATGACGGGCACACCGGAGAGCAGCGCCGGCGCGGCCTTCTCCCACAGGCCCCAGGCCGGGAAATTGAAGGCGTTGATGAACAGCGCCACGCCCCGGCTGGGCACCTGCACATGCTGGGTCTGGAAGGCGCCGTCCTTGGCCAAGGCCACCGCCGCACCGTCGCGCAGGGCGCGCGCATCACCCAGGGCCGTACCCCAGCGGGCGTACTGGCCCAGGGTGTAGAGCGCGCCGTCGATGTCCACACCGGAATCGGCGGTGGTGGTGCCGCTGTTGGCGGTGGCGATGGCGTAATAGGCCTCGCGCTGGGCCTTGAGCACCTCGCCAATGGCCTTGAGCAGTTCGGCACGCTGGCCGTAGCTCAGGGCGCGCAGCGCGCTGCCGCCCTGCTCGCGGGCAAATTGAAAGGCCTGGGCCAGGTCCAGCCCGGCGCTGGAGACGCGCACCAGCGCGGCGCCGGTGACGGGGTCGGCCAGCGTGGAGCCGGCGCCCTGCCCGGCCACCCATTGCCCGGCCACGTGGTTGAGGAGGAGTTCTGTGTTCATGACTTGACCTTGCGGGTGAATTCAATGGCGCCGGCAGGCAGCAGGTAGAGCACGAGCGCACGGCCGCCTGTCACGGTGGGACGGTGGGAAGTGCCCGGGCCGTACACCTTCCAGCCCGCCGGCTGGCCATCAAAGCAGGCGCTGCCCCCTGCGGCCATGCCATCGCCAGCGGCCAGGGGCATCACCAGATCGATCTCGCCGTGGGGATGGGTGTGGTGCGGGCCGGCGACGTCCAGCATGTCCACCACATCCACCGAGAAGCCATGGGTGGCCTCGGTGGCCTCCAGCACGCGGCCGTAGCGGATGCCGCCATGTTCTTGGGCACACATCCAACCCTCGGCCACCCCTTGGCGGCAAGCCGCCGCCAGGGCCTCGTACGCTGGGCTGCCGGCCGGGTGAACGCTGTTCAGATGCTGGGCCAAAGCCCCATCCAGCGGGCGATTCACCAGGGTGGCGGTGACGCTGGCCACCAAGGAACGGAAATCATCAAGGGCAGACATGGCGCGGGCTTGCAGAATGCGAGGCTATTGACCGGACGAGGCCTGAACAGGATCACCTGGGCGGCCCCAGTTTCGTGCACTTGATTTCCTGCAGCGACCGGGTTAGACCCGAGACAACTCGCCTTGAGGAAATTTATTGCATGAACGAAACTTACCCGGCAGGAGCAAGCCAGTCAAGCAATATAGTGCATGCTCCGGGAAAGCACTGAAGCCATGGACGAATTCGAACCCACACTGGCCGACGCCAGCTCCGCTGACCGCACCCCCCCGGCGCGCGACCCGTTTTTGGTGGCGTTGGGCGAGCGGGTGCGCGCCGCCCGAGCCCGCCGCGGCATGACGCGCCGGGCACTCGCCGTGGCCTCCGACGTGTCAGAACGCCACCTCGCCAACCTGGAACTGGGCGTGGGCAATGCCTCGGTGCTGGTGCTGCGACAGGTAGCCCAAGCCGTGGGCTGCCAGATCGCCGAGTTGCTGGGCGACGAAACCACCGGCAGCCCCGAGTGGCTGCTGATCCGCGACCTGCTGCGCGGCCGCGACGAGGGCGACCTGCGCCGCGCCCGTGAGTCGCTGACCAACCTGTTTGGCGAAGCCGGCCCCCAAGAGGCGCGCCAGCAACGGGTGGCGCTGATCGGCCTGCGTGGCGCCGGCAAATCCACGCTGGGCAAGATGCTGGCCGAGGCCATGGACGTGCCCTTTGTGGAGTTGAACCGCGAGATCGAACGCGTGGCCGGTTGCAGCCTGCCGGAAATCCACAACCTGCTGGGCTCGGTGGCCTACCGCCGCTACGAGCGCCGCGCCCTGGAAGAAACCATCCAGCTCTACCCCGACGCCGTCATTGCCACGCCGGGCGGCGTGGTGTCAGACCCCGCCAACTACAACCTGCTGCTGGGCCACTGCTACACCGTGTGGCTGCAAGCCACGCCAGAGGAGCACATGACCCGCGTGGTGGCCCAAGGCGATCTGCGGCCCATGGCCGGCAACCAGGAAGCCATGGATGACCTGAAGCGCATCCTGGTGGAGCGGACCCCCTTCTACGCCAAGGCCGACCTGGCCCTGGACACCCACGGCAAGACGCTGGAACAAAGCTTTGCCGAACTGCGCCACCTGTTGGCCACAAAGCCCGGACCTAAGCCCCTGAGCTGAGCCCCTGAGCGCCCCGCCTGGGAAGGCGGGGCCGATCCTGGCCCGCGCACACCCTGGGCAGGATGCGGACGACCCCCGCCGCCCCCCCTCGTACAGGCACGAGCGCGCTCACGCGCAGCGCTCGTTCGCCCAAGCGCCCAAGCGCCCATGCGCCCATGCGCCCACGCGCCCACGCGCCGCCGTGTCCGCCACCGCCCTGGCCCGTGCACCACACGCAAGGCGACACCCCAAGCACCGGCACTAGGGTTCATCCCAGGTGCATTAAAGTGCCTATCCATCTTGACGCTGCACGATAGTGCATTAAACTTCATCCCATCAGCTCCCGATGACAGCACGCAAGATCGTGCATCCCCACCGCCCGAACCCCCAGGGCCCCCCGCCCGCTCAGCCCGGAGACTCGCCATGAACGCACCGCTGCCCACCACCGCCCTGGAAGTGGACTACCGCACCGAACCCAGCCAATACCACCACTGGTCGCTGAAGTTCGAAGGTCCGGTCGCCACCTTGACCATGAACGTGGACGAGAACGCGGGCCTGCGCCCGGGCTACAAGCTCAAGCTCAACAGCTACGACCTGGGCGTGGATGTGGAACTGCACGACGCCATCAACCGCATCCGCTTTGAGCACCCGGAAGTGCGCACCGTGGTGGTCACCTCCAGCCGTGACCGCATCTTCTGCTCGGGCGCCAACATCTTCATGCTGGGCGTCTCCAGCCACGCCTGGAAGGTGAACTTCTGCAAGTTCACCAACGAAACCCGCAACGGCCTGGAAGACTCCTCCAAGCACTCGGGCCTGAAGTTCTTGGCCGCCGTGAACGGCGCCTGCGCCGGCGGCGGTTACGAGCTGGCCCTGGCCTGCGACGAGATCTTGCTGGTGGACGACCGCAGCTCCGCCGTGAGCCTGCCCGAAGTGCCGCTGCTGGGCGTGCTGCCCGGCACCGGCGGCCTGACCCGCGTGACCGACAAGCGCCAGGTGCGCCACGACCTGGCCGACATCTTCTGCACCACCACCGAAGGCGTGCGCGGCCAGAAGGCCAAGGACTGGAAGCTGGTGGACGACATCGCCAAGCCCGCCGCCTTTGCCGCCAAGGTGCAAGAGCGCGCCCTGCAACTGGCCGCCGGCAGCGACCGCCCCGCCACCGCCCAGGGCGTGGCCCTGCCCCGCATCGAGCGCCGCCAGACCGCCGACAGCGTGTCCTACGACTACGTCAATGTGCAGATCGACCGCGCCAAGCGCCAGGCCGTGCTGACGGTGAAGGCGCCCACCGGCGGCCTGCCGACCGATGTGGCCGGCATCGAAGCCGCTGGCGCCGCTTGGTACCCGCTGGCCATGGGCCGGCAGCTGGACGACGCCATCCTGCACCTGCGCACCAACGAGCTGGAGATTGGCACCTGGATCCTGAAGACCGAAGGCGACGCCGAGGCCGTCAAGGCCCTGGACGCCACCCTGCTGGCCCACCAGCAGCACTGGTTCGTGCGTGAAACCATCGGCCTGCTGCGCCGCACCTTCAGCCGCCTGGACGTGTCCTCGCGCTCGCTGTTTGCCCTGGTGGAAGCCGGCACCTGCTTCACCGGCACCCTGCTGGAGCTGGCCCTGGCCTGCGACCGCATCTACCACCTGGCCCTGCCGGACGATGCCGCCGCCGCGCCCAAGCTGACGATGACCGAAGCCAACTTCGGCCTCTACCCCATGGCCACCGACCAGAGCCGCCTGGCCCGCCGCTTCTACAACGACGCAGCGCAGCTGGCCACGCTGCGCGGTCAACTGGGCGTGGGGCTGGACGCTGATGCCGCCTTCGCCCTGGGCCTGAACACCTCCAACCCCGACGACATCGACTGGGACGATGAGGTGCGCCTGGCCCTGGAAGAGCGCGCCGCCATGTCGCCCGACGCCCTGACCGGCCTGGAGGCCAACCTGCGCTTCAACGGCCCCGAAAACATGATCACCCGCGTGTTTGGCCGCCTCACCGCCTGGCAGAACTGGATCTTCCAGCGCCCCAACGCTGTGGGCGAAAAGGGCGCACTCAAGCTTTACGGCAAGGGCGAAAAGGCCCAGTTCGACATGAACCGCGTCTGATCCCAGCACCTCTGATTTGACGTTGGGCGGCGCGGTTCCGGGTGGAGCGCGCCGCCACCGAAACACCACTCCCCCGATCCCGGCACACGGAGACACCATGTCCTCGATCAACTACAGCGAAAAGATCCCCAACAACGTCAACCTGTCGGAAGACCGCACGCTGCAGCGCGCGCTGGAGCAGTGGCAACCGAACTTCCTGAGCTGGTGGGGCGACATGGGCCCCGAGGGCTCGAACAACTTTGACGTGTACCTGCGCACCGCCGTGAGCGTGGACGCCGACGGCTGGGCCCAGTTCGGCCACGTCAAGATGCCCGACTACCGCTGGGGCGTGTTCCTGAACCCCAAGGAAGAAGGCCGCCAGGTCAACTTCGGTGAGCACAAGGGCGAAGCCGCTTGGCAGGACGTGCCTGGGGAGCACCGCGCCAACCTGCGCCGCATCATCGTCACCCAGGGCGACACCGAGCCGGCCAGCGTGGAGCAGCAGCGCCACCTGGGCCTGACCTGCCCCAGCCAGTACGACCTGCGCAACCTGTTCCAGGTGAACGTGGAAGAAGGCCGCCACCTGTGGGCCATGGTCTACCTGCTGCACAAGTACTTCGGCCGCGATGGCCGCGAAGAGGCCGACGCGCTGCTGCAGCGCAACTCCGGCGATGCGGACAACCCCCGCATCCTGCAGGCCTTCAACGAGCCCACGCCCGACTGGCTGAGCTTCTACATGTTCACCTACTTCACCGACCGCGACGGCAAGTTCCAGCTGTGCGCGCTGGCGGAGAGTGGCTTTGACCCGCTGGCCCGCACCACCAAGTTCATGCTGACCGAAGAAGCCCACCACATGTTTGTGGGCGAGTCGGGCGTGAGCCGCGTGATCGCCCGCACCTGCCAGGTGATGAACGAGCTCAAGACCGACGACGTGACCAAGATCCGGGCCGCCGGCGTGATCGATCTGCCCACCATCCAGCGCTACCTGAACTTCCACTTTTCCGTCACGATCGACCTGTTCGGTGCCGACGAGTCCAGCAACGCCGCCATCTTCTACAACTCCGGCCTGAAGGGCCGCTATGAAGAAACCAAGCGTGGCGACGACCACCGCCTGCAAGGCCAGACCTACAAGGTGCTGGCGGTGCAGGGCGGCCAGCTGGTGGAGCGTGAAGTGCCCATGCTCAATGCGCTCAACGAAGTGCTGCGCGACGACTACATCAAGGACTCCATCAGCGGCGTCAACCGCTGGAACAAGGTCATCGAGAAGGCCGGCCTGCCCTTCCGCCTGCAAGCTCCGCACAAAGCCTTCAACCGCAAGATCGGCACCCTGGCCGGCGCCAACGTCACGCCGGATGGCCGCGTGGTGAGCGCCGCCGAGTGGGCCAGCCACGAGAAGGCTTGGTTGCCCACCGTGGAAGACCGCGCCTTTGTGGCCAGCCTGATGGGCCGCGTGGTGGAGCCGGGCAAGTTCGCCAACTGGATCGCCCCGCCGGTCATGGGCATCAACCGCCAGCCGGTGGACTTCGACTACGTGCGCTTCAACTGACCCGTTCCAGCAGCGCACCCGGTGCAGCGCGGCCCCCCTCTCGGCGCCGCCTGCCCCACCCACGGCGGTCGGCCCCATCCGGTGAATCCCGAAGGGCGGACCGCCGTTTTCTCATTAACGTGAACGTCAATTGAAGTCCACGCCCCACCCACTCTGAAGGGCCCGGCCCCCAGCGCCAGCGCCGGCCCTGCCCCCCAGCCCGAGCCGAGACCCACCATGAACGCCCCGATGCCCGCCGTGCTGAAGCAGCATGTGATCGATCCTGAGATCTGCATCCGCTGCAACACCTGTGAAGCCACCTGCCCGGTGGCGGCCATCACCCACGATGACCGCAACTACGTGGTGGATGCGGCCAAGTGCAACTTCTGCATGGCCTGCATCTCGCCCTGCCCCACCGGCAGCATCGACAACTGGCGTCAGGTGCCCGGTGCCCGCCCTTACACGCTGGATGAGCAGCTGCTGTGGGACGAGCTGCCCACCGAGCTGAGCGCCGACGCGCTGGCCGCTGCCGTGGCCGAAGCCGGCGGCGCTGACCCGGCCGCCGTCGCCGACGGCGCCGATCTGAGCGCCCCCGTGCCGGCACCCGACCCCAGCGGCGAAACCCCCTTCAACTCCGCCCAGTGGGGCGCGCAGGTGCCGCCGTGGTCGGCCGCGCACCCGTACACCAAGCTCTACGGCCCCAAGGCCCCCACCACCGCCACCGTGGTGGGCAATGTGCGGGTCAACGAGGCCGGCACCGAGAACGAAACTCACCACATCGTGCTGGACTTTGGCGCCATGCCCTTCCCGGTGCTGGAAGGGCAAAGCATCGCCGTCATCCCGCCGGGGGTGGACGCGCAAGGCAAGCCGCACTTCGCCCGCCAGTACAGCATTGCCAGCCCGCGCAACGGCGAGCGCCCGGGCTACAACAACCTCTCGCTCACCGTGAAGCGTGTGGTGGCGGACCACCAAGGCCGCCCGGTCAAGGGCGTGGCCAGCAACTACCTGTGCGACCTGGCCGTGGGCGCCACGGTGCAGGTGATCGGACCGTTCGGCAGCAGCTTCCTGATGCCCAACCACCCACGCTCGAACATCGTGATGATCTGCACCGGCACCGGCAGCGCGCCCATGCGCGGCATGACGGAATGGCGGCGCAGGCTGCGCCAGTCGGGCAAATTCGAGGGCGGCAAGCTGATGTTGTTTTTTGGCGCCCGCACCCAGGCCGAACTGCCCTACTTCGGCCCCCTGATGAGCCTGCCCAAAGACTTCATCGACATCAACCTCGCCTTCAGCCGCACCCCCGGCGCGCCCAAGCGCTATGTGCAAGACCTGATGCGCGAGCGCGCCGCCGACCTGGCCGCCCTGCTCAAAGACGGCAACACCTGCTTCTACGTCTGTGGTTTGAAGAGCATGGAAGAAGGCGTGGTGCTGGCCCTGCGCGACATCGCCGAAGGCGCCGGTCTGCACTGGGACACCGTGGGCGCCACGCTCAAGGCCGAAGGCCGCCTGCACCTGGAAACCTACTGACCCGACGGGGGCCACCCGCCCCAGCCTTCGCCGCCCTCCACCCCAACCTCATAGGCCACCCCGGGGCCACGGCCCCGCCGCCCCATGCCCGACTTCTCCACCCTGAGCACCCTGGCCGTCACGCTGGGCCCCGTCACCCGCGTGCGCATGAACCGCCCGCAGGTCTTCAACGCCTTTGACGAGGCCATGATTGCCGAGCTGGACACGGTGTTCACCGCCCTGGCCGACGATCCGGCCGTGCGCGTCATCGTGCTGGAAGGCGCCGGCAAGGCCTTCAGCGCCGGCGCGGACCTGCAGTGGATGCAGCGCGCCAGCGAGGCCAGCCTGGACTGGAACGTGGCCGATGCCCGGCGCTTTGCCGGCATGCTCTGGCGCATCCACAGCTGCCCCAAACCCACCATCGCCCGCATCCAGGGCGTAGCCCTGGGCGGCGGGGTGGGCCTGGCGGCGGCCTGTGATTTCGCCATCGCGGCCGAGCGGGCGCAGTTCGCGGTCAGCGAGGCCAAGTTCGGCATCCTGCCCTCGGTCATCGGGCCCTACCTGACCAATGCCGTGGGCAAGCGCCAGGCCCAACGGCTGGCGCTGACCACCAGCCGCATTGGCGCGACGGAGGCTGCCGCCATCGGCCTCATCACCCAGGTGGTGGCCGACGACAGCAGTGGCCAGGCCCTGGACGCCGCCGTGCAGGCCCTGGTGGACGAGCTGCTGGTGGGCGGCCCCGGTGCCCAGCGCGAGATCAAGGCCCTGTTCGCCCAACTGCCCGTGGGCCCCATCACCGAGGCCACGCGCGAGCTCACCGCCCAGACCATCGCCCGCGTGCGCGGCACCGACGAAGCCCGTGAAGGCTTTGCCGCCTTCCTGGCCAAGCGCCCCGCCGCCTGGGTGCCCAAGGTCTGAACCGGCCACCGTCCTTTTCACCCCTTGCTGACCCACCCCACATGACCCTTTCACAACGCCCCGTCCTCGTGGTGGGCGCCGGCATCATGGGTGCCGGCATCGCCCAGGTGGCCGCCCAGGCCGGCCACCCTGTGGCCCTGGTAGACGCCCGCGCCGGCGCCGCCGCCAGCGCCATCGACAAGCTCGCCACCACGCTGCAGGGCCTGGTGGCCAAAGGCAAGCTCAGCGCCGAGGCGCTGCAAGCCACCCTGGCCCGCCTGCAGCCAGCCGACAGCGTGGCCCAGGGCGTGGCGGCTTTGGCCAGCGCCGGCGGCGTGGCCTTGGTGGTGGAAGCCATCGTCGAGAACCTGGCTGCCAAGCGCAGCCTGTTCGCCGAGCTGGAAGGCCTGGTGGCGCCCGACTGCGTGCTGGCCACCAACACCTCGTCCATCTCGGTCACCGCCATCGCCAACGGCCTGCAGCACCCCGGCCGCCTGGTGGGCATGCACTTCTTCAACCCCGTGCCGCTGATGAAGCTGGTGGAGGTGGTGGCCGGCCTGCACACGGAAGCTCCCGTGGCCGAGGCCATCTACGCCCTGTCCCAAGCCTGGGGCAAAACGCCGGTGCATGCCAAGAGCACGCCGGGTTTCATCGTCAACCGCATTGCCCGGCCCTACTACGCCGAGACCCTGGCCTTGCTGCAAGAGCAGGCCGCCACGCCCACCGTGCTGGACGCCTGCCTGCGCGGCGCCGGTTTCCGCATGGGCCCCTGCGAGCTGATGGACCTGATCGGCCACGACACCAACTTCGCGGTCACCAACTCGGTCTACGAGGCCAACTTCTTCGACAAGCGCTTCCAGCCCAGCGGCGTGCAGCGTGAACTGGTGGACGGCGGCCTGCTGGGCAAGAAGAGCGGCCGGGGCTTTTATGACCACCGCACCGGCGCCTTGCCCACCGTGCCTGCCGCCACCCCGGTCAGCCTGGCGGACGTCAACCCCCAAGCCGCCGCCGTGAGCCTGCATGGCCGCGGCCCGGTGGCCGAGCGCCTGGCCGCCGCGCTGCAGGCTGCTGGCCAAGCCGTGCTGGCCGTGCCCGATGCCGACTGGGTGGGCCTGCAAGTCAGTCTGCCCGCCGGCCCCGCCCAACTGCGCCTGAGCGACGGCCGCCCCGCCAGCCAGATCGCAGCAGAACTCGGCCTGGCCGACCTGGCGGTGTTTGACCTGCCCACGGCGCAGACCGCCCCTTGCGCCGCCCTGGCCTGGGCCCCGGCCGCCCGCGCCAGCGCGGCCTGGCAGGCGCAGGCCCCACGGTGGCTGGCCCTGCTGGGCTTCAACCCCCAACGCCTGGCCGACGCGCCCGGCCTGGCCGTGGCCCGCACCCTGGCCATGCTCATCAACGAAGCCAGCGACGCCGTGCACCAAGGCGTGTGCACTGAGGCCGGCGCCGACGCCGCCATGAAGCTGGGCGTGAACTACCCCGCCGGCCCCTTTGAGTGGCTGGCCGGCTGGGACGCCCCCGCCGTGGTGGCCCTGCTGGACGCGCTGGACGCCCACTACCGCGGCGAGCGCTACCGCGTGTGCCCAGGCCTGCGCCAGCGCCTGTGGGCACCGGCCACCCCCGAACTTGCCGCCTGAACTGACGCCGGAACCGGCCCATGAGCACACCGATGAGTGAACCCCAACCCGACCGCCACCTCACCCGCACCCTCGACCTGGGCCCGGCCATCGACCCCACCGCCCTGCGCGTGGACGTGTACAGCGACGGCGTGGCCGAGTTGGTGCTGGGCCCTGCCGGCAGCATGCCCACCTCGGACGCCGCCGGTCATGCCCTGATGGGCGCCCTCTGGCCCCGCCTGGCGGCCGAGCCCGGTCTGCGCGCCGTGCTGGTGCGCAGCGAAGGCAAAGGCTTTTGCGCCGGCGGCAACTTCGCCCTGGTGCAAGAGATGGTGGGCTCCGAGGCCGCCCGCCTGCGCATCCTGCGCGAGGCGCGGGACCTGGTGCAGGGCATGATCGACTGCGACCTGCCCATCGTCAGCGCCATCCACGGTGCCGCCGTGGGCGCCGGCGCGGCGCTCGCCCTGCTGGCCGATGTGTCCATTGCCGCCCACCACGCCAAGATCATCGACGGCCACACCAAGCTGGGCGTGGCCGCCGGCGACCACGCCGCCGTGATCTGGCCGCTGCTGTGCGGCATGGCCAAGGCCAAATACCACCTGCTCACCTGCGCCCCGCTCTCCGGCCTGGAGGCCGAGCGCATCGGCCTGGTCAGCCTGACCGTGCCCGACGACGAACTGCTGAGCCGCGCCCGCGAGGTGGCCACCACCCTGGCCGCCGGCAGTCCCACCGCCCTGGCCTGGACCAAACGCAGCCTGAACCACTGGCTGCGCGCCGCCTGGCCGGCGTTTGAACATTCACTGGCGCTGGAGATCCTGGGCTTTGCCGGCGCCGACGCCCGAGAAGGCGTGGCCGCTTTGCAAGACAAGCGCCCGCCTCGCTTCGGCGCCTGACCCCTTCCCCCCATTCATTGCCCACCCATGAAATTCGCTGAATTCCACGTCGGCCAGGTCATCGAAGCCGGCCCCTACACCCTGAGCGAGCAGGACATCCTGGACTTCGCCACCCAATGGGATCCGCAGTGGTTCCACACCAACCCCGAAGCCGCCGCCGCCGGCCCCTTTGGCGGCCTCATCGCCAGCGGCTGGCAAACCTGCTGCGTGGCCATGCGCCTGGTGGCCCAAGTGGCGCTGGAAGGCTCTGAATCCTTCGCCTCCCCCGGCCTGGAGTCCATCCGCTGGCCCCACCCGGTGCGCCCCGGCGAGCCGCTCACCTTGAAAGCCGAAGTCACCGGCGTGCGCCGCAGCGAAAAGCGCCCCGAGCTGGGCGTGCTCAACTGGACCTGGCGCCTGTTCCATGCCGATGGCCGCATGGCCCTGGAACTGCAGGCCACCAGCTTGTTCAAGCTGGCTTGACGCCGGCCCAAAGGCCAGCCTGATAAACGAGCCCAAATTTGCCAGTTATAACTTGCAAAAAGGCCTTCCAAGCCAATAATGCAAGCCATGACTGGCAATCTTCGTCTCCCTGATGAGCTGGGCCTGGCGCTGCAAGCCCAGCGCAAATCGCTGGGCTTGAGCAAATCCGAACTCGCCCAGCGCGCCGGCAAGGTGCGTGAAGTGGTGTACCGACTCGAAGCCGGCGAAGACAGCACCGTGTCGTCGTTGCTGGCGGTGCTGGGCGCCCTGGGCTTGGCGCTGCGGCTGGAGCCAGTGGGCTTGCCGTCAGCACAAGAAGTGGCCCGGCGCTTTCTCCTGGACGACGAACTGGATGACGGCGATGCCGGCTGACACAGGCCCCACCGGTCTGCCAGATCGCCTGCGGGCACTTGACGTTTCGATTGGCCCGCATGCCCAAGCCGGCCAAGCTGGTCAAGCCGGTCAGTTGCTAAAAGCCTCGACCTACGAATTCCGCTACCTGGATGCGGCGCCCGATCAGCCTGCCGTGGCCTTGCTCATGCCCGCCCGCCAGCAACTGACCTGGCAAGACGGTGACCTGTTCGCCCCCATGGACCAGAACCTGCCCGAGGGCGATCTGTTCATGCGCATCCGCCAGCTGTTCCCCAAGCGGCCGATGACGCCCATGCACCTGTTGGCGCTGGTGGGCCTCAACGGCATTGGCCGGCTGGGTTTCCGGCTGCCCGGCGCGCCTGAGCCGGCGCCACCTCCTCCCCTGAGCAAGCACGCCTTGCTGAAAACCCGCTACAGCCCGGAGGGCTTCGACGAGTTGGTGGCGGCCTACCTCAGCACCGGCGCGGGTATCGCCGGCATGCAGCCCAAGATCATGGTGCCGGACCGGCCCACCGTGCCCATCCCGTCGCTCATCGTCAAGGCGGCCAGCCCGGCCTACCCAGGCCTGTGTGCCAACGAATTTTTGTGCCTCAGCGCCGCTCGCCGCGCAGGCATTGAGGTGCCCGGCTTCGCCCTGTCAGACGACGGCCAGTTGCTGGTGCTGGACCGTTTCGACTTGGTGACCCATGCCAACGGCGAAACCGAGCGCCTGGGTTTTGAAGACATCGCCGCCCTGGCCGGCTTGCGGGTGCGCGACGTGCTCTCTGACCGCAAATACCAAGGCAGCTACCAGCGGGTGGCAGAACTGCTGCGTCAACTGCAACTGCACAGCAGCAACCTGCATCGCTTCTTCGCGCAGGTGGCCTTCTCGGTGATGGTGCGCAATGGTGACGCGCACCTCAAAAATTTCGGCGTGCTTTACCGCAGCGCCCAAGACATCTGGCTGGCCCCGATGTTCGATGTGGTGACCACCGCCCTCTACACCTACACCCGCTACCCCGGCGGCCCCGAACTGGAAGACCGCACCCTGGCCCTGAAGCTGTTCGCCGGGCGGCACCACACCAAGGCCTACCCCACCCAAGCCGAACTGCTCGACTTCGGGCGCCGCATCTGCGGCGTCAGCCAGCCCGCCCGCGTGCTGCAGGCCATCGCCCAAGCCCTGCAAGACACCTTGCAACAGGCGCAGGGAGACGACCGCATTCCGGCGCCACTGCTGGCCAAGATGAGCGCCGCTTGGAAAGAAGGCCAGTTGTTGGCCCCCTGAAGACACCCGGCGCGTGTCTGCTCGACCGGCACCTCCCATCGGCCGCACCCTTTTGGCCTCACCCTTCAGCCTCCACACAACAGAGGAGGCGCGACACCCTCTCCTGGCGATACCTTCTGCCCCAGCACGGCTCCCTGGCCCATGGCGAAGACGGAATCCCTCAAGGGTTCACGCCCATCGTCGCAGGGGCCCCGGGCGCTGTCGCTTGACTGCCGCCTTGCGGCATTCGAACGTCTCAGGAGGATCCCCATGTTTTGTCCCCGTCTCGTCGCCGGTGCGGCGCTGTGCCTCTTGGCCACAGCGCCCGCCTTGGCCGCCACCAACCTGCTGGTCAACGGCAGTTTTGAAAGCAACTTCACGGGCTGGACCCACACCGGTGCGGTGGAGATCCGCACCGATGAAAACCCGTCGGATGGCACCAAGCAGGCCGTCTTTAACTGGGGCAATGTGGCCGGCACCGGCGTCTTGTCCCAGACCTTTGCCACCACGGCGGGCGCCACCTACAGCCTGAGCTTTGACTACGGCGGCTTCGCCTCACCCAATCCGCAAACCCTGGGTTATGCGGTGCAGGGCACGGGCACGCTGCTATCGGGCTATGTGGTGGACATTGGCACCGTGCCCACCAGCTACCTCAGCTACACCGGCAGTTTTGTGGCGGATGGTGCTTTCGCCACCCTCTACTTTGCCGACGGCACCTCGCTGGCCAATTCCTTTGCGTCGGACTTGGTGCTGGACCGCGTGGTGGTGCAGCAAACGCTCGCGGCGCCCGTTCCTGCCTGGGCTCTAGACTGAAGTGCAACACCTCAACTGAGCCAATGACTTGAAGCGATGGGTCAAGCATATTCAAGCCTGAGCATGGAGGAGCGCACGCAGATCAGCCTGCTGCTGAGCCAGGACGTCAA
>NZ_JAAGOH010000008.1 GCF_010499455.1 Ideonella livida | reverse complement strand
CACCGCCATGCCCATCGCCGCTTCCCCCACCCCGCTCCAACCCCGCCGGCGCCGTGCCCTGGGCTGGGCCGCCGTCTCCCTGGGCCTGCTGCCGACGCTGGGGGTGCGGGCCGCCCCCGCCACGCCGGCCACGGGCCCGGCGCCCGCCCCTGCCGCCAGCCCGCCCGTGCCCGGCCCGCTGGTGCGCATGCCCGACGGCCGCCTGCTGGCGCCCGACGTGGCCGCACTGGTGATGCGGGGCGAGCTGCGGGTGGCCATGCTGGCGGTGGACACGCCGCCCTTCTTCCACCTCAGCCAGCATGAGCTGGTGGGGCTGGAGGTGGACATGGCCAAGGACCTGGCCCGGGAGCTGAAGGTGCCGGTGCGCTTCGTGCGCGAGGCCAGGAACTTCAACGGCGTGGTGGACCTGGTGGCCCGGGGCGAGGCCGACGTGGGCATCAGCAAGCTCTCCCGCACCCTGGCCCGGGCGCAGGTGATCCGCTTCTCGGCCCCCTACCTGCGCCTGAACCATGCGCTGGTGCTCAACCGCCTGGCCTTCGCCCGGCTGGCCCGTGACAAGGCGGTGGGCGAGGTGGTGCGGCAGTTCAACGGCACCATCGGCGTGATCGCCAACTCCAGCTTCGCCGACTACGCCAAGCGCCACTTCCCGCAGGCCCAGCTGCGGCCCTACCCGGGCTGGGAGCAGGTGGTGGCCGCCGTGCGCAGCGGTGAGGTGGTGGGCGCCTACCGCGACGAGTTCGAGGTCAAGCGCCTGCTGCGCAGCGACCCCACCGCCTCGCTCACCCTGCGCACGATCACCCTGAAGGACCTGGAGGACACGCTGGGCATTGCCGTGGGCGCCGACGCGCCGCTGCTGCATCAGTTCGTGGACCTGTTCCTGGCCCAGCGCAACGACAAGCTGGACGTGGACAAGGTGCTGCGCGCCGTGGGCGTCTGAGCCCCGCCGCCCCGCCTGCCCACCGCCCCCATCCGCCGCCCCCACGCGCTGCAGAGAGTCCGCCATGCCCCCCCCTCAAGACGCCACCGCCCCCCTGGACGCCGGACCGCCTGCCGTGCCCGCCCCGCCGCCCGCCCCGCCGTCAGGCTGGGCCGCCCGGCTCTACGCCTGGGCGCTCAACCCCTGGGTGATCCTGGGCTGCCTGGCCGGCGGTTTCGCCCTGGGCGCCGCGGCACCGGACACCGCGCTGCGCCTGGCCTTCGTGGGCGACCTGTATGTGGACCTCATGAAGATGATCGTGCTGCCCTTCATGGTCTCAGCGGTCATCTTCAGCCTGCAGCGCCTGTTCCATGAAGGTGGCACCGCCCGCATCCTGGGCCGGGTGACGCTGGTGTTTGCCGGCGCGGCCGCGCTGACCGCCCTGGCCGGCGCCGTGGTGCTGCTGCTGTGGCAACCGGGGGCCCAGCTGCCGCGCGAGACGCTGGAGACCTTCGGCCGCATCGTCGGCAGCGACCTGGGCGCCAGCGACACCGCCCTGGAGCTGCATGGCGAGGACGCGCCGGCCAAGACCGTGGGCGTGGTGCAGGTGCTGGCCAGCCTGGTGCCGGCCAACATCTTCGCGGCGCTGGCCGGGGGTGACACCCTCAAGGCCCTGGTCTTCGCCCTGCTGTTCGGCTTTGCGGTGGGCCAGGTGCCGCAGCGGGTGTCCGAGGGCCTCACCCGCTCGCTGGAGACGGTCTACCAGAGCTGCCAGACCCTGACCCGCTGGCTCAACTACCCGCTGCCGGTGGTGCTGCTGTGCATGAGCGCGGCGCAGCTGGCGCGCACCGGGCTGGAGCCTCTGGTGGCGATGCTGCAGTTTGTCGCCGCCTTCGGGCTGGCGGCCGCCCTGCTGCTGGCCGGGGCGGTGGCGCTGCTGTGGCGCCGTGCCGGCCAGCCGCTGGGCGCAGTGCTGGACGCGCTGCGCGGCCCCTTCGCCCTGGCACTGGCCACACGCTCCAGCGCCTCGTGCATGCCGGTGATGATCGAGTCGCTGGTCGAGCGCCTGGGCTTTGCCCGCACCCGGGTGGAGCTGCTGGTGCCGCTGTCGGTGTCGCTGCTGCGGCTGGGGCCGGTGCTGTATTACGTCAGCGCCACGCTGTTCATCGCCCAGCTCTATGGCCGCAGCCTCAGCGGCGGCGAGGTGATGCTGGTGCTGGCAGCCTCGGTGCTGGCGGGTTTTGCCTCGGCCGGCATGAGCGGGCTGGTCACGGTGTCGCTCACCGGCATGGCCTGCGGCTACCTGGGCCTGCCCTTCGAGGCGGCCTTCATCCTTTTCGTGGCGGTGGACCCGCTGTGCGACATGCTGCGCACCCTGGTCATCGTCATCGGCAACTCCGCGGCGGTGGCGCTGGTGTGCCCCCGGCCCCTCAAGCTCTGAACCCCGGGAGCAGGACCATGAGCTGCATCGGCATCCTCGGCGGCATGGGCCCGGCCGCCACGGTGGACTTCCTGGGCAAGCTGGTGGCCCTGACACCCGCCCGCTGTGACCAGGAGCACCTGCCGGTGGTCGTCAGCCACCTGCCGCAGGTGCCCGACCGCAGCCGCGCCATCCTGGGCCAGGGCCCCGACCCGCTGCCCGCCCTGTTGCGCGGCATCGCCCTGCTCAACGCCGCCGGCGCCGGGCTCATCGCCATCCCCTGCAACTCCTCGCACCACTGGTACGAGGCCATGGCCGCGGCCAGCGGCGCGCCCATCCTGCACATCGCCCGCACCTGTGTGCAGGCCCTGCCTGCCGGCGGCAGCGCCTGCGTGCTGGCCACGCGCGGCGCCCTGGCCAGCGGCTTCTACCAGCGCGCCCTGGCCGAGCGCCAGATCACCGCCGACGTGCCTGACCCCGAGGCCGAGCAACCCTGGGTGGACGACTGCATCCGCGCCGTCAAAGCCGGCGACATGGCGGCCAGCGGCCGGGCCCTGGATGAGGTGCTGCGCCGCGCCCGCCAGCGCGGCGCAGCCACCGTCATCATGGGCTGCACCGAAATCCCGCTGGCCATGCTCTACGCCCATGCCGACGGCCTGGCGCTGGTGGACAGCTCGCTGGAGCTGGCCCGCGCCTGCGTGCAGCACGGCCTGGCCCAGGGCTGGAACCGAGGCGCCGCCGGGTCGGCCACTCCCCTGCCCCGGGCGGCCTGACCCGACCGCCACGCCACGATGTCCGCCCTCACCAACGCCGCCGCCGCATCAGGCTGGCATGGCCGCCCGCCGGTGCTGCTGGCCGCCGCGCTGCTGGGGGCCTTGGCCGGCGCCCTGGTGCCGGCCCTGCAGGCGGCGCTGGCCCTGGCCGGCGGCCTGCTGGTCAACCTGCTGCAGATGGCCGCGCTGCCGCTGCTGGGCGTGGCCACCGCCGCCGGCGTGCGCAAGCTGCTGGCCCTGCCCCACCCCGGCCGCCGCGGCCTGATGGCCACAGCGCTGGGCCTGGGCCTGCTGCTGCTGGGCGGCCTCAGCGGTGGCCTGCTGGCCCTGGCCGTCCAGCCCGGCCAGGACCTGTCCTGGACCGACCAGGCCACCCTGGGCCGGGTGCTGCAGGCCCAGGGCGGCGAGGCCGGTGGCACCGAGCTGCAGCGCTACGGCGCGGTGGTGGCCACCCCGGCCCGCCCCATCGCGCCCCCGGCGATCCTGCCGGACAACCCCTTTGCCGCCCTGGTGCAGGAGGCCCTGCCCGTGGTGCTGGGCTGCGCCCTGCTCTTTGGCCTGGCCCTGGCCCGCCGGCCGGCTGCGCGGCAGGCGGCGCTGGCCAGTCAGCTGGACGCGGTCTACCGCGCGCTCGAGCACCTCATCGCCCTGGCCAACCGCGGCCTGCCCTTGCTGGTGGCCGGCCTGGCGGCCGAGCTGGCCAGCCACACCGAGGGACGCCCGCTGTGGGCGCTGGCCGCGCTGCTGGGCACCCTGCTGGCGGGCTGCCTGGGCCTGGCAGCCCTGGCGGTGGTGGCCCTGTGCCGCCAGGCCCAGTGCGGCCCGGCCCAGGTGCTGGCCAGCCTGCAGGCACCGCTGCTGGTGGCCGCCTGCTCGCCCAACGCGGTGGCCGCGGTGCCGCCGGCCGTGCAGGCGCTGTGCGACCGGCTGGGTTTCAGCCGTGGTGCGGTGGACCTGCTGCTGCCCTTGGGCGCGGTGGCGCTGCGGGTGGGCCACGCGCTGCAGGCCGCCGGCGTGGCGGTCTTCGTCGCCCAGCTCTATGGGCTGGCGCCGGGCCTGCACGATGCGCTGGCCCTGGGGGCGGCGGCCGCGGCCGCCGCCCTGCTGGCCCCGGCCGCCGGCCCCTGGGGCGGACTGGGGGCCGCGGCCCTGCTGATGCAATGGTGGCACCTGCCGGGCGAGGCCGTGCTGCCCACCCTGCTGCTGCTGGACCGGCTGGCCGACCCGGCCCGCAACCTGCTGACCCTGCTGGCCGTGGCGGTGCTGGTGGGAGCGGTCAGCCGTGGCCTGCCTTCAGAACGTCAGGCCGACGCCCCACTGCGCGCACCGCCCCCGGCCCTGCGCCTGGAGCTGGCCGGCTCCGCCCTGGCCACCGCCGCCGCCGCCTTGCTGCTGGCCGCCTTGTTGAGCCTGGCACTGGGCCTGGGCCTGGGCTGGCAGCGCGGCTGGCAGGCGGGCCAGACCCGGACCGCCGCCGGCGGGCCCGCACAGCCCACGGCGGCCGGGCCCGGCCCGGTGGGCCCGGCCCTCCCCACCTTGCAGGAGCGCGCCCGATGAGCCGCCCGCCTTCACGGCCCATGCCGGGCCCGTCGCGGCCCCCGCGGCCCCACCGTGCTGCCCGGCGCCGCCTGACCGCACTGGCCCTGCTGGCGGCCGGCCTGGGCCTGGGAGGCTGTGCCGGCGTGGGCCAGGTGGCCAAGGCCATCGGCTCGGCCACGGCCAACACCTTCGGCGGCCCGCCGGTGCCGCAGTGGCTGAGCTGGGAAGGCCTGCTGCTGCAGGCCAGCCCCGACGCCAACCAGTCCACCGCCGTGGCCGTGGACGTGCTGTTTGTGCGGGACGCCGAACTGCTGCAGACCCTGCAGGCGCTGCCCGCGGCCAAATGGTTCACCACCCGCGAGGAGCTGCAACGCACCTGGCCCGATGGCCTGCGGGTGCACAGCGTGGAGCTGGTGCCCGGTCAGAGCCTGCGCCTGAGCGAGGCACTGCTGGGCTCGCCCCGCGTGAGCGGCGTGCTGATCTTTGCCGACTACCTCAGCCCGGGCGAACACCGGGCACGACTACCGGAAGATTTCACGGGCGCGACTGTGCGGCTGGGTCCGCGCGGCTTCACGCTGGCCCCCTTGAGGACGAACACCCCATGATGAGCGACCTCCCTGCCTCCGCCGCCGTCCCCGCCTGGCCCCCCGAGCGCCTGCAGTGGCATGAAGGCATGCTGCTGGCCCCCCAGCACTTCCAGCAGCTGCAGGCCCGCACCGACGCCCTGGCCGCCTGGACCCTGCTGGCCGCCGCCCCCCTGGCCTGGGGCCTGGGCCGGCTGGACATCGACACCGCCCTGCTCAGCGCCGGCCGGCTGCGCGTGCTGGCCCTGGACGCGGTGCTGCCCGATGGCACCGCCGTGCGCCACGACGCCCTGGACGGCGCCCACGCCCCCCTGGAGCTGGACCTGGCGCCGCACCGCACCGCCCTGGAGGCCGAGGGCCGCCTGGCGATCTGGCTGACCCTGCCGCGCGAGCGCTCCATGCGCCTGAGCCAGACCCCGGCGCGGTTTCGGGGTGTGGTGGGCGAGCCGGTGGCCGACGAGGTCTCCGAGGCCGAGCCCGCCGACCTGCCGCGCCTGCTGCCCGCCCTGGGCCTGGCCGCCGGCCCCCAGCCCCCCGGCCTGTGGCAGGCCCTGCCGCTGTGCCACCTGGCCCAGGACAACGCCCTGCTGCGCCTGGCCGGCCCCTGGGCGCCGATGCGCCGGCTGGAGCGCCAGCACCCGCTGTGGCAGCGGGCCTGGCAGCTGGCCGCCCTGTGGCGCAGCAAGGCCGCCTACGTGGCGCGTCAAAGCCTGCCGGCCAGCTCCCGCCTGGAAGACCGGGTGGTGCAGCTGGAGCAGCGCGCCCGGCTGCAGGCCCTGGGCGCCCCCCTGGCCGCGCTGGAGGCGGTGCTGCAGACCGATGGCCTGCACCCCTGGGCCCTGTACGTCACGCTGGCCCAGGCCCTGGGTCCGCTGGCCGGCCTGCAGGCCGGTGGCCTGCCGCCGCTGCCGCCGGCCTACGACCACGCCCGGCCGCAAGCCTGCTTCGAGCCCCTGCTGGACGCCGTGGCCCAGGCACTGGACCAGGTGAGCCAGGAGCACCGGCTGCAGCCGCTGCACTGGCAGGAGGACCACTTCAGCCTGGAGATGGCCGGCCCGTGGCTGGCGCCGCGCCTGGTGCTGGGCCTGCGGGGCGAGGGGCAGGCCGCGCTGCAGGCCTGGATGGCCGGGGCGGCCATCGGCGGGGCGGCGCTGTGGCCCTCGCTGCGCGAACGCCGCGTGCTGGGCGCCGCCCGCCAGCCCGTGGAGCAGGTGCCCGAGCTGGGCCTGCGCGCCGGCGGGCCCTACACCCTGTTCGAGATCGACACCGCCGGCACCGGGCTGCGGCCGGGCGAGCGCCTGCGCATCGGCAACCCCAGCGAGACCGACCCCCAGCGCCGCCCGCTGGAGGCGGTGCTCTTTGTCAAGGGCTGAAGGAGGCCGCGCCATGACCGACACCGCCGTCCCCATGAGGCCCGCCACCGCCCCCGCCGCCACCGGCCCCCGTCCCGCCCCGCGGGCAGCGCGCCCGGCCGCGGGCCTGCCCCCGGCCGATCCCGAGGAGGGCTTGGAGGCCGGTCTGCGCGAATTCATCGAGGAGCTGGAGCTGGCCCTGCACCAGCCCCTGGACCCCCAGGACGCCAGCGCCCTGGAGCAGGCCGTGCGAGGCCTGCACCGCCACCTGCGCAACCTCATTGGCGTGCAGGCCCTGGGCCAGCGCCGCGCCGGCCCCGCCGGCCAGGCCGCCGCCCAGATCGCCACCCAGGTGCGTTACCTCAAGGCCGCCCTGGCCGACGAATGGCTGCTCAGCCGCGACTGGCCCGGCCGCGCGCTGTGGCCGCAGCACCTGCTGGAGGCAGCGCTGTTCCGCAGCAGCATCGCGGGCGACCGGGTGCTGGACGACATCGAGCAGTTGCTGGCCGACCGCGAACCGGCCCTGCGCCCCCTGGCCCGGCTTTACCTCACCGCGCTGGCGCTGGGCTTCCAGGGCCGGTTGCGCGGCCAGCCCGACGACGGCCGCCTGGCCGGCCTGCGCCAAGAGCTGTTCCAGTTCGCCTGGCAACGCCCGCCCGGCCTGGGCGAGCGCGACCGCCCGCTGGACCCGCAGGCCTACGCCAGCACCCTGTCGCACCTGGCCGCGCGCCGGCGCCGTGGCCTCAGCCGCTGGTCGCTGGTGTGGGGGGCCAGCCTGCTGGCCCTGCTGCTGTGCTCCGAACTGCTGTGGCTCTGGCCCACCTGGGGCCTGCGCCAGGCCCTGGGCGAACTGCCCGGCGGCCCCGCGGCCACCGCCCCCGGCCCCCGGGCCACCGCCCCGCGCTGAGCGCCCCGGAGCCCCCATGTTCCTCTCCGACCACCTTGTCCTGGCCAGCCTGGGCCTGCTGATCTTGCTGGTGCTGGCGGTGCTGGCCCTGGTGTTGCGGGCGGCCACCCGGTCGCAGGACGCCCGTGCGCCCGCCGGCCGGCGGGCCGCCCCGCGGCTGCAGGCTGAAGGGCTGCGCCAATCCTTCCGGCAGGCGGTGGAGTTGGTGGAGTCCAGCCTGGCCCCGCGCGCCCAGCGCTACCAGCTGCCCTGGGTGTTGGTGCTTGATGAAGGCGACGACGGCAGCGAGGGCGGCCAGGTGCTGCCGCTGGCCGAGGCCGGCGTGGCCTGCGCCCTGGGCAGCGACGCCGCCGCCCGCGTGGCCACCCCGGGCCTGGCCTGGCACTTCTTCGACAAGGGCCTGGTGGTCGACGTGCAAGGCGCCGCCCTGGGCGAGCCCGACCGCCCTGGCGCCGCCGGCGAGGCCCAGGCCGACCGCACCTGGGACGATTTCCTGGGCCTGTGCCGCGACTACCGGCCCGAACGTCCCTTTGACGCGCTGGTGGTCACCGTGCCGGCGGCGCTGCTGCTCGACCCCCACCCCGAGGCCCGCCAGGCGCTGGTGCGCATGGCCCGGCGGGCCCACCGCCGCCTGTGGCTGGCGCAGAACCGCTTTGCCATGCGCTTCGCGCTGTATGTGGTGGTCTCCGGCACTGAACGGGTGCCCGGCTTTGGCGCCTATGCGCGCGCCCTGCCCGACATGCTGCGCCGCTGCATGCTGGGCTGGTCCAGCCCCTACGACCTGGCCACCGGCTACCGCCCCGAGTGGGTGGCCGAGGCCCTGGGCCATGTGCGCCGCACCGTGGCCGACAGCTGCGCCGAACGCTTTGCCCAACCCGGCCCCCCCCTGCCCCCCGAGGACGCCACCCCGCTGGTGCTGCTGCCCTCCCGCCTGGCCGGTCTGCAGCCGGCCCTGCAGCTCTACCTGGACGAGCTGATGCGGCCCAGCGCCTACCACGAGCCCTTCATCCTGCGCGGTCTCTACCTCACCGCAGACGCCGGTCTGGCCGCTGCCGCGGCCCTGGAGGCGCAGGCCTGGGACCAGACCCCGCCTGCGGCCGCCCTGGCAGACCCCAGCGTGCGGACCGGCTGGGACCGCGACGACGCCGAGGCCACCGAAGGCGCCGCCCCACCGCCCCGCCTGGCCGCGCCACCGGCCCCGCCGGCCCTGGACGCCGACCTGGACGACGCACCGCTGCGCCAGCCGGTGTTCCTGCGTGACCTGTTCGAGCAGAAGATCTTCCAGGAGCTGGGCCTGACCCGACCCTCCGGCACCCAGCAGCTCACCCGGCCCCTGATGCACCGCGGACTGCGCTGGGGCGCCTGGGGCCTGACCGGCGCCTGGGCCCTGGGGCTGGGCCTGGGCAGTGTGGTGCTGCACCAGCAGACCGGCGTGCTGCAGGGGGTACTGACCCAGCTGCAGGCCGACCTGGACACCCAGGCCCGCGCCAGCCGCCAGGGCCAGCCCCTGCCGCCGGACTGGCAGCGCCAGCGCACGCTGGCCCTGCTGCAGCTGATGGAGCAGATGGACCAGCGGCGCCTGTGGTCGGTCTTCATGCCCGGCTCCTGGCCGGTGGTGGAGGGCCTGCCGGCCCGGGTGCGCCAGCGGCTGGAGAGCGCCTTCGCCGACCTGGCGGTGGTCACGCTGCGCAGCGCCCTCTACGACCAGGCCGCCCAGCTCACCGGCGTGCCGCAGGACCCGGCCACCGGCGAGCTGATCGCCGGCGCCCCCTGTGAGCCCCCGCGCCCCACCGACCTGGCCGCGACCCGCCCCACCCTGGGCCTGGAGGACCTGCCCGAATTTGCCCGCCTGATGGACCAGATTGGCGCCTCCGGCCAGATCGACCAGGCCGCCGCCGCCATGCAGCGCCTGCTGGACCCCGCCGCCGCCGCCGACGGCCAGGACCTGCGGCTGCTGGTGCGCACCACGCTGGGCGTGGACCTGCCGGGCCAGCCCGACCATGCCGCCGCCCTGTTCCGCAGCCAACGGGTGCGCAGCGCCGGCTTCACCCTGAACGGGCTGCAGCTGGCCCTGCACTGCGGCGTGCAGCGCCGCGCCGCCGAGCTGTGGCAGCGCGGCCTGGTCCGGAACGACCTGCTGGCCCTGCGCACGCGGCTGGGCGAACAGCTGGCCCAGCGTCTGGAGCCCGCCGACGACGAACAAGCGGCCGACCGCGTGGACGCCTGGCGCACCCTGCTGGAAACCCTGCGCACAGCCGACCTGCTGCTGCAGCGCGGTGGCGGCCAGTGGCTGCTGCAGGATGGGCTGCGCCCCGGCGCCGCCTGGGAGCAGCTGCTGGCCCGCACCGCCGCCCAGGGCCTGCTGGGGCCCGCCGCCGCCCAGCAGCTGCGCGAACAGGGCGACACCGGCCTGCGCCAGCTGCAGGCCCAGCTGGCCGCGCTGGAGGCCCAGCCCCTGGCCGGCGGCGTGGTGTGGGACGCCACCCAGGCCCGCTGGGTGCTGGAGCCCTCGCTGGCCGGCCTGCGCGACGCCCTGGCCCAGCTCTATGCCCTACCCCTCATGGCCAGCGGCGCGCCGCGCGAGCTGTCCGAAGGCCCCAGCGGCCTGCTGGCCTGGGACACCGCCCGGCTGGACCTGGCGCTGGCAGGGGCCGACCTGCGCAAGCGCCTGCAGACCGAGCTGGTGCCCAAGGCGCCGGCCGAGCTGCGCGAAGCCCTGGCCGGCCTGATCGACCAGCAGGTGGCCGTGCAGGTGCTGGACCACCTGGCCCTGGCCCGGGTGCCGGGCGGACGCCCGGGCGGCGAGGGCCCCACCGAGGCCGAGCGCCAGCGCCTGGTGCGCCTGCAGGCCCTGCTGACGGAGCTGGGCGCCGCCGCGCAGGCCGACACCCTGCAGGGCCTGATGGCCAGCGACGCCAGCAGCCGCCTGCGCCGCCTGGACGAGGCGCTGCAGCGTGCCGAACTGTTCACCCCTGCCGGCCGCGGTTTCAGCGCCTGGACCGGTGACAAGGGCCCCGCCTACGCCGCCTTCGGCCAGGCTGACGCCGGCGCCCTGGCCGCCTACCTGGGCCAGCAGCGCGCCCGGCTGGAGGCCCTGGACCAGGCCGCCGCCCCGCTGCTGCAGGCCCTGGGCAGCCGCAGCAACAGCCTGGCCGAACGCTGGGGCGCCCTGCACCAGGACCTGGAGCGCTACCGCCTGAAGAACCCCAACAGCAGCCTGCTGCAGCTGGAGAACTGGCTGCTGGGCCTGGCCGAGGTGGACGTGGACAACTGCACCCAGCGCACTGCCCTGCGACCGGCCAGCCTGTCGCGCGGCCACGACCTGGCCGCCGAGCGCCAGCTGCAGCTGGCCAGCGCCCTGGCCCAGCGCTGTGGCGAACTGCGCGCCGTGGCCCAGCGTGAGGCGCTGGCCCGCTTTGGCACGCTGTTCAACCAGCAGGCCGCCGGCCGGCCGCCCTTTGCCGCCCCGGGCTGGGGCCCGGAGGCACCGGCCATGGAGCTGGACGAACTGGCCGCCCTGCTGCCCGCCTGGGACCAGGCCGCCCGCGCCTGGCGCGAGGCCGGGCAGGACCCGCGTCAGCCGCAGGCCCTGGCCCTGCGCCGCTTTGCCGAGCAGATGGACCGGACCCGGGCCTGGCTGGCACCGCTGCTGCCGGCGGACGAGACCACGCCGGCCGCCCTGGACCTGGCGGTGGAATTCCGGGCCCATGTGGCCGGCGAGCTGGCCGGCAGCCATGTGATCGACTGGGCCCTGGAAGTGGGGCCCCAGCGCCTGGGTTGGCGCGAGCCGCCCCGTGCCCTGCGCTGGAGCCCCGGCATGCCCATCGCCCTGGTGCTGCGCCTGGCCAAGGACGGCCCGCTGCGGCCACAGCCCACCGCGGGGGGGGCACAGGGGCCGGGCACACCGGGCCAGCCCCCGCAAAGCGTGGAGGGCCGCACCGTCATCCAGCGCTATGCCGATCCCTGGGCGCTGCTGAGCTGGATCCAGCGCCACCGCGAGCCCGAGCCCAGCGGCAAGGGCGATGCCCGCAGCCTGCTGCTCAAGGTGGAGATTCCACTGGCGCTGGTGGAGGGGGCCACGGCAGCCCCCGCCGACGGCCCGGGCCGGGCCCGTGTGTTCTTCCGCCTGACCGTCAGCCCGCCGGGCAAGCGCCAGCCGCTGGTGTGGCCGGGGGCCTTCCCGCAGCGCGCGCCCGAAGGCCTGCCCCTGTCCCCCACCTGAGGCCACCGTGCGTCCCGAACCCGCTGCCCCCGCGCTGACGCCCATGCTCTTCGAGCCTGACGCCCTGCTGGCCCCGCTGGCCGGCCCCGACCCGGCCGGACCCGACCTGCGCTACGACCGGGTCATGGGCGAGATCCGACTGGCCCGCGAAGCCGACGACCCCAGCCTGCCGCAGGGCGAGTGGGAGCGCCCGCTCAAGAAGGCCGACTGGCCGGGTGTGGTGCTGCTGTGCACCCACGTGCTGCGCGAGCGCAGCAAGGACCTGCAGGTGGCCGCCTGGCTCACCGACGCCTGGGTGCACCTCTACGGCCTGGACGGCCTGGCCGCCGGCCTGACCATCCTCAACGGCCTGGTGGCGCAGCACTGGGACGGCCTGCACCCCCGGGTGGACGCCGACGGCGATGCCGAAGCCCGCGCCGCGCCCCTGTTCTGGCTCAACGAGGCCCTGGCCCTGAGCCTGCGGCTGGAGGTGACGCTGCTGCGCTGGCCCGAGCGCAAACCGCCACGCATCGTGCTGGAGGACTGGGACCGCAGCCTCAAGGTGGAGGACCAGCCCGGCAACCCCCGCCGCCCCAAGACCCCGCCGCCCGACGACCGCCACCGCCTGCCCCCGCGCGAGGAATTGCTGCGCGCCCCGCTGGCCGAGCCCCTGGCCGCCCTGCAGGCCCGGCGCGAACAGGTGCGCCAGCTCAGCGGCGAATGGGCCCGCCTGGACCTGCAGGTGGACGCCCGCCTGGGCCGGCAAGGCCCCAGCCTGGCCCGCGTGGCCGAAACACTGGAGCAGCTGGGCCGTGCGCTGGACGCCCTCATCACCCCCCGGCTGCCGCCGCCCGCACCGCCCGCCGAACCCGAGCCGGAACCCCAGCCCGAGGCCGGCCCCCCGCCGGCGGCCTGGCTGCGGGCAGCCCAGAACGCCCTGGAGAACCCGCCGATGAGCCCCGTCGCCCCGTCCCCTGACACGCCGGCGCCCACGGGCGCCCCCGCGCCCGGCCTGCCGCCCAACCTGCTGCCCCTGCGCCACCGCCAGGACGCCTACGCGGCGCTGGAGAAGGTGGCCGACTTCCTGCAGCACCACGAACCCCACAGCCCCACGCCCTACCTGATCCGGCGCGCTGTGCGCTGGGGCCGTCTGCCCCTGCCCGAGCTGATGCAGGAACTGTTGCGCGAGGAGGGCGATGTCGGCCGCCTCATGCGCCTGCTGGGCGGCCCGGAGCCGTCCTGACACCGCCCGCCCCCACACCCACACCCCATCCCACCCCCGAGGAGCACCCCATGGCCCGCAACGACGCCGTCCAGACCGCCATCAACGCCATGAAGGCCGCCCGCCACGGCGGCGACTACGCGGCCATCTTCCAGGGCAAGCAGCTCGCCTTCAAATACACCGCCATCAAGGAGGCCACCAGCGAGCTGATGGACCAGGGCGAGGAGATCGCCGAAACCCTGGAGCCGGTCGGCGAGCTGATGGCGGAGTCTGGCGTGGGCCAGGCCGTGCTGGCCCTGGGCCGGCTCATCCAGGCCGGCGGCGAGATGCTGCTGCAAGGCCTGCGACAGGCCTTCCACCACCTGCTGGAGGTGTTTGACGCCCTGCGCGATGCCCTGGCCACCGCCTTCGGGCCCATCCTGGCCGGCCTGGGCCTGGCGCTGGAGGCCCTGATCAACCTGCTGATCGACCTGCTGCCCAACGTCTTTGTCGAATTCGTCAAGGGCCTGGTGGCCGCCGTGCTGCCCTTCATCGGCCAGATCAAGGCCTGCGGCGACATGCTGGTGTCGGTCTGCGGGGTGGTGGGCGCCGCCGTGCAGCGCTACCAGCTGGGCCGCGCCGGCGCCGCGCTGGACCCCAGCAACCGCTTCACCACCGCCGCGCGCAGCGCCATGGACCAGATCCTGACCGGTGAGCTCACCGACGCCGGCGTGGAGGCGGTGCTGGACACCGGCAACGCCGCCGCCTCGGTCACCGGCCTGATCTTCACCGGCAACGTGGGCAGCATGGTGGCCAGCATCGCCGTGGCGGTGGCCAAGCTCTGCGTCAAGGTCGCCGGGATCCTGGACACCCTCAAGGAGATGCGCGCCGGCAACGCCCTGCTCGCCCGCATGGGCGCCGACCCCCGGCGCGATGTCAACCCGGCCGCACTCTTCGCCACGGCCCCCATCCTGGGCGCGCACTACATCGCCACCGCCACCCAGAGCAGCCTGATCGCCAACACCGGCTTCCTCGACTCGCTGGCGGTGAAGATGACCTTCACCGACGCCGGGTGGATGGCCGAATACGAATCCAAGGCCCGCCAGCTCAGCCCCTTCCGCCTGAAGGCCATGCGCCTGGTGGCCGCGCACCCGCTGGAGCTGACCAACGCCGGCATGATGGGGGTGTACTTCGACTTCAACCTCAAGGACGAGGTGAGCGAGCGGGTGGGTGAAGCGGTGGGCGCGCATGCCGGCAAGGTGCTGGCCAAACGCTTCCTGCCGGCCTGAGCCCGCCAGGCACTGAAAAGCGCCGGTTTGTCCCGCCACTTCAGCGGCTGCCTGACCGGCGGCGCGGGTGCAATCGGGCGATGCACGCCGCCGACCCCACCCTCACGCCGCCCGCCCCCGTCCCGCCGCCGCCGGCGGCAAAGGACTCGCCCCTGAGCCTGGGCACCCGCCAGCAGGTGCAGCAACTGCTGGACGCGCCCGGGCAGCCGGCCCTGCGCCAGCTTGAACGTGCCCAGCGCCAGCTCAACCGCTGGCGCCAGCAGCTGCTCGTCAACACCCACCGCCAGCACCATGGCGACACGGTCTGGGGCGGCCCGCTGGCCGGCCTGCGCTACACCCAGGCGGCCGAAGGCGCCACCCTGCCGCGCTGCCTGGGCTGCTACGAAGCCGAGCTGCATCCCACCTTGCGCACGCTGCCCCTGGTGGGATACCAGACGGTGATCGACATCGGCTGCGCCGAGGGCTACTACGCCGTGGGCCTGGCCCGCCTGCTGCCCCATGCCACGGTGCTGGCGCATGACATCAACCCCGCGGCCCGCCGGGCCTGCACCCACCTGGCCGAACTCAACGGCGTGAGCGACCGGGTGCGCGTGGGTGGCGAAGTGCGCGGCGAGGACTTCGCCACGCTGACCCAGGGCCGCACCCTGGTCTTCTGCGACATTGAGGGCGCCGAGGAAAGCCTGCTGAACCCGCAGGCCTGGCCGGCCTTGCAGGCCGTGGACCTGATCGTCGAGGTGCACGAGTGCTTCCGCCCCGGCCTGGCGGACCGGCTGCAAACCCGCTTCGCCCCCAGCCACGACATCACCTGGCTCTGGCCCGACCTGCAGGCCCCCCGGACCCTGCCACCCTGGACCCGCACGCTCTCCCACATGGACCAGCTGCTGTGCACCTGGGAGTGGCGCGCCGGCCCCACGCCCTGGGCGGTGATGCGCAGCCGCCAGGGCGGGGACGAGGGGGTTGGCCAGGGCATCGAGCCTTGAACCCGGCCCGGGGACGCGCACCCGGCGGTCTGTCCGGCAGTCGGCCTCGGCCGCCAGTTCGGCCGTCCGGCGCTCACCCCAGATCCATCCCCTTGAGCCGCGCCCGCAGGCTTTGCGCGGCTGGTTTGAGTGGGGTGCGATGTTCGGTCCAACCGGCCTGCCAGGGCGGGGTGAGGGCGCGCAGGCGGCGCGCCATGCCCAGGAAGCCGCGGTAGAGGGTGGGGTTGGCGTAGACCCCGGCCCAGGCCTTCCAGGCGGCGGCTTCCTTCCAGTCGGTGGCGGCAGCCTGCCCGGCCAGCGGCGTCTGCCCGGGCGGGGCGGCGTGCTTGGCGGCATGGCGCAGCTGCATCAGCAGCTCGGGGATGGGGATGCCCACCGGGCAGACCTCACCGCAGGCGCCGCACAGGCTGCTGGCGGTGGGCAGGTCCTGCGTGGGCTCCAGCCCCAGCAGGTGCGGCGAGATGATGCTGCCGATGGGGCCGGGGTAGGTGGTGCCGTAGGCCAGGCCGCCGATGCGGGCGTACACCGGGCAGTGGTTCATGCAGGCGCCGCAGCGGATGCACTGCAAGGTCGGGCGGAAATCGGCGTCGCGATAGGCCTGGCTGCGGCCGTTGTCCAGCAGGATGAGGTGCATCTCCTGCGGGCCGTCCAGCTCACCCGGCCGGCGCGGGCCGCTGATGAGGTTGAGGTAGGTGGTCACCGCCTGGCCGGTGGCCGAGCGGGTGAGCAGCGCGTAGAGCGGCAGCACATGCTCCAGGCGCTCCACCACCTTCTCGATGCCCGTGATGGCGATGTGCACATCCGGCACGGTGGTGCACATGCGGCCGTTGCCTTCGTTCTCCACCAGGGCCAGGGTGCCGGTCTCGGCCACCAGGAAGTTCACGCCGGACACGCCGATCTTGGCGTCGCGGAACTCGTGGCGCAGCACCCGCCGGCCGATGGCAATCAGCGCGTCCACGTCCTCGGTGTAGGGCGTGTCGGGGATCTGCTCGGCAAACAGCTGGGCGATCTGCTGCTTGGTCTTGTGGATCGCCGGCATGATGATGTGGCTGGGCCGCTCCCCGGCGAGCTGGACGATGTACTCGCCCATGTCGCTTTCTAGGCAGTGCACGCCGTGCTCGGCCATGCGGTGGTTGAGCTCGATCTCCTCGCTGACCATGCTCTTGCCCTTGACCATGCCGCCGGCCTGATGGCGCCGGGCAATGGCCAGGAAGATGGCGTTGGCCTCCTCGGGCGTCTGGGCCCAGTGGACCCGCACACCACGCTCGGTCAGGCGCTGCTCCAGCTGTTCCAGCAGGGCCGGCAGGTGCGAGAGGCTGTACTGGCGGATGGCTTCGCCCACCCCACGCAGCGCCTCGAAGGCGTCCACCGCCTGGCCGTTGGCTGGCGTGTCACGGCCCGAGCCCTCGATGTTCGCGGTGCCGAAATGCGCGGCGCGCTTGGTCTGCAGGAAGTCCATCGCGCTGCGGAAGCTGGCGCGCAGGTGGGCGTCGTCCACCGCCTCGGCGGTGTTGGCCTTGAAGCGGCGCGGGTCCACAAAGGTCAGCGGCGCCTCATGGCTCGTCGAGGCCGGCGGACGCGGGGCGGTGGCAGAGGCGGCGGTGTTCATGCGGTGTGCTCCGGCTGGGCGTCGCCCAGGTCGTTGACCAGCACGATGACCAGGGCCTTGGGGCCGTGGGCGCCAAAGGCCAGCACCTGCTGGATGTCGGCGGTCTTGCTGGGGCCGGTGACCAGCAGCAGGTTGGTGGGCAGGTCCGGCGGGCCGGCGGGCTGGCGTCCGTCGCCCACCACCCCCACGGCGGCAAAGGCCTGCGGCAGGCTGGGCCGCAGCCGGCTGGCCCGCAGCACGGCCACATGCAGCGGTGGCACCAGGGACAGGGTGCGCGGCTCGCCCGGGCCGGTGCACAGCACCAGGCTGCCGGTGTCGCTGGCCCCGGCGGCGGCGGCGGTGATGCCGGCGTCCACGCCCTCGAAGAGCTCCTCCTTCCAGTCCTGCAGGGGACGTTCGAAAGGTCGCAAGGTGAGACCGTCCAGGGCGCCACCGGCGGCGGCCTCGGCCTTGAGCACACCGCTGAAGCCGGGGTCGTTGGGACTGGCGGCGCCAAAGGCCACACAACGGGCCCCGTGGCGGTCCAGGGCAGCCCGCACCGCCTGCGGCCAGGTCTGCGGGGTGGCGTGCAGCACCTCGGCCCGCCAACCCTGGGCGGCGGCGGTGAACTGGGCCTGCAGGGCCGTGCTGTCCAGCGGGTCGGCCAGGGTGCCGCGGCCGAAGGGGCCGGCATGGTAGGGCGCAAGCGTGGGCACGGGCAGGCCCTGGGACGGCGCGGCCTGGCGCAGCGCGCCCAGGATGGCGCGCCGGGCGCCGGTGGAGTCCGGCCAGGCCGGCACCAGGGTGGAGGAAGGCGTGGTGTTCATGGGCGGGTCGGGAGGAAGTGGAAAGCCGGGCGGCCGGGTTCAGTCGGTCACCTGCCAGGCGCCGCCGGCCAGGCCGATGCGCTCGGCCAGGAAGCTGCCAAGGTGCTGGCAGCGCGGCTGGCCGGTGGCCACGCCGCCCTGGGCCTGCGCAGCATGGTGCAGGTTGAGCAGGCAGCCACAGTCGGCGCTGACCAGCACCTCGGCCCCGGCCTCGCGCACAGCGGCGAGCTTGTCGGCCACCATGGCCCCGGAGATGGACGGATGCCGGGCCGAGAAGGTGCCGCCAAAGCCGCAGCATTCGGTCTCCCGGGCCTGCTGCACGATCTCCACCCCGGGCAGTGCGGCCAGCAGCGCCCGGCTGGGGGCATGCACCCCCATCTCGCGCCGGGCCGAGCAGGAGGTGTGCAGGGCCACCTTCACCGGCCGGGTCACGGGGGCCTGCCCCAGGCCCTGGGCGTCGGCCAGGCCCAGCACATCGCGGGCGAAATGGCTGAACTCCACCACCTGGGCGGCAATGCGCTCGGCCTGGGCCCGACGGGGGGCGTCATCGGCAAACAGCCGCGGCCAGTGGTGCACCATCATCCCGGCGCAGGAGCCCGAGGGCACGACGATGGGCTGGTCGGCCACAAACAGGTCCAGCTGGGCGGCGGCCACCCGGCGGGCCTCGTCGTTGAAGCCGCTGGTGTAGGCCGGCTGGCCGCAGCAGCTCTGCCCGGCCGGAAAGTCCACGGCAATGCCGGCGCGGCGGATGAGGCCCACCACATCCAGGCCGGCCTGGGGGGCCATCAGGTCCACCACACAGGTGGCGAAGACATAGACCCGTGCGGGACGGGGGGGGGAGGCAGCGGTCATGGCGGCGGGCGGTGGAGGTCGGACACGGGGGAGCCGCCGCCCGCGCACCGGACGGCGTCATGGCGCGCATGGTGCCGCGCCGGACCTCCTGCCCTGAAGTGGTTGGACCACTTGCCGGGCCAAGGCCCGGTGGCGGCTCAGAACTTCCATTGCACGCCCAGCGAGACCAGCGTGGGCAGCTGGGTTTCGGCGGTGCGTTCGCTGTAGTCGGCGTTGTAGGCGTAGCCCACCAAGTTGCGGTGGCCGGTGGCGTTGATCCACTCGGCATAGCCGGTCAGCCGCGGGTTGAACTGGTGGTCCAGGCGCAGGTCCAGCCGGGCATAGGTCGGCAGGCGCTCGCTGTTGATCGGGCCGTAGACCGGGCGGATGCGGCCCGTCTCGTCGGCCTGGCCGCCGACGATGGGGGTGATGAGGGAGCCCGAGTGCACGCCCAGGCGCAGGCCGTAGCGCCAGCGGCCCGGCGGCGCCCACTGACCCACCAGGTTCATCACGAGCGGCTGGTCGAACTGGAAGCGAAAGGTCTCCCCAGTGTCCTCGTTGACGCGCACCGAGCGGGCCCAGCTCACCGACAGCCAGCCAGAGAGCTGGTCGCGCCAGTGCGTGCCGCCGGGCGCATCGCGACGCAGCAGCAGCTCGGCGCCCCAGGCATGGCCGTGGCCGCCGTTGCGGTACTGGGTCAGCGGGTCGGCCAGCACCAGTTGGTCCAGGGTCTTGTCGTAGAGCTCCAGGCGCCATTGCCAGCCGGCGTCCAGCTTTTGGGCCACGCCCAGCAACCGGTGCTCGGCCCGCAGGTGACGCAGGCCGGGGTTGCCCAGCTCGGGCAGCAACTGCACGGCCGCGGGCTGCTGGTGGTGGCGGCCCCAGCCCGCCAGCCAAGTGGTCTGGGCCGACCAGGCCCATTCCAGTCCCAGGCGGGGCTCCAGATGGGACTGGCCCAGGTAGGCGTCATGGCTCCAGCGCAGGCCGCTGGTGAGCGTCCAGTCGGCGTGCAGGCGCCAGCGGTCGCTCAGGTGCAGGTCGCGCTCCCGCAGACTCAGGTCGCGCTGCAGGCGCTCGCGCGGGGCGGTGTTGAAGTCGCATTCGGGCTCGAACTCGGTGCACAGCGGGTTGGCCATGTCCAGGTTCAGGTCGGCCCGGGTGTGGGTGAGGCCACCGCCCAGCGTCACCACATGCTGGGTGCCCACGGGCAGCTCCAGCGCATAGCGCAGGCGCTGCTCGCGCAGCAGGGCCCGCACGCTCAGCGCCTGGCCGGTGCGGGAATCGATGCGCTGGTCCAGCTGGCTCAGGCTCAGGCGCTGGTGGGCGCGGGGGTCGCCGCCCAGGCCGTCCTGCGTCCAGACCAGGGACAGGCTGTCAAAGCCCCCCCGCTCATGGCCCTCACCCACAAAGATCGGGTCCTGCGCGCCGGCGGTGGATTCCGCGGGCACGCGGTAGCGCAGGCGGTCCTGGGCGCCCAGCCAGCTCAGGCTGACGCGCTGGCCGCCCTCGGGCGTCCAGAGGTACTTGAGCTGGTGGTCGCGGTAGCGCGGCAGCTGGGTGATGACCCCGCTGTGCTCGTCCTGCTGCTCGCCGATCAGCGCGTCCAGGTAGCTGAGGCGGGCGCCCACCAGCAGGCGGTGGTCGGCGGCCAGCGGTCCTTCGGCCACCACCCCGGCCGCCAGAAAGCTGGCGTCCACCTCACCCTGCAGACGGTCGGCGCCCGGATCGCGCAGGCCCACGGCCAGCACCGCGCCGGTCACGTCGGGGAACTGCGGGCCGAAAGCGGCGCTGTGCAGGTCGAACTGGCGCACCAGCGGCCCCGGCACCACGCTCATCAAGCCGCCGGCGTGGAACAGGTAGCCCACCGGCGCGCCATCCACCAGGTAGGCGTTGTCGCTGGGGCGGGAGCCACGCACCGCGGGCTCGCCGCTGCCGTCGTGGGGCGTGACCACGCCGGGCAGGGTCTGCACGGCTTTGAGGGGGTCGTTGCCCGCGCCCGGCACGCTGGCGGCCTCCTGCCCGGTCAGGCTGCGCAGGCTGCCCTGCGCCGGCACCCGCCGTGCCTGCACCCGCACCTGTTGCGTGACTGGCTCGGCCACGGGGGGGTCCTGCGGCCCGGTTGGCATGGGCAAGGTTTGGGCCGCGGCGCCCAGGGGGCAGGCGGCCAGGGCCAGGGCGCGCCAGACGGTCCGGCGCACGGGGGTTGGTCGCCGGCCACGGCGGGCGGCGCGTGGGGCCAGCGGATCGGTATCGGAGCTCACGGGAATCCCTGTTGTGTAGTTGGTGTGGCCTTGGGTCGGCCCGAAAGTCTGTTGCACCGTTCAACACCCCCACACCGCGGGATGGGCAGGCGGCGCCCGGCCACCGGCCGGGCGGCAGGGTTTAAGCTCACCGCCATGAAGCACCATCTGCACGCCCGCGTGAGCGACGGCCTGGCCACCCGTCTGGAACGCGAGATCGTGCGCGAGGGCCGCTGGAAACCGGGCGAGCGCCTGCCCGCCGAACGCGAGTGGGCGCAGACGCTGGGGGTCTCCCGCGGCGCCTTGCGCGAGGCCCTGGGCCAGCTGGCCGAGCGCGGGCTGGTGCAGCGCCGCCACGGCAGCGGCACCTGGGTGAGCGACCAGCCCGATGCGCGCAAGGGCGATCCCTGGGCGCAGCTGCTGCAACGCCAACCCCTCATGCAGGGCGACCTGCTGGAGTTCCGGGAGATGCTGGAAATCCGCTGCGCCGAGCTGGCAGCGCAACGCGCCGATGCCAGTGACCGCGCCCGCCTGACCGAGCGCCTGGCCGCGGTGGACGCCGCCTACGCGGGGGCGGACCGCCAGGCCCAGGTGCAGGCCGATGTGGCCTTCCACCGCGCCCTGGCCGACGCCACCCACAACCCGGTCTTCGGCTACCTGGTGGCCACGCTGCTGGACCTGCTGCACCAGCATGTGCACCTGAGCATTGCCGACCTGGCACCCCGCTCGGACGAAGCCCAGGCCCTGTGCCGCCAGCACGGGGCGCTGTGTGCGGCGGTGCTGGCGGCCGACGCCCCCGCCGCCGCGCAGGCGGCCGGTGAACACATCCACTTTGTGCGCCAGCGTTGGCGCCAACGGCTGGACTGAAGCCAGACACCCGCCAGATCAGGGGCGCAACCAGTGGTCGCCACGCGACAGCCTGTCGCCCCGACGAGTCCGTCCAGCCCCCACAATGCACGGCTTGCACCGGAGCGCCGCGCCAGGGGCCGGACGTTCCGCCACGAACAAGACCGCCGGTCCCGCTGGGCCCGGCCTGCACGGAGCAAGACAAGGGTGTTTGACTGGATGCTGCTGGTGGTGGCCGCGCTGGGCGCGGGAATCCTCAATGCCATCGCGGGAGGCGGCAGCTTCCTGACCTTTCCCGCCCTGGTCTTTGCCGGGGTGCCCGCCATCCCGGCCAATGCCACCAGTGCGGTGGCGGTGAGCCCGGGCTACCTGGGCAGCACCCTGGGCTTTCGGGCCGAGCTGGCGCGGCTGCCGCGCCGCCGTCTGGTGCAGGAGGGGGTGGTGTGCGCCGCCGGCGGCGTGGCCGGCGCCCTGCTGCTGCTGGTCACGCCGGCCAAGGTGTTCTCGGCCGTGGTGCCCTGGTTGCTGCTGTTCGCCACCGTGCTGTTTGCCGGCGGCCCCGCCCTGCTGGCGCGGGTACGCCGCGGGCAGGCCCCCGGGGCGGCCAACCCGCTGCAGCGCTGGCGCCTGCCGGGCCTGGCCCTGGTGGCGGTGTACGGCGGCTACTTCAATGGCGGTCTGGGCATCCTGCTCATGGCGCTCTACACGGTCACCGGCGAATCGGAGGTCAACACCGCCAACGCGCTGAAGAACCTCAATTCGCTGGTGCTCTCTCTGCTGTCGGTGGCCGCCTTCGCGGTGGCCGGCGCGGTGGCCTGGCCGCAAGCGGTGCTCATGGCCATGGCCGCCACGGCCGGCGGCTTCTGGGGCGCGCGGCTGGCGCGCCGCCTGCCCGCCGCGGTGGTGCGCGGCGTGGTCATCACCACCGGCGTGGTCATGTCGGCGGTCTTCTTCCTGCGTGGCTGACCGCCTGAACCACCACCACCACCACCACCATGCCTGAATCCACTGCCCCGCCGGGATTTGCCCGCCTGCCCGAGCCGCCCTACTACGCGGTCATCTTCTCCAGCCGGCGCACGGCAGGCGACCAGGGCTACGGCGCCATGGCCGAGCGCATGATGGCCCTGGCCTCCCGCCAGCCCGGCTTCCTGGGGGCCGAGAGCGCCCGCGACGCCGACGGTTTCGGCATCACCGTGTCGTATTGGAGCCGCGAGGCCGACATCGCCGCCTGGCGCCAAGATGCCGAACACCTGCAGGCCCAGGCCCTGGGCCGACGCGACTGGTACGCGCACTTCGAGCTGCGCGTGGCCCGCGTGGAGCGGGCCCACGGCGGGCCCGGGGCTTGCTAACCTCAGGGCAGGAGGCGCTCTCTTCCATGCAAGCCCATGTGCTGATCGGCAACCCGCACACCCGCAAATCGTCCCTGCTGCGCTGCCTGACCGGCTGCTTCAACCGCAATGTGCGCGACATCGCCCTGGCCCAGGGGGGCGCCGTGCGGGTCTACGCCCGGGTGGCCGCACTGCAGGAGTCCCGCACCGAGGTGGCCGACTTCATGACCGAGGTGGTGCGCAGCCGCTGCGAACACACGGTCTTCGCGCTGTGGCCCGAGGCCCATCCCGGGGACCCAGAGCGCTGGCCGGGCGCCACCGCCTACCTGCAGCACCTGGCCGACGCCGGCTGGCGCCTGCAGCGCGTGGCGGTGCTGGGCGCCCATCCATGGACACCGCCCAAGGCCCTGGCCGGGCGCGAGCTGCTGCGCCTGCCCGAGGTGCTGAGCCAGCCGGTCAACCTCAGCGCCCAGCGCATCCGGCAGCACTTCGGCTGGCTCTGAGGGCCGCCAGGATCACCGGATGCGCCTGAGCGGCCGGCAAAAATCCTGCGACGGGCACGGAACTTCGCCCCGCCCACGCCCATCGAAGCGCGTGCGTGGGCACTGTGCCCACGTTCACCATTACCCCAAAAGGAGCCTGACAGCATGGGTCTGTTCGACATGTTCAAGAGCGATGCCGGCGAGAAGATGACGCCGCATCTGGCCTTCGCCACCTCGCTGATCTACATCATGAGTGCCGACGGCGAGATGGACGCCGAGGAGATCGGCCACCTGCTCTCCGTGCTGGGCGGCAAGGACAACGGCAGCGGCAGCATCGGCGTGGGCGCGCAGAACCAGGCGCTGCTGGACTCGGCGGTCAAGTACCGCCGCAAGAACTCGGTGGAGACCTTCCTGTCCGAGGCCGCCCCGCTGTTGAGCGACGCCCAGAAGATGTGCATCCTCACCAACCTGATCGACTCCTCGCTGGCCGACGGCCAGCCCGAGCCGGAAGAGCAGGAGATGATCGCCAAGTTCCTGAAGTCCTTTGCCATCAGCGAGGAGCGCTTCCGCCCCTTCTTCGAGGTGATCCTGCTGAAGAACGACCGCAGCGTCTTCACCGACACGCACCACCCGAAGAACGCGGCCGGCTACCAGGTCAAGCTCTCGGTCTGAGCCTGGGTACGGGCCGCCGGGAGGCGGCCCTCAGGCCGGCGGTCGCGCCAGCGCCGCCGCCACCTCGGCCACGGCCGGGCGCCGTGCCGGCACCGGTTCACGGCAGGCCGCCTGCCAGGGCGCCCAGTGGCGGCGCAGGGCAGCGGCCTGCGCTTGCAGGCCGGGTCCATGCCCGTCCAGCCGCAGGGCCAGCTCATCCAGCAGATGGCCCAGGGCCAGCACCTCCAGCCGCTGCACCGCCGGCCAGGCCGGCGCCAGACGGTGGGGCCAGCGCAGGGCAGCACCCAAGTCGCTCAACACGGCCTGGGCGGGCAGGCCCGCCAACGGATCTGCCGGCGCCCACAGCAGGTTGTGGGCATACACATCGCCATGCAGCACGCCATGGGCATGCAGATGCGCCAGGGCCGCTGCGGCCTGGGCGGCCACGGCGTGGGCATCGGCCGGGCACAGACGCAGGGCCGGGTCATAGACATCGCGGCTGCAGCTGGCCAGGCTGGGCGGGCCGGCCAGCGGGCGCAGGCGGGCGGGCAGCAGCGGCATCACCAGGGCGCTGGCGCCCTCGGGGTGGCCGCTGACCGCCCCCAAGGCGCTGGTGAGCTGGGGATGCGGGCCCGGGCACAGGCTGGCGGCCAGCTCGGTGGCGGGCGTGCCGTCGCTGGTGATGGCGCCGCCGAAGACCTTGACGGCCACGTCCTGCCCGGCCGCCGCACCACAGCCGGATCCACCGGGCCCGCCGGGCGGCGTCCACCGTGCCTGCCAGGTGGTGCCCCCGGCGCCCTGGCCCAGCACCGCGCCCAGCGTCAGCTCGGTCCAGGGGATGTCGCGGTGTGCTGTGGCCGCCGTGGCCGGGGCCGCCGTGGCGGGTGGCGCTGCGTCGCACCAGGGGTTGCCGGCCACGGCCAGCCAGGCCAGGGCCGGCAGTTCACCCACCCAGCCGGGCCACTGGATGAGGCCGTTGGCGGCCACCCGCAGCAGTGCCAGGCGCGACAGCCCGGCCAGGCTGGCCGGCAGCTGCGCCAGCCGGTTGCCGGAGAGCATGAGCTTCTCCAGCTCGGCACAGTCGCCCAGGGCCGCCGGCACACTGGACAAGGCGTTGGCGGTGAGGGTGAGCCAACGCAGCCGGGGCGGCAGGGCGGCCGCCGGCAGGGTGTGCAGCTGGCAGTTGCGCAGCCCGATCTGGCGCAAGGCGGTGCAGGCCCCCAGCACCTCGGGCACCACCGTCAGCGGCGTGTACGAGGCAAACAGCACCTGCAGCCGGGGCAGCTCGGCCAGCCAGGGCGGCAGGGTGCCCAGCGGGTTGTGGCCCACGTCCAGCACCTCCAGCGTGGGCGCCAGGGCGCGCAGCTCCTCTGGCAGGGCGGTGAGGCCGCAGCCGTTCAGGCGGACCTGGGTGGCGCCGGCCAATCGGCCGGCGCGCAGGGCGTTCAGGGTGTCCAGGCTCATGGCAGGCGGTGGCGGGCGGTGGCGGAAGCGGGAGGCAGGACCTGGGGCCGGCGGCGCCGTTCATCGACCCATTGCAGCGGCCACGTTCAGCGCGGCAGCAGCGCCAGCACGCGCTCCGGCGGGCGGCACAGGGCCGTGCCCAGGGCGGTGACGACGATGGGGCGGTTGAGCAGCACCGGATGCGCCAGCACCGCGTCCACCCACTGTGCGTCGGTCACGCCGGGCTGGTCCAGACCCAGCTCGGCAAACAGCGCCTCCTTCTCACGCATCAGGGCCCGCACCGAGCCGCCGGTGGCGGCCACCAGGGCCTGCAGCGTGGCGCGGTCCGGCGGGGTGCTCAGGTAGTCGATCACTTCGGGTTCGATGCCGGCCTCGCGGATCAGGGCCAGGGCGCCACGGGAGTTGCTGCAGCGGGGGTTGTGATAGATCACCACAGGGGCGGTGGCGGCGGTCATGGGGTCTCCGGTGGAAAGCAGGGGAAAGGGGGCGAAAGGCGCTTAGCCCAGCACGCTGCGCCACAGGCCAGGCAGGTCCAGGTGCGCTTGCAGGGTGTCGGCCAGGCGGTCCAGGCTGGCCTCGCGCAGGGCGGCCAGGTCCACAGCATGGCGCTGGGCGTCGGCCAGGCCGGCCCAGGCCAGCAAGGCCGCCTGGGCTTGGGGGTGGTCAAACAGGCCGTGGACATAGGTGCCCATGACCTGGCCGTCGGCCGAGACGGCGCCGTCCGGGCGTAGCGGGGCCGACGCGGCGGCACCGTCCGCCCCGTCCTCGTCCTGCAGCCACAGGGCGGGGCGGGCGCAGTCCGGGCCCTGGCTGTGGCCCAGGTGGATCTCATAGCCGGTCACTGTGGGCGCGGCGGCCGTGGGGGGACGGGCCCCGTCGGCACCACCCGTACCGGCTCCCCTCCAGCCCAGGTCCAGGCGGCCGTGCACGCGGCGCAACTGCTTATCCGCCGCCAGGGTGGTGTACAGGTCCAGCCAACCCAGGCCGGCGCTGCTGCCGCCGCCCTCGCGGCCCAGGGGGTCGTGCAGGCTGCGGCCCAGCATCTGCAGCCCGCCGCAAATGCCCAGCAGCTTGCCGCCGTAGCGCAGGTGGCGCTGCAGCCAGAGCTCCCAGCCCTGCTCGCGCAGCCAGCGCAGGTCGGCCTGCACCGATTTGCTGCCCGGCAGGATGACCAGATCGGCCGCGGCCGGCTTGGGCTGGCCCGGGCCGATGAACTGCAGGTCCACTTGCGGATGGGCGCGCAGCGCGTCGAAGTCGGTGTGGTTGCTGATACGCGGCAGCACCGGCACCACCACCTTCAGGCGCGGGCCGCTGCCGGCGGCGGCCTGCTCGGCCACGACGGCGTCCTCGGCGTCCAGGTGCAGGCCGTGCAGATAGGGCAGCACGCCCCAGGTGGGCTTGCCGGTGCGTGCAGTGAGCCAGTCCACGCCGGGCATGAGCAGGCCCACGTCACCCCGGAAACGGTTGATCACGAAGCCGCGCACCAGGGCCTGCTCCTCGGGCGCGATGCAGTCCAGCGTGCCGGTGAGGTGGGCAAAGACGCCGCCCCGGTCGATGTCGGCCACCAGCAGCACCGGCACCTGGTGCGGCAGGGCAAAGCCCATGTTGGCGATGTCGCGGTCACGCAGGTTCACCTCGGCCGGGCTGCCCGCGCCTTCCACCAGCACCACGTCGTACCGGGCGCGCAGTCGCTGCCAACTCTCGCGCACGGCCTCAAAGGCCAGGGGCTTGTAGGCGTGGTAAGCCCGCGCGTCCATGTCATGCCGGGCCCGGCCGTGCAGGATGACCTGGGCACCAGTGTCACTGCTGGGCTTGAGCAGCACCGGGTTCATGTCCACCGTGGGCGCCACACGGGCGGCCAAGGCCTGCAGGGCCTGGGCACGGCCAATCTCGCCGCCATCGGCGGTGACCGCGCTGTTGAGCGCCATGTTCTGCGGCTTGAAGGGCGCCACCTTCACGCCCTGGCGGGCCAGCACACGGCACAGGCCGGCCACCAGCGTGCTCTTGCCAGCGTCGGAGGTGGTGCCTTGCACCATCAGGGCGCCACGGCGTCCCGGCCACACCGGGCTGACGCCAGGCGCGGCGTACAGGGGATCAATCGACATGGGGATAGATCTGGAAGTTTTCAAGGCCTTAACGGCTGACAACAGCCGGCTTGTGACGTCTTCTGGCGACAGCGCAGGCATTTAAGCCCCTGATCGGCCCGAGCCCCTTGAAAGCCGGCCCGGCAACGCCAGTTGGGGAATGACGGCGCACGGCACAACGCCTGGCAGCCGACCGACCGATCCCCACGACCTCGCGCCTGCACAGGAGTTGACCATGAACGCACTGCTTTCCCCCCGCACCCGGCTGTTTGACGACTTTTTCAAGGACTTCCCCGCCGGCGTTTTTGTGCGGCCCGTGGCCGGTGAGGCGTCGCCCGCCGCAGCCCAGATCCGCATCGACGTGACCGACCAGGGCGCCAGCTTCCTGGTGCAGGCGGACCTGCCGGGCGTGCGCAAGGAAGACGTCCAGGTGCATGTGGAAGGCGCGGTGGTGACGCTGGGCGCTGACGTGCCGGCGCAGGAGACACAGGCCGACAGCGGTCGCCTGCTGCATGCCGAACGGCCGCGCGGCAGCCTCTCGCGCAGCTTCCAGCTGCCCGCTGAAGTGGATCAGGCCAGCACCAAGGCCCGCCTGGACAACGGCGTGCTCACCCTGCTGCTGCCCAAGGCCAGCGCCGTACGCACCACCCGGGTGGCGGTGGACTGATCCCCGAACCACCGGTCGGTCCGCGGCCACGCCGCGCAGCTCACACCGCCTCCAGCCCGGCCAGGGCCTGACCCAGCGCGGACCAGGCGCACTCGTCTGCCCCTGGCAGGCAGGCAAGCGCAGGGGCCGGCACGTCGCCGCAGGCAGCAGGTGCCGCCGGCACCGGCACCGGCACCGGCAAGGGCAGCGGCAGCTGCACCTGGACGGGACGCCATCCTGGCACCTGCTCGGGCGCCAGCCCTTGCCCCGCGCCGGGGCCCTGAGCCTGCGCAGGCGGGCACAGATCGGGCAGGTCGGCCAGGGCGGGCAGGTCCAGGTCGGGCAGGGAGGGCAGCAACGGCAGGCTCACAGGAGGCGTCCGGGGAAAAAAGCCGGCGATTGTGCCGGCTACCATGGCGTGTGCAACTGCCCCGGGGCCCGTCCAGGCCCCCATTTCTGCCATGCGACTGCTGCTGGTCGAAGACGACAAGATGATCGGCGACAGCCTGCGCGCCGTGCTGCGCCTGGAAGGCTGGGCCGTGGACTGGGTGCGTGACCTGCACGCCGCACAGGCCGCCCTGGACACCGAGCGCTTCGACCTGCTCTTGGTGGACCGGGGTCTGCCTCACGGGGGCCCGGTTGGCAGCCTGCCTCCCGGCACCCCCGCCATGGGCGACGGGCTGACGCTCATCGCCCGCCTGCGCGCCCGCGGCGACGCCACCCCCGCCCTGCTGCTGACCGCCCGGGACGCCCCCGGGGACCGCGTCAACGGCCTGGACACCGGCGCCGACGACTACTTGGTCAAACCCTTTGAGGTGGACGAGTTGCTGGCGCGCATGCGCGCGGTGCTGCGCCGCCACGCCGGCCAGGCCCAGCCCCTGCTGCGCCATGGTCCCGTGACCCTCAACCCCGCCACGCGGCAGGTCAGCCTCAAGGGTCAGCCGGTGTTGCTTTCGGCCAAGGAGCTGGCCGTGCTGGAGGCCCTGATGCAGCGGCCCGGCGCGGTGCTCTCCCGCGCCCAGCTGGAGGACCGGCTCTACGGCTGGGGCGAGGAGATCGAGAGCAACGCCGTCTCGGTCTATGTGCACCAACTGCGCCGCAAGCTGGGGGCCGACTTCATCGGCAACCAGCGCGGCCTGGGCTACTACCTCAACCCGGTGGAGGCGGCATGAGGGACGCGCCCCCGCCCAGCGCACCCCAGCCCACTGGAGAAGACGGCGGCCCCGGCGCCCTGCCCTGGCCGCTGCGCTCCATCCGCCGACGCATGCTGCTCACCCTGGCCGTGGGCCTGGTGATCACCTCCACCGTGGTGGGGGGCATCACCTGGCGCTCGGTACGCGCCGAGACCGAGGCCCTGTTCGACTACCAGCTGCGGCAGATGGCCCTGTCCCTGCGCGACCAGGGCGCGGTGGCACCCGAGCAGGCGGACGCGCTGGCCGACGGCGACCTGGACTTCGTGGTGCAGGTCTGGTCCCTGGATGGGCGCACGGTGTATGCCAACCGTGCCCACGCCACCCTGCCCGACCGCGCCGTGCTGGGCGGGGCCGAGATCCTGGTGGCCGGCGAGCGCTGGCGAACTTTCGGCGTGCTGGCACGGGGCCGTGTCATCCAGGTGGCCCAGCCGGTGCGCATCCGCCAGCAACTGGCCACCGAGGCCGCGCTGCGCGCCGTGGCCCCCATCGCCTGGATGGCCCTGCCCCTGGCGCTGGGCCTGGTCTGGCTGGTCACCGACGGCCTGCGCCCGTTGCGCCGCGTGGCCGGTGCCCTGCGCCGCCGTGACGCCGCCAGCCTGCAACCCTTGCCCGCCACCGGCCTGCCCGAGGAACTGAGCCCCCTGGTGGGCGCGCTCAATGGCCTGCTCGCCCGGCTGGACCAGACCCTCAAGGCCCAGCGCGCCTTTGTGGCCGACGCCGCGCATGAGCTGCGCTCGCCGCTGACCGCGCTCAAGCTACAGCTACAAATGCTGCGCCGCGCCCCCGACGAAGACAGCCGCGCAGAAGCCCTGGCCCAGCTGGCCGGCGGCATCGACCGCGCCGCCCGCCTGGTCGAACAACTGCTGGCGCTGGCCCGCAGCGAGCCCGGCGCCGAGGCCGCCAGCGCCCCGCTGCAACCCTGCGACCTGGCCGACATCGCCCGCAGCGCCCTGGCCGACACCCTGGCCGCCGCCCAGGCCCGCGGCACCACCCTCACCGTGGAAGGTGACGGCCCCACCCCGCTGCAAGCCGACCCCAGCGCCCTGCGCGCCCTGGTGCGCAACCTGGCCGACAACGCCGTGCGCTACAGCCCCCCCGGGGCCCAGGTGCAAGTGCGGGTACAGCCCGCCGCCGACGGCCAGGGGCCCACCCTGGTGGTGGACGACTCCGGTCCCGGCATCCCGCTGGCCGAGCGTGAACGTGTCTTCGACCGCTTCTACCGCCGCGACCTGGGCGGCGACACCCTGGGCAGCGGCCTGGGCCTGGCCATCGTGCAGGCCGTGGCCCAACGCCACGGCGCCAGCGTGCGGCTGGACGACTCCCACCTGGGGGGACTGCGGGTGGAAGTGGGATTCCCGCCGTCTTCCTGAGGCCACCGCGGTGCCCGCGCGCCGCTTGTTGCCGCCCCCATGCGCCGCCATACTGGTGCCGCGGTGGGTCGCCAGACGCCGCACCCCTCAACTCCAGGAGTTCCCCATGAACAATGCCGTCGGATGGTTCGAGCTGTATGTGCAGGACATGCCCCGCGCCAAGGCCTTCTACGAGGCCGTGTTCGCCGTCACCCTGACGCCGCTGCAGGCCGATGGGCTGGAGATGTGGGCCTTTCCCATGGACGATCAGGCCACCGGCGCCAGCGGCGCCCTCGTGCAGATGCCGGGCTGCCCCTCGGGCGGTGGCGGCACCATCGTCTACTTCTCGTGCGAGGACTGCGCCGTGCAGGAGGCCCGAGCCGCCGCTGCCGGCGGCACCGTGCAGCGCGGCAAGTTCTCCATCGGCCCCTACGGCTTCATCGCTCTGGTCAGCGACACAGAGGGCAATGTGATCGGCCTGCATTCGGGTCCGACGGCCGGCTGAGGCCTCACGGGGCCGAAGGCGCTGGCGCCCGCGGACTGCTGGCCACCTGCCGGCGATCGTCCACCCTGGCCCCCTTCACGCCGGCCGCCACAGCTCCGGCAGGTCCGCCAGCCCCTGGAACAGCGGGCTGAGGGCGCCGGCGCGCACCAGGGCCGAGGCGGCCTCGATGTCCGGGGCCAGGTAGCGGTCAGTGGGCATGGCCGCGCAGTGCTGGCGCAGCAGCGCGTGGGCCTGCTCCAGCACGGCGGAGCTGGCCAGCGGGCGCAAGAACTCGATGCCCTGGGCGGCGGCCAGCCATTCAATGCCGATGATGCGGGCCACGTTGGCGATCATGGGTTGCAGGCGTCGTGCCGCGAAGGTGGCCATGGAGACATGGTCTTCCTGGTTGGCGCTGGTGGGCAGGCTGTCCACGCTGGCGGGATGGGCCAGGCTCTTGTTCTCGCTGGCCAAGGCGGCGGCGGTGACGTGGGCGATCATGAAGCCGCTGTTCAGGCCGGCATTGCTGGTCAGGAAGGGCGGCAGGCGCGAGACGCTGGCGTCAATCATCATGGCGATGCGCCGCTCGGCAATGGCGCCCACCTCGGCAATGGCCACGGCGCAGGCGTCGGCGGCCAGGGCCACTGGCTCGGCGTGGAAGTTGCCGCCGGAGATCATTTCGCCCTGGCCGTTCGCATCGGCAAACACCAGCGGGTTGTCGGTCACGGCGTTGGCCTCCCGCACCAGCACCAGCGCGGCGTGGCGCAGTTGGTCCAGGCAGGCGCCCACCACCTGGGGCTGGCAGCGCAGGCAGTAGGGGTCTTGCACGCGGTCATCGCCTTCGGTGTGCGATTGGCGGATGGCGCTGCCGGCCAGCAGGGCGCGGTAGTACTGGGCCACGTCGATCTGACCGGGTTGGCCACGCAGGGCGTGGATGCGCGGGTCAAACGGGCCGTCGCTGCCCCGGGCGGCGTCCACCGTGAGGGCGCCCACCACCAGGGCCGATTCCAGCACCGGCTCAAAGGCCAAAAAGCCGTGCAGCGCCAGGGCGGTGGAGGTTTGCGTGCCGTTGATCAGCGCCAAACCTTCTTTGGCGGCCAGGCGCAGCGGGGCGATGCCGGCTTGGGCCAGCACGGCGGCGGCGGGGCGGCGCTGGCCGTCCACCACAAACTCGCCTTCGCCCAGCAGGGCCAGGGTCATGTGCGAGAGCGGCGCCAAGTCACCCGAGGCGCCCACCGAGCCCTGGCTGGGCACGCAGGGCACCAAGCCGGCGTTCAGTACCGCCAGCAGGGTGTCGATCACCACCTCGCGCACGCCGGAGTGGCCACGCGCCAGGCTGGCGGCCTTGGTCAGCAGCATCAGGCGCACCACTTCGGGCGCCAGCGGCTCGCCCACACCCACCGAGTGCGAGCGGATCAGGTTGAGCTGCAGCGTGTCCAGGTCGGCGGTGGAAATGCGCTGGTTGGCCAGCTTGCCAAAGCCGGTGTTCACGCCGTAGACGGGTGCGTTGCCAGCGGCAGCGGCCTGCACCAGCGCGGCGCTGGCGCGGATGCCGGGCAGCGCGGCCGGATCGAGCTGCACGGCCACGCCGCCGGCGTGCACCGCCTGCAGTTGTTCCAGGGTGAGGGCGCCGGGCACCAGGGTGAGAGTTGTCATGGGGTGTGCGGTCGAAAAGTTGAAGGGGGCGGGCGGACTCAGCCGGTGATCATCGGCAGGTTCAGGCCTTGGGTGGTGGCGCATTGGCGGGCGATGCCGTAGCCCGCGTCGGCATGGCGCATCACGCCGGTGGCCGGGTCGTTCCACAGCACGCGCGAGAGGCGCTCGGCGGCGGCCTCGGTGCCATCGGCCACGATCACCACGCCGCTGTGCTGCGAGAAGCCCATGCCCACGCCGCCGCCGTGGTGCAGGCTCACCCAGGTGGCGCCGCCGGCGGTGTTGAGCAAGGCGTTCAGCAGCGGCCAGTCGCTCACGGCGTCGCTGCCGTCTTGCATGGCCTCGGTTTCTCGGTTGGGGCTGGCCACGCTGCCGCAGTCCAGGTGGTCGCGGCCAATGACGATGGGCGCCTTCAGCTCGCCGTTTTTCACCATCTCATTGAACGCCAAGCCGGCCAAGTGGCGCTGGCCCAGGCCCAGCCAGCAGATGCGTGCCGGCAAGCCTTGGAAGGCGATGCGCTCGGCCGCCATGTCCAGCCAGCGGTGCACCCGCGTCTCTTCGGGAAAGAGTTCTTTGATCTTGGCGTCGGTCTTGCGGATGTCTTCCGGGTCGCCTGACAAAGCCACCCAGCGGAAGGGCCCGCGCCCCTCGCAAAACTGCGGCCGCACATAGGCGGGCACAAAACCGGGGAAGTCAAAGGCGTTTTGCACGCCCTGGTCCAGCGCCACTTGGCGGATGTTGTTGCCGTAGTCCACCGTGGGCACGCCCAGGGCTTGAAAGCCCAGCATGGCCTGCACATGGGCGGCGCAGCCCTGGGCGGCGGCGGCCTTCAGCTCGGCGTGCTGGGCGGGGTCGGCTCCGGCGGCTTTCCAGCGTTCCACCGTCCAGCCGGCGGGCAGGTATCCGTGGATCAGGTCATGGGCCGAGGTCTGGTCGGTCACGATGTCTGGGCGCGGCGCGGTGCCGGCCTGCACGCGGCGCAGCAGCTCGGGCAGCACCTCGGCCGCGTTGCCCAGCAGCGCGATGGAGATGGCCTTTTTCTCGGCGGTGTAGCGGGTGATGCGGGCCAGCGCGTCGTCCAGGTCGGTGGCCTGCTCGTCCACGTAGCGGGTGTTCAGGCGGAAGTCGATGCGCGACTGCTGGCACTCGATGTTCAGCGAGCACGCACCGGCAAACGTGGCCGCCAGCGGCTGCGCGCCGCCCATGCCGCCCAGGCCGGCGGTCAGCACCCAGCGGCCTTCCAGCGAGCCGCCGTAATGCTGACGTCCCGCCTCGGCAAAGGTTTCATACGTGCCCTGCACGATGCCCTGGGTGCCGATGTAGATCCAGCTGCCGGCCGTCATCTGGCCGTACATCATCAGGCCCTGGCGGTCCAACGCGTGGAAGTGCTCCCAGGTGGCCCAGTGCGGCACCAGGTTGGAGTTGGCGATCAGCACACGCGGCGCGTCGGCATGGGTGCGGAACACGCCCACCGGCTTGCCGCTTTGCACCAGCAGGGTCTCGTCGTCGCCCAGGGTGCGCAGGCTGGCCAGGATCTGCTCAAAACAATCCCAGTTGCGCGCCGCCTTGCCAATGCCGCCGTACACCACCAGGGCGTCGGGGTTCTCGGCCACGGCCGGGTCCAGGTTGTTCTGGATCATGCGGTAGGCGGCTTCGGTCAGCCAGCTGCGGCAGTGCAGGGTGCTGCCGGTGGGGGCCTGCACGCGGCGGGGGGTGGCGGTGGTGGAAGGTGTCATCAAGGGCTCCTGGCAGGGCGGGCCGGTCGTCCGGCGGCATGGGATGGGTGCGCACTGTAGGCGCAAATCAATCCACTTGTCTAGACAGGTGCAGACAAGTAGCATGCGGCCCCATGGCCACACGCTCCCCTCGCCCCGACGCCGCCCTGCCCAGCCCCCCGGCAGGGCCCCGCGCCCCCTACGCCCAGGTCAAGCAGCACCTGAAAAACCGGCTGGCCGCCGGTGACTGGCCGCCCGGCGTGCTCATGCCCTCCGAGGCCGAGCTGGTGGCCCAGTTCGGCGTGAGCCGCATGACGGTCAACCGCGCCCTCAAAGAGCTGCAGGCCGACGGCCTGGTGGAGCGTGTGCAGGGCGTGGGCACCTTTGCCGCACAACTGCACAAGGTGTCGGCCACGCTCACGCTGCGTGATTTGCACGAAGAGATTGCCGCCCGGGGCCACGCCCACACCACCCGCGTGCTGCTGCAGCGTGAAGAGCCCGCCAGCGCCGCCGTGGCCCAGGCGCTGGAGCTGCCGGTGGGCACGCCGGTGTTCCACACCCGGCTGGTGCACCTGGAGGCCGGCGTGCCCCTGCAACTGGAAGACCGCCATGTGAACCCGGCCGAGGCGCCCGGCTACCTGGCGCAAGACTTCAGCCGCCTCACGCCCACCCACTACCTGTTTCAGCACACCGCGCTGTGGCGTGCGGCCTATGCCATTGAAGCCGCCAACGCCAGCGCCGACGAAGCCGACGCCCTGGCCATCGCCCCCGGCGCCGCCTGCCTGGTGGTGCAGCGCCGCACCTGGTCGCGCCAAGCCGCCATCACCGTGGCCCGGCTGCTGCACCCCGGCGGCCGCTACCAGCTGGAAGGGCAGTTCACGCCATGAGTGCCCCCGCTTGGCCCCTGCACCACGTGGCCCTGGCCGAGGTGCCGCGCCAGCCCTGGCGCAACGGCGGCGGCCTCACCCGCGAGCTGCTCACCTGGCCCCTGCTTGAACCCGGTGCAGCGCCGCTGCCCTGGCGCCTGCGCGTCAGCGTGGCCGAGGTGCACCAGGGCGGCCCCTTCTCGGCCTTTGCCGGGGTGGAGCGCCACTTCGCCCTGCTGGACGGCCCGGCCGTGACCCTGCACTGGCCGCAGCACAGCGTGCGCGTAGCCGCCCACAGCCCCGCCTGCCGCTTTGATGGCGGTAATCCCCCCGAGGCCAGTCTGGAAGGCGGCAGCCCCACCACCCCCAGCCTGGACCTGAACCTGATGCTGGCCGGCGCCCCCGCCCACGGGCTGGCCCCCGCCCCCTTGGGCGGCCTGCACCCCGCCACCCCCGGCGTGCCCTGGGCGCCGCCCAGCGGCAGCGTGTGGCGTGGCCTGCTCAACCGCCGCGCCGTGCGGGTGGCCACGGGCGCAGACGCCCCACCGCAAGGGCTGCCCGCCTGGACCCTGCTGTGGACCGACGCCGACCCCCGCGCCTGGACGCTGTGGGAAGACGGCCCCGCTGATGCCGCCACCCCCAGCCCCGCCGGCTGGTGGCTGCACGCCATCGGCTGACAGCCTGTCGCCTCAGCCCGCTCACCCCGCTTTGCCACCGCTCGCCGCCATGCCCCACGCCGCCCCACCCGGCCCTCATGCTGACCCGTCCCCCGGCCCCCGCCGCCTCTGGCGTGGCGCCCACCTGGCCACGCTGGACGATGGCCCCACCCCGTGGGGCTGGCTGCCCCACGGCGCCGTGCTGGCGCAAGGCCCCCGCATCACCTGGGTTGGCCCGGCGGCAGACTTGCCGGCCGGCCTGGCCGTGGACGAAGAAACCGACCTGGGCGGCGGCGTGCTCACCCCCGGTTTGGTGGACCCGCACACCCACCTCGTCTACGCCGGCGACCGAACCGCCGAGTTCGAGCTGCGCCAGCAAGGCGCCAGCTACGAGCAAATTGCCCGCGCCGGCGGTGGCATCCGCAGCACCGTGGCCGCCACCCGCGCGGCAGACGACGCCACCCTGCTGCGCCTGGCCACCGCCCGGGCCCGCGCCTTGATCGCCGAAGGCGTGACCACGCTGGAAGTCAAGAGCGGCTACGGCCTGAGCGCCGAGCATGAAGCCCGCTGCTTGCGTGTGGCCCGTGGCTTGGGCCAGGCGCTGCCGCTCACCGTGCGCACCACCGCCCTGGCCGCCCACGCCGTGCCGCCTGAATTCCAAGGCCGGCCCGACGACTACCTCGACGCCATCCTCCAGTGGCTGCCCGCCTGGGTGGCTGAAGGCCTGGTGGACGCGGTGGACGGCTTCTGCGAATCCATCGCCTTCAGCCCCGCGCAGATCAACCGCCTGTTCACCGCCGCCCGCGCCCTGGGCCTGCCCGTCAAGCTGCATGCCGAGCAACTCAGCCTGCAAGGCGGTGCCGCGCTGGCCGCCCGCCACGGCGCCCTCAGCGCCGACCACCTGGAGCACCTGGACGCCGCCGGCATCCAGGCCATGGCGGCGGCCGGCACCGTGGCTGTGCTGCTGCCCGGCGCCTACTACCACCTGCGCGACACCCACTGCCCCCCGGTGGCCGCGCTGCGCGCCGCCGGCGTGCCCCTGGCCCTGGCCACCGACCACAACCCCGGCAGCTCGCCCACGCTCTCGCCCCTGCTGATGATGAACATGGCCTGCACCCTGTTCGGCCTCACGCCCGAAGAAGCGCTGCGCGGCCACACCCAGCACGCCGCCCGCGCCCTGGGCCTGCAGCAGCGCCTGGGCCAACTCGCCCCCGGCCTGCAGGCCGACCTGGCCCTGTGGGACGTGGACCACCCCCGCGAACTGGCCAGCCGCTTTGGCCACCGCCCACTGCGCCGCCTAGTGCAGGCCGGCCAGCCGGTGGCGCTGTGAAGCCGCCCTCACCACCGCCACCGCCTTTTTGGGATTCGCCCCTCATGACGCCCCTGTCCACCGACACCTTCACCCTGCTGCCCGGCCGCACGCCGCTGCTGGTCAGCCTGCCGCACTGCGGCACCGCGCTGCCCCCCGCCTTGGCCGCCCGCTTGGCGCCGCACGCCCTGGCCGTGCCTGACACCGACTGGCACCTGGCCGAGCTGTACGCCTTTGCCCACACCGAGCTGGGCGCCGGCCTGCTGGTGCCGCGCTACAGCCGCTATGTGGTGGACCTGAACCGCCCGCCCGACAACGCGCCCATGTACCCCGGCGCCAACAACACCGGCCTGTGCCCGCTGCAAGACTTTGAGGGCCGCCCCCTCTACGCCCCCGGCACCGAGCCCGATGAGGCCGAAATCGCCCAACGCCGCGAGCAGTTCTGGCGGCCCTACCACCAGGCGCTGGAGGCTGAACTCAGCCGCCTGCAAGCCCAACACGGCCACGCCGTGCTGTTTGACGGCCACAGCATCCGCTCGCGCCTGCCCTGGCTGTTTGACGGCCGCCTGCCCGACCTGAACCTGGGCACCGCCAGCGGCGCCAGTTGCGACCCCGCCCTGCGCGCCCAACTCGCCGCCGTGCTGGCCGGGCAGAGCCACTTCAGCCAGGTGGTGGACGGCCGCTTCAAGGGCGGCCACATCACCCGCCACCACGGCCGCCCCGCCCAGGGCCGCCACGCCGTGCAGCTGGAAATGGCCTTTGCCACCTACTTGGACGAAGACGCGCCCCTGCCCCCGGTGCTGGACGCCACCCGCGTGGCCCGCCTGCAGCCCGTGCTGCGCGCCTTGCTCACCGCGCTGACTCAGTGGCGTCCTGCCACTTGAGACCCACCCAGACAAAGACTCGCCATGTCCGCTCCCGACACCCTGCTGTGGGCCCCCCGCGCCTGGCTGCCTGGCCCCTGGCCGCACGGCGGCTGGCACACCGATGTGCTGTTGCGCGCCAGCCCCGAGGGCCAGTGGCTGGACGTGCGCCCCGGCCAAGCCTGCCCGCCGCAGGCGCAGCGCCTGCCCGGCGCCGTGCTGCCCGGGCTGGTGAACGCCCACAGCCACGCCTTCCAGCGCGCCTTTGCCGGCCTGGCCGAGCGCAGCGGCCAGCCCGGCGACAGCTTCTGGGGCTGGCGCGACCGCATGTACCGCGTGGCCGGCCAACTCGGCCCCGACGCCCTGCGCACCGTGGCCGCCCAGTGCTACGCCGAACTGCTGGCCGGTGGCTACACCCAGGTCTGCGAGTTCCACTACCTGGCCCATCCGCCGCAGCCCCCGGGCGCCGAGCCGCCAGACGCTGACACCCGCGAGGCCGCCAGCGCCGCCATGGACCAAGCGCTGATCGACGCCGCCGCCCAGGTCGGCATCGGCCTGACCCTGCTGCCCGTGCTCTACCAGCGCGCCGGCTTTTTTCAGCCCAGCTTGCGGCCTGACCAGCAAGGTTTTGCCCGCGACGCCGCTGCCGTGGGCCGCGCCTGGACCCGCATCGACGCCCAAGCCCGCCAGCAAGCCCGGCCGCTGCTCACCGCCGGCTGGGCCGTGCATTCACTGCGCGCCGCGGCGCCGCAGAGCCTGCACGCCCTGCGCGAACTGGCCGCCCAGGCCAGCGGCCCGGTCCACATCCATGTGGCCGAACAAACCGCCGAGGTGGACGACTGCCTGCAGGCCACCGGCCAGCGCCCCGTGCAGTGGCTGGCCGCCCAAGGCCTGCTGGATGCCCGCTGGCTGCTGGTGCACGCCACCCATGTGAACCAGGCAGAGATTGCCGCCGTGGCCGCCAGCGGCGCCGGCGTGGTCCTCTGCCCCGGCACCGAGGCCAACCTGGGCGACGGCCTCACCGACCTGCCCGGCTGGCTCGCCGCCGGCGTGCCCCTCACCCTGGGCTCTGACAGCCAGGTGCTGCGCGACTGGCGCGAAGAACTGCGTTGGCTCGAATACGGCCAGCGCCTGGGCCTGCGCCAGCGCAACCTGGGGGCCAACCCGCCGTGGAACGGCGCCACATCAGCCCGGGGCGACGCCGCACCCGCCTTGGGCGACGCTGCATCAGCGGGCGCCCAACCCACCCACGACACCGGCCTGGCCCCCGGCAGCACCGCCGGCCACCTGTTCCAGCGCGTGCAACATGGCGGAGCCCAAGCCGCCGGCCACACCACCTGGGGCCTGCAAGCCGGCGCCCGCGCCGACCTGCTGCTGGTGGACGAAGACGACCCCACCCTGGCCGGCCTGCCGCCCGGCCATTGGCTGGACGGCCTGGTCTTCTCCGGCCCCACCCGCCCCTGGGCCGGTGTGATGGTGGCCGGCTGTTGGCGCTTGGGGCGGTATGCCGGTGAATCGGCTCAGGCTGAGAGGCGGGTGCAAGCCTTTGGACAGGCCATGCGAATATTGTGGGACTGAGTTCTTTAAGTCTGACGCTACGCAATAGTATTTGAAATCACTGCAGAATTTCCCACACTTTACAAACCCATTTGTTCACCGTTCCGGAAGAAACATGAAAACGACGACCATGCAGCTTACAACCCTGATTTCATAAGCTATTGCAGGCAACCAAACGAGCCCTCGGTCAGTCGATTGTTCAAGACTCTGATTGCATCGGACAGAACTCCACATCAAAAAAATGTGACCGATCTTCCATCTCACGCCGTGCCTTGGCGGCCTTAGTCGATGCTTGGACATAAGCTGCAGCTTTAAGACGTGCAGCGATTTGCCTTTCGTTAGAGTAGTCAGTCTCCTGCTTCAATTCGATGGTTGCTCGCAGGCAGCCACCCTCCTCGCGAGCAAACACTAAGGAAGACCAACTCGGCTCGAATTCCAGCCATGCGAATTTCTCTCGCTGGATCCGTTGGCCGTACTTCAGGGGCCGCCCCTCCAGTTCGAACACCCGGGACTTGAACTCTCCGTTGCGGCCCTTGCCCTGCGAGCGGAAGTCCATTCCAGCCTCACCTAGTTTTCCATTTGACACTTCAGCTTGGACCGTAGTGGTGATGTCCGAATTCTGTGTTAGGCGCTCTGAGACCGTAATCTTCCGCGCACCAAGACTGACAAGCAAACGTAACAACTCCGCCTCGCGCTCCTCGAGCAAGATCTCATCAAAGCTATTGTCAGGAATGTAAAGTGGCCCCTTATCACCACGCGCCAACAAGTTTGCCAATGGGTGCAACCTATATGTTTGTCCAACCCGGGGGTGTCCTGGTTGGAACCGAGCATTCGAACGGGCAAGGTTTTCCACAGTGACTGCATAGCGGCAAAGAAAAATTAGCAATTGCTCCTCAATCTTCTCCTCCTCGGGAGCTGTCGACGGCACTTCAGTCTGAGTGTTCTTTCGATTATCGTTAATTGCACTATATGCCTCATAGCCAGCGACAGCGAGGCCGACGGGCCATGGGACGAGTGATGACTTCAAGAGTGACTTCGCCACTTCCTTCAACACAGCCGATTGAGAAGATAGGCTTCCGCTAATCTTATCGGGCGCCTCTGCCGAGGCCTGGATCACAAAGTTCGGTTTGTAGGTTTCCGCATTGATATTAAATGGGGATTTTGCAGCCACCGGCAATTGTTCTGGCTCTACCACAAAAACCAGCTCAGGAAAAATCATGTAAACCCCTCTGAAAAGATTCGACTCTGGTCGGACGCACCAACGGCATCGACAAAGCCATCCTAAATGATTCTGTGGGTGTCTTTCGCTGCGTCTAGCAGGAACTGCGGTGGAAGGCGACCTCGACGCGATCAGGTCCGAGACGTGATGCTTCTGAGCTCTAGCAGGTGGATTTGTGTCTCAACGCCGAGGCCAAGAGCGCACATTCAGCGAACGGTGTATCCCCGACCTTCCAGGCAGGCAGCAAGGGCCCGTAGGTAGTCTTCGCGCGGCCCCGATTTGGCACTGGGAAGGTCAGCGCGCAGCGTCAAGCCGGCGCTGCCGGAGGCGGGGGTGGTACCGGTGGCCGCAGTCCCTCCCGCAACACCCTTCACACCAGAGGCCTCCGGCGCCAGCGCTGCGCCAGCGGCCGCGCTGGGGTCCAAGTGGGTTTGGTCCACGGCCCAGCGGTGGCAGGCGTATTTGTCGCTGGCTTGCAAGCTGGCGTCCTGGCCTTGGCGGGGGTAGACGAACTGCCGTGGCAAGGGGCCGCTGGCGGCGCTCATCCGGCCGCTGTCCACCACCGTGCTGCCGGCGGCTGGGGGCGATGTCACCACCTCATACCCGCCATCGCGGGCTCGGTAGTAGACCGAGTCGACCCGCCAGTACAGGAAGCCGCCGATCACCACGGTCACTGCCCACGGGGGCAGACCACTGACCCACACGCCCACCGGCGGGCTGACCACCACCCACCCGTGCGGTCCGGGGCGGTACCAGATGCCGTCAAAGTGCCGGTAGTCCACACCGCGCCAGGGTGCGACAAAGGCGCCGGGCGGCGGATGGCGCACCACCTGGCCCAGCCCGGGGCCGTGGCGGGGGTCGTCCATCCGGGCTTGCGCGCGCGCCGGATGCGCCTGCAAAGCCGCAGCCAAGGCCAAGGACAGCAGCAGGAACACGGTACGCCCCGTCATGGCGTGCCCCCTTGGCCGGAGGCCCCCACGGTGACTCGGGCGTAGCCCCTGCCCGTCATGCAGGCGGTCATCGCGCGGCGGAAGTCTTCGATGGGGCGGCGCGAGGCCTCGGCGGCGGCTTGCTGCTGCTCGGCCTCACGGCGGCGCACGCGCTCGGTGGCACGGGCCTCTTGCTCGCTGGCCACCATGCCGAAGACGGCGCCGATGAGGGCGCCCACCACCAGGGCCCCACCGCCGCCGCCACTCACTTCCACGCCGCCGTGCCAGCCGCCGCTGCGACCGGTCGGGCCACCCATGACACCGGCTTGCCCGCCCATGCGCGGCCCACCGGGACCGCCCCCGACCGACATGGCCCCCACCACCGCACCGGCGGCGGCGCCCACCACCACCGGCGTGGCGTCGCGCGGGGCGCTGCGGTCGGCGGCTTGGCTGGCCGCGTCGGCTGCCGCCTGGGCTTGGCGGGCGGTCTGCACCACGCTGCCCAGCCCCGGGTCCACCCCCGTTTGATCCACGGCCCAGCGGTAGCAGGCATAACGGTCACGGTCTTGCTGAAGCGCGTCCTGCCCGTGCTCGGCCTGGAACAACAACAAGGACTCGGGGGCCAGGGTGCGGCCACCCGTGGGGGGGCTGTCTGCACGCCCGGGTCCGCTGGCGCAACCGGCCAGGATCAGCAGGCCGAGCAGCGCCGGGGCCGCAGCCGGCTTCCTGCGGAAAAGCCGGGCCGCCCCAAGTGGCCTCATCCCCCCCGGGCGGGCTGACGCGAAGCGACCGGTGGGTGGGCTGCATTTGTGATGGGTCTGGGCGTCAAGGCCGGGCGCCCGGTCAACAGGAGAGAGCTTCTTGGACATGCCCTCAGTGGGCGCTTGCGGTCTTGGCCTTGCATGCCTGCGCTGCGAAGAAACGTAAACCGCCCCCCATGAATTCAGGGGGGCGGCAGCGGCGCTTAATCCTGGCTTCACGCTGCGCTCATCGTCGCCTCACCAGCGCAGCGCACCATGACGGTCATGGCAACACGGCCTGCCCTTCCCAGCCCTTCAGGGTGCAGCGGGCCGGCCCAGCGACTAATCAGACCCCCGATCCTCAGCGAGGAGGCCCCATGAAATTCTTCAGCAAGCAGTCCAACACCCTGGCCACCGTGGCCGTGACCGCCGGGCTCACCACCGCCCTGGTGGCTGCGGGCTCGGCAGGCGCGTTCAGCCTGCTGGGGGGCCAGGACGAGGCCCCGGCCGCCGCCACCGCCGTGGCACAGGCCGCGCAGCAGGCCACCACGCCGGCGCCGGTCCCGCCGCTGCCCCCGGGTGCCGTGCCCGACTACCGGAGCATCGTCAAGCAGAACGGCCCCACCGTGGTGGGCGTGATGGTGGCCGGCACCCGCCAGGCCGAAGGCGGCGAAGCCGACGTCGAGAACGACCCCTTCTACCAGTTCTTCCGCGGCATGCCCGGCTTCCAGCAGCGCCAGCGCGGCGGCGCCGCGCCCAAGGTGCCCTTCCGTGGCCAGGGCTCGGGCTTCATCATCGCCAGCGACGGCCTGATCCTGACCAATGCCCATGTGGTGCGCGACGCCAAGGAGGTGACGGTCCGCCTGCAGGACCACCGCGAGTTTGCGGCCAAGGTGCTGGGCGCGGACCCGGTGACCGACATCGCCGTGCTGCGCATCGACGCCAAGGGCCTGCCGGCCGTGCGGCTGGGCGACACCCGCAACCTGGAGGTGGGCGACCCCGTGCTGGCCATTGGCGCGCCCTATGGCCTGGAGCAGACCGCCACCCAGGGCATCGTGAGCGCCAAGGGCCGCTCGCTGCCGGGGGACACGGTGGTGCCCTTCATCCAGACCGATGCTGCGGTCAACCCCGGCAACTCCGGCGGCCCGCTGTTTGACGGCACCGGCGCGGTGGTGGGCATCAACGCGCAGATCTACAGCCAGAGCGGCGGCTTCCAGGGCCTGAGCTTTGCCATCCCGATCAACGTGGCGCTGAAGATCAAGGACCAGATCGTGGCCACCGGCCAGGCCCGTCACGGCCAGCTGGGCGTGATGGTGCAGGACGTGAACCAGGCGCTGGCCGAGTCCTTCGGCATGAAGCGGCCCGAGGGTGCGCTGATTGCCAAGGTGGCCAAGGGCAGCGCCGCCGAGAAGGCGGGCCTGAAGGCCGGTGACGTGATCGTGGCCGTCAATGGCGAGCGCGTGCCGCAGGCCGGCGCCCTGTCGGCCACCATCGGCCTGGCCACGCCGGGTGAGAAGGTGAGCCTGCAGGTCTGGCGCGATGGTGCCGAGCAGACCGTGGCGGCCACGCTGGGCGGTGCCGACAACCGCACTGAAACCGCCAGCGCCGCCGGCGCCGAGGACGGTCCGCGCCTGGGCCTGTCCATGCGCCCGCTGAGCCGCGAGGAACAGCGTGCCCTGGGCGGCGAGTCCGGGCTGATCGTCGACGAAGTGGGCGGTGCCGCCGCCCGCGCCGGCATCGAGCCCGGGGATGTGGTGACTGCCATCAACGGCAAGCCGGTCAAGTCGGTGGAGGACATCCGCGCCGTGCTCAAGAACAAGCCCAAGCAGGTGGCGCTGCTGGTACGCCGTCAGGGCGACACCCTGTTTGTGCCTGTCCCGCTGGGCTGAACTCCGCCCCGCACGGATCTCCATGACCCTATTGACTCCTGACTCCTGACTCCTGACTCCTGACTCCTCTCGCGTCGTGACACACGCGTTGCCCGTCCCGGCCTCACGGCCCGGACGGGTTCTTTTTTCAGGGCATGCCGACGCGAAAGCCTTCCAGCGCTTCGCAAAGCTGGCGGGCCCCCAGCAGCAGTCGGGGCGTCGGGCGGCTGATGTGGTCGGCCGGCAGCAGCACCACGCGTTGCCGGGCGATGGGCTCGAAGTGCTTCAGCGCCTGCCAGCCACGCAGGCTGTCGTCGGGCCGGCCATCCAGCGTGCTGGTCACCAGCACCTGGGGCCGCGCGGTCAGTACCGCCTCCTGGCTGATCTGCGGCACCAGGGCGGCCTGGGGGCCGAAGACGTTGACCCCACCGCACAGGCCGATGACGTCACTGATCATGTGCTGGCCGTTCACGGTGAGCAGGGGCTGGTGCCACACCTGGTAGAAGACCCGCAGCGGTGGCCGACCGGCGTGGCGCTGGCGCAGGGCAGCCAGTTCGGCGTCGTAGCGGTCGGCGGCGGCCTGGGCCGCGGCCGGCGTGCCCGCCAGCGCGCCCAGGCGCCGCAGGCTGCTGCCCACATCGGCCAGGCGCCGCGGCTCGCTGTAGAAGACGGGAATGCGCAGGGCGCGCAGGCGGTCGATCTGCGCGGCGGCGCTGCCATGCATCCACACCACCAGCAGGTCGGGCTTGAGGGCGGCGATGCGCTCCAGGTCCAGCAGGTGGGCATCGCCCACCTGCGGCAGCCGCTTGGCGGCCTCGGGGTAGTCACCGTAACGCACGGTGGCCACCACCTTGTCGCCGGCCCCGGCGGCAAACAGCAGCTCGGTGGTGTGCGGCCCCAGGCCGATGATGCGCTGGGCGGGCTGGGCCAGGCTGACGGTGCGGCCCTCGTCGTCCACCGCGGTGACCGGTGCGGCTGCCGCCGGCTGCAGGATGGCCGCACCCCACAGGGCCAGGGCTGAGCAGAAGCCCAGCCACCGCGGTGCGCGGCGGCTCAGCACGGGGCCCCCGTCGCGGCGGTCTTCAGCGCCAGCACGCAACCGGCCATGACGAAATCCACCCGCTCGCACTGCGCGGCCAGGGCCTGGTGCAGGCGGCCGGATTCATCCACGAATTGGCGGTTGAGCGCGCCCAGCGGCACGATGCCGTGACCCACCTCGTTGCCGATCAGCAGCACGGGGGCCTGCAGCGTCGGCAGGGTGTCCAGCAGGGCGGTGCGCTCGCGGGTGAAGGTGTCGCCCAACGGCAGGTGGCGCACGGTGTCCAGGTCCACCTCGGGGGCCAGGTCGGCCAGCAGCAGGTTGGTGAGCCACAGGGTCAGGCAGTCCACCAGCAGCAGGCGCTGCGGGCCGTCGGCGGCGCGCAGTGCGGTGGCCAGCGCCACCGGGGCCTCCACGGTCTGCCAGTCGGCTGGGCGGCGGGCCCGGTGCTGGGCGATGCGCTCGGCCATTTCCGGGTCGCGGGGGGCATTGGGGTCGCCAGGGCCGCTGCGGGCGGTCACCACCACCACCACCTCACGGCCGGGTGCCTGGGCAGCCCAGTGCGCGGCCTGTTCCTCGGCCAAGCGGCTCTTGCCGGAGCGGGCACCGCCCAGGATGAGCTGTTTCATGCGCCGACCTCCGGGCTGAAGAGGGCCGCCGTGGCGACCGGGGACGAGGGGAAATAGGCGTGGAAGAAGCTGCAGCGCAGGCCAGCGCGCCGCCACACCGCTTCGCCCTCGCCGCCGCGCAGGCGCTGGGCATGCACCTCGGGCGCCAGGGGGCTGGCCAGCGTGGCGTAGTGGAAGGTGTGGCCGCGCAGCGCGGGCGTGTCGGCGGGCAGGCCGGGCAGGCTCAGCGTTTGCACGCCCAGACCGGCCACACGGTTCTGCAGGGTGGCCCGGCCGGGCAGCAGGCCGGCCATGGCATGCGGCGGGCCCTCGGTGGGCACCAGGGTGTCGGCCAAGGCCATCATGCCGCCGCATTCGGCCCAGATGGGGTATCCAGCCTGGGCGAAGGCCTGCACTGAGGCGGTCCAGCGCGCGGCCGCCGCCAGCTCGGCGGCGTACAACTCGGGGTAGCCGCCGGGCAGCCACAGGGCATCGGCGCCCTCCGGGATGGCCTCATCGGCCAGCGGTGAGAAGAAGGCCAGTTGCGCGCCCAGGGCCTGCAGGGCCTCCAGGTTGGCGGGGTAGAGGAAGCGGAAGGCTGCATCCCGCGCCACGGCCACGGTGCGGCCGGCCAGCAGGGCCGGCGGCGCAGCGGGGGCCGGCGCGGCAGCGGCCGGGGGCTGCCAGCGCGGCAGGTCCAGCAGAGCTTGCAGCAGGGCCGGGTCCAGGCTGGCGGCCAGGGCGTCCAGCGCGGCGTCGATCTCGGCGGTGGCGTCACTGGCCAGGCCCAGGTGGCGCTCCGGGATGGCCTGGGCGGCCTTGGGCAGCCAGCCCAGCAGGCGCGGGGCCGTGTCAGTAGCGGCCGCCGTCAGTTCGGCCAGCGTGGGATCGGCCGGCGGGTTCAGGCTTTCGGCCAGCATCTGCGCGTGGCCGGCGCTGCCCACACGGTTGGCGATGGCACCGATCAGCCGCAGGGGCGGGGCCTCGCCGCTGCGACCCGCGGGGTAGTGCGCCAAGCCATGCACCAGGGCGCCAAAGGTCTGGGCCATGGCGCCGGCATCGATGACCACGGCCACCGGCACGTCCAGGCCGCGGGCCAGGTCGGCGGCGCTGGGCGGGCCGTCGTACAGGCCCATCACGCCTTCGATCAGCACCACATCGGCCTCGGCCGCCGCCTGGGCCACGCGCTGGCGCGACTCGGGCAGGCCGACCATGCGGTCATCGAGGTTGAACACCGGCTGGCCGCTGGCACGGGCCAGCACCATGGGGTCGATGAAGTCCGGGCCGGACTTGAACACCCGCACCCGGTGGCCGGCGCGGCGCAGCGCGGTGGCCAGCGCGGCCACCACGGTGGTCTTGCCCTGGCCGGAGGCCAGGCCGGCGATCAGCAGCACGGGCGCCAGGGTGGGGGCGATGGAGGGGGTGGCGGCAGACATAGTCGACGGGCTCATGCCGAGACCTCGCCCGGGGCTGCCGCGGGGGTCAGTGCCTTGCTGTAGGTGCGGAACACCAGGTCGTGGGCATAGCCCTGGGCCTGGTAGAGCGACTGCGCAGCGGTGTTGGTGTGGGCGGTGGTCAGGTCGATCCGCACACAGCCGCGGCGGCGGGCCTCCTGTTCCAGCGTTTGCATCAGGGCGCCGGCCACGCCGGTGCCGCGGGCGGCCGGCAGGGTGAACAGGTCATGCAGCACGACGATGGGCGCCAGCTGCAGCGAGCAGAAGGTGGGATAGCCCAGTGTGAAGCCCAGGGCCTGGCGGCTTGTTGCCGTCTGACGGTAGGCCACCCACACCCAGCACTGGCCTTGCAGCAGCCGCTCGCGCAGGAATTCGAGGCTGCCGGCCTCGTCCACCGGGCAGTCGTAGAAGGCACGGTAGGCGTTGAACAGCGGGGCCAGGTCAGGCAGCTCGGCCAGGTAGGCGCGGCGGATGTCGAGGGAGGCGGTCATGGGGTGTGGGGCAGGCCGTGGGCGAGCAGACGGTGGGGCGGTGGACGGTGAAGGCGGCGGATTCTCGGGCAAGCAGCGCCCGCCGGGGCTGACAAGCCCCGGGGCAGCGGTGGCGGCTTCAGCCCGAGGTGTCGGGGGCCCCGGCGCAGGCCTGCACCGGCTGGGGGTCAGGGGCGGGATCGGCCTGGGCGGCCGCGCAGCCCGGCCCTTGGTGGAACACCAGCTCGGCCACCGGCCGGCCACCCACCAGGTGCTGCGCGATGATGCGGTCCATGTGCGCAGGGGTGACGTTGTAGTACCAGGTGCCGTCGGGCTGCACGCACATCACCGGGCCGCCCTTGCAGGCGGCAAAGCAGCTCACCCGGCTGCGTTTGACACGCAGCGCCCCCTCGTTCAGGCCGGCGGCCTTGAACTTCTCGCCCAGGCTGTCGAACAGGGCCTGGGCCTGGCCGTCCTGGGTGCAGCGCGGGCCGGTGCAGACCAGCAGGTGGCGGGCGTAGGCGCCGATGCGGGGTTTGATCGCGGACTCGCTCATGCGTCGCCCTCCTCGGCGGTGGCAGCGGCAGTGGCCGGGGCGGCGTTCCCGGTGTCCCGCGGCTCGGCCAGCACGGCGCGCAGGTAGTCTTCTGGCAGGCGGTGGCGCAGGGCCAGCGCGGCCACGTCGGTGCCGGCGGCGTGCTCGGCTTGCAGGGTGTCCAGCCAGCCCGTCAGGCCGGTGGACAGGGACCGCCCGGCCTTCTCGCCGTCACGGGTGGCAAAGCCCTCGTCGCCGTTCTGGTACTTGTTGGCGTAGCCCCGCGGCGTGACCATGCGCCCGGCGCGCACAAAGGTGCTGCTGTTGCCGATGAGCACGGTGCTGAGCATGCCGATGTCGGCCTCGCACATGGCGGCCAGGGTGGTGAAGTGGATCTGCTCCCGCCGGCGGTAGGCGCTCTTGACGATGACCACCGGCGTGTCGGGCCGGCGGTGGCGCAGGAACAGGCGCTGCGCTTCGACGATCTGGCGCGTGCGCCGCCCGCTCTTGGGGTTGTAAAGCGCGACGACAAAATCCGCGTATGCCGCCGCATCCAGGCGCCGGGCGATCACCGGCCAGGGCGTGAGCAGGTCGGAGAGCGAGATGGCGCAGAAGTCGTGCGTCAGTGGGGCCCCCACCAGGGCGGCGCAGCTGTTGAGCGCCGAGGCGCCGGGCACGATCTCCACGGCCACGCCGCTGTCGGGTGTCCAGCCGGCCTGGAACAGCACCTCGTAGGTCGGGCCGGCCATGCCGTACACCCCGGCGTCCCCCGAGGAGATGAGGGCCACCTTCTTGCCTTGGCGGGCGCGGTCCAGGGCCTCGATGGCGCGGTCCAGCTCCTCGGTCATGCTCTTGCGGATGACCTCCTTGCCGTCCAGCAGATCGGCCACCAGCTTGATGTAGGTGACGTAGCCGATCACCGTGTCGGCCTCGGCAATGGCGCTGCGGGCGCGGGCGGTCATGTGCTCGGGACTGCCGGGGCCGATGCCGACCAGGGTGATCTGGCCCCGCGGGGTGGTGGGTGAGGAAGGGGTCATGGGGGTTGGGGTCATGTCAGCGACCGACACGGTGGCGTGGCGGCCGTCCGGGCCTTGGCGTCGGTGTTTCTCCAAGCGCAGCGCGTGCATCTCGTGCGGGCGCCCAGCGGCCAGCAAGGCGGCCGCCTCACTGACGGAGGGCGTGCCGGTGTGGCGCCGCACGGTCTCAGAGGGGTTGGGCACCGCCACGGCGGCGAGCTGCGGCGGCGCGTAAAACTGCGGCTGCCAGCCCTGCGACGCGCACAGGGCCAGCAGGCCCGCTTCGTCGGCCTTCAGGGTGATGCTGGCCACGGCGGCCACGTCCGACCAATCGGCGCCCAGCCGGGCCAGGGCTTCGGCCACGGCCTGTCGCAGCGTGGCTTCGGGGGTGTGGCGGTCGCAGCCCAGGCCCAGGGCCAGCCGCGGGCGGGGCGGGGTGAGGGCCGAGGCGCTCATGCCGCACGGTCCACCGGCGGGCGATACACCACCAGGCGCTCATGCAACTGCTGCCACAGCGTCTCGGGCACCTCCGCATTCGTCACCCACAGCACGGCGGCAAAGCGCGCCAGATCCACCTCGTCCAAACGGCCAAAGCGCTGGATGCTGGGCGGCAGCGGCGTGGGGCGGGTCCACCAGTGCGGGCTGCCGGCTTCCTGGACAAAGGCCACCGGCTCCTCGTTCACCACGGCGGCCGAGACGCGGGTGATGTTGCGCTTGGGTGCCTCCACCCGCCAGCCCAGCTCGCGGCCCAGGATGTCCACGGGAATCGTGCGCCCCACGTCCGAGGCAGTGGTGAGCACCGGCTCGGCGCCCAGCAGCGCGGCCACCTGCTCGGCCATGGCGTTGGCGCCGCCCACATGGCCGGACAGCACGGCAATGGCGTAGCGGCCAGCATCGTCCACCACGGTGACGCCGGGGTCTTCGTCCTTGTTCTTCAGGAAAGGCGCAATGAGGCGCACCACCGCGCCCAGCGAGACAAAAAACACCAACTGGTCGACCGTTGCGAACAGGGGCCCGATCTCGTCGCGCAGGGCGCCGGGGTAGGCGCGCAGCGGGTTGGGCAGGCCGGCGAACACCGGGGCGAACTTCTCTGCCGTGCAGAGGTGGGCGTGCGGCAGCTGCTGTGCCAGCCGGCGCGCCTGGGTGGCGCCGTGTTTGGTGATGGCAACGATGCCAATGCGGGGCAAGCTCAAGCGTGGGTCTCCTCAGCCTGGGGTAGCGCCAGGGGCGCAGAGGTTTTCTTCAGGCAGCCGCGAATGCGCTCGCCGCGTACCCGATGCGGGTTCTTCACCACCATCAGCGAGAGGTAGCTCACCTTCTGGCCGCGCAGGGCGAGCAGCCCCGTGGGGGTGTTGACCACCTGCTCGTCCGGCGCACCGCAGCGCTCGATGAAGCGGGTGTGGGGCAGCAGGACTTGGGCGTCCAACCAGTCGATCAGCTCGCCCAGCAGGGGTTTGACCTTGAGCAGCACCAGGGTGTCGAAGTCCGTCAGCAGGCGTTGCAAGGCGCTCACACCGTAGGCGGCGGGCACCAGGGCGACGGTGTCGTCCTGCTCGCACAGCGGTTCGGCCTGGGTGGCGCAGGCGGCGGTGAAGGCGTTCACCCCGGCCACCACCTCCACGGCCACGCGCGCATCGCCCTGGCGCAGCGTGCGCGCCAGGTGGCCGAAGGTGGCATAGGTGCTGGCATCGCCTTCGACGAGGAAGAGCACATCCTGTCCGGCAAGCAGCTTGGGCAGCACGACGTCGGCGGCCCGCAGCCAGGCACGGGCGAGCTTTTCGCCGTCGTGCGTCATGGGAAAGAGCAGGCTTTGGTGATCGGCCGGCGGCGCCAGTTCGGCGCGCTGCACGATGTCAAAGGCGTAGCTGGGCGTTTTGGTGCTGCGTGCGGGGTAGACCCAGGCGGTGTCGCGGCGCGCCAGCAGCGCCCAGGCGCGGCGGGTGATCAGGCCCGGATCGCCTGGGCCGAGGCTGACGCCGTAGAGCGTGCCCAGGCGCGGGGCTGCGGGGGGAGCGGGGGGCGTTTCAGCGCTCATCGGTGGAGGCCTCCTTTGCATGTGCCGTTGAAGGGGCGTCGCCGGCGCGGGCACTCACGATCCACACCGGGTTCTCCGCGGCCATGCGGTGCATGTGCAGGATGGGCTGGCTGCGCGCGGCTTGCAGTTGCAGCACCTCCCAGGTGGCGCCCTGCGCGGCCAGGGTGTGCGTGGCGGTGGCCAGGTTTTCGAGGGTGACGAAGTTCATCACCAGCACACCGCCAGGGCGCAGCCGCGCCAGCACGGTGGGGATCAGCGTGGCCAGCTCGCCGCCGGAGCCGCCGATGAACACCGCGTCCGGGTCCGGCCAGGTGTCCAGGTGTGCCGGCGCCCTGCCGTGCACCAGCGTGTGGTTGCTGAGGCCGAAGGCGCGCTGGTTGCTTTGCGCAATCGCCACATCGGCCGCGTTCTTCTCGATGGCCCACACATGGCCCTGCGCGCACAACCGCGCCGCCTCCAGGCCCACCGAGCCGCTGCCGGCACCCAGGTCCCACACGCGGCTGTCAGCACGCAGTTGCAGGCGGGCCAGCGAGACGGCGCGCACCTCCTGCTTGGTGATGAGCCCCTTGTCGGGCTGGCGTTGGGCGTAGGCCGTATCCGGCAGGCCGAAGAGCTGCGGCCAAGTGCGCGCCCGGCAGCGCCACAGCAGCAGCACATTCGGGTCGGCAAAGGTTTGCGCTGCCGCTTGCGCGGGGCTCAGGTCGGCCAGCACGCGCTCATGGGGCGTGAGCAGGCGCTCGGCCACGGCGAGCTGGAAGTCTTCGCCCAGCCCCTCGGCCAGCAGCAGCCGGGCGATGCGGTCGGGTGAGTTGGCCGGACTGGTCAGCACCAGCAGGCGGTCATGCGTGCGCAGGGCTTGGGCCAGGGCGTAGAGACCGTGCGTGGGCGGACTGCCGGGCTGCCATTCGCCCGCATCCGCGGCGTGGACGGAGACGATGCGCGCCTCCTGCCATGCCAGCCCCACGCGGGCGCAGGCCAGTTGCAGCGTGGAGAGGTTGGGCAGCACCTTCAGCGCCGACAGGCACAGCCGCGAGGCCAGGTAGCTGGCGATGCCGTGGCACAGCGGGTCGCCCGTGGCCAGCACCACCACCTTCAAGTGGTCGGCGCGCGCCTGGCGCACCCAGTCGGGCACGTGGCGGAGTGCGCCGGTCAGGTCGTGGGTGCGTGCGCCGGGTTTGAATTCGGTGACCAGCAGCGCCAGGGTGCGGGTGGCGCCGATCACGACCTCGGCGGCGCGCAGCTCGGCCAACGCCACGGGCGTAAGGCTGGCAATGCCGTCGTCCAGCACACCGAGGATGACGCAGGGGTTGGGGTCGGTCATGGGGTGGGGTTCCAGTTCGGGCTGAGGGCTTGGGCCTGCAGCTGGCCGTCAAAGTCGCACACCAGCACCTGCAGGGCGAAGCGGTGGCCGTAGCGCTCTGGGGCGGTGAGGGTGCGCACCACGCGCTCAGCCAAGGCGTGGTGAAACGCGGCCTCCAGCCCCAAGGCGGCCATGCGCTCGGCCGCAAAGCGGGCGGTGGGCGCGGCGGCGATGGCGGCGCAGTCGTCCGCCGGGGCGCCCAGCGCGGTGGCCAGGTCGGCCAGCAAGCCGGTGTCCACCTCGGCGCGGTTGGCGTGGGTGATGGTTTCACCCTGGGCGATCTTGGTGAGCTTGCCCACCATGCCGGCGATCACCACCTGGCCCACGCCTTGCGCCACGGCCTCGTCCAGCGCATAGCGCAGGAAGTCGCCCATCTGCACAAAACAGGTGAGCGGCCAGGCCGGGTGCTGACGCTGGGCGAACTGCTCGGTGCGCCCGCCGGTGGTGAACACCACCACGCCGCGCCCGCCCACGCCCAGCCCCAAACGGCGGCTGACCTGGGCGGCCACCTGCACACCCTGCACCACACTGGCCCGCCAGGCCGAGGTCGAATACGGCTTGACGATGCCTGTGGTGCCCAGGATGGAAATGCCGCCCAGGATGCCCAGCCGGGCGTTGTGCGTCTTCTTGGCCATGGCCTCGCCCTGCGGCACCGAGATCGTCACCGCCAGGCCCGCGTGCGTCAGCAGCCCGGCGGCCACTTCACGCACATTGGCCTCGATGTTGCGCCGGGGCACGGGGTTGATGGCCGGGCCCCCCACCGCCAAGCCCAGGCCGTCGAGCGTGACGGTGCCCACGCCCGTGCCGCCCAGCAGCCGCACTTCGCCGGGGGCGTCAGGCAGCAACTGGAGGTCGGCGGTGAGGTGGGCGCCGTCGGTGCAGTCCGGGTCATCGCCGGCGAACTTGACCACCACGGCGTGGGCGTGGGTGGCGGTGCAGTGGGCGTCCTGCACCGCAAAGCGCACGCGCTGGCCGTTGGGCAACAGGCTTTCCACGTCGGCCGGGATCTCGCCCGTCACCAGGCCCAGCGCGGCCGCCCGCGCCGCCGCCGCCGAGCAGGCGCCGGTGGTGAAGCCAGTGCGGGTGCCGCGCTGCACGGCCTTGTCCTTCATGGCCGCCGGACCTCAGCCCGCCGTGGCGGTGTGGCCGGCGCGCTGCGCCGCCTCCGCCAGGGCCAACAGGGCGTGCAGGGCGGCCACCACCAGAGTGGAGCCGCCCTTGCGGCCACGGATGACGATCCAGGGCACCTCGCGCAGTTCGGCCATCAGGTCCTTGGATTCGGCGGCCGAGACAAAGCCCACCGGCATGCCCACCACCAGCGCCGGGCGCACCCCCTCCTCACGGATCAGGCGCACCAGCTCGATCAGGGCCGTGGGGGCGTTGCCGATGCCCACCAGTGCGCCTTCGAGCAAACCCAGCCGCCAGGCCTTGCGCAGGGCCTGCACGGCGCGGGTGGTGTTCTCAGCCTGGGCGGCGGCGATCACATCCGCATCGCTGATGAACTGGTGCGTGGCCACGCCAAAGTGCGCCAGGCGCGGGCGTGACAGGCCCGAGCAGATCATCTCCACATCGGCCACCATCGCCGCGCCGCCCGCCAGCAGGGCGGCGATGCCGGCTTGCACCGCCTGTGGGTGAAAGTCGGTCAGACCGTTGAACTCGAAGTCGGCGTTGGCGTGGATCATGCGGCGCACGATGGGCCACTGCTGCGCGTCGTAGCGGTGCGGGCCGACCTCGGCATCGATGATGGCGAAGCTGTCGTGCTCGATGGCCTGGCCGGCGCGGGTGAGCTGCTCGGTGACGGTGTTGACGCTGCTCATGCGGGCATGGCCTCGGCCGGGGCGTGGGCATGCGCGTGCCCCTGCGTGTGCTCGTGCGAGTGGCCGTGCCCCAGCTCGTGCGCGATTTCGCGGAAGCGGCAGCCGTCACACGGCATGGCGGCGCCGGCCACCCCGGCTTGCAGCTCGGTGACGCGCTGCTCCAGCAAGGCAAAAATCTCGGGCTCGAAGCCGAAGTGCGAACCGCAGGCGAACCGCAGCAGCGGGTACTGCTGACGCAGATGGCCCACCTGGCGCTCGATGCGCTGCATCAGCGTGCCGGTGTAGAGGTAATACGGCAGCACCACGACCTGGCGCAAGCCCAGCAGGGCCTGGCGCTGCACCACTCGCTCCAGCCGGGGGAAGGTGATGCCGGTAAAGGCCACATCCACCAGCTCGTGGTCAGACTCCTCGTGCAGCCAGCGGGCCATCTTGGCCACGTCGCCATTGGCAGCCCGGTCCGACGAACCCCGGCCCAGGAGGATGACGCCGGTGGTCAGGGGGTCGGGCATGTCCAGGGTGGCCAGGGCCTGCCGCAGGCGGCGCTTGAGGATGGCCAGGAGGGGGTCACACGCGCCCAGGTTCGGCGCGTACTGGAAGGTCACGCCCGGGCAGTGTTCACGGGCGTGCTCGATGGCCTCGGGAATCTCCATCTTCACGTGCCCGGCGGCGTTCAAGATGAGGGGCAGCACCAGGACGCGCTGTGCGCCCTGCGCGGCGGCCAGCAGGCCGTCATGCAGCGACGGGACAGCGAACTCGATGAAACACAGCTCGATGCGCCAGCCCGGCTGGCGCTCACGCCATCGGCGCACGAACTCGCAGATCTCGTCGTTGCCCGAGGCCTCACGCGAGCCATGGCCCACGATCAGCACCGTGGTGAGGGGGAAATGTCCGGGAGCGGGGCAGGAAGACACACAGGTGGCGGCGTTCATGCGCTGGCCTTTCGGAAACGGTGGGTGAAGCTCGGGTCGTAGAGCTTGGACTTGATGAGTTCGGGCCAGTGGCGCGCGCCCAGCGTGGGGCTGGCGATGACCATGGCCTGGCTGACGATGCCGGCCTCGCGACAGCGCTGCTTGATGGTGGCCAGGGTGCCGCGCACGATGCGCTCTTCCCCTGGCCAGCTGGCCTTGTGGACGACAACGAGGGGCGCGTCCTCCGCCCAACCCGCGGCACGCAGGCCGGCCTCGACCTTGTGCAGCAGCGTGATGGAGAGGAACACACACAGGGTGGTGCGGTGCGCGGCCAGGGCGGCCAGGTCTTCGCCTGGCGGCATCGGGGTACGTCCTTCCACTCGGGTGAAGATGACGCTTTGCGTGACCTCGGGCAGCGTGAAGCTTTCCACCGCCGCCGCGGCCGACGCCATGGCCGAGGACACCCCCGGCACCACCTGCACCGGCACGCCGGCGGCGTCCAGCGGCTGCACCAGCTCGATGAGCGAGCCGTAGAGCGCCGGGTCGCCGGTCTGCAAGCGCACCACCACGGCATGCTGCCGGGCCTGGGCGACGAGCCAGGCGGTCATCTCGGGCAGGGCCATGTCCTTGCTGTCGGCCACCACGCAGCCGGGCGGCGCCCAGCGGGTGATGGCCTCGTTCACCAGCGAGCCGGCAAACAGGATGGCCCCGGCGCGCTCGATGAGCAAGCGCCCCTTGACGGTGATCAGCTCCGGGTCGCCCGGGCCAGCGCCGACAAACCAGACGGTGCCCGTGGGGAGAGCCTCCATGGCCGGCCTCAGGCGCGGGCGCCGGTCAGGCGTTCATCCAGGCACACGCCGGCCCAGGCGGGCAGCAGCGCCTGACCGCGCACCCCGCGCACCCCGCGTACCAGGCACAGCGTGAACAATGGCTCCAGCGCCACCACCGCCAGGTACGAGGCCGCAAAGCGCGCCCAGTCGGCCAGGGCGAAGGCGTCGGCCGACTGCGTCAGCCAGAAGCCCACCATCAGCGTGACGCCGGCGTAGTACACGCCGTCGAGCTTGAGGATCTGCGCGGCGCTCAGGGCGGCCGTGTTCAGGCGCCGGCCCAAGGTCTGGTGCAGCACGGTCAGCGGCACCATCAGCGACAGGGCATTGACGCCCAGATGTACCAGATCCTGCGGCTCGAACAGCAGCCCCTGCAGCCCCAGGCCCAGCGCAAAGCCGAACAGCGTGGGCAGGAAGCCCAGCAGCAGGTAGATGGGCATGGCGCCGATGAAGTGCAGCTCCGACGGGCCCACCGGCAGGTGGAACGCCTGCATGAACAGGGTGAAGAACAGGGCGGCCAGGCCGGTGCGCAGCCACAGTGCGGGGCGGCGCGCAAGCGCCGGGGCCTGGCTGGCCAGCACGGCCAGGGCGGCGGTGTTGGCGGCAATGAGCTTGGTCTGGGCCAACAGGCCGGGTTCGATGTGCATGGCTCTCTCCTGGAGGGCGCCCCCACCGGGCGCATGGCGTGGAAACGGTGGAACCGAAGGACGCAGACCCCGAGGCGGGAGAGAGGATGGGCAGCAGGGCCGCGCCCCTGTGCCGGACAGCCCGGCACGGTCGGCACGGCGCACGGCCACCGGCAGTCGGCGGCAGGCACCACGCCCAGGCGGCCACGGGGGCGCCTGCCGGGCAGGGTCGAGACGGAAAGGACGAACGGCTCTGTCGCGCATCCCGTCGCCCTCCGCAACGGCCTGCAGCTGTGCGCTTGCAGGCCGGTCTCCGGGCTCGGCGAGGGGCGGCGGACTGGAGGGTCCACCGGCCGGATCGCATCCACCTTCCCATGCCGTGGGGCACAGTGGCTGGGGCTGGCGGCCAAGGGGCCGACCGCGCTGATGCGTTCCAGTTCTCTCGCTTACCGTTGCGGGGGCAGCGCCGGGTTTTCACCGGCTTCCCGTTTCACCCCGGCGCGTCCGGTCATCGACCGTCCACCCTGGGGCACCTGAAGCGGGGCGCAGTGTAACGGAGGGGTGCCGGGGCGGCAAATGGCATGGGGCCGGGCGGTCGCTCCCTTGGCGCCATGGCCTCGTGGCAGGACGGCGCCCGGCAGGCGCGCCCAGTCGCCGCTCACTGGTTGAGCTGCAGCGCTTGGGGATGTGCAGCGTGGGCGGGCCAGCGCAGCCAGCTGAGATGGGCGCAGTCCAGCGGCATGTCGGGCACCTGCCCGGGCGGCTGGCCCAGGGCCTGCGCCAGCACCGCGCGCAGCGGCCCGGCATGGGCCACCACCAGGCAGGGGCCGGGCTGACGGCGCAGTGCCTGCAGCGCGTCCTGCACCCGGGCCAGCAGCGCCGCTCGTGTCTCGCCTTCGGGCGGGGCGCGGTGGTGCACGTCCTCGGCCCAGGGGTCGCTCTCGTGGCGCGGGATGTCGTCCCAGCGCCGCCCCTCCCAGCGGCCAAAGTGCAGCTCGCGCCAGCGTGCATCCACCCGCACCGCCAGCGCAGGGCCGGATCCGGCGCATTCCGGGGTGGCCGCCAAGGCCCGGGCCAGGTCCAGGCAACGGCTGGAGGGGCTGCTCACCACGCAGGCCGGCCGCAGCCCCCAGGCCTGCAGTCGGGCCTGCACCCGGGCCACGGCGGCGACCAGCGTCTGGGTGGCAGGCGGGGCCAGCGGCACATCCAGCCAGCCATAGCAATGGCCGGGCGGCAGGGCCACCGGCGGGTGCCGCAGCAGCAGCAGGTCCAGTCCGGCTTCGGGCTCAGACATTGCGCACAGCACACAGCGACAGCAGCACCGCCACTTCGGCCAGCTGTTGGGTGGCGCCCAGCCCGTCACCCACCCAGCCGCCCAGGCGCTGGCGCATCAGGGTCATGGCCATGCCCCCAATGGACAGGGGCGCCAGCGCGGCCCCCAGCAGGTTCTCCAACGGCCAGCCCTGAGTGCCCAGGGCAGCCAGGGGCGCCAGGGCGACCAGGCCCGCCACAGCCAGCTCCATGGCGCCCGGCCGCTGGGCCAGGCCTTCGCTGCGCCCACCGCTGCCCGGGGGACGGGCGTAGTCCAGGCGGGCCATGACCACCAACAGGGACAGCCGGCTCAGGGCGTGGCTGGCCATGCCGCTGAGCAGCACCGCCAGCATGCCGCCAGCCACCACCGCCTGGGGCACGGTCAGCGTGGGACCGTCACCGTCACCGGCAAAAGCGTGGAGGCTGCCCACCTGATCCAGCAGGTCCAGCCAGAGCGCGGTCTTCAGGCCCAGCACCAGGATCAGGCCCACGGCGCCAAAACTGCCCACACGGGGGTCCTTGAGGATGCTCAGCACCTTTTCGCGGTCGCGTCCGCCGCCCCCCAGGGCGTCGCAGCAGTCGGCCAGGCCGTCCTCGTGCAGGGCACCGGTGAGCAGCATGGTCACCACCAAGCTCAGGCCGACCGCGACGGGCAGGCTCCACCAGTGCAGGGCCACCAGCACCACGCCGGCGGCCACGGTGCCGATGCCCAGGCCCACCAGCGGCAGGTAGCGCAGGCTGGCTCGGGCCTGCGCCGGGCTCCAGCCCACCCAGGCCGGCACTTGCAGGCGGGTGAGGAACTGCACGGCTATGAGCAGGCGGCGAAGTTCCTGCAGGGCGGCGCCGCCGGTGTCGGGTGAGGTCATGACGGAGGGTGGCTACAGCGCAAAGGGTCAGAAGGTGGTGGGCTGCGGGGCCGGGCCGGCCGCGGCGTCGGACTCGCCGGCCAGGCCCGGCCAGGCCCGCACCAGCTCGTCCACCGCCGCCGGCGACTGGGCCGAGAGCCTGACCCAACCGGGCAGGCCCATGGAGGTGGCGTCCCGCAATTTGAGGCCCTGGGCCCGCAGGCCGGCCAGCACGGCGCCCAGGCGGTGCGCCGGCAGCGGTGGACGGGCCAGGGCAAACGGGGTCACGCTGCCCGGCTGCCAGTGCCAGCCCAGCGCGCCCAGCCGGGCGTGCTGGTCAGCCTGCCAGCGCCGCAGGGTGTGGCGTGCGCTGTCCAGCCAGTCCTGCACCGCGGCGTCATGGAAGACTTGCAGCAGGGCCACCCCTTCGGCCGAGAGCACCCAGCTGGGCGCCAGGGCCCCGGCGGCGCGCGCCAGCAGGGCCTCGCCGGCGGGTGCCTGCAGCCAGCCGGCCCGCACACCGCATTGGCCCAGCGCCTTGTTGGGCGACCAGAGCTGCCAGGCGCGTGCGGCCAGCGCCGCCGGCAGGCCGCACGCGCCGCGCAGGCGCAGCGGTTCGTAGGCCCGGTCCAGCGCCAGCCAGTGGTCGCGCCGGGCCAGCAGGTCGCCCAGCTCGGCCCAGAACGACGCGGGCAGGCTGCCGCCGCTGGGGTTGTGCGGCTCGGTGATCCAGACCAGACAGGCCGCCGGCTCGTCCCACAGGCCCTGCAGCAGCTCGTCGGGGGTGGTCCAGCCCCGCACCAGCAAGCCCAGGGCCTGGGCGGCGGCACGGTAGTCGGCATAGCCGGGCTCGGGCAGCCACACCTGCCGGCGGCCCTGCAGCTGGGCCAACAGGCTCAGGCGCCGGATGGCCTCGGCGCTGCCCGCGCTGGGCAGCACCTGCGACGGCTGGCAGCCGGTGAGGGCCGCCAGGTGCTCGCGCAGGCGGTGGTAGCCGGGCTCGGGATAGCGGCAGCGGTCGGCGCCGGCCAGGGCCTGCAGCACGGCCGCCGGGGGCGGCAGCGGGTTGGCATTGGTGGAGAAATCCACCCGGGGCACGCCCAGGACATCGGGGCCGCCGTGCACGGGCAACTCACCGGGCAGCAGCTCGGCCGCGACGGCAGCCGGCGGCCGGGACATCAGGGACTTGAGGGGCAGGCGGAACAAGATGCAGACGGGTCGGGGCGGAAGGATCGGAAGAAGAGGATCAGCGGGGCTGTGGGCACCGGCTCAAGGCACCACCGGCACGCTCCAGACGCCGGTGGCGCGCGGGCTGCTGCCCCAGGAGGTCAGGGCGGCGGCCCAGCCCAGTTCGGCGCTCATGGTCACGGCAAAGGCAAGCACCGCCACCGCGGCGGCCAACAGGGCCAGCAGGGCCACCACACGGCCGGCCCACAGCAGGGCCAGCAGGTGCTCGGCACCCCCGACCGGGCGACCGCCCTCGTTGAGCAGGTACACGCCCGGTTTGCCCAGGCGGCAGCCCAGCAGCAGGGCCATGGCGCCCATGGGCCAGCCGCCGTTGGGCGACGGGGTGCGGCAGGCCTGGGCGCCCAGGCCCGGCAGGCCACGCCAGGCATGGCGCTGGCCCGCCGCCAGGCCCAGCAGCCAGGCTGTGAGGCGGGCCGGCAGCCAAGACAGCAGGTCGTCGGCCCGGGCCGCCCATTTGCCGGCCCACTCCCACTCGCCGCGGTAGCCCCACATGGCGTCGGCGGTGTTGGCAAAGCGGTAGAGCGCGGCACCGGGCAGGCCGGCCACGGCAAACCAGAACAGCGGCGCGACGACCGAATCGTTGAGGTTCTCGGCCAGGGTCTCGATGGCGGCCTCGCGCACCGCCGTGGCGTCCAGGTGGCGGGTGTCGCGGCTGACCAGCCGCGAGAGCTGGGCCCGCGCCTCCTCCAGGGAGTGGTCCAGGGCCTGGTCCACCGCTCGCACCTCGTTGCGGAGCATGCGCCAGGCCAGCAGCGGTTTGAGCAGCAGCCCGCCCAGCCCCAGGCCCAGCACCACACCCACGGCACGCAGGGGGTCGTCCAGGCGCCAGAGCTGGTGCAGCACGTCCTGCGCCAGCCAGGCCAGGGTGAGCACCAGGGCTGCACCGGCACACCAGGCCAGCGCGCCGGCCGCAAAGGCCGGCGCCCCCGCGGGCAGGCTGCGCAGCCAGGGGCTGAACATACCCAGCCAGCGGCCCATCCACACCACGGGGTGCCAGCGGGCAGGCGGCTCGCCCCACCAGCGGTCAAAGGCCAGGGCGCACAGCACGCACAGGGCGGAAAGCAGCAGAAGGTACGACGGGGAGTTCATGCCGGAAGGACGGTCCGGGCGGAGGCGCCGGCGGCGGCCCCGAGTATCGCGCCGGCCCCGGCACAACCGCGCCGGGTCGGCTTGTCCGGCATCAAGCCGACTGGCCGCTGACCCCGGCGGCGGCGAAGCTGGCCATGCCGTCGAGGAAGGCGGCGGCGGCCTGCACCAGCGGCCAGGCCAGCACGGCGCCCGTGCCCTCGCCCAGGCGCAGGTCCAGGGCCAGCAGCGGACGGGCCTGCAGCGCCTGCAGCAGGGCGGCGTGACCGGCCTCGGCCGACTGGTGGGCGAAGACGGCGTAGTCGCGCACCGCCGGGGCCAGGCGGTACGCGGCCAGCAGCGCGCTGGAGGCGATGAAGCCATCGACCAACACCAGCAGGCGGCGTTCGGCCGCGCCGAGCATGGCGCCCGCCATCATGGCGATCTCCAGGCCACCGTACTCGCACAGGGCGTCGAAGGCGCCAAGGGTGCCGGTGCGCGCCGCGGCCCGGGTCAGCACGGCGCGCTTGCGGGCCAGGCCGGCATCATCTACGCCGGTGCCGCGGCCGGTGGCCACCTCCAGCGGCACACCGGCCAGCTTGTGCAGCAGCAGGCTGGCGGCGCTGGTGTTGGCAATGCCCATCTCACCCAGGGCCAGGACCTGGCACCCCGCCTCGGCCGCCTGATGGGCCAGGGCGCGGCCGCGGGCCAGCGCAGCGTCGCACTGGGCCGCCGTCATGGCTGGCTGCACCGCGCTGTTGGCGGTGCCGGGCGCCACCTTGGCATGCACCAGGCCGGCGATGCGGCCGAAGTCGTGGGCCACGCCGGCATCCACCACCTGCACCTCCATGCCCACCGAGCGGGCCAGCACGTTCACCGCGGCACCTCCGGCCAGGAAGTTCATCACCATCTGCCAGGTGACCTCCTGGGGGTAGGCGCTCACGCCCTCATGGGCGATGCCATGGTCGCCGGCGCAGACGATGACGCGGGCCTGGCGGGCCACGGGGTCGGGGCGACCCTGGATCAGGCCCAGCTGCAGGGCCAGGTCCTCCAGGCGGCCCAGGGCACCCAGCGGCTTGGTCTTGCCGTCGATGCGGGCTTGCAGGGTCTGGCGCAAGGCGTCGTGGGCCGGGGTGTCCTGGGGGAGGATGTCAAAGCGCAGGGTGGTGTCCATGGCGTGGGGCTTGGCAGGTCAGCGGTGGAAGGGAGGGGCCGGGCTCAGAGCTCCAGCCCCGGCTGGGCGCGGATGCCCTGGCGAAAGGCGTGCTTGACCACCTTGATGTCGGAGACGGTCTGGGCCAGCTCCACCAGGGCAGGCGGTGCGCCCCGGCCAGTGACCACCACATGCTGGTGCAGCGGGCGAGCGGTCAGGTCGGCCAGCACGGTGTCCAGCTCGAGGTAGCCGTGGGCCAGGACGATGTTGAGCTCGTCCAAGACCACCAGGGGCACGTCCTCGCGCTGCAGCAGGCCGCGCGCCAGCACCCAGCCGGCCTGCGCACGCTCGATGTCGCGGGCACGGTTCTGGGTCTCCCAGGTGAAGCCCTCCCCGGTGACGTGGTAGGTCACCTCGTCGGGAAAGCGGCGGAAGAAGCGCTCCTCGCCAGTAGGGGTGGCGCCCTTGATGAACTGCACCACGCCCACCTTCATGCCGTGGCCCAGGGCCCGGGCCACCATGCCGAAGGCGGAGCTGCTCTTGCCCTTGCCCGGCCCGGTCAGGACCAGCAGCACGCCAGTGTCCTCCTGGGCCTGGGCGATGCGGGCATCCACGGCCGCCTTCAGGCGTTGCATCTTCTCGCGGTGGCGGGCTTCGGTGTCCGTGTCGGTGTCCGTGTCAGAGCGGTTCATGGCGGGGTGGGGCATGCGGGGTGGGGCTGGCGGAATGTGGGGAGGTAGTGCGGCCGCCTCAAGCCGGCAACCACCAGGTGCGGCCCTCGGCCTCATGGCGCCGCAGCGGGTGGCCAAAGGCGCGGCTGAGCTGGGGGGCGGTCATCACCTGCTCCACCGGCCCGGCCACCACCCGGCCACCCGCGGTGATGAGCAGCGCATGGGTGGCCACGCGGGCCGCCAGGCTGAGGTCATGCACCGACATCAGCACCGCCCGCTGCCGCTCGTCCACCTCGGCCTTGAGAAGGTCCAGCATCCGCAGCTGCTGGGCCAGGTCCAGGTGGGCCAGGGGCTCGTCCAGCAGGGCCAGTGGCGGATCCTGGGCCAGCAGCGTGGCCAGCGCCACGCGTTGGCGCTCGCCGCCGGAGAGCGTGGTCACATCGCGCAGGGCCAGTGGCGCCAGGCCCACGCGGGCCAGGGCTTGCAGGGCCAGAGCATGGTCGGCCCGCCCCTCCCAATGCCAACGTGACACATGCGGATGGCGGCCCTGCAGCACCACGTCCAGCACCGGGGTGCTGAAGGCATCGTGCACGGCCTGAGGCACATAGCCGCGCAGGCAGGCCAACTCGGCCAGCGGCCAGTGCGCCAGGGGATGGCCACCGACTTCCACCGCCCCCGAGGCTGGCGGCCGGGCGCCTGCCAGGGTGTGCAGCAGCTGGGTCTTGCCCGCGCCATTGGGCCCCAGCAGGCACCAGAACTGGCCGGGGTGAAGGGCCAGGCTCAAGCCGTCCACCAGCAGGCGGCCCCCGGGCCCGCCCACGGTGACGCGCAGGTCCTCCGTGGCCAGCAGGGGCGTGCCGGCCGGGGGGCGGTGGTGGCGGCTGGGCGTGGCCGCGGGGCGCCGCAGCCAGCGGGGGGCAGACAGGGACATGACGGTGGCGGCTTCAGGCGCCCCGGCGGCCGGGGCCGCGGGTCAGCAGCAGGATGAACACAGGCGCGCCCACCAAGGCGGTGATGGCCCCCACCGGCAGCTGCAGCGGCGCCATCAAGGTGCGGGCCACGGTGTCAGCCGCCAGCAGGAAGGCGGCGCCGCCCAAGGCGCTGGCGGGCAGCAGCAGGCGCTGGTCATTGCCCAGGAGCAGGCGCAGCGCATGGGGCACCACCAGGCCGACAAAACCCACGGTGCCGGCGGTGGCCACCGCCAGCCCGGCGGCGGTGGAGGCGGCCAGGTACAGGGCCAGCCGCACCCGGCCGACCGGCACCCCCAGCATCTGGGCCGGACCCGGGCCGCGCAGCATCAGGTTGAGCGCGCGGCCCAGCGGCCAGAGCGCCAGGCACAGGGCCGGCGCGGCGGCCAGCACCAGCGGGTGCATGTCGGCGCCGGAGAGGTCGCCCAGCATCCAGAAGAGCATGCCACGCAGGCGCTCGGTGGGTGAGAGGGTCAGCAAGAGGCTGACCCCGGCCATGGCCAGCGACGAGCACATGACGCCGGTCAGCAGCAGCCGTGGCGCGTTGTCCTGGCTGCTGGCGGCCTCCAGCCGCCCCAGGTCATGGCGGGCCAGGCTGAACACCACCACCACCGCCACCAGGGCACCGGCCAAGGCACCGCCATGCACCGCCAACGCACCAGCCCCCAGGGCCATGACCGACAGGGCACCCAGGGCCGCACCGCCGGACAGGCCCAGCACATAGGGATCGGCCAAGGGATTGCGCAGCAGGATCTGCATCAGGGCACCGGCCAGGGCCAGCAGGGCGCCGGTGGACAGGGCTGCCAGCACACGGGGCAGGCGCAGGCGGTGCAGGATCTCGGCAGCAGCCGTATCGTCGGGTGACCAGAGCAGGACCGGCACCCGGGCCAGGGGCACGGCGCCACTGCCGCTGGCCAGGGCCAGCACCACCACCCCGGCCAGCAGCAGCAGGCCCAGGGCCAGCACCGCAAAGGGATGGCGACGCGGCCAGGGCAGCGCGGCCAGCGGGTCGACCGCCTCCGCCGGCGCGTCGGGCAGGGCACTCTGGGGAAGGGTCAGCATCAGGGGGTCTCCCGGGACACCAGCGTCTGCGCCAGCAACGGCGCGGCATCGAGCTGAAAGCGGATGGCCAGGCTGAGCTGACCGGCCACCGGCTGGCCCTCACGCAGTGCGGGCGTGAAACGCCAGGCACGCGCGGCTTCGGCCGCAGCATGGTCCAGCAGGGGCGCGCCGCTGCGCCGGGTCCACTGCACCTGGGTGACGCGCCCCTGTTCGTCGATGAGCAGCAGCAGCCCCACGGTGCCTTCCAGGGCGTCCTCGCGGGCCGCCTCGGGGTAGGCCGGCAACCGGTTGCCGGCGAGCGCGCGCGGGGCTTGGGTGGCACCACCCGGCGGAACCGGACTGGCGGCACCGACACGCGCCATCGCCACGGGCAGGCTGGACTTGGCCCCGGGCGCCAGGTTAGGCAGCCCTGGCACGGCCGGGGGCTCCAGGCTGGGCAGGGAGGCGGCGGCCGTGGCCCGGGGCGCCACCGCCGGGGCGTCATCGACGCGGGCAAAGGTGGCGGCCACCTGGACGGCCTGAGGCGGCAGCACCCCCTGGGGGGTCGGCGCAACGGTGGTCGTGGTGCCGGGGCGATCGGCCCGCGCCGGCGGCGCGGTGACGTCCTGCGGTGCGCGGGGCGACGCCACCATCGGCGTGGCCGCCGTTGGCGCGGGCGGCAGGTTCAGCCAGAGCAACGGTGGCGCCCCACCGGCCGCCACCGTGGCGGCCGGCGGCTGCCGTCCGCCTGTCGGCGGCGTGGCGGCCGTCTGCCAGGCCCATGCCATCACCAGCCCGTGGGCGGCCAGCACGGCCAGACCCAAGGCCCGGCGTCCGGTCCGCGCACCCCGCCCTTCCCCGCGCCCAGCCCCCGGCCCCGTGCCGCGGCCGGGCAGGCCGCTGCCCAGGCGCAGTTCGGCGCGCAAAGGCCAGGATGGGCAGGACGGGCCGGACATCGGTGGCACTGGGGACAAGGCGCGGACCGAGGCCTCAGGACGCGGGCGTCCAGCGCAGGGTCAGCTGGGCCTCGCGGCCCGGGGTCACATAGCCCTGCACCGATTCATGGCGCTTGTCGGCCAGGTTGTTCACCCGCCCTTCCAGCGCCCAGTCGGGGTTGAACTTCCAGCCGGCAAAGACGGCCAACAGGCTGTAGCCGCCCATGCGGCTGGCGGCGGACTCGTTGGCGCTGTCAAAGCGGTGGCCCACGTAGCTCAGGTCGCTGCCGTAGTGCAGCGCGCCGTCGCGGCGGCTCAGGCCCAGCGCGGCGAACTGGCGGGCGCGGCGCTGCAGCTGCAGGCCGGTGTCGGCATTGCGGGGGTTCTGCACGGTGGCCTGGGCACGCATTTGGTAGCCCGAGGCCAGGCGGCCATTCAGCCCCAGGCTCAGGCCGGTGTTCTCGGCCTGCCCCACGTTGGCCGGCAGCCAGTTGCCATCGGCCTGCTCCTGCCAGGCGATCAGGTCGGTGATGCGGCTGCGGAAGGCGGTGGCGCTCAGGCGCAGGCCGCCCAGCTGCCAGTCGCTGCCCAGCTCCAGGTTGCGGGCCTTCTCAGGCTGCAGACCGGGGTTGCCGGCAAAGGGCCAGTACAGGTCGTTGAAGGTGGGCGCCTTGAACGCCGTGCCGCCGGCCAGGCGCAGGCGCCAGGCAGGGTCCAGCTGCCAGGCCACCGCGGCCTGCCCGGTGGCGTGGGCGCCGTACTGGGAGTTGGCGTCACGCCGCAGGTCGATCTGGGTGCTGACTGCCCCCTGGGTGGCGCGCCAGCCCAGCAGCAACGATTTGACGGTGCGCGCGTCGACGGCGAAGTCGGTGTCGCTGTCCACCTTCTGCTTGAGCCACTCCAGGCCGGCCACCAGTTGCCCGCCGCCTGCCGCCAAGCGGTTGAGCCAGCTCAGCTGGTCTTGACGGGTGGTGAAAAAGCTCGGGCTGGCGTCATGGGTCTGCGAATCGTCAGTGGCCTGGGACAGGCGCAGCTCGCTGTTCACGCCTGCGGCCAGTGGCCCCTGCCAGGTAGCAGCCCGCGTGGACAGGCGGGAGTCCGCCCAGGCGTGGGCGCCCCCCCATTCGCCAGTGGTCCAGTCCTGGGTGTAGTTGTCGTAGCGGTTGCGCAGTTGGCTGTTCATCCACTGCAGACCCAGGCGGTGGGCGCCCACCTCCTGCTGAAGGCGCAGGTTCAGGGACTGGCCGCGGGCACCGTCGGCGTCAGGCTCGTGGCCGTAGGTGCCTTCGGTCTTGACATCGAAGCCCCGGACTTCCCAGGCGTTCACCCCCACGGCCACCTCAGTGCCATTGCCACGTTGTGCATGGCTGGCCTGGGCCTGGCGCAGGCCATGGCTGCCGCCGGTCAGGGCGACGGTGGTGCCGGGGGAGCGCTGGGCGCTGCGTGTGAACACCTGGATCACGCCGCCCAGGGCGTCACCGCCATACAGGCTGCTGGCGGTGCCGGGCAGCACCTCGACACGCTCGATGAGTGCCAGGGGTAGGCCCTCTAGGGCGGCAGCGCCACTGGTGGCCGAGCCGATGCGCACACCGTCGATCAGCACCAGGGTGTGGCCGCCGTTGGCCCCACGCAGGAAGACGCTGGCCGCCTGACCCAGCCCGCCGTTGCTGGTGACTTCGGCCAGACCGGTGGCGCGCAGGAGCTCAGGCAGCGAACTCACACCGGCGGTGCGGATGTCCTCGGCCGTCAGCACCAGCAGGGGCCGCACACTGCGGCTGGTGGCTTCGGCGCTGCGGCTGGCGGTGACGACAAAGTCGGCCTCGGACGCAGTCTGGGCCTGGGCCAGGGTAAGACAGAGAGGGGCGTGGAGCAGGATCGCCAGGGCGCTGGACGGGCGCAGGGAACGCATGGGAGAACACTTTCCGGACAAGGCGGCGCGGCAGCAACCCCTGAGGCGCAAGGCGTCCAGACAGGAAAAGACCACGGCGCGCACCGCCGCGCAGCCCTCCGCTTCCCCGCAGAGGACCGCTGACATCGGCACCCGGCACGCCTTGACGCGTCGGGCACCCCCTGTTGGCCGGTATCCGGGCTGGCGGAATCGACCTGTGCGGTCTTCCCGGAGCCGGCGGCTCCAGTGACCAGGGGCACAAGCGAGGGTGTGAACACCCCGTCCGCTTACCGTTGCGGGGGCAGCGCAGGTTGGACGTGCCTCGTGGAGGCGAATCTTCCTGCTTCCCGTTTACCCCGGCAGACCACGATCAGGCTGCCAGGCACCAACGGTGTGCATGTTAACCGCTGCAGGCTTGCAGCCCGCTGATAAGCCCGTGCCGTGCTGGGTCAGTGCGGCGCCGACACCGCCGGGGGCGCCGCGCCGACGCCAGCCGCCACCGGCGCCAGCAACTGCACTTCACCGTACCAGGTGGTGGTCCGGGTGCGGGTGTTGTCGGTGTCGGTCATCAGGCCCACCGCCACCAGCGGACCAGGGGCCTCGCCGAAGGCCCGGCGGAAATCCTCCACCAGATTGCGCCGGTAGTCGCGCCACTGGCGCAAAGGGCCAGGACCGGACTCCAGCACGATCTTGCGCACACGGCCGGTGCGCGGATTGGTGATGACCGACTCCGGCGCCGACCCGTTGGACCAGACATACATCAAGGTGGCGTAAGGCATGGCCTCGCCCGTCAGCGTGGCGGCCATCTCGGCCATCATGCGGTCCTGAAAGCCCAGCCGCCCCGTGTCGCCATCAAAGGCGAAGACCAGCCGGGCCGGCGAATCCCCCTGACCTCGCTCGGCCAGGTCCGCCCCCTCCAGCAAATTGGAGACCCACCACGAGAACTGCACCTCGCCCAGGTCGGACGGGGCCACGTAAAGCTTGCGCCGCCACATGCTGGCGCTCAGGTCCGCCTGCGCCCGCCAAGCCGGTCGACCTTCCTTGCGGTCGGGCTGATAGCGGGTCGGCGTCTTACCGGGCAACAGCAGCGGCTGCCAGGCCGGTGTTTCCTGGTCCGGGGAGAGCCTCACCACGCGGGGGGTGTCCGGCAGGGGTGGGGCGGTTCCGGTTGACGGCGCCTGGGCGCAGCCGCCCAGGAGCAGCGCCATGCACAGGGGAACGGCCAGACCTGCGGCCCAAGGCAGCCGCGTGGCCCACGGGCGCGACGGGTGGAAGGAGGACGAAGCAGTACAGGACGACAGGTTCACAGCAGATGGAGACGCAAAACGTGGCGAGGGCTTGCAAAGGAAGGCCGGCCGAGCCCGGTCAGGGACGTGGCGCCCAGGGGGCGCAACGCGCCAAGTCTGCGGACGGTGGACATCGGCATCGGAAATATCCCCTCCTGACACGGGGCCATGCCCCCCTTGTCCGGCGGCCTGTCCGCCCGGGCCGAGGCAGGACCGGCCGCCTATGATGCCCTGGCCGGCCTGATGCTGTGACCGGCCGCCCTTCCGGGAGACTGCCATGCCCACCCTAGCGGACCCAGAACCGCCCCTTGCCACCCCTTCCGTCGCCGCGGAGCCCGAAGCCCTCTCCAGCCCCCTGCTCACCCGGCCCGGCTGCCGCTCGGCCCGTGGTGGCCCGTTTCGACTGCGCCCCTGGCTGCAGCGGCGGTGGGTGCGGCGGACGTTGTGGGTGGCCGGTGGCGTCCTGGCCCTGGCGGGACTGGGCAGCAGCCGGCAGGGCTGGGCCCAGTACCAGGGTCCGCTCAACCCCTTGCAAGTGGACTGGCGCCAGCCCCAGGCCTGGGTGGCCACGCCCAGCCTCTCGGGCTTGGTCCGGGACCTGACCCGCGCCCCGGTGCTGCGCACCGTCCTGACCGAGGACTTCGTCTTCCACTACGAGGAGCACGAAGAGCGGCTGGCCCTGGCCGGCACCCTCAAGCGGCTGGCCTTTGAACACGACTTGAGTCTGCCCGAGCGGCTGCTGGAGCAGGCGCTGGACGGCCCGGCGGAGCTGGCGATGTGGCCCGACGACCGCGGAGCCCTGCGCCACTGGGCCCTGGCCATGGAGCGCGGTGCAGCCACCCGGCTGCTGCAGACTTTGGCCCCGCTGGCGGCCCAGGACCTGCAGCTCAGCCGCCTGGGCCAGCTGCAGCCGGCCGACGGCGCCGCCGCCGTGCCGGTGCTGGCCTTGGCCCTGAGCCCGCGGCGTACGCTGGCACTGGCCGCCCGCGGCGACCGGCTGGTGGTCATGTCCGATCCCGGCCTGCTCTGGTCGCCCCCGGCACCGGGCGATGCGCCCGGTGCGGACACCCCCGTGGCCGGACCCGACCCGGCCGCCGCCGAGGTGCTGCTGCGCCTGCTCTCGCCGCGCGCCACCGAACAGGCCGTCTGGCAGCAGGCCCAGGCGGTGCAGCCCAGCCCCGGTCGTCATGAGCTGGTGGCCCGCGGGCCGTTGCTGTCGCTGCAATACCAGCACTTCTTTCCGGGCCTGCAGGCCTTGGGTGCAAGCCTGGACCTGGGCGGGCAGGTACTGGAGACCCGTGTGCGGGTGGGAGGCGGGCTGCCCGCCAGCCTGCAGTCGCAACCGCCCTGGGCCGCCCTGCCGGCCAGCCCTGCCGCCTGCGCGGCCTTGCCGGTGGCCTGGTCGCGCCTGCAGGCGCTGGGCGCTGCCCCCCAGGGCACCTCAGCCGATACCCCCCGGCCGCCCGAGGTGCTGCGGCGCACCTTGCAAGGCCTGCAAGGGCCGGCCGCCGTGTGCTGGTATGCCGGCGCCACGCTGCACACGCCATTGCTGGTGGCCCGCAGCAGTGCCCCCGCGCCGGACGACGCCACCCTGCGGGCCCTGGCCGAGTGGCTGCTGCCCGAGCAGGCGGCGCTGCGTACTGGCGACGGCCGGGCGCTTGCCCAGGTGCCCCAGCGTCGTGCCGGCCAGGGGACCTACCACTGGGCCCTGCAGCGCGTCGGCCCCTGGTGGCTGTTCTCACCTGACGCGGGGTTGGTGGACCGCGCGGTCGATACCGTCGCCCGTCGCTATCCCAGCGTGGCCGACAGCCTGGGGGCCAGTGGTGCACCGGGCGCGGTGTTGGCCGTGGTGGAACCGGCGGAACTGAGCCGCCTGCTCCAGGCCGAGTCGCTCTCGGTGCTGGGCCCCCGCCAGGCCAGCTTCCGTCAGGCGGCCCAGACCCGGCTTTTCCCCCAGTTGCAGCGCCTGGCTGAGCTGCCCGCTACCCAAGTGCAGCTGCAAGGTCTTCCCAACGCCCAGGGCTGGATGTCACTGCGCTGGACGGCCCTGGCGGCGCCCGGCCGCCTGCCCTGAGCTGCACCATGCCCCTTGCGCTCCTCCGCCTCTGCGCTTGCCAGCCAGGCACCGAACCCCCCACCCGGCGCCGGCTGCTGCAGGCTGGCCTGCACCACTTCACCTCCCTGGCAGGTGGCGTCACCCTGGGCCGGTGGACGGCTCCAGCCGGGGTCCTGGCCTGGCCCCTGACCGGCGCCCGGGCGCAAGCGCCCGCCGTGCCGCCAAGGCGCGTGGACGCCACGGACCCGGTGCCCACCCGGCTGCCGCCAGCCGCTGCCCAGGCGCTGCGCGACTGGATCGGCGTGCTGGTGCGGCAACAGCTGGAGCAGGGCCCCAGTCCGCGCTGGCACCACCAGGACTGCGCCGGGCTGGTGCGTTTTGTGGTGGCCGAGGCGCTGCGCCCCCATGACATGGCCTGGCGGCGCAGCATGGGGCTGCAGGGCCGCCGACTGCCTCCCGACCTGGCCCCCAACCTGGCCACCCCTTGGCGGCACCGCTGGCGCCGGGCCGAAGGGGGCACCGCCGCCTTTGTGACCGCCCTCGAGCTGGTGCAGGCCAACACCCGGCGGGTGGGCCGCCAGCTCGCCCAGGCGCAGGCGGCCGACCTGCTGTTCTACGACTTCGGGGATGACCAGCACCTGATGCTGTGGCTGGGACCCTATGTGGCCTACCACACCGGTCAGCCCGCCAATCAGCGCGCACCAGGTGACACCGGCCTGCGGGCCTTGCCGGTGGCGCAACTGATGGACTGGCGGGACACCCGCTGGCGCCCCCACGACCAGAACCCCAACTTCGTGGGCCTGCACCGGCTGCATCTGCTGGGCTGAAGCCTCCCCTGCCCCCTTCGGCCCCCCCCCCACGCGCCTCATCCGCCACCCATGGCCCGAACCTCACACCCTGCCGCCCCCCGCCCCGCCTTTTCCCGCCTGGTGGGCCGCCCGCGCGGGCCCGCCACGGCCCTGCTGGTGTCGGCCCTGGCCGGCCTGCTGCCAGCGCCTCCACACCCTGGGGGATTGGGTGGCCCGGTGGCCGTCGCGGCCCCTTCCGCCCCCGCCAGCGCGCCGGCCCCCGTCGCCGAATCTCCGCTGGCCAATGAACGACAGCCCTACAGCGGAGAACCCTTTTTCTTACTGACCGACGCCACCTACGGCAGCCAGGAGCCGCCACAAGTGCGGCTGGAGCTGCAGGACCCCCATGGCACGTCCGCGCTGGGTGGCGTGGACATTGCCCTCTACCGGATTCCCGATGCCTTGGGCTTCCTGCGCCAGCAGCGCAACCTGCACCGCGTGCGTGTACCCGCGCCGGCAGCCCCGGAGGGCTTGTCCAACACCCTGACCCACCTGTGGGACAGCTGGTGGGTACGCTCGCGCCAGGCCTGGCGTGACCTGTTCTCGCCGCAGGCGCGGCAGGCCGTGACCGCCCAGGCCCCGGCGCTTCGCACGCCGGCCGACCTGACGCGGCCCTCCGCCTTCCAGGAGCCACCGAGCCACCGTCCCATTCCCGGTCTGCCGCTGGTGCAGCGCTTTCGCTATCCGGTGCATGCGGCCCGGCCCATCGCGCCACCCGAAGGTTTGGCCCTGGAGGGCAGCAGCAGCGGCTTCATCGGTCCGGCAGCGGGCAATGTGATGGTGCCGCTGACCGCCAAGGGTCAGGGCCTGCCGCCAGGCCTGTACCTGGTGGAGGCCAGTGCCGGCCTGCATCGGGCGACCACCTTGCTTTTTGTCTCCGACACGGTCGCTTTGACCAAGGTCTCTGGCCAGCAGATGCTCGTCTGGAGCGCCCGGCGGGACAACGCCCAGGCGGTGCCGGGGACCCGGGTGCTGTGGACCGATGGCGTGGGTGTGCTGCAAAGTGGCCAGACCGACGGGCGCGGCCTGCTGCGACTGGCCAAGGCAGCTCCGGAGCAGAGCTACGTCTTCGGTCAGGACCCGGCCGGCGGCGTCTTCATCTCCGAGAACTTCTACTACGACAGCGAGATCTACAACGCCAGGGTCTACGCGGTGACCGACCGCCCTCTGTACCGGCCCGGGGACGAGGTCAAGGTCAAGATCACCGGTCGGGAATTCCGCAACGCCCGCGACTCGGTGCCGCTGGCCGACGGCCCGCTGCAGCTGCAGGCCCTGGACCCCGTCGGTCAGGTGGTGGCCCAACAGCGCACCACCTTCAGCGGTCAGCGTGGCGCCGACACCCAGTTCCACCTGCCCGCCAACGCACCGGCGGGCGGCTATGAGCTGCGCCTGACCCTGCGCGACGAGGTCTACGCGGCGGCGTTCCGGGTGGCCGACTACCAGAAGCCGCACTTCGAATTGCAGTGGCTGCCGGACAAGCCCGACTTCAGCACCGGCGAAGCGGTGACCGGCCGGCTGCAACTGCACTACCCCGACGGCCGTCCGGTGGTGGGCGCCCAGGTCAGCCTGTCGGCCCGCGCGCAGCAGCTCAGCCTCATCGACGGCGAGCTGGACTATGCGGGCGCCTTTCCCGTCAAGCTCAGCCAGTCTGAGCTGACCACCGACGCCAAGGGCATGGCGCGCTTCAGCCTGCCACCGGCCGAGGTGGCCAGCCGCTACCTGCTCTCGGCCCTGGCCGCCGACGGCGCCGCCTACCGGGTTCGCGGCCACCAGGAACTCCTGGTGGAGCGGGGCGGCGCCGCCTGGGCGTTGCAGGCCGAGCGCCAGTTCTCCGCACCGGGCGAGTCCGTACGGCTGCAGTGGACCCCCAGCCGCCGCATCAGCTTGGGTGGCGGCGCCGTTGAACCTGCCCGCCCGGTCCAACTCGACTGGCTGCGCCAGGAGGACCGAAGCCGCGGCAGTCAGCCCATCGCGGCAGCCGCCAGCAGCGCGGCCGGCGGCCAGAGCACCTTGAACCTGGTCCGCCCCGGCACCTACACCCTGCAGCTGCGGGATGCCCGCGGCCGCCTGGTGGGGGCCAGCCACCACACCGTCACCGGCCCGGGCGTGCAGGTGCCCGCCGGCAGCATCGCCATCACCCTGGACCAGCCGCGCTACCTGCCCGGGCAGACGGCCACGGCCCTGGTCACCTTCTCGCGCCCGGTGGAGCAGGCCCTGATCAGTCTGGAGCGCGACAGCGTCGAGGCCGCGAGCTTGCTGACCGACGGGGGTGATGGCCTGCGCACGGAGCGCCTGACCCCCCACCAGTGGCGGGTGCAGATCCCGGTCACCGCGGCCATGGCGCCCAACATCACCTTCTCCGTGGGTCTGGTGCAGGACGGGGCCCTGGTCTTCGAGAACCAGGGACTGCGGGTGGAACAGGCTCGGGTGCAGGTGGGCCTGCGCACCGAGCGCGCGGTCTACGCCCCCGGTGAGACCGTGGCGGTGGAGGTGAGCACCCAGGTCGGCGGTCGGCCGGTGGCCGCCGAGGTCAGCGTGGGCGTGGTCGACGAGATGATCTACGTGCTGCAGCCGGAAATCGCCCCCAGCATCGAGGACTTCTTCTTCCACCCACGACGCAACAACGTGCGCACCAGCGCCAGCCTGTCCTTCATCGGCTACGACTTGGCCACCCAGGCGCTGGGCCAGCTGCCCGGGCAGCGCGGCCACCCGGAACGCGCCCTGAAGGTGCAGGAGCGGCCACGGCGCGACGAGGTGGACACCGCCGCCTGGCAACCCCGGCTGCGCACCGACGCCAGCGGGCGCACCCGCTTCACCTTCGTCATGCCGGACGCCCTGAGCCGCTGGCGCCTGACCGGCAGGGCCATGACCGCCGAGGGTCTGGTCGGCCAGCAAACCGCCTGGGTGCGCAGCGACAAGCCCTACTACCTGAAGTGGACCAGTCCCGATTGGCAGCGTCTGGGCGACCAGGCCCAGGCCAGCGTGGCCGTGTTCAGCCAGCAGGCTGGGGAGCGTCCGGCAGAACTGAGGGTCAGCGGCCTGGGACCCACCCCCAGACGCCTGCCACTGCTGCTGCGCCCAGGTGCCAACTTTGTCCACCTGCCGCTGGAGGCCACCCAGTTGCAGGCCCCCGACCTGAGCTTGAGCCTATGGGTGACACCCCCAGGCAGCGGCGCGCCGGTGGAGGCCGACCGCCTGCAGCCGCGCCTGCGGCGACAGGCGCCTGGGTGGGCCGCCCCCCGAGAGCTGGTGCTGGACCTGAGCCAGGGCCCGGTACCGCTGGCCTTACCGCCCGACGCCCATAACTTGCGGCTGACCCTCAGCGCCGATCCGGCCGCCGGCGCCTTCAGCCGGTGGATCGACGAGCTGGTGGACCTGCCCTGGGGCGGGGTGGAGCAGACCGCCAGCCGCCTGCTGCCCCTGACCCTGGCCCTGGAGCACCTGACCCCGGGCCAGGAAGCGCTGGCCCCCTGGCTCACCCAGCGGCTGGCGGGCGGGCGGCTGCGTCTGGCCCAGCTGGCCAGCCCCCAGGCCCGCTTCGCGTGGTGGGGCCGGCACATGGCCCCCGACCCCTTCCTGACCCTTTATGCCTACCACGCCGACTGGCGGGCCAGCCAGGCGCTGCAGCAGCCGCTGCCGCCAGCGCATTGGCAGCGGCTGCTGGAGGTCTATGCCAAGGCCGCACCGCAGCTGCCACCGCTGCAACGCGCCCTGGCGCTGGATTGGATGGCGCAGATGGGCCTGCCGGTGCAAAGCCTGCAGGCCGCCCTGCTGGACGATCTGCAGGCTGGCGCCGCCCGGGCGCCAGCCACGCCGCGCATCCGGCCTGGCCAGCACAGTCTGGTACTGGCCGATGCTGCCGATCCCGAGGCCCGCGACATGGCCTGGGTGCTGGCCACCCACACCATACGGCGGTCAAGCATTGCGGGCGGCAACGCCGCCCCGCCAGCGCCAGCCCTGGCTGCGGCCGGACGCCTGGCGGCCAGTCCGCAGCCCCTGGCGCAGGCCCTGTTGGCATTGGCCGGCCCCGGCCTGGGTTGGAACAGCGCCACCACGGCCCGCCAGCGCGCGCTGGCGCTGCTAGGCCGCGTGCGTGGCGAACTAGCCGGCCCGGACCGGGCCCTGGCCCTGGGGTGGCTGCACACCGCCCTGGGTGGCCCCCCCAACGCCCGCGCGAACCTGCCGGCCGCAGGGGGCTCACTGCTGGCCGCGGGCCGGCTGGCAGTGCCCAACCTGCCGGCCCCCTGGCAGCCACTGGCCCAGACCTCGGCCTGGGGTCAGCCCCAGTACCGGCTGGCACCCGGGGCCGCCTTGCCGGCTCAGCTTGCAGCCGCCGGCAGTGCTCGCCACGCCTTCCTGCGCTTCGACAGCGCGCTGGTCCCGACGACAGCGCCCGCGCTGCCCGTCCAACTCCAGCGCCGGCTCTATAAGGTCACCACCCGCCCCCACCCGGCGGAGCAGGCCACGGCGGATGAGGCGGAAGCCCCCAATCCCGCCGGCCCGCCCCCCACCCCGCTGGCCAGCACGCGACGACAGGTCAGCCTGCAACCCGTGAGCCCGGGCAGCCCGCTGGATGCCAATGCCCTGTACCTGGACGAGGTGCAGTTGCGGGCCACCGGCCCGCGCCTACGCTGGGCGCTGCTGCAGGTGGCGTTGCCGCCCGGCGCCGCGGTGGAAACCTCCACCTGGGGACTGGACCTGCCGGCCGGCAAGTCTGCCGAGCCCGCCTGGCGCCCGCTGGAGGCTGCGACCGCCCAGCCGGTAGACGGTGGCTACGGCGTGCCGCTGGACGTGTTGCCCGCCCAACAAACCGTGACGGTGCGGCACCTGCTGCGCTTTTCCCAACGCGGGGTGTTCCAGCTGCCCCCGGCCCGGCTCTGGCGGGTCTACGAACCGGAGGCCAAGGCCACCGAGAACGCCTCGCCCTGGGGCCGGCTGGAGGTGCGGTGAAAACGGCCAGGGCGCGGATCGCTGCCGCGGCGCTCACCGTGCTGCAGGGGGCTGTGGGCGCGCAGGCCCTGCCGGATCAAGCGGCCACCCGCACCGCCTCTGCGCCAACGCTGGCCCCCTTGGGCAGCCTCTGGAAACTCTTTGTCCATGCCTGGCTGGTGGAGCAGACGCGCACAGGACAGCCCCCGGAACCGGTCTTTACCTGCGGCCCGCAGGCCGAGCGCCAGCCTGACGAAGACTACTGTTGTGAGCCCGGGGGCTGGGTCGAACGCGACGAGGCCCTGCGCCGCTCCTGTGGGCCATACTTCGAGCCCGCCCGCCTGGGCCTGAGCGCTGCCGCGTGGCGCGCTTTCTGGAGCGCTCTCGATCCCGACGGTGGCCGGCCGGCCACCCAGCCGCCGGACTGGCTGCGCTCACTCGAGCGGCTGAGGCCGGACACCTGGGTCCCCCGTGACGACATCCTTCAGGCGCTGGCGGCCGTACCCGCCACCGCACGCCTGGCCGCCCGTGAGGCGCTGGGGCCCCTGGTCACCCAGGACCCCGCCCTGGCCGCGGTGTTGGGCAGCAGCCCGCGCTACAAGACCTGGAGCTGGGTGGACGCCCAAGGCGAGCGCCTGGGCGGGGCGGGCGGCTGGCTGGCCGACGGTCAACCCTTCTGGATCCAGGGGCCAGGGACAGGCCGCCGTGTGGTGCAGGCCCAGGCCGCGACTCTGGCGCAGGCCTGGACCGCCCAAGGCCGCCTGCAGGCCGACCCCGAGCCGGCCCTGCAGCAGGCCCAACCCTGTGTCCAGGTCCAGTTCTTCGCCCGCCACCCCCTGGCCAGTGTGACCCGGCCGGACGGCCAGGCCGTGGTCGAAGGCCCGCTCGCGCCGGTGCCCCATGAACTGCGCTTCGCCAGCGGTACCCGGCTGTCGCTGACCGTGCCCGGCCCGTTGCAGGCCAGCCGCGAGGTGACGGCGGACGGCGCGCTGCGCTGGCGGCTGAGCGCCCGCCTGCCGCTGGAAGACTACATCGCCCGGGTCCTGGACCGGGAAGCTGACCCCCGCCAGACCGCCCCCACCCGCGCCCTGGCTGTGGTGGCCCGCACCTGGCTGCTGCACCACACCGTGCCAGCGGACGCCACCCAGGCCGGCTGCCGCCAGGTGGAAGACAGCACCCATGCCCAGCGCGTCAGCCCCCTCCCGCCCTCGCCCGACGCCCTGGCGGCCGCCCGGTTCACCGCCGGCTGGGTGCTGCAGGGAGAGCTGCCGCACGGCGTGCGATACCACCTGGAGGACGAAGGCCCCGGTGTCTTCGGTTGGCGGCCCACCCTGGCACGCTGGGCAGCGTCTCCGGCGCAGCCCTGGACAGCGCTGCTTGCGCCCGCGTTCGGATCGGCCGGCCTGGGTCAGTGGGGCCAGGCCGACGACTGTCAGGCCTTGCCCGACGCAGCCCGCTGGCTGACCCAGCGCCAGCACCGCTGGCGCGAACGCCTACGCCATGAGCCGGGCTACGAACCCCCTGCGGGCCCAGTGCAGGTGTGCGCCCTGTCCTGGGGGCCACCGCATGCCGACCTGCGGCGCCAGCGCATCGTGCTGCGCGAGTGGCACAGCCGTGAGGGACGGCTGACCCTCATCCACGAGTATCTGCACCTGGCCTTCATCCACCATCCCCGAGGTCGGGATGAAGACTACATCGAAGCCCTGGCGCGCCAGCTGGTGGACCGTTGAGCCCGGCCCGCCCTCCAACGCGCCCCCCCGGCCTTCCCTGCCCTCCCGATGGCCCCTTCCTCCCCTGCCCCACCATGTCGCCCCAACCCCACTCCCGCCGGACGGCCGTCGCCGCCCCACCGACCGCCCCGGCCCATCGGCCGTGGGCGCTGCTGGCCGCTCTGAACCTCTGGTTCTGTGCAGCGGGACCTGGCCTGGCCGCCCCGCCGGGGATCTTGCAGGACCCGGTGGGCGGATGGCGGCACACCGAGGTACAGGCTGGTGAACTGCTGCAGGAGGTGCACTATCCCGCAGCCTCGGTCTCCGCTGAGCGGGCGCCGCCCGGCGGACGGATTCAAGGCCGGCTGGTCGCGCCGCGACCCGATGGCCGGCCGCTGTCCCCGGCGGCCGCCCCCCTCATGGGGCGGCTGGTGGTGGACGGGGTCGCCATGCCGTTGGCCGTGGCACCGGATGGCCATTTCCAGCGGCCATGGTCCTTCGGCGCGGGGCCCCATGCCGTGACAGTACGCCAAGGCACACAAGGCGGGCGGACACAGTTCTTCGAGACAGCCAGCCCACGCACCCGGCCGGCCCTGCGCGTGGTCCTCAGCTGGGACAGCCCCATGACCGACCTGGACCTGCACCTGCTCTCCCCGGAGGGCGAACATGTCTTCTACGGCGCCCGGGTCTCGCCCAGCGGCGGTGTGTTGGACGTGGACGTGACCACGGGCTATGGACCCGAGATCTTCGTCCACCCGCGGCCGACGCCTGGGGTGTGGCAGGTGCTGGTGAACTACTTTGGTGCCGGCGAGGCACAGGACGGCCTGACGGTGGCGCAGATCGCGCTCATCGAGCATGAGGGCACACCCCGCGAGAAGCAGCAGGTCTGGCGGGTACCCATGCGCAAGCCGGGCGAGCTGACCCTGGTGCGGCGCTTCACCGTCGGTGCACCGCCATGAACACTGGCGACACGGCCCGCCCCGGCCCTGGCGCCGGTCCGCAAGGGGCGCGAGGCGACTGCAGCAGATGGTGCTCCACCCCGCGGCCGTTGTCGCCCTGGGGTCTTGCGGGAACGGCCGCGGCCGGACCGGAGATGTCTCCTATGGCCACCCCGCTGCCGGGCGCGTGCCACGTGTACCTGAACTACTGGGGCCACTTTGGGGCGGAGGGCTACCACTCCAACGCCCCTCTGGCGCAGCCGGCCATCACCGTCCGGCTGACCCTGGCGCGTCGCTTCGTGCCTCCGTGAGCGGTGCGTCTGCGGCGCCGCCCGTCACGCTTCAGGTGATCACGCTGGGCTCTGTCCGGCCTGTCAGGGCCCGGATGTCCGCCAGCGATTCGGCCGCGGCAATCAACGGCGCCAGCGCCTCCTGCACGGGCAGGTCCAGTCGCGCGGCATCGGGCTCGTATTGCTCGATGTACACCCGCAGCGTGGCCCCGGCCGTACCGGTGCCGGACAGGCGGTAGACGATGCGCGAGCCGTCGGCCAGCACCACCCGCAGGCCCTGCTGCTTGGACTGGCTGCCGTCCACCGGATCCAGATAACTGAAGTCGTCCGCCGTGGCCACCAGCCGGCCCGCCACGGTGGCGCCCGGCAGCGCCGGCAGGCGGGCCCGCAAGCCAGCCATCAACTGCGCCGCCGCGGCCGCATCGATCTCCTCGTAGTCGTGACGGGTGTAGTAATTGCGGCCGTAGGTGAACCAGTGCTCCTGGGCAATCTGCTGCACGCTCTGGCCGCGGCGGGCCAGGATGGACAGCCACAGCAGCACCGCCCAGATACCGTCCTTCTCCCGCACATGGTGGCTGCCGGTGCCAGCGCTCTCCTCGCCACAGATCGTGACGCGCCCCGCGTCCAGCAGGTTCCCGAAGAACTTCCAGCCCGTCGGCGTCTCGTACACCGGCACCCCCAAGGCAGCCGCCACGCGGTCAGCCGCCCCGCTGGTGGGCATGGACCGGGCGATCCCAGAGATGCCCTGCGCATAGGCCGGCGCCAAGTGGGCGTTGGCGGCCAACATCGCCAGGGAATCCGAGGGCGAAATGAAAATGCCACGACCGATGATCAGGTTGCGATCGCCATCGCCGTCGGAGGCTGCACCCAGGTCCGGCGCGTCAGGCCCCATCATCAATGCCAGCAGCTCATGGGCATGCACGAGATTGGGGTCCGGATGGTGGCCGCCGAAGTCCGGCAAAGGCGTGCCGTTCATCACGGTGCCCGCCGGCGCCCCCAGCGCCTCCTCAAAAATCGCCCGGGCGTAGGGGCCGGTCACCGCATGCATCGCATCAAAGCGCAGACGGAAGCCCCCGGCGAACAGCGCCCTCAGCGCCGGGAAATCGAAGAGGCTGGCCATCAGGGCCACATAGTCGTCCACGGGGCTGATGACCTCCACGGTCATCGCGCCCAGCGCAGTGGGGCCTAGGCGCGTCAAGTCCACGTCCGGCGCCTCCAGCACGTGGTACTCCGTCAAGGTCTGCGACGCGGCGTACATGGCCTCGGTCATCGCCTCGGGGGCCGGCCCGCCGTTGGCCGCATTGAACTTGATGCCGAAATCGCCCTCAGGCCCACCCGGGTTGTGGCTGGCTGACAAGATGATGCCGCCAAAGGCGCCATGCCGGCGGATCACACAAGACGCGGCCGGCGTCGACAGGATCGCCCCCTGTCCCACCAGCACCCGTGCAAAACCGTTGGCCGCTGCCATCTTGAGAATCAGCTGCGCCGCCTCGGCGTTGAAGAAGCGGCCATCGCCCCCCAGCACCAGGGTCTTGCCCGCAAAACCGTCGGCCGGGCGAACAGCATTGAAGATGGACTGGACAAAGTTGGCCAGGTAATGCGGCCGCTGGAAATCGGTCACCTTCTTGCGCAGACCGCTGGTGCCGGGTTTCATGCCGGAAATGGGTTGGGTGAGCATGGTGGGGAACTGTCAGCGAAATAGACGAAAACACAAGGCGTGATGCCGGCGCGTGGGCGGCGGTCGACGTGGAAGTGCCCGCCGCCACCGATACATTCTGACCGCTGTGGCGTCGCGGACCCGCGCGGTCATCAGGCGGAAGCGGCACCGTCTGGCCGGGACACCACGAACAGTGCAAGGACAACCACCTCAACCGTCTTCTTGTAACTCTCTGCAACCTTCCTTCGCATCACTCAGGCGCGTCGCAACGTCCACCGCGCCGCAAGAAGTCACGCAGGTCGGCCCCAACCGACCGACCATCTGCGCCTACCCCCTGATTGAAGGGTCGCCATTGCTGGAAATCAAGCACAATCCACCTGCAGCAAGACGATGTCACCGTTGGAGCGGCGCCGGCAACCCCCTGGCCATGAGGGATGTGCATTAGGGGGAAGCTCACAATTGCCGTTACATAAAGTATCAGATATGGTACGCTTGCATCGAGTCCTTCAGAAACAGGAGTCCAGACGATGAAGATCCTCAAGAACATGCTCGCGCTGGCGGTTGCTGGTGCGGCTTCGGTGGGCGCACACGCCACGACCACCGTCACTTCCACCTCCTTCGCGGAAAATTTCGGCGGCTACAGCGGCACTGGGTCGACGAACGTGAACTTCACCAACGTGCGCCGGTGGACCACTTCTTCCACCAACCTGAATGGCTGGGATGTGAACGCTCAGACGACTGAGGTCGGCGCCGCATGGCTGGTGAACGAGGCCTCGAGCTCCGGCACCCTCGCCACCCCGGTGTCGTCGGTGAGCTTCCTCGGTGATGACGCCGCGTACCTGTCGCTGTCCGGCGCCACGAACAACTTCGGGGTGGTCACGCTGAACTACTCGCTGACCCTGGCGGCCGGCTGGTACGACATCAGCTTCAACACCTACTCGACCGATGCCGGCGTGACGATCACGAGCAGCTTTGGCAGCCAGACGGAGGACCTGGCCTCCTCCAGCACCGGTTGGGTGACCCAGTCTTTCAAGGCTTACTCGGACGGCTCCGCCAGCACGCTGACCTTCGTGTCCTTGAGCAATGCCACGATCGTCGGCATCGACGACATCAGCGTGGTGGCAGGTACCGCGCCGGTTCCGGAACCCGAGACTTATGCGCTGTTTGCGCTGGGCTTGGCCGCTGTGGGCGCCGCCCGCAAGCGCAGCAAGCGCGCCTGATCGCGTCGGCTTGCAGCCGACCCCTCAGAATAAAGGCCCCGCAAGGGGCCTTTTTCGTTGGCACTTCCCTCCTCGCCCGCCATGCCACTCCGTCCCGACGCCCGTTCGATCCTTCAAGGCCAGTTCCAACCCAAGGTCGCCATCGGCGGCGTCGGGGGCAGTGGCACGCGCGTCTTGTCGCACGGACTGGCCTTGGCAGGGATACACATGGGCGATGACCAGAATCCAGCCGGGGACGATCTGGCCTACACCGGCCTCTTCTGCTGGCCGGGCATCTTGGATGTGGAGGCCGAACGCCTGCATGCACTGATGGAGCTGTACCTGCTCCAGGGCAGTGGTCAACCCAATGGACCGCTGGAGAGGGCCGCAGCGACCTTGTCGGCCAACTGGGAGGCCGTGGCGGGTGCAAGCCGCCATGACCACGACCGCGCTTGGGCACAGGTCAGACTCGAAGGCATTCGCGATCGCCTGCTGGCCCAGGCCACCGGCACCGCAACCTCGGCGGTCCGCCCCTGGGGATGGAAAGAGCCCAACTGCCACCTCATGGCTGATCGCTGGCTGGAAGCGCTGCCGACGCTGCGATACGTCCAAGTCATTCGGCATGGCTTGGACATGGCCTTCTCGAAAAATCTCAACCAAGCCAAACGTTGGGGGCCCCGACTGATCGGAACACCCTTGCCGGTGGGGCCAACACAAGCCCTCGACTTCTGGCTTCACAGCCAGCGCCGCTTCGTGGAACTGTCGGCCCGTTATCCCGACCGCGTGTTGGCGCTACGCTACGAAGATCTTTGCCGCCAGCCGCGAGATACTTTTGTCCGGCTGCTCAATTTCCTCGACCTCTCCACCGACGACGATACGGTCGATCAAATGGTCAAACTGGTTCGCCCATCCACCTCACTGGGGCGTTACCGCAGTCGCGATTTGTCCGTGTTTTCCGAGCGCAGCCTGAGGGATCTCGAATCCATGGGATTCGAGATCTCCCCGAACTGACGCGAGGCGCCGCCCCGTCACACGGCGACGCCCTTGCATCAGGCCGCCGCGCTGCTGCGCGCTGCCGACTTGCGGCCACGACTTGCGGGCGCGGGTGCCGCGCTGGCCTTCGCCGCACCGTCTTTCACAGCGGCCACGCCCGTCGGCGTCTGCCGGGCGGCGCGCGGCTTGCGGGCCACCGGTGTCTCTGGTGCCACCGGCACCGGCAGCATCGCCGGCGTCTCGGCCGCGGCCCGCTGGGCCAACTCCCGCACGCGCTGCTCCCGCAGTGCAGCAGCTTCGGCCAACTTCTCCGGGAAGCGCTTTTCCCAGGTGCTCTCGGTGCCCACGTAGATGGCCCGTGTGGGCAGCCCCTTGGTGATCACGTGGAGGTAGACGCTGGGGGTGCGTTTGCCACGCCGGCCCTGGTGGACCAGAAAAACGCCAGGTACACCCAGCGGGTCCTTCTTGTTGCGGCGTTCCACCCGCGCGAAGGCGCCGACCGCCTCCTCGGACATGGGGATACGGGAGACACGCATGTCCACCGCCGCCTGATGTGAGCCCTGAGGACCTCCATACCGCGAATCCGCGAAAAACACCGTGGGCTCATGGGGCAGTCGAACCTGCCACCCGCCCGGAACCCGCACCACGTAGCGCGGGCATTGGAGTGTGATCCCATCCACAACCGTCGTTCTCATTCACTTCTCCGTCACGTCACTGCATTGGCCACGAGTCCGGCCGACGTCGACCATTCGCCGGTTATCCAGGGTTATCGACGTACACCCAGAGCGTTTAAGGCTCTGGTGACTCGCTAGTCGAAAACCCTGAGGGCACCGCTGCAAGAGCGCGGTACGCCACCGGCGACGCTGAATCCCGGCGCCATCGAGGGAACCAGTGATCCAAAGCGCTATTGTCGCCGGGACTCGCCTTTTCCGCGGCGTTGTGGTCTATGGCTCGCCGGGACGAGCGGTAAGAAGCGGATTCCCCTTGTCTTTGGCACGACGGGCACCGCTGGCAGGCGAAGCCATGACGGGCGCCGGCAGCACTTGGAGACAAGTCTCCGGGCCTCCAGAGGTTCACACCACGATCCGGTGCTGCTAGGCTCCCACCCACGCAGTGCGGGTTCGGGCCGAACGGTTCCCGCCGCCTCTGCGGGCGCTCGGCCTGAGGTGGCAGGCGCCCGTCCCCTCAGCCCGTCAGCCCGCCGGCCATGGATGCCGGCACCCCAGTTCCCCCGGCATCGGGGGTATGTGACCACTCCGGAATGACCGCATCTTCAGCCCACCCTGCCGCCCGGTCGGCGCCACGTCCGGCCTGGCGCCGGCTGCATGAAAGGTGGCTGCGCTTCTGCACCCCCTACGATCTGGAGAGTCCGGACGCCGCACTGTTCCGCTCACTACAACTGCAACCTTTGCTGGCTGCCACGCCCTGGGTGGCCGTGGCCAATGTGCTGAACGCCCTCGTCGTGGCCTGGGTGTTCCGTGGACACGCCCATCTGCCGGCGGTGCTGCTGTGGGCACTGTTGGTCACGGTGGCCAGCGGCACGGGCCTGCGGGCTTGGCGGACCTGGCGGGAAGGCCAGTGGCCGCGCTACTGCAGCAGTTACACCCTATGGCGAGCCACCCGCAACGCGGTGGTGACAGCCAGCCTCTGGGCAGCCCCCATGGTGCTGGGCCTGCCAGCAGCCGACCAGACCGGTCGCCTCACCTTGTTGATGATCGGGGCAGGCATGCTGTGCGCCGGCGCCTTCATCCTGGCCCCACTGCCCAGAGCCGCCGCCAACTACGTGCTCATCCTGACGCTGGCGGTCCAGGGGGGATTGGTCAGCACCGGCGCGGCGGAGCACGCCGAGCTGATCGTGCTCACCTGCCTGTACGCCGTGATGGTGCTGGCGGCCGCCATCCACCTGGCGCGCCACTATGGGCAGCGCATGATGGCCGAGGCGCGCAGTGACCGTGAGAAGCAGTTGGTGCACCGGCTGCTCTACGACTTCGAGCAGAACGCGCAGGACTGGCTGTGGGAGCTGGACGCCGAGGGGCGCCTCACCCACGTGAGCCAGCGCCTCTCGCACGTGTTGGGTCGCCCGCCGGAGTCCTTGGCAGGCGAGGACCTGCTGCGTCTGCTCAACCTGAGCCTGCCACGCCCCACGCCGGAGGAGCGGCAGGCCCAGGAGGCCCTGCGCCAGGCCCTGGGCGATGTGGAGCCCTTCCAGGACCTGCAGGTGCCGCTGATGCTTGGGGGCGAGCTGCGCTGGTGGTCACTCAGCGGCAGGCGCCTGGTGGACGACAAGGGCCGCTGGCAGGGCTGGCGCGGTGTGGGACGGGATGCCACGCTGGAGCATGCGGCCCAGGATGTACGGGATCGGCGGGAAGGCTTTGACAGCCTGACCGGACTGGCCAATGGGGACCAGCTGGACCGGCAGCTCGCCGCCTCCGAGGCACGCCCCTTCACCCTGTTCGGCATCGAGCTGCAACATTTCGACGCTTTGGTCGACCGATACGGACGGACGGTTTGCGACCAGGTGCTGCAGATCGTGGCCGCCCGCTTTCGCACGGTGGTACGGCAGGGCGATCTGCTGGCCCGGGTGGACACCGTGAGCTTTGTGCTGGTGAGCTGGGGCGAACTGACGCCGGTGGCTGCGGCCGCCACCGCCCAGCGGCTTCTGGACGCGCTGATGCGTCCTTGCGTGGTCGAGCAGCAGTCGATGCCGGTGCAGGCCTGCATCGGCATCGTGCAGTTGGCCCCCCAGGGCATGGAGGCGCCTCATGACCTGGCCGAGTTGATGAGTCGCGTGTCGGCCGCGCTGACCCTCGCACGGGCTGCTGGCGGGAGGAGCTTTCGCTTCGGCACACTGAGCACGGCGGACATGCCGGGCACCCGGTCTGGCCACGGCAGCTGAACCGCCCGACCGTCTTGGCGAACGGTCGGTTTGAGGCTGCTGTCGATCAGCCCTGCGCGACGAGTTGGGCGATCGCCTGGCCCATCTCGGTGGTGCTGGCCTGCCCGCCCAGGTCCCGGGTGCGCGGCCCTTCACGCAGCACCGTTTCGATGGCCCCCAGGATGGCGTCGTGGGCCGCCCGGCCTGCCCCCTGGCCACCGGTCAGGTGATCCAGCATCAGCGCCGCCGACCAGATCATGGCCACAGGATTGGCGATGTTCTGGCCGTAGATGTCCGGCGCTGAGCCATGCACCGGCTCGAACAGGCTGGGGAAGCGCCGGTCCGGGTTGAGGTTGGCAGAGGGCGCCAGACCAATGGTGCCGGTGGTGGCTGGGCCGAGGTCAGACAGGATGTCACCGAACAGGTTGCTGGCGACCACCACGTCAAAACGGCCGGGTTGCAGGACAAAGCGGGCGCTGAGGATGTCGATATGCTGCTTGTCCACCGTCACCTCGGGGTAGCCCGTGGCCATCGCGTCGGCACGGCCATCCCACCACGGCATGCTGATGGCAATGCCATTGCTCTTGGTGGCCACGGTCAGGTGCTTGCGCTGACGGCGTTGGGCGAGCTCAAAGGCGTACTTGAGCACACGGTCAGTACCATGGCGGCTGAAGACCGACTCCTGGATCACAATCTCGCGGTCCGTCCCCTCGAAGATCTTGCCGCCCAGGTTGGTGTATTCCCCTTCTGTGTTTTCGCGCACCACAAAATAGTCGATATCGCCCGGCTTGCGGCCCGCCAAGGGGCAGGGCACACCGTCGAACAGGCGAACCGGGCGCAGGTTGACGTATTGGTCGAACTCGCGGCGGAATTTCAGCAAGGAGCCCCACAGCGAAATGTGGTCCGGCACGGTGGCCGGCCATCCCACCGCCCCGAACAGCAGCGCATCCATGCCCTCCAGCTGCGCCTTCCAGTCGGCCGGCATCATGGTGCCGTGGGCCTGGTAATAGTCGCAGCTGGCCCACTCGATGGGCGTCTGCTCCAGCCGGATGCCAAAGCGGTCACAGGCCGCCTGCGCCACGCGCAGGCCCTCGGGCATCACTTCTTTGCCAATGCCATCGCCAGGAATGACGGCGATGCGGAAGGTCTTGTCTTGCATGGAATCTCCTGGTGGCGCTCCCCCGGACGGTCCGGGGCGTCGTGGCGGCATGATGTCTTTCGCCGCATTCAAAGACAATGCCACCTTTTGTGAAGCCACTGTTCACGAATCGTGACCAAAGAGAAGCCGCCATTGGCTGACCTCCGCCAAGAGGTCCCCTATTCGCCCCCCCCGGAAGACCTGCGGGTGTTTGCCACTGTGGCCCGGCTGGCCAGCTTTGCCGCTGCGGCCCAGGCGCTGGGCAGCTCCACCGCCTACGTCAGCAAACGGCTGCGCCTGCTGGAGGCGGGGCTGGGCACGCGACTGCTGCACCGCACCACCCGGCGGGTGGGCATCACGGAAGACGGCGAGCGTGTCTACGCCTGGGCACAACGCATCCTGGACGACCTGGACCATCTGGTCCAGGACGTGCGCGCAACCCGCAGCCAGGTGCGCGGCCACCTGCGGGTGTGCTCCAGCTTCGGCTTTGGCCGGCGAGTGGTTGCGCCGCTGCTGGGGGAGTTGCAACTGGCGCATCCCGACCTGCAGGTGCGGCTGGAGTTGTTTGACCGCCTGGTGGACGTGGCCGGTGAGGGCTTTGACCTGGACGTGCGGGTGGGCGACGAGATCGCCGGCCACCTCATCGCCCACCCGCTGGCCGCCAACCACCGTGTGCTCTGCGCCGCGCCAGCCTACCTGGCCCGACGCGGCCTGCCCCGCACCCCTGAGGACCTTGCCCAGCACGACTGCCTGGTCATCAAGGAACGGGACCACCCCTTTGGCCTGTGGCGCCTGCAGCAGGGCGAGCTGGAGCGCCGGGTCAAAGTGACTGGACCGCTGTCCTCCAACCAAGGCGAGATCGTGGTCCAGTGGGCGGTGGCCGGTCACGGCCTACTGCTGCGCAGCCTCTGGGACGTTGGCCCCCTGCTCGACCAGGGCCTTCTGCAACGCATCTTGCCGGATTGGACCCAGCCGGCCAACGTCTGGGCGGTGGTGCCGCAGCGGCTGGCCCATGCCGCCAAGGTAAGGGTGGCGGTGGAACACCTGCAACAGCACCTGCCCGGCCGCTTGGGCTGACGCCCTGCCGAACCGGGTGTCCGCCCCCAGAGCCCTGCAAACAGCGGGCAACGCCTTGCACTTGGCGCCGAAGGCTACCGCCCGCATCATGGACCCATGACCACCGTGCCACCAGCCGCTTCCGCCACCCCCGCTCCCGCCGAACCTGCGCGCTGGCGGGCCCTGTTTGACCAGGCCCTGGCCCTGCCACCCGAGGCGCGGGCAAGCTTTGTGGCTCAGGCAACTTGCGACGACGCCACCCGCGCCGAGTTGGTGTCGCTGCTGGCCCACTACGAGGAGGTGACGGCCGGCGACGGCTTTCTGCAGGCCGACGCAGCCCAGCTGCTGGCGGCAGCCGCGGCAGGGCAGGCCGCCACGGGCTCTGCCGCAGACCCACATGCCATGGACGAGGCCCCCCTCGGCACCCTGCTCGGCCCCTGGCGGGTGATCGGCTTGTTGGGTCGGGGCGGCATGGGGGTGGTGCTGGAAGTGGAGCGGGCAGACGGCCAGTTCCAGGGCCTTGCCGCCGTCAAGCTGCTACGCCATGGCCTGGATTCCGCCGGGGTGCTGACCCGCTTCGCACAGGAACGCCAGGCGCTGGCGCGATTGGACCATCCGCACATTGCACGCCTGTTCGATGCCGGCCTCGGTCCGCAGGGGCAGCCGTACTTTGTGATGGAGCGGGTCAGCGGCCGACCCCTGGACCAGGCCGTGGCCGGGCTGGGCTTGACGGCGCGACTGCGCCTGTTCCTGCAACTGTGCGACGCCGTCTCCCATGCCCACGGGCGGCTGCTCGTCCACCGCGACCTCAAGCCACGCAACGTGATGGTGACCGACCAGGGTGACATCAAGCTGCTGGACTTCGGCATAGCCAAGGCCCTGGATCCGGCTCCGGCCGCCCCGGGCCTCACGCAAGAGGGCCTGAGGCCGCTGACCCCGTTTTATGCCAGCCCCGAGCAGGTACTGGGCGAACCCCTGACCACCGCCACCGACCAATACAGCCTCGGGGTGCTGCTCTATGAGCTGCTGACCGGCGTGCGTCCCACGGGGCGACATGCCACCTCGGCCGCGCAAGCCGCCCGCGCCTTGCTTCAGGACGATCCCCCCCCGCCCAGCCAGGTGCCGGACACCCCCGAGCCGAACTGGCCCGCCCGGCGCAAGGCCCTGCGCGGCGACCTGGACACGGTTGTGCTCAAGGCCCTGGCCAAGCGGCCCGAAGACCGCTATGCGAGCGTGGAGGCGCTGGCCGACGACCTGCGTCGCCACCTGGCTGGCTTCCCCGTGCGGGCACTGCCTGTCAGCCCCTGGACGCGAGCTTGGAAGGCCGCCCGCCGTCAGCCCCTGGCCAGCGCCAGCCTGGCTCTGGCGGCTCTGTCCCTGACCGGTGGACTGGTCGCCAGCCAATGGCAGGCGCGCCTGGCTGAGGAACGGCTGGCCGCCTTCCAGCGGCTCACGCGTGAGGTGATTCTGGGCACCGGGGAGAGCATGGAATTTCTGCCCGGTGGCATGGCCCTCAAGATGGACCTGTATGCCAAGACGGTGGACTCTCTGCAAGCCCTGTTGCCCCGCCTGGGCGAGGGGGACCAGGCCGACCGCGCGCGCCAGGACCTGCTGATGATGCTGGTGCACCTGGGCGAGGGCCATGCCGAGGGCTATCCCAACGCCCTGAACCGCAACGACAAGGCCGAAGCCTTCGCCCAGGCGGCGCTGGCGCAGGCGGCGCTGCTGCCACCCGCCCGAGCGGCCGAGCCCGGCAACGCCCTGTTCAAACTGCGTGCCGACAGCCTGCGGGCGGACGCGCTGCTCAACGCCGGGCAGGCCGAGGCGGCCGTCAGCCTCCTGGCCCGGGCCACCGCCGAAGGCGAACGCCTGCTGGCCCAGGCCCCGCCCAGCGCCGACGCGCTGCAGCTGCAAGGCACCCTGGCCGGCCTGCACTTTGCCCACGCCCTGGCGCTGGATGGCAACGGTCTGGGGGTGGGCAGGCTGCCTGAGGCCTGGGCCGCCTACGAGCGGGCCTACACGCTCAATGAAGCCTGGCGGCAACAACCGGCACTGGCCGCCTTCGTGCCGGCGCTGCAGGCCCACAGCCACCCCAGCCGGCCGACCTTCGAGGCCGACGCACGGCGCACCTCCGCCGTGATCCTCAGCAGCCAGGCCGGCTGGCTGTCCCGCTCGTCCCGACCTCGCGAGGCGATTGGCTACCTCGAACGCTCCATCGCGTTCTCGCGCGAGCTCATCGCCAAGCACCCGGACCAGATCCACTTCCGCAGCGATCTGGCGCAAACGCTGCTGACCTTGACCCGCACCCACTGGGCGGCCCAGGACCCGACGGCCGCCCTGGCCGCCGTCGAGGAGTGCCTGGCCATGACCCAGCGGTTCATGCAGGAAGACCCCGGCAATCCCCGCTGGCAGGGTGATTTCGACCGCCGCTCCTATTGGAAGGGCAAGGTGCTGCACCACTTGGGACGTCGGCAGGAGGCCGCAGCCCCCCTGCAGCGGGCCTTGAAATACCTGCAGGCCCAGCAGGCCCGACAGCCCGAGGCCGCACGCGCCGGACAGATCGAGGAGGTGCAGGCGCTACTGCGCACCGCACGGTGACCCCGCGCCTCGGCCCAACGCGCCATACCCGCGGGACGCGCACCCGCGCATCCGGGGGCTGAGTCAGCTTGTCACGCCTCGGCCGTGTCCCCATCGGAGGCCTCCTCTGCTGAGGCCTCCTCAAGGTCCACGCGCCGCACCAGGGTGACGGGCACTGTGGCATGGTGAAGCACCGCCTCGGCCACCCGCCCGACACGGTCATTGCTCAGCCAGCCCTGGCCCGCGGTGCTGATGACGATGGCATCGCAGCCACAACGCTCGGCCAAGGGGGCCAGCTCGTGCGCGGGATCTCCGGTCACCACCTCGGTGGCGGCCTCCAGGCCCGCTGCCTGCAGCAGGGCCAGGGCCGGCTGCAAGGCATGCGCAGCCGCGCCTTGGCCCGCCTGCTCCAGCACCTCCACATCCGGCGCCAGCACCACCTCGTAGAGGTGCACCGGCTCACGCACATGAGCCAGCACCACCTGGCACTGCAAGCCGTGGCGGCGCAGCCGCAGCACATGGCGCACCGCGTCGAGCGAAACGTCGGAGCCATCGGTGGGAATGAGGTAGTGCAACATGGTCGGGTCCTTCCGGGGTCAAACGATGAGCCCATGCTACGCCCGCGGGCGTGGCCGCCACCAGGGAGTTGGCGCAAGGTCAGGAACGCTGAACCGGGATGGCCTCGCGCAGCCGCAAGGATTGCCGCACCCACCAGCGGCCACCCAGCGCGCGGGCGTCGTACTCCGCCAGCAGCACACGGGTGACCGGCAGGCGCAGCGGCACGCACGCCGCTTGCGCCCAGCGCCGCCACCAGGCGGCCAGGCTGGACCTGGGCCAGGGTTGGCGGTACAGGCCCAGCGTGAGATGGGGCCGGTAGGGAACAGTTCGGAACTCGCCGTGTGGCAGCGCCAGGCACGGGCGCAACGCTTGCAGTGCCGCACCCGGATCCTCCACCGTCAGATAGGCCGCGGCATCAAAGCTGTCCGGGCCACCGACCCACAGGTCAAAGGACCGGGGCCGGAGACGCTGGAGCGCCAGCCACTGATGGGCCAGCTGCACCGGACTGACATCGTCCGCCCGGCTGCCGTCCCCATCGGTGAAACCACAGACCTGCAGGGTGATGTGCGGCTGGCGCAGGGCCGGCCAGCACCAGGGCTGCAGTGCCGCCTGCAGTTGCCGCCACCGGACGAGCACCTCAGGCGACTCCACCGGCAGCAGCCAGACGGCATAGCGCTGGCGTCCGCAGCGCCAGTCCACGGGGTCGGCGAGTGAGGCGGCCAGATGACACCCGGCGGACGGTGCCGGCATCAGTCGCCCTCGATCTCCAAGCCCAGGGCCTCGGCCAGGCGGTCGGCCACCGCCGGATCCAGGCTCAGGCTCAGCGTGAGGGTGTGGCGTACCGTCTCGCTGCCGGCCGCGGCCAGGCGCAGTTCACCACGGGCCCCGTCAAAACGGATCTCCTGGGGGGCACTGCGCTCGACCAGACCATGCAGGTCGAAGTCCCACAGTCCCCCGTCCTCGGCCGGCCCCTGACGGTCGCCGTAGCATCGGTGCAGCCAGGCCAGCAAGCCGGCCACCTCGCCCTGCAGGGCAGGCCAGTGGCGAGGCGTGACACTGGCCACGGCGTCCCAGGTCTGCCGGCCCTCGGTGTCTTCGGAGCAGTCGAACTCCAGAAAACGCAGCGGTTCCACGGCTCAGTCCTCCTGCCGACCGACCAGGCGGTCGTACTTCAGGTGCCGTCCGCGGGCCTGTTCCACCGGGTACTTGGCGGCGGCCTTGACGAGCTTGCGCTGCACGGCTGCATCCAGGTCGATGCCATGGTCGTGGCAGAACAGGGCCAGCATGGTGGCCACATCGGCCACCTCGTCCTCGATGTCTTCGCGGCGCTCGGTCCAGCGGGCCGCCAGCTCGTCGTCGCGCAGCCAGAGGAACTGCTCCTGCAGCTCACCGGCCTCGATGGCCAGGGCGGCCGCCTGGTGGCGAGCGTTGTGGAACTGGCGCCAATCGCGCTCCTCGCGGAAACGGAGGATGGCGGCCAGCACCTCGGGGGAAACGACGGACATGGGCAATTCCGGCAGAGGCCATGGGGGCAGCTCCCACCGGGAGCGCCACGCGCCATCTATAACGACGCGCGGGCGGATTGTCGCCGGCCGGGCCGCCGCGCCACCCCGACCCGGGACAGCGCCACCTCAAGCCGGTGCACCAACCCCAGGGCGCTCGGCGGCCAGGAGCTGGTCCACGATCTTGCGCGCCATCACCCCACCGGTGTCGATGTTGAGCTTGAGCAGCTGCCGTTGCGGCCAGTGGAGCAGGTTGGCCTGCTGGCGCTCGAGCATCTCCAGGTCCTCGGCGAAGATCTTGCCTTGCCCGGTGCGGATGGTGTCGGTCAAGGCGGCATCATCGGCCTTGAAATGACGCGCCATGCCCCAGAAGTACCAGCAGCTGGTCTCTGTCTCGGGGGTGATGTAGTCCACCACCACCGAATGGACCTTCTTGTCGTCAGGGGCGTGGAAGCCGCCGTGGCCCTGCAGGGCCACGCCCACATCGATCAGCACATTGCTGGGCGGCACGAAACGGCAGATCTGCCAGCGGTCCACCTGGGCGTCCGGATCCAGGTCGTTGGCCTGCATGGCCATGCGCCAGAACGGGGGGGCGTAGATCTTTTCCATGTAGCGCTCGGTCACCACCACACCCTCTTCCATGCGGGTGGCCACCGGGGCTTCATCGATCTCCTTCTGGCCGATGCTGGTGCTGTGCACATAGGTCTCATGGGTAAGGTCCATGAGGTTGTCCACCAGGAGGCGGAAATCGCACTTCATGTGGTAGAGCCCGCCGCCATAGGCCCAGTCAGGCTTGTCCCACCAGATCGGCACGGGAATGTCCTGCTCCCGGGCCTGGGCAGGATCGCCAGGCCAGACCCAGACGAAGCCGTAGCGCTCGGCCACCGGATAGGCCTTGATGGCCGGAAAGCCCCTGACCCGCTGGCAAGGCATGCTGCAGGTGCGCCCGTCGCGGCCCATGGCCAGGCCGTGGTAGCCGCAGACCAGCTTGCCGGACTGCACAAAACCCAGCGACAGCGGTGCGCCGCGGTGCGGACAGAAATCCTCGACGGCGGCCACCAGGCCGTGCTCGTCACGGTACAGGGCCATGGGCTCGCCGCAAATGCGGCGCCCCAGGGGTTTGTCGGCAGCGATCTCGTCGGGCATGGCCGCCACGTACCAGGCATTGCGGGGGAACATCCTGTCTCCTTCACGTTGGGATCCTGAATCTGCCAACAGCCGGTCCAAAGGGACCGCCAAGGCTCAAATTGGATCCAATTTTGGATGCCATTGAGGAATTTCGTCAATGCAGGCACTATGATCGGATCCTAAACAGCCCCCATGCGGGGCCTGAAACGGAGACCAGCATGACCGCCACCCTGACCGTGCGCATTGCCCGCAAGGCCATCGAGACCGACAGCATCTGCACCCTGGACCTGGTGCCCGCCCAGGCCGGCGCCCACTTGCCCGACTTCACCGCCGGCGCCCACATCGATGTGCACCTGCCCAACGGGCTGGTACGCCAGTACTCGCTGTGCAATGCGCCTGGTCAGGTGGACCACTACCAGCTGGGCGTGCTCCAGGCGCCGGACTCGCGCGGCGGATCGCTTGCGGTGCATACGCTGCTGAAAGAACAGGACACCCTGGCCATCAGCGTGCCGCGCAACCACTTCCCGCTGGCGGCCGGCGCCGGCCACCACCTGCTGATGGCCGGGGGCATTGGCGTGACGCCGCTGCTGGCCATGGCAGAGGCCCTGCACCGCCAAGGTGACGATTTCACGCTGCACTTCAGCACCCGCAGCCGGACGCAGACCCCTTTCCTGGCCCGCATGGCCATGTCGCCCTGGGGCACCAAGGTGCGACACCACTTTGACGACGAGGCCGGGACCGCACTGGATCTGCCGGCGGTGCTGGCCGGTGCGCCGGCTGACACCCACCTCTATGTGTGCGGGCCCAAGGGCTACATGGAGGCGGTGCTGGGCGCGGCACGGCGGGCCGGCTGGCCCGAGGACCGTCTGCACAGCGAGGTGTTTGCCGGCGAGGGGGCACCACAAGCCGGTGACCAGGCCTTCGAGGTGGAACTGGCACGCAGCGGCAAGGTCATCTGGGTGGAGGCCGACCAGACGGTGGCCCGGGCCTTGGACGCCGCGGGCGTGCTGCTGCCCACCTCCTGCGAACAAGGCATCTGCGGCACCTGCCTGACGCGGGTGGTCGAGGGCATCCCTGACCACCGCGACCAGTACCTCACACCCGAGGAGCAGGCCGCCAACGACCAGTTCTTGCCATGCTGCTCTCGCGCCAAGTCAGCGCGCCTGGTGCTCGATCTTTGATGGCCGGGCGGCCGTGACACCCCTTGCGGTGGCGGCCTGTCATGCCAGGGCGCCGGACGGCGCACGGACGGCGCAAGAGGCTCAGGCCTGCACCCAGGCGCTGCGCAGATGCTGCAGCAGCAGGTCAAGCAGACCGACAGCCCCCCGGATGGCGCTCTCGCAGGCAGCGCGGGTACGCAGCTGCTGATCGAGTCGATGGCGCCACAAGGCGCTGCGCAAGCCCTCCACCGGGCCGTCCTTGGGCAGGAAGAAGCTGCGACCTTCCCCGGACAACCCCAGGCGCGCATCCACATGAGGCGCCACCCGCTGGCCCTGGGCCAGCAGCTCGGCCACCATGGCGGCCATGCCCAACAGGTGCGACTGGTCGCCGCGCGGCAGCTCCAGACGGCGGGCCGTGGGTGCGGCCTCGGGGCAGAGATGGCCCAGTCGCCGCAGGCAGCTCAAGTCGGCCAGCAGGCGGGCGGTCCCGGTGGGCGGCAGCCATTCGTCGCGGCCCAATGCCGCCGCACGCTCGCGCAAGGCACGCATGATGGGCGGCCACACTCCCGAAAGCTGCTGCAGCAGCTGGGCATAGGCGGGCCGGTCCAGTTCGGGATGCAGCAGCGACTGCCAGAAGCCTGAATGCTCCAGGGCCACTAGCCGTTCGCGGGTGGCCAGCCGCAGGGCCTCCGAACCCGAGAAAAGCAGCTCCTCGGCGGCCCTGTTCGGCAGCTGCTCAGGCAGCCGCGCCTCCAACATGGCAGCGTGGATGACGGGGGCACCTGCAGCATGAGTGGTCAGCATGGGGCTCTCCGGCGAGTGGGTGAACGGGCCCTGGCATCGGCACACAGGGCAGCGTCGGGGATGGGCTTGCATTGTGCTGACAAGCCGTGTCCCTGGCGTGACGAGGCCGGGCAGATCCTGTGAGGGAATTCCCGATCATTTGCAAGCAGCTGTGGCACGGGGCAAGGGCTTGAAACGGCGGCGGCCAAGCCACCCACATTGACGCGCATCAAGAGACATTGCCGCCACCCCCGGTCTCCATCGAGGGTTTACCCTTGATTCACTATGATGGGCCGCGAATGGCGTGTCGTCCACGCGGCGCCTCGACGCTTTCACCGCGCCCTTCCCTCCGCCCGGCCCACGCGCCGGTCCCCGACCACCGGGTCACCGCTGGCGCCTATCCCTACGCTGCCACCTATCCGATGAGCTCACGCATCCTCCATCCCGGCCTGCGCGGCCGCCTCATGTCGGCGGACCTGGCCGCCGCCCTGATCCACGACGGCGACAACGTCGGCATGAGTGGCTTCACCGGCTCGGGCTCGCCCAAGGTCGTGCCACAGGCACTGGCCCGCCGCATCGACGACGCGCACCACCGGGGCGAGCACTTCCGCATCGGTGTGTGGACCGGCGCCAGCACCTCAGCCGAACTCGACGGTGCTTTGGCCAAGGTCAACGCCATGGACCTTCGCCTGCCCTACCAGAGCGATCCCCAATGCCGCGCGCGCATCAACGCCGGTCAGATGGACTACATCGACGTGCATCTGTCGCATGTGGCCCAGTACGTGTGGTTCGGCTTCTTCGGTCCGCTGGATGTGGCCGTGGTGGAGGTGGCGGGCATCCTGGAGGACGGCCGGCTCATCCCCTCCACCTCCATCGGCAACAACAAGACCTGGCTGGAGCAGGCCGGCAAAGTGATCCTGGAGGTCAACAGCTGGCAGCCCGCCGGGCTGGAGGGCATGCATGACGTGTATTACGGCACCGAGCGCCCGCCACACCGCAAACCCATCCCGCTGGTGCATCCCAATGACCGCATCGGCGAGCCCTACCTGAAGGTAGACCTGGACAAGGTGGTGGCCGTGGTCGAAACCCACCACGCCGACAAAAGCGCCGAGTTCAGCCCGCCCGATGCCACCTCGCGTGCCATCGCCGGCCACATCCTCGATTTCCTGCAGCACGAGGTGAAGCACGGCCGCTTACCGGCGGAGCTGCTGCCGCTGCAATCGGGCGTGGGCAACATCGCCAATGCGGTGCTGGAGGGCCTGAACAACGGGCCCTTCAAGGGCCTGACCGCCTACACCGAGGTGCTGCAGGACGGCATGCTGGAGATGCTCAAGAGCGGCACGCTGGCCAGCGCCTCCTCGGCCGCGCTGGCGCTCAGCCCGGCCGCGCTGGCCGAATTCAACGCCGACCTGGACCACTGGCGCCGGCGTGTGGTGCTGCGCCCGCAGGAAATCAGCAACCACCCGGAGCTGATCCGCCGCCTGGGCATCATCGCCATGAACGGCATGATCGAGGCCGACATCTACGGCAACGTCAACTCGACCCATGTGATGGGCTCGTCGATCATGAACGGCATCGGTGGCTCGGGGGACTTCGCCCGAAACGCCTACCTGTCGATCTTCATGGCCCCGTCCACTGCCAAGGGCGGCGCCATCTCCACCCTGGTGCCGATGGTCAGCCACGTGGACCACACCGAGCACGATGTGCAGGTGCTGGTGACGGAGAACGGCCTGGCCGACCTGCGCGGCAAGTCACCGCGCAAGCGCGCAGAGCTGATCATCCAGCACTGCGCCCATCCCAGCTTCCGTCCGGAGCTGCAGGACTACCTGGAGCGGGCCCGCGCCGGCGCATCGGGCCAGCACACCCCGCACTTGCTGGATGAGGCCCTGAGCTGGCACGGCCGATACCTCAAGACCGGCCACATGCGCTGAGGTTTGGACGGCCCGAGGGCCGACCGCGTCGCCAGCGCCGTCGCCGCGGCGGCGTCAGGCCATGAAGCCCAGATTGCGGCTGGAGAAGGCCGACAGCGAGGAGAAGATCTCCAGCAAATCGGCATTGCCCACGCCCCACCAGCGGCCCAATGTCGCCCCCAGCTGGTCCACGCTGGTGGTGGGCAGCAGGGCGCCGTTGGCCAGCTGGTCCGGACTGTTGTCGAACAGGTTGTTCGACGCGTTGCGCGTGCCCAGGGTGGGCAGCTCACCAAAGATCCGCCCGCCCCGCACCGCACCGCCCATCACCAGGTGGTGGGCGCCCCAGCCGTGGTCGGTGCCGTCCCCGTTGGTGGTGAAGGTGCGGCCGAACTCGGAGGCGGTGAAGGTGGTGACCTGCTCGCGCATCCCCAGGCGGCCCAGGGTGTCGTCCAGGTAGCGCAGGGCGTGGTCCAGCCGTGCCAGGTTGTCGGCCTGTGTGGCGCCCTGGTTGCTGTGGGTGTCGTAGCCGCCATCGGCCGCCACAAAGAACACCTGGCGCCGCGCGCCGATGCCGCTGGCCGCATGGGCCTCGATCAGCCGCGCCACCGTCTGCAGCCGTTGGGCCATGCTGCTGTAGGCCGGCTGGCCGTTGGTGGGGTTGGTGTACTGCAGGCGGGGATCGTCGCTGGCGCGGTAGCTGCCGCTGACCGGGGCGGTGCCGAACAGCGCGTTCTCCGGCGGCTTGAGGGCGCTGCGCAGCGCGGCCTCGGCGTCGATGGAGCGGCCGCTGACCGCCACATGCTCCAGCTCCAGCGCGTGGGCACTGCGGGACTGGCGTGCGATGCGGCGCATGGCCGCGCTCACCTCAGTCGAATTGAAGATGCGGTCGCTGCTGTCCGGATCCCCCATGCGCAGCGCCCCACTGCTGCCGATCTGGTACTGGCGCACCTGGTCCCCCGCCAGCCACACGGCATTGCCCGAGCCGGTGATCGCGGTGAACATCGGCTCGTCATTGAGCTCCACCAGACGGTCGGCCAGCCGTCCGCCCCAGCCCAGGGTGGCCCCTTCCGGTGCCAGCGCCATCCAGGTGGCCTGCTGGTCGTTGTGGCTGTAGAGCTTGGCCGGCCGGGGATGGGTGCTCACCGCCAGGTCGGCCTTGGTGGTGGGCACCTTGAGCGGCCCGATGTTGCTGAGCACCGCCAGGCGGCGGTCGGTGTTGAACAGGCGTTGGGCGCCGGTCATCACCGGATGCAGGGCCAGCTGGCCGGCCGGGCTGCCCAGGGCCGACAGCGGTAACACGCCGCCCAGGGCCTCGGGCGAGGTGCCGCTGGCACCACTGCGCGCCGTGCCCGGGGCCAGCAGGGCCAGGCTGCCGCCGGCGGCCCGCACTTCGGCATAGTGGTCCCAATGCTCGCCGTCGGTGCGCAGCACGGTGTTGAAGGTGTCGTTGCCGCCATACAGGAACAGGCAGATGAGGGCCTTGTAGTCGCCAGCCGACTGGGCGGAGGCGCCACCCAGCACGGCCAGGTTCATGGCCAGCGGCGCGGCGGCGCCCAGGGCGGCAAAACGGCCGCTGCGGGCCAGGAAACGGCGTCGGGCGGCACCGAAGGTGCTGGCCGGCACGCCAGCGCGGAGGGATTTGTCGCGGTGCTGTGTCATGCGGCACCTCTCACTTCTGCACGATGAACTCGGGGGCGATGGACGCCAGGAACAGGGCGGCATAGAGGCGGTTACGCCGCTGGGCGTCCACCCAGCTGTCGTTGCCGCCGCTGCGCACCGGGATGGCGATGGAGGCCACCGCCTGCACGATCTCAGCCCGCAGGGCCGCGCCCATGCGCCCTTGCAACAACCGCTGGTCAACCGCTTCCACCAGGGCCTCGGGGGTCTCCACCAGGTTGAGCAGGCTGTTGTCGCCGCGGTTGTGGGCCAGCTGCACATCGCGGCGGCTGGCCTTCCAGTCGAAGCCGTTCTGGCCAAAGCCGTATTGGATGCCCGAGCGCATGTAGTTGACGTAGCCCACCACCGAGGTTTCGTGGGTGATCTGCATCTCCGGCATGACCAGCCCGGCGCTGGCCAGCGCGCCGCCGGGCGGCACATAACCAGGACGGTAGAAATTGAAGACCGACGGCGCACGCAGCGGGCTCATGCCCAGGGCGGTGCCGGCGTCATCGGTGTTGCGGATCAGCCAGGCGCCGCTGTCGGAGCCCGCCTCCATCGCGCGCAGGAAAGCGCTCAGGCGCAGCACCGGTTCCCGCAGGCGCCCGAAGGTGGGGCTCTCGGCTTGCCGGCTGTCGCGGGCCTCCTTGTCCAGCAGGACGGCGCGCACCAAGGCCTTGAGGTCACCACCGCCTTGCTGGAAAGCGGCGGCGGCCCTGCCGACGTAGGCGGTGCTGGGGTTGCTGGTCACCAGGCGCTGGATCAGCTGGCGGGCCAGGAAGGGCGCGACGTTGGGATGCGCGGCCAGCGTGTCCAGGGCCGTCTTCAGGCTGGCCTCGGGATTGGCGCGGCTGCCTTGGTCGGCCACCGTCACCCCCAGGAAACGCTTCTCCTGGAAGGCATGGAACTGGGGGTACGGCCGCATCGGCAGCAGGACGCGGTCGACCTCGGTCTCCCCTTCCCGGCTGGAGGCCCAGAAAAAGCAGTTGTCGTCCGAGACCTGGCAGGCCCAGGAGAAGCCGGTGAACACCCGGGCCATGCCCTGGATGTCCTGCTGCCCGTAGGTCTCCACCGGCTGGCCGTTGACCAGGCGTGGCGTGCCATCGGCGTTGAGCTCGTGCAGGCCGATGGAGAACAGCTGCATCACCTCGCGGGCGTAGTTCTCGTCGGGCACACGGCCGGTCTTGGGGCTCTCGCGCTGGTTGCCCAAGTGCGACAGGTACAGGCCCATCATCGGATGCAGGGAGACCGACTCCAGCAGGTCCCGGTAGCGGCCCAGGGCCTGCTGGTTGAGCATGTCCAGGTAGCCGGCTGCGCCCCGCGGGTAGTTGCCCACGCCGCCGTCGACCATGGAGATCACGAAGATCTGGCTCAGGGCAAAGGCCACCCGGGCCCGGACCTGGTCCGGGGCCGACAGTGCCCGGGTCCAGAAGGCATCGAGCACTTCGGACTGGTAGGCGCCGCTGCCGGCCGCCTTGAGTGCCGCCTGGCGTGCATCCCAGTAGGCCACGTGGCCGCCTCCGGTGGCCGGCAGGGCCAGCTGGGCCTCCAGCCAGGGGCCGTAGCCTTGGGCCATCACCGCATCGATGTCGGCCGCTGTGGGGCCGAAAGTGGCCTGTTCCAGAAAGCGTGCGGCCTCAGCGCGTGTGGCCGGCTTGCCGGTGACGCGGTCCGGGTCCGTGGCCGCAGGCTCCTGGGCGCCCTCCGAGCCACCGCCGCCGCCACCACAGGCCGCCAAGGCCAGGCCGGCCGTCAGGGCCAGGCCCTGCAGCAGCCGGCGCCACACCGGCGCGCCCGGCCTGCCATGCCGCGGGACATCGTCTCGCCGATCGCCCGCCCCCACCGTGGCCAAGGCCCCTGGGCCACCCACCGCTTGTCTGATTTTTTCCACCTGTTGCCGCACTGGAACTGCCCACCGCAAAACGCACCGGAATCTGGTGCGGGCGGAAGGTTAACCAGCCCTTCACAGGTGTTTGCATCGCCTTACAAGTGCTTTCACAACCGTGGCGTCCGGCCCGCGGGGCCGGAAAGCACCAAGCGGCCAGGGCCGTCCAGGGGCGCAGCGCGCTGGCCTTGGCCGGGCAGCGGTGGCGCTCAGCGGCGCCCGCCCTGGCGGGGGCGACCGCGGGCCTGCCACAGCGGCTTCTTGGCCTTGAGCTGGCGCTCGATGCCGTCGTTGAGCACGCTGCGCATGGCCAGCACCTCGTCCTGTGCGCTGTAGACCCCAGGAAAACGCAGGTCCAGCCACAGCCACAGGGTACAGGCCCGCAGCACCTGCTCCATGCGCTCCAAACGGCTGTTGGCCCCGACGTGGTCGAGGAACTCGGGCCGGCTCACGCTGCCATGGCGGGCGTGCTCCCAGGCCCAGCCATAAAAGTCCTGCACCAACTGCTCGGTCCGCGTGTCCACCGGTGCCTGGGCATAGGTGAAGCGCTCGCGCAGACTCAGGGCGCTGGCGTTGTGGTCCAGCTCCGCGGCCAGCGCCAGCATCTGCTCCAGTTCGGCCACCTCGAAGTGCGCATCATCCAGCCGCAGCTGCTCCATGAAGACATGCAGGATGTCGTGCAGCTGCTGCTTGCCCAGGCGCTGGGCAATGGTGCTGATGTGCCACCAGTTGGGCGCCACCGGCGCCTTGAAGTTGCGCGGCGCCTTGGGCTGGCGGGCCATCTGCTCCTTGAGCATGCGGGCGGCGGTGGGTTCGGCCTCGTGCAGTACCCCGGTGAAGCCCTCCTCGTGCAGGCCGTAGCGGCCGGCGCGGCCGGCAATTTGGTGCACCTCGCTCTCGTTGAGCGGGCGGTCGCCCACCCCATCGAACTTGGTGAGGGTGGAAAAGAGCACCCGCCGGATGGGCAGGTTCAAACCCATGCCGATGGCGTCGGTGGCCACCAGGAGGTGGGACTCGCCGCTGGCGAAACGCTCGGCCTCGCGCCGACGCACCTCCGGTGGCAAAGCGCCGTACACCACCGACACCGGATGACCATTGGCGGCGATCTGGTCGCGCAGCATCAGCACGTCGCGGCGGCTGAAGGCCACCACCGCATCGCCCTTCTTGAGGGTACCCAGGCCGACCGGGCCCGGCAGCAGCTGCACATGTTGCTTGCGCTCGAATTGGCGCACCACCACCTGCTCGCCGCACAGGCCCAGCAAGTTCTCGATGGCAGGCACGGCATAGGCCGAGCAGATGATGATCACCTCGCGGGCGGGCACGCCGACGATGGCCTGGGTCCAGGCCCAGCCGCGCGAGCCGTCGAAGATCATCTGCGCTTCGTCGATCACGGCCACGTCCACCACATCACGGGTGTTGACCATCTCGATGGTGCTGCTGATGACCCGCGCGTTGTCCGCGGGCACGTTCTCCTCCCCGGTCAGCAGGCTGCAGGGCACGCCGCGGGCCACCAGGCGGTCGCGCCCCTCCAGGGCGAGCAGGCGCAGTGGCGCCAGGTAGGCCCCGTCCAGCGCGCCGGCCAGTTTCTCGAAGGCGGCATGGGTCTTGCCGCTGTTGGGCGGCCCGACGAACAGGGTCACGCGACGGCCGACCTGCCGAGCCTGCTCGAAGCTGTCCGGGTAGCCCTGGAACGCCAGCTCGCGGCCCAGGCTCGAGAGGGTGAGCTGCTCGTTGACCTGGTGCTCCCAGCGGTCCTGGGCGCGGGTGCAGGCGGCCTTGAGGGCCTCCAGCGTCTGCGGCCGCTGACATTCGGCCTGCAGGCGGGGCAACAGCGAGTCCATGGCCTTGGCATCGCACCAGGCACTGCGCTCGGCCAGGGCGTCCAGGTGGGCCACCAGCTCGGCCGCATGCGGGTACGGGGGCGTGGGGCCCAGCGCCGCCAGCAGGGCGCGCTTGTCGCCGTGGCGGAAGAAGGCCCACACCGGTTCGGCCGCCACCGGCGCGCGGAACACCACGCCCAGCAAGCCCGGCTGGCGCCAGTCCTCAAAACCCAGGGTCAACGGCACACGATGCACCCGCTCCCAGCCTCCCGCCAAGGGGTCGGCGCTGCGGCTGATGCCCAGGGCCTCCAGCGTGGCATAACGCTCCACCATGAGCCCGCGGGTCTCGCGACCCACGCCCACCTCTTCCAGGTGCTGCAGGGCGCTGACCACCAACTGCGGGCTGATCCAGCGGCTGGGCCGCTGATGCGGCACCGCCTTTTGTAACAGGATCAGGCCTTCACGCTCCAGGCGGGTCTCGAAATCGGCGGTGTCCTCCGGCAGGTAGTCGGCGGGCTTGACCACCTGAGGCAGGTTGTAGGCGCCCTGGCGCACCCGCTCCAACTGCTCCGGCGCCACCTCGGGAGGCAGGCGCTGCAGATGGGACGGAACGGGCAGGCGGACGGGGGGCGGCGTTTGGCTCATGGAACAGAAAGTCGCGCGGGGCGCATCAGGGGCGTACCCGGCGGGCACGCAGGGCGCATTGTCAGGGCTGACGCCCCCTTGCGCCCGGTGGCCCTCGAAGGCCCAGCGCCACCAGCACCGCCAGCAGGCCGTTCTCCAGCCAGGCGCCCAGCGGCATGGGGCCCAGTGGCCACTGGAGCACCGCGTCCACATGGTGCAGCGAGATCGCCCGCCCCAGCACGAAAACCGCCAGCAGCAGGGCCGCCATGCCGGCAGCGCGGTCCTGCGGACCGGTCGCGGTGGCCAGCCGCGGCAGAAGGCGACGCGCCCGCCAGACCCCGAGCCCCAGCACCACCAGCAACGCGGCCTGCACGGGCCGGCGTTGCGCGTACCAGCCCTCGGCATGGGCCAGCGCGCGGGCGTTGCCAGTCAGCCGTTCCAGCCCCTGGAGCTGCAGGGCCATGGCCAGGCACAGCAACAGCACGGCCATGCCCATCCACATCCAGCGCGTGGCCTCATGGCGCCCGGCGCGCCACACGCAGGCCCACCAGGCCAGCGCATACAGCACGGCCGCCAGGCCTGCCCCCCATGCCCCTCCCGTGCCGGACTCCTGGTGGGCGCCGTAGGGCCCGGGCCAGGTCCACAGCCCGGCGAGCACGCCCGCCAACGCCAGGGCCAGCCCGGCAGCGCCCAGCAGCATCAGCTCCCAGCGCGCGCGACGGGCCAGGACATCCGCCGACCCCTCCGGCCCGTAAGCAGGGGCCCGACCGGACGGCGTGAGCGTGGACAAGGGAGCGGGGGAAACCATGGGCTGTCGAGACGTGAAAGGCAAGGGAAAAAGGCGTCGCACCCGGAAAGACACCGGGTGCGCGGGACCCACCGGCCAATGGCTTCTGGCGGGTGCCGTTTGATCGGTGCCGTCCGACACGCAGACCGCGGCACGGTTGTCGAGTTTGGCGTGGTGGCCCACAGGCCGATGGGCGGAAAAGCACAAGCAGTCCTGCGCTCCAAGCTGCAGGACTGCACAACCCCCTTGCAGGCGCGCGCAGCCACCGCGCCGCCCGGCAGCGGCCCGGGGCAGGGCCGCGGCGCCACAATCGAGCGCTTTGACCGGCCGTCCCTCCCATGGGACCGCCCGCGCCTGCGCCACCGTGTCCGAAGACCACGCCCTCACCCCCCGACAACACTGGCACCGCGCCCTGGGCGCGGTCATCCTGGCCACCGCCAGCTTCGCCACCCTGGACAGCTTGACCAAACTCGCCAGCGCCACCTTGCCCCTGGCCCTGGTGATCTGGACCCGCTACCTGGTGATGACCGGCGCCACCGGCCTGACCCAATGGCCCCAACGGGGGCGAGGCCTGTGGGCCACACACCATCTGGGCTTGCAGTTGGCCCGCGGGGCCTGCCTGGTGGCCTGCAGCGCGTTCGGCTTTCTGGCCCTGCAGCACATGTCGGTGGGAGAGTTCACCGCGGTGGTCATGCTGACCCCGCTGGTCATCACCGCAGCGGCCGCACTGCAACTGGGCGAGCAGGTCTCGGTGTTGCGCTGGGGCTGCGTGGCCGCCGGCTTTGGCGGAGCGTTGCTGGTCATCCGGCCCACAGGGGACGACGTGAACTGGGCCTTGCTCTATCCGCTGGGCTTGGTAGCCGCCAATGCCGCCTACCAGGTGCTCACCAGTCGGCTGGCGCGGCTGGGAGAGAACGCGGGCACCATGCAGTTCTTCACGGGCGCGGTCGGCCTGGGGGCAGCCAGCGTGGTGCTGCCCTTCACCGGCTTGGGTCCGGCCATCGGCCAGCAGCCCTGGCTCTGGGGTCTGCTGGCCGCCCTGGGTTTCATGGGTTGGGTGGGCCACCGGTTCCTGACCGTCGCCTACCTGCACGCTCCGGCCTCGCGCCTGACGCCCTACCTCTACCTGCAGATCGGGTTTGGCATGCTGGGCGGCTGGTGGCTGTTCGGGCAGGTGCCCGACGCCCTGTCCGTGCTGGGCGTCGCCCTGATCGCCCTGGGCGGCGTAGCGGGCACCTGGCTGGCAGCACGCGAACAGGCCGCCGCCCTGGCGGCCCTGCAGGCCGAGCCTTCCCGCTTCTGACCGGAATGGCCGGTGCAGCACGGTCCGCGCCGACTGCACCGCTCATCCCCCCCACCCCGCCACCTGACCGTCCACGACGGGAACCGGGCACGCCCTGAGCTGGGCGGGCTTGCCATCAAACTGAACTTACTATTCAATAAAGCAAATATTTTGTTTTTTATTGGATAGCAATGAAGGTATCAAAGGCGCAGCAAGCCGAGACCCGGCGCAAGCTGCTGCAGGTCGCCGCCGACTTGATGACCCTCCACGGCTACGAGACGACCTCCATGAAGGAGATCGCCCGTGTGGCTGGGGTGGGGGATGCCACCATCTACAAGTACTTCACCACCAAGGAAAAGCTGGTGATGGCCTGGCATGAACAGGCGCTGGAGGACGCGCTGGCCGAAACCCTGGCCACGCCGGACCTGGCGTCGTTCGACCTGCAGGAGCGCCTGCAACGCCTGGTCGATGCCTGGCTCGAGCGTTTGCTGCCGGACAGGGAGTTCGTCCAGCTCAGCCGTGAACTGGTGCGCCGCTCGCCCTTGCTCAGCCTGCGCGACGGCCTGCCCGGACAGGCCGCCGTGCAGCAGCAGCTGCGCCAGTGGCTGGACGAGGCCGAGCAGCGCGGGGAAATTCCGCCGTGCCCCCTCAAAGGCTGGATCAGCCTGGCCGGCAGCGACTACCTCATGGGCGTGCTGGCCTACTGGCTGGACGACGACTCCGAGGCATTCGCCCAGACCACACGGCTGGTCGACATGAGCCTGGGCCTGGGCCTTTCGGTGCTGCGCAGCGACTTGCTGGGCCGCGCGGGCGAACTGCTGGGCTTTGTGCTGCGGGGCAGCCTGCAGCGCTGGCTGCGCCAGGGGCCAGGCCCCGGGCTGGGTCTGGAGGACCTCCTGGCCGCAGTGCAGCGGGTCCGCCCCCGCCGCGACATGCCCTCCCCACCCCCACAAGCCGACCGCCCCCAGGAGCAGACATGACCGCAGAACTTGCCTCCCGTCACGCTGCGGACGCGTCCCCGGCCGCCCCCCTGCCCGGCCACCCGCTGTCCCGTGGTGCCCGACTGGGCTGGGCGGCCGCCCGCGCCGGTGCGCCGGCCCTGCTGGGCCAGCCGGTCGATCCAGGTCCGCTCATGCAGGCACTGCACCAGCTCAAGGGCCCGGCGCTCAAGGCGGCACAGCTGCTCAGCCTGGAAGGTGCGCTGCCACCGGGCTGGCTGCCGCCGGGCTGGCGCGAGCAGCTGGCCACCGCCTGCCACCAGAGTCCACCCCTGAACCGTGCATTGGTCCACAAGCAGTTCCTGCAGGCCTTTGGCCAGGCACCTGGCCAGGTCTTCCGGCGGTTCGAGCCGGTCGCCTTTGCCGCCGCCAGCTTGGGCCAGGTGCACCACGCCACCACCTGGGAGGGCCAGGCGGTGGCCGTCAAGCTGCAGTACCCCGGGGTGGCCAGCGCGCTACGCAGCGACCTGCAGATGCTGGGCGCCCTGCTGCCATGGCTGGTGCGGCAATCCGGGGCCTCGGCCGACAACGCCCGCCAGTTGCTGGCCGGCGCTCGGGGCAAGCTCGAGGAGGAGCTGGATTACGAGGCCGAAGCGCTGACGCTGGCGCATTTCGCCCGGGGCATGGGCCCTTGCACCGGCCAGCGGGTGCCGGCCCCTCTGCCCACGCTGTGCCGGCCCGGCATCCTCACCATGCAGGCCTTGCCCGGCCTGCACCTGGACGACTGGCTGGCCCAGTCGCCCGGTGCCGCCGCGCGCGATGCCGCCGGCCAGCGGCTTTGGGACGGCTTCTGGCACATGGTGCTGCGCATGGGCCGTTTCCATGCGGACCTGCATCCGGGCAACCTGCTGTTCCACATGGCCATCCCGGGCGATGAAGGTGCCCCGGATGTCGAGCTGGGCTGGCTGGACTTCGGCTGCACGCAAGCCATCTCGGCGGACCTGCTGGCCGGCATGGGCCTGGTCTGGAGCGGTGCGACCATGGCCCTGGGCGCCAGCGACGCGACCGGACAGGCCGACGTCCCTCCCCTGCCACCGCAAGCCGGCACCCAGCTGCTCCACGGCTGGGGTGCCCTGGGGGTGTTTGGGGGCGGGCTGGACGCCGTCCAGGTGCAGGAGCAGATCTGGCCCGCCGCCTACCCGCTGCTGGCCTGGCAAACGGCACCTTGGCGCCTGGTCGATGCCGAAGGCCGCTGCGACTTTGGCCGCTTGCCCGCGCTCAGCTGGCCGGACCACCGCCAGGCGGCCCCGCTGTCCCGGGCCATTGCACAACTGCCGGTCACACTGGCCTGCTTTGACCGGGCCTGGCTGGGGCTGCTCCACCTGCTGCGGCGCCTGGAAGCGCGGGTGGACACCCGGACCACCCATCCCACCCGTTGGGGCGCGCTGCACGCGTCGGGCGCCTGAAACCGCCTGGGCCGGTGGGTCCCGGCCGGCCGGGCCCGCCAGCGCCGCGCGGTGCCCGCCCAAACAGAGGTCAGGCCACCGGCCGCAGCGGCACCACCGGCCGGACGCGGCCCTCGCGCCCCACCGCCTCGCGGGCGCGCAGCTGGCCGCAGCCGCCCTCCACATCCTGGCCGGCCGAATGACGCAGCTTGGTCAAGATGCCCCGACGGTGCAAGGTGCGGGCGATCTCGGCGGCCCGCTCCCAGGACGGGCGCCGGTACGGCAGCGATGCCACCGTGTTGTAGGGGATCATGTTGAGCACCCCGTAGCGCCCACCCAGCAGGCGCACGATGCCCTCGATCTCCTCAGGGGTGTCATTCACCCCTTCTAGCAGCGTCCATTGGTACTGCACGGGATAGCCGGTGGCGCGGCCATAGGCATCGGCCGCCTCCACCAGGGCCTGGGGCGACAGGCGCGGCGCGCGGGGCAGCAGCTCGGCCCGCAGGTCTTCACGCGTGGTGTGCAAGGACAGGGCCAGCGCGGGCTTGACTTTCCCCTGGGGCAACCGTGCAAAGGCCCGCTCGTCGCCCACGGTGGAGAACACCAGGTTCTTGTGACCGATCTGGCCCACCGTACCCAGCAGTTCGATGGCGTCGAGCACCGCCTCCAAGTTGTGGGCCGGCTCCCCCATGCCCATGAAGACCACCTTCTTGACCGGGCGCAGGCTACGCGCCATGGCCACCTGGGCCACGATCTCGCTGCTGCCCACCTGGCGGATCAGTCCCTCAGTCCCCGTCATGCAGAAGCGGCAGCCTACCGCACAACCCACCTGGGTGGACACGCACACCCCATCGCGTGGCAGCAGCACGGTCTCCACCGTCTGGCCGTCCCCCAGTCCCAGCAGCAACCGGGCGGAGCCATCCTCGCCGGCATGCTGCGAGCGCAGCTGGACCAGACCCCGGAGCTCAGACATCAGCGTGGGCAGGGCCGTCAGCAGAGGCGCGGGCAGGAAATGCTCCACCTTGCGGCGGCCCTGCGCCAGCGGCAGCGCGTGCGTCCACAGGCGCAGCACGCGCTGGACATGCACCGGCTGGGCGCCCAGGGCGCGCAGTCGCGCCTGCAGGGCCGGGAGATGCTGGAGCTCGGCAGAGGTCATGGCGATGGGCGCAGGCAAGACAGAAACGGCGGGGCGCGGGAGTGTAGGCGTTCAGGCCTGGCCCGCGTCGGCAACCGGCGGCTGGGACGCAGGCGTTGGCGGCGCATCGGCCAGCCGCGGAGGCACAGGCCTGAAATCGACCGCCAGGCACGCACACCATTGTCCGAAGGCAGCCAGCAACTCGGCATAGGGCCGGGCATCTTGCGACAGGTCTGCCAAGGCCAGGCAGGTCGCCTCGAGGGTGGATCGCTGCGCCTGCGGCTGCGGCGCCCGCCGCAGGCCGGCGTAACGCGAATCCGGTGGTGCCTGCAGCGAAAGGCGCGGCCAAGCCGCGAGCGCCGGGCTCAGGTGGAGCATCTTGCGGCTCTTGCGCCAGGTGGCGTCCAGCACCAACAGGCCGGTGGGCGGCCCCTCCCCCGGCGGGACGAGCTCCCGCCTTGACTCCAAATCGCCAGCAGCGGCCTCAGACGACGCCACGGCAGCCGGGGGGTAGAGCAGCCGCGGGCGCGCGCCCAGCCAGTCCCGAGCCCGGGCCAGGGCCTGTGCATCAATCCTCTCGGCCACCTCCACACGGCAGGCCTGCAGGCTCAGGGCCAGCAGCGTCAGGCTGCCCTTGGCCTGGCCCACCTCCTCAGGGTGCTGGAAGACCCAGACCGGCAGCGCGTTGGCCACCGGGCGCACCCAGGTGCAGCAGCAGGTGCGATGCGGTCGCTGGCAGCGTGGACAAACCGGTCGGCGACTTGGCCCCTGAGAAGCTGCGGAATTTTTCACATTTGCCTGCACGGTAACCCCCGTTGTAGGGGGGGCCTCGGAACGTATCACCCCGTAACCGACTCCTACAATATGAGCCACGTCAATAGGACTACTTCTGAGTCCAACCTGTGGCGCCCACGCATCAGATTGCAACCGGAACCCACACCATCATGACCTCCACGGCCCCAGTTCCCCGCACCTCCAAGACCAGCCTGCGCCTGTTGGCCGCGGGCTGTGCCGCGTTGGCGATGGGCTCGGCTGGCGCCACGTCGCAGACCTTCACTTTCGGCACGCTGCTCAGCGGAACGGGCGCGCCCACCACCGCCAGCTTCGCCTCGCTGGTGGTCAACGAGGTGGATCAGGACGTGCAGTTCACCCTGGTGGCCAGCAATTTGGAACAACTTGCCGGTGCCAACGACTTCATCGGCAGCCTGGCGGTGATGCTGGAGGATGGCGGTTCGCAGGGCTCGGTGGGCACCGTCAGCGGCCTCAAGGAAGTGAAGATCAGCGCCGGCGGCGGTCCTGGCGGTGACTGGGATTTCCGTTTCACGCTGGGCAAGGGCAACAACGACAACGGCGGCAACGCCCGTCTGGAAGACGGCGAGTCTGCCAGCTGGACGTGGGTGGGCGGCGCCGGTCAATGGTTGGGCTTTGCCCTGCACGTGCAAGCCATTGAATACGGCAACACCACCTCGGCCTGGTACGGCGCCACCATCCCCGTGACCCCGGATCCGCCGGTCACCGTGGTGCCCGAACCCGCCCCCGCCGCGATGCTGGCCGCAGGCCTGGCCCTGTTGGGCTGGCGCCGTCGCCAAGCCCGGGCAAGCCGCCAACCGGCCTGAGGGCGCCCCGCGACCCACGCCGCTGCGGGGTCTGCCACGGCATCACGACAGGGCACGGCCCACGTCAGCCACTTCCGCAGTTTCATCGGGTGATGTCCACCACCCGCACCCGCACCTTTCGCGCCTGCTCGCCGCGCACCACGGTCAGCTCGGCGAGGTTGTCAATGCCGGCGCGGTCCAACTCGGCCACAAAGGTTGAGACGGTTTCCACGGGCTTGCCATTGACGGCGGTGATCACATCGCCCAGTTCGCCGCTCCGCCGGTTGTAGGCACGCAGGCCCGCGTCGGCCGCTGGCGTTCCTCGCCCCACCTCGGCGATCACCACCCCTTGGATGCCCGCCCGGGCTACCAGGTCCGGCCGGACCGGCGTGATGCCTATGCCCGGCAAGGGGGCCACACCCCGATTGATCAAGGCCGGCACCACCCGGTTGACCAGATCCGCCGGAATGGCGAATCCCACGCCGGAGGAGCTGCCGGAGGCTGACCGGATGGCGGTGTTGACGCCAATCAGGCGCCCGGCGCTGTCCAGCAGCGGACCGCCGGAGTTGCCGGGATTGATCGCCGCATCGGTCTGGATCACCCCCGCAACCTCGCGGTAGTTGGTGGTCGGCAGCTCTCGGTCCAGGGCACTCACCAGGCCTTGGGTCAGGGTGCGCGACAGGCCGAAGGGGTTGCCGATGGCGAACACGGTCTGCCCGATGCGCAGGTCTCGCGACGTGCCCAGCGGCAAAGGCCGCAGGTCCCGTGGCGGCCGCAGCAGCCGTATCACCGCGAGGTCGTACTCTGGGGAGCGGCCCACCAGGCGCGCCTCCAGGGGCGCCCCACCATCCAGGCGCACCCACAAGCGGCGGGCGCCCTCGACCACATGGTTATTGCTCACGATGTGACCCAGCGTGTCCCACACGAAGCCGCTCCCGGCGGACTGGGCCAGTTCGGCCCCCATCCAGGCGTTGCCCTGCACCGTTTCGCTGGTGATGTAGGCCACGCTGGGTGCTGCGTCCTCGAAGAGCCTGACCACCTGCAGTTCCTGCGCACCCAAGGGGCCACGAGGCGTCACGGCACGGGGGGCGGCGGCCTCGCGGGTCTGCGCCATGGCCGTCGAAAACAGGCCGGGCCACACGACCCACCCGGCGATGGCGGCCACCACCACCCGCCGCGCCACCACAGCACCAATGTGCTGCCCCTGTTGATCACAGGGGTAATGCCCCCGCGCCCTTGTTTGTATCAAGAGGTTTCGCATAGCATGAATTGGTTACACCTTCTTGTCGTGGCGCAGAACGCTCAGAGCATCTGACCATGCCAGGGCATCGGCCACCTCCTGCCCGATGCCGCCGATGGCAGAAGGACGTCGAAGGGAGTCTGGCATGTTCCGCGGTGCCAGGCGTTGGAGGGAAAACACATGCTGCGGTCCTGCGATGGGAGACCGGCGCCTTCGGGCGCCGGCCCTCAGGTGGTCCGCCTGGCCCGCCCGCGGACATGCCACCGCGCCTGCGGGGGTCTTTACGCCCGGCCCTCCAAGCGGGCGCTGGCTACAGTGACGGGCATGAAATACCTGCACACCATGGTCCGCGTGACCGACCTCGATGCTTCACTGGCCTTCTACCGCGATGCCCTGGGCTTGGTGGAGGTGCGCCGCAACGAATACCCTCAGGGCCGCTTCACCCTGGTTTATCTGGCGGCGCCAGGCGACGAGCAGGCTCAGGTCGAGCTCACCTACAACTGGGACCCTGAAGACTATGGCGGTGGCCGCAACTTTGGCCATATTGCCTTCGAGGTCGAAGACATCTACGCCACCTGCGCCCGGCTGCAGGCCCACGGCGTCGCCATCTTGCGGCCCCCACGCGACGGTCGCATGGCGTTCGTCCGGTCTCCCGACCAGATTTCCATCGAACTGCTGCAGGCAGGCCCGGCACTCGCCCCGGCGGAACCCTGGGTGTCCATGCCCAACACCGGCAACTGGTGAGCCGTGGCTGCGCGGCGGCTTGGCCGCCACCGGCGCCAGCGGACTTCAGCTGGCGTCGGGTGGAGAGGTCACCACCGTGCGCAACCCGGTCAGCTGCAGCACCAGATGCCCGTCATCGACCTGCACCAAACTCTCGCGCTCCATGCGCTTGAGGCAGACGTTGACCCGCTGACGGCAGACGCCCAGCATATCGGCCAGATCGCGCTGTGACAGCTTGAGCGTGACCCGGGTGCCTGCCGCATGGGGCACGCCAAAGCGCTTGCCCACATAGACCAGCAGTTGCGCGACCCGCTGGCGCAAGGGCTGGGACACGGCCCCGGCGAGCAGCTGGGTCAATTGCCGGGTGCGGGTGCTGTTGAGGCGAGCGAGGGCCAGACCGAACGCCGGGAAGCGCTCCAACAGGTCCAGCAAGGCCGCCCGGGGCATCCACAGCAGGGTCACGTCGGTCAGGGCCTCGGCCTCCCAGGGTGAGCGCTCATCCAACATGGAGACGTCGCCAAACCACTCCCCCGGGCGGACCAGGGACAAGGTCAGGTGCCGTCCGTTGTCCAGCGGCACGGACAAGCGCACCACCCCCAGGGCCAGGCCGTACCAGCTCTCGGCACGCAGATTGCTGCGCAACAGCGTCGTGCCAGCCCGAACCCGCCGCACCGAACAGGCGGCCATCAGGGCCCGCTGCAGGTCTGCCCCCAGTTCCTGGAACCAGGGGTTCTGGACCACCGCGCGCTCTTCATGCAGGTGCAGCGCCGGCTCGGGCCGCATCGCCGTCCGACCGTAACCCCCGGTGGGGGCCCAGGTGGTGACCGGCACGCGCCCATTGACAGGCGTGCCACCAGCGGCCGGTGTGGTGAAGTGGGGATTCCAGCTCATGCAGCCTCCCGGACGATGCGGGACGCGATGCCCTGCGCGGCACGGCCCACAGGCGAGAAGGACCGTCCGGCGACTTGGCGCAGGCGGGTGAAAGCGTTGTCTCGGCGCGGCATCTTGTTCCTTCTGAAGGGGCGGCTGGACCGGGTGCGAAAGCGGAGCGCATCCGGGAAATCCCTTGCGTAAAAAACCGAGCGCTCGCTCGGTTTTCTGAAGTCTATACTTCGCCGCCATGGACGGTCAAGCGATGTTCGGCGACCTGCGCAGGCCACTGGGCCTGCCCCGGCAATTCACCCTTCAGGCTTTCAGGAAGGCCGCTCCGGTGGACAGCCAAAGCATTTGGGACCTGGTGCTGGAGCGCCACCAGCAGCGCATGACGGTGCGCCGGGCAGACAAGGCGCAGGACAACCTGCGCAAGCTGATAGAAGCCACTTTCCGACTGGCCAACAAGGTGGGCTTTGTCAGCATGACCCTGCGCGACCTCAGCCGGGAGACGGGTCTGTCCATGGGTGGCCTGTACGGCTACATCGCCAGCAAGGACGATCTGGCGGCCATGGTCGAGGACATGATCCACCTGCTAGGAGGGGCCATCCCGCACTGGTTCACCGACCACCAGGATGCCGACGCCCGCCTGGACGCCACGCTGCGCGGGCACATCTACCTCACCGAGTTGCTGCAGCCCTGGTTCTATTTCGTCTTCATGGAGTCGCGCATGCTCGACGCCAGCCAGCGCCAGGTGGCCAAGGCGGCCGAACTCCAACTGCATGCCGACATTGCGGGACTCCTGCGGGACGTCGGGGCACTGGCAACGGAACAGGCCGAGCTGCTGGCTGGCCACACGGTGGCGGCCATGCAGGACTGGTACGTCAAGCGCTGGAAGTACCGCCACAAGAAGATCGCCGTGGAGCAGTTCGCCGACGACGTCTGCGCCATGACCCTTCGGCTCGTCGCCAAGACCTGAGCCCGAGCCGCCCCCTGGCTCAGGGGTCAAGCCCGGGCAACCAGGCGAAAGCGCGCACCAGTCTCTCGGTGGCCTGCGCCTGCACCACCGGGCCATGCCCCAGCACGATGCGCCGCGGCTGCAGCGCCAGCACCTGGGCGATGCTGCGGGCCGCGGCCGCGCGCTGGGTGTAGTGCCGCCGCAGGCGCTGCGGCACCGCAGGCTCACCCAGGCAACCCTGGAGACGCGCCCAGGCACGCACCGGCCAGGCATCCCAGGGTCCGAACCAGGTGAGGAGGTCGGTCACGATGAGGGTACGGCTGGGGTGATGGAAGAACACCGTCTCGGCCACACCGGGCTGACCCTCAATCGGCCACGCGGAGAGCTCCGCCCCCCAGTGCAGCGAACTCGCCGCGCCAAGCAGCGGCGCAGCTGCCAGATCGGGATGGTCCAGACCCAGGCCGGGCGCGGCATGCAAGGTGGCCTGGGGCCAGTGTGCCAAGGCCTGCCGGACGAAGCGGTGATGGTGACGGTTGGGCGCCACCACATGGCTTACCCGGCCCAGCCCGGCCAGCTGGCTGCGCAGGGTCACGTCCATGGGAACCGGCGAGTGGAGCCACAGCCTGCCCTCCGGCAGGCGCACCACGGTCATGCAGGTGGTGATCTCCACACCGCGGACCATGAGCGGGTGGCGGACGATCCAGATGTCGGCGGTGACCGGAGACAGGGTGTACTCCCATTGGGGAGACCAGGCCACTGGAGGCGGAGTGGGAAGTTTCACGATGGCCAGGGATCATGCCACCGGGCGCGACCACCTGATAACCAACTTTTTTTATCAACAATGCTGGCATCAACTCTCAGATGCTTGCTATAGTCGTGGTCTTCGCTGATCACTGATGACTTTCTTGAGTTGTCAACGACGACGAAGCACCTGCCCAGGTGGCGGAATTGGTAGACGCACTAGTTTCAGGTACTAGCGGGTAACTCCGTGGAGGTTCGAGTCCTCTCCTGGGCACCAAACCAAAAAGGCCAGCGCACTGCGCTGGCCTTTTTTCATTTCCGGCCCACCTTTGGCAATCCGGGTCAGGTCCCGAGCTGGTGGAACCTTGGAGGCAGCGGCAGGTCCGCCACGCGCAAGCAGAGGGCTTGATCAGCCACTGAGGGCGCCGCCGCAGCGGAGCACCGGCTCACGCGCTCAGCGCATGAGCGTCTCTGCGCCACCCACACCCTGCGCACCGCCCTCGCAAGGCCACACCACGCATCCGCGGCCCTGAGATCGGCGGCGCCCCTGAAGGACCATCGGCATGCAACAGAACGGCGGACGCACTTTTTTCAAAAAATGCTTGCGCACCGAAAAAGCTCTCTGCTATAGTCGTGGTCTTCGCTGATCACTGATGACTTTCTTGAGTTGTCAACAACGACGAAGCACCTGCCCAGGTGGCGGAATTGGTAGACGCACTAGTTTCAGGTACTAGCGGGTAACTCCGTGGAGGTTCGAGTCCTCTCCTGGGCACCAAACCAAAAAGGCCAGCGCATCGCGCTGGCCTTTTTTCATTTCCGGCCGTGGACTCTCCGACCACCATGCTGCGTGCTAGGCTCCCGGTCCATCACTTTTGCCTGCCTGAGGTCGGCGCCGTGACACCGCGCTGCGTTCTCAGTCCCGCCGCCATGACCCTGCCCTCCACCTCCTGCCTGGCCCTTCTGCTCTGTCTGTGGACCAGCACGGCCGCCCACGCCCAACCCAGCCTGCCGGCTACCGCCGGCGCCCAGGGCCTGAGCACCGCCCAGCGGGCGGATCTGGTGGGAGAGCACAACCGGTGGCGGACCCGGGTGGGCGTGCCGCCGCTGCGCTGGTCGGAGACGCTGGCCGCCAGCGCCCAACGCTGGGCCACCCGCCTGGCCACCCAGGGGTGTCAGCTGCAACATAGCCACGGGGCGGAGGGCGAGAACATCTACTGGGGTGGACCCCTGACCTGGAGCGATGGTCGTGTGGAGCTGCAGCCGGTGACGGGTGCAGCGGTGGCCAGTGCGTGGGGCGGAGAGTCGGCGGATTACCGCCCTGCGACCAACGATTGCGCGCCCGGTCGGGTCTGCGGCCACTACACCCAAATGGTGTGGGCCGACAGCCAGGAGCTGGGCTGCGGCCGACAGGTGTGCGCCGATCAGGCGCAGATCTGGGTCTGCCAGTACCTGCCTGCCGGCAACATCGTGGGCCGCCGGCCGTACTGAGGCCGCCCGGTCGTCTGGCGCTTGGTGCCGGGCCGCGGCTTCAGGCCGGCGGCAGGGCCCTCATGGCCTGGGCGAGCGTGCCCACCGTGCGGTCGATGTCGGCCAGCTTGTCCAGGCCGAACAGCCCCACGCGGAAGGTCTGGAAGTCGGCCGGCTCGTCGCACTGCAGCGGCACGCCGGAGGCGGTCTGCAGCCCCAGGGCGATCATGCCCTTGGCCGAGGAGAGGCCCGGGTGCCGGGTGTGGCTGACCACCACCCCGGGCGCCGCGAAGGCGGGCGCGGCCACGCTGCGCCAGCCCAGTTCGGCCATCAGCGCGCGGACGCGTGATCCCAAGGACCATTGCCGGTCGCGCAGCTGTTCGAAGCCCGCCTCCTGAGTCTGCAGCATCGCGGCCCGGCTGAGCGTCAGCGCATCGGTGGGCATGGTGGCGTGGTAAGTGTGAGCGCCGCTCTCATAGGTCTCCATGACCTGGACCCACTTCTTGAGGTCGGCGGCAAAGCTGGTGCTGGTGGTGGCCTCCAGGCGCTCGCGCGCCCGGGCGCTGAGCATCACGAAGGCACAGCCGGGCGAGCCGCTCCAGCCCTTCTGCGGGGCGCTCACCAGCACGTCCACGGCCAGGGCGGCCATGTCGACCCAGACTGCGCCAGAGGCGATGCAATCCAGCACGAACAGGCCCCCGGCCTCGTGCGTGGCCTGACCGATGGCCTGCAACCAAGCATCGGGCAGGATCATGCCGCTGGAGGTCTCGACGTGGGGGGCGAACACCACCTCAGGGCGATCGCGCAGGATGGTGGCCACGATTTCCTCGAGCGGGGCCGGCGTCCAGGCCGACTGGCTGTCCGCCGGGTCCTGGGGCCGCGCCTTGAGGACCTGCACCTGGTCGCTGATGCGGCCCATCTGCAGTATCTGGCTCCAGCGGAAGCTGAACCAGCCATGGCGCAGCACCAGACAACGGCGGTCCTGGGCAAACTGCCGCGCCACCGCCTCCATGCCAAAGGTGCCGCTGCCCGGCACCACCGCCACGCTGTGTGGCTGGTAGGCTGCGCGCAGAACGTGAGAAATGTCACGCATCACGCCCTGGAAACGCGCTGACATGTGGTTGAGCGCCCGGTCGGTGTACACCACCGAATACTCGAGCAGTCCGTCGGGATCGACGTGGGGAAGCAGTCCAGGCATGGTGTCTCCGTCGGCAAGGTCTTGTGGTCCACACCGCGCACGCTGGCGGGTGGTCGGGACCAGCTTAACAGCGGGTCCGGCCCGATGGATCCGGCCCGGATCAAGTCCGGCGCAAAGGACGGAAAACCTCCTGGCATGAAACCCCTCAACTGCAACGAGCCATGGCCGAAAGAGCCCGCAACGGCGTTGGAGCGCCCAGGGAGTTGCAATGAGTGCAGAGAACCGGACCCGGATCCTGGTGGTCGATGACGACGACTTGGTGAGGATGATGCTGCAGGGCACGCTGGAGGCGCGCCACGATGTGGAGGGCACGCCCGACGGCGAGTCTGCACTGGCCTTGATCGAGTCCCAGCCCTGGGACCTGGTGATCCTGGACGTGGAGATGCCCGGCCTGGACGGCTATGAGACCTGCAGGCGCCTGCGGGCCACCCCGGCAGGCCAAGAGCTGCCGGTCATCTTCCACTCCGCACGCACCCAGATCGAGGAGCGCCTCAAGGGCTACGAGGCCGGAGGCGATGACTTCCTGGTCAAGCCCTTCGAGCCCAGCGAACTGCAGGTGAAGATCGAGAAGGTGCTGGGCCAGCGCCTGCGCCAGAAGGACATGGCCGGCCAGCTCGACGACATGATGAACGCCGTGCTCAGCTCGGCCGACATGGTGGGCGAAGCGGGCGTGGTGCTGGACTTCCAGCGCCAGATGGCGCAGTGCGACGACCTGCGCTCGCTGGCCGTCGCCATCCTCGAGTCGCTGGGGCGCTTCGGGCTCGACGGCTGTGTGCGGCTCAGCGCCACGGGATTGCAGATCTCGCTGAACGCCAAGGGCGAATGCAGCGCGCTGGAGAACTCCATCCTCGATCACCTGCAGGTCATGCGCGAGGGGCCGCGCATCCGCCCGCTGGGGCCGCACACTGGCTTTGGCTACGGCCAGGTGCTGGTTTTCGTGCGCGGACTGCTGATGAACCGGCCCGACACCATGGACCGCCAGGAGTCTGAGCGCATGGGACGTCACATCGACAACGTGGCCCTGCTGGTGGAAGGTGCCATGACGCGGCTGTCCGCGCTGGAGGCCCAGTGGGCCCGCAGCCAGCTGGCCAGTACGCAGGAGCTGGTGCAGCTCACCCGGGACGCGCTGACCGACATCTCCGCGCGCAACCACACCCAGCGGCTGCAGGTGCTGGGCGTCTTCGAGCGGCTCTCCTCCCATGTGGAGAACGCCTTCCTCAGCCTGGGCTTGACGGCAGGGCAGGAGGACCACCTCAGCGAGATCATCGCCGAGCACCGCGGCAAGGTGATGGAGATCCTGGACGCCAGCCAAGTGGTCGAGCGCGAATTGGGCCAGGTGATCCAACGCCTGAGCCCGAACCCGGCCTGACGCGGAAAGCACCCATGAGCGCGTCGGACGCCCCCGCCTCCGCGGCGGCCACTCAAGTCAGTTCCAGTCTGGGGAAGTACCGCCAGGAGCTGGATCAGTCCATCCTGAAAGCCTTCCGGGTGCTGCTGTACCTGTCGCTGGGTGCCGCGCTGCTGCACGGCGTGACCCTGCTGCTGGACCACGGCGAGCACCGGACCGACCTGTCCCTGCGCATGGTGCCCACCGCCGCGGTGTTCCTCACCGCGGGCATCGCCCTGGTCCTGAGCCACTGGCGAGGCACGCGGGACGCCGCCCTGTTCTTCACCATGGCCGTGCTGATCGGCCTGCTGCTGGCGGTCTACCGGCTGGGCAATGGGGTGTCGGGCTCGGGCCTGCACCCCCTGGTGGCCCTGGTGGCCATCGCCGGTCTGGTGATCGGCACGCGGGCCATGCTGCTGGTCACCGGCACGGCGCTGGGCGGGCTGGCCTTGCTGTGGGCCGCTGAGGCCCAGGGCGTCATCAGCGGCCTGACGGCGGACAACACGCCGCCGCCGGGCAGCCAGTTCGTCCTGCGGGGCCTGACCCTGCTGCTGGTGGCCTGGCTGATCCACCGCTACGGCAGCCTGTTCTGGACCACCATCGACCGCATCAACACCGCCCACGAGGCGCTGAGGGTGGCCGCTGACGAGTCCCAGCGACAAGCCATGCACCTCAGCGAGAAAAAGGCCACCCTCTCGGTGCTGCTGGACCGCTCGCCCACCGCCATCCTGATCTTCGAGCCCACCACTGGCAAGCTGCGCTACGCCAACGAGCAGGCCGTGCTGCGCCATGGGGCCACCACCCCGGGCCCGCTGGAGGCCGACGAGCTGCTCTACCCGGGTGGCGAAGCCGACCGCAACCGCCTGACCCTGCTGCTGCGGGAAGTGCACCAGCACGGCACCCGCGTCCTGCCCTGGCGCACCCGTGACGTGAACGGCGAGCCCATCTGGTGGGACATGAAGTTCGACGCCATCCAGCACCAGGGCGAGGCGCAGGTGGCCTGTTTCGGCCACGACATCACCGGACGCATCAAGGCCGAGGAAGCCCTCCAGCACCAAGCACAGGTGCTGGAGGCCACGGTGCAGCAGCGTACCCGGGAGCTGCAGGACGAGCAGCGCCGGCTGCGCGACATCTTCGAGGCCCTGCCCATCACCTTGGGCATCTGCGATGCCCAGGGCCGGCTGGAACGGGTAAACCGGCGCTTCGAGTCGGCGCTGGGCCGGGCCCGCGACGAGCTGGAAGGCCAGACCTGCCAGGACCTGGACACCCCCCTGGCCCCGTCGTGCCTGGAAGTGGAGGTCCAGGACGGCACCGGCATCCGACAGTCGCGGGAGCTGGCGGTGCGCTTGGCCGATGGCCAGGAGGCCGACTTCCTGCTGACCACCGTGGTGGTGGCCGACACCCAGGGGCACCCCCAATCCACCGTGCACCTGGGCACCGACATCAGCGCCCAGAAGCGGCTGCAGCGCGAGCTGGAATCCGCCCGCGACCAGGCGCAGCAGCTGGCCCGCGCCAAGTCTGATTTTCTGGCCAACATGAGCCATGAGATCCGCACCCCGCTGAATTCGGTCATCGGCCTGGCCCGCCGTGGCTCGGGCCGCGAACAGGCCGGCACCCATGCGGCCCAGGACTTCAAGCGCATCGAGCGCGCGGGCGAGCACCTGCTGGGCGTCATCAACGACATCCTGGACTACGCCAAGGTCGAATCCGGTCACATCCAGCTCGACCCGCAGTGCTGCAGCCTGTCGCACCTGGTGCACGGCGCGGTGGACCTGGTGAGCGAGCGTGCGGAGGCCAAGCGCCTGCCGCTGCGGGTCAGCTGCGACCCCAGCCTGCCCGACGCGGTGGTGCTGGACCGTCAGCGCGTGCGCCAAGTGCTGGTCAACCTGCTGGGTAATGCGCTCAAGTTCACCGAGTCCGGCGAGGTCTGCGTGCGGGTGGGCGCCCAGCTCCAGGCCGATGGCGACCAGCTCGTCTTCGAGGTCACCGACACCGGCGTGGGCATCTCCGAGGAGGCCCTGCCACGCATCTTCCAGGCCTTTGAGCAGGCCGATGGCTCCACCTCGCGCCGCTTTGGCGGCACCGGGCTGGGCCTGAGCATCAGCCGCAAGCTGGCCCGTGCCATGGGCGGCGACATCACCGCCCGCAGCCGTCTGGGGCAAGGCTCCACCTTCCGGCTGACGGTGCCGCTGGAGGTGGCGGCTGGCGGACAGGCCGACCCTGGCGCCGCTGTGGCCGCCGCCGCCAGCGTGGACCTGCAGGGCCTGCGGGTGCTGGTGGTGGATGATGTGGACATCAACCGCGAGCTGGTGATGGACGTGCTGCACCGCGCCGGCGCCCTGGCCGAGGAGGCCGACAGCGGCGAGCAGGCCATCCAGACCCTGCGCCAGCGCCCCGGCGGTCACTTCCACGCCATCATCATGGACCTGCAGATGCCGGGCATGGACGGCTTTCAGGCCACCCGACTGGTGCATGGGCTGGAGGCCGACATGCCGGTCATCGCCTTCACCGCCCATGCCCTGCCCGAGGAGCGGGACCGCTGCCTGCAGGCCGGCATGTGCGCCCACATCACCAAACCCATGGAGGCCCAGCAGGTCCTGCACACCCTGGCCCGCCATGCCCGGCGTCCGGCCCACGCCTCGGCACTCGCGCCGGCGCCCGCACTCGCACCGGCGCCCGCCGCGCCCGCGGCTCCGCTGGACCCGGACACCCTGCCGCCCCTGGCCGGCGCAGACCTGCCCGCGGCCCTCTCACGCTGCGGCGGCTCCTTGCAGCTGCTGCGCAAGGTACTGCGCCAGTTCGTCACCGACTGGCCGCGGCAGCGCCTGGCCTTGCAGCAGGCCCGCACGCAGGTGGAACAGCAAGGCACGCCGCCGGACGACCTGGGGCGCATCGCCCACAAGCTCAAGGGCAGCCTGGGCAATCTGGGGCTGAGCGAGGCCGCACAGCGCGCACGTCAGGTGGAGGAGACGCTGGCAGCCGCCGCACCGGCCGCCCCGGCACTGGAGGCGCTGCTCACCACCCTGGAGCCGCAATGCGACACCCTGGCCGCCTGGCTGGGCGTGGAGCGCCCGGCCGCCTGAGCGGCCCACCGGCCGGCGGCTCAGCGCCCCGCGAGCATCGCCGCCTCAGCGCACTGGCGGCGGGCATGCTGGATCAGCTGCTCCAGCGCCTGGGCCAGGCGGTCGCGGTCGTCGGGCGGCAGCACGCTGAAGAGCTGCTCGTTGCCCTGCTCGATCACCGCCATCAGCTTGCGCCAACGGTAGCGGCCGCGGGTGGTGAGCTTGAGCTCCACGCCGCGAGCATCATGCGCAGCCGGCAACTTGCGCAGCAGCCCCTGGTCGGACAGGCTCTGTGCGGCCCGGCTGGCCTGGGCCTTGTCCAGGCTGACCTGCTGGGCCAGCTGGTTGACTGACAGCGGCTGCATGGACCCCACCACCGCCAGGCAGCGGGCCTCGCCCAGCGGCAAGCCCACCTCGGCCTGGCAACGCGCGTCGCTCAGCCGGTCGGTCAACTTGCTCAGCACATGCAGGCGATGGGTCAACAGGTCCACCGGACTGGGCGCACCGGCGGCGGCGACTGGCGCTGGCTTGGGATCTCGGGGCATGGGTGGGTGGGCGCAAAACGCCCGGCAAGGCCGCGGCAGGCCAACAACATGGCGGACCCGACGGGCCCGCACCGCTGCGCTGCAGTGTAGGCAGGCCGCCCAGTCCCCGGAGTGAGTGACTCCCCGGGGTTGCCAGCGCCGCGCCAGGGCCTTTGCGCCTGTGCCGCCGATACAAAACGACAAACAGCGCGACGCACCGCTACGCCCCGCCCGCTGCCAGGCCCTGTCCGGCTGCACACAATCGGCGCATGGTCATGTCCCCCTTCCGACGCCCCGCGTCCACCGCCCCTGCCTCCACCACCTCAGACCCAAGCCCCCGGCCTGCCCGGCGGCTGTGGCGCGCCCTGCCCTGGCTGGCCCTGCCCGGCCTGGCGCTGGCCACCGCGCAGCTCTACGCCAACAGCGATGGCGGCCGCATCGACAAGTCGCTGTGGGAGGTGCTGCACTGGAACGTCTCACGCCCCTCGGACGCCGGCCAACCCGCCCAAGCCCTGCCCCTGGTGCACGAGGCGCGGGGCCGCGCGCCCGCCGCCCCGGGTGAGCTCTCGGTCACTTGGATCGGCCATGCCACCGCCTTGCTACGGGTCGATGGACTGACCGTCCTGACCGACCCCATGTTCTCGGAGCGGGCCGGACCGCTGTCTTGGCTGGGCAGCAAGCGCTACACCCCGGCGGCCTACGGACTGCACGAGCTGCCACGCATCGACCTGGTGCTGCTGTCGCACAACCATTACGACCACCTGGACCTGCCCAGTCTGCGCGCCCTGCAGGCCCAGGCCGGTGGCCCGCCGCGGATCATGGCGCCACCGGGCCTGCAGGCCTGGCTGGAAGCTGAAGGCCTGGGGCCGGTGCAGACCACCGCCTGGTGGCAGTCGACCACGGCCGAAGGCGCCACCGTCACCGCGCTGCCGGCACGCCACTGGAGCGGCCGCGGCCTGACCGACCGCCACCAGAGCCACTGGACGGGCTGGCTGCTGGCCCGGGGCGGCCGCCAGGTCTTCTTTGCCGGAGACACCGGCTACAGCCCGGACTTCCAGGCCATCGGCCAGCGTCACCCCGGCATCGACCTGGCACTGCTGCCGGTGGGCGCCTACCTGCCGCGGGACTTCATGAAGGACCAGCACGTGGACCCCGAGGAGGCGGTGCGCATCCACCGCGAGCTGGGCGCCCGCCACAGCCTGGGCATCCACTGGGGCACCTTCGCCCTGGCCGATGACGGCCCCGAACGCAACCAGGCCGACCTGGCCGCCGCCCTGACCACGCAAAACGTCTCCCCCCAGGACTTCCGCCTGCTGGCGCACGGCGCCACCTGGACCCTGCACCCGCCAGCGCCGCGCTGAGGACAGGCCGGGGCTCAAGAAAGGGTCCCCAGGGCCGATCAGGGCGCCGCGGTGCACGGTGCGCCGCCGACCCAGGCGCCCCCATGCGCCGCGCGATGTCTGTCTGCCGTCTTGCCCGCCTCTTGGCACTGGCCACGCCGGGCCTGCTGGCGCCCGTGGCCCAGCCCGCGCCGCTGCTGGACCCGCTGCGGACCCCCTGGCAGCCCGACCGCATGTCCGGCCTGGTGTATTGCGTGCCGGCCACCGGCGGCCAGCCCTGCCATGTGGGCACCCTGCGCGAGCGCCGCTGGGACACCAGCGGCTCCATCGCGCTGGGCAAGGTGAACCTGCCCTGCGCGGAGGACAGCGACCGGCCCCGCGGGCGTCAGCCACCCAGCAGGCGCAGCGTGGCCGCCTTGGCGGCGGCGGCCCAGGCGGTGTAGCCCATGGCGGGGGCGCGGCGCTCACTGGGCACCTCGATGCTCAGTGGCAGGTCCGCCGGCAGCGCGGCCAGCAGGCCGGGCAGGTCAATGCCGCCCTCGCCGGGCAGCAGGCGCTCGCAGCGGGCGTCAAAAATCAGGCCTTCCACGGTGGTGGGCGGCGGCACCCGGCCATCACACACCTGGGCGTAGTGCAGCCAGGCACGCGGCAGGGCGGCCACCTCGGCCAGCGTGGACGCGCTGCGGGCAAAGTGCAAGGCGTCCACCAGCAGGCCGGCATTGGGCTGGGCCACGGCGGCCACGATGCGCGCCGCCGTGCTCACGTTGGGCACCGCCGTCCAGGGCATGAACTCCAGGTCGGCCGTCAGGCCGTAGGGCGCGGCGGCTTCGCACAGTGTGGCGAAGGCGGCGGTCAGGCGGGCTTCATCGGGGTCATCGCCCGCCACCAGCAGGTGACGGGCGCCCAGGCGCTGGCCCACATCGAACAGGGGCAGAAACGCCGTCACGTCAAACGCCTCCCCCAGGCGCACCACCTCCAGGTCCATCACCTGCACGCCGGTGTCGGCCAGCGCGGCCAGGGTCTCCGCCAGCAAGGCCGGGGCATCCATCAGCGGGTAGTGGCGGCCACCGGGCGCCGTGGGCAGCAGGCGCAGGCCCACGCCGGTGCAGCCGGTGGCGGCCGCCAGGGCCACCATCTGCGGTGGGTTGTAGGGCAGCGCGATGAGCTGGGCCAGGGAGAGGGTGCGGGGGGTGGAGATCATCGACGGGGTATGGGGTGGAGGGCGATGGGGGCGGTGCGGATCGGGTCAGATGGGCTCGCGCTCAAGCCGCCGGCCACACCGGCTTGGGCGTGGCTTCGGGCTCCGGCTCGGCATCGGGCCACGCGGGCGTGGGCAGCGGCTGGCCCGCCGCATGGTGGGCGATGAGGTAGCCAAAAGTCATGGCCGGCCCCAAGGTGATGCCGCCGCTGGGGTAGTGGCCGCGCATCACGCTGGCGGCGTCGTTGCCGGCGGCGTACAGGCCGGGCAGCGGCTGGCCGTCCGGGCGCAGCACCTGGCCATGCTCATTGCCCGCCAAGCCGGCAAAGGTGCCCAGGCTGCCGGGCACGATGCGCACGGCATAAAACGGCGCCTGCACCAGCGGCGCCACACAGGGGTTGGGGCCAGGGTGCTCGGCATCGCCCTGCAGGCGGTCATAGGGCGTGCTGCCGCGGCCAAAGTCGGGGTCTTCCCCTCGCTCGGCGCCGGCGTTGTAGCGCGCCACGGTGGCGGCCAAGGCCAAAGGGTCCAGGCCACAGGCGGCGGCCAGTTCCGCCAGGGTGCGGCCGCGCTTCAAGTAGCCATTGGCCAGCCAGCGGCGGTGCGGAAACGGCCAGGGCCGCACCACGCCCAGGCCCCAGCGGCGGATGAAACGCGCGTCACACAGCAGCCAGGCGTGCGGGGCGGCCGCCCCGGGGTGGCGGGCGAACAGCGCGCGCATGACGCTGTGGTAGTTGCCCGCCTCGTCCACAAAGCGCTGGGCCTGGGCGTCCACGGCGATCAGGCCGGGCTTGCCGCGCTCAGCCAAATGCGGAAAGGCCTGCACGCCGCCGCCTTGGGCGGCCGGCAGCGGCACCAGCGACACGGGGCACCACGCGCCGGCATCGGCCAGCGCGGTGTCCACCGTGGCGCCGGCGGCCTCGGCCAGGCGCAGGCCATCGCCGGTGTTGGTGGCGGGCGCGGCGCTGTGGTGCTCGGCCCCGGTGGGCGCGTGCGCAAACAAGGCCGCCTTGCGTGCCAAGTCGTGCGGGAAACCCCCGGCCGCACACACCACGCCGCAGCGGGCGTGCAGCACGCGCTCGCCCTGCGGCGTGAGCACCCGGGCACCGGTGACGCGGCCGCCCACCTCCCCTGCCTGCCCCGGCGGTTCAGTCAACAAGCCCACCGCCGCATGGCGCGGCAGCAGCGTCACCCCCGCCTGGCGGGCCGAGAGCAGCAGCGCCCCCACCAGCGCATTGCCCGCCATGCGCTGGCGGCCTTGGCCGTGCACCGCGCGGTCCCACCACTGGCGCAGCACCCGCCGGCCCACGTACCACGCCGAATCCAGCGCCCGGTTGGCACGCAAAAAGTGGCGCAAATCGCCGCCAATGCTCAGGCCCAGCCACGCCACCAGCGGCAGCGGCGGGCGCAGCAGCGACCAGTCGGCCCCCAGGCGCGCGGCATCAAAGGGCGCGGCGCACACCGAGCGGCCGCCGGTGCGGGCGCCCTCGGCCCGGCCGTGGAAATCCGGGATGCTGTTGCCATCCACAAAGCGCAGCGCGGTGTGGTTCAGGTGGAACTGCACCATGGCCGGGCCGTGGTGCAAAAAGGCCTCCAGCCGGCGGCGCTGGGCGGGGTGGTTCATCACCGCATCACCCAAGATGGCGCGCAGGTAGCGGCGCGGGCCATCGGCGTCTTCCGTGATGCCTGCGGCCACCGCCAGCGGGTTGCGCGGGATCCACATCCAACCGCCACTCCAAGCGGTGGTGCCGCCCAGCACGGGCGCCTTCTCTATCACCACCACCTTCAAGCCCAGGTGGGCAGCGGTGACAGCGGTGCTGAGCGCCCCGGCGCCCGAGCCAATGACCAGCAGGTCGCAGGACTCAGGGGTGGCGGTGGGTGACACCGTGGGCAAGGGTTTGGACGCTGTGGTGGGCGCTGGGGAAGGCCGTGCGGACGGCGCAGACGGGGTAGGCATCGACGGTGAGGTCCGGAGTGTCGGCAAAATCCGGAACAAGTTTGTTTTGTGGAACTCTATTCCATTTTGAGTCAGAATGCCGGCCATTCCCTCACCGGAGACTTCGTCCCGTGCTCGACAGCTACAGCGGTGCCACCCGCGTGATCTTCATCGTGGGCGACCCCATCGCCCAGGTCAAATCCCCCGCCGGTGTGACCCGCCTGCTGCGTGAACGCGGGGCGGACGCCATCGTCGTGCCGGCCCACGTGCACCCGGCCGATCTGCCCTTGTGGATGGACGCCGTGCGCCGCATGCCCAATGTGGACGGTGTCATCGTCACCGTGCCGCACAAGTTTGACGCCCTGGCCCTGTGCGATGAGGCCACGCCCCGCGCCCGCTCCATTGGCGCGGCCAACGCCATCCGCCGCTCGGCCACGGGCGGCTGGCTGGGTGACATGTGCGACGGTGAAGGTTATGTGGCCGGCCTGCGCGCCGCCGGCTGCGAGCCGCGCGGCAAATGCGCCCTGCTGGTGGGTGCCGGCGGCGCCGGCTCCGCCATCGCCCACGCCCTGCTGGACGCCGGCGTGGCCCGCCTGGCCCTGCAAGAGGCCGACACCACCCGCCGCGAGGCCCTGGCCACCAAGCTGCGCGCCTACGGCCCGCAGGTGGGCCACCCGGTGCCGCCGGAGGTGGGCAGCGCCGACCCCAGCGGCTTTGACCTGGTGATCAACGCCACCCCCATGGGCATGCAGCCCACCGACCCGCTGCCGCTGGACGCCAGCCGCCTGGCGCCCGGCACCTTTGTCGGCTGCGTGGTCACCCAACCCGCCGTGCCGCCGCTGATTGAGGCCGCCCGCGCCCAGGGCCTGTCCACCATGACCGGCGCCGGCATGTTTGCCGCCGTGTGCGACCGGCTGGTGGATTTCTACCTGGCCTGAACCCGCCCCCTTTTTCCCCTCCCCTTCCACAGACCCCCACCGCCATGGATTTCGCCCTTTCCGACGAGCAGAAGATGCTGCTTGACACCGTGCGCCGCTTCATCCGCGAAGAACTGCAGCCCTTGGAAGACGCGGTGGAAGACCGTGGCGAGCTGCCGCGTGACACCGCGCTGGCGGTGCACGAGAAGGCCAAGGCCCTGGGCCTGTACGCGCTGAACATCCCTGAGGCGCTGGGCGGCGGCGGGCTCTCGGCGGTGGACCGCATGCTGTGCGAAGAGCAGTTCGGCCACACCACCGACATCCTGATCCGCCGCGCCTTTGGCAACGTCTATGAGCCGCTGCTGGAATGCCAGGGCGAGCAGATCGCCCGCTGGCTGACGCCCACCGTGCAGGGCCAACGCACCTGCGCCATTGCCATCACCGAACCCGGCGCCGGCTCAGACGCCCAGGGCATCAAAACCCGCGCCACACAACGTGAAGACGGCCGCTGGGTGCTCAACGGCAGCAAGCACTTCATCAGCGACGGCGAGTGGAGCGACTTCTTCCTCGTGTCGGCCAAGACGGGGGAGAGAGAAATCAGCATGTTCATGGTGGACAAGGGCCTGCCCGGTTTCACCGTGGGCAAAGACCAAAAGATGATGGGCCTGCGCGGCACGCCCCATGTGGAGCTGTTTTTTGACCACGTGGTGCTGGAGCCCCTGACCCTGCTGGGCCAGCGCGGCCAGGGCTTCAAGCTGGCCATGGGTGCGCTGAACGTGGTGCGCCTGGCCCAGGTGGGCGCCCGCGCCGTGGGCAAGGCCAGCCATGTGCTGGAAAAGATGAGCGCCTACGTGCAAGACCGCCAGCAGTTCGGCCAGCGCATTGGTGACTTTCAGATGGTCCAGCAGATGCTGGCCGACAGCGTGATCGAGGTGAACGCCGCCCGCTGGATGGTGCTGCACGCCGCCTGGATGATCGACGCCGGCTTGGACGCCCGCACCCACATCGCCATGGTCAAGGTGCATGCCGCCGAAACCCTGGGCCGCGTGGTGGACCGCGCGGTGCAGGTGTTTGGCGGCATGGGCTTCTGCAAGGAACTGCCCATTGAGCGCTACTACCGCGACGCCCGCATCTACCGCATCTTTGACGGCACCTCCGAGATACACCGTGGCGTGATTGCCAAGACGGTGATGAAACAAGGCGCCGCGCTCCACGACCTCCACCGATAAGGCCGGCGCCATGAAGAACAAATTCATCTCCGCCGATGAGGCCGCGGCCCTGATCCGCGATGGCGACACCGTGGCCCTGATGGGTGGCGGTGGTGGCCTGATGGAGGCCACCACGCTGTTTCAAGCGGTGGAGCGCCGCTTTCTGGCCACGCAAGCGCCCCGGGCGCTGACGGTGGTGCACGCCCTGGGCATTGGTGACAAGGGCTCACGCGGCATGAACTGCTTTGCCCACGAGGGCCTGGTGCGCAAGGTGGTGGGCGGCCATTGGGTGTGGAGCCCACGCATGCAGCAGCTGGCGCGCGAGAACAAGATCGAGGCCTACATCCTGCCCGGCGGTGTGTCCTCGCAACTGTTCCGTGAGATTGGCGCCGGGCGGCCGGGCCTGTTCACCCATGTGGGCCTGGGCACCGTGTGCGACCCGCGCCAAGGCGGCGGCCGCATGAACGAGGCGGCCCAAGACGACTTGGCCGAGGTGGTGCAGGTGGAGGGCCGCGAGTACCTGCGCTACAAGCCCTACCCGGTGGACGTGGCGCTGGTGCGCGCCTCGGCCGCCGATGAAGACGGCAACATCAGCTTGGAGCACGAGGCCGCCAACCTGGACGCCGCACACATCGCGCTGGCCGCCCGCACCAGCGGCGGCACCGTCATCGTGCAGGTCAAAGAAAAGCTGCCACGCGGCGCGCTCAAGGCGCGTGAGGTGCGCATCCCCGCCGCCTGGGTGGACGCCGTGGTGGTGGACCCTGAGCAGCGCACCAGCTATGACATCCCCTTTGACCCCAGCCTCTCCGGCGAGCTGACGGGCGCCGAGCGCGCCGCCGAGGCGCTGCCCGAGCTGGGCGAGTTTGACGAGCGCCAAGCGGTGGCACGCCGTGCCGCCTGCGAGCTGTTTGAAGGCGCAGTGGTGAACTACGGCGTGGGCATCCCCGACGCCGTGGCCAAGCTGGTGGTGCGCCGCGGCGAGCTGCACCGCATCTACCAAACCATTGAGCACGGCACCTACGGCGGCAGCCTGCTGGATGGCGTGCTCTTTGGCTACGCCCGCAACGCCAGCGCCATGCTGGACGCGCCCACGCAGTTCGACTTTTACGGCGGCGGCGGCCTGGACCTGGCCTTCTTGGGGTTTGGCGAGCTGGACGCCGCCGGCAACGTGAACGTGTCGCGCCTGGGTGGGCTCACGGTGGGCCCCGGCGGCTTCATCGACATCGCCCAAAACGCCCGCACCGTGGTGTTCTGCGGCACCTTCGCGGCCAAGGGCGTGCAGCTGGCCACCGGCGACGGGCAGATGCGCGTGCTGCGCCAAGGCGCCGTGAACAAGCTGGTGCAGCAGGTGGACCAAGTCACCTTCAGCGGCCCGCAAAGCCTGGAGCGCGGCCAAACCGCGCTCTACCTGACCGAACGCGGCAGCTTCCGCCTGACCCGCGAAGGGCTGGAGCTGTTTGAAATCGCCCCGGGCATTGACCTGCAGCGCGACATCCTGGACCAGATGGACTTTGCCCCCCGCATCGCGCCTGACCTGCGCGTGCTGCCCGCCTCGCACTACCGGCGTGAGGACGACGGGCTGGGCGCGCTGACGAACCGTCGTTGAACGCGCCGTTGAAAGCGCCGTTGAGCCCATTCCTCCTTTGCCCCCCCCGGAGCCCGCATGGCCACCCCCGTCCAGTCCACCGACCCCACCGTCTACGAACTCACCACGCTGGAGATCGCCGTCTTCAGCAACGCCAAGGTCTATGCCGCCTTGCAAGACCACCTGCCCGCCGCCGGCGGCACCCTGGTGGGCGCCTGGGCCTCTGACTTTGGCGACCTGAGCCAGGTGCAGATCCTGCGCGAGTTTGCCGATGCCAACGCCCTGGCCGCCGCGCGTGAGCACCTGCTGCTGGCCACCAACCCGCTGGGCTGCGCCGAGTGGCTGGTGAGCCTGAAGTCCGGCGCCTACAAACGCTTCCCCTTCCTCCCCAAGCCGGCCCCGGCCGAGCTGGGCAAGTGGTACGAGCTGCGCACCTACGGCCTGAAAACCGGCCTGCTCGCGCAAACCATTGCTGCCTGGGAAGAGGCCATTCCGGCCCGCGAAGCGCTCTCCCCCTTTGTGGGCGCCTTCACCGCGCTGGACGGCGGCGAGCAACCGCGCTTTCTCAACATCTGGGCCTACGCCAGCCTGGACGAACGCGCCCGCATCCGCGGCGAGGCCGTGCAAACAGGCATCTGGCCCCCCAAGGGCGGCCCGGCCTCACTGGCCAAGATGCACTCGCAGCTGTGCGTGCCGCTGCCGTTTTCGCCGTTGAGGTGAGTGGGACCGGGCGGCGCGCCGCGGTGCCCGCCGCCCCACGGCTCAGCGCGCCACCTCCACCGCCCACTGCGCCACCAGGGCGGCGCGGGCAGCCGGCACGTCCAGCGGCCGGGTTTGGCGCAGGCGGGAGATTTCGGCGGCGGTGTAGGCCGCGGTGTCCGGCGGCAACGTGCTGACGGACACCTGGGGCAGCAGCCAGTTCATGAGCTGGGCCACTTCGGCATCGGTCAGCGCGGCATTCATCACGCCGGGCACCTGCACGATGAACTCGCGCCCGCCAGGCACGGCCAGAAAGCGCCCCAGCGCGCCTTGCATGCTGGGAATGCCCTTGTCAGGCGCGCCGCTGCCGTCGGCCAGGTGGCAGCCCATGCAGTGCTGCATGTAGTGCAGGCGGGACTGCGCCACCTGACGGGGGGTGAGCGCCAGGGCGGGGGCCACCGCCTGTGCCCCGGCCGGTGCCGGGGGCGGCACGCTGGGCGGCACCTCGGGGGCCGCCAGGGCCCCAGCCACGCCGGTGGCGCCGGCCACGGCGGCACACAGCGCCAGCAGCAACGGGCGCAGGTGGCGGGGCGGCCTCATGGCATCACCTTGGCGCGCAGCTCGCGCAGGGCCTTGTGGGTGGGTGCGGGCCGTTCTGCCCGCGCAGTGGCCACCTCGGTGGCGGTGAACGGCGCCCCCTCCAGCCCATTGAGCCGCGCCAGGTGGGCGCCCACGGCGGCCAGGTCTTCGTCATGGAAGTTGCTTTGTGCGGGCATGGCCCCCATGAAGGTTTGGCCTTGCGAGACGATGCGCCCGCTCAGGCCGTGCAGCAGCACGCGCAGCACGTAGCCTCGGCCTTCCGCACTGGCCAAGGCCGGCGCCAGGGGCCCGGCCAACGCCGGGGCCAGGCCGGCGGTGCCCTGCCCCTGGGCGCCGTGGCAGGCCAAGCAGACGCCGCCAAACACCTCGGCTCCCCGCGCCAACGCTTGGGGGGAGGCCGGCACCAGGGCGGGCTGGGCGGCGGCGGGCACCCCCCCGCCGGCGCACAGGGCGGCCAGGCCCAGCCCAGCCGAGAGACCGCGCCAGCGGCGCGGACCCAAGCGTGACCGGGCGCCCATCAGTCGGCCACCCCGACGATGACGGACACGGTGCAGTGGTACACCGAGCTGTCGTTGGCCATGCACCAGTTCACGTCGTTGTGCACACCCAGGCGGTAGCCCGGCCGGTCGCCGTGGTTGGTGTTGCAGAAGCAGGAGCCGCAGGGTGTGCGGCCGCAGCAGTCGGTGTAGCTGACCAGGTAGTTCTTGCCGTCGGCCGGGTTCAGGCAGGTGCCCACCCAGGCCACCTTGGACGCCGTGCTGCCCGGCGGGCAGCTGGTGGCCGAGCCGCCGCAGCAGGAACACAGAAAACCGTCCACCGAGCAGTAGCGCCAGTAGTCGCAGTCGGTGTCGGTGGGGGCGCCCTTCTTCTTGGCGGCCGCGCCGTGGCCGCCCCCGGCGGCCAGCGCCTGGCCGGTGCGGTCAAACGGCAGCACTGGCAGCGTGAAGGCCGAGGCCACCAGGGTCTTGCCCACGCCCACCAGCAGGCTGCGGCGCGAGGTGGTTTGGGCCAGGCGGCGGGCACGGCGCTCAGCGGCGCGGTCCAGCCAGTTCCAGAGCGCGTTCATGCGGCCTCCTTGTGAGCGAATGCGTGGTCATGCCCGGCGTGGGCGGCGATCTTGCGGTCCATGTACTCCTGCACCGAGGTCAGGCCCATGTCGCGGGCGGCAAAGAGGCTGTCGATCTGCTCGCGGCTGTTCACCAGGCCCTTGCCACGCACAATGCCGCGCTCGTCGATGAGCACCGCATAGGGCAGCTTGCTGATGCGCCAGGTCATGCCCAGCTCGGCCGACAGCACGTAGGGGAAGGCGCCCAGGCCGGCACGCTGGCGGAACTCGGCGTGCTCGGGCGTCTCGCCGTCGGAGGCGAACACCAGGTTGAGCGTCTGGCGCTCGGCCGCATGGATCGACTGCAGCACCGGCAGCAGCTTCTTGCACACCGGGCAGGTGGGCGAGAGGAAGAACAGCAGCGTGCTGCGGGCGGCCGGGCCACCCACGGTGACGTGACCGCCGCCCAGGCTGGGCAGGTCGAACACGGGGGCGGCTTCGCCCACCTTGGGGCCGGTGTCCATCATCAGCGCGCCCATGGGGGCCACGCGCTCATACAGGATGCCGATTTGGCGGGACAGGGCGATCACCGCCACCAGCAGGGCCAGCACGGCCCCCCAGAGCACGATGTTGGAGACGACGAGGGCATCGGTCATGGGGCGTTCCTCAGTTCAAGAAGCTTGGGTTGATGGGCCAGCCACAGGTTGGCGGCGTGGTACAGGCCCAGGGCAAACAGGGTGGTGAGCAGGGCGGCCACGGCATCCAGCCACACGGTGGGCCGGTCGCCGGCGGGCAGCGCGGCCAGGGCGGTGACGGCCATGAGCACCACGTTGCGGGCCAGCAGGCCGCGCGAGAGCGGCACCTCGGTGCTGCCGCCGCAGCCGCAGTCCATGCGGCCGGCGCCACGGGCCAGGCGCAGGGCCACGGCCGCGGTCACCAGGGCCAGCAGGGCCAGGGCCAGCACGGCGCCCAACGCCCGGGTGGACAGCGGCAGCAGCAGGGCGCCGGCGGCGGCCTCCAGCAGCGGCAGCGCCAGCGCGGCGGGGGCCAGGGCGGCATCGGGCAGCAGGCGGTAGTTGTCGAGCGCGGCGCGGAACAGCGCCACATCCTTCAACTTGGCCCACGCCCCGGTCAGCAGCACCGCGCCCACGCTGGCGGCGGCGGCGTGGCCGAGCACGGGGTCGAGGGTGATGAGCTCGGCGGCCATCAGTGCGTCTCCAGGTACACGGGCGTCTCGCCCATGGGCTCGGAGTGGCGCAGCGGCTTGCCCATGGTGGCGGGCTTGGCGGGGTCCAGCACGCGCAGCGTGTTGTCCAGCGCGCTCAGCAGCACCAGCTTGGGCTGGGCCTCACGCGTTTGGGTCATGGACAAGGTGCCAAAGCCCGGCGTGCGGGCCACGCGGGTGCGGGTGGTCAGGTCCACCGTCCAGAGCTGCTCGGCGGGGTTTTTGTGCGTGCCCTCCGCGCCCTGCGGGTGCATGCCCACGATGAGCTGGCCGCCCACCACCTCAAAGAGCTGGAAGCCGCTGGGGCGCCAGCCTTGCTTGCGGTCGGCCTCGCGGATGAAGTTCCAGGGCGTGGCAAAACGTGGGGCATCGCCCTCCAGGGTGATCTGCTGCACCGCGCCGTAGAAGCCCACCATCGTCATGGTGCTGCCCTGCAGGCTGTAGTGCATGAACAGCGGCTCCTTGTCGGGGTCAAAGAAGCGGGCACTGCGCTGGCTGCCGGCCGGGGTGCCGGTGGCGCTCAGGTCAAAGGTTTGCAGCGTGCCGTCACCGCAGACGGTGGAAAAGCGCGTGCTGGCTTGGGGCCAGGGGATGGCGCCCCAGCAGCCGGGGTTGGCGATCTCGGCCGTCACCTTGCGCGCCTGGGTGTCCACCACCGTCACCGAGGTGGCCGGCGTGGCGTTCTGGATGAGCAGGAAGCGGCCATCGGCGCTGGTCTGCATCAGCGCCTTGATGGGCAGACCCTGCGCATGCTTGGGCGGAATCTCGATCTCGTGCGAGAAGGTCAGGTCGTCGGTGCGGTAGACCTCCACCACGTCGGTGCGGGTGCCGCGCTGCAGGCGGCTGTGGTAGGTGGTGGCCACATACAGCCACTGCCGGTCGGGCGACAGGGTGGTGAGCGCCGAAAAGCCCGAGCCGATGACGGCCAGGCGCTTCATCTTCTGGCCATCGATCACGATCACCCGGCCGTCGACCAGGTGCGGCATGACCGGATCGGTCAGGTAGATCCGCTCAGGCGTGGCCGGGGCCAGCGGCTCGATGCGGGTCTGCTCGACGGGCAGCTCCGCCTGGGCAAGGCCCAGGCCGGCGGCCAGCAGCAGACCCAAGGCCTGCGGCAGGCGCGCCAGGCGGCGGGGCGGCGCCGCAGGCGTACGGTGTGAACTTGGGGAGGTGGGCATGTGGGAATCTCCGGGGAGCGGACCGTGGTGGCCCGTGCCGGAAATTCTCAAAAACAGCCGCCTGCCGCGCTGTCCGCATCCCGCAAAGCGTTATCCGGATTTGGCAAGACCGCGCCCCAGCCGGGTGCCCGTGCGCACGGCCCGGTGCACCGGGGCCCGGCCCGGTGCGTCCGCGGCCCCGCCGGGCTCAGCCGATCCGTTCGCGGGCCGGACGGCCCAGGGTGTCGGAGGGCCGCTCACCGAACTGCTGGCGGTACTCCACCGCAAAGCGCCCCAGATGCCAGAAGCCGTGGCGGGTGGCCACGGCGTAGATGCTCTGCGGCGCCTCCTGCCCGGCGGCCATGCGCCGCAGGGTGCGGCGCGCCTCGCCCAGGCGCACCACACGCAGCCAGGCCAGCGGGGACAGGCCCAGCACGGTCTGGAAGGCATAGGCCAGGTTGCGCACGCTGGTGCCCAGCGCCTGGCACAGGGCCACCTGGGAGATGCTCTCCTGCTGCTCCACCTGCGCCAGCATGCGCGCGCAGGCCCGCTCCACCAGGGCGGCGCGGCGCTGCGCCCGCAGCGGGTCGCCCACCGTGGGCGCACGGTGCACCGCGGCCACGCAGGCGTCCACCAGGTCGTCGCGCCACTGCGCCACCGCCAGGGCGTCAGCCCACTGGGCGGCCCGGCCAACCGCCCCCCCCGGGACGTCGGCCCGGTGGCTGAGGCGGCGCGCCAACACCAGGCTGTCGAGCACCAGGCGGTGCAGGCGCCGCACGGCCGCGGCCTGCCCGCTCAAGGGCTGTGAGAGCCGGGGCAGGGCCAGTCCCTGGGACGGCAGCAGGTCGGGCTCCAACACCACCCCGGCCAGCTGGCAACCATCGGGGGTGCGCAGGTCCAGCTCGGCGTCATGCCAGGCCAGCACCTCGCCATGGCCGAAAGCCTGGCCGTTGCAGCTGCCCTCGCCCTGGCCACGGCGCATGAAGGCCGCCCCCAGCCGGCCCTGGCCCAGGCTGCCGCGCTGGCGCACCGCCTGGCGGGTGTGCTCGGCAAACACCTGCAGGCCGGGCAGCCGCAGCTCGAAAAAGCCAGCCTGGAAACGCCCGGCGCCCAGTTGGTCGTAGCGCAGGTCCCAGGACCCGATGGCCTGGGCATGCTCGTCCACATCCTGGGCCTGCAGGCGACGGCAATGGGCCTGGCGGGGCGACCAGGGCGGCAGCGGCGCGGCCGCCACGGCGGCGCCGGCAAGGCAAGAGGTGGACGACATGGGGACCGGGTGGGTAAGGGCCACTCGTCGGTGGCCTGGGCCGGCGGCGTGCAAGATCCATTCCCCGGCGGCGGGCTCCGGGGGCCGGCGCCAGTCTTGCAGAGCCCCCGGCCGGCCGCCACCGGGCTCACCCCTGCACCCGGGTTGTCCGGGGGGCGAATCTTTGCGATGCGCCCTGGCTGCGCCTGTGGCACGCAGTACCCAGCCCGGGTACCAGGCGGTGTTTCATGCGGCTGGTGCGGGCGTCATGAGCCGTGGGCGGCCGCCCTGCGGCGTATACAGGCAAGAAGGTCGGCGAGCCCCACGCTGTGCCCTGACCACGCCCTGTCCACGCCCTGCCCCTATCCTCACGCCATGCCCTTGCCCCATCTCCTGTCGCGCCACACCGTGGCCGCCCCGGCCCTGTGGCTGGCCCTGTCGCTGGCGCTGGCCGCGTCTCCTGGCGCTGCCGCGCCGGGTGCGCCCGGCCCTTCAGCGCCGCCGGCGGCGACCGACACCATCGAAGACACGCCGGCCTCGGCCGCGGCCGACCTGCGCCGCATCACCCTCACGCGGCGCGACCTGCCCCGCGACGCGCCGCGGTTTGAAGACCATCCGGCCGAGCGCTGGCAGGGCCGCCGGGCCGTGCCCGATGTGGACAGCCACCCGCGCTCGCGGGAGTTCCGCACCCGCCTGCGCGAAGGCGCCCGCCGCGGCCAGGTCTTTGCCGGCCACTACACCCTGGTCAGCTGGGGCTGCGGCACCGCCTGCCTGGAGATGGCCATCGTCGACCTGAAGACCGGCGCGGTGCACCACCCGCCGGCCCTGCTGGGCATTGACCGCAACTACCTGGGCGACGTGCCCACGGACAACGCGGATGTGCCCTGGCGCACCCGCCCGGACAGCCGGCTGATCGTGGTCTACGGCGGCCTCAACTTCGAAGCGGGCCACCGCGGCATCCACTGGTTTGTCTGGGAGGACGATCGCCTGCGGCGCCTGCGCTTCGTGCCCAAGCCGTACTGAGGGGGCCGAGCGCCCGGGACTCAGCCCACGCGGTTGTAGGCCCGGTCAAACAGCGGCGAGGCGGCGCTGACGTGGGCAATGTCGGCTGCAGCGGCCAGCAGCTCAGGCACCAGGGCGCGCAGGCGCTCCTCGCTCAGGCGCACCGTCGGGCCCGAGATGGCCAGCACCCCCACCGCGCCACGGCCGGCCGGCCGGATGGGGGTGGACAGGGCGGAGAGCCCGGGGGCATAGGTCTCCAGCGTCAGCGCCCAGCCCTGGCGCCTGGCCTGGGCCACGGCCTTCATCACCGCCGCGATGGTGGCTGGCGCCTTGGGACCATATTCCGGCGGCTTGCCCAAGCCCTGCCGGGTGAGCAGGGCGATGGCGTCGTCCTCTTCCAGCGTGGCCAGCCAGGCGTGGCCCGAGGAGGTGCAGGACAGCTTGACGTCCAGGCCCATGTCCGGGTCGTAGCGCAGGCCGGCACGCGCGCCCTGGCTCAGGGCCACCCAGGTGATGTGGTCCACGTCGACCACGCCCAGACGCACCAGCTCGCCGGCGGTCTCCGCCAGCCGGTCCAGGATGGGCTGGCACAGGTCCACCACCCCGGAGTGCTTGAGGTAGTTCAGCCCCAGCGACACCAACTTGGTGGTGAGCACATAGTCGCCCCGCTCCCGGGTCTGGCGAACATAGCCCAGGGCCGCCAGGTCGGCCAGCAAGCGGTGCGTGGCACTGCGCGGTATGTCCAGCTCGTCAGACAGGGTGGCCAGCGGCACGCCGCGCACGTCTTCGGCCAGCCGCTCCAGCAGGGCCAGGGTTCTCTCCATCACGCCCGACATGGGACATCTCCTGTGTGGTCTCGTCGCACGGCCCGGCCGCCGGTCCGGCCGCCGGTCCGTGCCTGCCAAGCATACCGTTGGCGGCGACAACTTCCAGGTTGGACGGCCATTCCGAAACGGAAGGCCTGCGCTCGGGATGACCGCATGTCAGGTGGATTGACGATCCAATTAAAGTCAAGATAATTGACATTATGGGAACGACCATGCCGTGTCCCGGTGCTGTGCGGCGCGGGCCTGTGAGGGCTGGCGCGGCGCGTCCCGATCGGCGGCCACAGCCGCCCCGACTCCCGACTCCTGCTTGCCATGCCTCAAACCCTTGTCCTGCTTGACGCGCCCAATGCCCAGGGCGTGGCCGTGCTGCGCCTGAACAGCCCCCCCTTGAACACCCTGGGCCTGCCGCTGCGCGTGGCCCTGGCCGACGCGCTGGACGCCGCCGCGGCCGACCCCGCCATCCGCGCCCTGGTGCTGACCGGCGCCCACGCCAAGGCCTTCTGCGGCGGCGGCGAAATTGGTGAATTCGGCCAGCCCGCCATGACCTGGGCGCCCACGCCGCCCGACCTCTGCAACCGCCTGGAACACTTCGCCAAACCCGTGGTGGCCGCGCTGCAAGGCCTGGCCCTGGGCGGCGGGCTGGAGCTGGCCCTGGCCTGCCACGGCCGCGTGGCCGAGGGCGCCTGCACCGTGGGCCTGCCCGAGATCCACCTGGGCCTGCTGCCCGGCGCCGGCGGCACCCAGCGCCTGCCGCGCCTGGTGGCGGCAGATCTGGCGCTCAACCTCATCCTGCAAGGCAAGACCCAGCCCGCCCGGGCCCTGGCAGAAAGCGGCCTGTTCAACACCGTGACCGAGGGCGACCCCCTGCCCGCCGCCACCACTCTGGCGGCCCAGCTGGCCGACGCGCTGGCCGCCGGCCAGCCCCTGCCCCGCACCGGCGCCCGCCGCCCGGCCCTGGCGAATGCCGCCGGCTTCTTTGCCGCCGCACGCGGCGCTGCGCAAGGCCGCCCCGCCAACGCCGCTGCCCTGAAGGTGATCGACCTGGTGGAAGCCGCCGTCACCCAACCTCTGGCCAAGGGCCTGGCGCAAGAAGCCGAGGCCTTTGTGCAGCTGGTGCATGGCGAAGCCTCCGCCGGCCTGCGCCACGCCTTCTTTGCCGAAAAGGCCGTGGCCAAGCTGCCCGGCCTGGACCCGGCCACCCCCACCCGCCCCGTGGAACGCACCGCCGTGGTGGGCGCCGGCACCATGGGCTGCGGCATTGCCATCTGCCTGCTGCAGGCCGGCCTGAGCGTGACCGTGCTGGAGCAAACCCCCGAGGCGCTGGCGCGTGGCCTGGCCAACATCCGCGCCCACTTTGACGGCGCCGTGGCCAAGGGCCGCCTCAAGCCCGAGCAGGCCGCTGCCCACCTCGCCCGTCTGCACGGCACCACCGCCGATGCCGACCTGGCCGACGCCGACCTCCTCATTGAAGCCGTGTTCGAGGACTGGGCCGTCAAAGAGGCCGTCTTCCGCCGCCTGGACGCCGTGGCCAAGCCCGGCGCCCTGCTGGCCAGCAACACCTCCACGCTGGACCTGAACCGCGTGGCCGCCTTCACCCAGCGCCCGCAAGACGTGCTGGGCCTGCACTTCTTCAGCCCGGCGCAGCTGATGCCGCTGCTGGAAATCATCGAATGCCAGCACACCGCGCCCGACGCCCTGGCCACCGCCCTGGCCCTGGCCAAGCGCATCGGCAAGGTGGGCGTGGTCTCGCGGGTGTGCGACGGCTTCATCGGCAACCGCATGCTGGAGCCCTACCTGCGCCAAGCCGGCTTCTTGCTGGACGAAGGCGCCACCCCCGCCCAGGTGGACGGCGCCATGGAGCGCTGGGGCATGGCCATGGGCCCCTTCCGCATGAGCGACTTGGCCGGGCACGACGTGGGCGCCTTCATCCGCCGCCGCCGCCAAGCCGAGCACCCGGATCTCACCTTCTCGCGCACCGCCGACCTGGTGTTTGAAGCCGGCCGCCTGGGCCAGAAGAACGGCAAGGGCTGGTACGACCATGTGCCCGGCGAGAAGCGCCCACGCCCCAGCGCCGAGGTGCAGCAACTCATCGAGGCCGAATCCACCCGCCTGGGCCTGACGCGCCGCGCCATCGCTGACGACGAGATCGTCGAGCGCCTGCTGCTGGCCCTGGTCAACGAAGGCGCCAAGCTGCTGGCCGAAGGCATCGCCCGCCGGGGCGCCGACATCGACGTGGTCTACCTGCACGGCTACGGCTTTGCCCGCTGGCGCGGTGGGCCCATGTGGCAAGCCGAACGCCTGGGCCTGCCCGGCGTGCTGCAAGCCATGCGCCGCCATGCCCGCGGCCCGGCCTACCAAAACGCCACCGCCTTCTGGACGCCTGCGCCCCTGCTGGTGCAACTGGCCGAATCCGGCGCCCCGCTCACCGCCTACACGCCTTCTTGAACCGGCCGCCCACCATGCACGACGCCGTCATCGTCTCCACCGCCCGCACCCCGCTGGCCAAGTCCTACCGCGGCAGCTTCAACATGACCCACCCGGTCACGCTGGGCGCCCACGCCCTGCAGCACGCCATCCAACGCGCCGGCATCCAGCCCGGTGAGGTGGAAGACGTGATCGCCGGCTCCGCCTTCCTGGAAGGCGCCACCGGCCTGAACGTGGCCCGCCTCATCGCGCTGCGCGCCGGCTGCCCCGTCACCACGGCCGGCTTCAGCGTCAACCGCTTCTGCGCCTCGGGCCTACAGGCCATCGCCCTGGCCGCCCAGCGCATCCAGTGCGGCGAGGCCCAGGTGCTGGCCGCCGGCGGGGTGGAATCCATCACCCTGGTGCAAGGCCACCTCAACACCTTCATGCTGGAAGAGGCCACGCTGGCCGCCCAGCGCCCCGCGCTGTACCAAGGCATGGTGGAAACCGCCGAATGCGTGGCCCAGCGCTACGGCATCTCCAAACTGGCACAAGACGAATACGGCGTGCGCAGCCAGCAGCGCGCCGCCGCCGCCCGCGCCGCCGGCCGTTTTGACGCCGAGATCGTGCCCGTCACCACCACCATGGCCCAGGTGGATGCCCGCACCGGCGCCACCACGCTGCGTGAAGTCACCGTCAGCCACGACGAAGGCATCCGCGACGACACCACGCTGGACGGCGTGCAGAAGATCCGCCCCGCCCTGCCCGGCGGTGTGGTCACCGCCGGCAATGCCAGCCAGTTCTCTGACGGCGCCTCCTTCTGCGTGCTGATGGAGGCCGAGCAAGCCCGCCAGCGCGGCCTGCAGCCGCTGGGCCGCTTTGTCGGCTTTGCCGTGGCCGGCTGCGAGCCCGACGAAATGGGCATCGGCCCGGTCCTTGCCATCCCCAAGCTGCTCAAACAAACCGGCTTCAGCCTGAGCGATGTGGACCTGTGGGAGCTGAACGAGGCCTTTGCCGTGCAGGTGCTGTACTGCCGCGACCAACTCGGCATCCCCGACGAGCGCCTGAACGTCAACGGCGGCGCCATCGCCGTGGGCCACCCCTACGGCGTGTCAGGCAGCCGCCTGGTGGGCCATGCGCTGATTGAAGGCAAGCGCCGAGGCGCGCGTTTTGTGGGCGTGAGCATGTGCATTGGCGGTGGCCAAGGCGCCGCCGGCCTGTTTGAAGTGCTTTGAATTCACCCCGGAGACCTCCCATGCCTGCCGCCTCCCTGCGCCTGCATTTCGAGCCTGACCATGAAGAGTTCCGCACCGGCGTGCGCCGCTTTTTCCAGCAGGAGATCGCCCCCCATGTGGAGCGCTGGCGCGAGCAAGGCCATGTGGACCGCTCGGCCTTCACCCAGGCCGGCGCGCTGGGCTACCTGCTCACCTGGGCAGGCGAGCAGTACGGCGGCGCCGGCATCGACGACCTGCGCTACGAGCAGATCCTGGTGGAAGAGTGCGTGCGCCATGCCGACGTGGGCATCTACTTCAACCTGCACTCCACCGTGGTGGCGCCCTACATCGCCGAGATCGGCAATGAAGAGCAACGCCAGCGCTTCCTGCCCAAGGCCATCAGTGGCGAGCACATCCTGGCCATTGCCATGACCGAGCCCGGCGCCGGCAGCGACCTGGCCGGCATGCGCACCCAGGCCAAGCCCACCGCCGACGGCAGCGGCTGGGTGCTCAACGGCGCCAAGACCTACATCTCCAACGGCACCCAGGCGGATGTGGTGGTGGTGGCGGCCCGCACCAGCACGGAAAGCAAACACGCCATCGGCCTGTTCGTGGTGGAAGCCGGCATGCCCGGCTTCACCCGGGGCCGCAAGCTCAAGAAGATGGGCCTGCCCGCGCAAGACACCGCCGAACTGTTCTTTGACCACGTGGTGGTGCCCGCCGCCAATGTGCTGGGCGACCCCACCCAGGGCTTCGCCCACATGGCCCGCCTGCTGGCCAAAGAGCGCCTGTCGCTGGCCATGACCTCGCTGGCCCACGCCCAGACCGCATTCGATCTGACGCTGGACTACATCAAGGAGCGCCAAGCCTTTGGCCAGGCCATCGGCGCCTTCCAAAACAGCCGCTTTGTGATGGCCGGCCTGCGCGCCGAGCTGGACGCCACCCAATGTTTTGTGGACCAGTGCGTGCTGCTGGCCAACGCCGGCCGGCTGGACGCCGACACCGGCGCCAAAGCCAAACTGCTGGCCACCGACCTGGAAGGCAAGGTCATCGACGCTTGCCTGCAACTGCACGGCGGCGCCGGCTACATGGACGAATACCGCATCAGCCGCATGTACACCGACGCCCGCGTCAGCCGCATCTTTGCCGGCAGCAACGAGATCATGAAAGAGATCATCGGGCGGGGCTTGGGGCTGTATGGGCGCAGGCGCTGACCCCGCAGAGCAGCGCTTAAAAGTCAGCCCTCAGCCTTCCATCTGATCCCAAACCGCTGACTTGAACCATGCAGGCATGGCATGGGTGCGCATGGCCACTTCGGCGCCCTCTGGCGTGCCGGTGGACTCGGCCACCCACACCCGCTCTGCACCGGAGTTGTCAAACAGGTAGGCTCGGTCTGCAGCACCCAGCGCATCCGCCAACAAGGCCAGCGAGCGGGTGTAGCGGCTGCGGATCTTGTCTTCCGCCACCGGATGCCCACCCGTCTGAACCCGGTACTGCACCCGCGCCACATTGATGTCCGGATCTTCTGTCGCCACGAAGTACAGATAGGTTCGGTAGCCCGCTTCCCGCGCCTTTCGCAAGAACGTCACCTTGTCTGGTGAGGACATCACGGTCTCAAACGTGAACGTCACCCGTGCCGCCATCAGGCGGTGCCGGATGACATCTGCCAGCGCCGAAGCCCAGTAAGAGTTGATCTCCACACCGGGCAGCAACGCCCAAGTGCCCTGCACTTGCACATGGCGCAGTGAGTCCAACAACCCGGCCTTGGCCAGCAAGGTGGAAGCCGACAAAGCCGTCCGGAGTCCCTCCGCAGTGGTCTCTAGCCCGAATGCCGCAAGGTTGATCCGCCCCGCTTCCCGCAGGCTCTTCTCCAACTCGTCGGCATTCACATACACGCCCAACCAGGGCGCTGGCAGCATGTCCTTCAGTGTGCTTTTGCCCGAGCCATTGGGCCCAGCAAACATTCGGACCCTGGGGACGGCGCTGGACATCACCCCTGCCGGCGCAGAAGTCGCTGAGTTCCCGGCGTCACGGCAGTGGGCTTGGCCAGTGAACGGATGACTCGCTCGGTGCCGTCGGCCTTCGCCTCCACCAGTTGCCCATCGCGGGCCAACAGTGCTTTGCCACCCACCGTCAAAGCCTGCAGATACGCTTGTTTGAAAGCGCCCTCTGCCAGCTCAGGGATGTGGGCCTCCAAACTCTGCATGGCAGACTCGCTCAGCGGCACGGTGGGAAGCGTCATGTCATGGTCCTCGGGGTCTAGTACGCCATCATCCAGGCACATCGGGGATTCTGTGACGAAAGCCAGCAGCAACATTCCCGATTTTGTGGCCTAGTCACGGTGCGGGCCGCATGTCTTGGCCACTCCCCCGCCGCCGCAGTGCCTCGTACAGCCCCGCCGGCCCCAGCAGCAGGTGTTTGAGGCCGCTGCGCACGCGCTCTGAATCCAGGGCCTGGCGGCTCATGGTGCTGTGGGCGTCAAAGGCGTCGATGATGGCGTTGGTCAGCTCACCGGCTCCGTTGCACACAGCCAGACCTTCCCGGACGCGACGATCCAGTTCTGCCTGAGCATCACGTGCTTGTTCGGGCGGGCGTTGCGTCAGACGTTGGGGCTGGTGTCACGGCGCGCACGTTCGAGCGCCAGGTGGTCGAGTTGCATCTGCGCGTGGCCGTGCTCAACCGCTTCAGTCCACTCGGCCGGCCGCAGACCGTGCCGGTGGCCGCCGCGGCATGAGTCCATCCGGGGCTGGGGTCATGGCGTCTGCTCGTGGGTTTGCGCATCACAGCCCATGCGCGGCAGTTGAGGTGGCGTCCCGCAGGGCGCTGGTCCTGCTGCGTCACACGCCAACGCCGCGCCGCGCGCTAAGCTCGCGGCCCTTTGTCTGCGTGCGCGCTCCATGCCCTTCTCCGTCTCCGATGCCTGGCCACCCCTCACGGCCGCGCCCCCCGTCGCCCTCATCACCGGGGCCAACACCGGCATTGGCCGGATCACCGCGCTGGAGCTGGCGCGCCAGGGCTGGCGTGTGGTGCTGGCGGGGCGCAGCCTGGCGCGCACACAGGCGGTGCTGGACGACATCCGGCTGCTGCCGGGGGCGCCAGCGGGCATCTTCCTGTCGCTGGACCTGGGGGACTTCGAGTCGGTGCGGCGCTGCGCAGCGCACTTCCAGGCCCTGGGCCTGCCGCTGCACCTGCTGATCAACAACGCCGGGGTGGCGGGGCGCCGCGGCTTGACGGCCTCGGGCTTTGAGCTGGCCTTCGGGGTGAACCACATGGGGCACTTCCTGCTGACACGCCTGCTGCTGCCGCACCTGCTGACCAGCACGCCGGCGCGTGTGGTCACGGTGGCCAGCGCGGCGCACCGGCATGTGCGGGGCCTGCCCGACTGGGAGCGGCTGCGCCGGCGCACCCGCAGCCCGCTGGGGCTGCCGGAGTACGCGGTGTCCAAACTGGCCAACATCCTGTTCAGTGCGCAGCTGGCCCGGGAGCTGGCAGGCAGCGGGGTGAGCACCTACGCCGTGCACCCTGGCGTGGTGGCCACCGAGATCTGGCGCCATGCCCCGGGGCCGGTGCAGTGGCTGCTGCGGCACTTTGCCCGGATGGTCACGCCCGAGGAGGGCGCGCGCACGCCGCTGCGCTGCGCCACCGATCCGGCGCTGTCGGCCCAGACGGGCCTGTATTGGCGGGACGGTCAGGCCCAGCTGCCTTGCCCGGCCGCGCGCGACGAGGCCACGGCCCGCGCCCTGTGGGACTGGAGCCTGGCGCAGCTGGGCGAGACGCCGCCAAATAGTTAACTTGAAGTCAACAATGCCTTGAAGCTCAAGGCATTTCCCCTGCCATGGGGGCCTCTAGAGTGCGTCTCACACCAAGACCACCCTGGAGACTGCCATGTTGAAACCCCACGGCGCGGCCCGCGCCGCAGGCCTTTCCCCCCAGCGCCGCGGGCACCGCCGCCGCATGCTGTGCACCGCCCTGGGCCTGGCCGGCCTGACCGGTTTGGCCACAGCGCAGACCCCCGCCTGGCCCACCAAGCCCATCACCCTGGTGGTGCCCTTTGCCGCCGGTGGCACCACCGATGTGGTGGCCCGCACCCTGGCCGAGCGCCTGGGCGTGGCCCTGGGGCAGACGGTGATCGTGGAGAGCAAGCCCGGCGCCGGCGCCACGCTGGGCGCCGACATGGTGGCCAAGGCCAAGCCCGACGGCTACACCCTGCTGATGGGCGCGGTGCACCACACCATCGCCGGCAGCGTGTTCAAGAAACTGCCCTACGACTTCCAGAAAGACCTGGCCCCGGTGGCCACCGTGGCCCTGGTGCCCAATGTGCTGGTGGTCAATGCCCGCAACCCGGCGCGCAACGTGGCCGAACTGGTGGCGCAGATCAAGGCCAAGCCCGGGCAGATGACCTACGGCTCCAACGGCAACGGCACCGCCCAGCACCTGATCGGCACGCAGTTTGAGAACCTGACCGCCACCGACCTGGTGCACGTGCCCTACAAGGGCAGCGGCCCCCTGACCACCGACCTGCTGGGCGGCCAGGTGGACATGAGCTTTGACACCGCCACCCCGCTGCTGCAGCACATCAAGGCCGGCAAGCTCAAGGCCCTGGCCGTGACCACGGGCAAGCGCTCCCCTGCCCTGCCCGATGTGCCCACGCTGGAAGAAGCCGGCGTCAAGGGCGTGCGCATTGGCACCTGGTTTGGCGTGCTGGCCCCGGTGGCCACGCCCAAAGACATCACCACCCGCCTGAACGCGGAGATCGTCAAGGCCCTGCAGTCGCCCGAGCTGCGCAAGCGCTTTGATGAGATTGGCGCCGAGCCCGTGGGCGACACCCCCGAGGCCATGGCCCGCCTGATCGCCGAAGACACCGCGCGCTTTGCCAAGGCCGTCAAAGACGCCCGCGTCACCCTCGAATGAACCTTCCGGACCCTGCCCCCCACATGACCATGACCCCCTCCCTCGACACTCTTCCGCGCGACGAGGCCGTGCGCCAGCTCACCGACGTGATGTGGAAGTTCACCGCCCACGTGGGCAAGCGCCTGCCCACCGACGTGTCCCACAAGCTGGCCGACCTGCGCCAGGCCGAGACCCACCCGCTGGCCCAGGCCATCTACCAGAGCATGGCCGACAACCAGGAGGCGGCCGACCGCCTGAACCGCCCCAGCTGCCAGGACACCGGCGTCATCCAGTACTTCATCACCGCCGGCGCGCGCTTTCCCATGCTGGGCGAGCTGGAGGAGATCCTGGCCGAAGCCACCCGCCTGGCCACCGTGCACGGCCCGCTGCGCCACAACGCGGTGGAGACCTTTGACGAGAAGAACACCGGCACCAACACCGGCAGCAAGATCCCCTGGCTGGACTGGGAGATCGACCCCAAGGGTGAGGACTGCATCATCGACGTCTACATGGCCGGCGGCGGCTGCACCCTGCCCGGCGCCGCCAAGGTGCTGATGCCCGGCGAGGGCTACGAAGGCGTGGCCGACTTCGTGTTCGACGTCATCACCCAGCGCGGCGTCAACGCCTGCCCGCCCATGCTGGTGGGCGTGGGCGTGTCCACCTCGGCCGAGACGGCCGCACGCCTGTCCAAAAAGGCCATCCTGCGCCCGGTGGGCTCACGCCACCCCAACAGCAACGCCGCCCGCATGGAGGAGCTGCTGGAAGAAGGCCTCAACGAGGTGGGCCTGGGCCCGCAGGGCCTGACCGGCAACGCCAGCGTGATGGGCGTGAACATCGAATCCTCCGCCCGCCACCCCTCCACCATCGGCGTGGCGGTGTCCACCGGGTGCTGGGCGCACCGCCGTGGCCGCATCCGCATCAAGGCCGACCTGAGCCACGAGATCCTCTCCCACGACAACGTCGCGCTGTGACCGCCGGAGCCCCCACCATGACGACCCCCACCCCCCAGAAGAAGATCCTCACCACCCCCATCCGGGACGAGGACCTGGCCGAACTGAACGCCGGTGACGTGGTCTACCTCACCGGCACCCTGGTGACCTGCCGCGACGTGGCCCACCGCCGCCTGATCGAGCTGGGCCGCGAGCTGCCCGTCAACCTGCAGGGCGGCGCCATCTTCCACGCCGGCCCCATCGTCAAGCAGAAGGACGACGGCAGCTACGAGATGGTCTCCATCGGCCCGACCACCTCCATGCGCATGGAGAAGTTCGAGCGTGACTTCATCCAGCAGACCGGCGTGAAGCTGGTGGTGGGCAAGGGCGGCATGGGCGCCGAAACCGCCGCCGGCTGCGTGGAGAACAAGGCCGTGCACGCCATCTTCCCGGGCGGCTGTGCCGTGCTGGCCGCCACCCAGGTGGAGAAGATTGAAGACGCGCAGTGGAAGGACCTGGGCATGCCCGAGACCCTGTGGGTCAACCGGGTGCGCGAGTTCGGCCCGCTCATCATCTCCATCGACACCAAGGGCCGCAACCTGATCGACGAGAACAAGGCCGCCTTCGCCGAGAAGAAGAAGCCCATCCTCAAGAAGATCCACGAGCAGGTGCGCTTCATCAAGTGAGGCCAAAGAGCTGGGCCACCAGCCCCCGCAGCCAGCGGTGGCCCGGCTCCTGGTGAAAGCGCGGGTGCCAGTGCTGGCGCACCGCAAAGCCTTCCACCGGAAACGGGCAGTCCTGCAGCGTCAGCCCGTGCGTGGCCGCCAAGACGCTGCCAATGTGGCGCGGCAGCGTGGCCAGCAGCTCGGTGCTCTGCACGATGGCGCCCAGGCCCAGAAAACCCGGCAGCTCCAGCGCCACCTGGCGCTCGATGCGTGAGCGCAGCAAGGCCTGCTCCAGCAGCTGCGCGCCGGTGCCGGCGGCCACCACCACATGGGCCTCGGCCTGGTAACGCGCTACGTCCAGCGCCACGTCCCGCGCCACGTCCTGTCCCTCGCCCCCCTGCACCCGCGGATGGCCGGCGCAGGACAGGCACACCCAGTCCTGCGTGAACAGCTGCTGCTGGTAGATGCCACCGCCCAGCCAGGGCACGTAGCCAATGGCCAGGTCCGCCTCACCCGACTCCAGCGCACGCTCGGTGTTGCCGTCGATGCGCGCGGCCTCCAGCCGCACGCCGGGGGCCTGCCGCCGCACCGCGGCCAGCAGACGCGGCAGCAGGGTGATGTGGCTGGCGTCGGTCATGCAGATGCGCAGGCGCCGCCGCGCGGTGGCGGGGTCAAAGCCCGTCTCCCAGGCGGCCAGGCGTCGCAGGCCCTCCAGCACCTCGCGGCAGGGGCCGATCATGGCCTCGGCCTGCGGCGTGGGCGTCATGCCGGCGGGGGTGCGCACAAACAGCGGGTCGTGCAGCTGCTCACGCAGGCGGCCCAACCAGATGCTCACCGTGGGCTGGCTCTGGCCCAGGGCCTCGGCCGCGCGGGTCACGCTGCGGGTGTCGTAGAGCACGTCAAAGAGCTGCAGCAGTTTCAGCTCGGGCAGGGCGTTGGTGGTCATGGTCTGGCCTGGAAGGCGGGGCATGGCCCCTGTATTGCCAATCGCAATGGCGCTATTGCCACCATTGCATTGAGCGAATTCTGCCCCGTGCCTAAGGTTGCGGCCTTGCCAGGAGAAGAGCTTGAAGATCACGATCTTGGGCGCCGGCGCACTGGGGTGCGTGTTCGGTGCCGCCTTGACCGAAGCCGGCCACGAGGTGTGGCTGCTGCACCGCAACGCCAACGCCGTGGCGGCGCTGCGCGCCCACGGCCTGCGGGTGGACGACGACCACGGCAGCCGCGTGCTGCCGGTGCGCGCCAGCGCCTCAGCCGCCGAAGTGGGGGTCAGCGAGCTGGTGATCGTGCTGGTGAAGTCGCCACAAACCGAATCGGCCCTGCGCGGCGCGCTGGCCCTGGTGGGGCCGCACACGGTGGTGCTCTCGCTGCAAAACGGCCTGGGCCATGAAGACCTGCTGGCCGCCCTGGTGGGCCGCGAGCGCGTGCTGGCCGGCAAGACCTATGTGGGCGGCGTGCTGCACGGCCCGGGCCACATCCAGGCCGGCCTGCGCGGCAAGGCCACCCACATTGGCGAGCTGGACGGCCAGCTCACCCCCCGCGTGCAGGCCATCGCCCAAGCCCTGACGGCCGCCGGCGCCCACACCACCGTCAGCACCAACATCATGGGCACCCTGTGGGACAAGCTGCTGGTCAACGTGGCCACCGGCGCGCTCACCGGCATCACCCGCCTGCGCTACGGCCAGCTTTATGACGAGCCCGCGCTGGCCGCCACCGCCCAGGCCGCCGTGGCCGAAGCCATCGCCGTGGCCCGGGCCGCCGGCGTCAGCCTGAGCCTGACCGAGCCCGAGCAGGCCTGGCAACTGGCCCGCGCCGGCCTCTCACCCGCCTTCAAGACCTCGATGCTGCAAAGCCTGGAAAAGGGCGCGCTGACCGAGATCGACTTCATCAACGGCGCCGTGGTGCGCCAGGGCGAGCGCCTGGGCGTGCCCACCCCCGTCAACCGCACGCTGGTGGCCTGCATCAAGGGCATTGAGCGCGCCATGACCGACCGACAACACGAGGAGACCGCCGCATGAGCACCCGGGCTTACCTGGAACACGTCGCCATCTGGGTGAAGGACATCCACTGGCACATCCGCTTCTTCCATGACGTGCTGGGCATGACGATGCGCGAGGTGCAGGGCACGATCGAGAACCCCGTGCAGTACTGGACGCTGGGCGGCCTGCAGTTCATGGCCCAGCCTGACTTTGCCGGCCCTGAAGGCCGCCTGGGCCACCTGGGCGTGATGTGCGAAGACCTGGAGGCCGCCCTGGCCGCCGCCCAGGCCTTTGGCGTGACCGAGATGCCCCAGGGCCGCAACTGGCTGCGCCTGCCCGACGGCCTGGCCGTGGAACTCATCCAGGCCCGCCCGGCCAGCGCCGTGGCCCAGGCCCTGGCCGTCAACCCGCGCGCCTGAGCGCCCCCCACCTGCCCGCACCGCCGCCATGAACCCCCTCAGCCCTGAGAAATACTGGGACGACGCCCGCCTGGGCGATACCTGCATCAGCCCCAGCTACGTCGTCACCCGGGAACGCATCCAGGCCTATGCCGACCTGACCGGCGACCACACCCCCGTGCATGTGGACGAGGCCTACGCGAACGCCAGCCACTTTGGCTGCCTGGTGGCGCACGGCCTGTTCGGCCAGTCCATCGCCGACGGCCTCAAGACCCAGAGCGACTACCGCTTCCTGCCCGGCATGTCCCTGGGCTGGACCTGGGACTTCCTGCTGCCCATCAAGGTGAACGACGTGCTGCATGTGAAGTTCAGCGTCGGCACCCTGCGCGCCAGCCGCAGCAAACCGGGCTGGGGCATCGTGGTGCTGCCCAGCGAGCTGATCAACCAGCACGGCCAGGTGGTGCAAAAGGGCGAACACCGGCTGATGGTGCCGCGCCGCCCGGGCGCCGCTGCACACGCCGAGGTCGCCGACATCGCCACCCCGGAGGCCTCGGCATGAGCACGCCCACCCAAGACCTGCCGCTGCAGGGCATCCGCGTCATCGACTACTCGCACTTCCTGGCCGGCCCCTATGTGGGCCGCTGCCTGGCGGCGCTTGGCGCCGAGGTCATCAAGGTGGAGCGCCCGGGCAGTGGTGACGCCGGCCGCCAGCACGCCACCGTGCTGGACGAGCAAAGCAGCGGCTACTTCCTGCAGCTCAACATGGGCAAGCAGGGCGTGAGCGTCAACATGAAAGACCCGCGTGGCCGGGCCTTCATGCAAAAACTCTGCGACTCAGCCGACGTGTTCATTGAGAACTACCGCCCCGGCGCGCTGGACAAACTCGGCCTGGGCCAGGCCGAGCTGCGCACGCGCAACCCCCGGCTGGTGTACTGCAGCATCTCGGCCTACGGCCACACCGGGCCCGACGCCCACCGCGCCGGCTTCGGCCTGATCGCCGAGGCCAAGAGCGGCATCATGCAGATGGTGGGCACGCCCGGCGAGGCGCCGCCCCTGCTGCGCATCTCGCTAGGCGACATGTACACCGGCATCCACGCCGTGGCCGCCATCAACGCCGCGCTGCTGGGGCGTGAACGCTCGGGCCGTGGCCAGCACATCGACATGGCGCTGTACGACACCCTGGTGTCCATGCACGAATATGCGGTGCAGAACTACACCCTCACCGGTGCGCTACCCGTGCAGACCGGCCACGACATGCCCACCAGCACGCTTTACGGCGTGTTCCGTGCAGCCGACGGCGACCTGGTGATCGCCGCCCAGGTGGACGACGCCTGGAAACGCTTTGCCGCGCTGGTGGAAGCCCACGGCGGCCCGGCCGGCTTTGGCTCAGACACCCGCCTGCACACCAGCACCGGCCGCAATGCGGCGCGTGAACACATCCTGGCGGTGGTGAAACCCTGGGTGGCCGCCCGCAGCGTGGCCGAGCTGCTGGCCCTGCTGGACAGCATCGACGTGCCCGCCGCCAAGGTGCAGCGCATTGACGAGGTGCTGGCCGACCCGCAGATCCAGGCCCGCGGCATGGTGCTGGAGCAGCAGCACCCCCGCTACGGCACCCTGCGCCTGCCCAACCTGCCCTTCCGCTTCAGCGACTGCGACACCACCGTGCGCCAGGTCGCCCCCGACCTGGGCGAACACAACGCCCAGGTGGCCCGCGGCCTGGGCTATGACGACGCCGAAATTGCCGCGCTGCAAGCCGCCGGCGTGCTGGCCCGCCACTGACCCGCCACTGACCCGCCACTGACCCGCTACTGGCCTGCCATTGACCCGTCACCCGGAGCCCTTTCATGACCGACCGCTACGCCGTCATCGGCCACCCCATCGGCCACAGCAAGTCCCCGCTCATCCACGGCCTGTTCGCCCAGGCCTGTGGCCACACCCTGCGCTACGAGGCGCTGGAAGGCCCACTCACCCCGGCCGATGGTTTTGAGCGCCTGGTGCACGACTTCCGCGCCCAGGGCGGCCTGGGCCTGAACATCACCGCCCCATTCAAGCTGCGCGCCTTTGCCCTGGCCGACGAGCGCAGCGAACGCGCCACCCTGGCCGGCGCCGCCAACGCGCTCAAGTTCGAGGGCGGCCGCATCCTGGCCGAGAACTTCGACGGCATCGGCCTGCGCCGCGACATCGAGGTCAACCTGCAATGCCCCCTGGCCGGCCGCCGCGTGCTGCTGCTGGGGGCCGGCGGCGCCGCCCGGGGCGCCTTGCTGCCTTTTCTGCACGCCGGCCCGGCCGAGCTGGTGCTGACCAACCGCGACGAGGCCAAAGCCCAGGCGCTGGTGGCGGAACTGGCCGGCCGCGGCCCGCTGCGCAGCCGCCCCTATGCCGCGCTGGCCGCCGAGGGCCGCTTTGACCTGGTCGTCAACGCCACCTCCGCCAGCTTGAGCGGCCAACTGCCGCCCGTGCCCGCCAGCGTGTTCAGCCCCACCGGCACCGCCTACGAACTGGCCTACGGCAAAGGCCTCACGCCCTTCCTGAAACTGGCCCGCCAAGCCGGCGTGCGCGGCGTGGCCGACGGCGTGGGCATGCTGGTGGAACAAGCCGCCGAAGCCTTTGCCTGGTGGCGCGGCGTGCGCCCCGCCACCACCGCCGTCATCGACCGCCTGACTGTACCGCTGGAGTGACGCGCTGCCCCCTGCCCGCGCACCGCGCCGCCCTTGCCTGACCCCCACCCCACCATGACCGCCCCCACCCCACGCGTGCTGATGCTGCACGGCATCAACCACAACATGTTCGGCCGCCGCGACCCACGGCAATACGGCACCACCACCCTCGACGAGATCAACGCCCAGCTCCAGGCCCTGGCCCACAGCCTAGGCGCTGAGCTGCAGGCCTTCCAGACCAACCACGAAGGCGAGATGGTGGAGCGCATCCACCAGGCCTACTTCGACGGCGTGGACGCCGTGCTGATCAACGCCGGTGCCTGGACCCACTACAGCTACGGCATCCGCGACGCCCTGGCCATCCTCACCTGCCCCATCGTCGAGCTGCACATGTCCAACATCCACGCCCGCGAACCCTTCCGCCACCACTCCGTCTTCGCCGACATCGTGCAAGGCCAAATCGCCGGCTTTGGGGTGGACAGCTACCTGCTGGCGTTGCGCACGGGGTTGGGGCATGCGCGGGCACGGCAGGCGGAGGGGATGGGTGGAGCCGCCACGGCCGTTGCAAGAGCGCTGACACCAGCCCTGTGAATTGATCTTGACGGGCGTGTGCACAAGGATGCACTGCCAGGTCAGATCGGCTGGAGGAAAACTCGATAACCCTTCTTCGAACCCAAGGTCACACCGAGTGAATGGAGCCCGGCTCATCGGCACACCGGTTCACCAAGTCCAAAAGCCGCTTTAGAAGGGGGGGCCTGCCAGGTTTTTATTGACTCGCCAGGAATTCTTACCAGATGGGCCAGGCGGCATTTTCTTGTCACGACCACAGCGTTGGATTGATGAATTGTGAAGAAATTTCAAGAACTTCCCAAGCAATTGCTTGAAAGTCCACCGTACCCACATCTGTCTGTCTCGGATGTAAGCCGTGTGCTCGGCTAACGAATGATTCCGGAACTTTAAATCCATCGCTAGAAAGGCCGCCAATTACATCGCCAAAGTAGGAGCGATGAGATGTATTTGAAGGATCTAATGTCAGACGGCAATTACGTCCCGATGAGCGAATTCCGCAATTCGTCTTACCCTCACTTCGGAAGGGCATATTCTGAAGTACTGAGCTAACGTCCCTTTCGTTTCCAGCAAGTAGGAAAATGCAGGTTGCATTCGGATCATCACGCTTGATCGCTGCAAGACGAAGGAAGTCTTGAAATATGTTTTCAGGACGGCAGTGGCTTGATCCTGCCCATTTTGTCTCCACAACAATCTGAGCTCCCTTTTTTGGAAGACCTGCTCCGGCAAGTATTAGTGCAAAGTCCACCTCACGCTTACGTCCAGCTTTTCGAAGTGGATTAAGAGATTCATGAGGAAAATTTGCGTAGACTCTTGCGCCCTTCGTAATTATCGGAAATGAACTCAAAACGCCACCTACTGCGGCCTTTAGGGAGTCTTCTGAAAAGAGACCAGCTCTATAGCAACAAAACTCATAATGAAGCCAGCTACCGATTGCTTCTGACAATCGGCGCGCGATGTGCATTTGCATAGGTGGTGGTGTCAACCCTGAAGTGCAACACCGAGCCCCGACCCATGCAGGCGCTTGAATCGCTCGGCCTCGACGATTTCCATGAACACCTCGCGGGGCGTTCGGAAGTCGAGGATCTTGCGGGGGCGGTCGTTGAGCATGGCCTCGATGTAGGCCAGCTTCTGGGGCGTCACTGTGGACAGATCGGTGCCCTTGGGCAGGAACTGACGTACCAGGCCGTTCATGTTCTCGTTGGAGCCGCGCTGCCACGGGGAGTAGGGCTCGCAGAAGTAGACCGGCATGCCTGTGGCTTGGGTGAACTCTTCGTGGCGGGCCATCTCGCTGCCACGGTCGTAGGTCAGACTCAGTCGCAGTTCGGGCATGACGGTCTTGAAGCGCCGGCTGAAGCCTTCGAGGGCATGTGCGGCGGTGCAGCCGTTCATCTGCGTGAGCAGCACAAAGCGGCTGTAGCGCTCAACGGCTGTGCCGATGGCGC
>NZ_JAAGOH010000007.1 GCF_010499455.1 Ideonella livida | reverse complement strand
AAGGAATTGAAGTGAACTTCACTTCTTACTTCCATGAGCGCTCAAAGCCTTTCGGCCTCGGGGCTTTCGCCCTTTGACACTTCGCTTCAAGCGCCCACGCTTATCGGCTGTAGATTTTTAAAGAACAGAGCACTTGGCTCACCAGCTCATCGCTGAAGGATGGGATCATAGCACAATCACATCCTTCAGAGAAGAAAAACGCCCGGCAAAGACCGGGCGTTTTACTCTGGTATGGAGTAGCCTGACGATGTCCTACTTTCACACGGGAATCCGCACTATCATCGGCGCAGAGGCGTTTCACTGTCCTGTTCGGGATGGGAAGGAGTGGGACCACCTCGCTATGGTCATCAGGCTTTAACTTGCTGCCAGGCCGCACACGGGGTGTGCGGCTTGGCGAATTCAAAGCGTCGAAATCAGCGTTATTTGAAGATGATTGCGTGCCACCAGAAGGGGCAACAACCTGTTGTACACATCAGTACTTGTACAGGCATTGATGTCCTGTCGTGGACATCAAAGTTATAGGGTCAAGCCTCACGGGCAATTAGTACTGGTTAGCTTAACCGGTTACCCGGCTTCCACACCCAGCCTATCAACGTCCTGGTCTCGAACGACCCTTTAGCAGGCTCAAGGCCTGGGCAAGACTCATCTTGAGACGAGTTTCCCGCTTAGATGCTTTCAGCGGTTATCTCTTCCGCACTTAGCTACTCGGCAATGCCATTGGCATGACAACCGATACACCAGCGGTGCGTCCACTCCGGTCCTCTCGTACTAGGAGCAGGCTCTCTCAATCTTGCAGCGCCCACGGAAGATAGGGACCAAACTGTCTCACGACGTTTTAAACCCAGCTCACGTACCTCTTTAAATGGCGAACAGCCATACCCTTGGGACCGGCTACAGCCCCAGGATGAGATGAGCCGACATCGAGGTGCCAAACACCGCCGTCGATATGAACTCTTGGGCGGTATCAGCCTGTTATCCCCAGAGTACCTTTTATCCGTTGAGCGATGGCCCTTCCATACAGAACCACCGGATCACTTTGTCCTACTTTCGTACCTGCTCGACTTGTCAGTCTCGCAGTCAAGCACGCTTATGCCAATGCACTATCAGCACGATTTCCGACCGTGCCTAGCGTACCTTCGAACTCCTCCGTTACGCTTTAGGAGGAGACCGCCCCAGTCAAACTGCCCACCATACACTGTCCCCAACCCGGATAACGGGTCAAGGTTAGAACCTCAAACACACCAGGGTGGTATTTCAACGTCGGCTCCACCAGAACTAGCATCCTGGTTTCAAAGCCTCCCACCTATCCTACACAGATCTGTTCAAAGTCCAATGTAAAGCTACAGTAAAGGTTCATGGGGTCTTTCCGTCTTTCCGCGGGGAGATTGCATCATCACAAACATTTCAACTTCGCTGAGTCTCTGGAGGAGACAGTGTGGCCATCGTTACGCCATTCGTGCAGGTCGGAACTTACCCGACAAGGAATTTCGCTACCTTAGGACCGTTATAGTTACGGCCGCCGTTTACTGGGACTTCGATCAAGAGCTTGCACCCCATCAATTAATCTTCCAGCACCGGGCAGGCGTCACACCCTATACGTCGACTTTCGTCTTTGCAGAGTGCTGTGTTTTTAATAAACAGTCGCAGCCACCGATTCTCTGCGGCCCCTTTTAGCTCCGTTTGTACAACTTCACTGACTCAGGGCACACCTTCTTCCGAAGTTACGGTGTCAATTTGCCGAGTTCCTTCTCCAGAGTTCTCTCAAGCGCCTGAGAATACTCATCACGCGCACCAGTGTCGGTTTGCGGTACGGTCGTGTGCAGCTGAAGCTTAGTGGCTTTTCCTGGAAGCAGGGTATCACTCACTTCGGCAAGCATGCTTGCCTCGTTATCACCCCTCATCTAAGACCCCCGGATTTGCCTAAGGGCCATGACTACAGGCTTGAACCGGGACATCCAACACCCGGCTGAGCTAACCTTCTCCGTCCCCACATCGCACTACACATCGGTACAGGAATATTGACCTGTTTCCCATCAGCTACGCATCTCTGCCTCGCCTTAGGGGCCGACTCACCCTACGCCGATGAACGTTGCGTAGGAAACCTTGCGCTTACGGCGAGGGGGCTTTTCACCCCCTTTAACGCTACTCATGTCAGCATTCGCACTTCTGATACCTCCAGCGGGCCTCACGACCCGCCTTCACAGGCGTACAGAACGCTCTCCTACCACGTGCCTTGCGGCACATCCGCAGCTTCGGTAACTGGCTTGAGCCCCGTTACATCTTCCGCGCAGGACGACTCGATCAGTGAGCTATTACGCTTTCTTTAAATGGTGGCTGCTTCTAAGCCAACATCCTGACTGTTTTAGCCTTCCCACCTCGTTTCCCACTTAGCCAATTTTGGGGACCTTAGCTGGCGGTCTGGGTTGTTTCCCTCTTGTGTCCGGACGTTAGCACCCGGTGCACTGTCTCCCAAGCTGTACTCATCGGTATTCGGAGTTTGCCAAGGTTTGGTAAGTCGCCATGACCCCCTAGCCTAAACAGTGCTCTACCCCCGATGGTAATACTTGAGGCACTACCTAAATAGTTTTCGGAGAGAACCAGCTATCTCCAGGTTTGTTTAGCCTTTCACCCCTATCCACAGCTCATCCGCTAGTTTTGCAACACTAGTCGGTTCGGACCTCCAGTGCGTGTTACCGCACCTTCATCCTGGCCATGGATAGATCACCTGGTTTCGGGTCTACACCCAGCGACTCAAAACGCCCTATTCGGACTCGGTTTCCCTTCGCCTACCCTACTCGGTTAAGCTTGCCACTGAATGTAAGTCGCTGACCCATTATACAAAAGGTACGCAGTCACCCTTTCGGGCTCCTACTTTTTGTATGCATGCGGTTTCAGGATCTATTTCACTCCCCTCCCGGGGTTCTTTTCGCCTTTCCCTCACGGTACTAGTTCGCTATCGGTCGATTACGAGTATTTAGCCTTGGAGGATGGTCCCCCCATATTCAGACAGGATTTCACGTGTCCCGCCCTACTTGTCGTGCACTTAGTTCCACCAAAGACTTTTCTCATACGGGGCTATCACCCGCTATGGCCGGACTTTCCAGACCGTTCTGATAAATCGATGGCTAAAGAGCACAGGCTCTTCCGATTTCGCTCGCCACTACTTTCGGAATCTCGGTTGATGTCTTTTCCTCGAGCTACTGAGATGTTTCAGTTCACCCGGTTCGCCTTGCATGCCTATGTATTCAGCATGCAATACCCTAAAAGGGTGGGTTTCCCCATTCGGAAATCTCCGGATCAAAGCTAATTTGCCAGCTCCCCGAAGCTTATCGCAGGCTATCACGTCCTTCGTCGCCTGTAATCGCCAAGGCATCCACCACATGCACTTAGTCACTTGACCCTATAACTTTGATGTCAAGGACTGATGTGAGTATTCGCGTTGTTGCCGTTCTTCATACTCGCTTTGGAGTTGAAGTCTGGTGACGCAATCATCTGTCAACAGTTTCTGGTGCATAACGCGGAGTAGAACTTTCGTCCTGACTCTTTGCCACACCAGCGCTGTCAACGCTGATTCGACTCTTTGAATTTTTAAAGAACAACAGCCTTTATTTGAAGGCAAACTCAACCGACCTGCGTAGAGCCTTATGCATCTACGCCAAGACGTTTGAGTTTGCGCTCAACGCGACTCACTTTCGCGAGCCTAGATGATCTGGTGGAGGATGACGGGATCGAACCGACGACCCCCTGCTTGCAAAGCAGGTGCTCTCCCAGCTGAGCTAATCCCCCGGCAGGCGGAAATGGTTGGTGGGTCTGGTTGGATTCGAACCAACGACCCCCGCCTTATCAAGACGGTGCTCTAACCGACTGAGCTACAGACCCACGCATTGCTTGCGGCGTGAGCGTCAGGCCTGCTGGCTGCTGGCAGCGGGTGGTCATCGTCCTGGCTTGTCTTGCGAGGCCGACATGACGCTCCACCAGGCTCACACTCTCATCCGCTTATCACCCATTGATCACTGTTGTTTCTGACTACAGCCGATAAGTGTGGGCGCGTTGAAGGAATGTGTATTTTCCAGAAAGGAGGTGATCCAGCCGCACCTTCCGATACGGCTACCTTGTTACGACTTCACCCCAGTCACGAACCCTGCCGTGGTAATCGCCCTCCTTGCGGTTAGGCTAACTACTTCTGGCAGAACCCGCTCCCATGGTGTGACGGGCGGTGTGTACAAGACCCGGGAACGTATTCACCGCGACATGCTGATCCGCGATTACTAGCGATTCCGACTTCACGCAGTCGAGTTGCAGACTGCGATCCGGACTACGACCGGTTTTCTGGGATTGGCTCCCCCTCGCGGGTTGGCAGCCCTCTGTACCGGCCATTGTATGACGTGTGTAGCCCTACCCATAAGGGCCATGAGGACCTGACGTCATCCCCACCTTCCTCCGGTTTGTCACCGGCAGTCTCATTAGAGTGCCCTTTCGTAGCAACTAATGACAAGGGTTGCGCTCGTTGCGGGACTTAACCCAACATCTCACGACACGAGCTGACGACGGCCATGCAGCACCTGTGTGCAGGCTCTCTTTCGAGCACTCCCAAATCTCTTCAGGATTCCTGCCATGTCAAGGGTAGGTAAGGTTTTTCGCGTTGCATCGAATTAAACCACATCATCCACCGCTTGTGCGGGTCCCCGTCAATTCCTTTGAGTTTCAACCTTGCGGCCGTACTCCCCAGGCGGTCAACTTCACGCGTTAGCTACGTTACTGAGAAGAAACCCTCCCAACAACCAGTTGACATCGTTTAGGGCGTGGACTACCAGGGTATCTAATCCTGTTTGCTCCCCACGCTTTCGTGCATGAGCGTCAGTGCAGGCCCAGGGGATTGCCTTCGCCATCGGTGTTCCTCCGCATATCTACGCATTTCACTGCTACACGCGGAATTCCATCCCCCTCTGCCGCACTCAAGCCTTGCAGTCACAAAGGCAGTTCCCAGGTTGAGCCCGGGGATTTCACCTCTGTCTTACAAAACCGCCTGCGCACGCTTTACGCCCAGTAATTCCGATTAACGCTTGCACCCTACGTATTACCGCGGCTGCTGGCACGTAGTTAGCCGGTGCTTATTCTTCAGGTACCGTCATCCTCCCGGGATATTAGCCCAGAAGATTTCTTCCCTGACAAAAGCAGTTTACAACCCGAAGGCCTTCTTCCTGCACGCGGCATGGCTGGATCAGACTTTCGTCCATTGTCCAAAATTCCCCACTGCTGCCTCCCGTAGGAGTCTGGGCCGTGTCTCAGTCCCAGTGTGGCTGGTCGTCCTCTCAGACCAGCTACAGATCGTCGGCTTGGTAGGCCTTTACCCCACCAACTACCTAATCTGACATCGGCCGCTCCAATAGCGCGAGGTCTTGCGATCCCCCGCTTTCACCCTCAGGTCGTATGCGGTATTAATCCGGCTTTCGCCGGGCTATCCCCCACTACTGGGCACGTTCCGATGCATTACTCACCCGTTCGCCACTCTCGAGGGTTGCCCCTCTACCGTTCGACTTGCATGTGTAAGGCATGCCGCCAGCGTTCAATCTGAGCCAGGATCAAACTCTTGAGTTCGATCTGTTTGTTGCTCAAGGAATTGAAGTGAACTTCACTTCTTACTTCCATGAGCGCTCAAAGCCTTTCGGCCTCGGGGCTTTCGCCCTTTGACACTTCGCTTCAAGCGCCCACGCTTATCGGCTGTAGATTTTTAAAGAACAACTGCAATCAATTTGCAGCGAAGGGATGTATTCTGTGTCGACAACACACGCCCGTCAAGCCCTTTCTGAAAAAAGATCGGCCGGGCCGCCTCACCCGGCATCCGAACACCCGTCCGCCGGGGCTTGTCGACGGGCGGGCCCGAGGCAACTCGTGCCCACTTGACTGCAAGGCGTGGCACCGACGCCTACACTCTGCCGGTCTGCTTCAATCCCATCGCAAGTTGCATATGAGCTGGCTCTCCGTTCTCAAGGTGATCCCCTGGTCCGAGGTGATCTCCAATGCGCCCAAGATGGTGGACACGGCCAAGAAGCTCTGGCGCCCCCCTGAGGCCGCCGCGTCAGACGGTAGGAACATGGCGACAGCAACGGAGCTCGGAGACCCTGGTTCCTTGGCCGGGCGCCTCTTGGCCACCGAGGCGGCATTGGCCCAGGCGGTTGCCCGACAGGATGAGCTTTCCGGCTTGGTCAAGGCCATGGCGGAACAAAGCGCCAGGCTTGTGGCCCAAGTGGAAGCCCAGCAACGCAGATTGCGCTGGTTGACCTGGACCCTCTTGGCATCGTTGGGTCTCAGCTTGTGGGCGGTTTGGCGACTGCTGGGTTGAAGAAGACCCCCGTCTCCCCCACTTTCTGCGGGAACCCTTCGCTCGCGTATGGAGTTCCCGTCGATCTAACCGCCCGGCAAAGGGCTTGACTATGGACTTTTTGCAGAAGACGCTCAGTCGCGTTGCCCGGATATTCATGTGGGCTGCGGCCGGACTGGCTGGACTGGCGCTGCTGGTGCTTGGACTCTTGGCAGGCTTGCTGCTGTGGTCATGGCTGAGGCTTCGTGGGCGTCCCGCCCCGCAGCCCTTGTACTGGCCATCCCGGCGCAACGCGGGACCGGTTACGGCAAGGGATGTGGTCGATGTGGAGGTGCGTGAGGTCAGCGAGCCTTCCATCCGCCTGCAGGGATCCGGCACCTCCAAACCACTGGGCTGAACCCTCGGTCAAGGACGGTCGCCCGTTGCCGCGGAGCCGCCGCGTGGCGTCTGCAACAGGGTCATGGCGCTGCCGATCAGGCCGGAGACTTCAGAGAGATTGGCCGGCACGATCATGGCGTTGTTCTTCTGCGCCAGCTGGGAGAAAGCGGCGACAGCCTTCTCCGCCACTTGAAGCTGGACAGCCTGCGCGCCTCCCGGCGCTTGCAGGGCTTCAGCGATCTGCCGGATGGCTTGCGCAGAGGCCTCGGACACCGCGATGATGGCCGCGGCCTGGCCTTGCGCCTGGTTGATCTCGGCCTGCCGCTCCCCTTCAGAGCGTGCGATGGAGGCCTCACGCTCGCCGGTCGCGATGTTGATCTGCTCTTGCTTGCGCCCCTCGGAGGCCGCGATCAGTGCGCGCTTTTCCCGTTCGGCCGTGATCTGCGCCTGCATGGCGCGCAGGATCTCGGCCGGCGGCGTGAGGTCCTTGATCTCGTAGCGCAAGACCTTGACGCCCCAGTTGGCGGCGGCCTCATCCAAGGCACTGACGACCGCGCTGTTGATGGCGTCGCGCTCCTCGAAGGTCCTGTCGAGCTCCATCTTGCCGATGACCGAGCGCAAGGTGGTCTGGGCCAGCTGCGTGATAGCAACCACGTAGTTGCTGGAGCCATAGCTCGCCCGCATCGGGTCGGTAACCTGGAAGTAGATGATCCCGTCGACCTGCAGCTGGGTGTTGTCACGGGTGATGCACACCTGGCTGGGCACATCCAGCGGCACCTCCTTGAGCGAGTGTTTGTAGGCGACTCGATCCACGAAGGGGACGACCAATTTGAGACCCGGGGTCAGGGTGCGGTCAAAACGCCCCAGGCGCTCCACCACCCACGCGTGCTGCTGGGGCACGATCTTGAACGTCCGCATGATGAAGACAACGGCCAGCACCAGCAGGATGAGCGCGATTTCCATGACGGGTTCTCCTCGAAGGTTCAGGGCTAGGGGTGTGCAGCGTCAGCAGCCCCCGCACGGTCGCTGGCAACAGCGGTGTCTTGCTGAGGCTTCAGGATGAGTTGGCTGCCCTGGATGGACACCACATGGTGCCAGCCTGGGCAGCAGGCCACGCCGGGGGCGCACACGGCATCCCATGCCGCGCCGCGGTAGTGGACCCGAGCCCGTCCATCAGGAGACCAATGCTCGACGACCACGCGAGCCCCAAGGTCCAGCAGCACGGCGGGATCGGCGGCGGCCGGCACCTCATGGCGGCGCCCGCGGCGCAAGTGCCAGGCGACCGTGGCGCCACCGCCAACCAGCGCAGCGCCGACAAACTGAAGTGTGGCGGACGCCCCTGCCAGGGCGAGCAAGGCAGCCGCCGACGCGCCCAGCGCCAGCATGAGCAGGTAGAAAGTGCCGGTCAGCAACTCCAGCGTCACCAGCAGCCCGGCGGCCACCCACCACGCCGCCCCGATGGACAAATCGAACATGGTCGTCTCCGGTGTCGGTGACCGACTGTGCGCGGTGGGTCCGCCCCACCCGCGAGGGTCAGAGGCTGCCGATCGTCGTGGCCGTCACCGGCGCCTGGGTGCAGCGTCGGGCCAGATGGGCCAGGGCTTCTTCGACCTGGTCCACGAGCACCAGGCACAGGTCGCCCGGATTCAGGCGGGAGAGGGCCGTGTCGATGGCAACGAATTCGCCACGGATCTCCAGCACCTCCCGGGTGCGGGGAGCCCCCTCGAGGCCCTGGCGAAGCAGCGCCAGCACCTCACCGTCCTCGCGTCCACGCTGGCAGGCGTCCTGATAGAGCACCACCTCGTCGAAGGCCGCGCCCAGGATCTGGGTCTGTTCACGGATGTCTTCGTCGCGACGGTCGCCAGCGCCTGAAATGACCACGGAGCGGCGGGCGCCCGGCAGGGCGCTGACGGCCTGGACCAGGGCACGCATGGCATCCGGGTTGTGGCCATAGTCGGCGATCAGGGTGGCCCCGTGGTAGTCCATGACGTTGAAGCGGCCAGGGGCGTTGTCAGCGTCGTTGACGAAGCTGGACAGCCCAGCACGGATCGCGTCCCAGCCCAGGCCCACCCCCCAGCCGGCCGCCACGGCAGCCATGGCGTTCTCCACCTGGAAGGAGATCAGGCCCCCACGGGTCAGGGGAATGTCCGCCAGAGGAATGTTCTCTCGCCAGCTGCCCTCGCAGGCCACCAGGTGACCGTTCTCGACGAAGACGCAACGCTTGCCCTGCGCTCGGTGGGTGGCCAGCACCGGGTGGTGGCGGTCGGACGCGAAGTAGATGATGTCGCCGGGGCAGGTATGGGCCATGCTGACGCAATGCGCGTCCGTAGCGTTGAGCACTGCGTAACCATCGGGGGCCACGTTCTGCACGATCACCCGCTTGAGCACCGCCAGATCCTCGACCGTGGTGATGTAGTTCAGGCCCAGGTGGTCACCCGCTCCAATGTTCGTGACGACGGCCACCTGGCAGCGGTCGTAGCCCAGGCCCTCGCGCAGGATGCCACCGCGGGCGGTCTCGAACACCGCAGCGTCGACGTCCGGGTTCATCAGCACATTGCGGGCGCTGCGCGGCCCCGAGCAGTCGCCAGAGTCGATCTGTCGCCCGTTGACATGCACGCCATCGGTGTTGGTCATGCCCACCCGCAAGCCGCTGGCGGCAAAGAGATGGGCGATCAGCCGCGTGGTGGTGGTCTTGCCGTTGGTGCCGGTGACGGCCACCACCGGAATGCGGCCGTTCTCGCCCGGCGCAAAGAGGTGGTTGGTGATCGCCTCACCAACGGCCCGCCCCTTGCCAAAGCTGGGTGAGAGGTGCATGCGCAAGCCTGGCGCGGCGTTGACCTCCACGATGCCGCCGCTCTGCTCCTCCAGCGGACGGATGACGTTCTCGCACACCACGTCCACGCCACAGATGTCCAGACCGATCATCTGCGCGGCGGCCACCGCGCGGGCGGCCACATCCGGGTGGACGTCGTCGGTCACATCGGTGGCCGTGCCACCGGTCGACAGGTTGGCGTTGTTGCGCAGGATGACCCGCCGGCCCTTCTCGGGCACGGAATCAGGCGTCAGGTCCTGCAGTGCCAGCCGGGCCACGGCGATGTCGTCAAAGCGGATCTTGGTCAGCGAGGTGGCATGCCCGTCGCCGCGGCGCGGGTCGCGGTTGACCTCCTCGACCAGTTGGCGCACCGTCTGCACGCCATCACCGATGACCAGGGGCGGGTCACGCCGCGCCGCGGCCACCAGCCGGTTGCCCACCACCAGCAGGCGGAAGTCGCTGCCCGGCAGGAACTTCTCCACCATCGGCGGGCCGATCTCCTCGGCGGCCTTGAAGGCGCCCTCCAGCTGCTCACGGGTGGTGATGTTGACGGTCACCCCCTTGCCCTGGTTGCCGTCCTGCGGTTTGACAACCACCGGCAAGCCGATCTCCTGGGCCACAGCCCAGGCTTCATCCATGGTGGCGGCCGGCCGACCCACCGGCACCGGCACGCCGGCCGCGGCCAGCAGCGTCTTGCAGAGGTCCTTGTCCTGAGCGATGGATTCGCTCACCGCGCTGGTCGAGTCCACCTCGGCGGCCCAGATGCGGCGGGCTTTGCTGCCCCAGCCAAACTGCACCAGGGAACCGGTCGTCAGGCGCCGGAACGGGATGCCCCGGGCCACCGCAGCATTGACGATGCTGCCGGTGGACGGCCCCAGGCGCACGTCCTCGTCGGTTTCGCGCAAATCGGCCAAGGTGGCCGCCAAGTCAAAGCCCCCCTGGCCCTGGGCCGCCTGGATCAGCGCCTCGGCCGCGGCGAGGGCCTTGCGGCCCACCTGCTCCTCGCTGTACTCCACCACCACCTGGTAGGTGCCCTCCTCCACGGTCTGGGTGGTGCGCGAGAAGCTCACCGGACAGCCGGCCTGGGCCTGCAGCGCCAGCGTGGCGGCCTCCAGCACGTGGGCCAGCGACACCTGCTCCGGCGCGCGCCGGAAGGAGCCCAGGTTGGGGAACAGCGCCCGCAGGCGGTCCTCAAAACCGGGCAGCTCGGTGATGGCACGCTCGGGGGGCGGGCAGGACACGATGGCCTCGACGGCCGTGTGCCGGCTCCACAGGTTGGGACCACGCAGGGCCCGGATGCGGGAGATGTCCATGGCGGGAATCAGCGGTACAGCGACAGGGTTCGCACCTCCGGCCGCCGTCTCTTGGCGGGGCTCGGTGGCACAGGGGTGGGATCGGGGGGGCAGGCGCCTCAGGCGGCCTGCAATTCGAAGGTCTCCAGACCGGCGCCGATGAGCTCAGGCGAGATGCCGAAGGCCCAGGCCGTGGCGACCGCGGCCAGCAGCGCCTCGCCCAGCTCGGCATCCTGCGGTCGGCCCCAGCGCCCGAGCAGGCGCTGCAGCTGCACGCCAGGCTGCTCACCACTGCCATGGGCCAGCACCACACGCCCCTGGCGCAGCAGCACAGCCCGGCCACCGGCCTGCAGGTGGGCCGTCACAGCCTCGGGCACGCCGGCGTCCACCTGGGCATACAACAGCACTTCGCCATCACAGAGCTCCGCGAGCTCCAGCACCCGGGCATCGTTGGCGTTGAGCACGCCCACGCCGTCGCCCAGCACCACGTCGATCTGGGTGCGCAGCACCTTGTAGAGGTGCTCGGGCTGTCGGACGTCATGGTGGGCAAGGTCGACGTGGCCATCAAAGTCGGTCACCACGCCCACGGTGCAGCGGTCGTAGGGCAGCCCGTCATCGAGGATCAGTGAGGCGGGGTTCTCGAACACCGCCGCCTGGGCCTCCCGGTTCATCAGCAGGCGGTGGGCCGCATCCCAGGGCTGGCGGCCCGGGTTGCCGATGCGGCGGTTGCCCGCCCAAAGCCCTTGGCTGCAGGCCAAGGCGGTGTGGCGTCCACTCAGGTGCACCAGCCAGGCCACCGCACGGGCAATCGTGGCGCAGCCCCGGGAGCCGGCAATGCCGACGATGGGAATGCGACCGGCGTGGACATCGTCCTCGCTGCCTGGGAACAGGTGCTCGACGATCGCCTGCCCGACCGGACGGGGCTGGCCTTCGGCGGGCTTGAGGTGCATGAGCAGGCCGGGGCCGGCATTGACCTCGACGATGGCCCCGCGGGTCTGGCTGAAGGGCTTGGAGACATCGGTGGTCACCAGGTCGATGCCAGCGATGTCCAGCCCAACCACACGGGCCGCCAGGGTCACCGCGGCGGCCACCTCAGGGTGCACCTCGTCGGTGCAGTCGATGGCCAGGTTGCCGTTGCGCTGGATGAGCACGGCCTTGCCGGCGGCGGGCACCGAATCGCCGGTCAGGCCTTGACGCTCCAGGGTGTGGCGGATCACCGGCTCGCGGTCCAGGTGGATGGTCTCCAGCGGAAACTCCTCGGCCTCGCCGCGCCGCGGGTCGGTGTTGAGCTGGCTGTCGATGAGCTGGGCGATGGAGGAGTGGCCATCGCCGGTCACCCACAGGCTCTCACCCCGGCTGGCGGCCACCACCTGGCCGCCGACGACCAGCAGGCGGTGCTCGTCGCCCAGGATGTAGCGCTCGACGATGACCTCGCTGCCCTCCGCATCGGCGATGTGCCAGGCGGCCTCCACCTCCTCGCGGGTGTTGAGGTCCAGGCTCACACCGCGCCCATGGTTGGCGTCGCTGGGCTTGACGACGACCGGCAGGCCGATGTCCTCGGCGGCCTCCCAGGCGTCCTGCGGGCGGGCGACCACCTGGCCTTCAGGCACGGGCACGCCCACGGCGGTCAGCAGGGTCTTGGTCAGGTCCTTGTCGCCGGCAATGCTCTCGGCAATGGCGCCGGTCAGGTCGGTCTCGGCGGTCCAGATGCGCCGTTGGCGGGCGCCATAGCCCAGTTGCACCAGATTGCCGTCGTTGAGGCGGATGTGGGGGATGCGGCGGTCGGTGGCGGCGCCGACGATGGCCGCGGTGGACGGCCCCAGGTAGCAGTCGTCGATGGCGGCGCGGATGGCCTCCACGGCCGCATCCACCTCGAAGGGCTCGTCATTGAGCGCCGCGGTGATCAGGGCGTGGCCCTGGGCCAGCGCCACGCGGCCCACCTGCTCGTTGCGGGCCCGGAAGACCATGCGGTAGACGCCAGTGTGCGAAGTGCTGCGGGTCTGGCCGAAGCCGGTGGGCATGCCCGCCAGGTTGAGCAGCTCGATGACACAGTGTTCCAGCACATGCCCGGCCCAGGTGCCCTCTCGCAGGCGCTGCAGGAAGCCGCCCTTCTCGCCCACACCACAGTGGTGCTCCGCCAGGTCAGGCAGCAGCGCCAGCAGGCGATCGGTGAAGCCGGGGATCAGGTGCGACGGCTGCTCCTCCAGGGTCCCGAGGTCCAGCCAGGCCTCCATCACCGGGCGATAGGTCCAGATGTTGGGCCCGCGCAGGAAGCTGACGCGCTGCAGGGTGATCGTCTTGCGTGAGGTGCTGGTCATGGAATCGTTGGGACTCTCGAGCGATGGACGGCCACCGGCCCGGGATATGAGGAGTTGGGGATCCAAGGGGGGATTTTGCGCCTGCCGCGGTCAGCCGCCGCAGGCCTTGGCACGTTGCATCCGGGCAGGCCCCTCACCGGCGGCCAGCCCGGCGGTGGCGCATGGCGGAAAATCGCCGGTCCACCGCCTCCTTTGCACGGGTTGCGCGCCCGGCATACGCCGGTCCCTCTTCAGGCCCACCACATGGCCCACGCACGACACGAACACGCTCAAGATTCCGCTCTCCCGCGCACCACGGCGCCACTGGATGCCGGAGAGAACGTTCTCGCCGCCCTGGAGGTTGACCTCGACGCCCGGTTGCACTTCACCTCGGGCCAGCTGCTGCTGACCGACCGGCGCCTGTGGGCCCGCACCGATGGGGCGACCACCTGGCAGAGCTGGCCCCTCACCCCGGGATGGCGCCTGCACCACCACGACCACGCCGGCGTGGGCACCTTGCAACTGCGCGAGCCCGACGGCGCCGGCGGCGAGCGTGCGGTGGCCGCCTGGCGCTTCACCCTGGCGGTCAACGTCCAGGCGTTGCGGCTGGCGCGGCGCCATGCGGCACGCCAGTCGGAGCTGGCCGAACAGGCCCGTGGCGGCACCTTGGCGCCTGCCGAGGCCGACCCCACCGTCTGCCCGCACTGTCACGCCCCGCTTCCGGCCGACAGCGAAGACTGCGCGGTGTGCGAGCGCGAGCTCAACACCCCGCCCTCTACCTGGGTGCTGCTGCGCCTGTGGCGCTTTGCCCGGCCCTACCAGGGCATGCTGTTGGCGGGCTTCCTGCTCACGCTGGCCTCCACGGCCGCCACGCTGGTGCCACCCTACCTGACCATCCCGTTGATGGACGAGGTGCTGATCCCCTTCCAGAACGGGCAGCGCATCGACCAGGGTCACGTCATCGCCCTGCTCAGCGGCTTGCTGGGTGCGGGCCTGCTGGCCTGGGCCCTGGGCTGGGCCCGCACCTGGTTGCTGGCCCTGGTATCCGAGCGCATCGCCGCCGATCTGCGGACCTCGGCCTACGATCACCTGATGACGCTGTCGCTGGACTACTTCGGCGCCAAGCGCACCGGCGACCTCATCGCCCGCATCGGCTCGGAGACCGACCGCATCTCGGTATTCCTTTCACTGCATGCGCTCGACTTCGCCACCGACGTGCTGCTGCTGGCCATGACCAGCGCCATCCTGTTCTCGATCAACCCCTGGCTGGCCCTGGTGACCTTGCTGCCCCTGCCCTTCATCGCCTGGATGATCCACCGGGTGCGCGACAAGCTGCGCACCGGTTTCGAGAAGATCGACCGGGTCTGGGGGGATGTGACCAACGTGCTGGCCGACACCATTCCAGGCGTGCGGGTGGTCAAGGCCTTCGCGCAGGAATCGCGCGAGTCGCGCCGGTTCAAGGACGCCAACCAGGCCAACCTGGCGGTCAACGACAAGATCAACAAGACCTGGAGCCTGTTCACGCCCACCGTCACGCTGCTGACCGACATCGGACTGTTGGTGGTCTGGGGCTTCGGCATCTGGCAGGTCAGCCGCGGCCAGATCACCGTGGGCGTGCTCTCGGCCTTCCTGGCCTACATCGGGCGTTTCTACGTGCGGCTGGATTCGATGAGCCGCATCGTCTCGGTCACCCAGAAGGCCGCCGCCGGCGCCAAGCGCATCTTCGACATCCTGGACCATGTCTCCAACGTGCCCGACCCTGCCCAGCCGGTGCCGGTGGCCGAAGGGGGCGTGCGCGGCGCAGTGCGGCTGCAGGGTATTGGCTTTCGCTATGGCAACCGGTCGGTCATCCGCGGTCTGGACCTGGACATCCGCCCCGGCGAGATGATCGGTCTGGTGGGCCACTCGGGCTCGGGCAAGAGCACGTTGGTCAACCTGATCTGCCGCTTCTACGACGTGAGTGAGGGCGCCATCCTGGTGGATGGGGTGGACATCCGCCGCTACGCCGTGGCCGACTACCGGCGCCACATCGGCCTGGTGCTGCAGGAGCCCTTCCTCTTCTTTGGCACCATCGCCGAGAACATCGCCTACGGCCGGCCCGACGCCACCCGCGAGGAGATCATCGCCGCCGCCCGCGCCGCCCATGCCCACGAGTTCATCCTGCGGCTGCCGCAAGGCTATGACTCGCTGGTGGGGGAGCGCGGCCAAGGCCTGTCGGGCGGCGAGCGCCAGCGCATCAGCATCGCCCGTGCGCTGCTGATCGACCCGGCGCTGCTGATCCTGGACGAGGCCACCTCGGCCGTGGACACCGAGACCGAGAAGGAGATCCAGAAGGCGCTGGACAACCTGGTGCAAGGCCGCACCACCATCGCCATCGCCCACCGTCTGTCCACCCTGCGCAAGGCCGACCGCCTGGTGGTGATGGACCGCGGCGAGGTGGTGGAGGTGGGCCCCCACGAAGCCCTGATGGCCCGGCAGGGTGCCTACTGGCGCCTGTATGAGGCCCAGGCCCGCAAGGCGGAGGAGGACGGCGAGGAGCACGACGCCGCCCTGCTGGCCCACCACCTGCCCCAGCCCTCGGCGCACACCGCCGCGCAGGGCTGACCCCCTCCACGCTTGACGGAGTCACCCTGATGCCCCCCTTCACCCTGCACCGCGACGGCCTGGGCCGGCTGCGGCTCACCGACGCCCAGGGCACCGTGCACGAAGACGTGCAGCCGGTGCGCGCCTTCCCGCTGGCCGCGCCGGAACAGCACATCTCGCTCATGGGGCGCGATGGCCATGAACTGGTCTGGATCGACCACCTCGACCAGCTGCCCGCCAGCACCCGGCAGGTGCTGGAGGCCGAGCTGGCGCAGCGCGAATGCCTGCCGGTGATCCAGCGCATCGACAGCGTGTCCACCTTCGCCACGCCCAGCCAGTGGCAGGTGCAGACCGACCGCGGGCCAACCACACTGCTGCTCAAGGCCGAGGAGGACATCCGGCGCCTGCCCGAATCCGGTCGGCTGCTCATCACCAGCGGCCACGGTATCGCCTTCTTGGTGCAAGACCGCTTTGCCCTGGACCGCAGCTCGCGGCGCCTGCTCGAGCGCTTCCTCTGAGGCCCCGGGCGCGTCCGCGCGCCCATGAAAAAGGGGCGCCCTCGCGCCCCTTCCAATCCACCGGGCACCGCCAGGCGCCCGGTGCTGCCGCCGCGGTCAAACGCCCAGCAGCTCGACCTCGAACACCAGGGTGGCGTTGGGCGGGATCACGCCGCCGGCGCCGCGCGGGCCGTAGCCCAGGTGCGCCGGGATCACCAGGACGCGGGTGCCACCGACCTGCATGCCCTGCACACCATCGTCCCAACCCCGGATGACCATGCCAGCGCCGAGCTGGAACTTGAAGGGCTGGCCACGGTCCTTGCTGGAGTCAAACTTGCGGCCGCGGCCGTTCGGGGCCGCCGGGTCATGCAGCCAGCCGGTGTAGTGCACGCTCACGCGCTGGCCGGCGGTGGCAGTGGCGCCATCGCCCACCACCACGTCGGTCATCTCCAGCTGCGGGCGCTCAGGCGTGGGCAGCAGCTCCACCTCGAAGACCAGGGTGGCGTTGGGCGGGATCACGCCGCCGGCGCCACGGGCGCCATAACCCAGCTCGGGCGGAATGGTCAGCACACGGGTGCCGCCGACCTTCATGCCCTGCACGCCTTGGTCCCAACCCTGGATGACCATGCCGGCGCCCAGGTCGAACTCGAAGGGCTCGTCCCGGTCCTTGCTGGAGTCGAACTTCTGGCCGCGGCCCTTCGGGGCCGCGGCGTCATGCAGCCAGCCGGTGTAGTGCACGGTCACGCTCTGGCCGGCACGGGCCTCGGCGCCGGTGCCGGGCACCACGTCGTCGATGATCAATCCGCTCATGGGGAGAACCTTTCGTCAGGGGGCGGGACCGACCCTGCGGGTCGGCCAAAGGCCGCGATCATGCCACCGGCCGCCAGGGCCAGGCCTGCACCGCGGCGGCCAGCCAGTCGGCCAGCGGCAGTTCTCCGGTCGGCAAACCCTGCAAGCCCAGGACCGCTGCAGCCTGGCGCAGCGCCAGCAGCGGGCGATCCAAGTCCAGCGCCTGGGCGCCGTTCTGCTTGCTCAGCTTCTGGCCGTCGGCCGCCAGGACCAACGGGGTGTGCAGATAGCGCGGCAGCGGCAGGCCCAGGCAATGCTGCAGGTGGATCTGGCGCGGGGTGTTGTCGGCCAGGTCCTCGCCACGCACCACATCGGTCACGCCCTGGGCCCCATCGTCCACCACCACCGCCAGCTGATAGGCCCACAGGCCGTCGGCACGGCGCAGCACGACATCGCCCACGGCCAGGGCCAAGTCCTGGTGCTGCGACCCCAGGCGGCGATCTTGCCAGTGCAGCAGGCCATCTGCCGGCTGCAGCCGGTCGGTGCGCAACCGCCAGGCCGGGATACGCGCCGCGCCCGCCTCCCCCTTGCCCAACGCCGCCACCACGCCCGGGGAGCCGGGGCGGCAGGTGCCGGGATAGGGAGTGCCCCCGTGCCGGGTGGGCTGCCAGCCGCGCGCTTGCAAGGCCTGCTCGATGGCCCTGCGGCTGCAATGGCAGGGATAGGCCAGCCCGGCGGCGACCAAACGCGCCAGTGCTTCCTGGTACGCGGCATCCCGGTCGGACTGCCACCAAGGCGGGGCATCCGCCAGCAGGCCGCACCGGGCCAGCTGCCGCAGCTGCAGCTCACCGGTGCCGGGCGGGCAGCGCGGCCCATCCACATCCTCCACCCGCACCAGCCATCGCCCACCGTGGGCACGGGCATCCAGCCAGCTGGCCAGGGCCGCCACGAGCGATCCGGCATGCAGCGGGCCGGTGGGCGACGGCGCAAAACGCCCGACGTAAGGACGTGAGGCGGCCATACCCGGACTCAATCCACCGCGGAAGGCACGGCACCGGCAGGAAACCGGTCCATCAACGCCGCGCGGGTGGCGGGACTCTCCAGCTGTTCCAGCCACCACCTCAGGGCCAGGCCCTGGGGGGCCTTGCGGGGAGAGCCCAATGCCGCACTGCGCCATGCATAGGCAAAGCGCCCCTTTTGGCGCTGACGCCGGACCTCCCGCGGCACCAGCCGGCCCAGGCGCAGGTGGTCACGCACCAGAGGCTCAGGCACAAAACCGCACCCCAACCCGCGCAGTTGGGCCTCGATCTTGGCCTGCATGCTGGGCACGGTCAGCACGTCCTGGCCCGGCAACAAGTTCACGGTCAGCGGCGCCAGGCGCTGCGCCGAATCGGCCACGGCGATGGCGCGGTGGCGCACGATGTCGGCATCGTCCAGCGGCTCGGCCACCTGCGCCAGCGGGTGATGCGGCGCCACCGCAAACACGAAGTTCACCTCGCCCAACGGACGCACGTCGATGCCGGCCGACGTGGCGGCGTCCATCGGCACCCCGATGGCCAGGTCGGCCTGGCCCGTCACCAAGGCCTCCCAGGTGCCGTTGAGCACCTCGGTGCGCAGACGCAGGCGGGTCCCGGGCCCGCCTTCCAGGCCATCGGGCCGCAGGCCATAGAAGGCCTCGCACAACTCCAGCAGGGTCAGGCGCGAAACCAACCCGTCGGCGGCGATGGTCAGCTGGGTTTCCCATCCGCAGGCCACGCGCCGCACGCGATTGGCCACCGCATCCATTTCGGCCAGCAGGCGGCGCCCTTCGGCCAGCAGCTCCTCGCCGGCAGCGGTCAGGCGCGCCTGGCGCGAGCGGCGGTCAAACAGCAGCACATCCAGCGCATCCTCCAGCTGCCGCACCGAATAGGTCAGGGCCGAGGGCACCTTACCCAGCTCCCGCGCCGCCGCGGCAAAGCTGCCGGTCCGCGCGATGGTGTCCATCATGGCCAGGGATTCGGGCGTCAGGGCGTTTCGGCGTGGTGTCATGGAGCGGGCTGGCGGAGGGGCGGACGGCGCTGCGGGCCAGGGGATACCGAGCCGGAAGACCCGGCATCCGAGGGGACATTCATGTTATTTGAAAGATGGCGTCAAGCACCCCACGCCCCGCCAGAAGCCGGTCGCCCTACAGTGACATCTCCATCCTCTCGCTTCCATTCCCGGAGTCCTACGCCATGCTGCAACTGCGACGCGCCCAGGACCGTGGCCTCGCCGACCACGGATGGCTCAAAAGTTTTCACACCTTCTCGTTCGCCGATTACCACGACCCAGCCCACATGGGCTTCGGCAACCTGCGGGTGATCAATGAGGACCGCATCGCCCCGGGCACCGGCTTCGGCACCCATGGCCACCGTGACATGGAAATCGTCAGCGTGGTGCTTGCCGGCGAATTGAGCCACCAGGACAGCCTGGGCCACCGCACCGTCATCCGCCCGGGCGAGATCCAGCGCATGACCGCCGGCACCGGCGTGCGGCACAGCGAGTTCAACCATGCCCCTGGCGAGGAAACCCACTTCCTGCAGATCTGGCTGCTGCCCGCCGCACGCGGGCTGACCCCGGGCTACGACCAGCGGGCGGTGGACCCGCAGGCCGTGCGCGGCCGCTTGCACTGCGTGGCAAGCCCCCAGGGCGCAGGCGACGCCCTGCAGCTCAATGCCGATGCCTCGCTCTACCTGGGGACGCTGGACGGCGAGGCCACGGCCACCTTGCCCTTGGCGGCCGGTCGTCGGGCCTGGGTGCAGGTGCTGCGGGGCCAGTTGCGGGCCCAGGGGCACACCCTGGCTGCGGGCGACGGTCTGGCGCTGTGGGACGAGCCCCTGCTGTCGCTCAGCCACGGCATGCAGGCCGAGGTCCTGGTCTTCGACCTGGCGGCCTGAAGGCGACGCGCCCGCCGGGGACTCTGCGACCCCGGCCAGCCGGGGCCTGCCTGCGCGCGCCACTGGACTTGTGATGCATCAAGGCAGTCCGTACCCACGTGGGGGGACCATGCCGGCCGTCACGACGTCAGGAGACCCCATGACCCCCGCTCCCCTTCCCGAAATCGACCCTCAACGCCTGGCGCCGCCCGCGGCCCTGCGCCCCGCGCTGCAGTCGCTCGCCGGACTGGACCTCGACATCGCGCTGGACGACGTGCTGGCGCCCTTGCAAACCGACGCCGCCTGGACGGACGCCCTGCTGACGGAGACACAAAGCCCCACCCTCCAGACCCTGCGCGAGCAGCTGGACCCCGGCATGCTGCGCAACCTGGTGCTGGCCACCGGCCTGACACGCCTGCTGCCCTGGCCCGCGGGACGCGACAACCAAGCCTTCTGGCGCTTCAGCCAGAACACCGCCGCAGCCGCACACTGGCTGGCGGGCGTGGCCGAGGAAGACCCGGTGCAAGCCCATGCCTGCGGCCTGCTCCACGCCCTGGGCGGCTGGGTGCGCCTGCAGCTGGGTGGCGGCCCGCACCCCGACGGCCGGGATGCCGAACGCGCCGCCGCCCTGCTGCGCGCCTGGGGGGTGGGCGAACACCTGGCCCACGCCGCGGCGCATGTGCCCCACCCCACAGAAGGCGGCGCCGACGCCACCCTGTCCTGCCTGGTGCATGTGGCGTCCTGGTGCGCCGCCCAGGCGGAACCCCAGCACCTGAACCCGGCCCCCTGCCCGCAGGCGGTGGGCCAGCGCATCGGCCTGCTGTTCACTTGGGACGCCCAGGCCGGTACCTTAGTGGGGCTTGACGACGTGCTCATGCCGCCCATGCCGCCGCTGCCGACCCTTCGCGCCCGACTGGCTCAGCCGACGCCGACCTGGTGAAGCCGTTCACAAGGGCTTACATCACGCCGCGAGGACGGCGGTTTCCCCGGGTCTTGAAAGGGCCGGAGCCGTCCATATAATGTTTGTTAGCACTCGACCCGCATGAGTGCTAACAACCCAGGCAACCCGGTCTTCACGCTGGGCGCCCTGTGGGTACGGCGGGTCGGTGACGGGCCGCAGGCGGGCCTTCCGCCGGCAGTCCACCCTTCTTTGTCTAGAACCTCACTGCAACCGCACTAGGAGATGCAATGAAACTTCGTCCTCTGCACGATCGCGTGATCGTCAAGCGTCTGGAAAACGAAACCAAGACCGCGCTGGGCATCATCATCCCCGACAACGCCGCTGAGAAGCCCGACCAGGGTGAAGTGCTGGCCGTGGGTCCGGGCAAGCGCAACGACAAGGGTGACTTCGTCGCCCTGAACGTCGCTGTGGGCGACCGCGTGCTGTTCGGCAAGTATTCCGGCCAGACCGTCAAGGTCGATGGCGAGGAGCTGCTGGTGATGCGCGAAGAAGACCTCTTCGCTGTGGTGCAGAAGTAACTCCTGCCCCAGCCCGTCCCAAGCACTGACTGAACTGAATTCGGAGAAATCACATGGCAGCAAAAGACGTCGTCTTCGGCTCTGACGCCCGCGCCCGCATGGTCGAAGGCGTGAACATCCTGGCCAACGCGGTCAAGGTCACCCTGGGCCCCAAGGGCCGCAACGTGGTGCTCGAGCGCTCCTTCGGCGCCCCCACCGTGACCAAGGACGGTGTGTCCGTGGCCAAGGAAATCGAGCTCAAGGACAAGCTGCAGAACATGGGCGCCCAGATGGTCAAGGAAGTCGCTTCCAAGACCTCTGACAACGCCGGTGACGGCACCACCACCGCTACCGTGCTGGCCCAGGCCATCGTGCGCGAAGGCATGAAGTACGTGGCCGCCGGCATGAACCCGATGGACCTCAAGCGCGGCATCGACAAGGCGGTTGCCGCCCTGATCGTCGAGCTGAAGAACGCCTCCAAGGCCACCACGACCTCCAAGGAGATCGCCCAGGTCGGCACCATCTCCGCCAACTCTGACGCCGACGTCGGCGGCATCATCGCCGAGGCGATGGACAAGGTGGGCAAGGAAGGCGTGATCACCGTTGAAGACGGCAAGAGCCTGAACAACGAGCTGGACGTCGTCGAAGGCATGCAGTTCGACCGCGGCTACCTGTCGCCCTACTTCATCAACAACCCCGAGAAGCAGGCCGCCCTGCTGGACAACCCGTTTGTCCTGCTGTTCGACAAGAAGATCAGCAACATCCGCGACCTGCTGCCCACGCTGGAAGCCGTGGCCAAGGCCGGCCGCCCGCTGCTGATCATCGCTGAAGAAGTCGATGGCGAAGCGCTGGCCACCCTGGTGGTCAACACCATCCGCGGCATCCTGAAGGTCGTGGCCGTCAAGGCTCCGGGCTTCGGCGACCGTCGCAAGGCCATGCTGGAAGACATCGCCATCCTGACCGGTGGCAAGGTCATCGCCGAAGAAGTCGGCCTGAGCCTGGAAAAGGTCACCCTGGCTGACCTGGGCCAAGCCAAGCGCGTCGAAGTGGGCAAGGAAAACACCACCATCATCGATGGCGCCGGTGCCGCTGCCGACATCGAAGCCCGCGTCAAGCAGATCCGCATCCAGATCGAGGAAGCCACCTCCGACTACGACCGCGAGAAGCTGCAAGAGCGCGTGGCCAAGCTGGCCGGCGGCGTGGCCGTGATCAAGGTCGGCGCTGCCACCGAGGTCGAGATGAAGGAAAAGAAGGCGCGCGTGGAAGACGCCCTGCACGCCACCCGCGCTGCCGTGGAAGAAGGCATCGTGGCTGGCGGCGGCGTGGCCCTGCTGCGTGCCCGCCAAGCCGCTGGCGCCATCGTGGGCGACAACGCTGACCAAGACGCCGGCATCAAGCTGGTGCTCAAGGCCATCGAAGCCCCGCTGCGCGAGATCGTGGGCAACGCCGGTGGCGAGCCCAGCGTGGTCATCAACCGCGTGCTGGAAGGCGCTGGCAACTTCGGCTTCAACGCCGCCAACGACACCTACGGCGACATGATCGAAATGGGCATCCTGGACCCGACCAAGGTGACCCGTACCGCCCTGCAGAACGCCGCCTCCGTGGCGTCGCTGATGCTGACCACCGAGTGCATGGTGGCCGAGGCCCCCAAGGAAGACGCTCCGGCCATGCCGGGCGGCGGCATGGGTGGCATGGGCGGCATGGGCATGGACATGTAAGTCCAGGCCTGAGTCCCTCAGCCTGAGCCGAAAGGGCCGCCGCCAGGCGGCCCTTTTTCTTGGGGCGGTCGAACGCGCGTCAGGCCGCAGCGCGTTGCCATGGCGTACCCTGCGGGCCCCTCCAGGCCCTATCGCTCGACCGAGAGCCCGACCGTGAGCAAGTTCTGCCCCGCCTATCCCCGCCCGGCCCGCACCACCTGGGCACGCCGCTGGCGCCAGCTCGTCGGCCACCTCACCGGGCAGGACAACCTGCTGGCGCAGCTCACCGAACGCGCCTACCAGATGCAAATGGGCCACAGCCAGGTGGCCGGCCAGGGCATCTTCATGGTCAACGATCCCGAGGCCGTTCGGCAGGTGCTGGTCAGCGAGCACCGGCAGTTTCCCAAGCACCGCTTCATGGATGACCTGCTGCGCAGGCTGGTCGGCGTGAGCATCTTCACCTCCAACGGGGCGACCTGGACACGCCAGCGCCGGATGATGGAGCCCGCGTTCGAACTCACCCGCATGGAGCATGCCTTTGGCGCCATGCGCGAAGCGGTGGAGGATGCGTGCGCCCGGCTACGCGCCCTGCCCCCCGGCACCGAGGTCGACATCGACCACGAGACGACTTGGGTGACCGCCGACATCATCCTGCGCGCCCTGTTCAGCCAGCCCCTGTCCGGCGATGAGGCCCGCGCCATCTACGATGCCTTCGTCACCTTTCAGCAGGAGGCGCCCGCCGCCACCATGCCGCAGTACCAGCATCGCTGGCTGCCACGCTGGGGCGGTGCCGCCCGGCGAGCAGACGCGGCGGCACAGGCCATCCGCGAGGCGCTTTACCGCCAAGTGCGCCCCCGGCATGCCGCCGCCGTGGCCGGAGAACCCGGTCCGCAGCAGGACATCCTGGCCTCGCTGCTCCAAGCGCGCGATCCCGACACCGGCAAGCCGTGGTCGCTGGACGAGGTGGTGGACGAGGTGGCCGTGATCTTCCTGGCCGGCCACGAGACCTCGGCCGGCACCCTGGCCTGGTGCCTGGACTTGCTGGCGCGCACCCCCGACATCCAGCGTCAGGCCCACGACGAGGCCCGGCAGGTGCTGGGCGAGGGTCCGGCCAGCCTGGAGCGGTTGCGCAAAGTCGATCTGATCCGGCGCATCTTCCGCGAAACCCTGCGGCTGTATCCGCCGCTGTCGTTCTTCGTGCGCGAGGCCACCCAGGCCTGCAGCCTGCGCCAGACACCGGTGCGACCCGGCGACAGCGTAGTCATTTCGCCCTGGCTCATCCACCGCCACCGCCGCTACTGGGAGCGGCCTGACGAGTTCGACCCCGACCGCTACCTGGACGATGCCGGCCGCGCGGCCAGCGCCCAGGCCTTCCTGCCCTTCAGCCTGGGGCCGCGGGTGTGTGTGGGCGCCGGCTTCGCCTTGCAGGAGGCCAATCTGGTGCTCGCCTGCCTGCTGAGGGAGTTTGAGTTTCGCCCCATTCCCGGCCACCAGCCGCAGCCGGTGGCGCGCCTCACCCTGCGCTCAGACCTGGGCATCCGCTTGACGGTACATCCGCGCTGAGGCGTGCTGCGGCCAAGGCCGCACCGGCCAGGGTGACGGCGCTGAGCCAGCCCTTGCCCTCCACCAGGGCCGAGGCCGTCATGACGGCCCCCCCCAATCAGTGCCCCCCGGCGTCCGGTTCCGCGTCTGGCGTGCTCGCCGGGCTGCCCTCCCCGGCCGACGGCCGAATCCAGCTGCGCACCGTTTCGGCCAGATCGCCCAGGCCCTGGGCCTTGGGGGCGGAGAACAGCAGCACCCCGATGTCCGCCGCCTCGGAGGCCAGGGCCCCCAGGCGCTCCTGCGCACCGTCCAGCGCCGCCTGCTGCTCGCGGCGATTGAGCTTGTCGGCCTTGGTCAGCAGCACCAGCAGACGGACCTCACCGTTGACCACCCGGGGCTGGATGAACTGCAGCAGCCGCTCGTCCAGGGCGGTGAAGCCCAGACGGCTGTCCACCAGTAGCACCACGCCCGCCAGGTTGCGCCGCACCTCCAGGTAGTCGGCCATGACTTTCTGCCAGCGCAGCTTGGCGCCACGCTCGACGCTGGCGTAGCCATAGCCCGGCAAGTCGGCCAGGTAGGCGTCGGGCGTGTCCTTGGGGCCCAGCGCGAAAAGGTTGATGTGTTGAGTGCGCCCCGGCGTCTTGGACGCGAAGGCAAGCTGGCGACGTTGCGCCAGGCAATTGATGGACGAGCTCTTGCCTGCATTGCTGCGGCCGACGAAGGCCAGCTCAGGCAAGTCACCGGCCGGCAGCTGGTTAAGCTGACTGGCTGTGGTGAAGAAGCGCGCGGTGTGGGCCCAAGCCAACGCTTCGCGAACAGCGTCCGACTGCGGCGCGGGGGCCAATCCTGAAGTTTCAACCATGGAGCATTGTAAAATCCGCGGGTTTGGTCGGATTGGCACTGCGCCTGCGGACAGGTGGCAGACAGGCCCGAGCCGACACGGTGCACCCGCCAGAATACCCACAATCCCTGAGGCCCTTGGACATGAAGTCTCCTGTTGCCGTCGCCCAATCCGCCCTGCTGGCCGCCATGCTGGCCCTCTCGGCCTCCTCCTCCTTCGCCGAAGGCGCCAAGGCACCGGCCAAGCCGGATCTGGCCCGCGGTCAGGAAATCGCCACCACGGTCTGCGCGGCCTGCCACACCTCCGACGGCACCCGCGGCCTGTCGGCCAACCCCATCCTGCAAGGGCAGCATGCCGACTACCTGGTCAAGCAGCTGCATGAGTTCAAGTCCGGCAAGCGCGCCAACGGCGTGATGCAGGGCATGGCGGCCACGCTGGCCACCGATGAGGACGTGCGCAACGTCGCCGCCTTCTTCGCCAGCAAGCCGGCCCTGGCCGGCGCGTCCAAGAACAAGGACACCATCGCCCTGGGCGAGAAGATCTACCGCGGTGGCATCGCGGCCAAGGGCGTACCCGCCTGCGCCGGCTGCCACAGCCCCAACGGCGCCGGCATCCCGGCCCAGTACCCGCGCCTGGGCGGCCAGCATGTCGAATATCTGGACGCGCAGATGAACGCCTTCCGCGCGGGCACCCGCGCCAACAGCCCGCAGATGATGACCATTGCCGCCAAGATGAGCGACAAGGAAATCCAGGCGGTCACCGACTACATCGCCGGCCTGCGCTAAGCCGCCGGCGGCAGCGGCAGTCCCGGCTGCTGAAGCCAGTCTTATCACAGCTCAAGGGGCCGGTCTTTGACCGGCCCTTTGTCCTTGTGCGCCCCCCTCTCAGGATAATGCGCGCCATGTCGTCCGCTGCTCCCGGTCTGCCCTCCTCGCCCGCCCGCCGCACCCGCTGGCCGCAGGCCTGGATGGAACTGCTGTCCTCCATGCGCTTCGCGATCGCGCTGCTCAGCGTGATCTGCATCGCCTCGATCATCGGCACCGTCATCCAGCAAGGACAGCCGTACAACAACTACATCAACCAGTTCGGTCCGTTCTGGGCTGAGGTATTCGAGCGCGCTGGACTCTTCGCGATCTACAGCAGCCCGTGGTTCCTGCTCATCCTGGGCTTCCTGGTGATCTCCACCAGCCTGTGCATCGCCCGCAACACCCCCAAGATCCTTCAGGACCTGCGGAGCTTCAAGGAGCATGTGCAAGAGCGCTCGCTGCGCGCCTTCCACCACCATGCCGAGGCGGAGCTGCCCGCCAGCCGGGACCAGGTGATCGGTCGCATCGCCGCCGCCCTGGCCTCTAAGGGCTGGCAGGCACGGGTGCAGGAGCGCGCCGGCCAGGGCACCATGGTGGCCGCCCGCGCCGGACGGGCCAACAAGCTCGGCTACCTGGCGGCCCATGGCGCCATCGTGCTGATCTGCTTGGGGGGCCTCTTCGACGGAGACCTCGTCGTACGCGCCCAGCTTTGGTTTGGCGGCAAGGAGGTCTACACCGGCGGCGGCTTCATCAAGGACGTGCCGGCCCAGCATCGGCTCTCGACCGCCAATCCTACCTACCGGGGCAACCTGCAGGTGCCCGAAGGGGGTCGCAGCGGCACCGCCATCCTGGCCCTCAATGACGGCGTGGTGCTGCAGGACCTGCCCTTCGAGGTGGAACTGCGCAAGTTCATCGTGGAGTACTACGACACCGGCATGCCCAAGCTCTTCGCCAGCGAAGTGGTGGTGCATGACCGCGACACCGGCCAGCGTCACGAGGCCACCATCAAGGTCAACGAGCCCTTCATCCACCGCGGTGTGGCGATCTACCAGAGCAGCTTTGACGACGGCGGCTCCGAGGTCCGGCTGCGGGGCCTGCCGCTGAGCCGGGGCGGCGAGCCCTTTGAGGTGGGCGGCGTGGTGGGCGGCAGCAGCCGCCTGACGCGGGGCACCGAGACGCTGACCCTGGAGCTGACCGGGCTCAAGGTCATCAACGTCGAGAACCTGGGGGCCGGCGCCACCGAGGCCACCGACGTGCGCGCAGTCAACCTGGGCAGCGCCCTGGACAAGCACCTGGGCAGCGGCGCCAAGGGAGACAAGGCCAAGACGATGCGCAACGTCGGACCGGCGATCACCTACAAGCTGCGGGACGCGGCCGGGCAAGCCAGGGAGTACCACAGCTACATGGCGCCGATGGTGCTGGAGGACGGCGGGGCCCCCGTCTTCTTGGTGGGCGCGCGCGAGACGCCGGCCGAGGCCTTCCGCTACCTGCGCATCCCCGCCGACGAGCAGGGCGGGCTGCAGGGCTGGCAGCGCCTGCGCGTGGCCCTGCAGGATGCGGCCCTGCGCGAGAAGGCCGCCACCCGCTACGCCGCACTGGCCACACCGCCGGGTAAACCCGAGATGGCCGAACAGCTGCGGGTGACCGGCCTGCGCACCCTGGGCCTGTTCGCCGGCCTGGAGGCGGCGACCTCCGACAAGCCGGCCCCGGGTGGGCTGGCCGCCCTGAGCCAGTTCATCGACGCCTCGGTGCCCACCGATGACCGCGAGCGTGTGGCCGAGGTGCTGCTGCGCATCCTCAACGGCAACCTCTTCGAACTCAACCAATTGGCGCGGGAGCAGGCCGGCCTGCCCCCGCTGGCCACCGACGAGGGCGCGCGCCAGTTCATGACGCAGGCCGTGCTGGCCCTGTCCGACAGCTTCTTCTACCCTGCCCCGTTCCTGCTGATGCTGGAAGACTTCAAGCAGGTGCAGGCCAGCGTGTTCCAAGTCACCCGTAGCCCAGGCAAGAACCTGGTCTACCTGGGCGCCGTGCTGCTGATCATCGGTGTGTTCGCCATGCTCTACGTGCGGGAGCGCCGGCTGTGGATCTGGTTGGCGCCCGCCGTCACGGAACCTGCAGCCGCCGGTGGGGATCCATCCGCCGGGGCCGGAAGCACCCGGGTGCTCATGGCCCTGTCCACCCCGCGCAAGCTGCGCGACGCCGACCTCGAGTTCGAGACCCTGCGTCAGGCCGTCCTCGGCCCGACCCCCACGGGCGCCCCTGGAGACACAACGCGATGAACACGACCACCACCACCCTGGAGATCGGCCGAGCCGGCTGGTTCAGCGGGCGCAGCCCGATGGACTGGGCCTTCGCCCTGCTCATCGTGCTGGGTGCAGGCTACGCCTTCCAGCGCTACGGCGTCGCCATGGACGGCTATGAGAAGGCCATCCTGGTGGGCAGCGTGCCTTCGCTCATCGCCCTGGGCTGGTTCTGGGCGCCGCTGCGCGGCCTGAGCCTGGGCGTGGGCGCGGCCACCCTGGCCGCCATCGCGCTGTACCTGCGCCAGAGCGACGGCTTTGGCGCCGACCTCGCGGCGGCCGATCAGGTGTTCCTGCTCAAGTACCTGCTGTCCAGCCAGAGCGCCATCCTCTGGATGAGCACGCTGTTCTTCATGAGCACGCTGTTTTACTGGATCGGCTTCTTCTCGGGCCGCGGCAATGACGCCGTAGGCCTGCGACTGGGCTCGGGCCTGGCCTGGGCGGCGGTCTTCATGGCACTGACCGGCACCATGGTGCGGTGGTTCGAGAGCCACCAGATCGGCCCGGACATCGGCCACATCCCGGTGAGCAACCTCTACGAAGTGTTCGTCCTGTTCTGCTGGATGACGGCCCTCTTCTACCTGTACTACGAAGCCCAGTTCAAGGCCCGCGCCCTGGGCGGTTTCGTGATGCTGGTGGTGAGCGCCGCGGTGGGCTTCCTGCTCTGGTACGCGGTGGCCCGTGAGGCCCACGAGATCCAGCCCCTGGTGCCCGCGCTGCAGAGCTGGTGGATGAAGTTGCACGTGCCAGCCAACTTCGTGGGCTACGGCACCTTCGCGCTGTCGGCCATGGTCGCCCTGGCCTACCTGCTCAAGGCCGCCACCCCGCGCAGCCTGTGGATTGGCCTGGTGGCGGTGCCCGGCGCCGTCTTCGTGGCCGTGGCCCTGGCCTGGCTGGTGGCCGGCGAGGGTGCGGGCAACGCCGCGGCGCTGGCCAAGGCCATGCGGATGGTCGGCGGCACCACGGTGTTCTTCGCCCTCATGATCGCCCTGCGCGAACGGATCAACCCGCGCTCGCCCTCGCTGGAGCTGATGGACGACGTGATGTACAAGGCCATCGCGGTCGGCTTTGCCTTTTTCACCATCGCCACCGTGCTGGGCGCCTTCTGGGCCGCCGAGGCCTGGGGCGGCTATTGGAGCTGGGACCCCAAGGAAACCTGGGCCCTGATCGTGTGGCTCAACTACGCCGCCTGGCTGCATATGCGGCTGATGAAGGGCCTGCGCGGCGTGCCGGCGGCCTGGTGGTCGCTGGTGGGCCTGGTGGTCACCACTTTCGCCTTCCTGGGCGTCAACATGTTCCTGTCGGGACTGCACTCCTACGGCGAGCTCTGAAGCCCGCCCGTCACCGGCTCCGGGACCTCCGGTGCCCGCGCCTCCCTCCCCCCACTTTCGGAGACCGTCCATGGGCAGCCTGATCCCCTTCACCCGTCCCGATGGCCAGACCGCGCAAGGCTGGCTGGAGACCCCGGCAGGCGACTCCGCCAGCGCGCCCGGCCTGGTCGTCATCCAGGAGTGGTGGGGCCTCAACGACCAGATCAAGGGGGTGGCCCACCGCTACGCCGAGGCCGGCTACCGGGTCCTGGTGCCCGACCTCTACCGCGGCCGCTGCACCCTGGATGCCCAGGAGGCCGAGCACCTGATGACGGGGCTGGACTTCGCCGATGCCGCCAGCCAGGACGTGCGCGGCGCGCTGCAGTGGCTGCAGGCCGGGGGCAGCCCCCGTGTGGGCGTCACGGGCTACTGCATGGGTGGTGCGCTGACCTTGTTGTCCACCGTCTTCTGCCCCGAAGCGGATGCCGCCGCCGCCTGGTATGGCTTCCCGCCCCTGGCCTACCTGGATCCGGCACGCATCCGGGCGCCGCTGCTGGGCCATTTCGCGACCCAGGACGCCTACTTCCCCGTGGCCCAGGTGGCCGAGCTGGAAGCCTTGATGGCCCAGGCTGGCGTGCGCTTCGAGTGCCACCGCTACGAAGCCAAGCACGCGTTTGCCAACGAGCTGGCGGTGCCGCCCCACTGCCCCCCCACCAACGCCTACGACCCGGCAGCTGCTGCCCTGGCCTGGGACCGTACCCTGGACTTCCTGGGGCGGCACCTGGCCACGGCGGATCGCTGAACGCCATGACGGCGGGGCGGGCCCTCACTGGGCCGCACCGGGGCGCCTCACGCAAACCCCCACGGCCACGCGGCCCGGGCGCCGGGCTGTAAGGTCGGCAGCCTGTCACGCGACACAGGCCTGTGGCGGTGCGCAACCCGTACCGCCTTCTGCCCGCGGGCCCCGCCCGCTCCGCCCCGAGACGCCGTCATGCCCCTCCTGTCCTTGCCCCCTGCGGGCCAGCCCCTGCCCTCCGAGATCACGCCACGCGAGGTCTGGCGGCAACGCCGCCAGCTGCTGCAAGCGGCCAGCCTGGGCCTGGCGGGCCTGGGCGCCAGCGCCCGGGCCGCCACCCCACCCGGCCGCCTGCCCGCCCTGCCGGCGCAGCGCAGCGGCGTGGCCGGTGCCCTGGTCATGGACAAGCCCACCGCCTATGCCGACGTCACCGGCTACAACAACTTCTACGAGTTCGGCACCGACAAGGCCGATCCCGCCCGGCTGGCCCACACCCTGCGTCCCCGTCCCTGGACCGTCATGGTGGACGGTGCCTGCGCCAAGCCGCGCCGCTTCGGGCTGGAGGAACTGCTGAGCCTGGCCCCCATGGAAGACCGGCTCTACCGCCTGCGCTGCGTGGAAGGCTGGTCCATGGTCATTCCCTGGGTGGGCTATTCGCTGGCAGAGTTGATCCGCCGGGTGGAGCCCACGGGCAATGCCCGCTACGTGGAGTTCATCAGCCTGGCCGACAAGGCGCAGATGCCCGGGGTGCGCTCCTCGGTGCTGGACTGGCCATACCGCGAAGGCCTGCGCCTGGACGAGGCGCTGCACCCCCTGACCCTGCTGGCCTTCGGTCTGTACGGCGAGGTGCTGCCCCACCAGAACGGCGCCCCGCTGCGCTTGGTGGTGCCCTGGAAGTACGGGTTCAAGAGCGCCAAATCCATCGTCCACATCCGCCTGCTGGACAAGCAGCCGGTCGCCAGCTGGGAGCGGGCCAACCCCCAGGAGTACGGCTTCTACAGCAACGTGAACCCCCAGGTGGACCATCCGCGCTGGAGCCAGGCCACCGAGCGCCGCATCGGCGAGGACGGCCTGTTCACCAAGAAGCGACCGACCTTGATGTTCAACGGTTACGAGCCGCAAGTGGGCCAGCTCTACGCGGGCATGGACCTGCGGCGCCAGTTCTGAGCCCCCCCGGTGAACCGCCTGCTGCTGCATCCCCTGGCCCGGCCAGCCTGTTGGCTGCTGCTGGCCAGCCCGGCGCTCGGCCTGCTGGCCCTGGCCCTGGGGGATGGCCTGGGTCCCAATCCCGCGGAAGCCCTGATCCGCCAGCTGGGCGACTGGACGCTGCGCGCCCTGTGCCTGACCTTGGCGATCACCCCTCTGCGTCAGGCCCTGGGCTGGACCGCGCTGGCCCGCTTCCGGCGGGCCGCCGGCGTGGCCACCTTCGCCTATGGCAGCCTGCACTGGCTGGCCTATGCATGGCTCGACCAGGGCCTGGACCTGCACGCCCTGTGGACGGACGTGGCCAAACGGCCCTTCATCCTGGTGGGCACGGCAGCCTGGCTGACCATGGTGCCGCTGGCCGCCACCTCGGTCGATGCGGCCGTCCGCCGGCTCGGTGGAGCCGCCTGGCGCCGCCTGCACCGTCTGTGCTACCTGCTCGCGCCCCTGGCGCTGCTGCACTTCTGGTGGATGCGCGCGGGCAAGAACAACCTGGCTGAAGTGGGCGTCTACACGCTGCTGCTGGCGGGCCTGCTGCTGTGGCGGGTTCGGCCCCGGGGACGTCGCGCACCACCGCCCCAGGCGGAGATGTAACCCCACCGTACCCGGGCATGCCCCAGGGAGATGGGGCGGCTGACGGACAATCCGGGTTTCCCCCTGGGCCGCAGGCATGCCGGATACGCGCCACGCGCGGCCGGGCCCCGGCCCTCCCTCCCTGCCCGCCCTTGACCCCTACCAACCCCCGCCCGTCCGTGGGCATGGCCTTCGCCCTGGCCACCACCGCCTCCTTCGCCGCGCTGGACACCCTGACCCAGCTGCTGGCCTCCAGCGCCACGGTGGCCATGATGCTGTTCGCCCGCTACCTGGTGCAGAGTCTGCTGCACTTAGCGACCGACCTGCCGCAGCGGGGGTTGTCACTCTTTCGTGCGCGGCGGCCGGGCCTGCAGGTGGGCCGCGCCCTCGCCTTGGCCCTGACCAACCTCTTCGCCGTGATGAGCCTGCAGCACATCCCGGTGGGCCAATTCACCGCCATCGTCATGCTCACGCCCATGGCGATGACCCTGGTGGCCGCCCTCTTCTGGCGCGAACAGGTGCCGGGCCTAGGCTGGGTGCTGATGGCCAGCGGCTTTGCCGGCGTGCTGCTGGTGGTACGCCCCGGCCAGGGGGCCACCCTGGGCTGGACCCTGCTGCTGCCGCTGGGCACGCTGGCGGCGGGCACCGTGTTCCAACTGCTGACCGCACGCGCCGCAGCGACCGACGCCCCCGGCACCACCAACCTGTGGACCGCGGGCATCGGCACCGTCCTCTCCGGCCTGGCGGTGCTGCACGGCGGCTGGCAGCCGCTGTCTCCCGGCGCCTGGGCACTGCTGGCCGGTGTGGCCCTGTTCAACGCCACCGGCCAGGTCTGTCTGTTGCAGGCGTACCGCCACGCCCGCGCCGCCACGGTGGCCCCCTTGCTCTACACGCAACTGGTCTTTGCCGCCCTGGCGGGCTGGTGGTGGCTGGGTCAGGCCCCCGCTGCACTGGCCTGGTTGGGCATGGCCTTGATCGCGTTCAGCGGCATCGCCAGCGGGCACCTGTCCCGTCGGGCTTGACCCATCGCACGCCAGCGTGCGACCTCGGCCCTAGCATGCCGGCATGCTGACCCTCGACCTGTTGCTCACCGCCCTGGCCAGCGCCCTGGCCCTGGCCCTGCGCCCGTGGCGTGCGGTGGGGCCGGCCGGACCGCCCTGGCCGTGGCTGGTCTGGTGCGCTGTCATGCCGCTGTTCTGGAGCGCCGACCACCTGGTCCACGTGCCGCTGATCCAGCCGCTGTCAGGCGCCTGCCTGCTGGTGCTGCTGGCAGGCTGGCCCCTGGCGGTGCTGGCCATGCTGGGGGTGGCCGCACTGTCGGCATGGCTGGGCCAGATGGGCTGGGAGACGGCCCTGTCGCGGCTGGTCTGGCAGGGTCTGCTGCCCGGTACGCTGGCCATGGGCCTGGGACTGGCCATCCGCCGCTGGCTGCCACCGCAACCCTTCACCTACATCCTGGGGCGCGCCTTCCTGGTCTCGGTGCTGTCGCTGGCCCTGACCGGCTGGGCACACCTGGCCCTGACCGGCACGCCGCCCGGGCAGGAGACCACCGACGTGATGATCGGCCGTTGGCTCTCGGCCTGGGGGGACGCTTTCCTCACCGGCATGTTTGCCGCCATATTCGTCGCCTTGCGGCCCGAGTGGCTGGCCACCTGGTCGGACCGCCTGTACCTGCCGCCGCGCCCACCCGGCCCGCCACCGTCCTGACCCCGCCACGCCAGCCCCCCCTGCCGGTCAGCGCCACAGGCGGCGGACAGACCATAAAAAAACCGGCAGGCCCACAAGGCGCCCGCCGGTTTCAACTTCCTTGTGTCGGAAGTAACCCTGGTGATGACAGCAACACCCTGACTGTGCCGCCCCACGGGCGCCCTGTGCATCCACCATAGGGGGGATGCGCCCCGCCCCCCTTGACAAGCCAGCTACTCGTCGGCGTCCTGAGGACCCGGCGCATCGTCGTCCCACGGCGGCAGCACCGGGTGACGCAGGGCGGCGCGGCGAGCCTGCATATCCGGCAGCACGGCCTGCACCAGGGCCCAGAAGGCCGGGCTGTGGTTCATCTCGCGCAGGTGGGCCAGTTCATGCACCACCACATAGTCGATCACATCCAGCGGCAAGTGGATCAGGCGCCAGTTCAGCCGGATATTGCCATCGGCACTGGCACTGCCCCATCGGGTCCGCGCCGCACTCAGACGGACCCGCCGCGGCTGCACCCCCAGCTGCGGGGCGAACTGCGCGCAGCGCTGGTGGAACAACGCCAAGGCCTGCTGTTGCAACCAGGCCTGGACCACTTCACGCAGGCGCTTGGCCGGGGTGTCGGCCGGCAGGCCCAGGCACAGCTGCGGCGCCTGGCCCGCCAGCAGCGCCGGCAGCCAGCGGACACCGTGGAGCCCCGCATCCAGCCGAAGCCGAAGGGGCGCGCCCAGGTACGGCAGTTCGGCCCCTTCGCCCCAGGCCACCCGGGCCTGGCCCTGGCGCCGCAGGCGCTCCTGCTGCTCCTGCAACTTGCGCAGTACCCAGTCGGCCTTGTGGCGCAGGGCATCCTCAATATCGGCCTGACGCACCCAGCGCGGCGCAGTCACGCTCAGGCCCTCGGGCCTCACCACAAAACCGATGGAGCGCCGGGCGGCGCGCTTGAGCTGGTAGCCCAGCAGCAACGGCCCGAGCTGCAGCCGGTGGGTGGCTTGGGGATGCACCAGGCCCGCGGCCGTGGCCGCCACGGGCATAGGCCGCTTCGGCAGGGTGGGACGCGCCCCGGGAAAGGCTTGGTCGAGGCGGTCGAACAGCGAAAGCTGGTCGGGCGGGGCGCCAGCCACCGGGGACACGCGGGCGGGACGCGGCATGGCCTGAGGCGGGGTGCAGGCCGCAACCGTTCAGACGGCCTGGGGGCCGCCGGCAGCGTAGGCTTCGGGGTCGATGCGGCGCATTTCGGTCTCGATCCACCCCTCCACCTCACGCATCAGCTCATCGGGCCGCCGGCCAGCCGAGACGATGGGCGGGCCGATGGACACGTCGATGACACCCGGGCGCAGCAGAAAACTCTTGCGCGGCCAGCACTTGGCTGAACTGACGGCGATGGGCACGATGGGTACTCCCACCGTGATGGCCAGACGCGAGGCGCCGCTCTTGTATTCCCCCTGGGCACCACGCGGAGTGCGGGTGCCCTCGGGGAACATGATGACCCAGTGGCCCAGGCCCATGATGCGCTGGCCCTGCTCGGCCACCTTGCGCCAGGCCTCGCTGCGGCGACCGCGGTCGATGTGGATCATGTCCAAGCTGCCGATGGCCCAGCCAAAGAAAGGGATCCACAGCAGCTCACGCTTGAACACATAGGCCAGAGGGTGGGGCATGATCCCCGGCAGGGCGAAGGTTTCCCAGGTGCTCTGGTGCTTGGGCGCCAGCAGCACGGCGGCCCGGCCATCGGCCGCCGTCGGCACATGCTCCAGGCCGCTGACGCGGTAACGGACCCCGCAGAGGACGCGGGCGCCCCAGACGGCGGTGTTGAGCCAGCCCACGCAGATCCAGTAGAGCCGCGTGCTGTTGACCAGCGGCGACAGCAGGACCACCACGGTGGCCCAGGGGATCACGGTGACGGCCAGCCAGAGCAGAAACAGCGCTGAGCGCAGGCCGCAGAGCAGCTTGTACATGGGAGAGGTTCAGGGGTTGGGGGCACCGGGCAGCAGGTCTGCGCCGGGCTCATCCGGGTGAAGGAGATGGTTGGCGAACGCGGCCAGGTCGGCATGGACCCGGGTGCCCGGCACCGCAGCCAGCCACTGGGCCACCTCGGCCGGGTCCACCAGGGCGGCACGGCCGGTCAGCACCAGATGGGCGGGACAGCCTGCCGCACGGGCGGCTTCCAGGTCGCGCAGGGTATCGGCCACCATGGGCACGGCCTTCAAGTCCACGCCATAGCGGCTGGCAATGTCCCGCATCATGCCTGGCAGCGGCTTGCGGCAGTCGCAGTGCTCCTCGGGTGCATGGGGGCACAGGAAGACGGCGTCCAGGCGGCCGCCCTTGGCCGCCAGCGCCTTCATCATGTGCACATGGACCGCATTCAGGCTGGCCATGTCGGTCAGGCCGCGGCCGATGCCGCCCTGGTTGGTGGCCAGCACCACATGCCAGCCTGCATGGTTGAGGCGTGCCACCGCCTCCAGTGCCCCGGGCAGGGGCTCCCACTCCGCCGGCTCCTTGACGTGGTCCTCACGGAAGCGGTTGAGGATGCCATCGCGGCCGAGGATGATCAGCTTGATGGCTTGCTGGGCGCGGTGCTGGACCATGACAACTCCAAGGCGGGGCGATCGGAGGCTGGCGGGGCGCTGCTCAGGCCGCCAGGCGGGCCAGGTCGGCCACCCGGTTCATGGCGCCGTGCAGGCGGTTGAGCAGGGCCAGGCGGTTGGCGCGCAGCGCCGGGTCCTCGGCATTGACCATCACACCGTCGAAGAAGGCGTCCACCGGGGCCTTGAGCACGGCCAGCGCCTGCAGCGAGCCCGCGTAGTCGTGCAGCTCGAACAGGCGGTCGGCTTGCGGCTGCACCTCGGCCAGCGCCGCGGCCAGGGCCTGCTCGGCGGCCTCAGCCAGCAGGGCCGGCTGCACCTCGGTGGGCAGCGTGCCCTCCACCTTTTTCAGGATGTTGCCCACGCGCTTGTTGGCGGCGGCCAGCGAAGCCGCCTCAGGCAGCGCCGCGAAGGCACGCACGGCCTCCAGGCGCTTAGGCACGTCACCCAGGCGGGCCGGCGCCAGCGCCAGCACAGCGTCCACCTCCTGCGCGGTGTAGCCCTGCTCGCGCAGCGCCACGGCCAGACGGTCCTGGAAGAAGCCCAGCAGGGCGACGCTGGGGTCGGCGATCAGCTCGCCAAAGGCCGGCACAGCCGACTTGAGCAGCTCCGGCAGATCCAGCGGCAGGTTCTTCTCGACCAGGATGCGGATCACGCCCAGGGCATGACGGCGCAGGGCAAACGGATCCTTGTCACCAGTGGGCAGTTGGCCGATGCCAAACAGGCCCACCAGGGTCTCCAGCTTGTCGGCCAGGGCCAGCACGGTGCCGGTGTGGTTGCGCGGCAGGGCATCACCGGCAAAGCGCGGCTTGTAGTGGTCTTCGATGGCGATGGCCACCCCGTCGCGCAGGCCTTCATGGCGGGCGTAGTACGCGCCCATGATGCCCTGCAGCTCCGGGAACTCGCCGACCATGTCGGTCAGCAGGTCGGTCTTGGCCAGCAGCGCGGCCTGGGCCACCTTGCTGTCGAGCACCTCGAACTCGTCCTTGGCCTCGACCGTGTAGGGCACGGTGGCCATGCGCAGCTGGTTGACGATGGCGTGGGCGATGGACTTGACGCGCTCGGCGCGCTCGCCCTGGGTGCCCAGCTTGCCGTGATACACCACCTTGGCCAGGCCTGGCACGCGGCTCTCGAGCGTTTTCTTGCGGTCTTGGTCAAAGAAAAACTTGGCGTCGGCCAAGCGCGGTCGCACCACACGCTCATTGCCCTGGATCACTGCACTGGCGTCGACCGGGGCGATGTTGCTGACAATCAGGAACTTGTGGGTGAGCTTGCCGTGGCTGTCCAGCAGCGGGAAGTACTTCTGGTTGGCCTTCATCGTGAGGATGAGGCACTCCTGCGGCACGCCCAGGAATTCGGGCTCGAACTGACAGGTGAGCACGTTGGGGCGCTCGACCAGCGCGGTCACCTCGTCCAGCAGGGCCTCGTCGTCGATGGGCTTCAAGCCTTCCTTGGCAGCGGCCTCGGTGAGCTGGCGCACGATCTCGGCGCGGCGCTCGGCAAAGCTGGCGATGACGGCGCCTTGCTCACGCAGCTGGCCGGCGTAGGACTCGGCGCTCTCGACCGTGACCACCGCCTGCGCGGCCTCGAACCGGTGGCCGCGGGTGCTGCGGCCGGCGCTCAGGCCCAGGGTCTGGATGGGCACCACATCGGCGCCGTGCAGGGCGATCAGGCCATGGGCTGGGCGCACAAACTTGACGTCGCTCCAGCCATCGGCCAGCTGGTAGGTCATGACCTTGGGAATCGGCAGCTTGGCCAGGGTCTCGTCCAGGGCCTTCTGCAGGCCCTCGGCCAAGCTGGCGCCGGCCACGGTGGAATCCCAGAACAGGGCCTCGGCCTTGCCATCGGGGGCGCGTTGCAGGCCTGGCACCACGGAGGCGTCGGCCCCCACGGCGGCCAGCTTCTTGAGCAAGGCCGGGGTGGGCTGGCCGTCGGCGGTCAGGGCCACGGCCACCGGCATGAGCTTCAGGCGCTGGGCACGGTCGGCGGCGCGGTCGGCCACGGCGCTGACCTGTACCCCCAGGCGGCGCGGGGAGGCAAAGGCGGTGACGGCCGCGTCGGCGGCAGCCAGGCCTTGGGCCTTGAGGCTGTCGGCCAGCACGCCGGCGAAGGAATCGCCCAGCTTCTTCAAGGCCTTGGGCGGCAGTTCCTCGACGAAGAGTTCAACGAGCAGGGTCTTCGTGGTCATGATCAGGCGGCCTTTTTCTCGTTCTTGGCGTCGTTCTTCAGGGCCTCGGCAGCCAGCTTGGCGGCCACCTCCTCGCCCCAGGCCTTGGGGGCCATGGGGAAGCCCAGGCGGGCGCGGCTGTCCAGGTAGCTCTGCGCCACCGCACGGGCCAGGGTGCGGATGCGGCCGATGTAGGCGGCGCGCTCGGTCACCGAGATGGCCCCACGGGCGTCCAGCAGGTTGAAGGTGTGGCCGGCCTTGAGCAGCTGCTCGTAGGCCGGCAATGCCAGACGCTGCTCCATCAGGTACTTGCTCTGCTTCTCATGCGCGGTGAACGCGGTGAGCAGGAAGTCCACATCGGAGTGCTCGAAGTTGTAGGTGGACTGCTCCACCTCGTTCTGCAGGAACACGTCGCCGTATTTCAGGCCTTCGGTGAACACCAGGTCGTAGACGTTCTCCACGCCCTGCAGGTACATGGCCAGGCGCTCTAGGCCGTAGGTGATCTCGCCGGTGACGGGCTTGCAGTCGATGCCGCCCACCTGCTGGAAATAGGTGAACTGGGTCACTTCCATGCCGTTGAGCCAGACCTCCCAGCCCAAGCCCCAGCAGCCCAGCGTGGGGTTCTCCCAGTCGTCCTCGACGAAGCGCACATCGTTCTTCTTGAGGTCAAAGCCCAGGGCCTCCAGCGAGCCCAGGTAGAGCTCGAGGATGTTGGCCGGCGCGGGCTTGAGCACCACCTGGTACTGGTAGTAGTGCTGCAGACGGTTGGGGTTCTGGCCATAGCGGCCGTCCTTGGGGCGGCGGCTGGGCTGCACATAGGCGGCCTTCCACGGCTCGGGGCCGATGGCGCGCAGGAATGTGGCGGTGTGGCTGGTGCCCGCGCCGACCTCCATGTCGTAAGGCTGCAGCAGGGCGCAACCCTGGCGGCCCCAGTAGTCCTGGAGGCGAAGAATCAGATCCTGGAAGGTGATCATGGGACGGGGCGTGTCAATGAACCGGACGAATCCATCATTCTAAGAGGGGGGTTCCCGCTCGGAATGACGCGCAAAGGGTGCCTGCAGGCGTCAGCGCCGCGGGCACGGCGGCCTTCAAGGCTGACCACGGCCCGGGCGCAACAGGACCGCCGCCCCGACCAGCACCACGCCCCACAAGGGCCAGAGGCCCAGGCGGCCCAACCAGTGGGCATAAGGCGTGGTGCCGGTGCGGCCGGTGACGGTGGCCTCCAGCACACCGGGTGTCCAGGCCGGCAGGGCCTGTACCCAGCGCCCCTGGTGGTCCACCACCCCGGTGGCGCCGGTGTTGGTGGCGCGCACCAAAGGCCGCTGGAACTCCAGCGCCCGCAGGCGAGAGAACTGCAGATGCTGCTCCTGGATCATGGAGCGGCCAAACCAGGCCAGGTTGCTGACGTTGGCCAGCAGCGTGGGTGCGTCCTCACGCAGGAAGACGCCGGCGAAGTCCTCGCCGAAAAGGTCTTCGTAGCAGATCAGCGGACGCACCCGCTGCCCGCCCACCGCCAGCGGCGCCTCTTGCCGGCCGCTGGCTTGATCGGCCATGGGTATGCCCATGGCTTCGACAAACCATCGGAAGCCTGGCGGCACGAACTCGCCAAAGGGCAGCAGGTGACGCTTGCCGTACACATAGCCGGCCGGTGACGCACCCGCGCCTGCGCCCAGCAGGGAGTTGACGAAGCCCTGCTCCGTGTCCCCCGTGAACAGCCCGACAAGCACCGCCCGGCCGGGGGCCTGGAACGGGGCGGTCATGGCTTCCCAAGCGCCCTCGGGCAACTGGTCCAAGCTCAGCGGCACCACCGACTCGGGCGTCACCACCAGCTGACCCTGCGCCTGCACCAGCATGGACGACAACGCCGCCAGGTTGCCCACGATGCGGTCCGGGTCGAACTTCACGTCCTGCGGCACGCTGGGCTGCAGCAGGCTGACCCGCAGGGTGCCGGCGGGCTCGGTGAAGTCCTGGGGCAGGATCTGGCCCAGGCCGACCACCAGCGCGGCCGGCGCGCCGGCCACCAGCCACCGCCGCCCCGCGCGTGGCGCCCGGCCCGCGGGCCACCAGGCCAGCACCGCCGCGGCCACACACCAGGCCGCCAGCGCCCCCAGCCCGTAGACCCCCACCCAAGGCGCCCAGGGCTGCAGGGGCCCGCTGCTGTGGACATAGCCCGAAGCCATCCAGGGAAAGCCGGTGAAGGCCTGCGCACGCGCCAGCTCGGCCGCCAGCCAGACCAGGGCAAAGCCCCCGGCGGCGGCGGCGGGCCGGGCCGGGCGCCAACGGGCCCACAGCGCCAAGGCCACGGCCAGGTGCAGGGACAGGAAGAGCGCCAGCAGCAGCACCGCCAAGGCGGCCAGGACCGCCGGCACGCCGCCATAGTCGTGCATGCTGATGTAGAGCCACCACAGCCCGCTGGTGAACCAGGCGCTGGCATAGGCCACGCCCAGCGCGGCGGCCCCGCGGGCCCCCTGCCCCTGCAGCAGTGCCACCAACGCCGCGATGGACAGCACCTGCAGCGGCCACAGCTCCCAGGGCGCAAAGGCCAGGGTGTGCAGACCACCGGCCAGCGCGGCGGCCAGCAGCCGGCCCGCGCGCAGGAGCGCGGGGCTCATCCGCCCTGCGCCTCGGGCGTGGGACCGGGCGGTGGCAGACGCCGCACCTTGAACCAGCGCACCGCCCCGCCCCGGGTGAGCATCACGGTGAAGCTCAGCGGGCCGTGGTCCAGGGACTCGCCGCGCCGCGGCACATGCCCCAGGCGGTCGGCCAGCAGGCCGCCGATGGTGTCGAACTGGTCCTGGGCGAACTGCACCCCGAAGGCGGCGTTGACGGTGGCGATGTCGGCATCGCCGGCCACACGGTAGCTGCCGTCGGCCAAGGTGTAGACCCCGGCGCTCAGATCGGCCTCGTCAAATTCATCCTCGATCTCGCCGACGATCTCCTCGAGCACGTCCTCGATGGTGATCAGGCCGGCGGTATTGCCGAACTCGTCGATGACGATGGCCAAATGGTTGCGATTGCTGCGGAAATCGCGCAGCAACTCGTTGAGGTTCTTGCTCTCGGGCACGAACACCGCCGGGCGCAGCAGGGTGCGCAGGTTCAGCTCGGGCGCGCGCTGCAGCTTGAGCAGGTCCTTGGCCATCAGGATGCCGATGATGTTCTCGCGCCCCCCCTCGGTGACGGGGAAACGCGAGTGGCCGGTCTCGATGACCGTGGCCAGCAGGTCCTCATAGTCGGCCTCGATCTCCAGCACGTCCATGCGCGGTGCGGCCACCATCACGTCGCCGGCGGCCATGTCGGCCATGCGCAGGACGCCTTCAAGCATGGCACGGGACTCGGGCTCGATCAGCGAACGCTGCTCCGCCTCGGCCAGGGTCTCAATCAGCTCGTCTTTGGAGTCGGGCCCGGGCGAGATGAACTCCACCAGGCGCTCGAACAGCGTGCGACGGTCGCCGGGGTGCGCGGTGACGCCGCCGCGCGCCGCCAAGGAAGGCCCGCCACGCGGCGGGCGGCCAGACTGGGGTTCGGACACGACTGCTGTGCCGGAAGTGGAGGTGCGCGCAGAATACCCGATCCGCTTGACAGGGCCAGGGACGCTGCCACAGAGTCCGGGCCCCTGTGCCACGCCGCCGCGGCCCTCCGGCCGCAGCATGGCGCCCCTCCCCTTGCAGAACATCACCATGGCCCTCATCCCCGCCACCATCCTCACCGGCTTCCTCGGCTCGGGCAAGACCACCCTGCTCAAGCGCGTGCTCACCGAGGCCCACGGCCAGAAGATCGCCGTGATCGAGAACGAGTTCGGCGAGGAGAACATCGACAACGACATCTTGGTGAGCGACACCCATGAGCAGGTCATCCAGATGAGCAACGGCTGCGTCTGCTGCACCATCCGTGAAGACCTGCGCGCCACCCTGGCCGACCTGGCCGCCCGCAAGCGCCGCGGCGAACTGGACTTCGAACGCGTGGTGATCGAGACCACCGGCCTGGCCGACCCGGGCCCCGTCGCGCAGACCTTCTTCATGGACGACGAGGTGGCCGAGGCTTACCTGCTGGACTCCATCCTGACCCTGGTGGACGCCAAGCACGCCCAGGAGCAACTGGACAACCGCGTGGAGGCGCAGCGCCAGGTGGGCTTTGCCGACCAGATCTTCATCAGCAAGAGCGACCTGGTAGAGGCGCCGGCCCTGGCCGCGCTGCAACACCGCCTCAAGCACATGAACCCGCGCGCGCCGCAGCGCACCGTTCACTTCGGCGAGGTGGCCATCGCCGAGGTCTTTGACCTCAAGGGCTTCAACCTCAACGCCAAGCTCGACATCGACCCGGACTTCCTGACCGAGGACGGCCACGCCCACCACGGCCATGACCATGACCACGACTGCGGTCATGACCACGCCCCGGGCGAAGCCTGCCACCACGGCCACGCGCACCACCACCACCACGACGACGACGTGAAGTCCTTCGTCTTCCGGGCCGACAAGCCGCTGTCCCCCGCCAAGCTCGAGGACTTCCTGGGCGCCATCGTGCAGGTCTATGGCCCCAAGATGCTGCGCTACAAGGGCGTGCTGCACCTCAAGGGCACCGAGCGCAAGGTGATCTTCCAGGGCGTGCACCAGCTCATGGGCAGCGACCTGGGACCGAAATGGGCCCCCGGCGAACCGCGGGTGAGCAAGATGGTGTTCATCGGGATCGACCTGCCCCGTGACATCCTGATAAAAGGTCTGGAAGGCTGCCTGGCCTGACGTTTTTTTGACCCGGGAAGGCCTCGGGGGCGTGGCTACAATCCGCGCGCCCTGAAGTGCTGACCATCCGGTCAGATGGCGCCCAGGGGCATGGCGGTCAGGATCTTGCTTGGGTCAGCAGGCCCTCAGCGTTCGAGGAGAGACACCGTGAACAAGCCCCCGGCAGCCCCAGGCACCCCAGACAAGGCTGGTACGAGCACCACTTTGCTGGCCAGTCCGCCGCCCACCCGGGCGGGCAACCTGGTCACCCCGCCCGCCCCGCCCCGGGCCACCGAAGCGGCCCCCCGGTCCACAGCGAGCTTCAAGGACCGCTTCTCCCCGAAGTCGACCTCGACGAACACGAACCCCGAACCCATGATTGCCCCCAAGCCCGCCGCCAAGCCAGACCCCAAACTGGCCAATGCCTGGAAGACCAAGGCCGGCCATGAACTGACCGAGGCCGAGCTGCTGGCCATGCCGGACGCCGAGTACATGAACGACAAGCAGCTGGCGTTCTTCCGGGCCCGGCTGCAAGGCCAGAAGGACTCCCTGCTGTCCAATGCCGGCGAGACCACCGAGCACCTGCGCGAGGACACCTCGATCGTGCCCGACCCGGCCGACCGCGCCACCATCGAGGAAGAACACGCACTGGAGCTGCGCACCCGCGACCGCGAACGCAAATTGCTCAAGAAGATCTCCCAGGCGCTGGCCAAGATCGACGGCGGCGACTACGGTTTCTGCGACGAGACGGGCGAGCCCATCGGCCTGGGCCGCCTGCTGGCCCGCCCGACCGCCACGCTGTCGCTGGAAGCGCAGCAGCGGCGCGAGATGAAGCAGAAAATGTTTGGGGATTGAGTTAAAACAGCTGTTTTCCTCCAAACCCGACCAGGAACCTGATGTCCAGCGACAACGGCAGTGGCGGCATGCTCCGGCGCATGGTGAGTCTGGTGGCCGGCAATGCGCCGCCCCGGGAGACCGGCTTGCCGCAGGACGCCGGCGCCAGCCAGTTCGCCTCCGTCGAGAAGGCCGAACTCAAGGCCATGATCGAACGCAAGCGGCGCAACGACTTCGTGCGCAAGCGTGAGTTCGACATGTTGCGGCGCATCCGGCGTGAAGGCTTGACCGGGGACCAGGTCCCCCTGCTGGACACCAACTCCCGTCTGGACGACCCGGAGATCAAGCCCACGCAGCTGCCTGACAGCATGCTGCGCAGCGTCAAGGCCAAGATCGACGCCATCGAGAAGCAGATGGTGGGCGGGGCCCCCACGGCCCCCATGCCGCACACCTCCCGCCCGGAGGTGATGCGGCCCCCGATGCCTGGTGGCGGCATGCCACGGGCCCAGGCGGCTGCCGCGGCGTCGCCGCGCCCGCCTCTGCCGGCGGCCGACGCCAGCCTGGCCCCCACCCGCCCCATGGCGCTGCCATCCACCTTGCCGGCGGAGTTCATCGTCGGCGGCGAAATGGTGGGCAGCACCCGGCCGATGGAATTCGGCGACACCCACCCCGTGGTGTCGGCGCCGCCCGCCCCCAGCCCCAAGCCCGCGGCCGTCCACGCCAGCGCCCGGCCCGCCCCGGGCATGGCGCCGCCCACGCTGCAGCCCGAGCGCGCCCTGACGCCCACCTCCGCCGCCGCGGCGGCCAAATCCGGCCAGCTGCTGTTCAGTCAGACCGGGGTGTCGGAGATCGAGGTCAGCGAGATCGCCCACGACCACGAGCTCGACGAACCCGTCATCGCCTTCGCCAATGCCGACTTCGCGCATTGCGAGCGGCTCATGGTGCAGCTGATCTCGCGCAACGGCACCCGCCACACCCACGTCGACACCTGGCTGGTGCTGTTCGACTTTTACCGCGCCACCGGCCAGCAGGCGCGGTTCGACACCCTCAGCGGCGACTACACCCAGCAGTTCCAGCGGTCCACGCCGCAGTGGTTCTCCCTGCCCAAGCTGGTCATGGAGGCCTCTGCCCAGCAAGGCCAGCAGCGGGCCGACGGCAACGGCGAGGTGGGCTGGGTCTGCCCGTCTCGGCTGGATCAGGAGGGCCTGGCGCAGCTCAACTCCAAGCTGATGCAGCTGCCTCAACCCTGGGTGCTTGATTGGCGGCTGCTGATGCTCATCGAGGCCGACACCGCCAGCCGGCTGCAGGAGCTCTTTGCCCAGTGGGCCCGGCAGACGGTGGAAATGCGCTGGCTCAACAGTGACCGCCTGCTGTCGGTGATGCAGGAGTCCACCCCGGTGGGCGTGCGCGATGTGGACCCGGCCTACTGGCTGTCCCGGCTGGAGGCCCTGCGCCTGGCCAACCGGGCCGACCAGTTTGACGAGGTGGCCATCGACTACTGCGTGACCTACGAGGTCTCGCCCCCCAGCTGGGAGCCGGCCAAGTGCACGGTGCGGCTGGGCGACTCCAAGGTGGACACCCATTCGGCGCCGTTGTCGGTCATCGGCGACCCGGTCACCTCGCTGCTGGAGAGTGCCCTCACCGGCGACCTCCACGCCATCACCACCCTGGAGCTCTCGGGACAGCTCTCGGGTGACATCAGCGCGGTGCTGGCCGTGCTCGACAGCCGGCTGGGCGAATCCACCGTGCTGCACATCTCCTGTGCCCTGCTGATCCGGGTGGACTTCATCGCCGCTGGCGATCTGCTCAACTGGGTCATTGCAAAACGGGCCGAAGGCCGCCATATCAGCTTCACCGAGGTGCACCGCCTGGTGGCGCTGATGTTCGGGGCCATGGGCATCGCCGAGCACGCCACCGTTCGCCTGCGCCTGAGCTGAGCGGCTGCACACCAAGCGCCTGCGGGCCCGTCCAAGCGGGCATGCAGCCGGTGCGCCCGGACGGTGCGCGCCTTTCCGTCCCCCTTTCCCTTCTCCGCAGAACCGCATGGATTCGTATCACGGCACCACCATCGTCAGCGTGCGCCGCCAGACCCCCACCGGCTGGCAGGTGGCCCTGGGCGGTGATGGCCAGGTCACCCTGGGCCATATCGTCGTCAAGGCCAGCGCCCGCAAGGTGCGCAAGCTACACCACGAAAAGGTGTTGGCCGGCTTTGCCGGCGCCACCGCCGACGCCTTCACCCTGTTCGAGCGCTTTGAGGCCAAGCTGGAGAAGCACTCCGGCCACCTGGTGCGCGCCGCCATCGAGCTGACCCGCGACTGGCGCACTGACAAGGTGCTGCGCAACCTGGAAGCCATGCTGGCCGTGGCCGACCGCGAGCATTCGCTCATCATCACCGGCAACGGCGACGTCCTGGAGCCCGAGCTCGGCCTGGTGGCCATCGGCTCGGGCGGGGCCTATGCCCAGGCGGCCGCCCGCGCGCTGCTGGCCCACTCCGAGCTCAGCGCCCAGGAGGTGGTCAAACGCTCGCTGGAGATCGCCGGCGACATCTGCATCTACACCAACCAGAACCACACCATCGAGACGCTGGACTGAGCGCTACCACCATGTCGATGACACCCCAGGAAATCGTCTCCGAACTCGACCGCCACATCGTGGGCCAGAACGCCGCCAAGCGTGCCGTGGCCATTGCCCTGCGTAACCGCTGGCGCCGCCAACAGGTCGATGAGAAGCTGCGCGCCGAGATCACACCCAAGAACATCTTGATGATTGGCCCCACCGGCGTGGGCAAGACCGAGATCGCCCGCCGCCTGGCCAAGCTGGCCGACGCGCCCTTCATCAAGGTGGAGGCCACCAAGTTCACCGAGGTGGGCTATGTGGGCAAGGATGTGGACACCATCGTGCGCGACCTGATCGAGTCGGCCGTCAAGCAAGAACGCGAGGCCGCCCTCAAGCGCGCCCGTGCCCGGGCCGAGGACGCCGCCGAGGACCGCGTGCTCGACATCCTGGTGCCGCCCCCGCGCAGCGCCGCCACCGACAGCGGCAACCTGTTCGGCTTTGGCAGCGCCGCCGCGCCGGCCCCGACCCCCGCGCCCGACAACACCGCCCGCCAGGTCATGCGCAAGCGCCTGCGCGAGGGGGCACTGGACGACAAGGAGATCGAGCTGGAACTGGCCGAGCCCAAGGCCAACGTGGACATCATGACCCCGCCGGGCATGGAGGAGATGGCCGAGCAGCTCAAGGGCCTGTTCAGCCAGATGGGCCAGGGCCGCAAGACCCAGCGCAAGCTCAAGATCCGCGAGGCCCTGCGGCAGCTGGCCGATGAAGAGGCCGGCAAGCTCCTCAACGAAGAGGAGATCCGCAGCGCCGCGGTGGCCAACGCCGAGCAGAACGGCATCGTCTTCATCGACGAGATCGACAAGGTGGCTGCCCGCGGCCAAGCCCAGGGGGCGGACGTCTCGCGCCAAGGGGTGCAGCGCGACCTGCTGCCGCTGGTGGAGGGCACGACCGTGCAGACCAAGTACGGCATGGTGAAGACCGACCACATCCTGTTCATCGCCTCCGGTGCCTTCCACCTGGCCAAGCCTTCGGACCTTATTCCCGAGCTGCAGGGCCGCTTTCCCATCCGGGTGGAGCTGCAGGCCCTGCGCGTGGAGGACTTCGAAGCCATCCTGGGCAGCACGCATGCCAACCTGATCCGCCAATACCAGGCGCTGCTGGCCACCGAGGGCGTGACCCTGGAGATCACCGAGGACGGCATCCGCCGGCTGGCGGAGGTGGCCTTCGAGGTCAACGAGCGCACCGAGAACATCGGCGCCCGGCGGCTGGCCACGGTGATGGAGCGCCTGCTCGACGAGGTCAGCTTCGACGCCCCGAACCGTGCAGGACAGACCGTGCGCCTGGATGCCGCTGCCGTGTCGGCCAAGCTGGGCGAGCTCTCGCGCAACGAAGACCTCTCACGCTACATCCTCTGACGGCTGGGGGCGGCGCCCTGCCTTGAGCCGCATCAAGACAGTGGCCGCAGACCGCACCTAGCCTGCCCGGATGGCCTTTGCTCGTCTTGACACCCAGACTTTCATGCGCCGGGCGGCCGGTTGGGGGCTGTCCCCCGTGCCCCGCGACAACCTGCGTGCGGCGCGGGCGGAACGACACTGGCGCTGGCCCACCATGCTGGTGCTGCTGTGCACGGTGCCCGCGTTCTACGCCGAGCTGCTGAGCACCGCCCGGCTGAGCCCCGGCGCCTGCAGGCGCCGGCCTACAGCGCCAGCCGATGGGCCTGGATCTGCAGCAGGCCGTCGAAGATCAGGGTCTCAACCAGCTCATGGGGCATGTCAAGGTAGGGCGACACCTTCCAGCCCGCGCCGCCGGTGATCAGCACCAGCGGCTGCTCGCCACCGCTGCGCTCAGCCAGATGGCGGCGCATGCGCTCGATGGCCCCGGTGATGGCGTAGGTGCCACCGCTGGTCAGCGCATCCGAGGTGTTGGCCGGAAAGGGCACCACCTCGCCGGTGGGCACCCGCAGGCCGGCGGTGCCGCTCTCCAGGGCGCGCAGCATGATGCCGTGGCCCGGCAGGATCAGGCCGCCCAGAAAGCGGCCCTCCCGGTCCAGCGCGTCCACCGTCACCGCCGTGCCGATCATCACCACCAGCACCGGCCTGGCCGGGCCACGGGCCCGCACATGGCCGCGGGCGCCAATGAGCGCCACCCAGCGGTCCGAGCCCAGGCGGCCCGGGTGGTCGTAGCCATTGACGACGCCGGCCTCGTGGGCACTGGACACCACCCAGCGCGCCGGGATGTCCCACAGCTCCAGCTGCTGCTCCACACGGCGGCGCACCGCCTCGCCGGCCACCACGCAGCCCAGCATGCTGCCCGGGTGGGCCAGGTGGCGCCACTCCTGCTCGGCCAGCTCGTCGATGGTCTCCAGAAAGACGGCGCCGTGCGCCAGCACCGCCGCCCCAGGCTGCGGTGAGGCGTACTGCGCCCACTTCAGGCGGGTGTTGCCGATGTCGATGGCCAGAAAACTCATGGGCGCAGCGTAACAGCCCGTTCCGGCACTTCGGTTGACCACGGGAAAACACCGACGCTCCGGAACCCGGAAGTGTCAGCCAGGGCCCACAGCGACATGGCAAGATCGATGATTGACGTTTACGTCAACGTCAATCATGACCCCTCTCCAGACGACGCCATGACCGACCTGTCCGCCGAACTCAACGCCCTGGCCAGCTACCGCCCGCGCCACAAGGTGCGCTTTGTCACCGCCGCCAGCCTGTTCGACGGGCATGACGCGTCCATCAACATCATGCGCCGCATCCTGCAGGGCATGGGGGCCGAGGTGATCCACCTGGGCCACAACCGCAGCGTGGAGGAGGTGGTGACGGCGGCCCTGCAGGAAGATGTGCAGGGCATCGCCGTCAGCTCCTACCAGGGCGGCCATGTCGAGTACTTCAAGTACATGGTGGCGCTGCTGCGCGAACGCGGCGGCGAGCACATCCAGGTCTTCGGTGGCGGCGGCGGGGTCATCGTGCCGGCCGAGATCCGCGACCTGGCGCAGCACCAGGTGCGCATCTTCAGCCCCGAGGACGGGCAGCGCATGGGCCTGCAGGGCATGATCGGCGAGATGCTGATGCGCTGCGACCGCGACCTGTCGGCGCTGGCCCCCACCACGCTCGATGAGGTCCGGGGGTGCACGCCCGCCGCCTGGCGCCGCCTGGCGCAGCTGATCACCGCGCTCGAGAACGGCCAGGCCGACCCTGCCTTGGTCGAGGCCCTGCGTGCTGGACAGGCCCCGCGCCGGGCCCCGGTCATCGGCATCACCGGCACCGGCGGCGCCGGCAAGAGCAGCCTGACCGACGAGCTGATCCGACGCCTGCGCCTGGACCAGGATGACGCGCTGCGTATCGCCGTCATCAGCATCGACCCCAGCCGGCGCAAGAGCGGTGGCGCCCTGCTGGGTGACCGCATCCGCATGAATGCGATCGGCCCCTGGAAGGCCGGGCAGCAAGTCTTCATGCGCTCCCTGGCCACACGCGACACGGGCAGCGAGATCTCCGCAGCCCTGCCTGAAGTGCTGGACGCCACGCAAGCCGCCGGCTTTGACCTGATCATCGTCGAGACCTCGGGCATCGGCCAGGGCGACGCGGCCATCGTGCCGCATGTGGACATCCCGCTGTACGTGATGACGCCGGAGTTCGGCGCCGCCAGCCAGCTCGAGAAGATCGACATGCTGGACTTTGCCGAGTTCGTGGCCATCAACAAGTTCGACCGCAAGGGCGCGGCCGATGCGCTGCGCGACGTGGCCAAGCAGGTGCAGCGCAACCGCGAGGCCTTCACGGTGATGCCCGACCAGATGCCGGTCTTCGGCACCATGGCCAGCCGCTTCAACGACGACGGCGTGACCGCGCTCTACCAGGCGCTCAAGCCCCGCCTGGCCGCCCTGGGCCTGACGTTGGCCGAAGGGCGCCTGCCGCCGGTGGACACCCGCCACAGCACCCACCAGACCCCCATCGTGCCGCCGGCGCGCACCCGTTACCTGGCTGAGATTGCCGACACCGTGCGCGGCTACAAGGCCCGCGCCCGCGCCCAGGCGCGCCTGGCGCGCGAGGTGCAGCAGCTGCGCGAGAGCGCCCGCATGCTGCACGAGGCCGACCCCGAGAAGAACGGCGCCCGCGCCACCGTGCTGGCCCTGGCCGGCGAGCGCGAGGCTCGCCTGGAGCCCGGTGCCCGCAAGCTGCTGGCGCAGTGGCCGGACCTGCAGAAGGCCTATGCGGGCGACGAGTACGTGGTGAAGATCCGCGACAAGGAAATCCGCACCCAATTGGTCCACACCACCCTCAGCGGCAACACCATCCGCAAGGTGGCCCTGCCCGCCTACGAGGACCATGGCGAGATCCTCAAGTGGCTGATGCTGGAGAACGTGCCCGGCAGCTACCCCTTCACCGCCGGCGTGTTTGCCTTCAAGCGCGAGGGCGAGGACCCCACCCGCATGTTCGCCGGCGAAGGCGACGCCTTCCGCACCAACCGCCGCTTCAAGCTGGTGAGCGAGGGCATGCCCGCCAAGCGACTGTCCACGGCCTTCGATTCGGTCACGCTCTACGGCGCCGACCCCGATCCGCGCCCGGACATTTACGGCAAGGTGGGCAACTCCGGCGTGTCCATCGCCACCCTGGACGACCTGAAGGTGCTCTACGACGGCTTTGACCTGTGCAGCCCGAGCACCAGCGTCAGCATGACGATCAACGGCCCGGCGCCCAGCATCCTGGCCATGTTCATGAACACGGCCATCGACCAGCAGCTGGCCAAGTTCCAGACCGACAACGGCCGCGAGCCCACGGCCGACGAGGCCGCCAAGATCCGCGCCTGGGTGCTGGCCCATGTGCGCGGCACGGTGCAGGCCGACATCCTGAAGGAAGACCAGGGCCAGAACACCTGCATCTTCTCGACCGAGTTCTCACTGAAGGTGATGGGCGACATCGCCGAGTACTTCGTGCACCACGACGTGCGCAACTTCTACTCGGTGAGCATCTCGGGCTATCACATCGCCGAGGCCGGGGCCAACCCCATCAGCCAGCTGGCCTTCACGCTCAGCAACGGCTTCACCTTTGTGGAGGCGTACCTCGCGCGCGGCATGCACATCGACGACTTCGCGCCCAACCTGAGCTTCTTCTTCAGCAACGGCATGGACCCGGAGTACACGGTGCTGGGCCGGGTGGCACGGCGCATCTGGGCCGTGGCCATGAAGGAGAAGTACGGCGCCAACGACCGCAGCCAGAAGCTCAAGTACCACATCCAGACCAGCGGCCGCAGCCTGCACGCGCAGGAGATCCAGTTCAACGACATCCGCACCACGCTGCAGGCCCTGATCGCGGTCTACGACAACTGCAACAGCCTGCACACCAACGCGTTTGACGAGGCGATCACCACGCCCACCGAGGAGTCGGTGCGCCGCGCCATGGCCATCCAGCTCATCATCAACCGCGAGTGGGGCCTGGCCAAGAACGAGAACCCGAACCAGGGCGCCTTCATCATCGACGAGCTGACCGAACTGGTGGAGGAGGCGGTGCTGGCCGAATTCGAGAAGATCGCCGACCGCGGCGGCGTGCTGGGTGCCATGGAAACCGGCTACCAGCGCAGCAAGATCCAGGAAGAGAGCATGCACTACGAGATGCTCAAGCACACCGGCGAGTACCCCATCATCGGTGTCAACACCTTCCGCAGCCCGCATGGCGATACCGTGCCGGAGAGCATCGAGCTGGCCCGCTCCACCGAGGACGAGAAGCAGGGTCAGCTGGCCCGCCTGAACGACTTCCACACCCGCCACGCCGCCGAGGCCCCGGTGCAGCTGGCGCGCCTGCAGCAGGCCGTCATCGACAACCGCAACGTGTTCGAGGTGCTGATGGACGCCGTGCGCTGCTGCAGCCTGGGCCAGATCACCCGCGCGTTGTTTGAGGTGGGGGGTCAGTACCGGCGCAGCATGTGAGCGCTGTCCGCGGCACCCTGCCCTTGCCCGCCGTCAGGGCACGTGGTGCGTGATGCGCTGCAAGCTACCGGCCACGCCGGAATGCCCCAACCACAGGTCTTGTTGGCCCGCGCCGCCATACAGGGGCATCACCAGGGGCTGGTCCGCCCAGTAGGTGCCGCCGCCCAGCCCACTGCTGGCCGGCTGGTCGATCTGACCCAACAGGGTCGAGCCGCTCACGCCCCACCGCCTCTCCCGCACGGTGCCAATGTTGCACGGCTGGCCCACCTGCCAGGGCACGCAGTACGTCAAGCCCGCCAGCCGGTCCGCTTGCCAGAGGGTTCGCACCGGGTCCTGCACCAGACCCACCGCCCCCACCCCGGACACGACCTTCACCGGTGACGCGCCCGACAGCGGCGCCCGGTGGACCGAGGTGTCGTCCCATGGCACGCTGAGTCCGGCATTGCCAGCCGCCAGGTAAAGGCTGTCTCCGTCCAGCCCCAGAACCTGGACCGGCGCGGCGACCGCCGGCAGCAGGCGCACCGCGCCCCCCCCACTTTGCGGCAAACCGTGCCACAGCACCTCACCCGCGGCATAGACCGCCACCGCCAGCCGAGAGGTACCTGCGCGCAGGTCGGTGATCGACCCTGTCAGGGTGGCCAGGAGCGTGGGCGTGCCCTGCGGGCTCACCCGGTAGACGCTGCGGCTCAGGGCATAAAACAACTGCCCCCCCCGGGCGGCGGCTGCCTTCACCGTCCCTGTAGCCAGAGCCCCAGACCAGACGCCGCCCTGGGCCGTGCGGGTCAGGCGACGCAGTTTGGTGCCATCTTGGTAGTAGGAAACGCTGCCGCTCACCACCTGCAGCGGGGTGGGCGGCACCGTAAGCCCCTGCGCCACATCGGCCAGCCAGTTCAGCTGCAGGTCATGTAAGGAGAGGGTCTGCGTCTGGCTCGACCACAACAGCAGATGCTGCAACAAGCCATTGGAGCCCCGCAGGGCCTCCACCAGGACCCTGTCGGCGGACAGGGTGCGGGCCGCGGTGGTGGACGCGTCGTTGCTGGCCACCAGGGCCACGCGGCGGGGTTCGGTGCAGTCTGCGGCCCCCGCCTTACGGCGCACCAGCAGCAGACTGCTGCGGCCGTGCAGGGACCGGTCTCCCAACAACTGCAGGGAGCACGCGTCGGCCAGGCTGCCCACCTGCCCTGCCCCTTGAGGGGCATCGGCCCGAAGATCACGGCGCCAAATCTTGCCGCCCTTCAAGTACAGCAGTTGGGCGTCACCCAAGCGCCGCTGCTGGGTGGCGGACATCGCCTCATGGGCGCTGGTCACCACGGCGGGCACCTGACCTTCCCACAAGGGCACCAGCGTGGTGGAGCGCACGGGCGCATCTGCCTGGCCGTCCATCACCGTCAGCGAAACCCGCTGCGCCACCAGATCTGCGGCGCTGACCTGCACACCCCAGGACTGCAGCCGGGGGGCGGTCTGGGCCTGAGCGGAGCCGCCTGCGGCCAGCAGCGCCAGCACTCCCAGAGACCCAAACAAGGCCAGAGCCGGAGACAACGGGACCAGTGCGCGACGCAGGGACATGGGGCGGGGCTCCAGAAAAGCGCGGCGCCCCAGCCGCGCGCCAAGACAGGCCCACGCCGCGCTTGGCGCCTAGCAAGCGCCGGCACGCGCGACGGCAGGCCGGGCATGGATCACCGCACAGGGGCTGGCCGCCCCCCGCTATCGGCCAACACCGGGCGGTGTTGAGCCCGCCTGCCCTTGAGCCGCTCGCCCGCCGTCAGCGGCCGGGGCCGGCCTCGTCCTGCACGCGGCCGCTGACCCAACGGTGCAGCGCCGGCGGACCGGTCTCGTCCATGATCACCTGTTCACGTCGGCACAGGTTGAGGAGATTGCCCACCAGGCGATAGGACATGGTGCGCAGGTCGTCGCAGCCCTGGCCAAACTCGTGGCCCGAAAGCAACAGGCCCCGCAGCACCCAGTTCACATCCTCGCGGCTGATGCTCAGGCCCGCCTCGCGGCAGATGTCGCGCACCCGCTTGCCGGTCTCGCCCAGCTGGAAGGGGTGCTGGCCCACGTCCAACTCGATGGCCATGAACAGGCCGCGGAAGTCGCGTGGCGACAGCAGGGGTACGCCGGTGGCCTCATGCACCTGGCGGATCAGGTTCATGGTGGCGCGGTCCAGGCCCCAGCCGTTGTCGGGCAGCTGCGGACTGAAGCTCAACGGTTTGAGCTCATGCCGGGACGGGTCCAGCAGGTAGCCGCCGGAATTGCTCCAGTCGAACACCAGGGGCAGCAGGCTCAAGGACTCGGCAAAGCGGCGGAAACTCAGGTAGCCGCACCAGTCGGGCGCCAGCCCCGGGAACTCCTGGCCCAGCCGCAGGGCCAGACGGGCGCAGGGCACCGGCAGCTCGGAGGCGGCCACTTCGTCGCGCAAGCGCTGGGTGATGAGCGCCAGGTCGAAGGCGGGGGGTGGCAGGTTGACGCTGAGCGTGCCCACGCCTTCGACCACCTCCACCGCCGGCGCGGCCGTGGGCAGGGCCGCGGGCAGTGCCCCCAGCGCCGCGGACAAGACCCGCCCTTCGGGCATCTCGTCCAGGGAGGGATCGTCAAAGCCCATGGCCTCGCGCACGAACACGTCGGGATCGATCAGCAAGTCGGCCGAGGCGCGGTACGCGGCGGAGGGGAAACCCACCGCCAGCACCGTGGTGCGGCGGTCGAAGCGCCGCAACTTGCGCAGCACGGGGGTGAAGTCGGCATCGGCCGAGAAGACGATGAACTCGTCGTAGTGCACCTCGTGCTGCAGCAACTCCACGATGTCCAGCACCATGTGGATGTCGGTGCTGGTCTTGCCCTGCGTGGTCATGGCCGGGCAGTCGATGATCTCGAAGCCGGCATGGTTGAAGCTGGAGCGGTAGCCCTGGTAGACCTGCGGGTTGAGGTAGACGCGACGCACCAGCATGCGCCGGCGGGCGTCGGGCGCCACATGGTCGGGATTGGGCAGGTGCCGGTGCATCCAGTCGATCCACCGCGAAGGCTGGCGCCCGAAACGCTCAGCAAAAGCAGGATCGAGCTTGCGCAGCCCGGTGTAGACGTTGTCGAAGTCGACAAACAGCGCTGTTTTCATGGGGACTCTCGGAGGAACGCCGGGCCTTGGGGCGGCGGAGCCCCCGCCGCTCGGAGGCGGTCCCGTGCGCAGTCCGCGATTGTCCCCCAGCCGTGGCGTCGGACCGCTCAACCCCAGCGTGTGCCCGCCCCCACCTGCAACACCTCGTCCTCGGGCTCGCCGACCCGGCCCATGCCGGGCGTCCAGTCGGGCGACTGCCCGGCGGGCACGGCGGGCACGGCGGTGGCCGGCACAGCGTCGGGCGTGGCCGGCCCGGCCGCGCGGCGGCGTGGCTTGGGCGTGACGCGCGCCGACCGGACCGGCGCAGCCGCGGCGCCGGATGGCAGCGCAGAGACCGTGGGCATGTCCGGCGCCTCCTGCGGGCCGGTGGCCGGCACGGGCGGGGCGTCCTCCGCCGGGCCGGTGCCCTTGAGCACCTTCTCCATGAGCGCGCTCCAGGCCGGTTGCCCGCCCTGGGCCAGTTGGGCTTCACGCTCGCGCATGAGCCGCTCGAAGGCCTCGCGGTCCTCCTGGCGCTGGCGGTCGGTGGCGCGCTTGCCAGGGGCAGGACCATGCCCGAAGTGGGAGGCCACGCGGCGCACCACGCCGTGGTAGATCTGGGACACCCGCGAGGGCGTCACCTTGAGCGAGCGGGCCACCTCCACCGGGGTCAGGCCCACACCCAGGTAGGCGTCGATGACCATGCGCTCGCGCTCGGGCAGCTCGGCGAAGAACTGCTCCAGCCGGCGCAGCACGATGCCCGTGTCCACCCGGGCCTCCACCTCCTCCTGCGGGGTGGCGGGATGGTGCAGGTGGCCGCCGTGCTCCGGGTCGTCGTCCTCCATGGTCACCTGGTGGCGGCCCATCTGGTCGGCCTGCAGCAGGGCGCTGATTTCCTCGGCCGTCATGCCGGTGGTGACGGCCAGCAGGCTGTAGCTGGGCTCGCGGCCATGGGTGGAGCGCAGCCGCTCGCGGGCGATCTGGATGACCTTGATCTTGCGGCGCTCGCCCCGGGTGAGGAAATCCATCTGCCGCAGCTCGTCGAGCATGGCGCCCTTGACCCGCATTCGGGCATAGCGCACAAAGGCTTCCTGCGCCTCTGGCGTGTCCCGGTCCCCCTCCCACTGGAAGGTCACGGCCGCCTGGGCCACCGCAATCAGGCCGACCTGGATGAGGTCAGCCCGCTCCACATTCGCCGGCAGATGACGAATCAGGGCCTGGGCCTGCTTGCGCACCCAGCTCTGGTTCTTGGCAATCAGCACCGACGGGACACCCTGCATCGAGATCATGCGGGCCAGTTTAGGGAGCCCCCCCTGCCCCAAAGCGCTGAGGAAACAGGCGAAAGCCCCGCCACATCGGCCCCTTGCGGGCCTTGACCCGGGCTCAACCCCCGTCGCTTCAGGGCCTTTCGCGGCGGCTCGGACTCTATCGGCCGGCCTTGGCAGGAGTTGAGTCCGCCGCCGGCGCGTCGGTGTCCTGCGCCCGGGTGCGGGCCAGGGTGAGCCAGTGCAGCAGCACCGCGTGCAGGCGCGCGGGCTCGATGGGTTTGGAGAGGTGGTCGTCCATGCCGGCGGCGGTGCAGGCCTGGCGGTCGTCGCTGAAGGCGCTGGCGGTCATGGCGATGATGGGCAGGTGGCGGCCTTGCGGCAGGGCGCGCAGCAGGCGGGTGGCTTCCAGCCCGTCCATGCGCGGCATCTGCACGTCCATCAGCACCAGGTCCCAGGACTCGCGGACCACGGCGGCCAGCGCCTGCTCGCCATCGGCCACCACCCCCACCTGCAGGCCCTGCAGTTCCAACAGGGCCCGGGCCACCTCCTGGTTGACGGGATGGTCCTCCACCAGCAGCACCCGGGCACCGCGGAAGAGCCGGCGCAACGCGCCCTCCTCCCAGTCCGCCCGCCCCGCGGGGGCCATGCCGCCTTCACGCCGCACGGCCCCCGCCGTCGGGGCGCCCGGGCGCAGGCGCACGGTAAACCAGAAGCAGCTCCCGCCGACGGCCGGCGTGCTCACACCGATCTCCCCGCCCATCAGCTCCACCAGGCGCCGCGAGATGGCCAGGCCCAGCCCGGTGCCGCCATGCACCCGGGTGGAGGACGCATCGGCCTGCTGGAAGGGCTGGAACAGTCGCTCACGCAAGGCCGCATCGATGCCGGGCCCGGTGTCCTGCACCTCAAAGCGCAGGCACAGCGCGCCGTCCGCGGCTGCCGGCAGCGGACGGGCCAGCAGGCTCACCCCGCCCCGGGCGGTGAACTTGACCGCATTGCCGAGCAGGTTGACCAGCACCTGCAGCAGTCGGGTGCCGTCACCGTGCAGGGCGTCGGGCACCGCATCAACGTCCACCGACAGGCGCAGGGCCTTGGCGCGCAGGCGCGGGGCCACCAGGTTGCAGGCCTGGGTGACCAGCAGGTCCAGCGAGAAGTCCTGCTCGCTGAGCTGCATGTGGCCGGACTCGATCTTGGAGAGGTCCAGCACGTCGTTGACGAGTTGCAGCAGGTGTTGCCCCGCCTGGTCCACCTTGGCCAGGCGCTCACCCTGCGGGCCGCTGCCCAGCTCGCGCAGCAGCAGGTGGGTCAGGCCCAGGATGGCGTTGAGCGGGGTGCGGATCTCATGGCTCATGTTGGCCAGGAAGGCAGACTTGGCGCGGTTGGCGCTGTCGGCCCGCTGCGCGGCGGCGGCCAGCGCCTGGTTGGCCGCCGCCAGCGCCTCGGTGCGCTGGGCCACCTGCTCCTCCAGCCGCTCTTGGTGGCGGCGCAGGTCGGCCTCCAGGGTGTGGCGCTCGGTGATGTCGTGGGACACGCCGAACAGGCCCACCACCGTGCCCTGGGCGTCACGCAGCGGCCCGCGCACCGACTGGAACAGGCGCAGGCCGGTGGGCAGGGCCAGCGCCTCCTCGAACACCATCGGATGGCCGGCCTGCAGCACCTGGGCGTCGCGCTCGCGCACCCCTGCGGCCTGGGCGGGCGGCAGGAAGAAGCCCGCTGGCTGGCCCAGCACCGCCTCGGCGGGCTCGCCGATGGTCGCGGCCGCCGCCCGGTTGATGAGCACGTAGCGGCCCGCCAAGTCCTTGGCGAAGATGGGGTCGGGCGAAGCGTCGGCGATGGACTCCAGCAGGCGCAGCACGCGCAGGCGCTCCTCCTCCTGCCGCTGGGCGGCGCGGCTCTGGCGCAACCACTGCCGCTGGCGGTACTGGACCAGTCCGGCGGCGGCCAGGCCCCACCCCACGCCCGCCAGCGCCAGGATCCAGGCGGCCTCGCGCGCGGCACGCCAGGCCAGCTCGCGCCGGTCGATCTTGGCTATCACCCGCCACTCGCTGTCGGGTACCGGCTGCATGGCACCAAAGACGGTCTGGCCGTGCCAGTCCTCGCCGGTCAGCACCCGCCCGGGTGCCACCTCGTTGCCAAAGAGCCGGGTGGTCAGCAGCTCCGGCCGGTCCACCGGCAGCGGCCCCCCCCCGGGCAGGTGGGCGGCCAGACGCCCCGGCGTCAGCGGCAGCAGCTGGTTCCACTGCTGGCGCACCAGCAGCACCTCGGCACTCTGGCTGGCAGTGGGCAAGGCGGTCAGCTCTGGCAGCAGGCTCTGGGCCGGGTGGGTGCGCAGCAGGAACAGGGCCCGTCCGCCGGGAAAGGGCACCAGCAGGTCCAGTCGCAGCGGCGGGTCGCCGTGGGAGGTGGGCACGATCTCGGTGCGGGCCAGGTCGCCACTGGCCAGGGCCTCGTGCAGTGCCTGCCGGGTGGCCGGCTCCAGCCGGGTGTCGGCGCCGGACTGGGCCAGCAGCGGCCGGCCCTCGGGGTCGAGCACCATGACCTCGTCAAGCTCCTGCACCCGGCGGAATTCGTTCAGACGCTCCAGCAGGTCGGCCCCGGCGGCCGCGTCGCCGGCCTGCCAGCGCAGGAAGTCGGCCTCCAGCCCCGGACTGCGGCCCAGCAGCCGCCCCATCCGCTCCAGGCGCAGCAGCCAACCGGCGGTGCGGGCGGCCTGCCAGCGGGCCACCGACTCCACCCGCTCGGCCTCCCGGGCCATGGACTGTTGCCCCTGGGTCCAGGCGGCCAGCCCCGCCACCCCCCCGATGACCAGGGTCACCAGCGCCAGCGGCCAGCGCAGCGAAGTGGGCGCAAAGCCGCGCGAAGGCGGCGTGGAGGACGGCGGCAGGGCAAGCGACATGGAGGATCGGCTGGCGTGGCGCCCAAGCCGGCGCCCTCAGGATCCCCGAGTGGAACGGTTGGGTAACAAGGCGTCAATGCGGGCTGCCCCGGCCGGGCTCAACCCTGCTGGCCCGCCAGGCGTCCGGGCAGCCAGCGCAGCAGGCAGCGGTAGAGCGCGGCGGGCTCCAGGGGCTTGCCCAGGTGGTCGTCCATGCCGGCTTCGCGGCAGGCCTGGCGGTCCTCGCCGAACACATTGGCGGTCATGGCGATGATGGGCAGGGCCACGCGGCCGGGCAGGCTGCGGATGGCACGGCTGGCCTGCAGGCCGTCCATGCCGGGCATCTGCATGTCCATGAGCACCAGGCGGTAGTCCTCCTCGGTGACCTGCCGCAGGGCGGCCGCCCCGTCGTCGGCCAGGTCCACCTGCAGGCCGGCGGCGCGCAGCAACTCGCCCACCACCTCCTGGTTGACGGGGTTGTCCTCGGCCACCAGAACCCGGGCCCCCTGGTGGCGGCCACGCAGTTCGGCCTCCAGCCCGGCCGCCTGCGGGCTCTCGCCCAGGGCGCGCTCCTCGGTGCCCAGCACCTGGATCAGGTGGTCGTGCAGCAAGGAAGGGGTGACCGGCTTGTGCATGAGGTCGGCAAAGCCGGCCTGCCGGGCGCGCTCGCGCAGGTCGGGCTGGTCGCTGGCGCTGACCAGCACGGCCGGCGGCAGGTCCCCCGCCAGGTGCGCCCGCAACGCCCGCAGGGTGTCAAAGCCGTCCTGCCCCGGCATGAGCCAGTCCAGCAGCAGCAGGTCGTGGGGATGGCCCTGGTCGCGGGCGCGCAGGGCCTGAGCCACGGCCTCGCCGCCACCGCTGGCCAGGTCCACCTGCAGGCCCAGCAGGCGCAGCATGTCGGCCATGGCGGCGCGGGCATCGGGCAGGTCGTCCACCAGCAGCACCGAGCGCCCCCGCAGCGCCGGCAGGCGCCGCAGGTCGGGCCCGCCGGCCCGACCCCGCTGCAGGGGGAGCTGCATCCAGAAGGTGCTGCCGACTCCGGGCTGGCTGTCCACGCCGAGGGTGCCGCCCATCAACGCCACCAGGCGCCGGGTGATGGCCAGGCCCAGGCCGGTGCCGCCGTAGCGCCGGGTGGTGCTGCCGTCGGCCTGCTCAAAGTCCTCAAACACCCGCGCGCGCTGCTCGTCGTTCATGCCGATGCCGGTGTCGCGCACCTCGACGCGCACCGTCAGCCCCCCCTGCGCGTCCTCGGCCAGCCGCTCGGCGCGCAGCACCACACTGCCCCCGTCGGTGAACTTGACGGCGTTGCTCAGGAGGTTGAGCAGGATCTGCGAGAGCCGGGTGGGGTCACCATGCAGGCGGTCGGGCATGTGGTCGGTGTCGAGCACCAGCTCCAGCCCCTTGGCATGGGCCCGCTCGGCCACCAGCGAGCAGGTGCGCGAGAGCAGCGCATCCAGCGAGAAGTCGGTGCACTCCAGCTGCAGCTTGCCCGCCTCAATCTTGGAGAGGTCGAGGATGTCGTTGAGCACCTGCAGCAGGTGGTGGCCGGCGTCCTGGATGCGGGCCAGGCGCTCTTGCTCCAGCGGGGCCTGCAGGCTGCGCTGCAGCAGGTAGGTCAGGCCAATGATGGCCGACAAGGGCGTGCGGATCTCGTGGCTCATGTTGGCCAGGAAGACGCTCTTGGCCTGGCTGGCCGCGCGGGCCTGCTGCAGGGCCTGGGCCAGTTCGGCGTTCAGGCGGCGCTGGTCCTGCTCCGCGCGGCGCAGGGCGGTGACGTCGGTGGCCAGCACCAGCACGCCCTGCACCTGGCCCTCCCGCCAGTCGGGGCAAAAGCGCACGGCGCTGTAGCGCAGCTCGCCATCGGCCTGGCGGTCCTCGCGCTCAAAGGCCTGGGGCTCGCCGCGCAGGGCGGCCTCCAGCAAGGGCTGGCGGGCCTGGGCCAGCGCCGGGCCCAGCAGGGTCTCCATGCCCTGGCCCAGCAGCTCGGCCGCCGGCCGGCCCGCCCACTCGCAGAAGGCGGCGTTGGCAAAGACGCAGCGCCCGGCGCGGTCCCAGTAGACCACCCGGCCGGGCAGACCCTCGGCCAGCTGGCGGGCAAAGCGCTCGGAGTCGGCACGCTCCTGCATGGCCCGGGACAGGGCCGCGGTGCGCTCGGCCACTTGGGCCTCCAGCTGGGCCTGGTGGCGCTGCAGATCGCCTGCGGTGCGCTGTCGGGCCCGCTCGGTCAGCAGCATGCCCGCGCAGACCAGGCCCAACAGCCCCAGGCTGAGGGCCAGCGCCCGCTGGAACTGTCCGGCCTGGCGCCGCTCCAACGCCCGGAGCTGCCCGGTCAGGCGGGCATCCACCTGGATGGCGGCCTGGTCCAGGGTGAAGAGGCCCAGGCGCAGGGCCACGCGCCCGGCGGGCGTCTCCCGGGCCTCGGCCGGGGCGTGGATCAGGGCGCCAAACTGGTCCAACTCCCGCTCCAGGCCGGTGAACTCGGGCCCCAGGTCGGCGGCCCGCCCTGCAGCCAGGCTGCCGCGCAGGGCCAGCAGGGCCTGGCGCAGCAGGGCCTGGCCCTGTTCGGCACGCCAGGGCGCCTCCGGGCGGTCGGACAGGGACAGGTGCAGGAAGCCGCTGGCCAGGTCCAGCCGCGCCTGGCGCAGCTCGCGCACGGGCTGCACCGCCTCCTGCCAAGCTTGGCGCTGGCCGGCGTGCAGCCAGGCCAGCAGGCCCACCACCAGCACCGCAGCCAGCAGCGTGAGCAGGCTCCAGCGGGGCAGGTCCTGCAGCCAGGCTCGCCAACGGGGGCGCGCGCCGGCGGTCATGCCGGGGCTCCCGCCGGCGGCGGCAGGTCTTCTGCCCCCAGGCTGTGACGCTGCAGCCAGTCGCGGTAGGCGGCGGTGCCGGACAGGCCGGCCTGCGCCGCGTCCCAAGCCGTCTGCAGCCCCACCTGGCCGGGCGGGAACTGGAAGGCGACCCAGCCGGTGGGGGGCGACTGGTCGGCCACCGCCCGCAGGGGCAGCAGGCGCCAGCCCTCAGGCCGCCCGGAGGCCAGCACGGTGAGCGAAGGCAGGGACAGCAGCAGCGCCTCCGCCTGCCCCGCCTCCACCGCCGCCGCGCCGGCCTGGGCGTCGGGCACGGTGAGCAGGCGCTCAGGCGCAGTGCCGCGCTGCAACAGCCAGCTGGCCTCCACCGACCCCGCCAGTACCGCCACCCGGCCCCCCGGCACGGCCAATAGCGCCGGCAGGTCGCGCACCAGGGCATGGCGATCGGCCCGCAACAGCAAGGCACTGCGCACCCGCAGCACCGGCGCGGAGCACAGCACCTGCCGCCTGCGCGCCGGGGTGATGAAGAGTCCGGCGGCGATCACGTCGAACCGGCCGTCCAGCAGGTCCGGGATGAGCCGGGCCAAATCGGTCTGCACCCAGTCCAGCCGGGGCACGGCCAGGGCCTGCGCCACCAGCTGGGCCAGCTCGGGCATCAGGCCGCCGACCCGCCCCTGCGCGTCCACGTCCACGTACGGCGGCTCCACCGCATAGCCCAGCCGCAAACCGCCGGGCTGGCGTGCGCGCCGCAGCAGGGCCTGCGCCTGCCACCGGTGCCAGCCCCAGGCGCCGACGCCAACGCCGGCGCCCAGGCCCACCAGACCGGTGGCGGTGATCCATGCGGTGCGACGCTTCATGGGCGCGGTGTCTCCCTGTTCGGCGCCGCCTGGCGGCGCGCTGACCCCGGGCGTTGCGGCGGCGCCGCAGCAGCGGTCGCCTGGGCGACCGACCGCCCCGGAAGGCGAAGCGACGATTCTGCGCCCGCAACACCGGCCCGGACAATGCGGCCGACCCCGATCTGCAGGACCCGGCGCAGGCCCCGGTGTCAGCGGGTCGCAAACCAGGGCGCCTACGCTGTGCATCCCCCCAACTGGAGTGAGACCCCATGAGCAACACCCGTGACGTCTTCGTGGTCGGCGCTGCCCGCACCGCCATCGGCACCTATGGCGGCAGCCTGAAGGACGTGCCCCTGGCCGACATCGCCACCCTGGCGGTCAAGACCGCCGTCGAGCGCTCCGGCGTGGGCGCCGAGCACGTGGGCCACCTGGCCATGGGCACCGTGGTGACCACCGAGCCGCGCGACGCCTACCTCAGCCGTGTGGCGGCGGTGAACGCCGGCATCCCCAAGGAGACGCCGGCCTTCAACGTCAACCGCCTGTGCGGTTCGGGCCTGCAGGCCATCGTGTCGGCCAGCCAGTCCATCCTGCTGGGCGACTGTGACATCGCCGTGGGCGCTGGCGCCGAGAACATGAGCCGTGGCGCCTACCTGCTGCCGCAGGCCCGCTGGGGTGCGCGCATGGGCGACGCGCAGATGCTGGACTTTGTGGTCGGCGCGCTGCACGACCCGTTCCACAAGATCCACATGGGTGTGACGGCTGAAAACGTGGCCGAGCAGTTCGGCATCAGCCGCGAGCAGATGGACGCCCTGGCCGCCGAGAGCCACCGCCGCGCCGCCGCGGCCATCGCCGCCGGCTACTTCAAGGACCAGATCGTCCCGGTGGTGACGGCCGGCAAGAAGGGCGACATCGTCTTCGACACCGACGAGCATGTGAAGGCCGGCACCACGGTGGAGACCCTGGCCAAGATGCGCGCCGCCTTCAAGAAGGACGGCACGGTCACTGCCGGCAATGCCTCGGGCATCAACGACGGCGCCGGCGCCGTGGTGCTGGCCAGCGGCGAGGCGGTCCAGGCCCGCGGCCTCAAGCCCCTGGCCCGCCTGGTGGCCTACGCCCACGCCGGCGTCGAGCCCACCATCATGGGCATCGGCCCGGTGCCGGCCACCCGCCTGGCGCTGAAGAAGGCTGGCCTGGGCGTGCAGGACCTGGACGTGATCGAGTCCAACGAGGCCTTCGCCGCCCAGGCATGCGCGGTGGTCAAGTCCCTGGAGCTGGACCCGGCCAAGGTCAACCCCAATGGCTCGGGCATCTCGCTGGGCCACCCCATCGGCGCCACCGGCGCCATCATCACCACCAAGGCCCTCTATGAGCTGCAGCGCACCGGCGGCCGCTATGCGCTGGTGACGATGTGCATCGGCGGCGGCCAGGGCATCGCGGCGATCTTCGAGCGCTGCTGACCGCACGGCCGCGGCCCCGCCGCGGCCGGCGCCCTCACTCGGCCGGCAGCACGCAGACGCGGTTGCGGCCGGTCGCCTTGGCCTGGTAGAGGGCCTGGTCGGCGCGCCGCACCAGGTCGGCCGCCACCGGGTCCTGGGCATCGCCGCTCACGCCGATGCTGGCGGTCACCCGGCTGAGGGACGGATGCAGGTCGGTGAAGTCCAGCGCGGCAATGCGCTGGCGCAGCTTCTCGCACAGCACGTGGGCGCCACTGAGCGGCGTCTCCACCAGCACCACCATGAACTCCTCGCCCCCGTAGCGGCCCACGATGTCGCCGGAGCGGCAGGCGTCGCGCAGCAACAGGCCCACCCGGCGCAGCACCTCGTCGCCCACCGGGTGGGAACAGCGGTCGTTGATGCGCTTGAAGTGGTCCAGGTCCACCATGGCCACCGCCAGCGGGTGGCGGTAGCGGCGCGCCCGCTCACGCTCGCGGGTGAGCTGGGCATCCAGCCAGCGGCGGTTGGCCAGGCCGGTCAGCCCGTCCTCGCGGGAGAGCTGGCGCAGCAGCTCGGACTGGCGCTCCAGCTGTTCCAGCAGGGCCTGCTTTTGGCGCTCGGCCTCCCGGGCGGCATGGAGCTCGGAGCCCAGCTGACGCGCCTGCTCGCGCGCGGTCTCGGCATCGCGGCGCACCCGCTCCAGGTCGGCCTGTTGCAGCAACTGGCGGATGCGGCGCTGGTTGTCCTGGTCCAGCAGGCGTTGGCGGCAGGCGTCCCAGGCCTTGTAGTGGTGCAGGGCCTCGCGCCACTGTTGCTGGGCTTCCAGCAGGGTGGACAGCAGCTCGTGCAGCGGTGCCGCCAAGCGGTCGGCCCCCTGCACCGAGGGGGTCTGCAGCGCCGCCGCCAGCAGGGTGACAGCCGCCTGCGGCTCGCCCTGCAGCCAGCGGTTGCGGCCCAGCGCCAGCAGCACCTCGGCCTCCAGCGCCGGCTCGTCCAGGCGCCGGGCCACGGCCAGCGCCTCCACCAGCAACTGCGCGGCGGCCAGCACCTCGCCAGCGGTCTGCCGCCAGCGGCCCTGGGCCAGCAACACCCGGGCATTGAGCGCCGCCTGCCCCAGCGTGCCAGCCAGCTGCCGGGCCTCGACCAGCAGGACCTGGGCGGCCTCGAAGCTGGCGCTGCCCGGTCGGCCCAGCAGCTCGGCATGGGCCAGCAGCGCCTCCACCCGGGCCGCCGGCGCCACGGCCGGGGTCAGCAAGGCCAAGGCCCGCCGGTGGTGGTCTTCGCCCAGGGGCAACTCGCCCAGCTCGGCCAGCACCAGGCCAATGTGGCTGTGGGCCTGCCCCTGCAGCACGGGCTCGGCCGCGCGCAGGGCCAGGTCCAGCGCCTGATGCAGCCACTCCAGGGCATCGGCCAGGCGGCCCATGTCGCGCAGCACCGCGCCCAGACGGATCAAGGCATCGGCCTGCCCGCCCAGATCACCCAGCTCCTGGCGCAGCGCCAGGCCGCGCCGGCCGTGGGCCAGGGCGGCCGCCTGCTCACCCCGGCGAGCCTGGTCGCAGGCCAGGGCCAGCAGGGCCTCGGCCTGCGCCCGCCGGTCACCCAGTCCTTCAAAAAGGCTGAGCGCCTGCAGCATCAGGGCCGAGGGCGTGGCGTCCGCCAGCCCGCCGGGGGGCAGGCACTGCCCCGCCTGCAGCAGGCTCCAGGCCAGTCCACCCTGGTAGTCCAGGCGCAAGGCGATCTCACCGGCCTGGCGGCACAGCGCCAGGGCCTGCTGCGGGTCGGTGGCGCGCAAGGCGCGGGCCTGGGCCAGGCATTCGTCCACCCGGGCGGGGGTCTCGCCCTGGCGCCCCCCGTCGAGCAGGCCGCCCCCCGTGGGCAGGGCGCCCCCGGGAGGGCCCGCCAAGGGGCCGGGCTCCTGTGCCAGCAAGGCGGTCAATAGATCGGGCGGGCACATGGTGGGGTATGGACAACTGGAAGGGATGTTATGCCCAGCACCGCCACCGCGGCCAGCTTTTCTGTGCGTTTACGTCCCCCGGAAACGCTCGGGGTGACCGGCGGCGCCCCCACAATCGGCCGATGCAACAAGCCCCCTTCCTCCCCCGCGAGCGCTTCACCGATGCGCAGGCCGCCCTGGACCGGGTGCGGCAGATCTACCAGCTGCAGACCCAGCACCTGCGCGAGCGGCTGCAGGCCTACGTGAGCGGCCAGCTGGGGCCGGGCCGGGTGCGTGCCTGCTACCCCAGCGTGCGGGTGCAGACCGAGACCGTGACCTTGACGGACACCCGGCTGTCCTTCGGTTTTGTGGCGGGCCCCGGCACCTACGAGACCACCCTCACCCGACCGGACCTGTTCGACAGCTACTACCGCGAGCAGTTCGAGCTGCTGCTCAAGAACCATGGCGTGGCGCTGGAGGTCGGCATCGGCCACCAGCCCATCCCGGTGCACTTTTCGCTGGCCGAAGGCGACCACATCGAAGGCTCCCTCACCGCCGAGCAGCGCCTGCGCCTGCGTGACCATTTCGACCTGCCCGACCTGGCGGCCATGGACGATGGCATTGCCAACGGCACCTACGAGCCTGGCCCGCGTGACCCGCAGCCGCTGGCGCTGTTCACCGCGCCACGGGTGGACTATTCGCTGCACCGCCTGCGCCACTACACCGGCACGGTGCCCGAGCACTTCCAGAACTTTGTGCTGTTCACCAACTACCAGTTCTACATCGACGAGTTCATCGCCCTGGGCCACCGTCTGATGGCCGACCCGGACAGCGGCTACGAGTGCTTTGTGGAGCCTGGCAACGTGGTCACACCACGCGTGGGCAGCCCCCTGGCCGCCGGCGGCAGCGCGCCGCCGCGCCTGCCGCAGATGCCGGCCTACCACCTGGTGCGCCCCGGCCACGCCGGCATCACCATGGTCAACATCGGGGTGGGCCCGGCCAACGCCAAGAACATCACCGACCACATTGCCGTGCTGCGCCCGCACGCCTGGTTGATGCTGGGCCATTGCGCCGGCCTGCGCAACAGCCAGCAGCTGGGCGACTATGTGCTGGCCCATGGCTATGTGCGCGAGGACCATGTGCTGGACGAGGAACTGCCCCTGTGGGTGCCCATCCCGCCCCTGGCGGAGGTGCAATTGGCACTGGAGCAGGCCGTGGCCGAGGTCACCCAGCTCAGCGGCTACGAGCTCAAGAAGATCCTGCGCACCGGTACCGTGGCCAGCACCGACAACCGCAACTGGGAGCTGCTGCCGCAGAGCCGCGACGGCGGCCCTGAACGCCGCTTCAGCCAGAGCCGGGCCATCGCCCTGGACATGGAGAGCGCCACCATCGCCGCCAATGGCTTCCGCTTCCGCGTGCCCTACGGCACCCTGCTGTGCGTGAGCGACAAGCCCCTGCACGGCGAGATCAAGCTGCCCGGCATGGCCAACCACTTCTACCGCGAGCGGGTGGACCAGCACCTGCGCATCGGCATCCGCGCCGTGGAGCTGCTGGGCCAGGGCGGCCACGGCCAGCTGCACAGCCGCAAGCTGCGCGGCTTTGCCGAGGTGGCGTTCCAATGAGGGCCTGCCGGGCGCCGGCTCAGGCCGGACGCCCGGTGGCCGGGCGCAGCCGGCGCCAGCGGCGCGCCTGGGCCCGCGGCCCCGCCAGCCAGCGCCGCAGCCACCGGTGGGGCGACAGGTACATCTGCGTGCAGGTGGTGTAGACACACTGGGGCGGCAGCAACCGGCACCACTTGTCCACAAAGCGCTCACGCTCCACCCAGAAATCGGGCGACAGGCGCCCACCGCTCTTGTGGTGCAGGTGGAAGTCGATCACATGCGCTGTGCGCCCCAGCACCCGGGCCACCAGGCAGATGTCGGTGCCGTAGAGGTGGAAGCCCTGGAGGTCGTGGCTGAAACCCAGGTTGGCCGCGCGGCGCAGCACCAGAAAGTTCTCGTCCAGGCTCTGCACCTGCGCCGGCAGCGTGCCCAGTGAGCGGTCGGCCCCATGCGGATCGCTCATGCGCAGGGCAATCCGCCCGTCGGCCAGGGCCCCCGCGTTGCCGCACACGCCCCAGGCCGGCGCTGCCGCGGTCAGCGCCGCCAGCGCGGCGTCCAGCTCGGCACGGCCGTCGGCATGCAACAGCACGTCCTGATGGCAAAGCACCAAGTACTCCCCGCGGGACTGGCTGATCAGGTGGTTCAGCCCGTCGTAGGCGGTGCGGGTGTTGCCCGCGCTGTTGTCCACCTGCAGGTACTCGCAGTCCGGCCCGGCAAAGCCTCGGGCCTCGAAAGACTGCCGCATCTCCGCGTATTCCTGCGGCCGGGTGACCAGGGTGCAGATCGAGTACTTCATGGGACGGGCATTGTGGCGGCTCACCGCCCCAACACCGGCGCCAGCGCCACGCCGGTGTGGGTGCCGGCGGCCACCACCTGCTCGGGCGTGCCCACGCAGGCCAGGCGGCCACCGCCGGTGCCGCCGTCGGGCCCCAGGTCGATCACCCAGTCGGCTTCGGCGATGACGTCGAGGTCGTGCTCGATGACCACCACGCTGTGGCCGGCGTCCACCAGGCGGTGCAGCACGCGGATGAGCTTGCCGACGTCGGCCATGTGCAGGCCCACGGTGGGCTCGTCCAGCACGTAGAGGGTGTGCGGGGCCTTCTGGCCACGGCGGCCCACGTCGTCGCGCACCTTGGTGAGTTCGGTGACGAGTTTGATGCGCTGGGCCTCGCCGCCGCTCAGGGTGGGGCTGGGCTGGCCCAGGGTGAGGTAGCCCAGGCCCACGTCCTGCAGCAGCTTCAGCGGGTGGGCGATGCTGGGCATGCTGGCGAAGAAGTCCACCGCCTCGTCCACCGCCATGTCCAGCACCTCGCCGATGCTCTTGCCGCGCCAGGTGGCCGAGAGGGTTTCGCTGTTGAAACGCTGGCCGTGGCACACGTCGCAGGGCACCTTCACGTCGGGCAGGAAGCTCATCTCGATGGTGCGCAGGCCCTGGCCTTCGCAGGCATGGCAGCGGCCCGGGCCGGTGTTGAAGGAAAAGCGCGCGGCCGTGTAACCACGGGCCTTGGCCTCCAGCGTCTCGGCAAAGAGCTTGCGGATGGCGTCCCAGAAGCCGATGTAGGTGGCGGGGCAGGAGCGCGGGGTCTTGCCGATGGGGGTCTGGTCCACCTCCAGCACGCGGTCCACGGCGCTCCAGCCGGTCAGGGTGCGGCAGCCCAGCAGGGGCTGGCTGGCCAGCACCTCGGCCTCGCCCTTGCGCTGCTTGCCCTGGCCTTGGGCGGCCACCAGCGCGGCCACGTTGGCCAGCAGCACGTCGCGCGCCAAGGTGCTCTTGCCGGAGCCGGAGACACCGGTCACCGCCACCAAGCGGGCCAGCGGCACGTCCACATCCACCTGCTGCAGGTTGTGCAGGGCGGCGCCGCGCAGCTGCAGGGCCGGGCCGTCGGCCGCGAGGGCACGGCGCGGCTGCAGCGGGTGCCGCATGGGCTGGGCCAGGCACTGGCCGGTGAGCGAGCCTTCGGCAGCCTGGATCTGCGCCGGCGTGCCTTGGGCCACCAGCTGGCCGCCCCGGCGGCCGGCGCCGGGGCCGATGTCGATCACATGGTCGGCGCGGCGGATGGTGTCCTCGTCATGCTCCACCACCACCAGGGTGTTGCCGCTGGCGCCCAGCTTTTCCAGCGCGCCCAGCAGGATGCCGTTGTCGCGCGGGTGCAGGCCGATGGTGGGCTCGTCCAGCACGTAGCACACGCCCTGCAGGTGGCTGCCCAGCTGGGCGGCCAGGCGGATGCGCTGGGCCTCGCCGCCGCTCAGGGTGGGGGCGGCGCGGTCCAGCGTCAGGTAGCCCAGGCCCACCTCCTCCAGAAACTGCAGGCGGCTCTTGATCTCGGTGATCACGTCGCGGGCGATGCCGGTTTCGCGGTCTGACAGCTCGCCGGCGTTCTCCAGCGTCTCCACCCAGCGGCGGGTGTCGGCCACGCTCCACTGCGCCACTTCGTGGATGCCGTGCTGGGCAAAGCGCACCTGGCGGGCCTGGGGGTTGAGGCGGGCGCCGTGGCACTCGGGGCAGGGTTCCTGCGTGAGGCCTTCGACCTCGGGCTCTTCGGCGGCAAAGCTCTGTTCGCGGCCCTTGTTCTCGTCGTCCTTGACGCTGTCGTCCAGGGCCTTGCGCTGCTCGCGGCTCAGGGCCAGGCCGGTGCCCACGCAACCGGTGCACCAGCCGTGCTTGCTGTTGTAGCTGAACAGGCGCGGGTCCAGCTCGGGGTAGCTGGTGCCGCATTGCGGGCAGGCGCGGCGGGTGGAGAAGACCTTGATGCTGCCGATGCCCAGCGTGGGCTCGCCGTTCTCCAGCCGCTCGGCCAGGCCGTCCAGCGGGGCCAGCAGGTGCAGCACGCCCTTGCCGGCGTCCAGCGCCTCGGTCAGCAGGCGGCGCAGCTCGGCCTCGTTCTCCGGCTTGACGATCAGGTCGCCCACCGGCAGCTCCAGGGTGTGCTCCTTGAAGCGGTCCAGCTTGGGCCAGCCCTCGGTGGGCAGGAACTCGCCGTCCACCCGCAGGTGGCTGTGGCCCCGGTTGCGGGCCCATTTGGCCAGGTCGTTGTAGATGCCCTTGCGCGCCACCACCAAGGGGGCGAGCAGGCCGATGTGCTGGCCTTTGTGGTCGCGCAGGATCTGCGCCAGGATGCTCTCGGCGCTTTGCGGCTTGACCGGGGCGCCGTCGTGCACGCAGTGCTGGGTGCCCAGCTTGACCCACAGCAGGCGCAGGAAGTGCCAGACCTCGGTGGTGGTGGCCACGGTGCTCTTGCGGCCGCCGCGCGAGAGGCGCTGCTCAATGGCCACGGTGGGCGGAATGCCCCAGACCGCGTCCACCTCGGGCCGGCCGGCGGGCTGCACGATGGAGCGGGCGTAGGCGTTCAGGCTCTCCAGGTAGCGGCGCTGGCCTTCGTTGAACAGGATGTCAAAGGCCAGGGTGCTCTTGCCCGAGCCGGAGACGCCCGTGACCACGGTGAACTTGCCGCGTGGGATGTCCACGTTCAGGCTCTTCAAGTTGTGCTCGCGGGCATTGACGATGCGGATGGCCTCGTCATGGGTCAAGTTCTCGATGCGGATGGCCTCGTCCGCCGCGGCGCGTTGCTGGCGCACCCGTGTGGCCAGGTAGCTGCCGGCCGCCTCTTCGGCCACCAGGGCCGGGGACTTCCCTTTGGCCTTGCCCACAGACTTGTCCACAGCCTTCTTGGCTGCCGCCTGCCCGGGCAGCACGATGGCCCCCTCGTAGTCGGCCAGGGCGCGGCCGGTGTGGGAGGTGGGATGGGCGCGCAGTTCTTCCGGCGTGCCCTGGGCCACCACGGCGCCGCCGGCGTCACCCCCTTCGGGGCCCAGGTCAATGAGCCAGTCGGCCGAGCGGATGACGTCCAGGTTGTGCTCGATCACCAGCAGCGAGTGGCCGGCCTCCAGCAGCTTGCGCAGGGCGCGCATGAGCTTGGCGATGTCGTCAAAGTGCAGGCCGGTGGTGGGCTCGTCAAAGATGAACAGCGTGCCCTTTTTGGCCACGGCCTGGCGTGGCTGGCCGGCGGCCTCGGCCAAAAAGCCGGCCAGCTTCAGGCGCTGGGCCTCACCGCCGGAGAGGGTGGGCACCGGCTGACCCAGGCGCACGTAATCGAGGCCCACGTCCACGATGGGCTGCAGGCTGCGCAGCACCTCACGGTCTTTAGCGAAGGCTTGCACGGCCTCGCTCACCGTCAGCTCCAGCACATCGCTCACGGAGAGCTGGCGGCCGACGCGCTCGATCTTCACGTCCAGGATCTCGGCGCGGTAGCGGCGGCCGTCGCAGTCGGGGCAGCGCAGGTACACGTCGGAGAGGAACTGCATCTCCACATGCTCAAAGCCCGAGCCACCGCAGCTGGGGCAGCGCCCGTCGCCGGCGTTGAAGCTGAACATGCCGGCGGCGTAGCCGCGCTCCTGCGCCAGCGTCGCGTTGGCGAAGAGCTTGCGGATCTCGTCAAACGCGCCCACGTAGCTGGCCGGGTTGGAGCGCGCCGTCTTGCCGATGGGCGACTGGTCCACAAAGGCCACGTCGGCCAGCCAGTCAGCGCCCAGCAGGCGGTCGTGGGCGCCGGGGGCCTCGGTGGTCTTGCCAAAGTGGCGGTAGAGCGCGGGCACCAGCACGTCCTGCACCAAGGTGCTCTTGCCCGAGCCGGACACGCCGGTTACCACCGTCAGGCGCTGCAGCGGGAACTCCACCGTCAGGTTCTTCAGGTTGTTCTGGCGCGCGCCTTCCAGGATGAGCCGGGGCGTGCTCGCGTCCACAAAGCGCTTGAAGCCCATGCCCACGCTCTTGCGGCCGCCCAGGTAGGCGCCGGTCAGGGTGTCGGCCTCGCGGGCGGCCGCCGGCGGGCCGTCAAACACGATCTGGCCGCCCTTCTCGCCCGGGCCGGGGCCCATGTCGATCAGGCGATCGGCGGCCAGCATCACGGCCGGGTCGTGCTCCACCACCACCAGGGTGTTGCCGGCGTCGCGCAGGCGCAGCATGGCCTGGTTGATGCGGTCCATGTCGCGCGGGTGCAGGCCGATGCTGGGCTCGTCCAGCACGAACAGCGTGTTCACCAGGCTGGTGCCCAGCGCGGTGGTCAGGTTGATACGCTGCACCTCGCCGCCGCTGAGGGTGCGGCTCTGGCGGTCCAGCGTCAGGTAGCCCAGGCCCACGTCGCACAGGTACTTCAGGCGGTGCTGCACTTCTTCGAGCAGCAGCTTGAAGGCTTCATCACGCAGGTGGTCGGGCAGGCTCAGCTCGGCAAAGAAGCGGCGCAGGCGCTCGATGGGCAGCTGCATCAGGTCGTGCAGCGACAGGCCCGGCAGCGCCTCCAGCTGGGCGCGGCTCCAGTCCACGCCCTGGGGCAGGAAGCGCTGCGCGGGCGGCAGCACCGCGTCGGCATTGGCCTGGCTGCCCAGGCGCCACTGCAGCGCCTCGGTCTTGAGCCGCGCGCCGCGGCAGGATGGGCATTCGGTGTAGCTGCGGTACTTGGACAAGAGCACGCGGATGTGCATCTTGTAGGCCTTGCTCTCCAGGTACTCGAAGAAACGGCGCACGCCGTACCACTGCTTGTTCCAGTTGCCACTCCAGTGGGGTGAGCCCTCCAGCACCCAGTGGCGGTGCTCGGCGCTCAGCTGGCTCCAGGCGGTGTCACGCGGGATGCCGGCCTCGCCGGCGTACTTGATCAGGTCGTCCTGGCATTCTTTCCAGGCCGGGGTCTGCAGTGGCTTGATGGCGCCGTTGCGCAGGGTCTTGCGCTCGTCCGGGATCACCAGGCCGAAGTCCACCCCGATCACCCGGCCAAAGCCGCGGCAGGTCTCGCAGGCGCCGTAGGCGGAGTTGAAGCTGAACAACGCCGGCTGCGGCTCGCCGTAGCGCAGGTCGCTCTCGGGGCAGTGCAGGCCGGTGGAGTAGCGCCACAGCAGCGGCTCGCCGGCCTCTTGCAGGGCATAGACCGTCATGCGGCCGCCGCCGCGCTTGAGCGACAGCTCAATGGCCTCCATCAGCCGTGCGCGCTCGGCGCCGCCCAGGCGGAAACGGTCAGCCACCACGTCCAGCAGCTTCTTGCCTTCGTGCTCGCGCTCGGCCTGCACCCGCGAGAAACCGCTGGCCTCCAGCCACTGCGCCAGCTGCTCGGGCGTGGTGTTGGCCGGCAATTCCACCGGGAAGGTGAGGACCAGGCGCGGGTCCCCCACGGCCTCGGCACGGGCCCGCAGATCGTCGGCAATGGTGTCGGGCGTGTCGTGGCGCACCGGCAGTGCGGTCTGCCGGTCAAACAGCTGGGCGGCGCGGGCGTAGAGCAGCTTGAGGTGGTCGTTCAGCTCCGTCATCGTCCCCACGGTGGAGCGGCTGGTGCGCACCGGGTTGGTCTGGTCGATGGCGATGGCCGGCGGCACGCCGTCCACCTGATCCACCGCCGGCCGGTCCATGCGGTCCAGGAACTGCCGGGCGTAGGCGCTGAAGGTCTCCACGTAGCGCCGCTGGCCTTCGGCATACAGCGTGTCAAACACCAGGCTGGACTTGCCCGAGCCGCTGGGCCCGGTGACCACCGTCAGCTCGCCGGTGCGAAGGTCCAGGTCGAGGTTCTTGAGGTTGTGCTGGCGGGCGCCGCGGATGTGGATGAGGCCGGAGGACATGGCGTGCGTGTCTCTGCTGGGGGTGGAGCGCGGGGGAACCGGCTATGTTGGCACGGCGGGCCCGCCCCCGGGGCGGCACCGGCCGGCAAGCCCCGCCCGGCACTCAGGGTTGCCCCCATCCGCGTCAACGCGGACGCCGGCGCGGGCTGCGCTGGCCAGAATGGGTCCGTCCCATCCTTGAGGAGACACGATGCTGACGAGACCCCTGCACACCGGCCTGGGCCGGTTGACGCGCCTGAGCCTGCTGGGCCTGGCCTTGCTGGCCGGCCTGCCGGCCGCCGCCCAGATCCGCATCGGCCAGACGGCCGGCTTCTCGGGCGCGGTGGCGGCAGGTGTCAAGGAGACCACCGACGGGGCCAAGCTCTACCTGGACGCGGTCAACCGCGCCGGCGGGGTGAACGGCCAGACCGTGGAGCTGGTCTCGCTGGACGACAAGTTCCAGCCCGCCCTGGCCGCCGAAAACGCCCGGCAGCTGATCGACCAGGGGGTGACCGCCTTGTTCCTGACCCGCGGCACGCCCCACACCCAGGCCATCCTGCCGCTGCTGGCGCAGGCCAAGGTGCCGCTGGTGGGCCCGTCCACCGGCGCCATGGCGCTGCACCAGCCGGTCCACCCCTGGGTGTTCAACGTGCGCGCCAGCTACCAGCGCGAGGCCGAGCGCGCCATCCGCCACCTGAGCCTGCTGGGCGTGGAGCGCGTGGCCCTGGTCCAGGTGGACGACAGCTTTGGCGAGGACGCGGCCACCGGCGCCATGCGCGGTTTTGAGGCCGTGGGCCGCAAGCCGGTGGCGCATGAGAAGTTCAACCGCGACAAGCCGGACCTGGCGCCCGTCATCGCCAAGGTGGTGAAGACCGACGCGCAGGCGGTGTTCTTCATCGGCTCGGGCGCCATGGTGGCCGACGGCATGAAGCAGCTGCGCGCCGCGGGCTCCAAGGCGCAGGGGGTGACGCTGTCCAACAACGCCTCGGCCGGTTTCATCAAAAGCCTGGGCGAGCATGCGCGCGGCATGGTGGTGGCCCAGGTGTTCCCCTATGAGCGGTCCATGGCCAGCCTGATGATCAAGGAGGCGCGCGACCTGCTCAAGGCCCAGGGGGGGCAGGGCGAGCTCACCCCCGCCATGGTCGAGGGCTTTGCCGCGGCCAAGGTGCTGGTGGAGGGCCTGCGCCGCGCCGGCAAGTCGCCCACGCGCGAAGCGCTGCGCGCGGCGCTGGAGACCTTCCGCGCCGTGGACATTGGCGGCCTGGAGGTGAGCTTCAGCCCCACCGACCACAGCGGCCTGGACTACGCCGACCTGGCCATCGTGGACGAGGGCGGACGCTTCCGGCGCTGAGCAGGGCGCGGCCAGGGTGCGGCAGGCGTCACACACGGCGCGGCAATGTTGCTGCCCGGTGTACCCGGGCACGATCTGCGGGCCGGTGGCGGGCTTCCAGTACGGGTTGACCCTGAGCCATCGGCCTAGTCTCTGGGCTGCGCGGACGGTGGCATGGGGTGGGGTCCGGCCGCGTGGCGGGCCCGAGGGCCGGCCCCTCCTGCGCCCGCCCGGGGAGTTGAGCATGCACGTATCCAGCAGCAGCGGCGGCGGCCTGGCGGCCGCCTTGTGGAGCCTGACCCAATCGCAGCGGGGCGCCTCCACCGCCTCCAGCGCCACCAGCGCGACGGGGGCCACCACGGCCAACTTCGCGGTGGACGGTGAAACCGCCTCGTCCAGCAGCAGCACCGGGGCGGCCCGCGGCAGCCCGCCCGAGCCCCCGCCCGGGCCGCCTCCGGCGGCCTGGGGCCTGGGCCAGAGCACCCAGGGCCTGGCGGCCTCCGGGCCGCCGGCGCTGGGCGACTTGGACAGCGACGGCGACGGCACCGTCAGCGGCGAGGAGTTCGGCCTGGACGGCGCCGATGCGCAGGCGCAGGCCCTGTTCCAGGCCGTGGACAGCGACGGCGACGGCAGCCTGGCCAGCGAGGAAATCAGCGCCTTCGAGGCGGAGCGGCCCCAGGGCCCGCCGCCGGGGCCGCCCCCCGGGGAGCCGCCGTCCGGCGACAGCGCCAGCAGCGGGGACAGCGAGGACGCGCTGCAAGCGCTGTTCGACCAGATCGACAGCGACGCCAGCGGCCAGCTCAGCCAGAGCGAGCTGGGCGAGTTCATCAGCCAGCTGCAGCAGGCCCTGGAACAGGCCTATGGCGGCACCTCCGCCAGCGCCAGCACCCATGACGGCGAGCGCAGCAGCGCCCTGAGCGTGATGGCCTGACGCCGGCCCGGCCGGGCCTTGAAAGGTCCGGCCCGCATCCCCACCTGCTCCTTCCGTTTGAAGGAGTCGTGTCATGCGTCTGTTCTGCGAATCCGGCCCCTACCTGGTCCTGCAGATCGACCTGGCCGACGGACCCGCCGGCGATGCGGCCGGTCCGTCGGCGCCCCTGGGGTTCGAGATCCACCACCGCCAGACCTACCACTCGCTTTACATGAGCGGGGCGGTGGCCGAGGCCTTCCACCACGCCGCGCTGGACCTGGCGCAGGCCGACGACCAGGAAGGCCTGGCCGAGCTGGTGGCCCGCTACGCCCACCTGGGCGATGTCGTGCCGACCCTGCACTGAGCCGCCGGGCGCAGCGGGCTCAAGCCGGCGCCCTGCGGCGCCGATAGCCCAGGGGCCATGTCCAATGCCGCCCTGCCCCTGCCGCCCCTACTCCACCTGCTGAGCTGGGGGCTGGCCGCCGTGCTGGCGGCCAGCCTGGCCTGGCTCACCCTGAGCCTGGTGCACTCCGGCGCCCAGCAGCTGGGGCAGACCGATACCCGACGACGCTGGGAATGGGCCCAGGGCCTGGGGCTCACCGTGGGCCTGAGCCTGTCCACCAGCGCCTGGCTGCTGACGCTGACCGGCCTGGACGGCCTGACGCCGGGCAGCGGTCTGGCCGCCGCCGGGGTGGCCGGCCTGGGCGTGGCCGTGCTGTGGCTGCTGCCCCTGGCCGCGCTGCCGGCCGCGCCGGCCTGGCGCCAGACCGCCTGGGAGGCCGTGGTGATGGCCACGCTCTGGACCGCCGCCGCGGCGGTGGGCCACGGCGGGCAGGCGCCCGGGCTGGGCTTGCTGGCGGGGGTGTGGGCGCTGCAGCTGCTGGGCTGGGGCCTGTCCCTGGGGCTGATGCGCCACCCGGCCACCCGCGGCTGGGCCGATGCGCTGCAGGCCCTGCCCCTGGTGCTGGCCCAGTGCCTGGCGCTGGGCCTGTGCACCGCCCTGGCCCCGGCCGCGGCACTGGCCAGCAGCGGCACCGAGCGCCTGGCCAGCGCCGCCGGCCTGGGCCTGGCCCTGCTGAGCCTGTGGCTGATGGCCGGCGCCGCGCGCCACCAGCTGCGCCTGGACCACCAGCTGGCCGTCACCCAACGCTCGCTGGGCGAGGCCAAGCGCCGCCTGCAGGAGAACGCCCAGCTCGACCCGCTCACCGGCCTGCCCAACCGCGCCTGGTTTGAGGAGCGGCTGCTGCAGGCCCTGAGCCGGGCCGAAGCGCGCCAGGGCCATGTGGCGGTGATGTTCATCGACCTGGACGGTTTCAAGCCGGTCAACGACACCTACGGCCACGCCACCGGCGACGCGCTGCTGCGCGAGATGGGACGGCGCCTGCGCGGCCTGCGCAAGGTGGGCGACGAGGTGGCGCGCATCGGCGGCGACGAGTTCCTGCTGCTGGCGGAGTCGCCCGGCGGGCGGGCCGGGGCCGCGGCCACCGCCCGCCAACTCATGGACCTGATCGGCCAGCCCTACCGCCTGGCCGCCGGCGGCACCGCCACCCTGGGCTGCTCCATCGGCATCGCCATCAGTCCGGACATGGTGCCCGGACGCCGCCTGGTGGCCGCGGCCGACGCCGCCATGTACGCCACCAAACGCCAGGGCGGCCATGGCTACATGTTCTACGAGCCGGGCATGGACCCGGAAGGCCGCGAGCAGTTCGACCTGCGCCAGGACCTGATGAGCGCCGTGGAGCAAGACGAGCTGGAGCTGGTCTACCAGCCCAAGGTGGACGGCCGCAGTGGCCAGATCACCGGGGCCGAGGCGCTGCTGCGCTGGAACCATCCGCAGCGCGGCCTGGTGATGCCCGCCACCTTCCTGCCGCTGGCCGAGCAGGCCGGGCTGTCGGGGCGGCTGGCGCGCTGGGTGGTGCAGCAGGCCTGCGGCCAGCTGCGGCGCTGGCGCACGCAGGGCCTGCGCATGCGGCTGTCCATCAACGTCTCCGCCCTGCAACTGCAGCAGGGGGACCTGCACACGCTGGTGCGCCAGACGGTGGAGCAGCAGGGCATCGACCCGGCGCAGCTGACCCTGGAGATCGTCGAGACGGCGCTGATGGACGAGCAGTCGCTGGAGCGCATGCGCCGGCTGGCGGCCACCGGGGTGAAGCTGGCTATCGACGACTTCGGCATGGGCTACTGCAACTTCTCGCTGCTGCGCCGGCTTGACATCGCCCAGATCAAGATCGACCGGGCGCTGTTCTTGGACATCGAGCACAGCCCGGACGCCCGCGCGGTGGTGGACGCCATCGTGCGCATGGCCCACGCCCTGGAGCTGCGCGTGGTGGCCGAAGGCGTGGAGACCGAGGGCCAGCGCCACGCCCTGCTGGCCCTGGGCTGCCAGGAGATGCAGGGCCATCTGTTCGCCAAGCCCATGTCGGCCCTCAAGCTGGGCCTGTGGGCCATGGAGGACTGGGCCCGGCCCGGGGAGGCGATGTTCCGCCCCTCGCTGTTCGACGAGCAGGCCGCCCAGCCGGCGCCGCTGTGAGGCGCCGGGGCGGCGTCCCCGCCAGGGCCTCAGCGGCGGCGGGCGGCGACGGCCTGCGCCAGCTGCCGCAGCAGGCCGGCGGTGTCCTCCCAGCCGATGCAGGCGTCGGTGACGGACACGCCGTAGGCCGGGCGCTGACCGGCCACCAGGTCCTGGCGGCCTTCGCTGAGGTGGCTCTCGATCATCACGCCGGTGATGCGGTGCTCGCCGCCGGCGATCTGTCCCGCCACGTCGGCCCCCACCGCCAGCTGGCGACGGTGCTGCTTCTCGGAGTTGGCATGCGAGAAGTCGATCATCACCTGCTCGCGCAGGCCTGACTTGGCCAGCGCCGCGCAGGCGGCCTGCACATCGGCCGCGCTGTAGTTGGGGGCCTTGCCGCCGCGCAAGATGACGTGGCAGTCGGCATTGCCGCGGGTCTCGAAGATGGCCGCCTGGCCCATCTTGGTCATGCCCATGAAGGCATGCGGCGCCTGGGCGGCGACGATGGCGTCGGCCGCCACCTTCACACCACCGTCGGTGCCGTTCTTGAAACCCACCGGGCAAGACAGGCCGGAGGCCAGCTGGCGGTGGCTCTGGCTCTCGGTGGTACGCGCACCGATGGCGCCCCAGGCGATGAGGTCGGCCACGTATTGCGGGCTGAGCAAGTCCAGGAATTCGGTGGCCGTGGGCAGGCCCAGCGAGGTCACGTCCAGCAGCAGCTCGCGGGCCTTGCGCAGGCCCTCGTTGATGCGGAAGCTGCCGTCCAGGCGCGGGTCGTTGATGTAGCCCTTCCAGCCCACGGTGGTGCGCGGTTTCTCGAAGTACACCCGCATGACCACCAGCAGCTCGCCGGCCAGGGCGTCGGCCTCCACCTTCAAGCGGCGGGCGTAGTCCATGGCCTGGGCATGGTCGTGGATGGAGCAGGGCCCCACCACCACGATCAGCCGGTCGTCCTGGCCGTGCAGGATGCGCGACATCGCGCTGCGGGCCTGCTCCACCAGCGCCTGGGAGGCCTCGGGCGCGGGCAGCTCGTCCAGCAGCAGGGCCGGCGAGATGAGCGGACGCACCGCGCCGATGCGCAGGTCGTCCACTCGGGTGGTGTCGTGGGTGGCGGGCGGCAGGTCGCTCTGGCCGCCAACCTCGTGGTCGCGGCGCCAGTCGTCGGGTCGGGTCATGGTGTGGGTTCCAGGTCAGTCCGTGGCCGGCGCTGCGGTGCGCGGGCCGGTCGGCCCGCCACCCTGCCGGTCGCGGGCGCGATCATAGGCGGCCCCCATGGCATGAAGCTGTCAGGCCGTGGCCTGGTGGCACACTGCCCGCCCGGCGCCCGCTCCCACCGGGCGCCGCCCCCTCCCCCTCCATGAGCGAAACATGATCCTCGAACTCGCCGACATCCGCATCCAGCCGGGCCAGCAGGCCGCCTTCGACGAGGCCATCCAGCGTGGCCTGAACACCGTGATCGCCCACGCCCAGGGCTTTCGCGGCTTCAAGGTGAACAAGGGCATCGAAAGCCCCGAGCGCTACGTGCTGCAGATCTTCTGGGACACGCTGGAGGACCACACGGTGGGCTTCCGCCAGTCCCCGGCCTTCGCCGAATGGCGCGCCATCGTGGGCCCGTTCTTCGCCGCCCCGCCGGCGGTGGAGCACTTCGAGCTGGTGGCCAAGTCCTGAGCACGGACGGCCGGACAGACCGGCTCGCGACCCAAGGACAAAGGGGACCAGATGGTCCCCTTTTTTGCGGCGCGCGGCCAGGCGGCTGGCCGCGATGGCGGGCGGGCCCCAGGCCCGCCATGGCTCACTTGGCGGGCGACACCGCTTCCAGCGACAGGGAGATGGTCACCTCGTCGCCCACGTAGGGGGCGTACTTGCCGGCGTTGAACTCGGTGCGCTTGATGACGGTGGCGGCGTCGGCGCCGATGGCAGGCACCTTCATCATCGGGTGGGCCTGGCTGACGAAGTGGCTGACCTTCAGGGTGACGGGCTTGGTCACGCCCTTGATCGTCAGGTTGCCTTCGATGGCCGCGGGCTTGTCACCCTCGAAGACCACCTTGGTGGACTTGAAGGTGGCGGTCGGGAACTTGGCGGTGTCCAGGAAGTCCTCGCCCTGGATGTGGCCGTTGAACACGGTGGAGCCGGTGTCCACCGAGGTCATGTCGATGGTCACGTCCACCGCGCCGGTCTTGGCGGCGGCGTCGTACACCACGGTGCCGGTGACTTTGTTGAACTTGCTCAGCTGGGTGGACATGCCCAGGTGGTTGTAGGAGAAGCGCGGGAAGGTGTGCGTCGGGTCGATGTTGTAGGTGACCGGGGCGGCCAGGGCCGGGGCGGCGACAGAGGCAGCCAGGGCGGCGACGGCGAACAGCTTGGCGAAGGACATGGTGAGGCTCCTAAGAAATCAGGGAACGGGGTGGGGAGGAAGGGGAACGGAATGCGGCCCGGGCCGCCTCACAGCGGCGCCATGCCGGTGATGGCCAGGCGGAACTTGACGGTGACGTCGTTGGCGACGATGGAGGTGTCGGTCCACTCGCCTTCACCGATCTTGAAGTCCAGGCGCTTGAGGGCGAAGCTGCCGGTGGCGGTGGTCTGGCCGCCGGACTGGGTCAGGGCCACGGGCACCACCACATCGCGGGTGCTGCCCTTGATGGCGAGCTTGCCGCTGACCTCGAACTTGCCGCCACCCAGGCCCTTGATGGCGCTGGACTGGAACGTGGCGGTGGGAAAGCGCGCGACGTTGAACCACTCGGCCTTGGGCACTTCGGCATCGGTCTCCTTGGCGCCGAAGCTGGCGCTGCCCATCTGCAGGGTGAAGGCGACCTTGCCGGCCTCGGGCTTCTTGGGGTCAAAGGCCAGCTGGGCGCTCCACTGCTTGAAGCGGCCCTCCAGCGGCACGCCCATCTGGCGGGCGGTGAAGGTGAGCTCGCTGCCGGTGGGCACGACCACCGGATCGGCGGCCAGCACGGGAAAGGCAGCCAGCGCCAGCGCGGCGGCGGAGAACTTGTGGATCAGCGACATGGCGTAACTCCTGTGGAGGCAAACAGTGGGGACGGCGCCACCGGACCCGGCTTCAGCCGCGGCCCGGACGCATGCGGTGGAGCAGGCCGTCGCGGTCAATGAAATGGTGCTTGAGGGCGGCGCCGATGTGGGCCAGGACCAGCAGGGCCATCAGCCAGGCCAGGCGCTCGTGCCAGGGCTTGATCAGTTCGGCCAGGGCCTTGTCGGGAGACACCAGGTCCGGCAGCGGAATCTGGCCGAACAGCACGATGGGAAAACCGGCGGCCGAGGAGTAGGCCCAGCCCGCCAGCGGCACCGCGAAGAACAGCGCATACAGGCCATGGTGCACCGCATGCGCGGCCCATTGCTGCCAGCGCGGGCCGGGCACGTCGGCCGGCGGACGGTGGGTCAGGCGCCAGAGCAGGCGCAGGACCGACAGCGCCAGGATGCACACGCCCGCCCACTTGTGCCAGTTGTAGAGCTTCACGCGCTGCAGCGACATGGGCAGGTCGGTCATGTAGAGGCCCATGCCGAACGCCCCGATGATCAGGAGGGCCAGCACCCAATGCAGCGCGATAGCGGTGCCGGTGTAGCGTTCGGTGGTTTTGAATGAGGTGGCCATCGGGCTTCTCTGCCGGCGACAGCCGGTGTGGAATCTGCAATGCCGCCAGTGTGCGGGGCCTGCAAGCCGTGGCAGTTCAGGTTGATTGAAGTCAACCCTTCAGGAACTTTGAATAATCATTTCCCCACCGGCGGATCCACGCGGGCCGCCGCCTCGGGGGGCACCCGCAGCGCCGCCAGGGCTGCGGCCAAAGGGGCCGCCGCGTCTGCCGCCAACAGGCCGTGGCGCAGGGCGAAGTCCAGGGTGGCCAGGCTGGCGTCCACTGTCAACTCGCCGGCGGCGGCCAGGGCCAAGGCCTGGGCCACCGGCATCAGGCGGTGCCAGGCCACCTCGCCGTCCTGGTTGCAGGGCTCTCGGCCCGCCGGCAGCGCCAGGTCGTACACATGGAGCCACTCGCGCTGCAAACCTTCGGGCAGGTCGCAGGTCAGCGAGAGCACGCTGCCCGCGCGCAAGCCCACCAGCTCCTCGGTCCGCAGCCCGGCCTCCTCCCAGGCCTCGCGGCACAGGGCCTGCCGGGGGGTCTGGCCCAGGGGCACGCCGCCACCCACCAGGTTGTCCAGCCGGCCGGGGTCGGTGGGCTTGTGGTCGGCACGCCGGGCGATCCACAGGCCGGTGGGACGCCCGTCGGGGCCGGCCACGTAGCCGTTGCAGTGCACGCCAAAGGTGATGGCGCCCCAGAAGCGGGCCGCGGCGCGCTCGATCACCGCCAGATGGCGGCCGTCTTCGGCCAGCAGCGGATAAGGCTCGTCACGCCAGGCGCGGATCCGGCCCTGCTGGCGCAGGGCCTGGTGCAGCCGCGCCAGCTCCGGGTCGCGGTCCGCGGCCGGGCAACGCAGGTGGACCCCTTCGGGCGTCAGCGCCAGGAGCGCCGGCCAGTCGGCCAGGGCCGGCAGGTCGGCCCGGGCCACCGAGCCGGCCAGGACAGGACGGGCCTCCTCCGGCCCCCCCACCCAGAAAGGCACCCGTGCCTGCTGCTGGTGCCGGGCCGCAGCCAAGGCCGGCCAGCCGCGGAGGTCGTCCGGCGCGGCAGGGGCCAGGCCCTGGTCCACGGGTGAGGGCGGCGGCCGCATGGCGGGCAGGCTCAGACCGCCGGGCGGCCAATGGACTCATAGCGCAGGCCAAAGCTCTTCATCATGGCCGGCTCATAGAGGTTGCGGCCATCGAAGACCCGGCGGTCAGCCAGGCGCGCCGCCAGCTGCTCGAAGTCCGGGGTGCGGAATTCCTTCCACTCGGTGACGATGACCAGGGCGTCGGCACCGGCCAGGGCCTCCTGGGCCGAGGCGGCAAAGTGGATGCCGGCCTGGGCCGGGTGCTGGCCCAGGTCCAGGGCCAGCACCCGGGCAGCTTCCTCGGCGGCCACCGGGTCGTAGGCCTGCACCCGAGCGCCGCGGCGCACCAGCTCGGCCAGCAGCACGCGGCTGGGGGCTTCGCGCATGTCGTCGGTGTTGGGCTTGAAGGCCAGGCCCCACACGGCAAAGGTGCGCCCGCGCAGGTCCTCGCCGTAGGCGGCGACAACCTTGGCGGCCAGCACCAGCTTCTGCGCCTCGTTGACGGCTTCCACGGCCCCCATCATCTGGCTGGGCAGGCCGGCCTCGGCCGCGGTGCGGGCCAGGGCCTTGACGTCCTTGGGAAAGCAGCTGCCCCCGTAGCCGGCGCCGGCGTACAGGAAGTGAGTGCCGATGCGCGGGTCCGAGCCGATGCCGATGCGCACGGCCTCGATGTCCGCCCCCAGGCGCTCGGCCAGGCGCGAGAGTTCGTTCATGAAGCTGATGCGCGTGGCCAGCATGGCGTTGGCGGCGTACTTGGTGAACTCGGCGCTCTTGATGTCCATGACCAGCAGGCGGTCACGGTTGCGCACGAAAGGCGCGTAGAGCGAGCGCATGAGCATGGCGGCGCGGTCGTCGCCGTCGTCCACCCCCACCACGACACGGTCGGGACGGGTGAAGTCGGCCACCGCCGCCCCTTCCTTGAGGAACTCGGGGTTGGAGACCACGGAGAAGGCGGTGTCGCCCAGGCCGCGGCGTTCAAGCTCGTCGCGCACCGCGGCGCGGACCTTGTCGGCAGTGCCCACGGGGACGGTGCTCTTGTCGATGACGACCTTGTAGTCGGTCATCAGGCGGCCGATGTTGCGGGCGGCGGCCAGCACGTACTGCAGGTCGGCCGAGCCGTCCTCGTCGGGCGGGGTGCCCACGGCGATGAACTGCAGCGTGCCATGGGCCACGCTGCGCGGGATGTCGGTGGTGAACTCCAGGCGCCCGGCCTGGGCGTTGCGGCGCACGATCTCCAGCAGGCCCGGCTCGTGGATGGGAATGCCGCCGCCCAGGAGGATCTCGATCTTGCGCGGGTCCACATCCAGGCACAGGACGTGGTTGCCCATCTCCGCCAGGCAAGCGCCCGTGACCAGGCCCACATAGCCGGTTCCGATGACCGTGATCTTCATGCTGTCTGTCCTCGACCGGGCACTGCAGGGCCCGGGTGGTGTTGGTGCTGCGGGAGATTGTCCGCGCTGCGCGTGTCAGCGGAGTTGCCACCCCAGGGAGCATTGGGTGAGGCGTTCGTCGTAGACGCGCGCGGTGGCAGCGCTGGATGTCGTGGCGACGTCGGCCAGGCTGCACTGCAGCCGGCCCTGCCGGCCAATGCCCCACTGGGCACCCAGGCTGTGGCGGGTCTGCCGGTAGGGGACCGTGAGCCGGTCCCCCTCCAGCGGGGAGACGTCCGCACGCTGGGTGGACAAGCTCAGGCCCAAGGCATGGCCCAGCTGCCAATCCACGCTGGCCGAACGGTTCTGGGTGAGGGAGGCACGCTGGTAGTCGGTGGTGACCTCGGTGCCGGTGGTGCTGGCCGGTGCCAGGGCGTTGACCGCCACCTGACGGGACCACTGCAGGCTGGAGGTCAGGCGCGCGGAAGGCTTGAGCGTCAGGCCCAGCCCCCCCACGCGGCTGCGGGCCTCGGTGCCCTGGGGCTGGAGCTCGCTGAGCGTACGCCCCAGCGAGGCGTTGCCGGAGATCCAGGCGCTGCCTCCCCAGGCCAGGGCGAGGTTCAGGGCCTGCACCCGGGTCTCCTGCCCGCTGGCCGGACTGCGGTTCCAGGTGGTGCCCGGGGTGAGGCTCAGGGTGGTGTCACTGCCCAACCGGCCACGCAGGGCCAGGGAGAGTGCCCTCACCTCGGTGTTCTGCCCGGACAGGCTGGCCCGGTCGTAGGCGGTGCTGCCCTGGCTGCCCGACAGGCTGGCCTGCAGCAGCCGGTCGGCGCCCCAGGTCAGGCTGGCCTGGGTGCTGCGGCTGGTCACCACGCTGTCCTGGTCCACCACGGTCTGGCTGGCCTGCGGCTCGTAGCGGGACTGGCGTTGGGTCCAGCCCACCGCGCCGGACCAGCCCCCCGGGGCGGTCCAGGTCCAGTGGACCTGTCCGCCAACGGTGGGCAGGCCCTGCCCCCCCAGGCTCACCCGCTGGTGGCCGGCCTGCACGCCCAGGTCCAGGCCATGCCGGCCCTGGCGCAGGGTCAGGCCGGTGTCGAGCTGCACCTGCTGCACGGTGGCGGCCTGGGCGTCCGGCTGCTTGTAGTAGTTATCCGTGCGGGTGAGGCCGTAGCTGGCGCCCAGCCGCCATTGGGCCTGGACGGCGGGAGCCGCCAGCAGCAGAAACAGGGGCGCCAGGGCCCAGGCCGGCCCCACGGGGCGTCGAGAAGACGCAGAAGACATGGAGCGGTCCTTCACCAGGTGTGGAAACGGTCCCTCAGGCCGCCGTCGTCCGCACGGGGCTTGGCGGGAGGCGGCACGCCCTGCGCACGGATCCAGCCCACCCCCAGCCCCAGGGAAATGAAGAGCAGCGACTGCATCATGTTCATGTAGCTCATGAAGTACAGGAACACCGCCAGGCCCAGCAGGCCCAGCAGCAGCCCGTCGGTGACCGCCCGGTAGCCGCCGTCCTCGCCCTGGCGGCTGCGCAGCCGCCACAAGGACACCATCAGGCTGACGGTCATCAGCAGGAAGCACAGGGCCACCGGCATGCCGTAGCTCAGCGAAATGGCCAGGTAGGTGTTGACCAGGTCGATGATGCCCTCGCCCTGGCGCAGGTGCTCCAGCTGGGTCATGAAATTGGGCACACCGGTCCAGGGACTCTGCTGGACCAGGGCCATGCCGCTCTCCAGCAGCATCTCGCGGTAATCGCGCACTTCTTCGGCATCGGCCTGCCCCAGCAGGCGGGCAAACGTGCGCTGGAACGAAGTGGACACCGCCGCCAGCCCCACCGCCGAAACCAGCGCGGCCAGGCTGATCAGGAAGACGTTGCGCCAGCGGTGCCGACCCAGCCAGCCCTGCAGCAGGACCTGCCCCCCCATGATCAGCATGCCACCGCGGGACAGGCTGGCCATGAGCATGGCCAGGTTGCCCCCCACCAGGGACGCCACCTGATGCAGCCGCGCCTTCACGACATGGCGCAGACCTGCGGCCAAGGGGGACAGGACCAGCGACAGCCCCGCCAGCGCCAGTGGCTGGCCCATGGTGCCCTTGGCCCGCAGAAAACCATCCCGCTCCAGGTCACTGGCCAGGCGCCAGAACAGGCCCCAGCGGAAGATCGCCACACGGTGCATGGACCAGGACAGCAGGAATTCCGCCACCGCCAGCACCCCCAGCCACACCCCCACCACCGCCAGGACGGTGAGCACCCGCACCAGATGCTCGCGGCTGTGGTGGTAGCGCAGGATGAGCAGCAGAAAGGCCACCTCGTTGACGAAGTGCCCCGCCAGGGACCGCAGCAGCCAGGTCAGTTCGTAGCCGAGCACCACCACCTCGATGGCCAGCGAACCGCCCAGGTAGAGCCACAGGAACAGCCAGAAGGCGCGGGACTCGCGCGTGGGGATGGGCGGCCGCGGCTCGCTGCCCCCCATGAACAACAGCAGAAGGACCAGGCAGTTCTGGTGGCTCAGCGAAATCAACTGGCCCACGATGCCGAAGGTCGGGACCTCCACCGGCATGCAGGACACCGAGAAGACCAGGGCCATGAACATCTGCAGGCGCCAGGTGTCCCGCTCCTCCACCGAGACGTGCGGCTTGTCGTGGATCTTCACGAGCATGCACATGGCCAGGATGAAGGCCCAGAAATTGGGCAGCAGGAAAGCCGCGCACAGCGTCAACGCCATCAGGCGGAAGAGCCGGCGGGCGTCGTCGCGCGAGATCAGGGTGGGAAACCAGGCCGGTGCCAGCAGCATGACCACCGACAGGGTCACCAGCACGGCCACCAGGGCCTTGATCGTCTCCATCCTTGCGTGACTCCTTCAGTCGCCCTGCGGATCCTGGGCGGCGGCCAGGCACAGGTCTTCCCAGGCCTTGGCTTTCTCGCCGGGCTGGCGCAGCAGGTAGGACGGGTGGTAACTGACGATGACCGGGGTCTGGCCGCGCCGGTGCACCCGCCCACGCAGCTTGCCGATGGGCTCGTCCACCCCCAGCACGGCCTGGGCGGCAAAGCGGCCCAGCGCCAAGATCAGACGCGGGGCGACCAGCTCGATCTGCCGATCCAGATAGGGCCGGCACTGCGCCAGCTCCTCGGGCGTGGGGTTGCGGTTGCCCGGCGGGCGGCACTTCAGGGTGTTGGCGATGTACACCGGCTGGCCGGCGTCGGCCTCGCGAGAGCGGCCGATGCTGGCCAGCATGGCGTCCAGCAGGGCGCCGGCGGGCCCGACGAAGGGCTCGCCGCGCAAATCCTCCTGTTCGCCAGGGGCCTCGCCCACCAGCATCCAGCTCGCCTGGCGCACGCCGGCGCCAAACACGGTCTGGCGGCGGCTGCGGCACAGGCCGCAGCGCTCGCAGCCGGCCACCGCCGCCTCCAGCGCCGGCCAGTCCAGACCCGACAGGGCCGAGGACGGCCGCGACCCCAGGTCGGGTGCCTCCGGGGCCGCCGGGGCCGCCGGTGCTGGCGAACGCACCGCCTCGACCTGCACCACGGCGGCAGGACGCTCCGGCGCCTGCGGGGTGCGCGGCTGCAGCGAGTGCGCCGGTGGGCGGATCGGTGGGGGCACCGGCGCCTGTGCTGCAGGCGCGGACGATGCGGACGGCGCCGGGCCCGCGGCGGCCGGCGCCAGTGCTGGGGCGACCGCGGGCGTGGCCCGCCCCAGCAACACCGTCTGGGGCCAACCCAGGCCCATGGCCTGCAGACAGCGGGCCTGCTCGGGCGACAGGCGCAGCGGTGCGTTCATGCGCCCACCTCGCCGGCGGGCAGCGGCCAGCGCATCACACAGGCATGCTCACGGGGACCCGATGCCGCCGGGTAGTAATGCCGCCGCACGCCCACCGACTCGAAGCCCCAGGCCTCGTAGAGGGCACGCGCCGGCCGATTGCCTTCGCGCACCTCCAGCCACAGGCAGGCCGCCCGCAGCGCACGGCAGCGGTCGGCCAGGTGGGCCAGCAGCCGGCGGCCCCACCCTTGGCGCTGGCGCGCCGGGTCCACGGTGATGTTGAGCAGGTGTGCCTCATCCACCCCGGACATGGCCACGTAGTAGCCCAGCAGGCCCGCAGCCTCCTCCATGACCCAGGCTTCATGACCGGCCGCCAGCGAGTCACTGAAATGGCCGGGCCGCCAGGGCCAGGCGTGGGCACGCGCCTCCAGCGCGAGCACCGCGGGCAGGTCGGCCAGGGTCATGGGCCGGCAAACCACCGGCACACCGCAGGCGGGATTCATCGCACGGCCCCGGCGCGCTCGGCCATGGTCAGGGCCACCTTGTCCCGCAGGTAGAGCGGCAGGGCCTGCTCAGGCGGACCGGCCGCCTCGGGGGACCAGCGTTGACGCGCCAGGCGGGCCAGGGCTGGCGCCCGCGCGCCCAAGGCATGCGGCACCCAGGCGCCGGGCAGCACGGCCGGCAGGTCGGTGGTGAGGTCCGCCAACAGCGGCAGGGCCGAGCCCGCCAGCACGGGCGCGGCGCCGGCTTGCCGCACGGCCCGCACCACGGCATCGGGCGATCCCAGGAAGGGCGCCACCGTCTCCTGCCAACCCCCAACCGCCCCTTGCCAGCGGTAGGCCGCCGCGTAGACCTCCCCCATGCGGGCGTCGGCCAGGGCCCAGAACAGCCGCCCCTGCCCCACCTCGTCGGCCGGTGCGGGGTCGTCCGCCTCCGGCGCCAGGGCGGCGCGCGCGGCCTCGGCCACCAGCAGCAGGCTGTCGACGGTGAGCACCGGCAAGGACAGGCCCAGGGCCAGTCCCTGGGCCACGGCCAAGGCCGAGCGCAGGCCGGTGAAGGCGCCGGGGCCGCGGCCCACCACCACGCCCTGGAGGTCGGACCAGTGGCAACCGGCTTCGGCCATGAGCGCCTGCACGGCGGGTATGAGCTGGGAAGAGGCCTGGGGCCCGCCGGCGGTCTCGCGGCAGCGCAACTGCCCGCCCGTCACCAGGGCGAGGGCCAGCGGCTCGGTGGCGGAATCCAGGGCCAGCAGGCAGGGAGCGTCAGGGGTCTGCAGGGGCTGGACCATAGGGGCTGGAGTGTAGCCGTGCCATCATCCCGGCATGCCCCCTGCCCTGCCCCGCCGCCGCTGGCTGGCCGGCTGCCTGGGCGGGCCGCTGCTGGCCGTGCGGCCACTGCCGGCCTGGGCCCAGGCGGCAGCCGCCCCGTCCTCTCCCCTGCCCGCGGGTGTGCGCGCCGCGCTGGCCCAGGCCCGCCTGCCCGAATCCGCCCTGGCGGTGTGGGTCGCACCCGCCGAGGGCGGCGCGCCCAGCCTGGCCTGGGGAGAGCACCAGGCACGCAACCCGGCCTCGCTGTTCAAGCTGGTGAGCACCGCCCAGGCGCTCGACCAGCTCGGCCCCGCCTTCACCTGGACCACACGCTGCCTGGGCCAAGGCCGGCTGAAGGGGGATGTTTTCGACGGCTGGATCGGCCTGCGCGGCAGCGGCGATCCCACCCTGGTGCTGGAGCGGCTGTGGCTGCTGCTGCGCCGCCTGCGCCAACGCGGGCTGCGCACCCTGCGCGGCCCCTTCTACCTGGACCGCAGCGCCTTTGCCCAGATCGACCCGCGGGCCGACGGCTTTGACGGCGAGGCCAGCCGCCCCTACAACGTCCGACCGGACGCGCTGATGCTCAACCAGCGCTCGGTGCTGCTGAGCTTTGTGCCCGACGCCGAGCGCGGCGTGGCCGAGGTCCTGGCCGACGCGCCGCTGGCCGGCTGGCAGGTGGACCGCCAGGTGCCACTGCTCAACCGGACGCCGTGCGAGGACTGGCGCGCCGGACTGAAGGCCCGGCTGGACCTGCCAGAGCGCCTGAGCTTTGCGGGCGGCTACCCCGCGGCCTGCGGCGAGCGCCAGTGGCCGGTGGCCTATGCCGCGCCGCAGCGCTTTGATGCCCGGCTGATCGCCGGCCTGTGGGCCGAACTGGGTGGCCGGCATGAAGGGGAATTCAAGGAGGCGCCGCTGCCGGACGGCCCCCATCAGGTGCTGGCCGAGGTGGAGTCGCCGCCCCTGGGCCAGGTGGTGCGCGACATCAACAAATTCAGCAACAACGTGATGGCCGAGCAGCTGGCCCTGACCGTGGCCCTGCAGGCCGACGGGCCGCCGGCCACGCCGGCCGGCGCTCGCGCGGGCCTGGAACGCTGGTTGCGCGCCCAGCTGGGTGCGGGCGGCGCCGAAGGGGTGGTGGTGGACAACGGCTCGGGCCTGTCACGCGACACCCGCCTGAGTGCGGCCCAGCTGGGGCGCCTGCTGCAGGGTCTGTGGCACCGGCCTTGGCAGCCGGAATTCCTGGCTTCGCTGCCGGCCTCGGGCCTGGACGGCACGGTGCGCCGCTGGGACCTGCCACCCGGTCTGGCCCGACTCAAGACCGGCAGCCTGCGCGATGTGGCTGCGGTGGCCGGCTATGTGCAGTCGCCGACAGGCTGGCGGGTGGTGGTGGCGCAACTGCAGCACGAGGGCACCGTCCCGACGCGCCCGGTGCTGGAGGCCGTGACCCGCTGGGCCCTGGGGCCGGCGGGTGAGCGCGCGGCCACGCCGCCAGACGGCGGCCAGGCCGCAGCGCGCTGAGCCACGGCCCGCCGGGCCCGGCTCAGAAGGGGTTGTTACGCGCCCGGGAAACGGCCGCCAGGCCCAGCGTGTACGAGATCATGTACACATTGGGGTGCAGCGCATCGGCCCACAGGTGGGTGGTGGCGGCGCCGTCGCTGGTCAGGGTCTGGGTGGTGCAACCCAGCAGGGAGCCGCCCTGGTCGGCACCGGTCAGCGCCTCCTCGGGGTTGCTGCGGTGGTCCTCGTCACAGGCCAGGTCCACGTGGTTGTAGGCGCTGTTCTGGTGGGCCGAGCGGGCGATGGTGTCCATCTCCACCAGGCCGATCTTGGTGCCATCGTTGCGCACCGTCAGCCGCAGACCATCGTTGAAAGCATTGGTCAGGGCGGTCAGGCGCTTGGCCTCGGCATTGCCCAGGGACTGGGCGTAGGGGGTCAGTCCCACGTCCAGGATCTGGCTGACGATGACCCGCGGCCCCTCGTCGATGATGCCGTTGACCAGTGCCCCCAGCTGCTCACCCCGGGCCCGCACCTCGGCCAGCTTGGCCGCGTCATTGGGGTAGCTGTCGTTGTCGCCGTAGACCTGCATCACGTCGTGCAGGCCAGCCAGCACGGTGACCATGTCCTGGGCGCCGAAGCCGCCGTAGAGGTCCTCGCGGAAGCCCTTGATCTGCAGGGCGACGGACGCGACGGTGGCACCGTAGCCCGCACGCATGAAGGCCTTGAGTTGGCTGGCACGCAGGCCCGAGGGGTTGCAGGGGGCGAAGACCAGGCCGTAATAGTCGGCCAGCGCCTGCACCCACAGCCGGCGCCGGCCACCGCCGTTGTCGTTGCAGCTGATGGTGGCGCTGTCGGCGCTGGACACGGCATTGAGGCCGTACTGCGAGGCGTTGCCGGTGCTCAGGCCATCGTCCAGCAGGCTCAGCTCGTCCCCGAAGACGATCATGCGCTCGGCCACGAAGGGGTCGAGTCGGGACACGCTGCCGCCACAGGCCGCCAGGGCCAGCACCAGGCTGAGCAGCAGGCCACCCAGGCCGAGGGCGCGTCTGGAAAGGAAAGAGGACATCAGGTCTCCAGGAACGGAGGAGGTGGGAGGCGTGGCGGGGTCAGGCGGCGGCCCGCTGCAAGCGGTCCAGCACCCCTTCCCACGCGGGATCGGCGGGTGGGGTTTCGACCCAGATCAGCGGCACGCCCTGGTCGTCCAGATGGCGCAGGCCGGCGAACAGGTCGTGGGCGGCGCCGGCCGGATCGGTCGGCATCACCCGCCAGGGCAGGCCGGCGGCGGGGGTGACAGTGCGGGCGTAGACGCCCACCGGTGGCGAGCCCGCGGTCTGGCCCAGCACCGACAGGGCCTGCGCCAGCATGGCGGCGGACATCAGGCGTACCCGCGCCCGGGGCGCATAGTGCGACTCCAGCGTGCCCGAGGCCCGGGGCGCCTGCGCATCGCGGTCGGCCAGCGGCTCCCCCAAGGCCGCCGCCAGGTGCAGGCGGCTGAGGGCGCCGGGGCGCAGCAGCACGGCGCGGTCGCGGCTGCAGTCGATGATGGCCGACTCGATGCCGACTTCACACTCGCCACCGTCGAGCACCGGCACGGCGGGGCCGAACTCGTCCAGCACATGGGCGGCGCAGGTGGGGCTGACCCGTCCGAAGCGGTTGGCACTGGGGGCAGCCACGCCGGGCACCCCCAGGGCGGCGGCCTCCCGCAGCAGGGCCTGAGCCACCGGATGGGCGGGACAGCGCAGACCAATGCTGTCCTGCCCGCCCGCGGCGGCGGCCCCCATGTCCGGCGCCCTCGGGACGATGACGGTCACCGGACCGGGCCAGAAAGCCTGGACCAGGCGCTGCACCCGCTCGGGCCAGACCGCGGCGAACCGCCGGGCGCTGTCCACATCGGGCACATGCACGATCAGCGGGTGGTCGGCGGGACGGCCCTTGGTGGCGTACACCGCGGCCACGGCAGCGTCGTCATCGGCACGGGCACCCAGGCCGTAGACGGTTTCGGTGGGAAAGGCCACCAGCTCCCCCCGTGCCAGGTGCTGGGCCGCCTCATGCAGGGCGGCGGGATCGGTTCCGGGACGGATGGTCATGCGGCGCGGACCGGGTTCAGAAGGCCGGCAGGCCCAGCAGCGCACAGGCCCGCAAGGCGGTCTCGCGCACCTGCTCGGCGGTGGCGCCGCTGAGGGTCAGGTGGCCCATCTTGCGGCCCGGCCGGGCACTGGCCTTGCCGTACAGGTGCAGGTGCGCCCCCGGCAAGGCCATCACCGCGGCCCAGTCGGGGGTGCGGCCCGGCGCACGGCCGTCGCCCCACAGGTCGCCCAGCAGGTTGAGCATGACGGTGGGCGAGTGCAGGCGCGGCGCCACCAGCGGCAAGCCGGCCATGGCGCGCACCTGCAGGTCGAACTGCGACAGGTCGCAAGCATCCAGGCTGTAATGGCCCGAGTTATGGGGCCGGGGCGCCATCTCGTTGGCCACCAGGCGCGCAGCCGTCGCGTCGGCCGGATCGGCCACCACGAAGAACTCCACGCACAGCACGCCGACATAGCCCATCTCGGCCGCGATCCGGCCGGCGCATTGCACCGCCTCCTCGGCCAAGGCTGGCGCCACGTCCGGCGCCGGCACCTGGGTGACCGCCAGGATGCCGTCGCGGTGCAGGTTCTGCTGCACAGGGAAATTCACCAGCTGGCCATCGGCGCCGCGGGCCACGATGACGCTGAGCTCCTGCAGCAGCGGCAAGCGCTTCTCCAGCACGCAGGTGACCTGCTGCAGCGCAGCCCAGGCCGTGGCCAATTCAGCACGGTCGGCCACCCGGACCTGGCCCTTGCCGTCATAGCCCATGCGGGCGGTCTTGAGGATGCCGGGCAGCAGCGCATCGGGCACGGCCGCCAGGTCGTGGGCGGTGGCGATGACCGCATGCGGGGCGCAGGGCACGCCAGCCGCCTGGATGTGGGCCTTCTCCGCGGCACGGTCCTGGCACACGGCGACGGCGGCGCCGCCCGGCGCCACCGGGCGGTGTTCGGCCAGGGCCAGCAGGGCCTGGGCCGGCACGTTCTCGAACTCGGTGGTCACCGCATCGGCCACGGCGGCCAGGCGTCGCAGGCCGTCGGCGTCCTCGTAGCCGGTGGCGATGTGCTCATGGGCCACCAGGCCGGCCGGGCTGGTGGCGTCGGGATCGAGGACCACCGTGCGAAAGCCCAGGGTCTGGGCGGCGTGCACGAACATGCGGCCGAGCTGGCCGCCCCCCATCACGCCCAGGGTGGCCTCGCCCGGCAGCAGGGGCCGGCGGGTGTCGGGATGGGCGCTCATGTCAGGTCGGCGCTCATGCCGCGCGCCACCTCGGTCTGGCGGGCACGGTAGGCCTCGAGCTGCTGGCGCAGGGCCTCGTCACGGGTGGCCAGCATGGCCACGGCAAACAGTGCCGCATTGGCGGCACCCGCCACCCCGATGGCGAAGGTGGCCACAGGAATGCCCTTGGGCATCTGGACGATGGAGTGCAGCGAATCCACCCCCTGCAGATGCCGGCTGGCCACCGGCACGCCCAGCACCGGCACCACGGTCTTGGCCGCCAGCATGCCGGGCAGGTGGGCGGCGCCCCCCGCCCCGGCGATGATGGCCGTCAGACCGCGGCTCTGGGCCGCTTCGGCGTAGGCAAACATATCGTCCGGCATGCGGTGCGCGGAGACGACGCGCGCCTCATGCGGCACGCCGAACTCGGCGAGAATCTGGGCAGCGGCTTTCATGGTCTCCCAATCGCTGGAAGAACCCATGACGATGCCGACCACGGGCGAGGCGCTGTTCACGACGTGCGGACTCCGGATCACAAAGGGTGTGATTTTAGGCCGCAGCGTCTTGCGGGCATGTTGCCCGTCGGCGGCGCCCCTGCCGACCCCTCCCGGCCGCAGCCCCCCACAGGGCGGCGGCCCGGGTGATCGACCTCCCCTTCGCCTTCCCGCCATGATCGACATCACCCTGCAGAACCTGCAAGCCGAGCTGATCGAAGCCTCTCTGCAGCAGCCCGTGCTGCTGGACATCTGGGCCCCCTGGTGCGGCCCCTGCAAGAGCCTGGGCCCCATCCTGGAGAAGCTGGAGACCGAGTACGCCGGCGCCTTCCGCCTGGCCAAGCTCAACAGCGACGAGCAACCCGAGATCGCCGGCCAGCTCAGCCAGATGTTCGGCGTGCGCTCCATCCCGTTCTGCGTGATGTTCTCGCAGGGCCAGCCGGTGGACGGTTTTGTCGGCGCGATCCCCGAGTCCCAGATCCGCGAATTCCTGGCCAAGCATGTGACCGGCCCGGCGGAGCAGGCGGCCGAGGAGGCCGTGGAAGAAGTCGAGGCGCAGGTCGCCGAGGGCGCCGATCCCCAGGACGCGGTGGACAAGCTCGCCGCCGCGGTGGAGGCCGACCCTTCCAGCGACGTGGCCTGGCTCGATTACCTGAAGGTGCTGCTGGGCCTGGCCCGCACCGAGCCGGCCCGCGTGGCACAAGCCCGCGCCGCCTTTGGCCAGGTGGCTGCACGCGCGCTGGCCGACAGCCGCTATGCCGCGATCGAGCATTGGCTCAAGGCCGCGGAGGCCAGCCTGCAGGCCCGCCCGCTGGCCGAGCTGGAGGCCGCCATCGCCACCAACCGGCGCGACTTTGCCGCCCGCTTCGAGAAGGCCCAGTGCCTGTTCATGGCCGGCCAGCTGACCGAGGCCATGGACGAGCTGCTGGAGATCCTCATGCGCGACAAGGCCTGGAACGAGCAGGCCGCGCGCAAGACCTATGTGGCCATCCTGGAACTGATGACCAAACCGGCGCCCAAGCCCGCCGCCGAAGAGCCGGGCAAGGGCAAGCTCGAGCTGACCGGCAAGGCCGCGGTGGCCCCCAGCGATCCGGTGCTGGACAGCTACCGCCGCAAGCTGTCGATGGTCTGGAACAGCTGACGCGCTGAGGCGCAGGGCGTCGACTGGCGCCTCTCACCTCCACAGGAAGCGTGAGGGCGACAGCGGCGCCAACCGCCCGGCACCCGCTCAGGCGACCGGACGCAGGGCGGGACGGGCCGCCACAGGCGGCATGGGCGGCCGGCCCAGGCCCGCACGCTCCAGGATGCTGCGCAGGCGCGCCTGCTGAGCTTGGTGCTCGGCCAGTGCGGCCTGGGCCTGCGGCTGCTGCTCCGCGGCCAGTTCCGGGCGGCCCAGCCGGGTCCAGGTCTGGGCCAGACGGCCGTGGACGGCGGCCTGGTCGTCGGCGTCCAGCAGCTCGGGCAGCAGCCGCACAGCAGCCTGGGCGTCGCGCACGGCGTCATGCTGGCGCAGGGTGTTGGCATGGCACCAGGCCCGATCCGCCAAGAAACGGGCTTCCCGGTGCGCCATGCCCTCGGCGCGCGCCACCGCCAGGTGGGCGCCAAAGAGCGAAACCGCCTCATCGTGGCGGCGCAGCACCACCAGCAGTTGCGCACGCAGCAGGGGCAGCATGGCGGTCAGGGCCTGGGAGCCTGAACTGTCGTCGTAGTTGCCCGAGGACTCGGCCTCCACCAGCGCCAGCCGCGCCTCTTCGGCGTCAGCCTGCCCGAAGGCATCCTGCAGGCCGATACGGGCGGCGCGCATGGTGGCGAAGTTGTGCAACAGCGCGCCCATCATGGAGGCATCGCCCTGGTGTCCTGCGGCCAGCCGCGCCCGCTGGTACCACTGGCGCGAAAGGTCATCGGCACCGGCGAAGCGGCAGGTGTCGGCCAGGACCAGCCCGATGCGGGCCCAGGCGGCGTGGTGGTCCAGCGGCGCCAGCGCCACGGCCTGGCTGAGCTGGCGGGCCATGTCCACCAGTTCGGAGCGGTTGAAGTTGACGGTGGCCAGCCAGGCCAGCGCCAGGGCCTGCAGCCCCGGCTCTGCCGCCTGCACCGCCAGGTCCACCGCCCGCTGGAACTTGTCCGCTGCCTCGGGCGAAAGGGTGTCGGAGTGCTGGATGAGGCCTTCGACCAGCGCGATCCAGGTGGCCACGCGGGTCGAGCGCAGTCGCTGGTTCTGGGTGCGCACGCCGGAGAGCGCAAAGCGCGCCTCCTGGATCAGGCCGTGCCGGGCCAGGGCCCCGGCCCGCTCGGCCTTGAGGCACTCCTGCGTTTCAGGATCGGTGCAATGGACGATGTCCTGGTCCAGGCGCTCGATCAGACGGAAGGCCATGCTCCGGCTCCTTGCCTGCGGCTACGACTCAGGCCGTCAGGCGGTCCAGCGCTTCGCGGTACTTCTGGGCGGTGCGCTCCACCACGTCGGCCGGCAGGGCCGGGGCCGGCGCGGTCTTGCCCCAGGGCTGGCCGTCCACCGTGGCCTGCTCCAGCCAGTCGCGCACGAACTGCTTGTCGTAACTGGGCGGGTTGAGGCCTTCTTGGTAGCCTTCCACGGGCCAGTAGCGCGAGGAATCCGGCGTCAGCACCTCGTCCATCAGGGTGAGCGTGCCGGCCTCGTCCAGGCCGAACTCAAACTTGGTGTCGGCGATGATGATGCCCTTGGTCAGGGCGAAGGCGGCGGCCTCGGTGTAGAGGCGGATGGACACCTCGCGCACCTTCTCGGCCAGCTCGGTGCCAACGATGTCGCCCATGCGGGCAAAGGAGATGTTCTCGTCGTGCTCGCCCATCTCGGCCTTGGTGGCCGGGGTGAAGATGGGGGCCGGCAGCTTGGAGGCGTTCTTCAGGCCGGCGGGCAGGGCCTCGCCGCACACCGATTGGCTCTCCTGGTATTCCTTCCAGCCGGAGCCGGCCAGGTAGCCGCGCACCACGGCCTCAACCGGCAAGGGCTTGAGGCGCTTGACCAGCATGGCACGGTCGCGCACCTGGGCCTTCTCGTCCTCGGCCACCACGGACAGCGGGTCCTCACCCGTGAGGTGGTTGGGCACCACATGGCCCAGCTTGTCGAACCAGAACAGCGCCATCTTGGTCAGCAGCGCGCCCTTGCCGGGAATGGGCTCGCCCATGACCACGTCGAAGGCCGACAGCCGGTCGCTGGCGATCATGAGGAGGCGGTCCTCACCGACGGCGTAGTTGTCACGCACCTTGCCGCGGGCCAGCAGGGGCAGGGTGTGGAGGGAGCTTTCGTGCAGGGCGGCAGTCATGTCGGGACGCGGGTCGGGCCCCCGCAGCGGGGGCCGGTTGGAGGGCAATCCGCGATTGTAGGGACGCGGCTGGCAAGGACCGCATCACATCGCGCCACATCGCCCATGCTGCCCGCGCCCGGCGACCCCCAGGGGGCGCGCCGGGACGCGCGGCCGCTCAGGCCTTGCGGGCGGCGGCGGCGTCGGCCACAGCCAGTGCGGTCATGTTGACCACTCGGCGCATGGTGGCCGAGGGCGTGAGGATGTGCGCCGGCTTGGCCGCTCCCAAGAGGATGGGGCCCACCGTCACGTTGTGGCCGCCGGTGACCTTCAGCACGTTGAACAGGATGTTCGCGGCGTCGATGTTGGGCAGCACCAGCAGGTTGGCCGAGCCCTTGAGCGAGGTCTCGGGCAGGATGGCGGTGCGGATGGACTCCGACAGCGCGGCATCCCCGTGCATCTCGCCGTCGCACTCGATGTCCGGGGCCCGCTGCACGAACAGGTCGCGGGCGGCGCGCATGCGCTTGGCGCTGGGGCGGCTGGAGGAGCCGAACATGGAGTGGCTCAGGAAAGCCACCTTGGGCGGCACGCCAAATCGGCGCACTTCGTCGGCGGCCATCAGCGCGATCTCGGCCAGTTCCTCGGCACTGGGCACCTCGTTGACGAAGGTGTCGGCGATGAACAGGGTGTGCTGCTCCAGCATCAGCGCGTTCATGGTGGCCATGGTGGCGGCGCCGGCCTTCTTGCCGATGACCCGCTCCACATAGTCGAAGTGCGTGTCAAAGCGGCCGTGCAGGCCGCACAGCATGGCGTCGGCATGGCCCTGCTTGAGCAGCAGCGTGGAGATCAGCGTGGTGGAGCGGCGCACCGCGGCCTTGGCGGCCTCGGGCGAGACGCCGTCGCGGCCCATGATGCCGTGGTAGGTTTCCCAGCACTCGCGGAAGCGCGGATCGTCCTCGGGGTTGACGACCTCGAAGTCCACGCCCGGCTTCAGGCGCAGGCCGGCACGCTCGGTGCGCATGGCGATGACCTCGGGGCGACCCACCAGGATGGGCTTGGCCAGGCCTTCGTCCAGCACCGCCTGCACGGCGCGCAGCACGCGCTCATCCTCACCTTCGGCGTAGATCACGCGGGCGGGCTGGGCCTTGGCGGCGGCAAAGACCGGCCGCATGAACATGCCGGTCTGGTAGACATAGGTGCCCAGGCTCTGGCGGTAGGCCTCCAGGTCGGCAATGGGTCGGGTGGCCACGCCGCTCTCCGCGGCGGCCTTGGCCACGGCCGGGGCAATGCGCAGGATCAGCCGCGCGTCAAAGGGGGTCGGGATCAGGTAGTCCGGCCCGAACTTCAGGTCCTTGCCGGCGTAGGCGGCGGCCACCTCGTCCGAGGCCTCAGCCTTGGCCAGCGCGGCGATCTCGTACACGCAGGCCACCTTCATGGCCTCGGTGATGCGGGTGGCGCCGCAATCCAGCGCCCCGCGGAAGATGTACGGGAAGCACAGGACGTTGTTGACCTGGTTCGGGTAGTCCGAGCGGCCGGTGGCGATGATGCAGTCCGGACGCGCGGCCTTGGCCAGTTCGGGACGGATCTCGGGCTCGGGGTTGGCCAACGCCAAGATGATGGGCTGGCGGGCCATGGTCTTGACCATCTCGCCGGTCAGCACGCCGGCGGTGGAGCAGCCCAGGAACACGTCGGCGCCGTTCACCGCGTCGGCCAGGGTGCGGCCGGCGGTCTTCTGGCAATAGCGCTGCTTGGATTCATCGAGCTTGCCGGCCAGCGCGTCGGCGCGCTCGCTCTGGATCAGGCCCTTGGAGTCGCAGACGAAGACGTTCTCCACCTTCACACCCAGGCTGACCATCAGGTCCAGGCAGGCAATGGCGGCCGCACCAGCGCCCGACACGGCCACCTTGACCTCACCGATCTGCTTGCCCACCAGTTCCAGGCCATTGATCAGGGCGGCGCTGGAGATGATGGCGGTGCCGTGCTGGTCGTCGTGGAACACGGGAATGTTCATGCGCTCGCGCAGCTTCTTCTCGATGTAGAAGCACTCGGGCGCTTTGATGTCCTCCAGGTTCACGCCGCCCAGCGTGGGCTCCATGGCGGCAATGATCTCGACCAGCTTGTCCGGATCGTTCTCGGCCAGCTCGATGTCGAACACGTCCACACCGGCGAACTTCTTGAACAGGCAGCCCTTGCCTTCCATCACCGGCTTGCCGGCCAGGGGGCCGATATTGCCCAGGCCCAGCACGGCGGTGCCGTTGGTCACCACACCCACCAGGTTGGCGCGGCTGGTGTAATCGGCGGCCTTGGACGGATCCTGCTCGATGGCCAGGCAGGCGTAGGCCACGCCGGGCGAGTAGGCCAGGCTCAGGTCGCGCTGGTTGGACAGGGGCTTGGTCGGGGTGACCGCGATCTTGCCGCGCGTGGGGGCGCGGTGGTACTCCAGCGCGGCGTCGCGCAGGGCCTGTTCGGCGGGGGTGAGGTCGTGCAGGGACATGGCGGCGAAGGTCGCGTGGATGAGAAGGGACGGCGAGGTTACTTCGCCGCCTCTTCCGCATCGTGGGAACTTTGCGCACCATGCAAAACTTGCATGGACCGATGTTCAGCGGCTTTTCAGCCACGCCAGCGTGGTGCGCAGCCCGGAACCGGGCCGCGCCAGGGCGGTGCAAACACCCCGGCCGACCGGTGCCAGCCCGGGGTGGCACCAGCCTGGTGCCCCATATGGGGGCAGACGATCAGCCGGCGGCGCGCTGGCTCAGGATCTCGAAGGCCGGCAGGGTCTTGCCTTCCAGCACTTCCAGGAAGGCGCCGCCGCCGGTGGAGATGTAGCCCACCTGCTTCTCGATGCCGTACTTGGCGATGGCCGCCAGGGTGTCGCCGCCGCCGGCGATGCTGAAGGCCTCCGATTCGGCGATGGCGCGGGCCAGGGTTTCGGTGCCGTGGGCAAAGGCGTCGAACTCGAACACGCCCACCGGGCCGTTCCAGACGATGGTGCCGGCGGCCTTGAGCTGCTCGGCCAGCTGGGCGGCGGTTTGCGGGCCAATGTCCAGGATCAGGTCGTCGTCGGCCACCTCGGTGGCGGCCTTGACGGTGGCCGGGGCGTCGGCGGCAAAGGTCTTGGCGCAGACCACATCCACCGGGATGGGCACGGCCGCGCCACGGGCAGCCATGGCTTCGATCACGGCCTTGGCCTCTGCCACTAGGTCCGGCTCGGCCAGGCTCTTGCCGATCTTCAGGCCGGCGGCCAGCATGAAGGTGTTGGCGATGCCACCGCCCACGATCAGGCCGTCCACGTTCTTGGACAGCGATTGCAGGATGGTCAGCTTGGTGCTCACCTTGGAGCCGGCCACGATGGCCACCAGCGGGCGCTTGGGGTTGGCCAGGGCCTTGGAGATGGCGTCGATCTCGGCGGCCAGCAACGGGCCGGCGCAGGCCACCGGAGCGAATTGGGCAATGCCGTAGGTGGAGGCTTCGGCGCGGTGGGCGGTGCCGAAGGCGTCGTGCACGAAGATGTCGCACAGGGCGGCCATCTTGCGGGCCAGGTCTTCCTTGTTCTTCTTCTCGCCCTTGTTGACGCGGCAGTTCTCGAGCAGCACCACTTCGCCGGGCGCCACGTCCACGCCGTCCACCCAGTTCTGCACCAGCTTGACCTCGCGGCCCAGCAGTTCGCCCAGGCGTGCGGCCACAGGGGCCAGGGTGTCCTCGGGCTTGAACTCACCCTCGGTCGGGCGGCCCAGGTGGCTGGTGACCATCACGGCAGCACCGGCGTCCAGGGCCATCTTCACGCACGGGGCGGAGGCACGCACACGGGTGTCTTCGGTGATGTGGCCAGCGTCATCTTGCGGCACGTTCAGGTCGGCGCGGATGAAAACGCGCTTGCCGGCCACCTGGCCCTGGGCGATGAGGTCGGAGAAGCGGATCACGTTCATGTCTGTCGTCTCTCTTGCAGTGGTTTGGAAGGAATTTCAGGGTTCGCGGCCGGCGGGGCCGCGGGGGCTCACCAGCCCAGGCCCAGGCGCAGGCCCAGCAACACCAGCGTGCCACAGACGATGGTGCCCAGGATGCCCCGCCGCCACCAGAACCAGAGGGCACCGGCCGCCGCCGCATACAGCTTGGCGTCCTGCCAGGTGGGCAGGAACTGCCCCTGGGTGAGCACGATCTCGGGGGCGACCACCGCCACCAGGGCCGCCATCGGGGCGTAGCGCAGGGCCTCGCGCAGCCAGGCGGGAATGGGCAGCTCGCGCTCCGGCAGCAGGAAGAAGGCACGGGTCAGCAGGGTGATCACCGCCATGCCGGCGATGGCCAGGGCAGCAAGCCAGGGGTCGGAAGTGGCCATGGACAGAAAAGGTCAGACGTCCGTGCCGGCCGGTGGGCGACCGGGGCCGGGCAGGTGCTCCATGAGCACCCCCACGGCCAGGGCGGCGGCAATGGCCACCACGATGTTGAGCTTGAGCGGCAGCGCGTAGGCGGCCACCGAGGCACAGGCGGCCACCATGGCCGCAATCCAGGTGGCACGGCTGGACAGCAAGGACCCGGTGAGGCCCAGCAGGGCCAGGGTGCCGGCAAAGCCCAGGCCCCAGGCAGTGGGGATGACATCGGCCAGCACGATGCCGAGGACCGACATCAGCTGCCAGGCCACCCAGTTGGTCAGCACGCCGCCCCAGAGGTAGGGCACCTGCTCCGGCGCCGGCACCGGGGCCGGAAAGCGCCGCATGAACACCACGTTGTTGAGGTCGGTGGTCAGGTAGGACAGCAGCAGGCGCTGCCCACGCGGCAGCGGGGCCAGGTACGGACGCCAACCTGCGCTGAAGATCACAAACCGCAGGTTGACGCAGGCAGAGGTGGCCCAGATCACCCAAAGCGGCGCGCCCGTGGCGATCAGGGGCAGCGAGGCCAGCTGGGCACTGCCCGCATAGACCACCAGACTCATCCACAGCGAGAGCCACAGGCCCAGGCCGCTCTTGACCATGGCCACCCCGGTGACCAGCCCCCAGGCGCCGATGCCCAGGGCGGCGGGCGCCATGTCACGGGCCCCGAGGCGGAAGTGGGGGTCTCGCCAGTCGGGCGGGAAAACACGCATTCCGCCATTGTCCTACGGGGACCACCGTGGAGCGCCCTCGCCCTGCCGGGGGCGCCTCGGCGCGCCTTCAGTGCGTGGGCTTGGCGCGCTTGCTGGCGCCCTCGTCTTGCGCCGCACCGTCGGCGCCGCCTTCCACGGCTCCACCTTCGGCGGCCTCAGGCTTGGGCTTGGCCTTGGGCTTGGGGGGCTTGGGCTTGGGCAGCAGGTCCTCGGGCTTGATGACCGGTGCGACCGGCTCGATCTTGTTCTCGCGCATGTAGTCGTCCATCTCACGCCAGCCGGCGTAGATGGCGGCCTTGTCGCCCTTGGCATTGAGGGTGTAGCAGTCCTCGATCGCGCGGCCGGCATGGCGGCAAGCGGCACCGATGGCCTTGCCATCCGCCTGCTTCTTTTCGGGGGTGTCGATGCCCAGCATGTCGCAGCCTGCCAGTCCCAGCGCCAGAGTCAGGCCCGCCGCCCAGGCGGCCCCCCGGCGCCAGCCGGCAGGAACGCCGGCCCCGGGCCCAGGCACAACGGGAGGATCGGAAACGGAACGGGAGGCCATGCGCGGATATCGGCCGCCGCGGTGCTCGGCTTGAGCGCGGCGCACCGTCGCCGCGTGCTGTTCAGCCCCGCGGCCCGTAGGCCATGGCCTGCAGACGGGCCACGCGCTCCTCCGTGGCCGGGTGGGTGGAGAACAGCCCACGCAGGCCACCTCCCGACAGCGGATTCATGATCATCATCTGTGCCGTCTCGGGATGCCGCTCCGCGGCTTCGAGCGGCAACCCCTGCGCCAGGCGCTGGATCTTTTGCAGGGCCGAGGCCAGGGCCGCCGGGTCGCCGGAGATCTCCGCGCCGCCGCGGTCGGCTTCGAACTCACGGGCACGGCTGATGGCCATCTGGATGAGGCTGGCGGCCAGCGGCGCCAGCAGCGCCACCAACAAACCGGCGATGGGGTTGGTGGGCCGGCCCTCGCTGTCACGCGCGCTGAACATCATGCCGAAGTTGGCCAGCATGCCAATGGCACCGGCCATGGTGGCGCTGATGGTCGAGATGAGGATGTCACGGTGCTTCACATGGGCCAGTTCATGGGCCATCACGCCCCGGACCTCACGTTCGCTGAGGGCGCGCAGCAGGCCCGTGGTGGCGGCCACGGCCGCATGCGTGGGGTTGCGGCCGGTGGCGAAGGCATTGGGCGCCGCTTCGTCAATGATGTAGACGCGCGGCATGGGCAGCTCGGCGCGCTGCGCCAGATCCGCCACCATGCGGTGGAACTGGGGGGCACTCTGCGCATCCACCTCCTGGGCGTTGTACATCTTCAGCACCATCTGGTCGGAGAACCAGTAGCTGAAGAAGTTCATGCCCAGCGCCACCACCAACGCCAGCACCATGCCGGTCTGGCCGCCGAGCAGGGACCCCAGGGCCATAAACAAGGCGGTGATGCCCGCCATCAGCACGGCGGTCTTCATGAGGTTGAACATCAGCGTTCCTTCCAAATCAGGCGCAGACGCCAGCGGACGCCCGCCCCCCTTGAGATGGCACCCCGGCCGGGAAGTTTCAAGCCCCCGTCAGGCATTCGCCCCGCAGGGCGGCCCCCCCCTGCTCCAGGGCGTGCAGCCAGGCCTGGACCGGCATGCGCCGGCCTCCCGGCCGCTGCACCGTCTCCAGGGCCAATGCGCCCGACCCGCAGGCCACCACGACGGTCCCGGCTTCGGCCTGCACCACGGTGCCCGGCTCAGCGCCCACCCCGGGCAGCACACGCGCCTGCCAGACCTTGACCACCTCGCCGCGGCAGGCAAAGGACGCGCCGGGAAAGGGATCAAAGGCACGGACCCGACGCTCGAGCTGGTCGGCCGGCAGACGCCAGTCGATGTGCGCCTCGCCCTTCTCGATCTTGTGGGCATAGCACACGCCTTGCGCCGGCTGTGGCTGGGCCGCCAATGGCTGGCCTTGGGCCGCACGCTGCAGCACGGACACGATCAGCCTGCCCCCTTGGGCGGCAAGCCGGTCGTGCAGGCTGGCGGTGGTGTCCTGCGGCCCGATGGGCTGCGTCTCGGCGGTGATGACCGCCCCGGTGTCCAGGCCCTCATCCATCTGCATGATGGCGATGCCCGTACGCTCGTCACCGGCCTCGATGGCCCGGTGGATGGGCGCGGCCCCCCGCCAGCGCGGCAGCAGCGAGGCGTGGATGTTGAGGCAGCCGAGCCGGGGATGCGTCAGCACCCAGGCCGGCAGGATGAGCCCGTAGGCAGCCACCACCAGCACATCACAGCCGGCAGCCTCCAGGGCCTCGCGGCCGCATGCCGCCTCCTCGGGCCAGCGGCCATCCAGGCGGAGGCTGCGAGGCTGGCTCACGGCAATCCCCCGGGAGAGCGCCAGCTGCTTGACCGGCGACGGGCTGAGCTTCATGCCCCGCCCGGCAGGCCGATCGGGTTGGGTCAGCACCAAGGGGACGGTGAAGCCGGCCTCCAGCAGGGCCTGCAGGGCCACGGCCGCGAACTCGGGCGTGCCGGCAAAACCGACGCGCAGCGGGGCGGACAGGGCCGGCAAGGCATCAGGTGCGTGCATGTTCACCCCCGCTCAGCGCCGACGCGGCTGCTCTTCTCGGGTCTTCTTGAGCATCTTGGTCTTGATGCGCTCACGCTTGAGGGGACTGAGGTACTCGACGAACACCTTGCCGGCAAGGTGGTCCATCTCGTGCTGCACGCACACCGCCTCCAGGCCCTCGGCCTCAAACTGGTAGGGCTGACCGTCACGACCCAGCGCGCGGACCGTGACACGGACATGGCGCTCGACCTCGTCATAGATCGTCGGCACCGACAGGCAACCTTCATCACCGCGCCGCGTCTCGGCACTGGTCGCCACCAACTCGGGATTGATCAGCACCTTGGGCTGCTTGCGGTCCTCGGAGGTGTCCATGACGATGACGCGCTGGTGGACGTTGACCTGCGTGGCGGCCAGGCCCACGCCCTCGGCCTCGTACATGGTCTCCAGCATGTCGTCGACCAAGCGACGGACGGCATCATCCACCTCCGCCACGGGAGTGGCCACGGTGTGCAGACGGGGATCGGGATAGCGGAGGATGGGAAGCAGGGCCATGGGCAGACGGGCGACGTGGGAGCGCTGGACATGACCGCTGTGGACCGGGCACAACGCCCGGGGCCGCCGGCGGTCCGTTCGGTACATTTTGAAGCGCGCAGTTTGTTTGCGGCATCAAGGGTTTAGGGGCAGAATTTCCTGCATTTTCTAGGTTCGGCCCCTGAGGTGCGTCCGGTTGAGGCTGGACACATTCCTTCACCGGACTCCCAGCCTCCGGCACCGCCCCGGATTGTTGCACCACTGCATTGCCCCCCCGGCGTCCCGGAGATCCTGCTGATGCGTCCTGTTCCCTCCGTCTGCACCGCCCGTCTTGCCCTGGGCTGGGGCTTGCTGATGTCTGCCGCCCTGCTGCCTGCCCAGGCCGGCGCCACCGATTTCCCCGTCACAACGGCACAACGGGACACGGCCCAACGCGTAGCGACCGCGGGGGTGCCCCTGTCCGAACTCGCGCCAGACGCGCCCGACAGCTACACAGTCAAGCGCGGCGACACGCTTTGGGACATCTCCAAACTGTTTCTGCGCTCTCCTTGGCGGTGGCCCGAGCTGTGGGGCATGAACCTGGAGCAGATCCGCAACCCCCACCTGATCTACCCCGGTCAGCACCTGGTCCTCATCAAGGCCGACGGCATGGCCCGACTGGCCGTGGCGCGCCCGGTGGGGGCCGGGATGTCCCAGGACACCCAGACCCGCACACTGGGCCCGCGGGTGCGTGAGAGCGCGCTGGCCGAGGAGGCCGTGGCCGCCGTGTCGCTGCGGCTGATCGGTCCCTTCCTGAATGAGGCCGTCATCCTCGAGGCCGACCAAATGGAGCAGGCCCCCCGCATCGTGGCCACCCAGGCCGGGCGCATGATGGTCTCCCGGGGCGAAAGCGCCTACGTGCGCGGCGCCGTGGACAAGGCCCGCAACTGGTCCCTGTACCGTGAGGCGCGCCCCTTGCTGGACCCCGACACCCGGGAGCTGCTCGGCTATGAGGCCCGCTACGTCGGCTCAGCCGAAGTCATCGCCCAGGGCGACTCGCAGCAGGGAGGCAAGCAATCGGTGGTGATTCCCTCCACCATTTCGGTGACCTATCTGCGCGAGGAGGCCGGCGTCGGCGATCGTCTGGCACCACAGCCTGCGCGCGATCTGGAAGGCTATATGCCCCATGCGCCGAATCAACCGCTCTCCGGCAAGGTGGTCGGCATCTATGGGGACGCCTTGACTGCAGGCCAGAACCAGATCGTGACGCTCAACCGCGGTACCGAACACGGCCTGGAACGCGGCCACGTGCTGAGCCTGTGGCGTGCGGGCGCCAAATGGACCGACCGCACCTCTGAAGACCGGGCCCAGGTGGTGGTGCCCCATGAGAAACACGGTCTGCTGTTCGTCTTCCGGGTGTTCCGCAAGATGTCCTACGCCCTGATCGTCAACGTCCAGCAACCTGTGTCGCCAGGCGACACCTTCAGCCAACCCTGAGCGCCGGGACGGCATGACGCCCGCCACGCTGCTGGCTTGGCTGCGGCTGCTGGGGGCGCCGAGCGTCGGGGCGGCCACCGCCCGCCGCCTGGTACAGGCCCTGGGTTCGGCCGAGGCAGCGCTGCAAGCCCCTGAGGCCACCTTGCTGGAGTTGGCGGGACCTGCCGCCACCCGTGGCCTGAGGGCAACGCAAGAGGACCTGGGCACGCGGTTGAAGCGCATTCAGCAGTGGCTCGACGGCGCTCCCACCCAACGCCATGTGCTGGGCTGGGACGAGGCCACCTACCCGGAGTTGCTGCGCCAGAGCCCTGACGCACCGCCCCTGCTGTTCGCCCAGGGCGCCCTGCCCGCGCTCGCCACCCCTTGCCTGGCGATCGTCGGCTCGCGCCGTTGCACGCCGGCCGGCAAAGAGACGGCGCACCGTTTCGCCAAGGCCCTCTCCGAGGCCGGCATCACCATCGTCTCGGGTTTGGCACTGGGCATCGACGCGGCCGCCCATGAAGGCGCCCTGGCCGGACAAGCCACCGGTGGCGCCCCCACCATCGCGGTCGTCGGCACAGGCCTGGACCGCGTCTACCCCGCGCGCCACAAACCACTGGCCCACCAGATCGCCGCAGACGGCCTGCTGCTGAGTGAATTGCCGCCGGGCGCGCCACCCCTGGCTCCGCATTTCCCCCGGCGCAACCGCATCATCGCCGGGCTGAGCCTGGGCACCCTGGTGGTCGAAGCGGACCTCCAGAGCGGCTCGCTGATCACGGCCCGGCTGGCTCTGGAGGCCAACCGCGACGTCATGGCCATCCCGGGGTCCATCCACAACCCGCAGTCCCGTGGCTGTCACCAGCTCATCAAGCAAGGCGCCTTGCTGGTGGAGGACCCTGCCGAGGTGCTGGACAACCTGGGCTGGAGCGGCCGTGCGCCAGACGTGGCACGCTCCACAGCGCCAGCCATGGACGCCGCGCCGCCGGCCGCCCAGGACCTGCTGCAATGGGTGGGTCATGACCCCGTGGACCTGGACACCCTCTGCCTGCGCTCCGGCCGGCCAGCCGCCGAGTTGCTCGTCGAGCTGCTGACACTGGAGCTGGAAGGGCACCTGTGCCGCCACGAGGATGGCCGGGTGGTCCGCGCAGGCTGACGCGCCGGGCGCACCGCACGCGGCTTGGGGGCACGCCCACCCCGCCGGCGCGCGGGAAGGCCTCGGGTATAGTCCCCCGCATGTTTGATGTGCTGGTCTATCTGTACGAGAACTACTGGCGGCCGGAGGCCTGCCCGGATGACGTCCAGCTGGCCAGAAAGCTGTCTGCCGTCGGTTTCGAGGCCGAGGAAATCCGAGAAGCCCTGAGCTGGCTGCGGGACCTGTCCGCCCAGCGCGAGCTGGTGGACGAGCCGTCCAGCGCACGCCCCAGCATGCGGGTCTACCTGCCTCAGGAGCAGGAGCTGCTGGGCGAAGCGTCAGTGGGCTTCCTGTGCTTCCTGGAATCCGCCGGGGTGCTCTCGCCCGCCATGCGGGAACTGGTCATCGACCGGGCCAGCGCCATCGGCATCCATCCCATCAGTCTGGAGGACTTCAAGGTCATCGTGCTGATGGTGTTTTGGAGCCTGGGCAAGGAACCCGATTCCCTGGTGCTGGACGAGCTGTTTGTCTCGCCTGAGGATAGGCTGTTCCACTGAGACTGGGGCGGCCTGCGCCTTCCCGGCGCACCGCGCCCAATCACACCGCGGCCGATCACTGCACCAAGCGCTCCGGATGCGCCTGCAACTGATGCATGGCGCGCCGCGAGGCGCTGGCGGTGAGGGGTTCATCCTCGGTCGGCACCAGCAGACCGGCCTGCAGGTAGGCCGCCAACCGGGCCTTCTGGAACAGCAGGCACAAACCCTGTGTGGTGACGAACAGGCTGAGCTGCCGGTGCATGCCCTGCCAAGCCAGCCGGACAAAATCACGCCGGCCCTTGTACTGGAGCTGGAAGCCACTGCCCAGCTCCAGCTCCGCCGCCATCTTGATCTGGGCCGGCGCGGGCATGGAGCCGCCGTCAGCGACGATCTCCAGACCTTCCTGCTGGTGGCTGGCCTCGTCTAGCACCCAGCTGTCGTCCAGGTCCAGGCCCTCATCGGGCAACAAGTCTTCGATGGTGGCCAGGCGATGCTTGAGCTGCTCCAACTGATCCGCCCCCAGGCTGGGCGCACGGGCGCTGAAGGCGGTGGCGAGGGTTTCGGTCAGCGTCTCCACCACCTGGGTCTGCCGCTCCCTGTCCAAACCGGCGAGGGCCATGCCATGACGCAAGCCCGCCAACACCCCCGGCACCTTGCGCACCATCTCCTCGCGCTCCGCCACCATGGTCTTGGAAGCCGACAGGCTGATCAGGTCCAAGGCCAGATCACGCGCCCGTCGCACATCGTCGCTCTGCGGCCCCTGGCGGACCGCATGCGTGGCCAGCACATCCGCCCAGACGTGGAACATGAAGTCCCGCACCTCGTCCGGCGCAGGCACGTCCGCCAGCATCTTGCGCAGCTCGATCGTGTACTGGATGGCCAGGGTTTCACGCTGCTCAATCTGCTGCGCCAGTGAAACGCCCGCCCGCGACGCCTCGTTCTGCTCGCGAAAGTACTTCTCGAGAAAGCGCTCAAACTCCTTGAGCACCGTCTTGAACACCCGCCGTCCCGTGTCCGGGAAGGCCTCGATGACCTGCACGATACGACGGATCTCCGCCTCCAGGGGCGCTCCAATCACCTGCCCGCCACCCTCGAAGCCCATGACACAGCCGCCCATGCGGTCGATCAGGCGCCGTGCGGGATGCTCGGTGCTGGTGAAGAACTCGGGCTCCGCCAAGGCCACACGCAGCGTGGGCATCTGCAGCCGGGCAAACCAGATGCGGATCGTCGGCGGAATGCGCTCCTCGGTCAGGATGTTCTGGAACATCAGGGCCACCAGCTCGATGGTGGCCCGCTCGTTGGGCGACTCCGCCGCCTGCTTGAGCGCCCGGGTCTGCTCGGCAAACTCCCGCACCATGGGACCGACGGGGTCCGCCTGGTCCATGGGCTGCGTGGCCTGCTGCTCCAGGCGCTGCTGCACCTGCGCCATGGCCCGCACCAGGCGCTGGGAAGGCGCCTTACCGGCCTTTTCCCCTCCGTCCCGGAAGCCGGGGACCTGACGCTCCACCAGGTCACTCAGGTGCTGCACCACCAATTCGCCCGGCATGGAGGCGGGATCCGGCTGCCGGGTCATCATCCGGGTCTCTTCCCCCATGGCCTGGGCCTGACCCGGCGTCAGGTGCGCCGCAGCCGCGGCCGCCCAGCGCGCCGGCAGCACGATGCCACCCAAGCCGCCGCCCGAACGTCCGCCACCGGTTGAGCCCGGTCCACCGCCTTCTCCACCCGGGCCCGCCCACCCGCCAAATGCCTCAGCGCCTGCACCGCCCTCACTGGCACCACCCGCGGCGCCCGTGCTTGCACCACGGCCAGCGCGCCCTGCGGCGCCCCGCGCCGAGAGCGAGGCGGGCCAAGCCCGCGTGATCAAGGCGCCCAGCGCCGCCCCCAGGCCTTGCAGGCCACCCGGCGATCGCTCTCCACCGGGGCCCGAAGCGGACGCTTCTCCAACGGCCTCCGCCGCGCCGCCACCCGGCAAGGCCGCCCCCGGCGCCCCTGACGGGACGGCGCCCGCCATCGCCAGTCCCCCCATGACCCCACCGGCCACGGCCAAGCCGCTGCTCGGAGCCGGCGCTGCGTGCGTCGTCTCGGGCGGTGCCTCCGCCGCAGGGGCCTGCGGTGCCGGCGCCGCCGCGGAAGCCGGCCCCCCGCCGTCAGCACGGCGAATGAAGGCCCGCAGGTCGATCTCCTGGAGTCCGCCGTTCTCCACGATCCACCGATTGGTGGATTGGTAGCAGCGCTGGGCATGCCCCGCACAGGCCTTGTGCATCGGCGCTTCCAGGGCGCGCCAGAGACTCAGCGGCAAATCGGACTCGGTCCAGCCCCACAACAGACAGCGGGCCAGGACCTGCGGGCGAAAGATGTCCTCCGCATCCAGATCCGACTGCCCCAACGGTTGCGTCACCCGCGCACGCAGGTCGGCAAACTCCCAGGTCGCCTGATCGAGCAGGGCCAAGGACAGGCGGGAGGTCAGGATGGTGCGTTGGATGGTGTCATCGTCCACCAGCTCGTACTGCCCGTCGCCCTGACTCAACACACTGAGCGAGGAACCGGTGGCAGCACCCGCACCGCGCTCCGGCCAGGCGCGGATGGCCTGGCGCACCCGTTCCGGCCAGCGATCACCGTTCTGGGTCATCTCCCGCAAGGCATCCTGCCGCTGCTGGGCCACGCCACGCTCGGCGGGCTGGCCCACCAAAGTGTGCAGGGCTTCCAGCGCCTGGTCGCGAAGCGCCTCCAGATCCGTCAGGAACTGCTCCACGAACCAAGAGCGGGCCTGGTCCACCAAATGCTGCGCAGCGGCCTGGGGGCGGGAGGCGTTAGGGGGCATGTGGCGAAGATTCCTGTTGGAGCGTCGGATTCAGCCGGGCCAGGGAAGGCGCTGCCGACTACACCACCGCGCCCGCGTTGGGATCGGACGGGTCGTCCTTGTCCCGGGTGGGCACACCCCCCTTGATCAGGTCCTCGCGGCGCACCCCCAGCCACATGGCGATCGCCGCAGCCACGAACACGGACGAGTAGATGCCAAACAGGATGCCGATGGTCAACGCCACAGCAAAGTAATGCAGGGTCGGACCGCCGAAAAGCAGCATGGACAGCACCATCATCTGCGTGGATCCGTGGGTGATGACCGTGCGGCTCATCGTCGAGGTGATGGCGTGGTCAATCACCTCCGTCGTGCTGAGCTTGCGGTATTTGCGGAAGGCCTCACGGATCCGGTCAAAGATCACCACCGACTCGTTGACCGAATAACCCAGCACGGCCAACACCGCCGCCAGCACCGACAGCGAGAACTCCCACTGAAAGAAGGCGAAAAACCCCAGGATGATGATCACATCGTGCAGGTTGGCGACGATGGCGGCCACCGCGAACTTCCATTCGAAGCGGATCGCCAAATACACCATGATGCCGATCACGACAAAGGCGAGGGCCTTGGCGCCGTCCAGCGCGAGTTCCTCGCCCACCGACGGACCGACAAACTCGGTGCGGGACAGGCGCAGCGGCTCCTGAGCCTCCTTCAGGCAGGCGGGTCGGGAAATGGATTCCCCTTGCGCGGTGGTCTCCTGCCGCACCTGCACCTGACCCTGCTCCGCAGTGCAGAGCTGGCCGAACACCTGCCCCGCCAACTCGGACTGCTTTTGGCCGGCCCGCACCGGCATGCGGATGAGCACGTCCCGCGAGGTGCCGAAGTTCTGCACCTGGACCTCGCCCAGGTTCATGGCCTCGACGGTCTGCCGGACCTTTTCCAGGTCAGCAGACTCGGCGTAGGCCACTTCGAGCACCGTGCCGCCGGTGAACTCGATGGAGAAATGCAGGCCACGGGTGACCAGGAAGAACACGGCCGCCACAAAGGTCAACGCCGAGATGGCGTTGAACACCAGGGCGTGGCGCATGAACGGAATGTCGCGACGGATGCGGAAAAATTCCATGAACCAACTCTAGATGGGTTGAAGCTGCGGACGTGCCCCGACAGGACTCACGGCGCAGGCGTGTCGACAGGGCGCCAGACCTGCCCGATGGACACCGACTTGAGCTTGCGACGCTGGCCATACCAGAGGTTGACGAGACCGCGCGAGAACATCACCGCCGAGAACATGGAGGTGAGGATGCCCAGGCAATGCACCACCGCAAAACCCTTGATGGGACCAGACCCGAAAGCCAGCAAGGCCACGCCCGCGATCAGCGTGGTGATGTTGGAGTCGAGAATCGTGGCCCAGGCGCGCTCATAGCCGGCATGGATGGCCGCCTGCGGGCTGGCCCCTACGCGCAGCTCCTCGCGCACCCGTTCATTGATCAGCACATTGGCGTCAATTGCCATGCCCAGGGCCAGCGCGATGGCCGCGATGCCGGGCAGCGACAGGGTGGCCTGCAGCATAGACAGCACCGCCACCAACAGCAGCAGGTTGAAGCCCAGGGCCAGCGTGGAGAAAAGGCCGAACAAGGCGTAGTAGACGCACATGAACACCGCGATGGCGGCAAAGCCCCAGATCACGCTGTTGAAGCCTTTGGCGATGTTCTCCGCACCCAGGCTCGGACCGATGGTGCGCTCCTCGATGATCTCCATCGGCGCGGCCAGTGAGCCGGCACGCAGCAGCAGCGCCTGGTCGTTCGCCTCCTGGGTGGTCATCCGCCCGGAGATCTGCACCCGGCCGCCACCGATCTCGGCTCGGATCACCGGCGCAGTGACCACCTCACCCTTGCCCTTCTCAAAAAGCAGGATGGCCATGCGCTTGTTGATGTTCTCGCGGGTCACGTCGCGGAAGATCCGCGCCCCCTTGGCGTCCAGCGTCAAATGAACCGCCGGCTGCTGGTGGTCGTCAAAACCTGCCTGGGCATCGGTGAGGTTCTCACCCGTGAGCACCACCTGGCGCTTGACGATCAGCGGTCCACCCCCGCGCTCCACATAGCGCTCCGTGCCAAACGGCACCGGTGCCCCGCCCACCGCTGCCGCAGCAGCTTCGGCGGAATCATCCACCAAGCGGATCTCCAACGTCGCGGTACGGCCAATGATGTCCTTGGCCTTGGCCGTGTCCTGCACCCCTGGCAGTTGCACCACCACACGGTCCAGGCCCTGCTGCTGAATCACCGGCTCAGCGACGCCGAGCTCATTGACGCGGTTATGCAGCGTGGTGATGTTCTGCTTGAGCGCGGCCTCTTGCACGCGCACGGCCGCCTGAGGCGAGAGGGCGCCCACCAGCGACGGGTCGCCTTGGCCATTCGTACCGGGGGTCCAGACCATGTCCGGCTGCACGTCACGCAGCAAGGTGAGCGCCTGCTCACGCACCGCCACCTCCCGGAAGGCAATCTGCACCTGCTCACCATCGCGCTGGATGCCGGCATGGCGGATGTTCTTGTCGCGAAGCGTCGCGCGCACATCACCGGCCACGCTCTCAGCCCGCTTGGTGAGCGCGGACTTCATGTCCACCTGCATCAGAAAGTGCACCCCACCCCGCAGGTCGAGTCCCAGAAACATCGGTTGGGCATGCAACGCCGCCAGCCAGGCTGGAGAGCGCGGCACCAGGTTGAGCGCCACGATGTAGGCCGGATCGGCCGCATCAGGGTTGATCGCCTTGGCGATCGCATCCTTGGCCTTGATCTGGGTGTCGGTGTCCGCAAAACGGGCGCGCACCGACTGCCCATCGAGTTGCACGTAGACCGCTTCAATGCCCTGGGCCGCCAACGCCGCCTCGACGCGGTCGCGCAACCCAGCATCCACTTTTACAGTCACCTTGCCACTGGACACCTGCACCGCAGGCGCCTCACCAAACAGATTGGGCAGGGAATAGACCAGGCCCACCACCAGACTGCACAACAGCAGCAGGTATTTCCAGAGCGGATATCGATTCATGAAGCCACCCACCGCGCCAGCGGCTGGACCTTCGCAGGACGAAACGTGAAAAAGGGGCTCGCAAGCCCCATCGGATTTACTTCAGCGTGCCCTTTGGCAACACCTGGACCACCGAGGCGCGTTGCACCTGGATCTCTACGTCCTTGGCCACCTCGACGTGCAGCACGGACTCGGACACCTTGGCGATACGGCCCAGCAGGCCGCCCGCCACCACCACCTCATCTCCCTTGGCCAGGGCATCCACCATGGCCTTGTGCTCCTTCTGCCGCTTCATCTGGGGCCGGATCATGATGAAGTAGAGCACCACGAACATCAGCACCAGCGGCAGCAGGCTACCGAGGGTCCCCATGGGGCCCGCGGCTGCGGCGTCCGCGGACTGGGCATAGGCATTGGAAATGAACACTGAATCACCTCTAGACAATCGCGCCCACGCCGGGCGCATACGGAGACGGGAAGCTGTGAGCCCGCACACCGGGGCGCCATTCTAGGAGCCCAGCCGCCACATCGGCACAACCCGGCGAGGCGCCGGCCCCAGCGGGGTCAATATGCGGATGCGAAGCGGACCGCCGCCGCGCCACATTCACAGCGCCGGCAGGCGCTGAGGACCTGTCCGTGAACGCAGCAGATGCGGCTATCCGAGGCCCGCGTTCGCGCGGTACGCACCGTAGGGACGAAAAAAAACCGCGCGGCGCGCGGTTTTTTTAGATCCTTGGTTGCGGGGGCAGGATTTGAACCTGCGACCTTTGGGTTATGAGCCCAACGAGCTACCAGACTGCTCCACCCCGCGACAGAAGAATTCTATTATGTGTCGATTTAGAGGCTTCGTCAAGCACCTGTCGACACATTTTTCAAAATTATTCGGCAGCAGCCTCAGCGGGGGCCTCAACAGCCTCCGCGCGGTCCACCAGCTCGACAAAAGCCATGGGCGCGTTGTCGCCAACACGGAAACCCATCTTCAGGATGCGGGTGTAGCCGCCCGGACGCTCGGCATAGCGCTTGCCAAGCTCATTGAAGAGCTTGGTGACCACATCGCGGTCACGCAGGCGGGCAAAAGCCAGACGACGGTTGGCCACGGAATCCACCTTGGCCAGGGTGATGAGGGGCTCGACGACGCGACGCAGTTCCTTGGCCTTGGGCACGGTGGTCTTGATGGCCTCGTGCTGCAGCAGGGACACGGACATGTTGCGCAGCATGGCGGCGCGGTGCTCAGAGGTGCGGTTCAGCTTACGCAGACCGTGACGATGACGCATGGTGCTTTCCTTTCTTTCCTTGTTTCATACCGCCAGCCGTATCAGGTACTGGCGGTTGCACCGGAGGCGGGTCACCCCGCGCTCCAGGACAAGCTCAGCGCTTGTCCAGGCCTTGAGGCGGCCAGTTCTCCAGCCGCGCACCCAGCGTCAGACCGCGGGAAGCAAGCACTTCCTTGATCTCGTTGAGCGACTTGCGGCCCAGGTTCGGCGTCTTCAGCAGCTCGGTCTCGGTGCGCTGAATCAGATCGCCGATGTAATAGATGTTCTCAGCCTTCAGGCAGTTGGCGGAGCGCACGGTCAGCTCGAGCTCGTCCACCGGACGCAGCAGGATCGGATCAAAGACCGCACCGCTGGCGCCCTTGCCACCGCTGCTGCCAGAGGTGATGTCGATGATTTCGCCGGCATCGAGCTGCGCGAAGACAGCCAGCTGCTCCACCAGGATCTTGGCGGAGGCGCGAATGGCCTCCTCCGGAGAGATCGCACCGTTGGTCTCGATCTCCATCACCAGCTTGTCCAGATCGGTACGCTGCTCCACGCGAGCATTTTCTACCGCATAGCTCACGCGCTTGACCGGGGAAAAGGAGGCGTCCAGCACGATGCGGCCGATGGCTTTGGTGGGCTCATCGCCGTAGCGCCGCATATTGCCAGGCACATAACCACGACCCTTTTCGACCTTGATCTGCATGTCGAGCTTGCCACCCTGGGCCAGGTGGGCAATCACATGCTCGGGATTGACAATCTCGACGTCATGAGGCGTCTGGATGTCAGCCGCCGTGACCGCGCCTTCGCCTTCCTTGCGCAGCACGAGGGTCACCTCGTCGCGGTTGTGGAGACGGAACACCACGCCCTTGAGATTGAGCATGATGTGAACCACATCTTCCGCCACCCCATCCACGGTGGAGTACTCGTGCAGCACACCCGCGATCGTCACTTCCGTCGGGGCATAGCCCACCATCGACGACAGGAGGACCCGGCGCAGCGCGTTGCCCAGCGTATGGCCGTAGCCACGCTCGAACGGCTCCAGCGTCACCTTGGCGCGATGCCCGCCCAGGGGCTCGGCCACGATTGCCTTGGGTTTCAGCAGATTGGTTTGCATGTAAGTCCTGTTCCTCTCAATACCCTCGGCTCGTTACACCGATAAGGCTGACGGACCACGCCGGAAAGCGAAAACCCGCTGCGGAACCGGCATGCCGCAGCGGGAGAATCTGAAAGGGATGCCCAGAGGGCCCCCTCGTCATCAACGCGAGTACAGTTCGACGATCAGCGACTCGTTGATCTCGGCACCGAATTCATCGCGGTCCGGAGCCTTCTTGAAGACGCCTTCAAGCTTGCTCGCGTCGACCTGCACCCAGGCCGGCAGACCGATGGATTCGGCCAGCTTCAGCGCTTCAGCGATACGGGTCTGCTTCTTGGCCTTCTCACGCACAGCCACCACGTCACCCGCCTTCACCTGGAAGGAAGGGATGTTCACCACTTGACCGTTCACGGTCAGGGCCTTGTGCGACACGAGCTGACGTGCTTCAGCGCGGGTGGAGCCGAAGCCCATGCGGTAGACCACGTTGTCCAGACGCGATTCGAGGATCGTCAGCAGGTTGGCGCCAGTGCTGCCCTTGCGACGGTCGGCCTCAGCAAAGTAGCGGCGGAACTGACGCTCCAGCACGCCATACATGCGCTTGACCTTCTGCTTTTCGCGCAACTGCAGACCGAAGTCAGAGGTGCGTGCACCGGAAGTACGGCCATGCTGGCCCGGCTTGGTGTCGAACTTGGCCTTGTCCGAGATGGCGCGACGGGCGCTCTTCAGGAACAGGTCGGTGCCTTCGCGGCGGGACAGTTTGGCCTTGGGGCCCAGGTAACGTGCCACGTTCTTTCCTCAGGTTGGACTGTGGCGGCACGCCCCGGACATGCCTCGCTTGGGCACTCCGAAACCCGCCACAGGTTGGCGTCCGCACACGCGGCGACCAACGGTGGGCTTGTGTGATGAAACAAGCCGGCAACACGCGTGCGCGTTGCCGGCAGCAGAACTCTCGATTATACGAACACCTTACGGTGTTCGCACAACATCAGATGCGACGACGCTTTTGCGGACGGCAGCCGTTGTGCGGCACCGGCGTCACATCAGAGATCGAGGTGATGCGGATGCCCAGCGAAGCCAGGGCGCGCACCGACGATTCACGACCAGGGCCGGGGCCCTTGATCCGGACGTCCAGGTTCTTGATGCCCTGCTCTTGGGCGGCACGACCCGCCACTTCAGCAGCCACCTGGGCAGCGAAAGGCGTGGACTTGCGGGAACCCTTGAAGCCCTGGCCACCCGAAGAGGCCCAGGACAGAGCGCCACCTTGACGATCGGTGATCGTGATGATGGTGTTGTTGAAGGACGCGTGAACGTGCGCGATGCCATCGGCAACGTTCTTGCGGACCTTCTTGCTGACGCGACGTGCAGCGGAGTTGGCAGGTGCTTTGGCCATTTTTGAGACTCTAAGACAGTTGCAGACCGCTGCTTACTTCTTCAGCGCCGCGGCGCCCTTGCGCGGACCCTTGCGGGTGCGGGCATTGGTGCGGGTGCGCTGGCCGCGCATCGGCAGGCCACGACGATGGCGGAAGCCGCGGTAGCAGCCCAGGTCCATCAGACGCTTGATGTTGATGGACTGCTCGCGGCGCAGATCGCCTTCGATGGTGAGCTTGCCCACTTCTTCCCGGATCTTTTCCAGATCCGAGTCGGTCAGGTCCTTGACCTTCTTGGAGCAAGGGATGCCCACGGCGTCACAGATCTTCTGTGCGGTGGTGCGGCCAATGCCGTAGATGTAGGTCAGACCGATCTCCGCGTGCTTGTGCGGCGGAATGTTGATACCAGCAATACGTGCCATGTTGCTTCCTCGGATGCGCTGTCAGTACAGGCCGATCAGCCTTGCCGTTGCTTGTGACGCGGGTCGGTGCAAATCACCCGCACGACGCCGTTGCGGCGGATGATCTTGCAATTGCGGCACATCTTCTTCACAGATGCTGCGACTTTCATGATCTTCTCCTAGACCTCTTCTATCACCGGTCTCCCGGAAGAGGCCGGACCGCACCCGCCGACCAGGCAACGGATGCATCACTGTTTCAAACTCTTGAGGACGACGCCCGGAGGCAGCGGCCCACGCTCAACCCTTGAAGTTCGCCTTCTTCAGCAGCGACTCGTACTGCTGGCTCATCACGTAGGACTGGACCTGGGCCCAGAAGTCCATGGTGACCACCACGATGATCAAGAGCGACGTCCCACCGAAATAGAACGGAACGTTGTACTTGAGCACCAGGAACTCGGGAAGCAGACACACCAAGGTGATGTAGACCGCGCCCGCCAGCGTCAGCCGCGCCAGGATCTTGTCGATGTGACGGGCCGTGTTCTCCCCCGGACGGATGCCAGGAATGAACGCCCCGCTCTTCTTCAGGTTCTCAGCCGTTTCCCGGCTGTTGAACACCAGGGCGGTGTAGAAGAAGCAGAAGAACACGATCATCGCGGCGTACAGCATCACGTAGATCGGTTGCCCAGGCGACAAGGCCGACGAGATGTCCTTCAGCCAGCGCATGCCTTCACCGGTGGCAAACCAGCCCACGACCGTTGCCGGCAACAGGATGATCGACGACGCAAAGATCGGTGGAATCACGCCCGACATGTTGAGCTTCAGAGGCAGGTGGGACGACTGCCCACCGTACACCCGGTTGCCCACCTGACGCTTGGCGTAGTTCACCAAGATCTTGCGCTGGCCCCGCTCCACAAAGACCACCGCATAAGTCACACCCACCACCAGAGCGATGATGAACAGACAGGCGATGATGCTCATGGCGCCGGTGCGCACCAGCTCGAACAGACCACCGATGGCCGTCGGCAAACCAGCCGCGATACCACTGAAGATCAGGATCGAGATCCCGTTGCCCAAACCACGTTCAGTGATCTGCTCGCCGAGCCACATCAGGAACATCGTACCTGCCACCAAGCTGACCACCGCCGTCAGGCGAAAGCCAAGCCCGGGACTGAGCACGAGACCGGCCGAACTCTCCAGTGCCAAGGCAATGCCCAGCGACTGGAAGATGGCCAACGCGAGTGTTCCGTAACGGGTGTACTGGGTGATCTTGCGACGCCCGGACTCACCCTCCTTCTTCAACGCTTCCAGGCTCGGCACCACGTAGCTCATCAGCTGCATGATGATCGACGCCGAGATGTATGGCGTGATGCCCAGCGCGAAGACCGCGAAGCGCGACATGGCGCCACCCGAGAACATGTTGAACAGGTTCAGGATGCCGCCCTGCTGGCTCTCGAACAGAGACTGCAGCTGCTGCGGATTGATCCCGGGGACCGGGATGTGGGCACCAATACGGTAGACCACCAGCGCAAGCAGCAGGAAGACCAGCCGCCTCTGAAGGTCGCCGAACTTGCCCGACTTGGCGAGTTGAGAAGGAGTGCTTGCCACGAGAGAACGTGTTCTTCGTTGGGTCGTCAGACTCAGGCCAGCGAGCCGCCGGCCGCCTCGATGGCAGCCTTGGCACCGGCCGTGGCGCCGATGCCCTTGAGCACCACTGCCTTGGTCAGTTCACCGGACTTGATCACCTTCACCGACTTGGCCAGCTGCTTGACCAGGCCAGCGGCCTTCAGCAGGGACACGTCGATTTCGGCGGCTTCCAGCAGCTGGAGCTCAGCCAGAGTCACCTCGGCCGCAAACTTCAGTTGAGCGGACTTGAAGCCACGCTTGGGCAGGCGACGCTGCAGCGGCATCTGACCGCCTTCGAAGCCCACCTTGTGGTAGCCACCCGCACGCGACTTCTGACCCTTGTGGCCACGGCCGCAGGTCTTGCCCAGACCCGAACCGATGCCACGGCCCACGCGACGCTTGGCGTGCTTGGAACCGTCGGCCGGCTTGATGGAATTGAGTTGCATGTTTCGATTCCTCGTCGATGCGGCGCTCAGAGCACCTGCACCAGGTAGGCGATCTTGTTGATCATGCCGCGGACAGCCGGAGTGTCCTCCAGCACGCTCTGGCTGTTGAGCTTGCGCAGGCCCAGGCCACGCACGGTGGCGCGGTGGGAATCCTTGCAGCCGATCGGGCTCCGAACCAGCTTGACCGTCAAGGTCTTCTTGGCATCAGTCATCGTGTCTCTCCCGTGCGGCTCAGCTGAACAGCTCTTCCACCGACTTGCCGCGCTTGGCAGCGATCTCGGCGGGGGTCGAGCAGTGCTTCAGGGCGTCCAGCGTGGCGCGGACCATGTTGTAGGCATTGGTGGAACCATGGCTCTTAGCCACGATGTCCGTGATGCCCATCACCTCGAAGACGGCGCGCATCGGGCCGCCGGCGATGATGCCAGTACCCGCGGGGGCCGGCATCATCAGCACGCGGGCAGCACCGTGCTCACCCACCACGCGGTGGTGGATGGTGCCGTTCTTCAGGCTGACCTTGAACATGTTGCGGCGTGCGGAGTCCATGGCCTTCTGCACCGAAACCGGCACTTCCTTGGCCTTGCCCTTACCCATGCCGATGCGACCATCGCCATCGCCGACCACCGTCAGAGCCGCGAAGCTCAGGGTGCGACCGCCCTTCACCACCTTGGTGACGCGGTTCACGGCAATCATCTTTTCCTTCAGGCCGTCGTCATTGCCCTCGGCCTGGGCGCGCGCTTGAAGCTTTGCCATTTCTGTAGTCCTTTAAAGCGCAGCCATCAGAACTGCAGACCCGCTTCGCGGGCTGCGTCTGCCAGAGCCTTGACACGGCCGTGATAGGCAAAGCCAGCACGGTCGAAAGCCACCTTCTCGACACCAGCAGCCTTGGCCTTCTCGGCGATGCGCTTGCCCACCACCACGGCAGCGGCGGCATTGCCGCCCTTGCCGGACAGGGTTTCGCGCACTTCCTTCTCGGCCGTAGATGCCGTTGCCAGCACCTTGGCGCCACAGCCAGAAATCACGCTGGCGTAGATGTGCAGGTTGGAACGGAAGACGGTCAGACGGGCGACGCCTTGCTTGGCGATGCGCTCGCGCGTCTGACGCGAACGACGCAGACGCTGTTCTTTCTTGTTCAGCATGTTGTCGCCCCTTACTTCTTCTTGGTTTCCTTGAGGACCACACGCTCATCGGCGTAGCGGATCCCCTTGCCCTTGTACGGCTCGGGCGGACGGAAGGCGCGGATCTCCGCAGCCACCTGGCCCACCACCTGCCGATCAGCGCCCTTGACCAGGATCTCGGTCTGGGTAGGCGTCGTCACGGTGATGCCGGCGGGCATTTCCTTGACCACAGGGTGAGAGAAACCGATCTGCAGGTTGAGCTTCTGACCTTGAGCCTGGGCACGGAAACCCACGCCCACCAGGTTCAGCTTGCGCTCGAAGCCCTTGCTCACACCATTGACCATGTTGGCCAGCAGCGCGCGCATGGTGCCGCTCATGGCATCAGCCTCAGCGGTTTCGTTGACCGGGGCCACCTGCACCTTGCCGCCGTCGACCTGAACGGTCACCAGCGGGTTGATCACACGGCTCAGGGAGCCATTGGCACCCTTGACAGTGATCTGGTCATCCACGATCTTCACATCCACGCCTTGCGGGACGGAGACCGGCAATTTTCCAACGCGGGACATTGACTCGACTCCTTCCGCTTACGCGACGTAGCACAGGACTTCGCCGCCGACACCGGCAGCGCGGGCCTTGCGGTCGGTCATCACGCCCTTGGGCGTGGTGACGATGGCCACGCCCAGGCCATTCATGACCTGAGGAATGGCGCCGCAGCCACGGTAGATGCGCAGGCCGGGGCGGCTCACGCGCTCGATGCGCTCGATCACCGGACGACCCGCGTAATACTTCAGGGAGATCTCGAGCTCAGCCTTGCCACCCTCGTTCTTCACGGCGAAAGCGTCGATATAGCCTTCGTCCTTCAGAACTTGCGCAATCGCCAGCTTCAGCTTCGAGGAAGGAACCGACACGGTCGCCTTCTCAACAGCCTGGGCATTGCGGATGCGGGTCAGCATGTCGGCGATGGGATCACTCATGCTCATAGCGTCTTCTCCAATTCGCCTTGATTACCAGCTGGCCTTGATCACGCCAGGGATGTCACCCTTGAAGGCGAGGTCACGGATCTTGCCGCGAGCCAGGCCGAAGGTGCGGAAGGTGCCACGGGGGCGACCGGTCAGTTCGCAACGGTTGCGCAGACGGGTCGGGTTGGCATTGCGGGGCAGCTGCTGCAGCTCCAGACGGGCCGCATAGCGCTCTTCATCAGACTTCTTGGCGTTGTCGATGATCGCCTTCAGCTCCGCGTACTTCTTGGCGTACTTGGCAACCAGCTTTTCGCGCTTTTCTTCGCGTTGCTTCAGAGAAACTTTTGCCACGGCTCACCTCAGTTCTTGAACGGGAAGCGGAAGGCCGCCAGCAGGGCCTTGCACTCTTCGTCGGTCTTGGCGCTGGTCGTGAAGGAAATGTTCATGCCACGGATCGCGTCGATCTTGTCGTACTCGATTTCCGGGAAGATGATCTGTTCCTTGACGCCGATGTTGTAGTTGCCACGACCATCGAACGAACGGCCGGAGATACCGCGGAAGTCACGCACACGCGGCAGGGCCACGGTCACGAAACGGTCCAGGAATTCAAACATGCGGGCGCCGCGCAGGGTCACCATGCAGCCGATGGGCACGTTCTCGCGGATCTTGAAACCCGCGATGGCCTTGCGGCTCTTGGTGACCACGGGCTTTTGACCGGCGATCTTGGTCAGGTCGCCCACAGCGTGGTCCATGACCTTCTTGTCTGCCACGGCTTCGCTCACACCCATGTTCAGGGTGATCTTCACCAGACGAGGCACTTCCATCACCGACTTGTAGCCAAACTTGGCCATCATGTCGGGAACCACCTTTTCCTGGTAGTAAGCCTGCAGACGCGCCGTGACGGCAGCCTTTTGCACTTCAGTCATCGATGCACCCCTCAGGCCTTGATCTCTTCACCGGTGGACTTGAAGACGCGGACCTTCTTGCCGTCGGCCTGCACCTTCACACCCACGCGATCCGCCTTGCCCGTGGCGCCATTCCAGATGGCGATATTGGACTGGTGGATCGGCATGGTCTTGTCGACCACACCACCCGTGGTGCCCTTGAGGGGGTTCGGCTTGACGTGCTTCTTGACCACGTTCACGCCATCAACGACCACATGGTCGGCGTCGATACGAGCCGACACCGTGCCACGCTTGCCTTTGTCGCGACCGGCAAGCACCACGACCTGATCGCCCTTGCGAATCTTGTTCATCGCGTTTCCTTTAGCTTCTGCGCGCCAGGTCAGAGCACTTCCGGCGCCAGCGACACGATCTTCATGAAACGCTCGGAACGCAGTTCACGCGTCACCGGGCCGAAGATACGAGTGCCGATGGGCTCGAGCTTGCTGTTGAGCAGCACAGCCGCATTGCCATCAAACTTGACCAGCGAGCCATCCTGCCGACGCACGCCCTTGGCAGTGCGCACGACAACCGCGCTGTAGACCTCGCCTTTTTTGACGCGGCCACGCGGCGCAGCTTCTTTGATGCTGACCTTGATGATGTCGCCGATGCCGGCGTAACGACGCTTGGAACCGCCGAGCACCTTGATGCACATGACGGACTTCGCGCCGGTGTTGTCCGCGACGTCAAGCCGCGATTGCATTTGGATCATGTCAATTCCCCAACTTGCTCCCTCTGACCCCACCCCACGGCAGGCATCAGCGGTCAGTCTTGGGCCCGCCAGTCGCTTGCTTGCGCACACGACTGCTTGGGCAGAAACCGAACGCCAGTCGAGGCGCAGGCATCGGACCTTGCGGACCCCGAAAGCCATCCTCGACCGGCTAATCCGGCGAAGCTTGCCAGTATCACCCGCCGCAGTGCGGCGTGTCAAGTGTCAGGCCTTCAAAGCCTTCACCCGCTCCAGCACCGAAGCCGCCGTGGACACGCCCAGTTGCCCTGCAGGCTCCACCGCCAGGTCGAGCAGGACCCCATCTTGGACGATGGCCGCAAAGCGCTGACACCGCAGCCCCAGACCCCGTGCGGCCAAGTCAAGGGTCAGGCCGGCCGCACGCGCGAAGTCGGCAGAGCCGTCAGCGAGCATTCGCACCGCACCGGCTACCCTCTGCTCACGACCCCAGGCCCCCATGACGAAGGCATCATTGACGGCCACACACCACACCTCGTCTACACCCGCGGCGCGCAGCGCCGAGGCCAGCTCGACATAACCGGGCAGGTGCTTGGCCGAACACGTCGGCGTGAAAGCCCCCGGAACGCCCACGATCACGACCCGCTTGCCCGCCGCAGCCTCGACCAGGCCCACGGCCTGCGGCCCGACCGGGCAGCCTTCACCGCCTTCGTCGATGAACTCGGTCAGCACCACTTCGGGGAGACGATCACCCACCTGCCACATTGGAAAGTTCCTTGATGAAAGGCCACGACCCCGCCCGGGGGGGCCGCTGGCCGGAATGAAAAAAGCCGGGCGCCAGTGTCTGGCGTCCGGCTTCTTGCCGTGAGGAGTACGCGGTAAGCCCCTCCGCGGGAGGGGGGTTCCGGGGATCAGACCAGGCGGGCCTTCTCGACCAGACGGGTGACCACCCAGTTCTTGGTCTTGGACAGCGGACGGCTCTCGGCGATCTCGACGGTGTCACCCATCTTGAATTCACCGTTCTCGTCGTGCGCGTGGTACTTGCGGGACTGCGCCACGAACTTGCCGTACAGAGCGTGCTTGACGCGGTTTTCGACCAGCACAGTCACCGTCTTGGCGCGTTTGTCGCTGACAACGCGGCCAATCAGGGTGCGACGGTTCTTCGCGGGTTGTTGAGCGTCGGTCATCACGCAGCTCCCTTCTTCTTCTCGGCCAGGATGGTCTTGACGCGAGCGATGTCACGGCGGGTCTTGCCCAGCTGCGACGAATCGGCCAGTTGCTGGGTGCCCTTTTGCATGCGCAGCTTGAAGTGGGCCTTCAGGAGGTCGGTGACTTCCTTTTCGAGGGCCGCCACATCCTTGGCGCGCAGTTCAGATGCTTTCATGGTGTGTCCTTCCTTCAGGCGCCGATCTGGCGAGCCACGAAGGTGCAACGCAGGGGCAGCTTGGCAGCGGCCAGCGTGAACGCCTCACGGGCCAGGGCTTCCGGCACGCCATTGATCTCGTAGAGCACCTTGCCCGGCTGGATCTCAGCCACGTAGTACTCGGGGTTGCCCTTACCGTTACCCATACGGACTTCAGCAGGCTTCTGGGAGATCGGCTTGTCCGGGAAGATGCGGATGAAGATCCGGCCGCCACGCTTGATGTGACGCGAGATCGCACGACGTGCGGCCTCGATCTGGCGGGCGGTCAGACGACCGCGCTCGGTCGCCTTCAGACCGAACTCACCAAACGACACCTGAGCGCCGCGGGTGGCCACGCCAGTGTTGCGGCCCTTCTGTTCCTTGCGGAACTTGCGACGATTGGGTTGCAACATGCTTATTCTCCTTTGCCTTCAGCCGGCACGGCCTTGCGCACGCGGGGCGCGGCACCAGGAGCGGCAGGCTTGTCGCCACGCGGAGCGCCACGCTCACCGGCCGGACGGCCACGGCCAGCGGGAGCACCAGGACGCGGACCGCGACGGTTGCGGCGGTCGTCTTCCTGACCCTCGGACTTGATCACCGGCGCCTCGCCATTGGCCAGGCGGTCACCACGGTAGACCCACACCTTCACGCCGATCACGCCGTAGGTCGTCTTGGCTTCAGAGAAGCCATAGTCGATGTCGGCCTTCAGGGTGTGAAGGGGCACGCGGCCTTCGCGATACCACTCGGTACGGGCGATTTCGATGCCGTTCAGACGACCGGCGGACATGATCTTGATGCCCTGAGCGCCCAGACGCATCGCGTTCTGCATCGCACGCTTCATGGCGCGGCGGAACATGATGCGCTTTTCCAGCTGCTGGGTGATCGAGTCGGCGATCAGCTGAGCATCGACCTCAGGCTTGCGCACTTCTTCGATGTTCACGGCCACCGGCACGCCCAGACGCTTGGTCAGTTCGGCCTTCAGGTTCTCGATGTCCTCGCCCTTCTTGCCGATCACCACGCCCGGACGAGCGGAGTAGATCGTGATGCGGGCGTTCTTGGCGGGGCGCTCGATCAGGATGCGGGAAACCGCAGCATTCTTGAGCTTGGCCTTGAGGTACTCGCGAACATCCAGGTCTTCAGCCAGCATGCCGGCGAAGTTGCGGTTGTTCGCGTACCAGCGCGACGACCAGGCGCGGGTGACAGGCAGACGGAAGCCGGTCGGATGGATTTTCTGTCCCATGGTCTTCCTCAGTTCCCCACGGTCAGGTAGATGTGGCAGGTCGGCTTGCTGATGCGGTTGCCGCGGCCCTTGGCGCGGGCGGCGAAACGCTTCAGGGTGGTGCCTTGCTCCACGTAGATCGACGTGACCTTCAGTTCGTCGATGTCGGCGCCGTCGTTGTGCTCGGCATTGGCGATGGCGCTGTCCAGCGCCTTCAGCACGATGCCGGCTGCCTTCTTCTGCGTGAATTGCAGAATGTTGCGGGCCTGGTCCACCTTCTTGCCGCGGATCAGGTCCGCCACCAGGCGGCCCTTGTCAACCGACAGGCGCACGCCGCGAACGATTGCTTTCGTTTCCATCGTCGTGCTTCCTTACTTCTTGGCCTTCTTGTCCGCGGGGTGGCCCTTGAACGTCCGGGTCAGCGCGAACTCGCCCAGCTTGTGACCGACCATCTGGTCGGTCACATACACGGGCACATGCTGCTTGCCGTTGTGCACGGCAATCGTCAGACCGATGAAGTCCGGGAGGATCGTCGAACGACGGGACCAGGTCTTGATCGGCTTCTTGTCCTTCGTGGCGACGGCCTTTTCAGCCTTGGCCAGAAGGTGATGGTCCACGAAGGGACCCTTCTTGAGTGAACGTGCCATGGTCCAACCCTTACTTCTTGCGACGCGAGACGATGAAGGTCTGCGTGCGCTTGTTGCTGCGAGTGCGGTAACCCTTGGTCGGGGTGTTCCACGGCGACACCGGAACCTGGGCCTCGCCCGTCCGGCCTTCACCACCACCGTGCGGGTGGTCGATCGGGTTCATGGCGGTACCACGCACGGTCGGACGGATGCCCTTCCAGCGGATCGCACCGGCCTTGCCGTACTGACGCAGGTTGTGTTCTTCGTTCGACACCTCGCCGATGGTGGCGCGGCATTCGATGTGGATCTTGCGCACTTCACCCGAGCGCAGGCGAACCTGAGCGTAGGTGCCTTCGCGAGCCATCAGCGTCACGGAGGTGCCCGCCGAACGGCAGATCTGGGCGCCCTTGCCCGGCAGCAGTTCCACGCAGTGGATGGTGGAACCCACGGGGATGTTGCGGATGGGCAGGGTGTTACCAGCCTTGATGGGGGCCTCGGAGCCGCTCACCACGGTGGCGCCGACTTCCAGACCGCGCGGGGCGATGATGTAACGGCGCTCGCCATCGGCGTAGCAGACCAGGGCAATGTGGGCGGTGCGGTTCGGGTCGTACTCGATACGCTCGACCTTGGCCGGGATACCGTCCTTGTTGCGCTTGAAGTCAACGACGCGGTAGTGGTGCTTGTGGCCACCACCCTTGTGACGCATCGTGATGTGGCCGTTGTTGTTGCGGCCAGACTTCTGCTTCTGCGGCTCGAGCAGCGACGCTTCCGGAGCACCCTTGTGCAGGTGCGGATGCACCACCTTGGTGACGGCGCGACGACCCGGCGACGTGGGCTTGACTTTGACGACTGGCATGACTTACGCAGCCTCCCCGGAGAAGTTGAGCTCCTGGCCAGCCTTGATCGACACGTACGCCTTCTTGACGTGGTCGCGGCGACCGATGGAACGGCCAAAACGCTTGACCTTGCCCTTGACGTTGACCACGGACACGGCCTCGACCTCGACCTTGAACAGCAGTTCGACCGCCGCCTTGATCTCGGGCTTGGTGGCATCGCGCTGAACGCGGAACACCACTTGGTTGGCCTTCTCTGCGACCTGGGTGGCCTTCTCGGAGATCACCGGCGAGAGCAGCACCTGGGCCAGACGGCCTTCGTTGAACTTGGCGCTCATGCGAACATCTCCTTGAGTTGCTCCACCGCCGCCTTGGTGACCAGCACCTTCTTGAAGTGGATCAGCGACAGGGGATCGGCGTAGCGCGGCTCCACCACCAGCACGTTCGGCAGGTTGCGGGCGGCCAGCGCCAGGTTCTCGTCCAGCGCGTCGGTGATGACCAGCACGGACTGCAGACCCATGGCCTTGAACTTGGCAGCCAGCAGCTTGGTCTTAGGCGCATCGACGGACAGCGAATCCACCACTGCCAGGCGGCCGTCGCGGGCCAGCTGGGACAGGATGGTGGCCATGCCGGCGCGATACATCTTCTTGTTCAGCTTGTGCGAGAAGTTCTCGTCAGGCTTGTTCGGGAAGATGCGACCGCCCCCACGCCACAGCGGGGAGGAAGTCATACCGGCACGGGCGTTGCCGGTGCCCTTCTGGCGGAAAGGCTTCTTGGTCGAGTGACGAACCTCGGCGCGGGTCAGCTGGGCACGGGTGCCTTGGCGGGCATTGGCCTGGAAGGCCACGACCACCTGGTGAACCAGGGCTTCGTTGTAGTCACGGGCGAAGACGGCGTCAGGCGCGTCCACCTTGGCGGTGGCCTGGCCCTGCTCGTTCAGGAGCTCGAGCTGCATCAGTTGGCTCCCTTCTTGGCCTTGACTGCGGGACGGACCACGACGTGGCCGTTCTTGGCGCCGGGGACGGCACCCTTGACCAGCAGCAGCTGACGGGCCTCGTCGACGCGGACGATGTCGAGGTTCTGGGTGGTGACGGTCTCGTCGCCCATGTGCCCGGTCATCTTCTTGCCCGGGAACACGCGACCCGGATCCTGCGCCATGGAAATGGAGCCCGGGACGTTGTGCGAGCGGCTGTTACCGTGCGAAGCGCGCTGCGAACCGAAGTTGTGGCGCTTGATGGTGCCGGCAAAGCCCTTACCGATCGAGGTGCCCTGCACGTCGACCTTCTGGCCAGCGGCGAACAGCGTGACCGGCACGGAAGCGCCAGCCTTGTATTCGGCAGCGATTTCCGGCGTGACGCGGAATTCCTTGATCAGGGTACCCGCTTCCACACCCGCCTTGGCGAGGTGGCCAGCAGCAGGCTTGGTCACGCGGGAGGCCCGACGCTGACCAAACACCACTTGCAGTGCGGTGTAGCCGTCGGTCTCAACGGTCTTGACCTGGGACACGCGGTTGTTGGACACGTCCAGCACGGTCACGGGGATGGCATCGCCATCGTCCGTGAACACACGCATCATGCCCACCTTGCGGCCCAGCAATCCGAGGCGATTGCTAAGACTCATGGTTTCTTCTCCGCCCCCCATCCACAAAGCTTCAGGGGGCTGGGTTTCACAAGTTCGACAGCGATTGGTCGAACCGACTGATGCACTTGACGCCGCAGCCCGGCTACCCGAACCACCACGCACAAGCGCGCACGACAAAAGGGCGGCTCTCGCCACCCTCCGCCGGAAAAGCCTGTGAGTATAAAGCGAAAAAGGCGACTCCCGCAAGAGAGTCGCCTCAACGCGCCGCCCTCTCAGGAAGGCGCGATGCAGATCACTGCAGCTTGATCTCGACGTCCACGCCGGCCGGCAGGTCGAGCTTCATCAGCGCGTCCACGGTCTTGTCGGTCGGGTCGACGATGTCCATCAGGCGCTGATGGGTGCGGATCTCGAACTGGTCGCGGCTGGTCTTGTTGACGTGCGGCGAACGCAGGATGTCGAAGCGCTGCATGCGCGTCGGCAGGGGCACAGGGCCCTTGACGATGGCGCCGGTGCGCTTGGCGGTGTCCACGATCTCCAGAGCCGACTGATCGATCAGCTTGTAGTCGAAAGCCTTCAGGCGAATGCGGATCTTCTGCTTTTGCATGACGTTTCCTTCAAAAGAGCGATGAAGACCGGGCAGGTGTCTCGCCTGCCCGGTCCGGTCATGCAATTACTCGATGATCTTGGCCACGACGCCGGCGCCGACGGTACGACCGCCTTCACGGATGGCGAAGCGCAGACCCTCTTCCATGGCGATCGGGGCGATCAGCTTGACGGTGATCGACACGTTGTCGCCCGGCATCACCATTTCCTTGTCCTTGGGCAGCTCGATGGCGCCAGTGACGTCGGTGGTGCGGAAGTAGAACTGCGGACGGTAGTTGTTGAAGAACGGGGTGTGACGGCCGCCTTCGTCCTTGCTCAGCACGTACACCTCAGCCGTGAAGTGGGTGTGCGGCTTGATGGAGCCCGGCTTGCACAGCACTTGGCCGCGCTCAACTTCTTCACGCTTGGTGCCGCGCAGCAGGATGCCCACGTTGTCGCCGGCTTGACCTTGGTCCAGCAGCTTGCGGAACATTTCCACGCCGGTGCAGGTGGTCTTGACCGTCGGCTTGATGCCCACGATTTCGATTTCCTCGCCGACCTTGACGATGCCGCGCTCCACGCGACCGGTCACCACGGTGCCACGACCGGAGATCGAGAACACGTCTTCCACAGGCATCAGGAAGGTGCCGTCCACGGCGCGCTCAGGCGTCGGGATGTAGCTGTCCAGCGCGTCGGCCAGGGCCATGATGGCGCCTTCGCCCAGCTCGCCCTTGTCGCCTTCGATGGCCAGCTTGGCAGAGCCCTTGACGATCGGGGTGTCGTCGCCGGGGAAGTCGTACTTGGACAGCAGCTCGCGCACTTCCATCTCGACCAGTTCCAGCAGCTCGGCGTCATCCACCATGTCGCACTTGTTCAGGAACACGATGATGTAGGGCACGCCCACCTGACGGGCCAGCAGGATGTGCTCGCGGGTCTGGGGCATCGGGCCGTCAGCGGCCGAGCACACCAGGATCGCGCCGTCCATCTGGGCCGCGCCGGTGATCATGTTCTTCACATAGTCGGCGTGACCCGGGCAGTCCACGTGCGCGTAGTGACGGTTGGCGGTCTCGTACTCGACGTGCGCGGTGTTGATCGTGATGCCGCGGGCCTTTTCTTCCGGCGCAGCGTCGATCTGGTCGTAGGCCTTGGCTTCACCGCCAAACTTCTGCGCCAGGATCGTGGTGATCGCGGCCGTCAGCGTGGTCTTGCCGTGGTCCACGTGACCAATGGTGCCCACGTTCACGTGCGGCTTGGTCCGCTCGAACTTTTCCTTTGCCATTGCAAATTCTCCGTAGAAAGAACAGTTGCCAGTGCAGGGTTTAGGGTCTCCGCCTCGCTGAACTCAGGCCCCCACCACTGGCAGCGGGGGGCAGGAGCGCGAAGACCATGAATCAGGACGATTCGTCAGGCCACGCGGCCCGAACTCACTTGGAGCGGGCGGTGATGATGGCGTCGGCCACGTTCCGCGGAGCTTCAGCGTAGTGCTTGAATTCCATGGTGTAGGTGGCACGGCCCTGGGTGGCCGAACGCAGGGAGGTCGAGTAGCCGAACATCTCAGACAGCGGAACCTCTGCCTTGATGATCTTGCCACCGCCCACCATGTCGTCCATGCCCTGCACCATGCCGCGACGCGAGGACAGGTCGCCCATCACGGTACCGGCATAGTCTTCCGGGGTCTCGACTTCCACGGCCATCATCGGCTCGAGGATCACCGGCTGAGCCTTGCGGCAGGCGTCCTTGAAGCCCATCGAGGCGGCCATCTTGAACGCGTTTTCGTTCGAGTCCACTTCGTGGTACGAACCGAAAGTCAGGGTGACCTTGACGTCCACCACCGGGAAGCCGGCCAGCACGCCATTGGGCAGCGTGTCGATCAGGCCCTTCTCCACCGCGGGGATGAATTCGCGCGGCACCACACCGCCCTTGATGGCGTCGACGAACTCGAAGCCCTTGCCGGCTTCTTGCGGCTCGACGGTCAGCACGACGTGACCGTACTGGCCCTTGCCGCCGGACTGACGCACGAACTTGCCGTCCACACCCTCGACCTTGGCGCGGATGGTTTCGCGATAGGCCACCTGCGGCTTGCCGACGTTGGCTTCCACACCGAATTCCCGCTTCATGCGGTCGACGATGATTTCCAAGTGCAGCTCGCCCATGCCCGAGATGATGGTCTGACCCGATTCCTCATCGGTCCGCACGCGGAACGACGGGTCTTCGGCAGCCAGGCGCCCCAGGGCGATACCCATCTTCTCCTGGTCGGCCTTGGTCTTGGGCTCCACGGCCTGCGAAATCACCGGCTCGGGGAAGACCATCTTTTCCAGGGTGATGATGGCATCCGGATCGCACAGGGTTTCACCCGTGGTCACGTCCTTCAGGCCCACGCAGGCGGCGATGTCACCGGCCAGAATTTCCTTGATTTCTTCACGCTGGTTGGCGTGCATCTGCAGGATCCGGCCGATACGCTCCTTCTTGCTCTTGATCGGGTTGAAGACCGAGGCGCCGGAAGTCAGCACGCCGGAATACACGCGAACGAAGGTCAGCTGACCGACGAACGGGTCGGTCATCAGCTTGAAGGCCAGGGCGGAGAACTTCTCGGCGTCGTCGGCCTTGCGGCTGATCGGCTGGTCGTCCTCGTCGGTGCCCTGCACCGGGGGGATGTCCACCGGCGACGGCAGGAATTCGATCACCGCGTCGAGCATGCGCTGCACGCCCTTGTTCTTGAAGGCGGTGCCGCACAGCATCGGCTGGATCTCGGTGGCGATGGTGCGCTGACGCAGGGCCGCCTTGATCTCGTCCTCGGACAGCTCACCGGTCTCGAGGTACTTGTTCATCAGGTCCTCGGTCGCCTCGGCGGCGGCCTCGACCATCTTCTCGCGCCATTCCTGGGCCACGTCGGCCAGGTCAGCGGGGATGTCCTCGTAGGCGAACTTCATGCCCTGGGACGACTCGTCCCAGAAGATGGCCTTCATCTTGATCAGGTCCACCACGCCCTTGAAGTTGTCTTCAGCGCCGATGGGGATCACGATGGGCACCGGATTGGCCTTCAGGCGAACCTTCATCTGGTCCACGACCTTGAAGAAGTTGGCACCGGTGCGGTCCATCTTGTTCACGAAGGCCAGGCGGGGCACCTTGTACTTGTTGGCCTGACGCCAAACGGTCTCGGACTGCGGCTGCACGCCACCCACAGCGCAGTACACCATGCAGGCACCGTCCAGCACGCGCATGGAACGCTCCACCTCAATGGTGAAGTCCACGTGCCCCGGGGTGTCGATGATGTTGAAGCGGTGCTCCGGGAAGTTCAGGTCCATGCCCTTCCAGAAGCAGGTGGTCGCGGCGGAGGTGATCGTGATGCCACGCTCCTGCTCCTGCTCCATCCAGTCCATGGTGGCGGCGCCGTCGTGCACTTCACCGATCTTGTGGTTCACACCGGTGTAGTACAGGATGCGCTCGGTGGTCGTGGTCTTGCCGGCGTCGATGTGAGCGGAGATACCGATGTTGCGGTAGCGCTCAATGGGGGTCTGACGAGCCATGTGTCACTCCTTTTGCCATAAACGGCGAAAGCCGCTCGGGTCAGCGTTAACCCTGAGCGGCCAAAGTAGCTTGGATTAGAAGCGGAAGTGCGAGAAGGCCTTGTTGGCCTCGGCCATGCGGTGCACTTCGTCACGCTTCTTCATCGCGCCGCCGCGACCTTCAGAGGCCTCGAGCAGTTCGTTGGCCAGACGGGCGGCCATGGACTTCTCACCGCGCTTGCGGGCCGATTCCTTCAGCCAGCGCATCGCCAGAGCCATGCGGCGGACGGGACGAACTTCCACGGGAACTTGGTAGTTCGCACCGCCGACGCGGCGGGACTTCACTTCCACCATCGGCTTGACGTTGTTCAGCGCGGTCATGAAGACCTCCAGCGGATCGCGCTTGGCCTTGGCTTCCACTTGATCCAGCGCGCCGTAGATGATGCGCTCAGCCACGGCCTTCTTGCCGGACTCCATCACCACGTTCATGAACTTCGACAGATCTACCGAACCGAACTTGGGATCGGGCAGGATCTCGCGCTTAGGTACTTCGCGACGACGAGGCATTTCACTCTTCCTTCATCTTCAGCTGGCTGCGGCCTGTGCCGCATGCCCTGAAAGTCCACTTCAGCCGGCCAAGAGGCGCTGGCATGACGGGGCTTTCACTTACTCGGTCCGACCCACAGGTCGACCGCAACATCCACCACCTCAGCCTGACAGCCGGGCGTGACAACTCAGAGACAGCAATCCGGCGTGCCGGATTACTTCTTGGGGCGCTTGGCGCCGTACTTGGAGCGCGACTGCTTGCGATCCTTGACGCCCTGCAGGTCCAGAGAACCGCGCACGATGTGATAACGCACACCCGGCAGATCCTTGACCCGGCCGCCGCGCACGAGCACCACACTGTGCTCCTGCAGGTTGTGGCCTTCACCGCCGATGTACGAGATCACCTCGAAACCGTTGGTCAGACGCACCTTGGCCACCTTACGAAGCGCGGAGTTCGGCTTCTTGGGGGTGGTGGTGTAGACGCGGGTGCAGACACCGCGGCGCTGCGGGCAGTTCTGCATCGCAGGCGACTTGGACTTCGTGACTTCGGCCTGACGGCCTTGGCGCACGAGCTGGTTGATGGTCGGCATGGGTAACTTGTTCCCGTTTGAAGTTACATGAATTCCTTCGGCCCCCGCCTGACGCGAGGCCCCTGCACGGAGCGAACTCCCCAGGGGACTGCGGCCCGTCAGGATCGGACACCCAGGCCCGGCCTACGCCGGACCCGGACCCGTCAGCGGTCAAAAGCAGTGCGCAGCAAAGCCCACCTTCGGGTGCCGAAAAGCCCGCCAGTATAGTGCAAGGGCATGAACACTGCCAAGTCGGACCTCATCTCCCCCTGCCCGCCGCCGGGCGAGGCCATCCTGGACACCCAGGCCATCCTGGACTGGCTGCACTTTGCCGACCCCATCACCGCAGGCTGGGAAGCTTCGCGGCTGGCGGGTGATTGGGTCTGGGTGATCTCGCCCGCCCTGCGCGACGAGCTGTGCCATGTGCTGCAGCACGGTCACCTGCCTCCGGGCTGCCGCCCCCCGCAAGACCTGCTGGCCCTGCTGGCCAGCCGGGCTCGAGAGGTCGGGGACGCCCCTTGCCCGGCCCTGCCCATGCGCTGGCGGTGCAGCGATCCCGACGACCAGAAGTTCCTGGACCTGGCACAGCACCGGGGAGCGCGCTGGCTGGTGAGCCGGGACAAGGCTGTGCTGAAGCTTCGCCGGCGCGCCCTGCTCGCCGGCGTGCATATCGTGCGACCCGGCGCCTCCTGGTGGCGCCTTGGCGCCACGCCCTGACCGCGCGCCACGGCTATGGCACCTGGGGCAAGTCGGTGCGCGGGCGCACACGGGCAGGAACGCCCACCGCAATGTGGCGGGCAGGCACATCGCGGACCACCACCGCGTTGGCACCGATGATCACATGGTCCCCAATGCGAATGCGGCCCAGCACCTTGGCCCCAGCCCCGATGTCGACATGGTCCCCGATGTGCGGAGCGACCGGATCCTCGACGCGAGCCAGGCCGACCACCACGCCATTGCGGATGCGGCAATGACGACCGAAACGGGCGTAGCCGCTGACGACGATGCCGCCAAAGTGGTCGATGACAAAGCCCTCCCCCACCTCGGCTTCGCAGGGCAACTCAATGCCGGTGAGCACCTGCACCCCTTTGTAGGCCACGTGATACGCCAGCGAAAAGGGCTTGCGCAACCAAACCGGGCGCAGGCCGTAGCGCCAGCGTCCGAAACGGTAGACAACCATCACCCAAAAGCCCTGCGCCCCCCAGCGGCGCCCATGGGCCTTGAAATCGGCGCGGAGGTTTTCGAACATTTCCAGTGCCTCCCCTTCGGCTCAGTGCAGCGCCCGCCCACCCGCCCGCGTGGCCCACAGAATGGCCATGGCCAGTCGCCACTCCGCACCGGCGGCGCTTGCCCGGGACCAGCGCCCCCGGATCAGCGCCCCCGCCCCCACCAGCACCAGCCAGAGCACCTGGAGCAGAGACCAGCCCAGGACGGTGGTCAGCCCACCATGCTTGCGGTAATAAAGCAGAGCACTCTCGAGTTGCAGGCGCCGGGACTGCCGCCCAGCGGAGGTGATTTCTCCGTCGGACTTCGCGCTCTCGCCGCCCAGATGAACCACCGCCACCTCCGCCAGGTAGTGAACCCGCCATCCTGCTTGCCGGACGCGCCGGCAATGGTCGACCTCTTCGTAATATAAAAAGAAGCGCGGATCGAACAGCCCCACCTGGCGCAGAACCTCCCGCCGGATCAGGTAAAAGCAGCCGGGCACCCAGTCGCAGTCCGCACTGCGTTCGGGCCGCCAATGACGGTCATCGACCTGCCGGACGGTCGGGAACCAGGTGGCCAAACCGGTGCGCGCCAGGAACTCACCCAGCGGCGAAGGAAATCCGCGGCAGCTGGGCTGCTGGCTCCCGTCACGCCCCACCAGCCGCACACCGACGATACCCACATCGGCCTCGCGCTGCAGGCAGGACAGGGCCCGAGAAACCGCCTCGGCGGGCACAAAGGCATCGGTATTGAGCAGCAGCAGGTCGCCGTCGGCGACCTCGGGCAGCGCCAGGTTATTGGCCCGACCAAAGCCGACGTTAGTCCCGCTCTCCAGCAAGCGCACCTCAGGGTGGTGCTGACGCAGATACGCCGCAGAGCCATCGCGGGAGGCGTTGTCCACCACCACGACCCTGGCGTCTGGGAAGGGCTGCAGGGCCTGCTTCAGCGCATCAAGGCACGGGGTGAGCAGGTCCCGGGTGTTGTAGCTGACCAGCAGCACGGTCAGCGGGCGATGGAGGGGCGTCATGGTCAAGGGACAGGAACGGGCCCCCCAGCGCGACGCCAGGGCGGCGTCGGAGTTTAAGCGCCTCGCCCCGAAAAAGAAGAGGGGCCGCAAGCGGCCCCTCCGATGTCATGACAGCCCACCCGGGCCTGAGCCTGCAGGCTCAGACAGAACGGACTGGCGCGTCAGGCGCTCACTCGGCTTGCGGCGGCGTCGCCTCGGAGGCCGCGTCCAGCGCCGCGAACTCCACGCGGGCACGCTCTTCGGCCTCGGCCAGCGCAATGGCGCGGCGCTCGCCCTCGTCCAGCTCCTCCTTGGCCTTGCGGGCCTGGTGGAAGGCCATGCCGGTGCCGGCCGGAATCAGCCGGCCCACGATCACGTTCTCCTTCAGACCACGGAGCTCGTCGCGCTTGCCCATGATGGCCGCTTCGGTCAGCACGCGGGTGGTCTCCTGGAAGGAGGCCGCCGAGATGAACGAGTCGGTGGACAGCGAGGCCTTGGTGATGCCCAGCAGCACGTCGGAGTAGGTGGCGGGGATCTTGCCGTCCGCGCGCAGCTTCTCGTTGGTGTTGAACAGCTCGGAGCGCTCGACCTGCTCGCCAGCGATGTAGGTGGACTCGCCCGGGTTGACGATCTGCACGCGGCGCAGCATCTGGCGAACGATCACCTCGATGTGCTTGTCGTTGATCTTCACGCCCTGCAGACGATAGACGTCCTGGACCTCGTCGACGATGTAGCGGGCCAGCTCCTCGATGCCCAGCAGGCGCAGGATGTCCTGCGGATCGGCTGCGCCGTCGACGATCAGTTCGCCCCGGTTGACCACCTGGCCTTCGTGCACCAGGATGTTCTTTTCCTTGGGCACCAGCTCTTCCCAGACCTTGCCGTCCGGATCGGTGATCTGCAGGCGGACCTTGCCCTTGGTCTCCTTGCCGAACGACACCGTGCCGGTGATCTCGGCCAGCGCCCCCTTGTCCTTGGGCGAACGGGCTTCGAACAGCTCGGCCACCCGCGGCAGACCGCCGGTAATGTCTCGGGTCTTCTGGCCTTCGACCGGGATGCGGGCGAGCACTTCACCCGGCATCACGTCCATGCCGTCACGCACCTGGATCAGCGCGCCGACCTGGAAGCCGATGGTCACCGAGTGGTCGGTGCCCGGAATCTTGACTTCCTGGCCCAGCGAGTCAAGCAGCTTGACCTGCGGACGCACGACCTTGGCCGCGCCGCGGCGCTTGGGATCGATCACGACCAAGGTGGACAGGCCGGTGACCTCGTCCACCTGCTTGGCCACGGTGACACCTTCCTCGATGTTCTCGAACTTCACCTTACCGGCGAATTCCGTGATGATCGGGCGGGTCAGCGGATCCCAGGTACCCAGCACCAAGCCAGCCTTGATCTGCTGATCGGCCTTGACGTTCAGGGTCGCGCCATACGGCACCTTGTGGCGCTCACGCTCACGGCCGTGCTGGTCGGAGATGATGATCTCACCGGAACGGGAAATCACCACCAGTTCGCCCTTGCCGTTGGTCACGTAACGCATCGTGGCGTTGAAGCCGATGAAACCATCGGACTTGGCGTCCACGCTGGAGGCCACGGCAGCACGCGAGGCGGCACCACCGATGTGGAAGGTACGCATGGTCAGCTGCGTGCCCGGCTCACCGATGGACTGCGCGGCGATCACGCCCACGGCCTCACCGGTGTTCACCAGACCACCGCGGCCGAGGTCGCGCCCATAGCACTTGGCGCACAGGCCGAAGCGGGTCTCGCAGGTCAGCGGGGTGCGGACCTTGACCTCGTCGACGCCAGCGGCTTCGATCAGGTCCAGCTTGTCCTCATCCAGCATGGTGCCGGCGGCAATGATGACTTCCTGCGTCTCGGGGTTGACGATCTCCACGGCCGACACGCGGCCCAGGATACGGTCGCGCAGCGACTCGATCACCTCACCACCCTCCACCAGGGCCCGCATCGGGAAGCCGTGCTCGGTGCCGCAGTCGTCCTCGGTCACCACCAGATCCTGGGTCACGTCGACCAGTCGACGGGTCAGGTAGCCGGAGTTAGCCGTCTTCAGCGCCGTATCCGCCAGACCCTTACGGGCACCGTGGGTGGAGATGAAGTACTGCAGCACGTTCAGACCCTCACGGAAGTTCGCCGTGATGGGGGTCTCAATGATCGAGCCGTCCGGCTTGGCCATCAGGCCCCGCATGCCGGCGAGCTGGCGGATCTGGGCGGCGGAACCCCGCGCACCGGAGTCGGCCATCATGTAGATGGAGTTGAAGGACTCCTGGTCCACTTCCTTGCCGTGGCGGTCGATGACCTTCTGCTTGGAGAGCTGGGTCATCATGACCTTGCCCACCTCGTCACCGGTCTTGCCCCAGATGTCCACCACCTTGTTGTAGCGCTCGCCAGCGGTCACCAGACCGGAGACGTACTGCTGCTCGATCTCCTTGACCTCGGCTTCGGCAGCGGCGATCAGGTCGTGCTTCTTGGGCGGCACGAGCATGTCATCCACTGCGATGGAGATGCCGGCGCGCGTAGCCAGCCGGAAGCCGTTCTGCAGCAGCTTGTCGGCGAAGACCACGGTCTCCTTCAGGCCGCACTTGCGGAAGGAGGCGTTGATCAGCTTGCTGATCTCCTTCTTCTTGAGCGCCTTGTTGATGTGCGCGAAGGGCAGGCCCTTGGGCAGGATCTCCGACAGCAGGGCACGGCCGACGGTCGTGTCCACCAGCTTCATGGTGGCCCGGAACTGGCCAGACTCATCCTTGTTCCACTCCGGCAGGCGCACGCTGACCTTGGCGGTCAACTCCACCACACCGTTGTCCAGGGCACGCAGCAGTTCGTCGGTGTCCGAGAACACCATGCCTTCGCCCTTGCCGTTGGTGCGCTCACGGGTGGCGTAGTACAGGCCCAGCACCACGTCCTGAGACGGCACGATCGACGGCTCGCCCGAGGCCGGGAAGAGCACGTTGTTGGAGGCCAGCATCAGCGCGCGGGCTTCCATCTGCGCTTCGATCGACAGCGGCACGTGGACGGCCATCTGGTCACCGTCGAAGTCGGCGTTGAACGCCGCGCAAACCAGCGGGTGCAGCTGGATGGCCTTGCCTTCGATCAGCACCGGCTCGAAGGCCTGGATGCCCAGACGGTGCAGCGTCGGCGCACGGTTCAGCATGACCGGGTGTTCCTTGATGACTTCTTCAAGGATGTCCCAGACCACCGGCGTGCCCGATTCCACTTCCTTCTTCGCCGCCTTGATGGTGGTGGCGATGCCCATCGCCTCCAGGCGCGAGAAGATGAAGGGCTTGAACAGCTCCAGGGCCATCAGCTTGGGCAGGCCGCACTGGTGCAGCTTGAGGGTCGGGCCCACGGTGATGACGGAACGGCCGGAGTAGTCGACGCGCTTGCCCAGCAGGTTCTGGCGGAAGCGGCCGCTCTTGCCCTTGATCATGTCGGCCAGGGACTTCAGCGCGCGCTTGTTCGCGCCCGTCATGGCCTTGCCACGGCGGCCGTTGTCCAGCAGCGAGTCGACGGCTTCCTGCAGCATGCGCTTTTCGTTGCGCACGATGATTTCCGGCGCCTTCAGCTCCAGCAGGCGGGCCAGACGGTTGTTCCGGTTGATGACGCGACGGTAGAGGTCGTTCAGGTCCGAGGTCGCGAAGCGGCCGCCGTCCAGCGGCACCAGCGGACGCAGGTCCGGCGGCAGCACCGGCAGCACGTCCATGATCATCCAGTGCGGCTTGATGCCGGACTTCTTGAAGGCCTCCATGACCTTCAGGCGCTTGGAGTTCTTCTTGACCTTCAGCTCGCTGCCGGTCATGTCGTTGCGGAGCTTGTCGATCTCCACATCGAGGTCCATGTCGGCCAGCAGCTTCTGGATGCCCTCAGCCCCCATCATGGCGATGAACTCGTCACCGAACTCCGCACGCTTGGCCTCGTAGTCGTCCTCGCTCATGATCGAGAACTTCTTGAGAGGCGTCATGCCGGAGTCGACCACGACATACGCTTCGAAGTACAGCACGCGCTCGATGTCGCGCAGCGTCATGTCGAGCACCAGGCCCAGACGCGACGGCAGCGACTTCAGGAACCAAATGTGGGCGCACGGCGCCGCCAGGTCGATGTGACCCATGCGGTCACGGCGCACCTTGGTCTGGGTGACTTCAACGCCGCACTTCTCGCAGATCACGCCACGGTGCTTCAGGCGCTTGTACTTGCCGCACAGGCACTCGTAGTCCTTGATCGGGCCGAAGATCTTGGCGCAGAACAGGCCGTCACGCTCAGGCTTGAACGTGCGGTAGTTGATGGTCTCAGGCTTCTTCACCTCGCCGAAGGACCAGGACCGGATCTTTTCCGGGGAGGCCAGGCCGATCTTGATGGCATCGAAATGCTCATCGGGGGTGAATTGCTTGAAGAGGTCGAGCAAGCCTTTCATGAGCTTCTCCTATCTATTCGGTGCTTAACGGGAGGGAACGTCGTCGATCACGCGCGGCCACCCCAACGAAGGGCGGCCGCAGCGCCATCAGTTGCGTTCCAGCTCGATGTCGATGCCCAGCGAGCGGATTTCCTTGACCAGCACGTTGAACGACTCCGGCATGCCGGCGTCGATGGCGTGCTCGCCCTTGACGATGTTCTCGTACACCTTGGTACGGCCGTTCACGTCATCGGACTTCACGGTCAGCATTTCCTGCAGCACGTAGGCGGCGCCGTAGGCTTCCAGCGCCCACACTTCCATCTCACCGAAGCGCTGGCCACCGAACTGCGCCTTGCCGCCCAGCGGCTGCTGGGTGACGAGCGAGTACGGGCCGGTGGAGCGGGCGTGCATCTTGTCGTCCACCAGGTGGTGCAGCTTCAGGTAGTGCATGTAGCCGATGGTGGTCGGACGCTCGAAGCGCTCACCCGTGCGGCCATCCGACAAGAAGGCCTGGGTACGCGACTCAGTCAGACCCTTGCGCTCCTTGATGTCGTCCGGGTAGGCCAGCTTCAGCATGGCGCTGATCTCAGCCTCCTTGGCACCATCAAACACCGGAGAGGCAAAGGGCACGCCCTTGGTCAGCTCCTGGGCCATGGACAGGATCTCCTCGTCGGAGAACTCCTCCAGGCGCTCGGGCTTGCCACCGGACTGGTTGTAGAGCTCGTCGAAGAACTTGCGCAGCTCGGCCACGGCGGCCTGTTGCTGCAGCATGTCGCCGATGCGCTGACCAATGCCCTTGCCGGCCCAGCCCAGGTGCACTTCCAGCACCTGACCGATGTTCATCCGCGAGGGCACGCCCAGCGGGTTCAGCACGATGTCCACCGGCGTGCCGTCAGCCATGTAGGGCATGTCTTCGATCGGGGTGATCTTGGACACAACGCCCTTGTTGCCGTGACGGCCGGCCATCTTGTCGCCAGGCTGCAGGCGCCGCTTGACGGCCAGGTAGACCTTGACCATCTTCAGCACGCCCGCGGGCAGCTCGTCGCCCTGGGTGAGTTTCTTGCGCTTCTCTTCGAAGGCCAGATCGAAGCCGTGGCGGGTCTGCTCCAGCGAGTTCTTGATGGACTCGAGCTGGTTGGCCACGTCGTCTTCCGACGGACGCACATCGAACCAGTGGTACTTGTCGACGCCGGCCAGGTATTCCTTGGTCAGCGTCGTGCCCTTGGCCAGCTTCTGCGGGCCACCGTTGGCCACGCGGCCCACCAGCAGCTTCTCGATCCGGTCGAAGGCGTCGGCCTCCACGATGCGCAGCTGGTCGTTCAGGTCCAGGCGGAAGCGCTTGAGTTCATCGTCGATGATCTGCTGGGCGCGCTTGTCGCGGGGAATGCCTTCACGGGTGAAGACCTGCACGTCGATGACGGTGCCCTGCGTGCCCTGGTCCACGCGCAGCGAGGTGTCCTTCACGTCGGACGCCTTCTCACCGAAGATGGCGCGCAGCAGCTTCTCTTCCGGCGTCAGCGTGGTCTCGCCCTTGGGCGTGACCTTGCCCACCAGCACGTCGCCGGGGTTGACCTCGGCACCGATGTAAACGATGCCCGACTCGTCCAGGCGGGCCAGTTGCTGCTCGGACAGGTTCGGGATGTCGCGAGTGATTTCCTCGGAACCCAGCTTAGTGTCGCGGGCCATGACCACCAGCTCCTCGATGTGGATCGAGGTGTAGCGGTCTTCGGCCACCACGCGTTCGGAGATCAGGATCGAATCTTCGAAGTTGTAGCCGTTCCAGGGCATGAAGGCGATCAGCATGTTCTGGCCGATCGCGATCTCACCCAGGTCCGTCGAGGCACCATCGGCCACCACATCACCAGCACCCACCCGTTCGCCACGACGCACGATCGGACGCTGGTGGATGTTGGTGTTCTGGTTGGAACGCTGGTACTTGATCAGGTTGTAGATGTCCACGCCCACCTCGCCCGCAACCGTCTCCGCGTCATTCACGCGAATCACGATGCGGTTGGTGTCGACGTAGTCCACCACGCCACCACGGCGGGCAACCACCACGGTGCCCGAGTCCACGGCCGCCACGCGCTCGATGCCGGTGCCCACCATGGGCTTTTCCGGACGCAGCACAGGCACAGCCTGACGCGACATGTTGGCGCCCATCAGCGCGCGGTTCGCGTCGTCGTGCTCCAGGAACGGCACCAGGGAGGCGGCCACCGAGACGATCTGGGTCGGCGCGACGTCCATGTACTGGATGCGCTCCGGCGAGGTGAGCACGGACTCACCATTCTCACGGGCGGAAACCAGCTCATCGGTCAGCTTGCCGCTCGCATCCAGCGAGGCATTGGCCTGCGCGATGACGTACTTGCCTTCCTCGATGGCCGACAGGTAGTCGATCTGGTCGGTGGTCATGCCATCCACTACACGGCGGTACGGCGTCTCCAGGAAACCGTACTCGTTCAGGCGGGCATACAGGGCCAACGAGTTGATCAGACCGATGTTCGGGCCTTCAGGCGTTTCAATCGGGCAGACGCGGCCGTAGTGGGTCGGGTGCACGTCGCGGACTTCGAAGCCAGCGCGCTCACGGGTCAGACCGCCCGGGCCCAGGGCCGAGACGCGACGCTTGTGCGTGATCTCGGACAGGGGGTTGGTCTGGTCCATGAACTGCGACAGCTGCGACGCACCGAAGAACTCCTTGAGGGCCGCGGAAATCGGCTTGGAGTTGATCAGGTCGTGCGGCATCAGGGCTTCGGTCTCGGCCTGGCCCAGACGCTCCTTCACGGCCTTCTCGATGCGGGCCAGGCCCGAGCGGTACTGGTTCTCAGCCAGTTCGCCCACGCAGCGCACGCGACGGTTGCCCAGGTGGTCGATGTCATCGACCTCGCCGCGACCATTGCGCAGCTCGACCAGGATCTTGACGACGTCCAGGATGTCCTCGTTGGACAGCGTCATCGCGCCTTCCGGCACGTCGCGGCCCACGCGGGCGTTGAACTTCATCCGGCCCACGCGCGAGAGGTCATAGGTCTCGGCGCTGTAGAACAGGCGGTTGAACAGGGCCTCGACGGCGTCCTCGGTCGGCGGCTCGCCAGGGCGCATCATGCGGTAGATGGCGACGCGGGCGGCCAGCTGATCGGCGGTCTCGTCCAGACCCAAGGTCTGGCTGATGTAAGCCCCTTGATCCAGCTCGTTGGTGAAGATGCACTGGATGTCGCGGATACCCGCGGCACGCAGCTTCTTGAGCAGGGTCTCGGTCAGCTCATCGTTGGCCTTGGCGATGATCTCGCCCGTGTCCGGGTCGACCATGTTGCGGGCGATGACACGGCCCACCAGGAAGTCCTCGGGCACCGAGATGAAGTTGGTGCCGGACTGCTCGAGCTGGCGCACGTGCTTGGCGGTGATGCGCTTGTCCTTCTCGACGATGACCGCACCGGACTTGTCGACGATGTCAAAGCGGGCGACCTCACCCTTCAGACGCTCGGGCACGAACTCGAGCTGCGCGCCAGCATCCATCAGACGGAAGCTGTCGTTCTTGAAGAAGTGCGCCAGGATCTGCTCGGGGTTCAGGCCGATGGCCTTGAGCAGGATCGTGACCGGCATCTTGCGGCGACGGTCCACACGGAAGTACAGGACGTCCTTCGGATCGAATTCGAAGTCCAGCCAAGAACCACGGTAAGGGATGATGCGGGCGCTGAACAGCAGCTTGCCCGAGCTGTGGGTCTTGCCCTTGTCGTGTTCGAAGAACACGCCCGGTGAGCGATGCAGCTGCGAGACGATGACACGCTCGGTGCCGTTGACGATGAACGAGCCGTAGTCGGTCATCAGGGGCACCTCGCCCATGTAGACCTCCTGCTCCTTGATCTCCTTGACCACGCGCGCGGGATGCGACTCGCGGTCATAGATGATCATCTGGAGCTTGGCACGCACCGCGGCAGCGTAGGTCAGGCCACGCTGCTGGCACTCGCGCACGTCAAAGGTCGGGCGCGCGATGTTGTACTCGATGAACTTCATCTCCACGAACCCGTTGTGCGACACGATGGGGAACGTGGAGACGAAAGCGGCCTGCAAACCTTCCGCCTTGCGCTGCTGCGGCGGGATTTCCTTCTGAAGGAATGCAATGTAGGAGTCCCGCTGCATCGTCAGCAGGTAGGGGACGTTGAGAACGCTCTCGCGCTTGCCGAAGCTCTTGCGGATGCGCTTGCGCTCGGTGAAGCTGTAAGGGGTTGCTTGCGCCATGGAACACTCCGTAGCGACAGCGTGGCCGGGCCCAGGCGCACGCTTCGCAAGGCGACTGGCTTTGTCAGGTCGACGGCTGCACACACGGGCGGTGTGCCAGACCTGGCAGCTTGGTGGTTGGCCACTACCAACCGCTGGCGGACAACCCCGGCGTTGCACCGGAGTCCGACCAAACCCGTTCCCTGCAGTCGGATCAGGGAACACTTGGAAAACCCTTGAGTATCGCTCAAGAGACTTCCAGCTGTTCTCTGCATGGATTTGGAGCCTCGCTCAAGGCGACGCTCCAAGGACAAAAGGCCGGGAGCCCTCGCGAGCCCCCAGCCTTGCATCCACCGAAGCGGATTACTTCAGCTCGGCCTTGGCGCCGGCTTCCACCAGCTTCTTCACGGCGGCTTCGGCGTCGGCCTTGGCGATGGCTTCCTTCACGTTCTTCGGAGCGCCGTCGACCAGGTCCTTGGCTTCCTTCAGGCCCAGACCAGTCAGTTCGCGCACGGCCTTGATGACGGACACCTTGTTGGCGCCGGCTTCCAGCAGGACGACGTTGAACTCGGTCTTCTCTTCAGCGGCCGGAGCGGCAGCGCCGCCGGCGGCACCGCCGCCAGCCACGGCCATGGAAGCGGCGGACACGCCGAACTTCTCTTCGATGGCCTTGACCAGGTCGTTGAGTTCCATCACGGACATGCTGTCCAGGGCGGTCAGGAAGGCGTCTTTGTCGAATGCCATTTTGTGTTCCTCGAAATCAGGGATTCAGTGAATGAATGAGAGCGGTGACCGATCAGGCGGCGGGCGCTTCGGCGCCAGCACCACGCTGTTCGGACAGGGCAGCCAGGACAGCAGCCACGCGCTGGACCGGCGACTTGAGCAAGCCAGCCAGTTGCGACAGCAGCACTTCCTTGCTCGGCACGGAAGCCAGGGCCTTCACGGCATTGGCGTCGAGCGCCTTGCCAGCGTAAGCACCACCCTTGATGACCAGCTTGTCATTGGTCTTGGCGAAGTCAGCGATGACCTTCGCAGCGGCCACGGCATCTTCGGAGAAGCCGTAGATCAGCGGACCGGCCATGGACTCCGCTGCCACCTCGAACTGCGAGCCGGCGACGGCACGGCGGGCCAGGGTGTTCTTCAGCACATGAAGATACACACCCTTGGCACGCGCATCGACGCGCAGCTTGTTCAGGGCTTCAACGGTGAGGCCACGGTACTCGGCCAGGGCCAGGGTCTGGGACTTGGCAACCTGAGCTGCCACTTCCTCGATCACGGCCGCCTTCTCGTTGCGGTTGAGACTCAAGGTCTACTCCTCACATCAACATGTCCAGGCCCCTTGCGGGACACCGGACACCACGGATTGCAGCGACCTGGCCGAAACCGAACGACTCTCCCATCCATCCATCGGCAGAACCATGGATCATGGAAACCTCATCCTGTTCGGCGGGGACGCCATCTGCGCTGGCAGGCGGCATGGGTGCGCACACCCTGCCACCGCTTTAAGGACTCCGGCGCCAAGCGCCCAAATCCACCAGCGGTCTTGGATGGCCTGCCTGGTCAATGCCCCGCAAGGGGACAGGACCGGACAGCCCACCATCTGGTGCTGCGCTCACCCCACGGGCCAGCGCAACACCGGATTTGCGACGCCTATCAGGCGGCCGGAGCGGCCTGGCTGGCAGCCACGGAGGCGATGTCCACACGGGCGCCAACGCCCATGGTGGAAGACACCGCCAGCTTGCGCAGGTAAACACCCTTGCTCGAAGCCGGCTTGGCCTTGGTCAGCGCATCCAGCAGCGCAGCCAGGTTGCCCACCAGCTTGTCGTCGTCGAAGGAACGACGGCCGATCGTGCCGTGGATGATGCCGGCCTTGTCGACGCGGAACTGCACCTGACCTGCCTTGGCGTTCTTCACAGCCGTGGCGACGTCCGGGGTCACAGTGCCAACCTTCGGGTTCGGCATCAGGCCGCGCGGGCCCAGGATCTGACCCAGGGTACCGACAACGCGCATGGTGTCCGGCGAGGCGATCACCACGTCGAAGTCCATCTTGCCCGCCTTGATGTCGGCGGCCAGGTCGTCCAGACCGACCACGTCGGCGCCAGCAGCCTTGGCTTCCTCAGCCTTGGCGCCCTGGGCGAACACGGCCACGCGCTTGGTCTTGCCGGTGCCGTTAGGCATCACGACGGCGCCACGCACCACTTGGTCCGACTTCTTGGCATCCACACCCAGTTGAACAGCCACATCGATGGACTCGTCAAACTTGGCGGTGGCCAGACCCTTGATCAGGGACAGAGCTTCACCGATGGGATACAGCTTGGTCGTCTCGACCTTGCCTTGCAGCGCCTTCTGCTTCTTGGTCAGCTTTGCCATGTCACACGCCCTCCACGATCACGCCCATCGAACGGGCCGAACCCGCGATGGTCTTCACGGCAGCGTCCAGGCTGGCTGCGGTGAGGTCCTTCTGCTTGGTCTTGGCAATCTCTTCCAGCTGAGCGCGGGTGATCTTGCCGACCTTCTGAGCGTTGGCCTTAGAAGAGCCCTTGGTCAGACCCACTGCCTTCTTGATCAGCACGGTCGCCGGCGGCGACTTCAGCACAAAGGTGAAAGACTTGTCCGCGTAGGCAGTGATCACCACCGGCAGCTTCAGGCCGGGCTCAATCCCCTGGGTCTGCGCGTTGAACGCCTTGCAGAACTCCATGATGTTCAGACCGCGCTGACCCAGCGCCGGACCGATGGGGGGAGAAGGATTGGCCTTGCCGGCCGGGACTTGCAGCTTGATGAAGCCGACGATCTTCTTTGCCATGATGGCTCCTGTCGAGTTCCAGCGCCTGCCCACCCCAGGGGCGAACAGGCTCCTCGTTCGTGTTCAGCCCGGAAACATCAAAGCCGCAGGCGCCGGGCTTGACCCACCTGCGGCCGAATCAGGTTCAGACCTTCTCAACCTGCGAGAAGTCCAGCTCCACGGGCGTTGCCCGACCGAAGATGGTGACGGACACCCGCACCTTGGATTTCTCGTAGTTGACTTCTTCGACAGCGCCGTTGAAGTCGGTGAAGGGGCCTTCCTTGACGCGGACCAGCTCACCGACCTGCCACTCCACCTTGGGACGCGGCTTCTCGACGCCTTCCTGCATCTGGTTGACGATCTTCATGACCTCGGCCTCCGAGATCGGCGCCGGGCGGTTCTTGGCTCCACCCACGAAGCCCGTCACCTTGCTGGTGTGCTTCACCAGGTGCCAGGACTCGTCATCCATGGCCATTTCCACCAGCACGTAGCCAGGGAAGAACCGGCGCTCGGTGACCGACTTCTTGCCGTTCTTGAGCTCGACCACCTCTTCGGTGGGCACCAAGATGCGACCAAACTTGGCCTGCATGCCCGCGCGCTCAATGCGTTCGCGGATGTTGCGCTCGACTGCCTTTTCCATGCCGGAATAGGCATGGACCACATACCAGCGCATCGGCAGCGCGGACGTCGTTGATGATTCGCTCATCTTCGGGACCTTTCTTGAGTCTTGCCGCAGCGCTCAGCGCTTCCAACCCAGGATCAGGTCGTACAGCACCCATTCCAGGGTCTTATCCGTCACCCAGAGGAACAAGGCCATGACCACGACGAAAGCGAAGACATAGGCCGTCATCTGGGTCGACTCCTTGCGAGTCGGCCAGACCACCTTGCGCACCTCGCGCCAAGACTCATGCCCGTAGGCCACCAGCTGACGCCCGGCTTCCGACTGGAAGAACACGAACACCGCAGCCGCCACGCCCAGCAACAGGGCCAGCACACGGATCCAAAGCGACTGCTGGCCCAGCAGGTAGTAGGCCACCACAGCCGCCACCAGGAGCACCGCGGCGCCGGCCAGCTTGGCCTTGTCCGCGCCAGAGGAAACTGTCTCGATCGGAGCTTGGTTGGACATGGGATCTGAGATGCGACCGGCAAACCCGAGAGGCGCCGGAGCCCAAATGGGCTGGAGACAAACAGCAGCAAAGCCCGCCGGTGCAGACACCTGCGGGCTTGACTGGAAGCCGCGATATTCAGCCGACCTTGGCAAGCCAGCAGGAGGAGATCAACGGCTGACTTCGGCGGACTGTCGGGTGGCAGGGGCAGAGGGAATCGAACCCCCAACCTTCGGTTTTGGAGACCGACGCTCTGCCAATTGAGCTATACCCCTGCAGACAGTCGATGCCGACTGGCTTACTCGATGATCTTGGCCACGACGCCGGCGCCGACGGTACGACCACCTTCACGGATGGCGAAGCGCAGACCCTCTTCCATGGCGATCGGGGCGATCAGCTTGACGGTGATCGACACGTTGTCGCCCGGCATCACCATTTCCTTGTCCTTGGGCAGCTCGATGGCGCCAGTGACGTCGGTGGTGCGGAAGTAGAACTGCGGACGGTAGTTGTTGAAGAACGGGGTGTGACGGCCGCCTTCGTCCTTGCTCAGCACGTACACCTCAGCCGTGAAGTGGGTGTGCGGCTTGATGGAGCCCGGCTTGCACAGCACTTGGCCGCGCTCAACTTCTTCACGCTTGGTGCCGCGCAGCAGGATGCCCACGTTGTCGCCGGCTTGACCTTGGTCCAGCAGCTTGCGGAACATTTCCACGCCGGTGCAGGTGGTCTTGACCGTCGGCTTGATGCCCACGATTTCGATTTCCTCGCCGACCTTGACGATGCCGCGCTCCACGCGACCGGTCACCACGGTGCCACGACCGGAGATCGAGAACACGTCTTCCACAGGCATCAGGAAGGTGCCGTCCACGGCGCGCTCAGGCGTCGGGATGTAGCTGTCCAGCGCGTCGGCCAGGGCCATGATGGCGCCTTCGCCCAGCTCGCCCTTGTCGCCTTCGATGGCCAGCTTGGCAGAGCCCTTGACGATCGGGGTGTCGTCGCCGGGGAAGTCGTACTTGGACAGCAGCTCGCGCACTTCCATCTCGACCAGTTCCAGCAGCTCGGCGTCATCCACCATGTCGCACTTGTTCAGGAACACGATGATGTAGGGCACGCCCACCTGACGGGCCAGCAGGATGTGCTCGCGGGTCTGGGGCATCGGGCCGTCAGCGGCCGAGCACACCAGGATCGCGCCGTCCATCTGGGCCGCGCCGGTGATCATGTTCTTCACATAGTCGGCGTGACCCGGGCAGTCCACGTGCGCGTAGTGACGGTTGGCGGTCTCGTACTCGACGTGCGCGGTGTTGATCGTGATGCCGCGGGCCTTTTCTTCCGGCGCAGCGTCGATCTGGTCGTAGGCCTTGGCTTCACCGCCAAACTTCTGCGCCAGGATCGTGGTGATCGCGGCCGTCAGCGTGGTCTTGCCGTGGTCCACGTGACCAATGGTGCCCACGTTCACGTGCGGCTTGGTCCGCTCGAACTTTTCCTTTGCCATCTTGCGCTCCCGAAGCGTGCGATTTCAAAACGAGACGTTGAGACGATGAGGGTGGTGCCCATGGCGCGGATCGAACGCGCGACCTCTCCCTTACCAAGGGAGTGCTCTACCACTGAGCCACATGGGCATCGACACGGGATTGATTTCTGCAATCACCACAGGCAAATCAAGCCCGTGTCGACAAACTCATCTTTTGCAACCGACGACCTTCGCTGGAGCGGGAGACGGGAATCGAACCCGCGTCATTAGCTTGGAAGGCTAAGGTTCTACCATTGAACTACTCCCGCCCGGGAATTGTTCTGACCGGTTGTTCCTGCTGGTGGAGGAGGCTGGATTCGAACCAGCGTAGGCGTAAGCCAACAGATTTACAGTCTGCCCCCTTTAGCCACTCGGGCACCCCTCCGCAGGAGAGCCTCTCACTATAGCAGCGACCTTTCGATGCTCCAAGCAATTTCTTGAGAAATTTACTTGGCTTTGAAAGGCCTGGGGCACTCAGTGCTCCTGCAGCCGCCAGGACAGGCCCAGCTCGCGCTGCACTTGTCCGAAGTGTCCGCAGCCCATGAAGGGCGTTGGCCCCCGGCGCGCCGAGAGGGGTGAAGGATGGTTAGCCTCCAACACCAGATGGCGATCCGGGTGAGACACGTATTGTCGCCTGGATTGGGCGTGTGCGCCCCACAAAAGAAAGGCAATTCGTTGCGGCTGCGACGAAACGGCCTGGATGAGCGCGTCGGTGAGTGCCTCCCACCCTTGGCGCGCGTGGCTGGCAGGCTGCCCGGCCTCGACCGTCAGGCTGGTGTTGAGCAACAGCACGCCCCGTGCCGCCCAGGCCCCCAGGTGCCCCGGACACCGGCTCGGCGGCGCGGGCAGCGTGCCCGGCAGGTCGCGTTCGAGTTCGGTGTAGAGGTTGCGCAAGCTGGGGGGAAGCGCCAAACCCGGCGGCACAGAGAACGCCAGCCCTTCGGCCTGTCCCGGGCCGTGATAGGGGTCCTGGCCGAGGATGACGGCCCGCACGGCAGCCAAGGGGGTGTGACGCAGGGCTCGGAACGGGTCGGCGGGATAGATCGTGGCGCCCGCGGCCTGCCGGGCGGCCAGAAAGCGGGCCAGCGACTGCCCGGCGGGTGATTGGCGCCAGGTGGCCACCTCCGGCCGCCAGTCCGGCGGCAGGCCCTCGATCAGTTCATCGAGCGGGCGCATCAGCGTGCCGGGCGCCGGCGCGGCCACCAACAGCCCCGGGGACGGGTCGACGGGCACTTCGTCCGGCGCGGCAAAGAGGGAGGCCTGCCCAGCGGGGGGCGCTTGACGTCGGGTGGGCATGACCGGCGTCAGGCAAACAGGGTGGCCAGCGCCTCGCCCGGCTCCCCGGCCCGCATGAACGCCTCGCCCACGAGGAAGGCATGCACCTGGGCCTGCCGCATGCGCCGCACGTCCTGCGGGCCGAGGATGCCGCTCTCGGTCACCAGCAGGCGGTCGGCCGGCACGCGGTCCAGCAGGCCCAGCGTGGTGTCCAGCGTGACGTGGAAGTTGCGCAGATCGCGGTTGTTGATGCCCAGCAGCGGGGTCTTCAGGCGCAGGGCGCGGTCCAGTTCGGCGCTATCGTGCACCTCCACCAGCACGTCCATGCCCAGGTCCAGGGCACAGGCCTCCAGCCCAGCCATCTGGGCGTCGTCCAGGCAGGCGGCGATCAGCAGGATGCAGTCCGCGCCCATGGCCCGGGCCTCGACCACCTGGTAGTCGTCGACCATGAAGTCCTTGCGCAGCACCGGCAGGGCGCAGGCGGCGCGAGCCTGGCGCAGGTAGGCCTCGGCCCCCTGGAAGAAGCGCTCATCGGTCAGCACGCTCAGGCAGGCGGCCCCATGGCGCTCATAGCTGGCCGCGATCTCGGCCGGCACGAAGTGCTCACGCAGCACGCCCTTGCTGGGGCTGGCCTTCTTGACCTCGGCGATGACCGCGGCCTGTCCCGCCGCCACCTTGGCGCGCAAGGCGCGCTCAAAGCCCCGCGGCGCCTGATCACCCTGGGCGTTGGCCTGTGCCTGGGCCAACAGGGTGGCCATGGGCCGCTGCTGGCGGCCGGCGGCGATTTCCTCGTGCTTGACGGCGACGATGCGCTGGAGGATGTCAGGGGTCTGGGTGCTCATGGGGGCGCTCGCAGGCGGGCAAGGTTCGGGGGCGGACGGCGGGCTCAGGCGGCCGGCCGAAAGCGGTTGGTGATGGCCACAAACTGGCTCAGCTTGGCCATGGCGGCACCAGAGGCCACCGCCTCGCGGGCGCGGCGCACGCCGTCGGTGATGCTGGCGGCCACGCCGGCGCAATAGAGGGCGGCGCCGGCGTTGAGCAGCACGATGTCGCGCACGGGGCCGTCCTCGTTGGCCAGGGCACGCTGGATGCACTGCACCGACTCCTGCTGGTTGGCCACGCGCAGCACGCGGGTATCGTAGACCGGCAGACCGAAGTCGCTGGGGTGCACGCGGTACTCGGTGACCTCGCCGTCCTTGAGTTCGCCCACGGCGGTCTCGCCGGACAGCGAGATCTCGTCCATGCCGTTCATGCCGTGCACCACCAGCACATGCTCGGAGCCCAGGCGCTGCAGCACGCGCACCTGGATGCCCACCAGGTCGGGGTGGAACACGCCCAGCAGCTGGTTGGGGGCGCCGGCCGGGTTGGTCAGCGGGCCGAGGATGTTGAAGATCGTGCGCACGCCCAGCTCGCGGCGCACCGGGGCGGCGTGCTTCATGGAGGCGTGGTGGTTGGGCGCGAACATGAAGGCGATGCCGCACTCGGCCAGGCATTCGGCCACCTGCTCGGGCTGCAGGTTGATGTAGGCGCCCAGCGCCTCCATCACGTCGGCCGAGCCGCTGGTGGAGGACACGCTGCGCCCGCCGTGCTTGGCCACCCGCGCGCCAGCCGCCGCCGCCACAAACGTGGAAGCGGTGGAGATGTTGAAGGTGTGCGAGTTGTCGCCGCCCGTGCCTACGATGTCCACCAGGCCGCTGCGGTCGGCCACGGGCACGGGGGTGGCGAACTCGCGCATCACCTGCGCGGCCGCGGCGATCTCGCCGATGGTCTCCTTCTTCACGCGCAGGCCGATGGACAGCGCGGCGATCATCACCGGCGACATTTCGCCGCTCATGATGCGGCGCATCAGCGTGAGCATCTCGTCGTGGAAGATCTCGCGGTGCTCGATGACGCGGGTCAGGGCCTCGGTGTTGCTGATGCTCATGCGGGTCTCCAGGAATGGGGTGGGCGGCGCTCAGGCCGCCAGGAACTCGCGGACGGCGGCCACCGCGCGGTCGATGCCGGCGGTGTCCACATCCAGATGGGTCACGAAGCGCAGGCCGATGAGGCCGGTGGCCAGCACGCCCTGCCGCTGCAGGTGGGCCAGCAGCTCGGCGCCCCGGCCGGCGGCCGCCCCCTGCAGCTGGGCGAAGACGATGTTGGTCTGCGGCGCGGTCACGGCCAGACCGTCCAGGCCGGCCAGGCCCTCGGCCAGGCGCCGGGCCAGCGCGTGGTCATCGGCCAAACGGTGCACATGGTGCTCCAGCGCGTGCAGCGCCGCTGCCGCCAAGCTACCGACCTGGCGCATGCCGCCGCCGGTCATCTTGCGGGCGCGGCGCGCCTGCGCGATGAAGGCCCGCGAGCCGCACAGCACCGAGCCCACCGGCGCGCCCAGGCCCTTGCTGAAGCAGACCGAGACGCTGTCGAAGTGGCCCGCGATGGCGCGTGCGGTGGCGTAAGGGTCGCCGCCCGGCCCGGCCGTGGCCACGGCGGCGTTGAACAGCCGCGCGCCGTCCAGGTGGCAGGCCAGGCCGCGGCTGCGCGCCAGCGCCGTGGCCTCGCGCAGGTAGTCCAGCGGCAACACATTGCCGTTCCAAGTGTTCTCCAGGCACAGCAGGCGGCTGCGCGCGAAGTGCATGTCGTCGGGCTTGATGGCGCCGGCGATGTCGGCCAGCGCCAGCGAGCCATCGGCCTGTTGCGGCAGGGGCTGCGGCTGGATACCGCCCAGCACGGCCGCACCCCCGCCCTCGTAGCGGTAGGTGTGGGCCATCTGGCCCACCAGGTACTCGTCGCCCCGGCCGCAGTGGGTCAGCAGCGCACAGAGGTTGCTGGCCGTGCCGCTGGGCATGAACAGCGCGTCCTCGAAGCCCAGCACCTCGGCCAGCCGCGCCTGCAGACGGTTGACGGTGGGGTCGTCGCCAAAGACGTCGTCGCCCAGCGCTGCGGCCGCCATGGCTGCGGCCATGGCCGGCGTGGGCCGGGTGACGGTGTCGCTGCGCAGGTCCACCAAACCCTGGGCGTCGGGCCCGGGCGCCACCGCGCCGCTGCCGTAGGCGACGGTGCTCATGCGGCCCGGCCCATCTGCAGGAAGTTGCGCAGCATGGCGTGGCCGTGCTCACTCAGGATGGACTCGGGGTGGAACTGCACGCCTTCCAGCGGGGCCGGGCCGCCGGCCAGGTCGCGGTGACGCACGCCCATGATCTCGCCATCCTCGGAGCGGGAGGTCACGACCAGTTCCGCCGGCAGGGTGGCTTCCTCGATGACCAGCGAGTGGTAGCGGATCACGGTGAACTGCTCGGGCAGGTCGGCGTAGACGCCCTGGCGGTCGGTGCGCAGCACGCTGGTCTTGCCGTGCATCTGGGTCTTGGCCCGCACGATGCGGCCGCCCAGCGCGGCGCCGATGCTCTGATGGCCCAGGCACACGCCCAGGATGGGCAGCTTGCCCACATAGGCCTGGATGGCCGGCACGCACACGCCGGCCTCGGCCGGCGAGCAGGGGCCGGGCGAGAACACCAGGCGGTCAGGGCGCAGGGCCCCGATCTCCTCCACGGTGATCTCGTCGTTGCGCACCACCTTCACGTCCTCGCCCAGCTCGGCGAAGTACTGCACCAGGTTGTAGGTGAAGGAATCGTAGTTGTCGATCATCAGCAGCATGGGAATCTCCTCGAATCAGAACGGGGTGGGGCGGGCGGGGTTCAGAACCCCTCCTCCACCAGCTCGGCGGCGCGGATCACGGCGCGCGCCTTCTGTTCGGTCTCCTTCCACTCCAGCTCGGGCACGGAGTCGGCCACCACGCCGGCGCCGGCCTGCACGTAGAGGGTGCTGTCTTTGATGATGCCGGTGCGGATGGCGATGGCCACATCCATGTCACCGGCGAAGCTCAGGTAGCCCACGGCACCGCCGTAGATGCCACGCTGGCTGATCTCCAGCTCGTCGATGATCTCCATGGCGTGGATCTTGGGCGCACCGCTCAGGGTGCCGGCCGGGAAGCTGGCCTTGAGCACGTCCAGGCTGCTCAAGCCCGGCTTGAGCACGCCCTCGACGTTGCTGACGATGTGCATCACGTGTGAGTAGCGCTCGATGCCGAAGGCCTCGGTCACCTTGACGCTGCCCGTCTCGGCGATGCGGCCCACGTCGTTGCGCGCCAGGTCGATCAGCATCACGTGCTCGGCGCGCTCCTTGGTGTCGGCCAGCAGGTCAACCTCCAGCGCCTTGTCGGTCTCGGGGGTGGCGCCACGCGGGCGGGTGCCGGCGATGGGGCGGATGGTGACCACCTCGCCCTCGGGGCGGCTTTCCTGGCGCACCAGGATCTCCGGGCTGGCGCCGACGATCTGGAAGTCCCCCATGTCGTAGTAGTACATGTAGGGGCTGGGGTTGAGCGAGCGCAACGCGCGGTACAGGCTCAGCGGGTTCTCGGTGTAGCGCTTCTTCAGGCGCTGGCCGATGACGATCTGCATGCAGTCGCCGGCCGCGATGTATTCCTTGGCCTTGAGCACGGCGGCCTCGAAGTCGGCCTGGGCGAACTCGCGCTCCACGGGATAGCTCGGGCCGCGCTTGACCTGCGGCGCGGTGACGCTGTAGCGCAGCTTGTCGGCCAACTCCGACAGGCGCTTCTTGCCGTTGAAGTAGGCCTCGGGCACCTTGGGGTCGGCCCAGACGATGAGGTAGAGGCGGCCCGACAGGTTGTCGATGACCGCCAGCTCCTCGGTCTGCAGCAGCTGGATGTCAGGCGTGCCGATGCCGCCGGGCTTGGTCACGCCGGCCAGCTTCTTCTCGATGAAGCGCACCGTCTCGTAGCCGAAGTAGCCGGCCAGCCCGCCACAGAAGCGCGGCAGGCCCGGGCGCAGCGCCGGCTTGAAGCGCGCCTGGTAGGCGGCGATGAAGTCCAGTGGGTTGCCTTCGTGGGTCTCCACCACGCGGCCGTCGGTGACGACCTCGCTGCGCTCGCCAGTGGCGCGCACCAGGGTGCGGGCCGGCAGGCCGATGAAGCTGTAGCGGCCGAAGCGCTCGCCGCCCACCACGGACTCCAGCAGGAAGCTGTTCTTCTGCCCGCCGGCCAGCTTCAGGTAGAGCGACAGCGGCGTCTCCAGGTCGGCAAAGGCCTCGGAGATGAGCGGGATGCGGTTGTAGCCCTCAGCGGCCAGGCTCTTGAATTCGAGTTCGGTGATCACGGTTCGGGTCCTTCAGGGGCCCGGACGCAGCGCAGCCCGCGCAAGAAAGGGGCTGGCCACGTCAGGCCTGGAAATCAGGGAGAGGGAAGGCGGCGTAGGGCCGCGCACACCGAAGCACTGCGGGAAGACTCGTCTGGTGGGTCACCAGGGCCCGGCAGGCCAACGGCAAACGGATGGGCGCAGAGTGCTCAGGCCCGCCAGGGCCAGGCTCCCCGGTCGTGCTGGGACGACGCGATCCGTTTGCGAGAGATGAACATGCGACGGAGTGTAGCAGCGGCCCCGCCGCCCCGCGCCCCCGGCGGCGGCTCGGGGGCAACCCTGAATTCAGGGTCAGCACGATGGACGCCCGCCTGCGCGGCCCGGACACTGGTGCGACAGCCGCGTCACAAGCGCAGCCATACCCTAGCGAGTTTTCAACGCCCCACAAGGAAGGCCGCATGCCACTGCGCCGGAAACTGATCCTTGCCCCGCTGGCCCTGGCCTGCGCCCCCGCCTGGCCACAGGCCTCCGCCCCGGTCACCCTGGCCGGGGTGCGGTTTGAACCGGGCGCCAGCGTGGGGGGCGGCGCGCTGCTGCTCAACGGCGCGGGCATCCGCTACAAGGCCATCTTCAAGGTCTATGCAGCAGGTCTTTACCTCAGTGCCCGGGCCGCCAGCCTGGAGGCGGCGGTGGCCGCCCCCGGCCCCAAGCGGGTGCACATCGTCATGCTGCGCGACATCGACGCCAACGAGCTGGGCAAGCTCTTCACCCAGGGCATGGAGAAGAACGCCAGCAAGGACGTCTTCATGAAGTCCATCCCCGGCACCTTGAAGCTGGCGGAACTCTTCGCCCGCAAGAAGAAGCTGGCCAGTGGCGACGCCTTCAGCGTGGACTGGGTGCCCGGCCAAGGCACGACGGTGGTGATCAACGGCAAGCCCGAGCTCGAGCCCATCCCCGAGCCAGCGTTCTTTCAGGCCCTGCTGGGCATCTGGCTGGGCAAGGATCCGGCCGACGGCCCGCTCAAGCGGGCCTTGCTGGGGCAGGAAAGCCCGGCTGCCCCCCCAAGCTGATCCGGACCGGCCGCCACCGGACTGACACACCGCACCGCCCCTGGGCACGGGGGCCCGGGTCGGTGCGCGGCGGCTCTTGCCATGGTGCGGCCCTGCCCGCAGTGCCGCCCAAACGGCCCACCCGATGTCACAGGCATCGGGCGCGGCGCTTGCTAAGGCTCGCCGCGCGCCACAAGCGCGCGTGCGACCTCCCCAAGACCATCTCCGTTGGGATCCGACAATGAACGCACCTCTTTGCGCCGTGCCGCGGCACTGGCCGCGCCGCTTCACACGCGCCGCACTGGTGGCCAGCACCCTGGCCTTGGTGGGCACGGCAGCGCCCCACGCGCAGGCCCAGGACACCGCCACCACCATCAGCGAACGCGTCAAGCGGGAGGCGGAGCGGCCGCTGATCTGGATACGCCTGCAGGCCCAGAAAGCCGAGCAGCGGCCCGACCCCAAAGCCGATCCCAAGCCGGAGGGCCGCGCCGGGGCGGCCAAGACCGCCGTGACCGTGCCGGCACCGTCCGGTGCCCCGGCAGGGCGCTCGCCGCTGGCCGGGCCGGCCTCCGCCGCGCCCCTGCCCACCCCTCTGCCCGTGCCGGCGATGCCCCTGCCGGCCGCCGCCGCCTTGGCCGCCCCTGCGCCCAACCCGCAGGCCGCCCAGACGGCCCAGACGGCCCAAGCGCCCCTTTCGGCACCGCAGACGGAGGATTCGGCCAGCGCCAGCCCCGTGCCGGCCTCGACCCCGCAGGCGCCCGCAGCCACGATCGCCGCCCCGGCCGACCTGCCGGCACCCGCCGCCCCGGTCGAGGCGCCCCCCTCACCGGCGACCGGCCTGGCGCTGGACCCGGAGGCCGACCTGAGCTTTCCCCCTTCCCTCATGCAGCAGCTGCGCCAGGGTCAGGTGGAGGTGCAGCTGAGCGTGAACGAGCGCGGGCGCGTGACCGAAGCCCTGGTGCTCAAGGCCAGTGACGCGCGGCTGCGCCGCCATGTGCTGGGCCGGGTGATGGAGTGGCGCTTCCTGCCGCCGGCGCGCAGCGTCTCGGCGGTGCTCACGCTGAGCTTTGACCTGGATGCCTGAAGGCGTGCCGGCTCAGGGCCGGTCCAGCTGCCGCATCAGCCAGTCGGCGCCGGCGCTGGCAATCGGCTGCCCGTGGTTGTAGCCGTAGGGCACCACGGCCACGGCGCAGCCGGCAGCGCGCGCGGCCAGCACGTCGTTCTCCGAGTCGCCCACCATCAAGGCCCGCGACGGGTCCACGCCCAGGTGGGCACAGGTGCTCAGCAGGGGCAGCGGGTCGGGCTTCTTGCGGGCAAAGGCGTCACCGCCAAAAGTCACCTCGAAAAAGACGTCCAGGCCCTTGCGCTGCAGCAGGGTGCGTGCGGCCTCACCGGGCTTGTTGGTCAGGCAGGCCAGCCGGAAACCGGCCGCCTGCCAGGCGGCCAAGGCCTCACGGGCGCCGGGGTAGACGCTCGAGCATTCGCCGTTGATGGCCGCATAGCTGTCCTGGTAGAGCGTCCAGGCGGCCTCGTAGCGCGACTCTTGGGCACCCACCTCGGCCAGGGTGCGGCGCACCAGATGCTCGGAGCCCTTGCCCACGGTGCGCTCGATGAAGGCGCGGTCCACCCCGGGCAGGCCCAGGCCGGCCAGCATGCGGTTGAGCGCGGCGTCAAAGTCACCCAAGGTGTCGACCAGGGTGCCGTCCAGATCCACCATCAGGACATCAAAGCGCCCGCGGTGCAGCCAGTCGGGCAAGGTCACGGCGGCGTTGTGCATGGCGGCGCTCATCGGGCCAGTTCGGCGCGCATGGCGTCGATCACGGCCTGGTAGTCGGGCTTGCCAAAGATGGCGCTGCCTGCCACAAAGGTGTCGGCCCCCGCGTCGGCAATGCGCCGAATGTTGTCGGCCTTCACGCCGCCGTCGATCTCCAGGCGGATGTCGCGGCCGGACTGGTCGATCAGCTTGCGCACCTGCTCGGCCTTGCGCAGGGTGCTGTCGATGAAGCTCTGGCCGCCGAAGCCAGGGTTCACGCTCATCAGCAGGATCACGTCGAGCTTGTCGATCGTCCACTCGAGCACATCGATGGGCATGGCCGGGTTGAACACCAGGCCGGCCTGGCAGCCCGCGCCCTGGATCAGCTGCAGCGTGCGGTCCACGTGGGTGGAGGCGTCGGGGTGGAAGGTGATGATGTCCGCACCGGCCTTGGCAAACTCCAGCGCCAACGCGTCCACCGGCTGCACCATCAGGTGCACGTCGATGGGGGCCGGGGTGCCGTCGGGCTTGACCGCGTGCTTCTTCAGGGCCTGGCAGACCATCGGGCCGAAGGTCAGGTTGGGCACGTAATGGTTGTCCATCACGTCGAAGTGGATCCAGTCGGCGCCGGCGGCCAGCACGTTGCGCACCTCGTCACCCAGGCGGGCGAAATCGGCGGAGAGGATGCTGGGGGCGATGCGGTAGGTGGTCATGGCAGACGGGCCGGCAGGCGGCGGCAGAGACGGGGAGGCGAAGCCGCGGATTTTAGGGATCGTCCCCCCACCGGCGCCGGGCCGGGGCCTTGCAGCCGATGCGCGGCGCGCCGGGACTGCGGTCGTCCACAACGCCGGCTGGCACGCATCCCGCTAAGCTGGGGGCCCCTAGCCCCCCTCCTCTGCTGCCCCCATGGACCTGCCTTCGCACCAGCTTTCGATGACCGTGCTCATGACGCCGGACATGGCCAACTTCTCCGGCAACGTCCACGGCGGCACCGTGCTGAAGTTCCTGGACCAGGTGGCCTACGCCTGCGCCAGCCGCTACGCCGGCCGTTACGTGGTCACGCTCAGCGTGGACCAGGTGATGTTCCGCCAACCCATCCATGTGGGCGAGCTGGTCACCTTCCTGGCCTCGGTCAACCACACCGGCACCTCGTCCATGGAAGTGGGCATCAAGGTGATTGCCGAGAACATCCGCACCCAGGTGGTGCGCCATGCCAACTCCTGCTTCTTCACGATGGTGGCGGTGGACGACCAGGGCAAACCCGCGCCGGTGCCACCGCTGCAGCCCGGCACCGACGACGAGCGGCGGCGTTGGGAGAACGCCAAGATCCGCCGCCAGCTGCGCACGGAGATGGAGCAGCGCCAGCGCGCCATGCGCCAGCCGGCCGCCGGCTGAGGCCCTACGGCCAGCGGCTGTCCCCGTTCAGCGGGGCCGGGCTTGCCCTGGGTCAGACCGCGGGCAAGCAGGACTGGACAAGCCGCATCGGGCACGGGATGCTGCGCGCGGGCGCCCACCCGCCGACCCTCGGAGCGCCACAGGAGGAGACCAGGCCATGACGACGTCCCTGACCACGCCCGACCGTCCCCCGGCGCCCGCCGCCCCCCTCCCGGAGTCGCCTGACGCCGCGGCGCTGCGACAGGCAGCCCGGGCCCTGTACCGCCAGCGCGCCCCGCAGTACGACTGGGAGCTGGCCCCGTTCGAGCCCCTGCGCCAGGAAGCCATCGCCAGCCTGGCCCTGCAGCCCGGCCAGACGGTGCTGGACCTGGGCTGTGGCACCGGCCTGAGCCTGGACGCCCTGCAGGCCGCCGTGGGCCCGCAGGGTCAGGTGGTGGGCGTGGAGCAATGCCCCGACATGCTGGGCCGCGCCCGCCAGCGCTGCCAGGACCGCGCCTGGTCGCAGGTGCAGCTCCAGACCTGTCCGGTCGAGGCGGCCGAGCTGCCCCTGGCCGATGCCGCGCTCTTCCACTTCACCCACGACATCCTGCTGAGCCCGACCGCGCTGGCCCAGGTGTTCCGCCACCTGCGGCCCGGTGCCCGGGTGGTGGCCACCGGCCTGCAATGGGCCCCGTGGTGGGCTTGGCCGCTGAACCTGTGGGTGTGGAGCGCCGCCTGGTACTCGGTGGGCAGCATGGCCGGCCTGGACCAGCCCTGGCGGCTGCTGGACCGCTGCCTGCCCGGCCTGCAGGTCGAGCCGAAGTGGCAGGGCAGCGTGTTCATGGCCTGCGGAGAGGTGCCGCCGCGGCGCGCCCGCACGCAAGGCTTGCGGCCGCGGCCACGTGGCCACACCGGATGAGGGCTGCCGGCCCTTGGGCAGCACCCGGCGCAGGGCCTGGGTGGGGGTCGCCAGCCTCTCGCCCTGAGCCGGCCGCCGCGGTCCGGCTCAGCCCGCGCGGGCCTGCAGCCGCCGCGCCTCCCAGCGCCACAGCCGGCCGGTGGCCAGCAGCACCGCCAGGTAACGCAGCACATGGAAGGCCGTCACCGTGGGCACGCCCAGTTGCAGCACCTTGGCGGTGATGCTCATCTCGGCGATGCCGCCGGGCGAGGTGCCCAGGATCAGCGTGGCCGGGTGCAAGCCGGTGGCCCAGGCCAGTGCGCAGGCAAAGCCCGCGGACAGCATGATCATGCCCAGCGTGCCCAGGGCCACGCTGGCCAGCCAGCGCGGCGCCCGGTGCCAGAACGCCGGCGTGAAGCGCGTGCCCAGCGCCACACCGATGAACAACTGCCCGGCGTTGACCAGCTGCAGCGGCAGGGCCGAGAGCACGATGCCGCTGCCGGTCAGCCCCATGGACACCGCCAGCGCCCCCAGCACAAAGGGACTGGGCAGGTCCAGCCGGCGCATCAGCAGGCCTGCGGCCACCGTCAAGCCCACCAGCACCGCCAGGCCATCGCCATGCACTTCGCGCACCGCCGGCGGTGACGGGTCCAGGCCATGCAGGCCGGAGAACTGGAAGGCCAGCGGGATCAGGCTCACCACCATCAGCACGCGCAGCGAGTGCGCGGCCGCCACGCGGTCCACCTGCGCACCGTGGCGCTCAGCCAGCAGCGCCATCTCCGAGGCCCCGCCAATGGCCGCCGCAAAGAAGGCGGCGCCCGGGTGCAGCCCCGGCTCGTCCCGATGGCGCCAGGCCAGGAAGCGGTAGAAGGCATAGCCCAGGGCGAGGGCCCAGACCACGCCCACACCGATCGCCCAGGCAAAACCCAGCATGGCCGCCAGTACCGCCGGGGTGAAGTACAGGCCCAGCGTGGTGCCAATGGCCCACTGGCCCACATCGCGCAGCCGCGGCGAGGCCTGCAGCGGCCACTGCCGCAGGCTCAGCGCCGCGCTGACCAGCAGCGGCCCGATCATCCAGGGCAGCGGCACATGGGCCAAGGCCGCGGCCTCGCCCGCCAGGGCGGCCATGACCAGGGTGAAGGCCAGCCGCCCCGGCCAGGGCGCGGTGGCCAAGGCCGCCTTCAGGCGCTGCAAGGGATGCGCAGCGCCGACCGGTCCCCCCGGCCTCACGCCAGCGTGGGGTAGTCGGTGTAGCCCGCTGCGCCGCCGCCGTAGAGGGTCTTGACGTCCAGCGCGTTCCAGGCGGCGCCTTCGCGCAGGCGGCGGCCCAGGTCCGGGTTGGCGATGAAGGGCTTGCCAAAGGCCACGGCGTCGGCCGCACCCGAGGCCACCGTCTCCAGCGCCAGCGCCCGGTCGTAGCCGTTGTTCAGCATCCAGGGCGTGCCGCCCAGGGCGGCACGCATGGCGGCGTAATCAAACGGGGCCACCCCTTGGGCCGTCAGGTCGCGCGGGCCGCCGGTGGCGCCTTCCACCACATGCACATAGGCCAGCTTGAACGGCGCCAGCACCTGGGCCACGTGGTTGAACAGCGCCTGGGCGTCGCTGTCCTGGCCGATGTCGTTGGCCGGGCTGATGGGCGAGAGGCGGATGCCGGTGCGGCCGGCGCCAATGGCGCCGGTCACCGCCTGCACCACCTCGTGCAGCAGGCGCACCCGGTTGGCGATGGTGCCGCCGTAGGCATCGGTGCGGTCGTTGACGCTGTCGCGCAGGAACTGCTCGATCAGGTAGCCATTGGCGGCGTGGATTTCCACCCCGTCAAAGCCGGCGGCCACCGCGTTACGGGCGGCCTGGGCGTAGTCGGCCACCACGCCGGCGATCTCCTCCGTGGCCAGGGCGCGCGGGGCCGACACGTCGGCAAAGCCGCCGCTGATGTAGGTCTTGCTCTGGGCCGGCTTGGCACTGGCCGACACCGGCGCCGCGCCCCCGGGCAGCAGGCTGCTGTGCGAGATGCGGCCCACATGCCAGAGCTGGATGACGATCTTGCCGCCTTCGGCGTGCACCGCCTCGGTCACCTGCCGCCAGCCGGCGATCTGCTCCTGGCTGTGGATGCCCGGGGTGTCCAGGTAGCCCTGGGCCATGGGGCTGATCTGGCTGGCCTCGGTGATGAGGAGGCCGGCGCCGGTCGCGGGATTGGCGCGCTGGCGGTAGTAGTCGGCCATCAACGGCACCGGCACGCGGCCGGGGTTGCTGGCGCGGTTGCGCGTCAGCGGCGCCATGACGACACGGTTGTCCAGGGCGATGTCGCCCAGCTGCAGGGGGGAAAAGAGGGAGGTGCTCATGCCCAGCAGGTTAGCGCGCCTGGGAGCAGCCCCATGTCACCCCTGTCAATGCCGAACGCGGTAGGCCGGGCGTGCGGGCGTGCGCGCTGGGGGCGGCCCCCGGGGTCTTCAAGCCCGGCGCGCCACGGCCTTCACTTCTTGATGCCGAAGAAGCGCTCGCGCCAATCCTCAGGCAGGCGCGCGGGGTCCACCTCCTGCACATCCGCCCCGCGCTGCAGCGCGGCGCTGCTGGACCAGAACCCGGTGGTCACCACCGTCTCGTTGAACTTCGGTTGCGGCGCACCGGGTGCCGTGGGCGCCAAGGGAGAGGCCGGGGCGACCGTGGCGGGATCGGCCGCCGTGGCCGGCCGCGCCGCTGTGGCAGCCGGGACGCTTGGGCGTTGGGGGGCGTTCATGCGGATCTCCTTGGTGACGACCCGGGGGCGGGCAGACGGCGGGCCGGGGCGTTGGCCGCCTGCTCGCAGGATCGGCTGTCCGGCAGGGCACTTGAGCGGGCACCGCCAGGCGGCCCCAGCAGCACCGCCAGCACCCCTCGCATGGTGCCCGCTTGCCTTACATCCCGCAACAGCCTGATCCATCCGTGAAACGCAATGACCAAGGGGTTGCGGCTGTCCAGGGGCTGCACCAGCCCGTAGCGCGGAGGCAAGCCGTCGCGCTCGCCCACCCAGGTGCCCAGCAGCCGGTCGTACACGATGAGCACCCCGCCATAGTTGCAGTCCAGGTATTCGGGGTTGCTGCCGTGGTGCACCCGGTGGTGCGACGGGGTGTTGAACACCCACTCCAAGGGCCCCAGCCGCGGGATCCAGGTGGTGTGCAGCCAGAACTGGTAGACCAGGTTGAAGGCGGTGGCGCCCAGCACCACCGTCGGCGGCACGCCCAGCAGCACCAGGGGGGAGAAGAACAGGGCCGTGCCACTGAGCTTGCCGGTCCAGCCCAGACGCAGCGCACAGGCCAGGTTCAGGGCCGGCGGCGAGTGGTGCACGCTGTGCGTGGCCCAGAACCAGCCCACCCGGTGCGCGGCGCGGTGGTAGGCGTAGTAACACGCCTCATGCAGCAGAAAGACGGCCAGCCACGGGCCGGGCCCGTCCAGGCGCCAGGTGCCCAGCCGGTGGGTGTAGGCCCAGACCAGCACCGGTGCGGCCAGCGACAGGCCCAGGGCATCCACCGCCCGCCGGCCCAGCGCATCGGCCAGGGACAGGCCCAGGTGGGTCCAGTCATAGGGCTGGCGGGCCAGGTGCTGCAGGGCCAGTCCCTCCAGCACGGCCAGGGCCGGCAGGGACACCCCCAGGGCCAGCAGCCAGGGCAGCCAGGTAGGGTCCAGGGCGCGTCTGAGGGTGTCCAGGTCCATGGTGAAAGCTCCAGCATCGGGAGCTCCATTGCACGCCGCCGGGCCCGCCACGGCGGCGGCAACGCATGACACCGCATGACAGCCTTGTCGCACCGCGGCCCCGCGGCGGCCCCTACACTGACCCGGCCCCGTCGGGCCCGCGCCCTTCGGCCCTTTCCATCACCGCGCCACCCGCCCTCCGCATGAGCCTGCGCCAACTCATCCTGGTCGTGGACGACGACGCCGAGCTCTCGGGCATGGTCTGCGAGCTGCTGCACCGTGAAACCTGGGACACCCATGCCGTGCTGACCCTGGGGGATGCCGAGCGGGCCCTGCAGACCCTGCAGCCTGACCTGGTGCTGCTGGACGTGATGCTGCCCGACGGCAACGGCCTGGACGCCTGCCGCCGCTGGCGCGCCGCCCACCCCGCCCTGCCCCTGCTGATGCTGACCGCCCGCGGCGACCCCATGGACCGGGTGCTGGGCCTGGAGCTGGGCGCCGACGACTACCTGCCCAAGCCCTTCGAGGCCCGGGAACTGGTGGCCCGGGTGCGCGCCCTGCTGCGCCGCGCGGCCCCCGCACGGGCCGAGGTCCAACCCCTGCTGCGCTTTGCCGGCCTGGAAGTGGACCTGCTGCGGCGCGAAGTCCGCGCCGGCCCGCAGGGCCTGCCGCTGACCCTGACCACGGTGGAATTCAAGCTGCTGGTGGCCCTGGCCCGGCAACCGGGCCAGCCGCTGAGCCGCGAGCGCCTGAGCGAGGCGGTGCAACCCGGCCAATACCGCCCCCAGGACCGCACCGTGGACGTGCAGGTGGGTCGCCTGCGGCGCAAGCTGCGCGAGGCCGCCCCCGGCGCCGAATGGGTGGACACGGTGCGCGGCGAAGGCTACGTCTTCGTGCCCCGCGGCGCCTGAGCCCTCCGCCCGCCCATGGCCCGCTGGAACACCCTCTTCACCCGCCTGGTGCTGGTGCAGACCCTGGGCGCGCTGGCGCTGCTGCTGGTGTTCGGCCTGGGCTTTTATGTGGAGCGAAACCGCACCATCGGCCAGTTGGTGGGGGAGCGCTGGGCCCCGGCCTTGCTGCGCCTGAGCCAGCTGCCGGCCGCCCAGGCCGCACAGGACTGGCCCGCCGGCGTGCCACGCCCCCGCCTCCAGGCCGAGGGCCCCGGGCCCAGCCTGCCCGGCGACCTGGGCGGACCGCGCACCCAAGCGCTGCGGGCCGCGCTGCTGGGGGCGGGCCTGCAGGTGCAGGACCTGCGCTTCACCGCCCACCCCCAGGAGGCCGGCCGCCCCCTGCTCTGGCTGCGCCTGGACACCCCGGAGGGGCCACGCTGGCTGGGCCTGGACGACGCGCTGGTCGAAACCCGCCTGCCCCTGCGCCTGCTGCTCACCCTGGGCCTGAGCCTGGCCGTCACCGCCGGCCTCTCGGCCTGGGCCGCCCGCCGCCTGAGCCGCCCCCTGGAGGCGCTGCGCCAGCACCTGCATGCCCACCCCCCGGGGCAGCCTGCCCCGGCCCCCACGCTGCGCGGCGCCACCGCCGAGGTGCAGGCCATCGCCGCCGACTGGCACCAGCTGCACAGCCACCACGCCCGGCAGCTGCGCGAACGCGAGCTGATGCTGGCCGGCATCTCCCATGACCTGCGCAGCCCGCTGGCACGCATCCGCATGGCCGCCGAGCTGCTGCCCGAGGCGCCCGACCTCACCGCCCGGCGCGAGACCATCGTGCGCAACGTCGAGGTGGCCGACCGGCTGATCGGCAGCTTTCTGGACCAAGTCCGCGCCGGCACCCTGCCGCTGGACGAAACCGTAGACCTGCACGAAGTGGCCCGCCAGGTGCTGACCGCCCGCCTGGCCCCGGGCGAAGCGCTGCCCCTCGACCCCGGCGCCGAGGTCGCACGTCTGCAGCTGCAAGGCCCGGCGCCCTGCCTGCGCCGGAACTGCAACGCCTTGCTGATGGAGCGCGCCCTGGGCAATCTGGTGGATAACGCCCTGCGCCACGGCGCCCCGCCGGTGTGCGTGCGCCTGCGCCCGCAGGCCGACGGCGGCCTGTGGCTGGAGGTGGACGACCACGGCCCCGGCCTGGGCCCCCAGGACCCCGCGCACCTGTTGCAGGCCTTTGCCCGCGGCGACGCCAGCCGCCACACCCCGGGCAGCGGCCTGGGCCTGGCGGTTGTGGCGCAGGTGATGCACCGCCAGGGCGGCACGGTCAGCCTGGAGGCCCTGGCCCCCCGGGGCTGCCGGGTACGCTTGAGCTGGCCCGCGCCCTGAGCGTGGCAGGCGGCAGCCGGCGCCGCCCCCCTGCTAAACTGCGCGCCCTCAGGCGCCGATTTGTTCCGGATTGCGGGCGCCCTACAAATACAGCTAAAGAGGGACGCCAGACTCGACGCCCGGTGTCCGCATCTCTGAAACGCGGAACCGGGTTTTTTCATTTCTGGATCGGAAATGTCCATGCACATGGCCTCCGTCGGCGCGGTCACCCCGCAGCAGATGCACTTTGCCGAGCCGCTGCCGCTGCAGAGCGGTGCGCAACTGGCCGACTACACGCTGGTCTACGAGACCTACGGCACCCTGAACGCCGACAAGAGCAACGCGGTGCTGGTGTGCCACGCGCTCAACGCCTCGCACCACATCGCCGGCCACTACGCGGGCCAGCCCAAGAGCGATGGCTGGTGGGACAACCTGGTGGGCCCGGGCAAGCCGCTGGACACCAACCGCTTCTTTGTCATCGGCATCAACAACCCGGGCAGTTGCTTTGGCTCGACGGGGCCGATGCACCCCCATCCCGATCCGGCCAAGGGCGGCCGGCCCTACGGCGCCGACTTCCCGGTGGTGACGGTGGAAGACTGGGTGGACGCACAAGCCCGCCTGGTCGAGCGCCTGGGCATCACCCAGCTGGCCGCCGTGCTGGGCGGCAGCTTGGGCGGCATGCAGGCCCTGGCCTGGACGCTGCGTTACCCCGAGCGCCTGCGCCACTGCGTGGCCGTGGCCACCGCGCCCAACCTGAGCGCGCAAAACATCGCCTTCAACGAGGTGGCGCGGCGCGCCATCGTCACCGACCCCGACTTCCACGGCGGCCACTTCTACGCCCACGGCGTGGTGCCGGCGCGCGGCCTGCGGGTGGCGCGCATGATCGGCCACATCACCTACCTGAGCGACGACTCGATGGAGGCCAAGTTCGGCCGCGAGCGGCGCAGCGATGCGGTGGGCTACTCCACGCAGGAGATCGAGTTCCAGATCGAGAGCTACCTGCGCCACCAGGGCGAGAAGTTCAGCGAGTACTTTGACGCCAACACCTACCTGCTCATCACCCGGGCGCTGGACTACTTTGACCCGGCACGGGCGCATGGCGGCGACCTCTCGGCCGCCTTCAAGGTGGCGCGCGACAAGAAGTTTTTGCTGGTGAGCTTCACCACCGACTGGCGCTTCTCGCCGGCGCGCTCGCGCGAGATCGTCAAGGCCCTGGTGGACAACCAGGTGGAGGTGAGCTATGCCGAGATCGACGCCCCCCACGGCCACGACGCCTTCTTGCTGGAGGACCCGCGCTACCACGGCGTGATGCGCGCCTACTTTGAGCGTATTGACCAGAACATCACCCCGCAGGGAGCCCGCGCATGACCACCCCCCACCAGGATCTGCAGGCCATCGCCGCGCTGGTGCCCGAGGGCGCGCGCGTGCTCGACCTGGGCTGTGGCGACGGCACCCTGCTGGCCCATCTGCGCGAACACCGCGGCTGCAGCGGCTACGGCATTGAGCTGGACGACGCCAAGCTGCTGCAGTGCGCCCGCAAGGGCGTCAACGTCATCCAGCTCAACCTGGAGGAAGGCCTGCAGCTGTTTGACGACCAGACCTTTGACGTGGTGCTGCAGCTGGAGACCCTGCAGCACCTGCGCAACGCCGAGCACATGCTGCGCGAGACCGCGCGCGTGGGCCGCCAGGGCATCGTGAGCTTTCCCAACTTCGCGCACTGGGCCAACCGCCTGAGCGTGCTGCGCGGGCGCATGCCGGTCACCAAGGCCCTGCCCTACGAGTGGTACGACACGCCCAACATCCGCGTGGGCACCTACGCCGACTTCGAGATCCTGGCGCGCAAGAACGGCCTGGCCATCCTGGACAGCTTCGGCCTGCAGGACGGCCAGGTGGTGCGCCGCTGGCCCAACCTGCTGGCCAGCGTGGCGGTCTTCAAGTTCGAGCGCGCCTGAGCGGCTGACCCCGGCCGCCCACGGGCGCGCCTTCAGTCTCGCCCGCGCCGGTCGATATGAGCGCTGGGGTGGCCCGCCTGCGCGCGCCGGCCCCTGCGTTCCGGGGTCCGCGCACCGCGCCGCCGCCGGTCTTGTCCATGGCCGGAGCCAGCTGTGCCGGGTTTCCCCTTGACCGCGTTGCCGCGCGACACCTGCCCTGCGGAGGCGCCGTGGGCCTGAACGCGCTCTTCCGCTGGCTGGCCGCCGGCCTGGCCATGGTGGTGCTGGCCCTGGTGGTGCACGCCGCCCTGCACGAACGGCACGTCCTGAAGCAGGCCGAGGACGGCCTGCAAGCCCTGCAGCGCCTGCGCCGCGTGCTCAGCGCCGGTGAGATGCTGTCGCGCGAGCGCGCCCCCTCCTTTGCCGTGCTGCGCGACGTGGGCCACGAGTCGCCGCTGCGTGCCCGCGAGGAGCTCATGGCCGCGCGGCTGGACACCGACCGCGCCTTTGCCGCCGCCACGGCCGACCTGGCTGCCCTGGGAGAGGAAGACCCCAGTTACCGCCGCGTGGTCACCGCGGTGGACCGCGCCCGGCTGCTGCTGGACGAGGTGCGCCTGTCGGTGGATAGCGAAGTCTCCCGCCAGGACAGCAGCCGCAGCGCCCACGTGGCCCGCGACATCGCCCGCCTGCGCGAGGCCCATGCCCTGCTGGAGCCCGCGGTGGCCGACCTGGCCGGCCGCGCCCAACGCGCCTACCCCGACCTGACCCCCCCGCTGCAGGGCGCCGTGCTGGCGGCCCGCCTGCGCGAGGTGGGTGGCCTGCTGGCCGCCGGCCTGCGCCCGGCGGTGGTGCGAGGCACGCCCTTCACGCCAGAGGAGGACGACGCCACCCACCTGCAGCTGGGCCGCCTGGACCAGCTGCGCGAACTGCTCGACAGCTACCTGGACGGCTACCGCGGCACCGACGCCGTGGCCTCGGCGCGCCAGCAACTGCGGCACGGCCTGTTTGGCCGGGGCGCCGCGCTCATCGACCAGATCGTGGAGGCCGGCCACCACGGTGGCCCCTACCCGGTGGATGCCCTGCGCTTTGGCGAGCTGATCGTGCCCGACCTGGCGCGCGCCTTCGACCTGCGCAACGCCCTGCTGGACGACGCCGAGCGCCAAGCCCTGGCCCGACGCAACGCGGCCCGGCTGGACCTGCAGGTCATGGCCACCCTGTCGCTGGTGGCCCTGTCCGCCCTGGCGCTGGGCCTGTGGCTGGTGCACCGGCGGGTGGTGGTGCCGCTGTCGCAGACCGCCCGGGTCATCCACGGCCTGGCCGAGGGCCGGCACGACCTGACCGTGCCCGAAGCCAGAGCCGACGACGAGATCGGCGCGGTGCTGGGCGCGGTGCGGGCCATGCAGAAGGTGCAGATCCTGCAGCAGACCATGGAGGAAGAGCGCGCCCAGCTCATCACCCAGCTCAGCCAGCTCTCCAACACCGACGGGCTGACCGGCCTGCTCAACCGCCGCGCCTTCTTCGAGCAGGCCGAGCGCGAACTGGCCACCGCCCAGCGCCATGGCTTCCACCTGTCGGTGGTGCTGCTGGACGTGGACCACTTCAAGGCCATCAACGACAGCTACGGCCACGGGGTGGGCGACGAGGCGCTGCGTGCCGTGGCCAGCACCTTGGCCGCCCAGATCCGCACCGGCGACCTGGCCGCGCGCTATGGGGGTGAGGAATTCGTGCTGCTGCTGGGCCACTGCGACGCAGCCCAGGCCTTCAAGAGCGCCGAGCGCCTGCGCGAGGCCGTCTCGCAGCTGCGGGTGGCCGATCCGCTGGGCGGCGCCTTCGCCCTCACGGCCAGCCTGGGCGTGGCCAGCACCGGGCAGCATGGGCTGGAGCTGCAGCACCTGCTGTCGGTGGCCGATGCCGCCATGTACCGGGCCAAGCGCACCGGCCGCAACCGGGTGGCGGGCGCCGAACCCGCACCCGCGCCGCCGCCAGCGCCCATGAGCCCCCCCGTGGCCCCGGCCGCCCTGCCCGGGCCGCCCCCGTCAGCCGGGGGTGGCCGCCTGCCCGAGGAACTGGGCGCCAAAGGCTGAGTTGTTCCGGCTCAAGCGCAGGACCGAAGGGGCCGATCTTCAGGCCATCGCCCTTGCCCCATCGTCCCCGGGAGCCCGCCATGACCTCCAGCCGTCCCCCCACCGTCTCGCAGATCCGCCGCCAGCGCCTGGCCGGCAGCCTGTCCGTGATCCTGCTGCTGGGCACCGTGGGCTGCGCCACCCAGTGGCAGACCTACCAGGGCGAGGCCCAGGCCACGGCGGCGCCGGCCGGCGAGCCCGTGCTGCTGGAGCGCCAGGCCCGCCAATGGGCCGGTGAAGGCCCCAACGCCCGGCTGCGCTGGATGGCCACGGTGGTGGAAGTCAACGGCCGCCGTGTGGACCCCGATGCCGGCACCCTGGCCCTGCCAGCCGGCGACCACCAGATCACCGTGCGCTGCAGCATCCCGCCCGGCGGGGCCACCCGCCTGGCCCAGCTGAGCCCCAACCCGGGCGAGCACCGGGCCGTGACCGAGACCCTGCGCCTGCGCCTGCTGCCCGGGGCCCACTACTACCCGCACGTCATCAGCATCCCGCCCCAGGCGCGTGACGCCCAGGACAGCCCCTGCCAGACCGCGCTGCACCCCAGCGAGCCGCTGCTGGTGGCCAGCCGCTGAAGGCCCTGGCCGACGCGGCCAGCACGGCCTTCAGCCCAGGGCCTGCGCGCCCACCATGCCGGCGTACAGGCCCTGGCGGGCCATCAGCTCGGCATGCCGGCCTGCCTCCACCACCCGCCCGTCGGCCAGCACGTGGATGCAGTCGGCGTTGCGCACCGTGCTCAGGCGGTGGGCGATCAGGATCAGCGTCTTGCGGCCCTGCCACTGCTCGATGGACTGCTGCACGATGCGCTCGGACTCGGTGTCCAGCGCCGAGGTCGCCTCGTCAAAAATCCAGATGCGCGCGTCCTTGTACAACGCCCGGGCAATGGCCAGCCGCTGGCGCTGCCCACCCGAGAGCCGGTTGCCGTTGGTGCCGATGGACGCCCGCAGGCCCTCGGGCTGGGATTGCACAAAGTCCCAGAGGTTGGCCGCGCGCAGGCACGACTCCACCCTGGCCGCGTCAAACGGCAGGGCGTAGGTCACGTTGTCGGCGATGCTGCCGTCAAACAGCACGATGTCCTGCGACACCACCGCGAACTGCCGGCGCAGGTTGGCCTTGCGCAGCGCCGACAGCGGCACGCCATCCAGCGTCACCTCACCCTGCGTGGGCTCGGCAAACCCCAGCAGCGTGCTGACGATGGTGGTCTTGCCCGCGCCCGAGGCGCCCACCAGGGCCACCGTGGTGCCGGCCGGCACATGCAGGTCCAGGCCCTGGAGGGCCGGGCGCTCGCTGTCCGGATAGGTCAGGCCCACCCCGGCAAAACGGATCTCGCCCTGGCAGTGCGCCGGGTCCAGCTCGCGCGTGCCGCGGTCAGGCTCCTTGGGGGTGTCCAGCAGCTCAAAGCAGCGGCCCGCCCCGATCAGGCCGTTGGCGATGGGCTGGGTCACATCGGTCAGGTGCCGCATGGGCGAGATGGTCATCAGCAGCGCGGTGATGAAGCCCACGAACTCACCCACCGTGGCGCTGCCCTGCTGGGCCTGCACCAGGGCCATGGTCAGGATGGTGGCCACGCCCAGGCTGGCCACCGTCTGCGTCAGCGGCGTCATGGACGCGCCGGCCGCCGCACTTTTGATGGCCATGCGGCGCATTTGCTGCGCCTCTTGCGAGAAGCGGCGGGACTCAAAGCCCACCGCATCAAAGGTGCGCACCACCCGCCAGGCCCGGGCGATGTCGTCGGTGATGCCGATCAGCCGCATGTGCGAGTCATGGGTGCGGCGGCTGGCGCTCATCACCCGGCGCTTGACGAAACGCACCACCAGCCCCAGCAGCGGCAGCGTGATCAGCGAGATCAGGGTGAGCTTCCAGTTCAGGTAGAACAGATAGCCCAGCAGGGCCAGCAGGGTGGTGCCGTCGCGCAGCAAGGTGACCACCGCCCCGGAGATGTTGTTGACCGCGTTCTGCGGGTCGGTGATGACCTGTGAGGCCAGCACCCCCGGGGCCACCCGGCCGTAGAGGGCGGCATCGGCGCGCATCACCGCGGCCACCATCTCCTCGCGCAGCTGCAGGACCACCCGGGTGTTGGACCAGGCAAACAGGTAGGCCCCGCAGAACAGCAGCAGGCCGCGCGCGGCGAACATGCCGATGAGGATGGGCGGCACCCACCACACCGAGAAGCCCATGTCGGCCTTGAAGCCGTCGTCAAGCAGGCGGGAAAGCAGGGCCGGCACCAGCGGCTCCATGGCCGCCGCCGCCATGAAACAGGCCACCCCCAGCAGCAGCCCCCACTTCTGCGGGGCGATGTAGGACAGGAAGCGCCGGGCGACGGCGTCGGAGGCTGGGGTCAAGGCGGCGGCTTTCTCAGGAACGGGCGGCCCCAGGGGCCGCCGGACGGCGGGGCCGCAGCGTACCTCAAGGGCCGGGGCCACACCGGCCACGGGGTGCAAGGCGGCCTCCCCCCTGCCCCCGCCGCCCGCGGCCCTACTGCCACAGCACCTTCTGCCGGTCGGCATACCAGCGCTCCAGCTCCGGCTGCAGCAGCTTCTCAATGCGGTTGCGGCGGATCTTCATGGTGGGCGTGAGGCAGCCGTTCTCAATGCTCCAGGGCTCGCGCGCCACCACCAGCATCTGCAAGCGCTCGTGCTCGGCCAGGCTGGCGTTGACCCGGTCCAGCAGCTGGGCCAGCTGGGCGCCCACCTCGGCGCGCAGCGCCGGCTCGTGCTGGCGCGGGCGCAGGGTCTCATGCAGCAGCACCACGCCAAAGGCCATGGACTGGCCCACGCCGCTGACCAGCGACAGCTCCACCATGGGGTGGGCGTTGAGCCGGTTCTCAATGGGCGCCGGCGCCACGTACTTGCCCTTGGCGGTCTTGAACAGCTCCTTGGCCCGGCCGGTGAGCTGGAGCAGGCCCTGGGCGTTGAACGCGCCCAGGTCGCCGGTGCGGAAGAAGCCGTCGGCGGTGAAGCTCTCGGCGTCCAGGTCCGGGCGCTTGTAGTAGCCCACCAGCTGGCCCGGGCTCTTGATGAGGATCTCGCCTTCCGGGCTCAGCTTGGCCTGCACCCCGGCCAGCGCCACGCCGACATAACCCGGCGCGTTATGCCCTTCCTTGGAGGTGAAGGAGTAGGCGCAGTCCTCCGTCATGCCGTAGCCCTCGTACAGCGGCAGGCCGATGCGCCGGTACCAGGCGATCAGGTCAGGCGGGATGGGCGCCGAGCCACTGCCCGCCATCAGCACCTGGTCCAGCCCCAGGCCCGCGCGCACCTTGCGCGCCACCAGCCTGCCCAACAACGGGATCTTCAGCAGCCGGTCCAGCTTGGCCGCCGGCATCTTGGCAAACACACCCTGCTGGAACTTCAGCCACAGCCGCGGCACGCTGATGAACAGCGTGGGCCGGGCGCGCTGCAGATCGGCCAGGAAGGTGTCCAGCGCCTCGGCAAAGAAGATGTGGGTGCGGCCGTCCACCAGCGCGGCCGACTCGATCCACGCCCGCTCGAAGATGTGCGACAGCGGCAGGTAGGACAGCACGCGGCAGTCGGCGTCCTGCCCAATCTGGCTGCGCAGATAGGCCTGGATGCCCTCGGCCGCGGCGCTGAAGCGCTCAAAGCTGTGCATCACCCCCTTGGGCGTGCCGGTGGAGCCCGAGGTGTACATCAGCACCGCCAGGTCCTGCGGCGCCCGCGCCGGCTCCCCGGCCAGCGGCGCCGTGCCCTGGGTGATGGACGACCAGGTGGGCAGGCCGTGCCCGGCGGGCGCCAAGTCAAAGGCCACGCAGGGCAGCCCCGCCGGCACCCCTGGGCGCTGCTGCGCCCAGCCGTCCAGCTTGCCCACAAACAGCAGGCTGGCCTCGCTGTGCGTGAGCACGTAATTCACCGTCTCCGCCGTCTCGGTGGGAAAGATCGCCACCGTGGTGCCACCGGCCATCCAAATGGCGATCTCGGCCATGATGAACTGCGCGCAGTTCTTGGACAGGATGGCCACCCGCGCCCCGGGCGCCAACCCGCGGGCGGCAAACTCGCCCCGCAGGTGCGTGGCCATGCGCCGCGCCTGGTCCATCACCTGGCCCCAGGTGTGGTTCACCACCGTGCCGCCGGCCAGCGGCTGGGTCAGGAACACCCGCCCGGCCTGCGCCTTTTCATGGGCGTAGAGGTGATCCAGCAAAAGCTTGCGCGGCCCGATCATGGCGTTGTCTCCATCAGGTGAACACGCCACGGAAGATACCCAGCCCGCCGGGGGCGTGGGGCTGGGGGATGCCTGGGGGGCCGAGCCTGAAAGACCCTGGGGCGCGTTACGGCAGTGCCAGGCGCAGCACGTCGGCCACGGTGTGCAGGTAGTCGGTGAAGTACCGCCCAATGCCGATGTAGAGGGCACTGCCATCGGACGCCAACACATCCACCTCGGTGAAGCGGCTGGCGTTGTCGCCCTGGTTGAACCAGTCGCCCGCCATCACCGCCAAGCCATCGCCCGACAGGCGGTAGACCGAGCGGCCGGCCGCCAGGTACAGCGTATCCCCCACCGCCACCAGGGGGGCTTGGGCAAAGACAAAGCCCGCCGGCTTGGCCACGCCGGTGGCCACCCCCTGCAAGGTGGCGCTGCCATCGTGGCGGTACACGTCCAGCGCGCCGGTGGTCTCATTGGCCACCACCAGCCAGGGCCGGTTGGGCTGGGCGGCGTTGCGCACCAGGCGCACGCCGTGGGCCGCCCAGTAGCTGCTGCCGCCGTCCACCACCGGCTTGGCCACCGCCGGCACAGCCAGGGTGGCCAAGGGGCTGAGCGCCGTGCCGTCGTGCTGCCAGAGCTGCAGCAGACCGGCTGGCGCCCCACCGGCCAAGGGACTCTTGGTGTCCGGGCGCGAGGCAAAGGCGTACAGGCCCAGGCGCCCGTCATGCACCGCAAAGTCAAAGTCCATCACCGACGGGTAGCTCGGCGTGTGCAGGTGGGTCAGGCCAAACAACTCCACATAGATCGGCTGGGGGGTGGGAAAGCTCAGGCCCGGGCTGAGATAGCGCGCCCCGTAGTCCAGCACCGAGGCATACGGCGTGCTGCCCAGGCTGCCCGCCTGCAGGTCCATCACCACAAAGTACTTGCTGGCCACCAGCGCCATGCGCGGCTTTTGCAGGCCCGCATAGCTGGCCGACGACCACCCCGCCACCATCGGCTTGAGCGTCATGCGGTACTGCGTGTCCGCGCCCCCCAGCGTGGGCGGCGTGGTGACCGTGTGGAACAGCGCGCCATTGGTCTGCGGGTCCAGCAGAAAGCGGTTGACCGCGCCGGCCACCGGGGCATCCCCCTCCTGCCAACCGGCACAGGTGGACAAGCGGGGTGCGCCCAGGGCCTGGAAGCAGTGGGAGCCGTTGGAGATGTTGCCCGCCTTGAAGCGCGTCTCCCCCCACCAGGTGCCATCGCGCAGCGTCAGTGCCACCAGCCGCGTCTCCGGCCCGTAGGACGAGGTGCCCAAAACCACCCGGCTGAGCACCGAGAACGGCGTGCCCGCGTAGTCGGCCACCGGGTTCTCATCGGCCCCTGTCGCCGGCGGCGTGGGTGTGGAATCGCCGCCCCCACCGCCACAGGCGGTCAGGACGGCCACGGCAAACGACAGGGCCAGCAGGTGTTTCGGCGTGTTCATGGGTATAGGCAGGGGCGCAGGAGGGTGGACCGGGCTTACCGGACTACGCAGCGCCGCGGGCCCACAAAGCTCACACCCGCCACCGCCAGGCCTCAGCCCCCGCGCTCACCCGCCTGCCGCTGCCAGCGCAGCGTGGCCACGTACAGCATCTCCACCTTCTCGCGCGCCCAGGGCGTGCGCCGCAAGAACTTCAGGCTGGAATTGACGCTGGGCTCATGCGTGAAACAGCGGATGGGAATGCGCTGGCCCAACTCGGCCCAGCCGTAGTGGGCTGACAGGTGCTCCACGATCTGCTGCAGGGTGACGCCGTGCAGGGGGTCTTTGGATCGGCTGGGCTGGGGTGCACCAGCTTGGTCTGAAGGGGTCGTCATCGTGGACCGCATTGTCCTGCCAGCCCGCGCACTCCGACCCCATGGGCTGGCACACCAGCCAAACCACTAAACTCAGCATCTAACTGTTTCCTGCCCCTGGTGTCACCCCTGGGCCCCACATGGCAAGCACCATCGCCTCACCCTTGCTGAAGGCTGCCAACGACAAAAGCCGCCGGCACGAGCGGATCTTTTCCCGCCTGCTGGCGCAACTGGCCATCAACAGCCGCGCCGGCTTCAAGCCCACCTTTCATCACGCCGTGCTGCTGCACCCCAAGGCCCTGATCCACCGCCCGGATGCCAAAGCCTTCGACACCCGCAACGTGATCAAAGCCGACCAAATCGGCACCTGGCGCAATGCCTATGTCGACAAGAACATGACCGGCATGACCCTGCTGAATGCCCTGGTCAACCTGAACAGCATGGACAGCGTGCGGGCCATGGCCGAAAAGCTGATGCGCCAGCATCGCCCCACCAACCCGCTGGACCTGCCAGAGTGGATGAAGCCCAAGGCTTCGGCACTGACTCCAACGCCGAAACCAACGCCGGCCGCGACACCCGCCGCTGCCCGTGCCGCCGCGCCCCAACCGGCCGGCGCACGACCCGCGCCGGTTGCGCCCGCCCCGGCACCGCACGCTGCGCCCGCCGTGGCTCTTGTGGCGGCAGCCCCCGACGAATCACTCAAACGCAAGCTGGTGTGCGTGACCTGCGGGCAAAAGATCAGCTTTGGCGAAGGCAAGTTCTGCTGGAACCAAGAAGGCCGGTTTGGTGGGTTTCAGTATTGCCGGGAGCATCAGGCAGTTGGGGCGGGCTGATGGCTGATCGCGTTCGCGGTGACTTGCTGGCGTCGGTCTGACTTCCGTGATTGCCAGGGCGATTCAGAGGTTCTTTAGCGGAAGGGGCGGCCCACTATGACTGAGAACATCAAGCACACCGCGATCACTGCTGCTGGCTACATCTACCAGAACCGGCAAGGGCTGCGGGTGTTGTGTGACTGGCTGGATGCACCGAGCCGCTACGTGAAGGTGAAGTTCGAGTGCGATGTTGAGACGGATGCGCCGACAGGTCTGGACGACATCGTGGTCGAGCGCACGGACGGCCTGCAAGACCTCAAGCAGGTCAAGTTCACGCCCAACCCTGATGCACACCTGCTGTCCTGGGATTGGCTGCTTGAGAGGTCGGGCAAAACGGCGCGATCTCGGTCGATGCTGAAGAAGTGGTTTGACGCCTACAGATCGCTGGATCCAGCACGCGTCGGCCAGCTTTCTCTCCTGACCAACCGGCGACCGGATGCCGACATCGAAGCCTGCCTGACCGGGGACAAGATTGATTTCGCCAAGGTTCCCGACCCGATGCGCACAGCGCTCATTGCCGAGCTCGGTGGCGAGAACAATTGTTCAGACTTCTTCGGGCGGCTGCAAGTCATGCACAGCGACAAGGGCTACGAGACGCTTAAGGACGAAGTCAACGCGCGGCTACGTGCTCATGGCACGCCGGAGGGAATCGCCGTCTTACAGGACAACGCCCTGAACTGGGCAACACAGAAGAACTCGCCCCCACCATCAGGCTGGATCACGTTGCCAGACCTCCGTGCGATTCTTCAAGCGACGCCGCCTGCACCGCTGCCGGAGGACTTTGCCGTCCCCAAGGGCTATGAGGTGCCCGATGTTGACTTCCACGACACCTTCGTCGAGGACACACTGCATTCCGTCGGCAAGGCCATCGTTCTGACCGGCCCGCCTGGTCGCGGCAAGAGTACCTACCTCAGCGCGCTGTGCGACACACTCGCCGACAAAGACATCCCAACGGCTCGCCACCACTACTTTCTGTCCACAACAGAGCGTGGCCGGGATCGTGTGCATAGCTACATCGTTGAGGAGTCGATCCGATCACAGATCCGGCGACTTCATCCTGACGTTTCAGATCCGGGCGGCAATCTGCGGGCGTTGTTGGAGGCTGCCGCTGCGCACTACAAGAAACTCAACAAGCCCTTCGTGCTGATCTTGGATGGGCTCGACCACGTCTGGCGTATCAACGCAGGAGACAAGAAACCGCTGGAGGACGTATTTGCACAGTTGGTACCGTGCCCTGAAAACATGGTTCTGCTTGTGGGCACGCAGCCGGTAGATGACGCCCAACTGCCGACGGATTTGTTGATCGCGGCACCAAAGGCGACTTGGAAAACGCTTCCAGCCATGTCTGGCGACGCCGTTCTCTCGTACTTACGTCAGACGGTGCAGTCCGGTCGTCTAAGCACTGGACGCGAGCCCGCAGAAACTGAGCAACCGGGCGCCGCGCACGTGGCTTTCGCAGAGGGAGAGTTGCAAAGGGCTGCATCGGTCCTGCGCGCAAGAACTAATGGTCATCCACTGCACGTCATCTACGCGACCTCCGCGCTGGTGCTGGCTGGTGGCAGGGTCACTCGGTGGGACGTTGAGCAACTGACGGGCGATCTGAGCCAAGACGCAAAGTTTTATTACGGGACGTTGTGGGGGCAGCTTTCACCCAGCCAAAAGGATGCGTTGCGGCTGGTTTGTGCTTTCCCGTTTTTCTGGCCCCGAACAGCGTTTGGCGAGATCGCGACCGCGATGAAACTGGCAGTGCCCGAAATCGAGAAGATTGAGCATCTGCTTCATTCGTCGGCCGCTGGGTTGAAAGTCTTTCACGAGAGCTTGGCTGTTTATGTACGTTCTACCGATGGCTACGCTGACCGCATTGCCACGCTGAGGCCGGCGGTTGCACGGTGGCTGGAGACACAGGCACCCAATGCCTTGAGGGTGAACTGGCTGTGGACGGTTCAAGCTCAGCTTGGCAATCCAAGCCATCTGATTGCGGGTCTGACCCGAGACTGGGTTCTGCTGCGCCTGGAGGAGGGATATCCGCAGGCGTTATTTGATACGTTGATCAGCGATGCCGTGGCTGCCGCGCTAGACCGGGCTGACTTCGCGCAGGCCTATCGCCTCCAGCATCTCAAAGCCCGCATGGTCGAGGGCAGTCAAGTTCAGATGCCGGACGAAGACATGGCCCGGCTGGCCTCATATACGTGGACGCTGGCGCCAGACGATGGGGTGATTCAGGAGGCAGTGGCCTCCAGGCACGAGACGGATATCAAGCTCGTGGCAGCACTGGGTCTGGCTTTGCGGGCGCGCGGTGACCATATCGTGGCCGAGTCATGCGGTGAAGAGGCGCTGCGGCGTTTTCGAGGGGCAAGTCGGTTCTCAGGTGAGTACGCTACAGGCAACGGTTTAGATGCCTTCAAGTTTCTGGTGAGTGCTTTTGCACGCTTGGGCACGGTGGGGGCTGCGCCTGAAGAGCTCAAACGGCTCGTGACAGAGGCTCATTCTGAAGCTTGGTTGCCGTTGGTACGGCTGATGGCCGCAGAAGGTCAACTTGACGAGTTGATGTCGCTCGTGGCTTCGATGAGCGACGGACGACGCAAGCATGCGGTTAGCGATGCTTGCCTGCGGGCTGCGGCGCAGGTCAATGTGAGCGTCGTCGAGCGTCCCGATTTCAATGCACTTGCCAGAACCCCCTTTGTTGCCGCCGTGCAGGTGGCTTACACGCGGGCTGGGGTGACCTTAAATGCTCCGATCCCAATAGACTGGCTGGGAGCCGACTACAGCGAGCGCAAGCGGGATCTTGCAAGGCTGGTGCATCACTGGTTTTTCAGCACCGTGCATTTGAGCCTGTGCATGTTGGCTGAAGGGCAGGCTACGTTCAACTTTGTACCCGCGCCGGTCTATACAGACCGAGAGAACGTCACGGATTTCCTCAACGAACTCTCGGGAATCGCAGCAGAGGTGGCAAATCGCTGGTGGCATGGCCAGTTCGTGGACTTCCACGATCTCTTTGCACTGCTGGAACCGGCGGAGTTCAGGCATTTCCGACAGAGCTACGACCGGCAGTCGGTGGCAGAGGACTTTCGGGCTGCGCTGCACCATGTGGCCTGCGATATCCGTCACGGCAGCATCCTGTTGGGCCATGCTGTTGAAGCCGACTTGACAGAGGTAACGCTTGCCGCAGCCACATCGTTCAAGTGGTTCGATGCCACATCGTTTCGCGAGCAGTACGTTGCGGGGCTGCTGACGAGGATGTCAGATGAGGCCGCTGCCATGTTCGTGCGTTCCCAGCGCGAGCTGTGCGATGCGGAGGTGCGGCAAGAGACCAGCGTCCATCTGCAAACGCCGTTGCAGTTATGTGGGATTTCGGTTGCTCATGGCTTGGAAACACCAGCGCGTGAACTCTGCCGGCAAGCTTGGGAGTTGGCGACGGGCTTCTCTCATCGCAAAGACCCGACGTTGAACAATACCCTCGACGCGATCGGTTTTTTGGTGGAAGTCGCGCCGAAGGATGCACGGCGACTGCTTGCACAAGTGGCTCCCCAAGTCCACGCCGTGCTGGACTACACGGATGGCAAAGGAACTCGACATGCATTGACTCGGGCGGACGCGCTGCTGGCCAAGTTGGCTCCTGCCGCATTGGTGGCTAAGTGTCAGGTCCCGGATGATTCCTGATCATTTTGAGGAACAAGTGCGGGTGTGAGATCCGCCATCGTTTGAGCGCCTGCACGGGCGTCTCATGCCCAAGCGCCTTCTGTGGCAGGTACTGGTTGTAGAG
>NZ_JAAGOH010000006.1 GCF_010499455.1 Ideonella livida | reverse complement strand
CCGGCGACACCAAGTACCAGGGCGCCTTTGGCGGCTACACCTTCGGCCTGTTCGACATCAAGGGCGCCAGCATGACCCCCTCCTTCGGCACCCAGTCCACCGACGACGGCACCGCCAAGGTCACCAATTCCAAGTTCGCCCTGCGCGTGAACTACACCTTCTGATCCCCTGGGCCTGCCGGGGTCAGGTCCGGCAGGCCAGGTTTTTCAGGTTTGAACGAGCGAGGGATCGCGGCGCCATGCATGGCACGGCGGCGCCGCGATGGTTGTCAGGGTGTGTTCCCGCGGGAGCACACCCTCTTTTTTTTGTGGCGCACCCGAGCCCCGCGCGCCGCACCCACGCCACTCAGGCGGTGCCGGGGCCGCGGCCTGCCCACTCGCGCGCCAGCAGCCCGTAAAGCGCTGAATCCGACACCTCGGACCCCACGATCCAGCGCTCCCGCAGCAGGCCCTCCTGCACAAAACCGAGCTTGCGTAGGCTGGCCGCCGAGGCCAAGTTGCGCGGATCGATGTCCGCCTCCAGGCGGTGCAGCCCCAGCGGGCCGAAGGCCCAGTCGATCAGCGCGCCCACCCCTTCATGCATCAGACCGCGGCGCCAGTGCGGCCGGGCAATGCCATAGCCCAGCTCCGCCCGGCGGCAGGCGTGGTGGAGGTGGAACAGCGAGCCGGTGCCCACCAGCGCTTGTGTGGTGCGCAGGAACAGCCCCAGGCGCACATGCTCACCGGCGGCCATCTCCTTCAGGTCGCCCTCAATCAGGCGCTGCGCCTGCGCCAAGGACGTCCACGGTGGCGAACTCCAATACCGCATGAACTCCGCATCCGCATAGATGGCCCACAGCGCCGGCGCGTCGGTGGGCTGCAGGGGGCGCAACAGCAGGCGGGGCGTCTGCAGGCGGATCTGAGGGAAGGGGGGCATGGTGGGTTGTGGCCGTTCAGTATCTGGACTCAAGCGCCCCCTGCCCCGCCGCACACGCCCGGCACACGCAGGCCCTGCCCGCCTGGGCGGCGGGCACACGGGCCAGCACCGCGGCTTCGATGCGCACCGTGGTGCACCAGCAGTCGGCCGTCCATTGGCCGGTGGTGGCGGGGGTGCAGCCGTTGGGGCCGCCGCACAGGGGGCAGCGGCAGGCGTTGGGCGAAGTGTCGGGGGGGCTGTCGGGCGGAAGCCCGGGGGCGGTGGAGGTCATGCGGCGTCGGGACGGGCGAGGGGGGTGACGGGCAAGGTGGGGGCGGCACGCGGGTGCTCACCCCCGCGTGGCGGCGTCAGGCACCTCGGCGGTGATGGGGCCGGTGCCGGCCCAGCGGTCCAGGGCCAGGTAAAGGACCGGGGTGATGTAGAGCGTGACCACCTGGCTCACCAGCAGGCCGCCCACCACGGCCAGACCCAGGGGTTGGCGCAGTTCGGCGCCGGCGCCCAGGCCCAGGGCGATGGGCAGGGCGCCCATCAGGGCGGCCAGGGTGGTCATCATGATGGGCCGCAGGCGCAGCAGGCAGGCCTGGCGGATGGCCTCGGCCGGCGGCAGGCCCTGGTGGCGCTGCGCATCCAGCGCGAAGTCGATCATCATGATGGCGTTCTTCTTGACGATGCCGATCAGCATCAGCAGGCCGATGGTGGCGATCAGGGTCAGGTCGTGCCCGAACAGCCACAAGGTGAGCAGCGCGCCCACGGCCGCCGAAGGCAGTCCGGCCAGGATGGTGAGCGGGTGGATGTAGCTCTCGTAGAGCATGCCCAGCAGCAGGTAGATGACGGCCAGCGCCGCCAGGATGAGCACCAGCTGCCCGCCCTGGCTGTCCTGGAAGACGGCGGCGTCACCGCCCCAGCTGGTGATGAGGGTGGGCGGCAGTTGCAGCTCGGCGCTCAGCTCGCCCATGCGGCGGGTGGCGTCGCCCAGGGCCACATCGGGCGCCAGGTTGAAGGACAGGGTGATGGCCTGCAACTGGCCCTGGTGGTTGACCGCGGTGGGGCCCAGCGTGCGCTGCACGGTGGCAAAGGCGGTCAGGGGCACCAGGGTGCCCCCCTTGGCGCGCAGCCACACGCTGCCGAAGGCGTCTTCAAACTGGCGCTGCTCCGGCACGGCCTCCAGCAGCACGGCGTAGCTGGCCGAGGGGCCGTAGATGGTGGAGACCTGTCGTTCGCCAAAGGCGGTGTAGAGGGCGCTGCGCACGTCGGCCATGCTCACGCCCAGGGCGGCGGCCTTGTCGCGGTCGATCTGCAGGCTGGCCTGCAGGCCGCGGTTCTGGCTGTCGCTGGTCACGTCGCGGAACAGCGGGTCGGCGCGCATCCGCTCCTGCAGCTTGACGGCCCATTCGCCCAGGGCGCCGGCGCTCACGCTCTGCAGGGTGTACTGGTAGCGGCTCTTGCTCTGGCGGCCACCCAGCTGCAGGTTCTGCACCGGGCGCATGAAGACCTGCACGCCGGCCACGCCGCGCAGCTTCTTGCGCAGCCCTTCCACCACCTCCTTCATGGGCGGGCGCTGCTCACGTGGCTTGAGGGTGACGAACATGCGCCCGTTGTGGGTGTTGCTGGCCTGGTTGCCGCCGGCGCCGATGAAGGAGGAGACGTTCTCCACCGCCGGGTCGGCGCGCAAGAGGGCGGCCACCCGCGCCTGGGTTGCCAGCATGGCGGTAAAGGAGATGTCTTCGGCGGCTTCGGTGGTCACCTGGATCTGGCCGATGTCCTCCTCAGGAAAGAAGCCCTTGGGCAGGTGCTGCACCAGCCAGACGGTGGCCACCAGGGTGCCCGCGGCCAGGGCCAGGATCCAGGCGCGGTGGGCCAGGGCCCAGTCCAGGCTGCGGCCGTAGCCGGCTTGCAGGGCGTCAAAGCCGCGCTCGAACAGGCGGCCAAAGCCGGTCTCCTGGCTGGCATCGTGGTGGCGCAGGTAGCGGCTGGCCAGCATGGGCACCAGGGTGAGGGAGACGCCGGCCGACACCAGGATGGACAGCCCCACCACCACCGCAAACTCATGCAGCAGCAGGCCGATCACGCCGGGCATGAAGAAGATGGGGATGAGCACCGCCACCAGCGAGATGGAGATGGAGACGATGGTGAAGGCCATCTCGCGCGCGCCACGCAGGGCCGCTGCGAAGGGCGCCATGCCGTCTTCCACATGGCGCACGATGTTCTCCAGCATCACGATGGCGTCGTCCACCACCAGGCCCACGGCCAGGGTGATGCCCAGCAGCGAGATGTTGTTGAGGCTGTAGCCCATGGCCTGCAGCAGGGCCACGGCACCGATGAGCGAGACCGGCAGGCTCAGCGTGGGGATGACCGTGGCGCTGAGCCGGCGCAGGAAGACGAAGATGACCATGACCACCAGGGCCACGGTGAGGGCCAGGGTGAGGTAGACGTCGTGCAGGGCCTCGCGGATGGAGCGCGAGCGGTCGTTGACCGGGGTCATTTCCACCGAGGCGGGCAGCTGCTCGGCAAAGCGCGGCAGCAGGGCGCGCACGCGGTCCACCACCTCCACGGTGTTGGCATTGGGCTGGCGCAGCACGGCCAGCGTGATGGAGGGCTCGCCGTTGAGTTCGGCATGGGTCTTGACGTTCTCGATGCTGTCCTGCACCTCGGCCACCTCGCGCAGACGCACCGGCACCCCGTTGCGGCTGGCCACGATGACGGCGCCCCACTCCCGGGCGCTGGCCAGCTGGCCGTTGGCCTGCACGGTGAGGATCTGGCGCGGCCCTTCCAGCAGGCCCACCGGCGTGTTGGCGTTGGCGGCGGCCAGGGCGGTGCGCACCTCGTCCATGGAGAGGCCGCGCACGGCGAGCTGGTCGGGCCGGGCCTGGATGCGCACGGCGTACTTGCGCTGGCCAAACAGGTTGACCTGGGCCACGCCGGGCAGGGTGGACAGGCTGGGGGCGATGAGGTTCTCGGCGTAGTCGTTGAGCTCGGCCAGGTTCATCGACGGCGAGGTGAGCGCCACCAGCAGCACCGGCGCATCGGCCGGGTTGACCTTGCGGTAGCTGGGGGGCGTGCTCATCTCGGCCGGCAGCTGGCGCTGGGCGCGCAGCAGGGCAGCCTGCACATCCACCGCGGCGGCGTCCAGGTCGCGGGTGGGGTCGAATTCCAGCGTGATGGAGGTGTTGCCCAGCAGGCTGGTGGAGCTGATGACCGAGAGCCCGGCGATGGTGGAGAACTGCTTCTCCAGCGGCAGTGCCACCGAGCTGGCCATGGTCTCGGGCGAGGCACCGGGCAGGCTGGCCTGCACATTGATGATGGGCGTGTTGTAGCTGGGCAGGGCGGCCACCGGGATCTTGCCCAGGGCCAGCACGCCAGCGGCCACCACAGCCAGGTTCAGCAGCACCGTCATCACCGGACGGCGGATGAAGAGTTCGACCAGCCCGCTCATGGGGTGGCTCCTGCGCTGGCGGGGCGGGCCGCGGCGGCGGCCGTGGCGCCGCCACCGGACTTGCCGGCGGCTTCCCGCACCGGGGTGCCGGGGCGCAGGTTCTGCTTGCCTTCCACCACCACCTTCTCGCCGGCCTCCACGCCTTCGACGGCCACCCACTCGCCCTGCGGGGCGCGCACGCGCACCTTGCGCAGCTGGGCCACCCCCTGGGCGTCCACCACATAGACCTGCCGCTCCTGGCCACGCAGGATGAGCGCGGCCTGCGGCACCACGGGGGTGTCGGCCAGGGTGCGCACCTTCAGTCGCACCGTGACGTATTGGCCGGGCCACAGGCGCTGTCCGGGGTTGGCCAGCTCGCCCTTCAGACGCAGGGTGCCGGTGCTGCTGTCCACCGAGTTGTCCACAGCCAGCAGGCGGCCTGGCAGCGGGGTGGCCCCCGCCCCAGTACCGCGTGCGCCGGGTGGCGGGGCCCCCACCATCACCTGCAAGGGCAGGCGCTGCAGGCCCTGGGGGCCGCCGGCCTCGGTCAGCAGCTGGTTCCACTGCACCTCGGGCAGGGTGAAGACCACCTGCAGCGGGTCGAGCTGGGCCAGGGTCACCAGGGCGGCGCCACCGGGCTGCACCACGCTGCCGGGGTTGACGGCGATGAGGCCGGCGCGGCCGGCCTGGGGGGCGGTCAGGCGGGTCAGGCTCAGGGCCACTTCGGCGGCCTGCAGGGCGGCCTCGTCCTGGGCCACCAGGGCACGCTGCGCCTCCACTTGGGTCTGCACGGTGTCGGCGGCGGCCTGGGCGATGAAGTGCTGCCGGCGCAGCTCCTGGGCGCGCTCATGCTGGCGTTGCAGGTCGGCCAGGGCGACGCGGTCGCGCTGTAGGGTGGCGCGGGCCTTGTCCAGGTTGGCTTGCTCCACCCGGTCGTCGAGCTGGAACAGCAGCGCGCCGGCGCGCACCGCCTGGCCTTCCTGCACGGCGATGCGCCGCACGGTGCTGCTGATCTGCGGCCGCACCTCCACCGTACTGGCCGCTGCCAGGGTGCCCAGGGCGGTGAACTCCACCGCCACATCGCGGGTGCGCACGGTGTGCAGGGTCACGGTCTGTGCCGGGCGCGGGGCGGAGGCGGCGGGCGCCGCGGTGGCGGCGGCGCCCGCCGCAGGCTCGGTCTTCTGGCAGGCGCCCAGGCTGGCCAGGCCGGCCAGCAGGGGCAGCAGGCCCAGGCGCAGGGGGCGCAGCAGTCCGCGCTGCAGGGGGTGGGGGTGCGGGCGGTGGCGGGTCGGGGGCATGCGGGGCTCGTCAAGGTGGCCCGCGGACAGGTCGCGCGGGCGGGGGCGGGCCACGTTACCAAGGGTGTCCGTCCCGGGGCAGGTGGAACACCCTGCCTGCACGCGGGGGCTTGCCGCGCGCCCGGTTCAGCCGGCGCGTTCCCAGTAGCCGGGGTCGCCGTAGCTGTGCTTGAGGAAGTCGATCCACAGCCGCACCCGTAGCGGCAGATGGCGGGCGCTGGGGAACATGGCGTAGATGCCATTGGGCGGCGCGGCAAAGTCGTCCAGCACGCTCACCAGGCGGCCGGCAGCCAGGTCGGCCCGCACCTCCCAGGTGCTGCGCCAGGCCAGGCCCAGGCCCTGCAGGCACCAGGCGTGCAGCACCTGGCCGTCGCTGCAGTCCAGCCGGCCGGGCAGGCGCAGGTGCTGCACCTCGCCATCCACCGCAAAGGCCCAGCCCCGGGTCTGGCTGGCGTCGGAGGAGAGCACCAGGCAGTCGTGCCGCGGCAGCTCGGCCGGATGCTGCGGGGTGCCGGCACGCGCCAAGTAGGCTGGCGTGGCCACGCACAGCCGCCGGTTGTCGGCCAGGCGCACGGCCACCAGCGACGAATCGGGGAAATCGCCCACCCGCACCGCGCAGTCGTAGCTCTCGTTGACGATGTCCACCACCCGGTCCGAGAGGTTGAGCGACAGGCTCACCTCGGGATGCTGGGCCAGGAACTCGGGCACCAGCGGGGCCACATGCCGCCGCCCAAAGCCGCCGGGGGCGGTGATGCGCAGGTGCCCGCTGGCCTTGACGCCCCCGGCGGAGACGCTGGCCTCGGCGCTGTTGAAGTCGGTGATCAGGCGCTGGCAGTCCTCCAGGAAGGCCGCGCCCTCGTGGGTGAGCTGCAGGCGGCGGGTGGTGCGCACCAGCAGCTTGACGCCCAGGCGGGCTTCCAGCGCGTCCATGCGCCGGCCAATGACCGCCGGGGCCACGCCCTCCAGCGTGGCGGCGGCGGTCAGGCTGCCTTTGGAGGCCACGGCCACAAAGGTCTCGATCTGCTTGAGGCGGTCCATCGCGGGGGTGCTTTCATTCCAACTTAAAAGTCACAAATCAATCAACTTTCGGTCTATTAATGTTTGTTGAAGTATCCAATACAGTGGGCGCATGGAAAAGCGCCATGCTCCCGCCCGTGTCCCGGCCGCCGCCCCCAAGGCGGTGCTGTTCGATGCTTTTGGCACCCTGTTCGACGTCTACAGCGTGGCGTTGACGGCCGAGCAGCTGTTTCCCGGCCACGGCCAGGCCCTGGCCAGCCAGTGGCGCACCCGCCAGATCGACTACACCCGCCTGGTGTCGATGAGCGCCCCCGACGGCGCACGCTACCGCCCCTTCTGGGAGCTGACCCTGGCCGCCCTGCGCACCAGCGCTGCGGCTTTGGGCCTGGCGCTCACCCCGTCCACCGAGCTGCGGCTGATGAACGAGTACCGCCACCTCTCCGCGTTCCCGGAGAACCGCGAGGTGCTGGCCGCGCTCAAGGCCCGGGGCATCCGCGCCGGCATCCTCTCCAACGGCGACCCGGACATGCTGGCCGTGGCCACCAAGAGCGCTGGTTTTGCCGAGCTGCTGGACCCGGTGCTGAGCGTGCATGCCGTGCGCCAGTTCAAGACCCACCCGGCCGCCTACCAGCTGGGGCCGGACGCGCTGGGCCTGCCGGCGCGCGACATCCTTTTCGTCTCCAGCAACGGCTGGGACGCCATCGGTGCCACCTGGTTCGGCTACACCACGCTGTGGGTCAACCGCAGCGGCGCGCCGCTGGAGCAGTTGGGCACCGAGCCGCACCGCATCGGCACCAGCCTGCGCGCCGTGCTCGATTTCTTTCCTGCGGCGGCCTGAGCCGGGCCGCCGCCTGCCTTCTTTCCCCTCCGACCCCCCTCAGGAGAACCCTCATGAAGACCAAACCCGTGCTCCAGGCCGAAGACGTGCAAACCCTGCTGGCCGCCGCCACCGCCGAGGCCCAACGCCAGGGCTGGGCCGTGACCATCGCCGTGGTGGACGACGGCGGCCACCCGCTGGGCCTGACGCGGCTGGACGGCGCCGCCCCCATGACCGCCTACATGGCCACCGAAAAGGCGCGCACCTCCGCCCTGGGCCGCAAGGAGAGCAAGGTCTATGAGGACATGATCAACAACGGCCGCACCGCCTTCCTCTCCGCCCCCGTGCTGCAGGGCACGCTGGAAGGCGCGGTGCCGGTGGTGGTGGACGGCCAGGTGGTCGGCGCCGTGGGCGTGTCGGGCGTCAAGTCTGACCAGGATGCCCAGGTGGCCCGCGCCGGCATTGCCGCCCTGCTGGGCTGAAGCACCACCCGCTGGCCCGCCAGCCCGCACACCCGCTCCGATTTCAGAACCCACGACAACCGCCTACCCGGAAGAAGGAACCACCCCCATGACCGCACGCACCCCGATCCACGGCCTGCAAGTGGCCACCGAGCTGCACCGCTTCATTGAAGAGCAGGTGCTGCCGGGCACCGGCGTCGACGCCGCCGCCTTCTGGGCGGGTTTTGACCAGATCGTGGCCGACCTGGCGCCCAAGAACGCCGCCCTGCTGGCCGAGCGTGACCGCATCCAGGCCGAGATGGACGCTTGGCACCAAGCCCACCCAGGTCCGATCGCGGACATGGCCGCCTACCAGGCCTTCCTGCAGCAAATCGGCTACCTGGTGCCCGTGCCGGCCGACGTGCAAACCACCACCGCCAATGTGGACGACGAGCTGGCCATCCAAGCCGGCCCGCAGCTGGTGGTGCCCATCCTCAACGCCCGCTACGCGCTGAATGCCGCCAACGCCCGCTGGGGCAGCCTGTACGACGCCCTGTACGGCACCGACGCCATCCCCGAGACCGATGGCGCCGACAAGGGCCAGGGCTACAACCCGGCCCGCGGTGCCAAGGTCATCGCCTTTGCCCGCCAGTTCCTGGACCAGGCCGCCCCCCTGGTCAACGCCAGCCACAGCCAGGCCGCCGGCTATGCCGTCGAGGCGGGTCAGCTGGTCGTGCGCCTGACCAATGGCACCTTCACCGGCCTGGCCAACCCCACCCAGCTGGTGGGCTACCAGGGCGCCACCCAGAACCCCAGCAGCCTGCTGCTGGCCCACCACGGCCTGCACCTGGACATCCGGATCGACCGCAGCACCGCCATTGGCGCCAGTGACGCCGCCGGCATCAGCGACGTGGTGGTCGAAGCCGCCCTGTCCACCATCCTCGACCTGGAAGACTCCGTCGCCGCCGTGGACGCCGAGGACAAGCTGGTGGGCTACGCCAACTGGCTGGGCATCCTGCGCGGCACGCTGACCGAGACCTTCACCAAGGGCGGCAAGGCCATGACCCGCGGCCTGAACGCCGACCGCGTCTACACCGCCGCCAACGGCCAGGGCAACGTCACCCTGCACGGCCGCAGCCTGCTGTTCGTGCGCAATGTCGGCCACCTGATGACCAATCCGGCCATCCTGTGGGGCGCAGAAGGCAAGGAAATTCCGGAAGGCATCATGGACGCGGTGGTCACCACCACCATCGCCCTGCACGACCTCAAGGGCCTGGGCACCCCCGGCCTGCGCAACAGCCGCAAGGGCTCGGTCTACATCGTCAAGCCCAAGATGCACGGCCCGGCCGAAGTGGCCTTCGCCTGCGAGCTGTTTGCCCGGGTGGAACAGCTGCTGGGCCTGCCCGACAGCACCGTCAAGCTGGGCATCATGGACGAGGAGCGCCGCACCAGCGTCAACCTCAAGGCCTGCATCGCCGCCGCCAAGAGCCGCGTGGCCTTCATCAACACCGGCTTCCTCGACCGCACCGGCGACGAGATGCACACCGCCATGCTGGCCGGCCCGATGATGCGCAAGGGCGACATCAAGACCAGCGCCTGGATTGCCGCCTACGAGCGCCGCAACGTGCTGATCGGCCTGCAATGCGGCCTGCGCGGCCGCGCCCAGATCGGCAAGGGCATGTGGGCCATGCCCGACCTGATGGCCGAAATGCTCAAGCAGAAGATCGGCCACCCCAAGGCCGGCGCCAACACCGCCTGGACCCCGAGCCCCACCGCCGCCACCCTGCACGCCCTGCACTACCACCAGGTGCTGGTGTCTGACGTGCAAAAGGCCATCGAAGCCAGCGGCGACGCCGACAACGCTGAAGTCACCGCCAAGCTGCTGTCTGACCTGCTGACCATCCCGGTCGTTGCCGAAGCCAAGTGGAGTGAGGCCGAGAAGCAGCAGGAAATCGACAACAACATCCAGGGCATCCTGGGTTATGTGGTGCGCTGGGTGGACCAAGGCGTGGGCTGCTCCAAGGTGCCCGACATCAACGACGTGGGCCTGATGGAAGACCGTGCCACCCTGCGCATCTCCAGCCAGCACGTCGCCAACTGGCTGCACCACGGCGTGGTGACTGAAGCCCAGGTGCGCGAGTCCTTCGCCCGCATGGCCGCCAAGGTGGACGCCCAGAACGCCGGCGACGCCGCCTACAAGCCCTTGGTGGCCAACCCCGATGGCGCCGCCTTCCAGGCCGCCCTGGACCTGGTCTTCAAGGGCAAGGAACAGCCCAGCGGCTACACCGAGCCGCTGCTGCATGCCTGGCGCTTGAAGGTGAAGGCCAGCGCCTGAGGCCCCGCAACGATTGAAGAGAAGAAGGTCTGAGGAGACATGAGCGGCGCCCTGCGGGGCGCCGCTTTTCATTCCGGGGTACGCCTGAACGGATCCCGCTCCCGCAGCTCATCCAGATAGGCCTCCACCCCTTGGCCCTCGCGGGCCAGAAAGTCCTCCACCGCGCGGGCGAACTGCGGGTGGGCCAGCCAGTGGGCGGAGGCCGTGGGCACCGGCAGCAGGCCGCGGGCCATCTTGTGCTCGCCTTGGGCGCCGCCTTCAAAGCGGGCAAAACCCTGGGCGATGCACCACTGCAGGGGTTGGTAGTAGCAGGCCTCGAAGTGCAGGCAGTCAATGGGTTCGGTGGCGCCCCAGTAGCGGCCCCAGGCGGTGCCCTGGGCGCGGTCGATGGCCACCAAGGACGCGGCCACAGGCGTGCCCTCCGGGCGCTGGGGGATGAACATCAACCAGTGTTCGGGCAGGGTCTGCGCCATGCGGGTGAAGAAGTCCCGCGTGAGGTAGGGCGTGGAGCGGTGGGCGGCGTAGGTGAGCTGGTAGCAGTGGTGGAAGAAGTCCCAGTCGGCTTCGGTGATGGCCGCGCCTTCCCGCATGCGGAAGGTGATGCCGGCGGCCTGCACGCGACGGCGCTCCTGCTGGATCTTCTTGCGTTTTTCGCGCTGGAGGCTGGCCAGGAAGTCAGGCCAGTCGGCATAGGGTGTGGGCTGGCGGTTGGTCCAGTGGAACTGCACGCCGCTGCGCAGCAGCCAGCCGGCGGCACGGGCGTCGGCCTGCTCAGCCTCGTCCAGGAACAGCAGGTGGGCGGAGGAGAGCTGCTGGCGGCGCGTCAATTCCCGCAGCGCCTCCAGCAGGGCGCGCCGGCTGGGGGCATCTTCGGCCAGCAGGCGGCTGCCGGGCACGGGGGTAAAGGGCACGGCGCCCAGCAGCTTGGGGTAGTAGGCCAGGCCGTGGCGCTGGTAGGCCTCGGCCCAGGCCCAGTCGAACACGTATTCGCCGTAGGAGTGGGTCTTGAGCCAGGTGAGGGTGGCCGCCGCCAGCGGGGCCTCGGCCGCCTCGCCCCGGTGCAGGGTGAGCCAGCAGGGCGTCCAGCCGGTGGATGGCGTGGCGCTGCCCGAGGCCTGCAGCGCGGCCAGGTAGGCGTGGCGCATGAAGGGCGTGGGCCGGGACTGGCGGGCGAGCAGGGCATCCCAGGCGGCGGCGTCCACGGCGGTGGGGTGGGTATGGACACGCAGGGTGAACGCGGGGGGCAGGGCGGTGTCGAGCACGATGGGGCGGGGGGACGTGGCGGCAGGCCCGCATCTTGGCGGCCCTGCGGCAGGTGGGGGGCGGCCGCGGCCAACGCCCCTGTCTGGGCGTGGGACATGCGTGCGGCGGACCGGCTGCCAGAATCGGCGGTTCCGATCCCCCGCGATCCGAACCACCCCGCACCGCCATGCCGCCCCTTCACGTGACCCCCGCGCCCGCCGACGCGCCGCTTTCCTTGCCCCTGCGTCGTGCCTGGTTGGCGCTGGCCGTGGGCACGCTGGCGCTGGGCGCCTGCGGCAGCAACCCGCCGGCCGCTCCGGCGGCCGCGCCCGAGCCCGTGGCGCCCCCGCCGCCGCCACCTCCGCTGGTGGCGCCGCCCGCGCCGCAGCCCAAGCTGGGCATCGCCCTGGGCGGCGGCGGCGCCAAGGGCTTTGCCCATGTGGGCGTGCTCAAGATGCTGGAGGCCTCGGGGTTCGTGCCGCAGTTCGTCTCCGGCACCAGCGCGGGCAGTGTGGTGGGGGCGCTCTACGCCTCGGGCCTGTCGGCCTTCCAACTGCAGGAGCAGTCCTTCGCCCTGGACGAGGGGCGGGTGCGCGACGTGACGCTGTTCGGCGCCGGCGGCCTGGTCAAGGGCGAGAAGCTGCGCGACTACGTCAACGAGCTGGTGCAGCAGCGTCCGCTGGACAAGCTGGCCAAGCCCTTTGCGGCCGTGGCCACCGAGCTGGACACCGGCAACCGCGTGATCTTCCGCACCGGCAACACCGGGCAGGCGGTGCGCGCCTCCTGCAGCATCCCCGGGGTGTTCCAGCCGGTGCTCATCAGCGGCAAGCGTTATGTGGACGGCGGCCTGGTGAGTCCGGTGCCGGTGGATGCCGCCCGCGAGTTGGGTGCCGAGCTGGTGGTGGCGGTGGACATCTCCAGCAAGGCCACCGATGGCCGCGCCGACAGCATCCTGGGCAACATCAACCAGACCATCACCATCATGGGCCAGAAGTTGGGTGAACAGGAGATGGCCCGGGCTGACGTGGTGATCCGGCCGCGGGTGGGCAAGATGGGCCCGGCCGACTTTGACCAGAAGCACAACGCCCTGCTGGAGGGCGAGCGCGCCGCCCAGGCGGCGCTGCCGGCACTGCGCGAGGCGGTGGCGGCCTGGCAGAAACGCTGGCAGGAGCAGTGGCTGGTGAATGCCCGCCGTGCGGCGGCCGCCGGCGCCACCGCCCCCGGGGTGGCCGCGGCGGCGTCCCAGGCCGGCGCGCGCTGAGTGCGGCGGCTCAGCCTCTCAGATCGACCAGGCGTAGTCGATGGTCAGCGGCGCGTGGTCGCTGAACTTCTGGTCCTTGTAGATGCTGGCCGTGCGGGCGCCTTCGGCCAGGGCAGGCGTGGCCAGGTGGTAGTCCAGCCGCCAGCCCACGTTCTTGGCATAGGCCTGGCCGCGGTTGCTCCACCAGGTGTAGCAGGCGTCGGTGGTGTCGGGGTGCAGGCGGCGGTAGACGTCCACCAGGCCGCCCTGGGCGGGGTCGAGCAGGGTGCTCATCCAGGCGCGTTCCTCGGGCAGGAAGCCTGAGTTCTTGAGGTTGCCCTTCCAGTTCTTGAGGTCGGCCTCGCGGTGGGCGATGTTCACGTCACCCACCAGGATGAACTCGCGCTGGGCCCGCAGCCGGGCCAGGTGCGGCGCCATCACGTCCAGAAAGCGGAACTTGGCGGCCTGGCGTTCCGGCCCGCTGGAGCCGCTGGGGAAGTAGCAGCTGATCAGGCTCAAGGCGCGGCCGGGGATGTCAAAGCGCAGCTCCACCCAACGCCCCTCGTCGTCGAACTCGGGCACGCCCAGGCCCACGACCACGTCGCTGGGCTCGTGCCGGGTGTAGAGCCCCACCCCGGAATAGCCCTTCTTCTGTGCATAGTGGAAATGGCCCTTCATGCCGGCAACGTCATCGAACTTGCCGGCAACGTCGGTTGCCTGGGCCTTGACCTCCTGCACCCCCATACAATCAGGCGCCACGCTGGCGGCCCATTCCGCAAAGCCCTTTGTCGCGGCTGAACGGATGCCGTTCAGGTTCAGCGTCACCAGCTTCAATCCCATTGGCTGTCTTTCCCTGCATTCATGACCGATACCGCACGCATCCACGACCTGGCCCAGGAATTCGTCAAGTTCTCCGTGGAGGCGGGGGTGCTGCGCTTCGGCGACTTCACGACCAAGGCCGGCCGGCAGTCGCCCTACTTCTTCAACACCGGTCTGTTCGATGACGGCGCCAAGCTGATGAAGCTTGGGGAATTCTATGCACGGCGTCTGATCGCTTCGGGCCTGGAGTTCGACATGCTCTTCGGCCCGGCCTACAAGGGCATCACCCTGGCCGCGGCGGTGGCCATCGGCCTGGCCAAGGAGGGCAAGAGCGTGCCCTACGCCTACAACCGTAAGGAGGCCAAGGACCATGGCGAAGGCGGCACCCTGGTGGGCGCGCCGGTGCGGGGCAAGGTCCTGATCATCGACGACGTGATCACCGACGGCGCCTCCAAGCGCGAGGCGGCCGACATGATCCGCGCCGCCGGCGCCACGCCGGTGGGCGTGGCCATCACCATGGACCGCCAGGAGCGCGCCAAGGACGATCCGGCCAACCGCCGCAGCGGTGTGCAGTACGTGGAGCAGGAGCTGGGCCTGCAGGTGGTCTCCATTGCCACCCTGGCCGACCTGATGGCGTTCCTGGACACCACCGGCGACGCCGCCCTGGCCGCCAACAAGCCCCGCGTGGCCGCCTACCGTGAGCGCTATGGCATCTGAGCGCGCGCTCGGCTGCGGCGCCTGCTGGCGCGGCCTGGGCCTGTCTCTGATGCTGCTGGGGGCGGTGCCGGCATGGGCCTCGCAGACCGATTACACCTGTGCTGACGGGCAGGTGCTGCGGGTGCGCAGCACCCCGCGCGAGGCCACCGTGCAGCTGCTGCCGGCCGAGGGCGGCAAGCCCAGTGGCCCGGGTGTGCGCCTGGAGCGCGTGCGCCAGACCGGCGCAGCGCTGTTCTTTGCGCCGGGCAAGAAGGCCAGCCTGCAGCTCGACCGCTCCACGGCCCTGTGGCAGACCGGCGATGCCCCGCCCCTGAACTGCCAGCTCAAGCTCAAAGAGTTCCGCGGCGGCACGCCCACGGCGCGCTGAAGCGGCCCAGGCATCCCGGGCAGGCACCGGCTTGGCCGGTGCCTGCCCCCGCGCCGGCGGCGCGGCCTCAGCCTGCCAGCTTGGCCTTGAGCAGCTCGCTGGCCTGGGCCGGGTTGGCCTTGCCCTTGCTGGCCTTCATCACCTGGCCCACCAGGGCGTTGAACGCCTTGTCCTTGCCGGCGCGGTATTCCTCCACCGACTTGGGGTTGGCGGCGATGACCTCGGCCACGATGGCTTCCAGGGCCCCCGTGTCGTTGGACTGGCGCAGGTCCTTGGCGTCGATGATGGCGTCCACGTCGGCGCCGGCACCGCTCCACAGGGCGTCAAACACCTGCTTGGCGGAGTTGTTGGAGATGGTGCCGTCCTGGATGCGCGTGATCAGCGCGGCCAGCGTGACCGGCGCCACCGGCGAGGCATCGATCTCGCGACCCTCGGTGTTCAGGCGTTTGCTCACCTCGCCCATCAGCCAGTTGGCCACCAGCTTGGGGGCCTTGCAGGCGTCGCGCGCAGCCTCGTAGTAGCGGGCGAAGGCCAGGCTCTGGGTCATCATCGTCGCGTCGTAGGCCGGCAGGCCATCGGCGTCGACAAAGCGCGTGGCCATGGCGCGCGGCAGCTCGGGCATCTCGCCCTTGACGCGCTCCACCCACTCCGGCGCGATCACCAGCGGCGGCAGGTCGGGGTCGGGGAAGTAGCGGTAGTCGGCCGAGTCTTCCTTGCTGCGCATGGCGCGCGTCTCACCCTTGTCGGGGTTGTAGAGCACCGTGGCCTGCTGGATGGCGTAGCCGTCCTCGATCTGGTCGATCTGCCAGTTCACCTCATAGTTCACCGCGTCCACCAGGAAGCGGAAGCTGTTGAGGTTCTTGATCTCGCGGCGGGTGCCGTAGGGCGCGCCGGGCTTGCGCACCGAGACGTTCACGTCGCAGCGGAACGAGCCTTCCTGCATGTTGCCGTCGCAGATGCCCAGCCACATGACCAGGGCGTGCAAGGTCTTGGCGTACTCAGCCGCTTCCTGGGCCGAGCGCATGTCGGGCTCGGAGACGATCTCCAGCAGCGGGGTGCCGGCGCGGTTCAGGTCGATGCCCGACTGGCCGTGGAAGTCCTCGTGCAGGCTCTTGCCGGCGTCTTCCTCCAGGTGGGCGCGGGTGAGCTGCACCACCTTCTTCTGGTCGCCCACGAAGAACTCCACCTTGCCGCCCTGGACCACCGGGATCTCGAACTGGCTGATCTGGTAGCCCTTGGGCAGGTCGGGGTAGAAGTAGTTCTTTCGGGCGAAGACCGACACCGGCGCCACCTTGGCGCCCACGGCCAGACCGAAGCGGATGGCGCGTTCGACCGCCGCGCGGTTGAGCACCGGCAGCGTGCCCGGCAGCGCCAGGTCCACCGCGCAGGCCTGGGTGTTGGGCTCGGCACCGAAGGCGGTGGACGCGCCGCTGAAGATCTTGGATTGGGTGGAGAGCTGGACGTGGTTCTCCAGGCCGATCACCACCTCGTAGCCACGCACCAGTTGGGGCTTGTTCGTCGTCGTCATGCTCAGATTCCTGCCGGGGCGCGGGTGTGCCAGTCGGTGACCTGCTGCAGCGCGTGGGCGGCGTGCAGCAGCGTGCCTTCCTGGAAATAGTTGCCGATGAGCTGCAGGCCCACTGGCAGACCCTGCGGGCTGAAGCCGGCCGGCACGCTCATGCCGGGCAGGCCGGCCAGGCTGGCGGGCAGGGTGAAGATGTCGGCCAGGTAGTCGGCCAGCGGGTCGGCGCTGTGGCCCTGCAGCGGCCAGGCCACCGTCGGCGCCACCGGCCCGGCGATCACGTCGCACTGGGCGAAGGCGGCCTGGAAGTCGTCGGCGATCATGCGCCGCAGCTTCTGGGCCTGCAGGTAGTAGGCGTCGTAGTAGCCGTGGCTGAGCACGTAGGTGCCCGTCATGATGCGGCGCTTGACCTCGGCGCCAAAGCCCTCGGCCCGGCTCTTCTTGTACATGTCCAGCAGGTCGCCGTGCTGCGCGGCGCGGTGGCCGAACTTCACGCCGTCAAAGCGGCTCAGGTTGGAGCTGGCTTCGGCCGGGGCGATGATGTAGTAGACCGGGATGGCCAGCTCGGTGCGCGGCAGGCTGATGTCCACCAGGGTGGCGCCCAGGCGCTGCAGCTCAGACAGGGCGGCACGCACGGCGCCGTCCACGTCAGCCGCCAGGGCGGCAGGGAAGAACTCGCGCGGCAGGCCGATGCGCAGGCCGGCCAGGGGCTGGCTGGCGCTGGCGCCTTCGCGCGCCTGCTGCATCTGGGCATGGAAGTCCTGCGCCGGGCGCTGGGCGCTGGTGGCGTCGCGCTCGTCAAAGCCGCTCATGGCCGAGAGCAGCAGCGCGCAGTCCTCGGCCGAGCGGGCCATGGGGCCGGCCTGGTCCAGGCTGGAGGCGTAGGCGATCATGCCGTAGCGGCTGCACACACCGTAGGTGGGCTTGATGCCGGTGATGCCGGTGAAGCTGGCGGGCTGGCGGATGGAGCCGCCGGTGTCGGTGCCGGTGGCGGCGGGCACCAGGCGCGCGGCCACCGCGGCGGCTGAGCCGCCCGAGGAGCCGCCGGGCACGCGGCCGCGGTCCCAGGGGTTGAGCACCGGGCCGTAGGCCGAGTTGGTGTTGGCCGAACCCATGGCGAACTCGTCGCAGTTGAGCTTGCCCAGGTTCACCGTGCCGGCGGCCTTCAGGCGCGCCACCACGGTGGCGTCGAAGGGGCTGCGGTAGCCGGCCAGGATCTTGGAGCCGGCCGTGGTGGGCATGTCGGCGGTGACGAAGATGTCCTTGTGCGCGATGGGCACGCCCGTCAGCGGGCCGGCCTGGCCGGCGGCGCGGGCGGCGTCGGCGGCGGCGGCGGCGGCCAGCGCGCCTTCGGCGTCCACATGCAGGAAGGCGCCCAGGGCGGCGTCGGCCTCGGTGCGGGCCAGCAGGTGGCGGGTCAGCTCGACGGCAGACACCTGGCCGGCGGCCAGGGCGCGGGCGGCCTGGGCCACGCCCAGGCTGTGCAGGGCGGGGGCGCTCATTCGATCACCTTGGGCACGAGGAACAGGCCGGCTTCCACGGCCGGGGCGCTGCGCTGGTTGAGTTCGCGCTGGTTGGTCTCGGTCACCACGTCGTCGCGCAGGCGCAGCTGCACGTCGTGGATGGCCGACAGTGGCGTGGCCAGCGGCTCGACGCCGGTGGTGTCCACCGCACGCATCTGTTCGACGATGGTGAAGAAGCCGTTGAGCTGGGCCAGCAGGCGCTCGGGTTCGTCGCCGGAGAGCTCCAGGCGTGAGAGCTGCGCGATGCGGCTCACGTCCGCAGGGGTGAGGGCCATGGGTGAGGGCAGTGCTAGTGGCTGCGGGGCCAGGGCGGCCAGGCATGCAGGGCATGCGCGGCAAAGGCCCGTCACAGCTGGGAAAACGACGGGAAATGACACCGGTCGCCCGCCGGCGGGGCGGGGGCTTGCGGTATTATCTCCGGTCAACCCCGATGCTCCCGTCGGCGTCTTATGGCGACACGGGGGCGGCCTTCCGGTGCAGGGTCTGATGCAGTCATGCGTCCCCGGCCAGAAGGCGCGCTCGCCCCGTACCGTCACCACCCGTCACCCATACATGCGCCCCGAGTCCTGGAGTCTGACCTGCCACCTCGGCCGGGCAGCCCTCGACCGCTCGCGGACGCACACCAAGCTTCCTCGCACTTGACCATGTTCTCTACGCTGCGCCGCTATGTGTCCACCGATCTGGCGATCGACCTGGGCACCGCGAACACCCTGATCTACGTCCGCGGCAAGGGCATCGTGCTCGATGAGCCCTCGGTCGTCTCCATCCGCCACGAGGGCGGCTCCAACGGCAAGAAGGTCATCCAGGCGGTGGGCCATGAGGCCAAGGCCATGCTGGGCAAGGTGCCGGGCAACATCGAGGCCATCCGTCCCATGAAGGACGGTGTGATCGCCGACTTCGTGATCACCGAGCAGATGATCAAGCAGTTCATCCGCATGGTGCACCCGAGCTCGATGCTCAAGCCCAGCCCGCGCATCATCATCTGCGTGCCGTGCGGCTCCACCCAGGTGGAAAAGCGCGCCATCCGCGACGCCGCCCTGGGCGCCGGCGCCTCTGAGGTGCACCTGATCGAGGAGCCGATGGCTGCCGCCATCGGCGCGGGCCTGCCGGTCTCCGAGGCCTCGGGTTCCATGGTCATCGACATCGGCGGTGGCACCACCGAGGTGGGCGTCATCTCCCTGGGCGGCATGGTCTACAAGGGCTCGGTCCGCGTGGGCGGCGACAAGTTCGATGAGGCCATCATCAATTACATCCGCCGCAACTACGGCATGCTGATCGGCGAGCCCACCGCCGAAATGATCAAGAAGAGCATCGGCTCGGCCTTCCCCGGCTCCGAGGTCAAGGAGCTGGAGGTCAAGGGCCGCAACCTCTCCGAGGGCGTGCCCCGCAGCTTCACCATCTCGTCCAACGAGATCCTGGAGGCGCTGACCGATCCGCTCAACCAGATCGTGTCGGCCGTGAAGAACGCGCTGGAGCAGACCCCGCCCGAGCTGGGAGCCGACATCGCCGAGCGCGGCATGATGCTGACCGGCGGTGGCGCCCTGCTGCGCGACCTGGACCGCCTGCTGGCCGAGGAGACCGGCCTGCCCGTGCTGGTGGCCGAGGAGCCGCTGACCTGCGTGGTGCGCGGCTGCGGCATGGCGCTGGACCGCATGGACGGCGTGCGCTCGCTCTTCACTTCCGAGTGAAGCCCGCGCCCTGCCGGGCGCCGACTCTGGCAGCACTGGGCTGAAGCGCGATGCCGCTGGGCACCCTGGACCGTTCCCCTCCGCCACTGTTCCGTCAGGGACTCTCGGCGGTGGGCAAGCTCGGCCTGTATTCCACGCTGGCCCTCTTCCTGATGGTGGCCGATCACCGCCTGGGTGTGACCACGCCCCTGCGCAATGCCCTGGCCACCGCCATGACCCCGCTGACCCGGGTGCTGGGCCTGCCGCTGGCGGGTGCCCAGGAAGCGCACGCTTACTTCGGGGGGCTGGAGGCTGCGCGCCAGCGTGAGGTGGACGCCGCCGCCCGCGAGGCCCGGCTGGCCGAGCGCGCGGCCCGGGCCGACCAGCTGGCGCTGGAGAACCAGCAACTGCGCACCCTGCTGCAGCTGCGTCCCACGCTCAAGGTGCGCAGCCTGGCCGCCGAGGTGCTCTACGAGGCCAGCGACCCCTTCTCCCGCAAGGTGGTCATCGACCGCGGCAGTGACAACGGTGTGCAGCCGGGCTCCCCCGTCATCACCGCCGAGGGCATCGTGGGGCAAGTCACCCGTGTGTATCTGCTCACTTCCGAGGTGACGCTGCTGGTGGATCGGGACGCCGCCATCCCTGTGCTCAACGCCCGTACCGGGCACCGGGGCGTGGCCTTTGGTGGCCAGGACGGCGGCCTGCTGGAGCTGCGTTTCGTGGCCGCCAACGACGATGTGAAAGCCGGCGACCTGCTGACCACCAGCGGCGTGGACGGCATCTATCCCGCCGGCCTGCCCGTGGCCACGGTGCGTACCGTGGACCGCCGCGGCGACGCCGGTTTTGCCCGCATCAGCCTGACCCCGGCCGCCCGTCCCGACACCGTGCGCCATGCGCTGGTGCTGGAGCCGGTGGGCCTGCAGCTGCCGCCACGGCCGCTGCCACAAGCCGCCGCCGCCTCGGCGCCGGCGGGCAAGAAAGGGCGAGCCAAATGATCATGCCGCGCGGTGACCAGCTGCTGCTGCCGGTCAACCCCTTCTTCCTGTGGTTCACGCTGCTGGCGGCTTTTGCCTTCAACCTGCTGCCCCTGGGGCGTCAGCTGGCCGCGCCGGACGTGCTGGCCCTGGTGCTGGTGTTCTGGAATGTGCATCAGCCCCGGCGCATCGGCGTTGGCGTGGCCTTCGTCTTTGGCGTGCTCATGGATGTGCATGAAGCGGCCCTGCTGGGTCAGCATGCCCTGGCCTACACCCTGCTGAGCTTTGGCGCCACCATGATCCACCGCCGCCTGCTGTGGTTCGGGGTGCTGGAGCAGGTCATCCAGGTGCTGCCGCTGCTGGCGGCGGCCCATCTGGTGTCGCTGCTGGTGCGGCTGGGGGTGGGCGACGGCTTTCCAGGCTGGACCTTGCTGCTGGCGCCGCTCTACGAGGCCCTGCTCTGGCCGCTGGCCACCTGGCTGCTGCTGGCGCCGCAGCGCCGGCCGCCGGACCCCGACAAGAACCGCCCGCTGTGACCCGCCGCCGCGCCGCCGGGGCCGCGCGGGCCGGGTCCCGCCGCTGAGGCCGCCATGCCCACGCTCTCCCACTTCGATTCCGACCAGGACCGGTTCCGCCTGCGCGTGGTCGTGGCCGCGGTGACGGTGCTGGTGTGCTTTGGCCTGCTGGTCTGGCGCCTGTTCAACCTGCAGGTGCTGCGCCATGAGGAGCTCTCTACCCGGGCCGAGGCCAACCGCATCGCGGTGCTGCCCATCGTGCCCAACCGCGGCCGTATCGTGGACCGCAACGGCGTGGTGCTGGCCACCAACTACACGGCCTACACGCTGGAGATCACGCCCTCCAAGGTGGAGGACCTGGAGGGCACCATCGCCGGCCTGTCGACCTTCATCGACATCCAGGCCCGCGACCGCAAGCGCTTCAAGCGCCAGTTGGAGGAGAGCAAGAGCTTCGAATCCTTGCCCATCCGCAACCGCCTGAGCGACGAGGAGGTCGCCCGCTTCATCGCCCACCGCTACCGTTTCCCGGGTGTGGAGATCAAGGCGCGCCTGTTCCGCCACTATCCCTTTGGCGAGGTGGGCAGCCACCTGCTGGGCTACATCGGCCGCATCAACCAGGCCGAGAAGTTGGCCATGGAGGACTGGGACGAGGAGCGCCAGGCCAACTATCGCGGCACCGAGTACATCGGCAAGCTGGGCCTGGAGCAGCGCTACGAGGAGGCGCTGCACGGCGTCACCGGCTTCGAGGAGGTGGAGACCACCGCCGGCGGCCGCGCGGTGCGCCGCCTGCGCAGCCAGCCCCCCACGCCGGGCCACACCCTGGTGCTGTCCATCGACATCCGCCTGCAGGCCATGGTGGAGGAGCTGTTCGGCGAGCGCCGAGGCGCCCTGGTGGCCATCGACCCGCGCAACGGTGAGGTGCTGGCCTTCGTCTCCAAGCCCACCTTCGACCCCAACCTGTTCGTCGACGGCATCGACGCCGAGAACTGGAAGGAGCTCAACGAGTCCATCGACAAGCCGCTGCTCAACCGCGCGCTGCGGGGCACCTACCCGCCGGGCTCCACCTACAAGCCCTTCATGGCCATGGCCGCGCTCAACAGTGGCAAGCGCGGGCCCTCGGTCATCATCCACGACAACGGTTCCTTCTTCTTCGGCGGCCACCGTTACGGCAGCCCGGAGAACGAGAAGGGCGGCGCCATGGACATGCGCCGCTCCATCGTCGAGAGTTCCAACGTCTACTACTACACCCTGGCCAACGAGATGGGCGTGGACCTGATCCACGAGCAGCTCTCGCCCTTCGGCTTCGGCCGGCGCACCGGCATTGACCTGGAGGGCGAACTCACCGGCGTGCTGCCCTCCACCGAATGGAAGCGGCGGGTCAACAAGCGCCCCGAGAACAAGAAGTGGTATGCCGGCGAGACCATCTCGCTGGGCATTGGGCAGGGCTACAACAACTTCACCATGCTGCAGATGGCCTCGGCCCTGTCCACCCTGGTCTCGGGCGGGCAGCGCTACGAGCCGCGGCTGGTGCGCGAGATCGAGAGCGCGATCGACGGCGGGCGCCGCCGCGTCTCGGCCGCGGCGCTGGCGCCGCTGCCGCTCAAGCCCGAGCATGTGGCGGTGATCCGCGACGCCATGTACGGCGTCACGGTGGCCGGCACCTCCACCCGCGTGTTTGCCGGGGCCCCTTACCTCTCGGGCGGCAAGACCGGCACCGCGCAGGCGGTGGGCCTCAAGGGCAACGCCAAATACAGCGCCAACCGCATGGCCGAGCACCTGCGCGACCATTCGCTCTACGTCGCCTTCGCCCCCCGTGACGAGCCGCACATCGCCCTGGCGCTGATCGTCGAGAACGCGGGCTGGGGGGCTGCCGCCGCCGCGCCCATCGCCCGGCGGGTCTTCGACCATGTCCTGCTGGGCCTGGACCCCAGCCCCGAGGACGTGGCCCTCACACGGCAGGGGCTGTCGGCAGCGCCGGTGGGCGCGCAGCGCCCCGCCTCCTCCGTGCCGCTGCCGCGCCTGGCCGGTGTGGAGCCGGCGGTGCCGGCGGCCCCGGCCAGTGCCGCCGCGCCGCGCGCGGCCCCGGCCGCCTCCGCCGCCCGGCCTGCCCGGCCCGCTTCCTCCGGAACCACTCCATGAACCAGGTGATCGAGCGGCCGCCCCTGTGGCGGCGACTGGCCCCCTTGGTGCAAGGCTATGACCTGCCCCTGCTGGTGGGGCTGGCCCTGCTGGCCACCCTGGGCATGGTGACCATGTACTCGGTGGGTTTCGACCACGGCACCCGTTTCGTGGACCATGGCCGCAACCTCTTGCTGGCCGCTGGCCTGATGTTCATCGTCGCCCAGGTGCCGCCCCAGCGCCTGGCCGCACTGGCGCTGCCGCTCTACACCGTGGGGGTGGCGCTGCTGGTGGCCACCGCGCTGTTCGGCATCACCAAGAAGGGGGCCACCCGCTGGCTCAACGTCGGCGTGGTCATCCAGCCCAGCGAGATCCTCAAGCTGGCCGCGCCGCTCATGCTGGCCTGGTGGTTCCAGAAGCGCGAGGGACAGCTGCGCACGGTGGACTTCTTCATCGCCGGTGCCCTGTTGCTGCTGCCTGTGGGCCTGGTCGTCAAGCAGCCCGACCTGGGCACCGGCTTGCTCATCTTGTTCGGTGGCCTGTACGTGCTGTTTTTCGCCGGGCTGAGCTGGAAGCTCATCATCCCGCTGGTGGCCACGGGTGTGATCGCCGTCACCGCCCTGGTGCTCTCCGGCGACTACCTTTGCCAGCCCGAGGTGGACTGGCGCGTGCTCCATGACTACCAGAAGCACCGCGTCTGCACCCTGCTCGATCCCACCAAGGACCCGCTGGGCAAGGGCTTCCACATCATCCAGGGCATGATCGCCATCGGCTCCGGAGGCGTGCCGGGCAAGGGCTTCATGAAGGGCACCCAGACCCATCTGGAGTTCATCCCCGAGCGCACCACCGACTTCATCTTCGCCGCCTTCGCCGAGGAGTTCGGCCTGGTGGGCGTGGGCGTGCTGCTGGCCCTGTTCACCCTGGTCATCCTGCGCGGGCTGGCCATCGCCCTGGCCGCGCCCACGCTGTTCTCTCGCCTGCTGGCCGGTGCGCTCACCCTGAGCTTCTTCACCTACGCCATGGTCAACATGGGCATGGTCAGCGGCATCCTGCCGGTGGTGGGCATCCCGCTGCCCTTCGTGTCCTACGGCGGCACCGCCATGGTCACCCTGGGCCTGTCCTTCGGCATGCTCATGTCCATCGCCCGCACCCGTCGCCTGATCCGGGCCTGATCCGGCACGGGCCCGGGGGGCGTGGCGGCTGCCTCAGGCCGGCCCGCCCGCGCCCTCGCTGGCCTGGGGGCCCGCTGGGGTGCCGGCCTCCAGCGGCCGCAGCGGAAAGCGCACCGTGAACTGCGCCCCCGGCCGGTCCTCCGGGTGGGTCGGCGTGCGCGCCGCGGTGATCTCCAGGCTGGCCTCGTGCTTGTCGGCGATCTCCTTGACGATGGCCAGCCCCAAGCCGGAGCCGTCCACGTTGGTGCCCAGCGCCCGGTAGAAGGGCTGGAACACCAGCTCGCGTTCGGCCTCGGGGATGCCCGGGCCGTTGTCCTCCACCTGCAGCACCATCACCTGCCCGAAGGGGTCGGGCGTCACCCGCACCGTCACCGTGCCGCCGGCCGGGGTGTACTGCAGGGCGTTGTCCACCAGGTTGCGCACCAGCTCCCGCACCAGGATGGGCTGGCCCAGCAGCAGGGGCACCGACTCACCCTCCACCGGGCCCTCGTAGCCCAGGTCGATGCGCTTGTCCATGGCCTTGGGCACGAAGTCCAGCACCGTCTCGGTGGCCAGGGCCACCAGGTCGAAGGACTTGAGCCGCAGGGCCTGTTCCTTGTCCTCGGCACGCGCCATGGCCAGCAGCTGGTTGACCATGTGGGCCGCGCGCTGGCTCGACAGCGCGATCTGCTGCAGCGAGCGCCGCACCGACTGCACGTCGCCGCTGGCGTCGATCTCGCGCTGGGCCAGCTCCGCCTGGGTGCGAAGGCCCGCCAGCGGCGTCTTGAGCTGGTGCGCCGCATCCGCCAGAAAATGCTTCTGCGAGCCCATCGAAGTGTCCAGACGCGCCAGCAAGTCGTTGATCGAGCGCACCAGGGGGGCCACCTCCTCGGGGGCGTCGTGTTCGTCGATCGGGCTCAGGTCATGGCTCTCGCGCCGGCGGATGCGTTGCTGCAACTGGTTGAGCGGCGCGATGCCCCGAGCCAAGGCAAACCACACCAGCAGCACCGCCAGCGGCAGGATCACGAACTGCGGCAGGATCACGCCCTTGATGATCTCGGTGGCCAGGCGCGAGCGCTTGTCCAGCGTCTCGGCCACCTGCACCAGCGCGATCTGCGAGGGCACCTCATCGCCTGCGGGCAGCCGCAGCAGCGCCACCCGCACCGGCTCGCCCTGGATCAGGTCGTCGCGGAACTGCACCTCGTTGTACGGTCCGGGCTCTCCTTCGGGTGTGGGGATCTCGCGGTCGCCGGCCACCAGGCGCCCGCCGTCGTCCTGCACCTGGAAGTAGATGCGGTCCACGTCATCGCTGCGCAGCAGGGCCGCCGCGGCCTCGGGCAGGCGGGTGGGCTGGCGCGACTCCAGCGCCGCCGCACCCTGCATCTGCTGGGCCACCATGCGCGTGAGCTGGCCCAGGTCGCGGTCGTAGGGGCGGGCGGCGATGTTCTGCGCCACCAGCCAGGTCAGCGCCACGCTCATCGGCCACAGCAGCAGCAGCGGGGCGAGCATCCAGTCCAGGATCTCGCCGAACAGCGAGCGCTGCTCGTGCGGCACGGCCTCACCGCTCTCGCTGCGGGCTCTCAGGCGGATGAGCATGTCGGCAGGCGGCCCGGTTGCCGGCCTCAGGCCGCGATCTTCTCCAGGCAGTAGCCCAGCCCACGCACGGTGGCGATGCGGATCGGTCCCTGCTCGATCTTCTTGCGCAGGCGGTGGATGTAGACCTCGATGGCGTTGTTGCTCACCTCTTCACCCCACTCGCACAGCCGGGCCACCAGCTGGTCCTTGCTCACCAGGCGGCCGGCCCGCTGCAGCAGCACCTCCAGCAGGCTGATCTCGCGGGCCGACAGCTCCACCATCTGGTCGTTGATGTAGGCCACCCGGCCGGTGGCGTCAAAGGTCAGCGGGCCATGCTTGATCACGCTGCTGGCGGTACCCAGGCCGCGCCGGGTCAGGGCCCGCACCCGCGCCTCCAGCTCTTGCAGCGAGAAGGGCTTGGCCATGTAGTCGTCGGCCCCCAGGTCCAGGCCTTTGACGCGTTGCTCGATGGAGTCGGCCGCCGTCAGGATCAGCACCGGCATGGCACTGCCCCGGGCGCGCAGCTTGCGCAACACCTCCAGGCCGTGCAGACGTGGCAGGCCCAGGTCCAGGATCACGAGGTCGAACTCGTGAGAGGCCAGTGCGGCATCGGCTTCGGTGCCCGTGCCGACCTGGTCCACCGCATATCCGGCGCCGCGCAGGGAGCGCAGCAGGCCATCCGCCAACACCTGGTCGTCTTCGGCAATCAGGATACGCATGGGGGTCTCCTTGGGGCCGGCTCCGCCAGGGGGCGGACGGCCCGTGTTCTTCGTGGGTTGATTCTAGGAGCCTGCCATGCCCTTGCCCTTGACGCCGCACGGGGTGCCGTCCGCGCACCCCGTCGCCAGGGGCCGTTGACGGCGGCGGCATACTGTACGAATATCCAGCCCAAGCCGAACTTTCCGGCACAATGGCGGCAATCTTCCCAACCTGTCGCCCTGACCCACCCCGCGGAGAAGCCCATGGAACCCAAGTCCCTCAACCCCGAAAAGGCCAAGGCCCTGCAGGCCGCGCTCTCGCAGATCGAGAAGCAGTTCGGCAAGGGGTCCATCATGCGCCTGGGCGAGGGCGAGGTGGCCGAGGACATCCAGGTCGTCTCCACCGGCTCGCTGGGTCTGGACATCGCCCTGGGCGTGGGCGGCCTGCCGCGCGGTCGGGTCATCGAGATCTTCGGCCCCGAGTCCTCGGGCAAGACCACGCTGACCCTGCAAGTCGTCGCCGAGATGCAGAAGCTCGGTGGCGTCGCCGCCTTCATCGACGCCGAACATGCCCTGGACGTGCAGTACGCCCAGAAGCTGGGCGTCAACCTGCACGAGCTGCTCATCAGCCAGCCCGACACCGGCGAGCAGGCCCTGGAGATCGTCGACTCCCTGGTGCGCTCCGGTGCCATCGACCTGGTCATCATCGACTCGGTGGCCGCGCTCACCCCCAAGGCCGAGCTGGAGGGCGAGATGGGCGACCAGCTCCCCGGCCTGCAGGCCCGCCTGATGAGCCAGGCCCTGCGCAAGCTCACCGCCACCATCAAGAAGTCCAACTGCACGGTGGTCTTCATCAACCAGATCCGCATGAAGATCGGTGTGATGTTCGGCAGCCCCGAAACCACCACCGGCGGCAACGCGCTCAAGTTCTACGCCTCGGTGCGCCTGGACATCCGCCGCATCGGCTCCATCAAGAAGGGCGAGGACGTCATCGGCAACGAGACCCGCGTCAAGGTCGTCAAGAACAAGGTCTCGCCCCCCTTCAAGGAGGCCGAGTTCGACATCCTCTACGGCGAGGGCACCAGCCGCGAGGGCGAGATCATCGACCTGGGCGTGGCCGCCCGCATCGTCGAGAAGGCTGGCGCCTGGTACTCCTACAACGGCGAGAAGATCGGTCAGGGCAAGGACAACTCCCGCGAGTTCCTCAAGGAGAACGCCGACCTGGCCTGCGAGATCGAGAACAAGGTCCGCGCCGCCTACGGCGTGCCCCTGCTCAACGTCCAGCCCCCGGCCCCGTCCGCCTGAGCCCTGACGCCCGCTGCGGCGCCGTCCGCCTGCCCGCCCCCCGTCCCCCGGCTCGCCTCGCGTCCTTCATCGCGTCCATGCGCCTCCTGATCCCCAGCGCGCCCACACGGGGCCACCGCGAGACGGTGGGCCCCGCCACCTCGGCGCCGGCAGCCCCCCGCGGCCCCCACCCTGAGCTGGCGGGCTTGCCGGCAGACCCGCCGGCCCGCCGCGGCCGCACCCCGCTGAGCCTCAAGGGCCAGGCCCTGGCCCTGCTGGCGCGGCGCGAGCACAGCCGCCAGGAGCTGCGCCAGAAGCTGCTGCAGCACGCCCGCCGGCGCCTGCCCCATGACGGTGCCGGTGCCGTGCCGGACCCGTTTGCGGTGACGGCGGCGGCCGATCCCTGGGGCGAGGACACCCTCCCGGCGCAGGCGCTCACCGAGGTCTTGCGCCAGGAGGTCGAGGAGGTTCTGGACTGGCTTGAAGCCCGCCAGTACCTCAGTGACACCCGCTTTGCCGAAGTGCGGGTCCACAGCCGCGCGGCACGCCTGGGCCAGTCCCGCATCCGCCAAGAGCTGTCCCGCGCCGGTGTCGAACTGCCCGATGCCCTGGCCCAGCAGCTGCGCGAGACCGAGTTCGAGCGCGCGCGCGCCGTCTGGCAGCGCAAGTTCGGTGGCCACCCCGCCACCTCGCCCCAAGACCGTGCCCGTCAGGCCCGCTTTCTGGCCGGGCGCGGGTTCGCGGCCTCGGTGGTCTGGCAGGTGGTGGGCGCGCGCCACGAGGAGCCGATCTGATCCGCCCGGGCGTCCGCGACCTTGCGGCGGTGCAGCACTCCCCCTGCCGACCCCTGGGTTTCCGCGATGTTGCGTTGCAACATGCGTGCTACATTCGCGCGTTCTGTGAAATCTTGATGTAACGCAAGCGGCAACGGTGCTGCGGACGTTGCCGCCACGGCCTCGCGCCGCCGTTCACACCTCCGCCACCGGCCGCGCGCAGCGGCGCTGCCCCCACCGCGTACCGCCGGTGCGGGTTTGGCGCATCCCGCACAGCCCTGGGTTTCGTCAGCAAGCCGCCAACAAACTGTCGCAGAATGCAGCGCCGGCCCGCGGGGCGGTGCGCTCCCCCCAGATGGCGCCCCCCGCGCCACTCCCTCTTTCGTCCTGACCTCACGAAAAGACCCCCATGAAGATCCACGAGTACCAAGGCAAGGAAATCCTGCGCCAATTCGACGTCCCGGTGCCCCGCGGCTATCCGGCGTTCAACGTGCAAGAGGCGGTGGAAGCCGCTCAGAAGCTGGGCGGCCCCGTGTGGGTCGTGAAGGCCCAGATCCACGCCGGTGGCCGTGGCAAGGGGGGTGGCGTCAAGGTCACCAAGTCGCTGGAAGGCGTGCAAGAGCTCGCCGGCAACATCCTGGGCATGCAGCTGGTCACGCACCAGACCGGCCCGGAAGGCCAGAAGGTCCGCCGCCTCTACATCGAGGAAGGTGCTGACATCGGCAAGGAGTTCTACGTTTCCCTGGTGACCGACCGCGGCACCCAGAAGGTGGCCTTCATCGCCTCCTCCGAAGGCGGCATGGACATCGAGGAAGTGGCCCACTCCACCCCCGAGAAGATCATCACCGAGATGATCGACCCGCTGGCCGGTCTGACCGACGAGCAGGCAGCCAAGATCGCCCGCGCCATCGGCATGGAAGGCCACACCGTGGACCAGGCCGTGTCGCTGTTCAAGAACCTGTACCGCTGCTACATGGCGACGGATGCCTCGCTGGTCGAGATCAACCCGCTCAACCGTGACAGCAAGGGCAACCTGATTGCCCTGGACGCCAAGTTCAACTTCGACGCCAACGCCCTGTTCCGTCATCCCGAGATCGTCGCCTACCGCGATCTGGACGAAGAGGACCCGGCTGAAGTTGAGGCCTCCAAGTTCGACCTGGCCTACATCAGCCTGGACGGCAACATCGGCTGCCTGGTCAACGGTGCCGGTCTGGCCATGGCCACCATGGACACCATCAAGCTGTTCGGCGGCGAGCCGGCCAACTTCCTGGACGTGGGCGGCGGCGCCACCACCGAGAAGGTCACCGAGGCCTTCAAGCTGATGCTCAAGAACCCGGACGTCAAGGGCATCCTGGTCAACATCTTCGGCGGCATCATGAAGTGCGACACCATCGCCAACGGCGTGGTCACCGCCAGCCGCGCGGTCAACCTGTCGGTGCCGCTGGTCGTGCGCATGAAGGGCACGAACGAAGACCTGGGCAAGCAGATCCTCAAGGACTCCGGCCTGCCGATCATCAGCGCCGACACCATGGCCGAAGCGGCCACCAAGATCGTCGAAGCCGTCAAGTAAGCCCGCCGAGACCGAAGGAACACGAGAAATGTCGATCTTCATCAACAAAGACACCAAGGTCATCACCCAGGGCATCACGGGCAAGACCGGTCAATTCCACACCCTGGGCTGCCAGGCCTACGCCAACGGCAAGAATGCCTTCGTCGCTGGCGTGAACCCCAAGAAGGCGGGCGAGAAGTTCTCGGACATCCCCATCTACGCCTCGGTGAAGGAAGCCTCTGCCGAGACCGGCGCCACCGTGTCGGTGATCTACGTGCCGCCCGCCGGCGCTGCCGCCGCCATCTGGGAAGCCGTGGAGGCCGACCTGGACCTGGCCATCTGCATCACCGAAGGCATCCCTGTGCGGGACATGCTGGAAGTGCGCAACAAGATGAAGGCCAAGGAAGCCGCCGGTGGCAAGAAGACCCTGCTGCTGGGCCCGAACTGCCCCGGCCTGATCACCCCGGAAGAGATCAAGATCGGCATCATGCCCGGTCACATCCACCGCAAGGGCCGCATCGGCGTGGTCTCCCGCTCGGGCACCCTGACCTATGAAGCCGTGGCGCAGCTGACCGAAATCGGCCTGGGCCAGTCCTCTGCCGTCGGCATTGGTGGCGACCCGATCAACGGCCTGAAGCACATCGACGTGATGAAGGCCTTCAACGACGATCCGGACACCGACGCCGTGATCATGATCGGTGAAATCGGTGGCCCGGACGAAGCCGAAGCCGCCCGCTGGGTCAAGGACAACATGAAGAAGCCGGTCGTCGGCTTCATCGCCGGTGTCACCGCCCCTCCGGGAAAGCGCATGGGCCACGCCGGCGCGCTGATCTCCGGCGGTGCCGACACCGCCGATGCCAAGCTCGCCATCATGGAAGAGTGCGGCTTCACCATCACCCGCAACCCGTCCGAGATGGGTCGCCTGCTCAAGGGCCTGCTCTGAGCTGAGACCCGGCCCGCCGCCGCGCGGGCCTGAGGGGCAGCCCAGTACTGCGCCCTCTTCGTCACCACAGGCCGCCTTCGGGCGGCCTGTCTCGTTTTTGGCCGCAGGGTCTGTAGTTCCACGCACGACCGGCGCGCCCCCGGCGCCTACACTGCCGCCAAAACGAACACTGCCCCCGCAGCCCACGGGGCCACCTCTGCCATGGAACAGTTCCTCCATCCCGACTTCTGGCTCGCCGTGGGCCAGATCATCATGATCGACATCTTGCTGGGGGGGGACAACGCCGTTGTCATCGCCCTGGCCTGCCGTGGCCTGCCGCCGCAGCAGCGCACCAAGGGCATCATCTGGGGCACGGCCGGCGCCATCCTGCTGCGGGTCATCCTCATCTTCTTCGCGCTCACCCTGCTGGGCATCCCCTTCCTCAAGTTGGCTGGGGCGGTGCTGCTGGTGTGGATCGGCGTCAAGCTGCTGGTGCCCGAGGATGAGGACGAACACGGCAACATCCAGAGCAGCGACAAGCTCTGGGCCGCGGTCAAGACCGTCATCGTGGCCGATCTGGTCATGAGCGTGGATAACGTCATCGCCATTGCCGGCGCCGCCCAGGCCGCCGGTGGCGATCACCAGATGCCGCTGGTTGTTTTTGGCCTGTTGGTCAGCATTCCCATCATCGTCTGGGGCAGCCAGCTGGTCATCGGCCTGATGAACCGCTTCCCGGCCATCATCACCCTGGGCGGCATGCTGCTGGGCTGGATCGCCGGCACCATGGCCGTGTCCGACCCCGCTGTGGCGGGTTGGGTGCCCACCGCCCCGGTGGCCGCTGACGGCCTGGCGGCCGAGGTGCTGCCGCTGTGGCGTTATGGCGCGGGCATCGCGGGTGCACTGCTGGTGGCGGCCATGGGCCTGTGGATCAAGCGGCGTCGCGCCCAGGTGGAGCAGGCCTCCGCCTGACCTGTCCACCGCTTCTGCGGCCGGGGACACCCTTGCCAGAGCCCGCTGCCTGCCCGCCCACCCCGGCGGGCTATCGGCTGGTGGCCCTGGCCGGTCAAGGGGGCCAGGCGCAGGTCTTTCAGGCCGTCCAACTGTCCAGCGGGCGGCCGGTAGCCCTCAAGATGGCCTGGCCGCCGGGTGGCCGGGACGATGGTTCCCATCCCACCGGGCTGACGCGGGAGCGTCTCGTCCTTCAGCGCCTTGGCCGGCAAGATGGCATTGCCTGTCTGCTGGACCACGGGCAACTGCCTGCCGCGCCACAACGCCCCCCCACGGCGTGGCTGGCGATCGAATGGCTGGACGGCCCCCGGCTGACCCAGGTGCTATCCGATGCCGACCGCCGGCTGACGCCCTATGACCTGACCGGTCTGGTGGACACCCTCGCCAGGCTCCATGCGCAAGGGGTCGTCCACGGCGATCTGCACCCCGACAATGTGCTGCAGTCCCTGGATGGGCGCCAAGGCTGGTGCCTGACCGACTTCGGCAATGCCGCCGCGCCAGGCATTGCGCCCCTGCGTCATGCCTCTGTGCTGCAGGGGCGCCTGGATTGGCTGGCGCCCGAGCAGGTGCTGGGCCACTCGCCCACGCCAGCCACCGATGTCCACGCGCTGGGCTGGATGCTGGCCAGCTGCCTGGGTGTCGTCCGCCCTGCCGCTTGCGTGGGCCTGGTCCAGCAGCTGCGGCGCCAAAATCTGGCTGCACCACCTGTGTGGCCGGCGGAGTTGTCGGTGACTTGGCGCGAGCTGCTGAGCCGAATGCTCCATCCAAAGCCCCGCGCGCGGCCCTCCGCCCAGGAGGTCGCGTCTCTCCTGCGTGACACTCGGTGACTTTGGGGGGCTCAGGCGGTTACGAAAGCCCTTGGGGCAGCGCAAAATGCGCAAGACGCCATCCCCAGCCCTGACGCCAGCCTGCCGTGAACATCAGCCTTGAATATTTCAGCGCCCTCGACCCCGGGCGCGCGCGGCGCAACAACGAAGACGCGGTGCTGGTGGACGAAAGCCTGGCCCTGTGCCTGCTGGCCGACGGCATGGGCGGCTACAACGCCGGCGAGGTCGCCAGCGACATGGCCATCCGCGAGGCCCGCGACGAGTTCGCCCGCTGGGTCGCCTCCGGCCAGGTCAGCAGCAGCGAAGGTGAGGTGCGGCGCGCCCTGGTGGCCAGTGCCCGCCGCGCCAACCGCTCGGTCTACGCCGCGGCCCAGCGCACGCCCGAGTACGCCGGCATGGGCACCACCCTGGTCCAGGCCCTGTTTGGCGTGGACCGCATGTGGGTCGGCCATGTGGGCGACTCCCGGGCCTACCGCTTCCGCCAGAACAAGCTCGAACAGATCACCCGTGACCACTCGCTGCTGCAGGAGCAGATCGACGCGGGCCTCATCACCCCCGAAGAGGCCAAGTTCTCTGCCCACCGCAACCTGGTCACCAAGGCCGTGGGCGTGGAGCCCGAGATCGACCCCGAAGTGCACGGGCACGATCTTCGCGTGGGGGATCTCATCCTGATGTGTTCGGACGGTCTGTCGGACATGGTGCCGGATGCGCAGATTGCCGACATCCTGCGCCTGCACCCCACCTTGCCTGCCATGGGCAAGGCCCTGATAGACGCAGCCAATGCAGCAGGCGGGCGAGATAACATTTCTGTCGTGCTGGCCAAGGTGCAGGGCGACGCCGCCGCGGCGCGCCGCCTGTGGTGGCCTTTCAACAAGCGCTGACGCCAAGACCAAGATTCCGGCCTAACAAATCAGAGGGAAAAGACCCATGGGCAAGCTGGTGGTGACGCTGGACAACGTCGTGATCAAGGAAGTGCAGATCCTCAAGGATCGGCTCACCCTGGGTCGGCGGCCGTACAACGACGTCGTGATCGACAACCTGGCCGTGAGCGGCGAACACGCGGTCTTGCATTGCGTGGGCAGCGACGTCTTCATTGAAGACTTGCAGAGCACCAACGGCACCTACCTCAACGGCAAGGCCATCAAGAAGCAGCTGCTGGCGCACAACGACGTGGTTGAGGTGGGCAAGTACCGCATTCGCTACGTGGCCGATGAGGCGCCGGACTACGAGAAGACCATGATCCTGCGGCCACCCAGCGCCGCCTCGCACGGGGGCATGCCGCAGCCCATGGCCGCGGTGCTGCCCGCCTCCATCCGCGTGCTCAACGGTGGCGCCGCCGGGCGCGAGGTGCTGCTCAGCAAGGCCGTCACCACCGTGGGCAAGCCCGGCACCCAGGTGGCGTCCATCGCCAAGCGGCCCACCGGCTACGTGCTGGCCCATGTGGAAGGCCCGCTGCGGCCCAAGGTCAACGGCAGTGATGTCGACGGCGACGTCATGCCGCTCAAGAACGGCGACCTGATCGAGCTGGCCGGCACCAAGATGCAGTTCATCCAGGGCTGAGACCCGCCCACCGGCGCACGCCGCCCCGGCGTCCCCCCCGGCGCCACCCCTACCGGGTGTGGGTCAGATTTCACGCCCACCCCCTGCAACAGGGCCACGGCCGCAGGGCCTGTGGCCCTTTTCCTTGTGGGGCCGCCGGGACTGCGGCAGCATGCAGCGCTTCTTGGCCCTGCAGCACCGCCCGTGAACCCCCTCGTCATGCCCCCCGCGCCAGTCCCCCTGCCGGCAGAGGACGTGCCGGCAGGGGGGCCCGGCATCCTGGTGTTGGGCTGTGCGGGCGGCCTGGCCGCAGGCTGCCACACCAGCGCCTTTCTGCTGGACGACGACGTGCTGCTGGACGCCGGCAGCGGCGTGGGCCGCCTCACCGTGGACCAGATGGCCGCCATTGACCATGTGCTGCTCAGCCACGCCCACCTGGACCATGTGCTGGCTCTGCCCCTGCTGGCCGATGCGGTGCTGGGCGCCCGGCGGGGTCGCCCGCCCATCCAGGTGTATGCCCTGCCGGCCACGCTGGAGGTGCTGCGCACCCACCTCTTCAACCACCAGCTCTGGCCCGACTTCACCCGCCTGCCCAGCGCCCAGGCGCCGGTGCTGGCCCTGCAGCCCCTGGCCGTGGGGCAGGCGCTGACGCTGGGCGCCCGCCAGCGCCGCATCCGGGTGCTGCCCGCCGCCCACTCGGTGCCCGCCGTGGGTTATGCCGTGGCCGGCACCGGCCCGGGCTGGTGGGTCTACACCGGCGACACCGGCCCCAACCCCGCCCTGTGGCAGGCGCTGCGCCACCTGCCGGTGCGGGACCTGCTGGTTGAACTCACCTTTGGCGACGACGAGGCCGACCTGGCCCGGCTGAGCGGCCACCACTGCCCCGCCAGCCTGCGGCAGGACCTGGCCGCGCTGCGGCCGCAGGGGGCCGACACCCGGCTGTGGCTCAGCCACTTCAAACCCCGCCCGGCGGGTGGCGCCGCGGCGGCGCCGGCCTGCCCCCCCGTGGACTGGTCGGCCCTGCTGGGCTGCCCCGCGGCGCCGCTGCGCGAGGGGCAGCACTTTGCCCTGGAGGCCTGAGCCGCCGGTCCGGTCCGGCCCTGTTCGGGCCGAGGCTGACACGTTATGTCACGGCCTGAACTGACAAAACTTGTCAGTTGATGGGTAAACCTGCCGCTAATCGTCACTTCACGGCCGACCCTGCCGTGGCAGCCGCCGGGATTGGCATGGGGCGCAAAAGCTGGCACGGTTCCCGCATAAGGGTAATCGTCGTTGGTTGCCAGGACCTCCTCAGAGAGGCAACCGCTTCCTCTACCGTCTCTCTCAAGTCAAGGAGTCAGCTATGCAAGCCAAGAAGCTCGTCCAAAAGGGTTTCACCCTGATCGAACTGATGATCGTGGTGGCCATCATCGGCATTCTGGCCGCCGTGGCCCTGCCGGCCTACCAGGACTACACCATCCGCGCCCGCATCTCTGAAGGTCTGGGCCTGGCGGGTGATGCCAAGAACATGCTGACCACCGGCGTGGCCTCGGCCAATGATCTGTCTGTGGCCGCCACCACCTGGAACGCCCAAGCCGGCGGCGCGGGTGCCACCAGCAAGTACGTCGACAACATCCAAGCTGACACCGCCACTGGCGTCATCACCATCACCTTCAACGCCACCGCCGTGGGTGTGGGCGCTGCCGAGAACACCATTGTCCTGACCCCCTGGATGCGTGACACCGCCGCCGGTCAAGCCTACGCGACCGGTCTGGCTGCCGGCGCCACCGGCGTGGTGGACTGGGGTTGCACCTCCGCCACCGGCACCACCGCCGGCAACGACGGTATCACCGCTGGCACGGGCACCCTGCTGGCCAAGTACGCCCCCAACAACTGCCGTTGAGGCGCCTGCGGGTGGTGGCTTGAGCTGAACCACCCGCCCGCCCCTCACCGCCCCCAAAGCCCGCCTTGGCGGGCTTTTTTTTCGCCCGTGTGACCCGGCGCCGCCGGGCGCAGCCCCCACGCCACACCGTGCCTCCCCCGGGTGGTGGACCCCTGAGGTGCTGCGTACCATATACATTCAGACTCAGTTTGAAACACAGGGATCCTCAATGAACGCTCGTTTCGACCCGTCCACCGTCCAGAACCTGCGCCGTACCGGTGCTGACCCGCAGACCGACGACCGCGCCGCTGAACTGCAGCTGGCCGACGCCCTGGGCCTGCCGGGTGTGCAGCCCCTGGTGACCGGCACCACCGGTGACGACACCCTGACCGGCACCGCGGGTGCCGATTTGCTGGACGGCGGCGACGGCAACGACTCCCTGGTGGGCCTGGACGGCGTGGACACCCTGCTGGGCGGCGCCGGTGCCGACACGCTGGACGGCGGCACGGGCAACGATTCGATGGTGGGCGGCGCGGGGCGTGACCTGTACCGCGTGGACACCGTGGGCGACCTGGTGGTGGAAGTGGCCGGCGGCGGCAAGGACACGGTGCAGCTCACCGGCACCACCCTGACCGGCTACACCCTGGGCGGCTTCGTCGAGCGCCTGGACCTGTCGCAGAGCACCGTGGCCACCACCGGCACCGGCAATGCGCTCAACAACGAGCTGCTGGGCAACGCCCTGGCCAACACCCTGGACGGTGGCGCGGGGGCCGACTCCATGGCCGGCGGCGCCGGCAACGACATTTATGTGGTGGACAACGTGCTGGACCAGGTGGTGGAAGCCGCCGCGGCGGGCACCGACACCGTGCGCACCAGCGTGAACTGGACCCTGGGCGCCAACCTGGAGAACCTGGAGCTGACCGGCAGCGCGGCCCTGTCTGCCACCGGCAACAGCCTGGCCAACAGCCTGGTGGGCAACACCGGCGCCAACACCCTGGACGGCGGCGCCGGCAACGACACCCTGGCCGGCGGCACCGGCAACGACATCTACGTGGTGGACGCCGCGGGGGACGTGGTGACCGAAGCCGCCGGCGCCGGCACCGACCTGGTGCGCGCCTCGGTCAACTGGAACCTGGGTTCCCTCAGCAATGTGGAACACCTGACCCTGACCGGTGCCGCGGTGAACGGCACCGGCAACGAGCTGGCCAACGCCATCACCGGCAACACCGCCGCCAACAGCCTGGTGGGCGGCGAAGGCGACGACACCCTCAACGGCATGACCGGCGCCGACACCCTGGTGGGCGGCGGTGGCAACGACACCTATGTGGTGGACAACGCCAGTGACGTGGTGACCGAGGACGCGGCGGCGGGCACGGCCGACCTGGTGCAGTCGTCGGTGGACTGGTCGCTGGCCGGTCAGGTCAACGTGGAGCAACTGACGCTGGTGGGCATCTCGGCCCTGACTGGCACCGGCAACGCCCTGTCCAACACCCTGACGGGCAATGCCCGTGACAACCTGCTGAGCGGCGGCGACGGCAACGACACCGTGGACGGCGGCCTGGGCGCCGACACCCTGGACGGTGGCAATGGCAACGACCTGCTGGTGGTCGACTCGCTGGGCGACGTGGTCGTGGACGCCGCGGGCAATGACACGGTGCAGGCCGGCGTGTCCTGGACCCTGGGCGATGGGCTGGAGCACCTGACCCTGTCGGGCACCACCCAGATCGACGCCACGGGCAATGCCCTGGCCAATGTGCTGACCGGCAACTCTGCGGCCAATGTGCTCAATGGCGGGGCGGGCAATGACACGATGCGCGGTCTGGCCGGTGATGACATCTACCTGGTGGACAGCGCCACCGACGTGATCGAGGAAGCCACCGGCGGCGGCACCGATTCGGTGGTGGCCAGCGTGAGCTACACCCTGGCCCAAGGCCAGGACATCGAAAACCTGACCCTGGTGGGCAGTGCCACGGTGGGCACCGGCAACAGCGGCAACAACTTCCTGCGTGGCACGGCCGGCGTCAACACCCTGAGCGGCGGTGATGGCAATGACCGGCTGGATGGTGGCGAGGGGGCTGACTCCCTGGTGGGCGGCGGCGGCAACGACGTGTACGTGGTGGACGACCTCAACGACAAGACGGTGGAGGCCGCCAACAGCGGCACGGCCGACCGCATTGAGGCCTATGTCAGCTGGGACATGGGGACCAAGTCCACCCAAGTTGAAAACCTGACCCTGCTGGGGGCCGAGGCCAACAACGCCACCGGCAATGGGTTGAACAACGTGCTCACCGGCAACGGCGCCTACAACCGCCTGCTGGGCGGTGCCGGCAATGACACGATGGTGGGCGGCGGCACGGCCACCTCGTCTGGCGGGGTGTGGACCTGGACCGGCAATGCCGGCGAGGCCGATTCCATGGAGGGCGGCTCGGGGGCTGACACCTACTTTGTCGACAGCCTGGACGACTTGACCGTGGAGTACGCCGCGGACACCTCGGTGGACACTGTGTATGCCACCGTGGACTGGACCCTGGCGGCCCACACCGAAAAGCTGGTGCTGCTGGGCACGGCGGCGCTGAACGCCAGCGGCAACGCCCTGAACAATGCCCTGACCGGCAACACCGGCGCCAATGTGCTCAACGGCGGGGCCGGCGTGGACACCCTGATCGGCGGCGACGGCAACGACACCTATGTGGTGGATGACGCGGCCGACGTGGTGCAGGAGTCGCTGCTGACCACCAATTCCAGCAGCGACCAGGTGCTGGCCTCGGTGAGCTGGAGCCTGATCGGCGCCGACGGCCTGGACGACGCCAACGACAAGGTGGAGAACCTGGTGCTGACCGGCGGCGCCGACCTGACGGGCCGCGGCAACAGCCTGGCCAACAAGCTCTGGGGCAATGTGGGGCAAAACACCCTGTGGGGCGCCGAAGGCAATGACACGCTGGACGGCGGTGCCGGCGCCGATGTGATGGAAGGTGGCACCGGCAACGACGTGTATGTGGTGGACAACGCCGCCGATGTGGTGACCGAGGCCGCGCTGGCGGGTCTGGACGAGGTGCGCTCTTTTGTGTCCTACACCTTGTCGGCCCATGTGGACAACCTCACCCTGCTGGGGGACGGGGGCGGCGCCGATGGCGGCGACCCGGCCCTGGACGGCACCGGTAACGCCGACGCCAACAAGATCACCGGCAACCAGGGGGCCAATGTCCTGTACGGCTTGGCAGGCGATGACACCCTGGACGGCCAGGGCGGCGCCGACACGCTGGTGGGCGGCCTGGGCAATGACAGCTATGTGGTGGACTCGGTGCTGGACAGCGTGAGCGAGGCCGCGGGCGAGGGCACGGACGTGGTGCAGGCCTCGGTGAGCTGGACGCTGGGTGACAACCTGGAGAACCTGACGCTGACCGGTTCGGGCAGTACGGCGGGCACGGGCAACGCCCTCAACAACCTGATCACCGGCAACGCCGGCAACAACACCCTGGACGGGGGCTCCGGCGGTGTGGACACCCTGGACGGGGGCGCGGGCAACGACACCTATGTGGTCGACAACGTGGGCGATGTGATCGTGGACGCCTCCGGCACCACCGACGTGGTGCGCAGCTCGGTCACCTACAGCCTGGCCGGGCTGAGCACCGTGGAAAACCTGGTGCTGACCGGCAGCGCCGCCATCAACGCCACCGGCAACGCCCTGTCCAACCTGCTGGTGGGCAACGCGGCGGCCAACTCGCTGGTGGGCGGTGACGGCAACGACACCCTGGACGGCGGCGCCGGCGTGGACACCCTGGATGGCGGCCTGGGCAACGACACCTTTGTGGTGGACAACCTGCTGGACGTGATCCAGGGCGAGACGTCCATTTCGGGCGGCGCCGATGCGGTGCAGTCCTATGTGAGCTGGACGCTGGGCGCGACCTTGGAGAACCTCTACCTGATGGAGGGTGCACTGGGCAACGGCGGCTCCATCAACGGCACGGGCAATGCCCTGAACAACATTCTGGTGGGCAACGGCGGCTACAACGTGCTGACGGGTCTGGCCGGCGACGACATCATGGCCGGTTCGGGCACGCTGACCAATTCCGGTTCCACTTGGACGTGGGCCAACTACAACCGCGACGCCGACTCCATGGTGGGCGGTGACGGCAACGACTGGTACTGGGTGGACAACATCGGGGACGTGCTGGTGGACAGCAGCGGCACCGACGACGAAGTGATCAGTGCCATCGACTGGACGCTGGCCGACGGGTTTGAGAGTCTCTACCTCCTCATCGGCTCCACGACCGCCCTCAATGGCAAGGGCAATGCCGCTGCCAACACGCTGGTGGGCAATGCACTGAACAACTGGCTGGATGGTGCGGGCGGCGCCGACCTGATGTCTGGTGGTGCGGGTGACGACACCTATGTGGTCGACAACGCGGGCGATGTGGTGACCGAGGCGGCCAACGCTGGCACGGACACCATCCGTTCCACGATCTCCATCAACCTGGGTCAGTTGACGCCCTACAGCCTGGCCAACGTGGAGAACCTCACCCTGCTGGGTTCTGCGGCCTTGAACGGCTCCGGCAACGCCTTGCACAACGTGCTCATTGGGAACGCAGGCGTCAACTTCCTGAGCGGCGGTGCGGGCAACGACACGCTGGACGGGGGCGTGGGCGCCGACAACCTGACCGGTGGCGCTGACAACGACACTTACGTGGTGGACAACGCCGGCGACCTGGTGACGGAGCTGGCCACTGAAGGCACGGCCGATCTGGTGGAGGCCTGGCTGACCTACACCCTGGCGGCCAATGTGGAGAACCTGGCGCTCAAGGGCGCGAACACCCTCAATGGCACGGGCAACACCCTGGCCAACCTGATGACGGGCAATGAAGCCGCCAACGTGCTGACCGGCCTGGACGGCCATGACACCCTGGACGGCGGCCTGGGTGACGACACCCTGGTGGGCGGCGCGGGCGACGACACCTACCGGGTGGACAGCGTGGGCGACGTGCTGACCGAGGCGGCGGCCGCCGGCACCGACACCGTGGAGACCTCGGTCAGCTGGACCTTGGCCGACAACTTCGAGAAGCTGACCCTCACGGGCACGGCAGCGGTCAATGGCTTTGGCAACGGGGCGGCCAACACCCTGGTGGGCAACAGCGGCAACAACATCCTGGGCGGCGGCGGCGGCGCCGACACCCTGAGCGGTGGCGCGGGCTCGGACACCTTTGTCATCACCGACCTGCTGGACACCATCAACGACTTCAGCACCTCAGGCGACAAGCTCTACATCACCCAGTCTTCTGGCGTGGTGGTGGGCGACGGCGACACGGTGGTGGATGGCGCGGTGAGCGTGGCCAGCACCGGCTTTGCCACCACGGCCGAATTGGTGGTCATCACCAACAACGTGGGGGGCGCCATCACCACCACCAGCGCGGCGGCGGTGATTGGCAATGCCAGCGCCAGCTACGCGGTGGGTGATACCCGCCTGTTTGCGGTGGACAACGGCAGCCAGTCGGCGCTGTTCCTGTTCACGGCGGCCAATGCAGACAACGATGTGTCTGCGGCGGAGCTGACCCTGGTGACGACCCTGGCCGGGCTGGGCACCGGCCTGACCACCACGTCGGTCGCGCTGGGGCTTTGAGCCGTGTTGGCAGCCCGGCTTGTTCGGGCTGCCCGGGTTGTCCGGGTGGCCACGGCCACCGTGCCGTGACCGGCCCGCCCTGGGGGCGGGCCGCAGTCAGCCGGCTGCGGGGCGCTGCCGCTGCCCAAACACGGCGGTGCCCACCCGCACCCAGCTGGCACCTTCCAGCACCGCGGCCTCCAGGTCGGCGCTCATGCCCATGGACAGGGTGTCCAGCGCCAGGCCCCGGGCCTGCAGGTCGCGCAGCAGGGCCTGCAGCCGGGCGTGCGGGGCGCGTTGGGCCGCCAAGGTGTCCGCCGGCTCGGGGATGGACATGAGGCCGCGCAGCTGCAGCCGGGGCAGGGCGGCCACGGCCTGGGCCAGGGCGGGCAGATCGGCCGGGGCCACGCCGCTCTTGCTGGCCTCGCCGCTCACATTGACCTGCAGGCAGACCTGCAGCGGGGGCAGCCAGGCCGGGCGCTGTTCGCTCAGGCGCTGGGCGATCTTGAGCCGGTCCACGCTGTGGACCCAGTCAAAGGCCTCGGCCACGGCGCGGGTCTTGTTGCTCTGCAGCGGGCCGATGAGGTGCCAGCACAGCTGGCCGCGCAGGTCGGCCAGCGCGGCCATCTTGTCCAGCGCCTCCTGCACGTAGTTCTCACCAAAGTCGCGCTGGCCCGCGGCGTGGGCGGCGCGTACCGCCTCGGGCGGGCAGGTCTTGCTCACGGCCAGCAGCCGCACCCCGGCGGATGGGCGGTCGGACAGGCGGCAGGCGGCCTGGATGCGGTGGCCAACCTGCAAAAGGTTCTCAGCGATACTCGACATGCGTGGTCTTCCCGCCGCCCGTGGTGTCGGACCGATCCGACGGGGCCCGGCGGCAAGGCCGCGAGCATAAGCCAACCCCCTCCCGGGCCGCCCCTCCCCTGCGTCTCCACCATGGACATCACCCAACTGCTGGCCTTCGTGGTCAAGAACAAGGCGTCGGACCTGCACCTGTCGGCCGGCATGCCGCCCATGATCCGCGTGCACGGGGATGTGCGCCGCATCAACGTGGAGCCGCTCAACCACAAGCAGGTCCACGCCATGGTGTACGACATCATGAACGACTCGCAGCGCAAGCACTACGAGGAGACGCTGGAGTGCGACTTCAGCTTCGAGGTGCAGGGCTTGGCGCGCTTCCGGGTCAACGCCTTCTTCCAGCAGCGGGGCTCGGCGGCGGTGTTCCGGACCATTCCGTCCAAGATCCTGACGCTGGAGCAGCTCAACTGCCCGCCGGTGTTTGCCGAGCTGGCGCTGCGCCCGCGGGGTCTGGTGCTGGTGACGGGCCCCACCGGCTCGGGCAAGTCCACCACGCTGGCGGCCATGATCGACCACCTCAACGAGAACGAGTACGGCCACATCCTGACGCTGGAGGACCCGATCGAATTCGTGCACGAGTCCAAGAAGTGCCTGGTCAACCAGCGCGAGGTGGGACCGCACACCCACAGCTTCCAGAACGCGCTGCGCGCTGCGCTGCGTGAAGACCCGGACGCCATCCTGGTGGGTGAGCTGCGCGACCTGGAGACCATCCGCCTGGCCCTGACCGGCGCCGAGACGGGCCACCTGGTGTTCGGCACCTTGCACACCTCCAGCGCGGCCAAGACCGTGGACCGTATCGTGGACGTGTTCCCCGGGGCCGAGAAGGACATGGTGCGCGCCATGCTCTCGGAGTCGCTGGTGGCCATCATTTCGCAGACGCTGTGCAAGACCAAGGACGGCAGTGGCCGGGTGGCGGCGCACGAGATCATGCTGGGCACCTCCGCCATCCGCAACCTGATCCGCGAGAACAAGATCGCCCAGATGTACTCCTCCATCCAGACGGGCCAGAACATGGGCATGCAGACCCTGGACCAGTGCCTGACGGACTTGGTGCGGCGCAACCGCGTCTCGCCGGCCGAGGCCCGCTCCAAGGCCAAGTTCCCCGACAACTTCCCGGGCTGAGCCGCCACGGCGGGCCCCGGTCCTCTTTTTCCAAGCCGTCCTTCAGGAGCGCGCAGGCCACATGGAACGCGACCAGGCATCCAAATTTGTCAGCGACCTGCTGCGGCTGCTGATCAGCCGCAAGGGCTCGGACCTTTTTCTCACCGCCGACTTTCCGCCCGCCATCAAGGTGGACGGCAAGGTCACGCGGGTCTCGCCCACGCCCCTGACCGGCGCCCACACCCTGACCTTGGCCCGTTCGCTGATGAACGACAAGCAGGCGGCGGAGTTTGAGCGCACCAAGGAGTGCAACTTCGCCATCGCGCCGCAGGGCATCGGCCGTTTCCGCGTCAACGCCTTCATGCAGCAGGGCCATGTGGGCCTGGTGCTGCGGGTCATCCCCACCACACTGCCCAGCCTGGACCACCTGGCCCTGCCGGCGGTGCTCAAGGAGGTGGCCATGACCAAGCGCGGCCTGGTCATCATGGTGGGCGCCACCGGCTCGGGCAAGAGCACCACGCTGGCGGCCATGGTGGACTGGCGCAATGAGCACTCGTTTGATCACATCCTGACCGTGGAGGACCCGGTGGAGTTCGTGCATCCGCACAAGAACTCCATCGTCACCCAGCGCGAGATCGGCATTGACACCGACGACTGGGACATTGCCCTGAAGAACGCCCTGCGTCAGGCGCCAGACGTGATCCTGATGGGGGAGATCCGCGACAAGCACACCATGGAGATGGCGGTCACCTTCTCGGAGACCGGCCACCTGTGCATGGCCACGCTGCATGCCAACAGCGCCAACCAGGCGCTGGACCGCATCGTCAACTTCTTCTCCGAGGAACGGCGCGAGCAGCTGCTGATGGACCTGTCGCTCAACCTCAAGGGCATGGTCTCGCAGCGCCTGATCCCGCGCGAGGACGGCCGCGGCCGCGTGGCCGCGGTGGAGATCCTGCTCAACACGCCGCTGGTGGCCGACATGATCTTCCGCGGCCAGGTGGCCGAGCTCAAGGAGCACATGAAGAAGTCGCGCGAGCAGGGCATGCAGGTCTTTGACCAGGCCCTGTTCGACCTCTACGAGGCGGGCTCCATCACCCTGGAGGACGCCTTGCGCAACGCCGACTCGGTCAACGACCTGCGCCTGAACATCAAGCTCAACAGCCAGCGCAGCCACCGCCAGGACCTGACGGTGGGCACCGAGCACCTGAAGATTCTCTGACCCCGCCCTCTGCCATGTCCCGCACCTACGACTCCATCGCCTCCCACCGCGTCGCCTTCCTGGGCTTGGGCGTGATGGGCGGCCCCATGGCCGGCCACCTGCAGGCCGCCGGCCATGCCGTCACCGTCTACAACCGCACCGCTGCCAAGGCCCAGGCCTGGGTGCAGGCCCACGCCGGGGGCGCTTGCGCGCCCACCCCGCGCGAGGCGGCCGCCGGCGCCCAGATCGTGTTTGCCTGCGTGGGCAACGACGACGACCTGCGCAGTGTGGTCCTGGGCCCGGACGGCGCCTTTGCGGGCATGTCGCCCGGCGCCATCCTGGTGGACCACACCACCGCGTCGGCCGAGGTGGCGCGCGAGCTGCACGCCGAGGCCGCCCGCCTGGGCCTGCATTTTGTGGATGCGCCGGTCTCCGGCGGCCAGGCCGGTGCGGTCAATGGCGTGCTCACGGTGATGTGCGGGGGCGACGAGGCGCCCTTCGAGGCCATGCGTCCGGTGGCCATGGCCTTCTCGCGCGCGGTCACCCGCGTGGGCGAGAGCGGGGCCGGTCAGCTGGCCAAGATGGTCAACCAGATTTGCATCGCCGGGCTGGTGCAGGGCCTGTCCGAGGCCGTGGCCTTTGGTCAGAAGGCGGGCCTGGACATGAAGCAGGTGCTGGGTGTCATCGGCAAGGGCGCCGCCCAGAGCTGGCAGATGGACAACCGCGGCCACACCATGGTGGACGGCCAGTTCGAGTTCGGCTTTGCCGTGGACTGGATGCGCAAGGACCTGGGCCTGGTGCTGGACGAGGCCCGCCGCAACGGCGCCAAGCTGCCCGTCACCGCCCTGGTGGACCAGTTCTACGCCGATGTGCAGGCGCTGGGCGGCGGCCGCTGGGACACCTCCAGCCTCATCCGCCGCCTGCGCTGAGGCGCGCTCAGCTCGCCGGCTTGGTGGAGGCGGGCTTGTCGCTGGCCGGACGGGCCAGGCGGGCCTTGATCTCCATGAGCTGGGCCTCGGAGATCGTCTCCGTCACCCGCACCACCTTCTGCACGCCGTCGATGGTGCGGATGAGGGTGGTGGCGCGCTCGGCCTCCTTGTCGGTGACCAGGCCCATCAGGTAGACGATGCCGCGTTCGGTCACCACCTTGAAGGCGTTGGCTTCCACATCGCCGGCATCCACCAGCGTGGCCTTGACCTTGGTGGTGATCAGGCCATCGCGGGTGCGCTCGCTCAGGGCGCTGGAGGTCATCACCGCGGCCTCGTTGACCACCGAGCGCACGTTCTCGATGCGGCTGGCGGTGTCGGCGGCCAGTGCCCGGTCGGCCTCGCTGGCCGCCTCGCCGGTGATCAGCACCACCCGGTTGTAGCTGGTGAAGTTGAGGTGGCCGCGGTCGCCCAGCGCCTTGGGCACGCGCATCATGGCCTTGACCTCGATGCTCTGGTCCTCCAGCTGGGTGCCGGAGGTGCGGCGGTCGGTCTGCACCAGCACGCCGCCGGCGGCCAGCCCGCCGATCATCAGCGGCACGGGCACGCAAGCGCTCAACAGGCTGGCCGCACCCAGCAGCAGGGCGGCGGAAGTCCATCCGGCCCGTCGCGGGGCCTGATGTTGTACGGTCATGGGGTCTCCTTCAGGAATGGCGGAAAAGACGGCGCACCGCCTGACGGGCCGGCGTCATTCGCCTTCGGCGGGCCCCAGCAGTTGCAGGTCGATCGCGTCGCACAGGGCATGAACGGCCACCAGGTGGATCTGGCGGACCTGCGCCGGCCGGCTTTCGGCCAGCGGCAGCCACACGTCGGTTTCCACCAGATGCTCGATCCAGGGTCCGGGTTCCCCGCCGGTGAACAGCAGCAGGCTCATGTCGGCCTCACGCGCAGCCTCGGCCAGGGTCAGCAGGGGCACGTGGGCCTCCACCGGGCCCGCCAGCAGCACCAGCAGGTCGCCGGGCGCGCCCAGCACCTGCAGCTGGCGCACCAGCGCATCCACCGGGTCGATGCCCGCGCCGGCGGGCAGGCCCAGCCCCGGGCCCAGGCAGAAGGCGGGCAGGGGTGGGCGCTCACGTTCATGGCCGTGCTGCAGCAGGCCGCACAGCAGGGCCGCCAGGCCGGCATCGGCGCCCAGGCCGGCGGCCAGGACCTTGCCGCCATTGGTCAGGCAGTTGACCACCGCTTCGGTGGCTTCTTCCAGCGGGCGCGCCAGGATGTCGGCCACCTGGTTGAGCAGGTCGGCCGCACCAAAGAACTGCTGCTGGATACGGGCTTGGAGCATGGGGCGGCATCATAAGTGGGGACAGGGCTGCCCCCGACCCGGCGCCGGCGCGGGGTCTGCACCAAAATGGGCCGATCGTTCAGGTTTCAGCCGGCCTCAAACGCCGCCTGCAGCCACTGGAGCTGCTCGCCGTCAACGGCCACCACGTCAAAGCGGCAGGGCGGCAGCCGGGGCCAGCGCTGCAGGTAATGCTGGGCCGCATGCACCACACGGCGCTGCTTGATGGCGGTGACACTGGCGGCCGCGTCCACCCGGGCCCCGGCCGCCCGGGCCCGCACTTCCACGAACACCACCGTGCCATCGCGGTCCTGCAGGATCAGGTCGATCTCGCCGCCGCGGCGGTAAGGCCCCAGGGCCACCCGATAATTGCGGGCCAGCAGGCGCAAGCCCTGCCGCTGCAGGAAGGCCGCGGCCCGCTCCTCGGCCTGCTGGCCGGTGCGGGCGCGGCCCGTTGCATCTGAAGAAGGCTTGCTGCCCGTGACCATCACCTCTCCTGCGCCGTCCCTGCTGCAGGCCGCCGCCTCGGCGGCCGGCGGCCAGCTCTTTCCGCCGGCCACCCTGTATGTGGTGGCCACGCCCATCGGCAACCTGGCGGACTTCAGCCTGCGTGCCCTGCATGCGCTGGCCCTGGCCGATGCCGTGGCTTGCGAGGATACGCGCGTCACCGGCGGCCTGCTGCGCCACCTGGGCCTGGAAGCCAAGCCCCTCATCCCCTTGCACGAGCACAACGAGCAAGCCGCCACCGACCGGGTGCTGGAGCGCCTGGCCCGTGGCGAGCGGGTGGCCCAGGTCAGCGACGCGGGCACGCCGGCGGTGTCCGATCCCGGCGCGGTACTGGTGTCGCGGGTCCGGGCGGCAGGGCACCGGGTGCTGCCCCTGCCGGGGGCCAGCGCCGTGGCCACCCTGCTCTGTGCCGCGGGGGATGCCGAGGCCGCCGCCCAGGGCAGCGGCTTCTCGTTTGCGGGCTTTCTGCCGCCCAAGGGGGCCGAGCGCCAGGCGGCGCTGCAGCAGGCCCTGGCGCGGGCAGGCAGTGTGGTGTTGTTCGAGGCGCCACACCGCATCGAGGCCTTGGCCGAGCAGTTGGCCCAGGCCTGTCCCGACCGGCGCGTGACCGTGGGCCGCGAGCTCACCAAACAGTTCGAGCAGATCCTGACCCTGCCCGCCCAGGCCCTGCCGGCCTGGCTGGCCGAGGAGTCCGGCCACCGCCGCGGAGAGTTCGCCCTGGTGCTGCATGCCGAGCCCAAGGCGGCGGCCGCTGCCGACGGCCTGCCGCCGCAAGCCCTGCGCACGCTGGAGGTGCTGCTGCGGGAGCTGCCGCTCAAGCAGGCGGCGGCCCTGGCGGCGGAGCTCACGGGGGTGCCCCGCAAGGCGCTCTACCAGGAGGCCCTGGCCCGGCGCCGCGGGCAGGAGGCGGGCGATGACCTGGACGACGCCCGCGGTGGGGCGGGCGACGAGGCGGGCGACGCGCGCGGGTAGGCCCGCCCGGACCGCTGGGGCCGCAGGGCCGATGGCGGGGTATCTCCCTTGGTTCGTCCCTGTAAATCCGGCGGCCGCCGCCGCAGCCCCCCTCCTACAATCATTTGATGATCTCGCGCGAAACCACCCTCGAACGACTGGCTGTCGCCCAGAGCCTCCTGCTGGACCCTTATGGCCTGGGCGAAGCCTCGCTCGCCAAGGCCTTGGGCACCATCGCCCAGCACCAGGTGGACGACGCCGACCTGTACTTCCAGTACACCCGGGCCGAGGGCTGGAGCTTGGAGGAGGGCATCGTCAAGAGCGGCAGCTTCTCCATCGACCAGGGGGTGGGCGTGCGCGCGGTGGCGGGCGAGAAGACCGCCTTCGCCTACTCCGACGACCTGTCCGAAGCCGCCCTGCTGGACGCCGCCACCACGGTGCGCGCCATCGCCGCGGCCGGGCAGAACCGCCGTGTCAAGCTGGCGCGCAAGCCGCAGGTGGCCCGCAGCCGCCTGCTCTATCCCGCGCTCGATCCCATTGCCACGCTGGACAGCACCCAGAAGGTGGCCCTGCTGGAGCGGGTGGAACGCATGGCGCGCGCCAAGGACCCGCGGGTGGTGCAGGTGATGGCCGGCCTGGCCGCCGAATATGACGTGGTCCTGGTCGCCCGCGCCGACGGCACCCGGGCCGCCGACGTGCGCCCGCTGGTGCGCCTGTCCATCACGGTCATCGCCGAGCAGAACGGCCGCCGGGAGGTGGGTTCCGGCGGCGGTGGGGGTCGATTTGGGCTGGGCTACTTCCAGCAGGAGCAACTGCAGGCCTATGTGGACCAGGCCGTGGGCGCCGCCCTGACCAATCTGGAAAGCCGGCCGGCGCCGGCCGGCATGATGACCGTGGTGCTGGGCCCCGGATGGCCGGGCGTGCTGCTGCACGAGGCGGTGGGCCACGGGCTGGAGGGCGACTTCAACCGCAAGGGTTCCTCCACCTTCTCCGGCCGCATTGGCGAGCGCGTGGCCGCCAAGGGCGTGACCGTGCTGGACGACGGCACCCTGGCCGACCGCCGCGGCAGCCTCAACATCGACGACGAAGGCCACCCCAGCCAGCGCAATGTGCTGATCGAGGACGGCATCCTGCGCGGCTACATCCAGGACAGCCTCAACGCCCGCCTGATGGGGGTCAAGCCCACCGGCAACGGCCGTCGCGAGAGCTACGCCCATGTGCCCATGCCGCGCATGACCAACACCTACATGCTGGCCGGCGACAAGGATCCGCAGGAGATCGTGGCCAGCATCAAGCGCGGCCTGTACGCCACCAATTTTGGCGGGGGGCAGGTGGACATCACCTCGGGCAAGTTTGTGTTCTCCGCCTCGGAGGCCTACTGGGTCGAGAACGGCAAGATCCAGTACCCGGTCAAGGGGGCCACCCTGATCGGCAACGGTCCGGACGCCATGAACCGGGTGAGCATGATCGGCCGTGACCTGAGCCTGGACGCCGGCGTGGGCGTGTGCGGCAAGGAAGGCCAGAGCGTGCCCGTGGGCGTGGGACAGCCCACGCTGCGCATTGACGGGCTGACGGTGGGCGGCACGGCGTGAGTGCGCCCGGGTCTGCTCCCGTGCACCGTCGACGGGTGAAAGAGGCATGAACAAGCCGTCCTGGATGAGTTGGGGCAAGCCCCTGGCCTCTGCGCAGAAGCTGGCCGACGGCTTGCGCGCCAAAGAGCGCAAGCAGGTGCTGGAGCAGGCCACCCACTTGGCTGACAGCAAGCGCACCGAAGAATCGCTGGCACTGCTCCAGGCCTACTTTGACCGCCACGGGGACGCTGTGGTGGGGCGGCGCCTGGCGGTGCAGCTGCTCAAGGCCGGGCAGTTCAAGGCGCTGACCGACCGCCCGGGCCTGCAGGCCCTGTCGTCCCGCGAGTTCAGCCTGGCGGCGCACCTCGCCGGCATGGACCTGGAAGACGTCTCCCCGGTGCTCACCCAGGGCCTGCCGCCGCGGCCGGACCTGGCCTACGTGGGCATGGTCAAGAACGAGGAGGACATCATCCTCTTCAATCTGGTCTGGCACTATGCCCTGGGCGTCAGGCGTTTCTTCCTGATGGACAACGGTTCCACGGACCAGACCGGCCCCTTGGTCTGCCTGTTCGAGCAGCGTTTTGCCGACGCCGTGGTCTACCGGTTGCATGACCCGGTCGTGGCCTACCTGCAGGGTCAGAAGATGACGGCGGCCTGCGCTTTCGTCGAGCAGATCTGGCCGGATGTGGCCTGGCTGCTGCTGGTCGATGCCGATGAATTCCTCTGCCTGCACCGGCCGTGGGACGAGGTCTTGGCCGACGCGGGCCCGGCCCAGGCGCTGGTGATGCCCAAGAGCGTCTACGGGCTGACCGAAGGAGACGATGCGCTGGAGAGCGCTCATTTTTCGGAGCGCCTCCTGAGCCGCAAGCTGCCGTTCCAAGTCTCCAACAAGGTGCTGGTGCGTGCGGGCCGCGGGGGGCTGGCCGTTGGTGCGGGCAACCACCGTTTGGTGGAGTCTGCTGCCGACGCCCCGCCGGTCGCGTACGCCTCGCCGCGGGGCCTGACCATGCGGGAGTATCCCGTCCGTTCCGAGGCCCAGTTCCTCGGCAAGATCGTCAATGGTGGTCGTGCGCTGGAGGCGGCCGCCCAGTTGGGCGCCGCGCCGATCGGCACGCACTGGTCCGCCTGGTACAAGCAGGTCTGTCAGCGCGGCGTGGCCGGTTTGCGGTCGGTGATGCGCACCCACCTGGAGCAACATGCCGCCGCCGCACTGCTCCGCGATCCCTTGCCTGTCACCGCAGTCATGGACCACCTGATGCCAGACTGGCGTGAAACCCTGGATCCCCTGCTTGCCCAGCGGCGCCGGGCGCACCAGGCCCTGATCGACGCGGGCCTGTCACCCGAGGCCCTGCTCGCTCCTCGGGCCTGAGCGCTGGGACAGGGCTCACTGCTGGCCCACATACAGGTGCCGGAAGCCACCACCGAGTTCGGCGCGGAACGCGGTGTCCGGGTTGTAGACCTCCTGGCCGACGTCGGTGGAGAGCAGGACCCATTGGCTGGTGTCGTTCCAACCGCCGCCCCAGAACTCGACCATCCGTGCCGCGTCCACGGAGGCCAGGGGCACGCCATGCTTGCGGGCCGCGATGATCTTCAGCGCATTCTGGAACTGCTCAAAGCTGATGGTCACGTCAAAGGTGCGTGCACTGAAGGTGCCGTGCTGCGTTGCGGAGCCTTGTGAGGACCACAGTGGCAGGCGGTGTTCGGCATCGACGGTGTCGGTGCCGCTGGTGCCGATGCGCCCATCCATGACGGCAATGCCGCCCTGCACCGGGTCGAACAGCACATTGGCCCGCCGGAACCAGCCCACCTCGGACCAGTCCTGCACCCCCCGGCGCACGATGGCCGTCGTGAGGATGTACTGCAGCTGGCACGGGGAGCTGCGCCGCTCTGCAAAGCACTGGCGGTTGAGGAAGCTCAGACCAATTTGCTGCTTGGCTTGTACCAGCTGGCCATTGCCGCCTTCCACCGTGGCCGTCCCCAGGGTTTGGGTGCTTTGCACCCGGGCTGGCTTGCCGCCGGCCCACGGCTTGAGCGCAGTCGTGGCGCTTGGGTTCATGCGGAAGGAGACGATGCCGACTTGCAGGTAGTTGTTGGTGCCCGCACCATCCTGTCCATCGGCCGTGAAGGTGTCGAAGAAGGGTTTGCTGCCGTCTTCCCGGGCGCCGGTGGTGGTCAGCAGCGCCACCCCTCCGTGCTCGTCGTCGGGCGAGAGGAAGGCGGCGGCGTCCCCCCCCAGCCAGGGCGCTTCGCCCGTGCAGCGGTCCACCGTGCCGACGGGGGTCCAGCGCAGCGTGGCAGGGACGGCCTGGGCGGCCATGCCGGTGCGTTGGGCCACGTCCAGCAGCCGGGCGTCATCGAAGGAGTCCAGCGGGCCTTGACGGCTGTTGTCGCACTGCGTGGCCCGACCGAAGAACAGCACCTTCATGCCCGGGCGCAAGGCCGTCTTGGCTTCAGAGGGGTTCCAGGCCAGGGCCAGGGCGGTGCCGCCGGCCACGCGGTCCAGTGTGGCCGCTTCTGTCATCTTGCTGTCCGGGCGGAACAGGAATTCGCCGTTGGCCGTGGCCAGTACCGGGCCTGTGCTCTGGCCGTCGTCCAGCATGTCCTGGTCGGGTGGGCTGTCTGGGTTGGCGTCTGCACTGCCACCGCCTCCGCAGGCCACGGAAATGACGCTGGTGGCCACCAGACCGCCGACGATTGCCGCAAAGCGCCACGCCGCGCCGCGTGGGCTCCGGCCCGCTGACAGTTGCGCCCAAGGGCGGGGCCGCTTTTCCATGGCCAACTCCTCATGCATCCAGGCGCACACACCGCGCCGTCTGACCGGGATGTCGGCAACTCCCTGGCGCAGCTTGAGGTCGTGTTGGCGCACGGGTAGGGGCGAGCGCCCGCGTGGGCGCAGCGGGCCAGGGCCGTTAGACTGCGATCGACTTCAGATCCACCCCTGGCGGCCAGGCACACGCATGAACATCAAGGACGAGGGCAAAGACAACCGCATCACCGTTGACAAGTCGGTGCAGGCGGGGCAGTTGTTGGTGACGGGCTCCGGCAATGAGATCACCATCGCCGCCGGTTGCCGGTTGCAGAACGCCCGGTTTGAAATCGCGGCCGACGGCTGCACGGTCCACATCGGCGCGTCCTGCGTCCTGATAGGAGAGTTCGTGCTCAAGGAGCGCGACACCGCGCTGACCATCGGCGAGAAGACGACCATGATGGGCGCCAAGATCACGATGCATGAGGCCGGGCGCATCCGCATCGGGCGGGACTGCATGTTTGCCGGGCAGGTGCGCATGGATACCAGCGACATGCACAGCATCCTGGATGCGGCCACTGGGGAGCGCCTCAACCCGCCGGGGGACGTGCTCATCGGCGACCATGTCTGGCTGGGCTTTGGCGTTTATGTGCTCAAGGGCGTCCAGATCGGGCAGGATTGCGTGGTGGGGGCGGGGTCGATCGTGGCCGACGACCTGGCCGCCGGCAGCCTGGCTGCCGGGGTGCCGGCCCGCGTGTTGCGCACTGGCGTGACCTGGGACCGCCGCCGCCTGCCCATGAAAGCCACCGAAACCCCTGCAGCGGTGCCGCGAGCCAAGCTGTTCAATTGGTGGCGTGGCCGTTGAATCTGATCCTCCAGAACCCAATTCATGCAACGACGCGAACTTCTTCAACTCGCCCTTGGCGCGGCACTGACGGGCTGCGGATCGGGCAGCGGGCAGCTCACCCCCAACATCCTCAACATTGCCCTGGATGACCTGAATGACTGGGTCGGTTTCCTGGGGCATCCGCAGGCCAAGACGCCGCACATGGATGCCCTGGCGGCCAGCGCCTTCAACTTCCGCCGTGCCTACTGCACGGTCCCGGTGTGCTCCGCCTCCCGGGCCAGCGTCCTGTCGGGCTTGTCTCCGCAGTCCACGGGCGTGTACGACCTCAGCGCGACCTTCAAGTCCAAAAATCCAGGCAAGCTGCAGTTCGACCAGATGCTGGCGGGCGCCGGCTATCAGGTGCAGCGCCACGGCAAGATTGACCATGAGTGGGCCGGCGCCCTGTCACAACCCGTGCCGGTGAGCCGGCCGTACCACAACAAGCAGTGCCCCGCGGTCCATGGCAGCACGGATCTGGACTTTCAGGGGGCATTTGACTGGGGGCCTGCCCCGGGACTGGAGTCCGGGCAGCCCGACTACATCCTGGCCCAGCGGGGCATTGACTTCCTCAAGGCACAGGCGGTCGGGCGGCCGTTCTGCCTGTCGGTGGGGCTCTATCGCAACCACGTCGCCTGGTACACGCCGCAGCGGTTCATCGACCTGTATCCGCTGGACCAGCTCATCCTGCCCACCGTGCCTGCGGATGAGCTGGAGGATTTGGGGCCGGAGGCCAAGGCCTTTGCGCTCAAGTGGAAATTCCACGAGTGCATCGTGCGGCAGGACCTCTGGGCCTCCGCCGTCCAGGGCTATCTGGCCACCATCTCCTGGGTGGATGAGCAGATTGGCCGGCTCATCGCCGCCCTGGAGGCCAGTCCCCATGCGGCCAACACCATCGTGGTGCTCTGGAGTGACCATGGCTTCCATCTGGGGGAGAAGTTCCATTGGCACAAGCTGGCGCTGTGGGAGCACGCCACCCGGGTGCCGTTCCTGATCCGCCTGCCAGGGCAGCGCCTTGGCCGCGCCATTGATTCCTGTGTGAGCCTGGCGGACCTGGCCCCTACCCTGATGAGCCAGTGTGGGGTGAAGCCCACCTACGCCATGGACGGTCGTGACTTGACACCGCTCATGACCCAGGCCGACCTCAGCTGGAGCGAGCCTGTGGTCACGACACTGGATCAGCACAACTTCGCCGTGCGTGACAGCCGCTGGCGCTACATCCGTTATGCCCGGGGAGAGCAGGAGCTCTATGACGAGCAGGCCGACCCGGGTGAGCACCGCAACCTGGCCGGGGATCCGGCCTACGCCGGTGTCATCGCCGAGCTGGCCCGGCACCTGCCCACTTGATCGTGCTACATTCAACGGCTATGCGCGCTTCGCGATTTTTCTTTGCCTACTTTTGGTTCTCGCCCCGTCTGGCGGCTGGAGAGGCAAACGCGCGCACCTGAGAAACAGCGAAGCGAACACCCCCAGAAGACCGCCGGCAGCCCCGGCGGTTTTTTTTCGCCGGTCCGCAGCAAGGCGCCACGTCCCTGATCGATCCACCCGATCCCATCCACCGGAGAAGACCTGATGAACGCCACCAAGACCGCCGCCCCCGTGGACAACCCCAGTGCCTGGTCGCTGCGTGAACGCACCAGCGAGACCGACGACCTGCGCATCCAGGAGGTGACCCCCTTGCCCCCCCCCGAGCACCTGATCCGCTTCTTCCCCATCGCCGGCGGTCCCGTCGAGCGTCTGGTCAAGGAGACCCGCCAGACCGTGCGCCACATCCTGCACGGTAAGGACGACCGCCTGCTGGTCATCGTGGGCCCGTGTTCGATCCACGACCCGGCCGCCGCCATCGACTACGCGCGCCGCCTGCGTCCGCTGCGCGAGAAGTACCAGGACAGCCTGGAGGTGGTGATGCGGGTGTACTTCGAGAAGCCGCGCACCACGGTGGGCTGGAAGGGGCTGATCAACGACCCCTACCTGGATGAGAGCTACCGCATCGACGAGGGCCTGCGCATCGCCCGCCAGCTGCTGCTGGAGATCAACCGCCAGGGGGTCCCCGCGGCCAGCGAGTTCCTCGACACCATCAGCCCGCAGTACATCGGCGACCTGATCAGCTGGGGCGCCATCGGCGCGCGCACCACCGAGAGCCAGGTGCACCGCGAACTGGCTTCCGGCCTGTCGGCCCCCATCGGGTTCAAGAACGGCACCGACGGCAATCTGCGCATTGCCGTGGACGCCATCCAGGCGGCGGCCCGGCCCCACCATTTCCTGTCGGTGCACAAGAACGGGCAGGTGGCCATCGTCCAGACCAAGGGCAACAAGGACTGCCACGTCATCCTGCGCGGCGGCAAGACCCCGAACTATGATGCCGTCAGCGTGACGGCGGCTTGCCAGGAGCTGGCCGCCGCCAAGCTGCCCGCCAGCCTGATGGTGGACTGCAGCCACGCCAACTCCAGCAAGCAGCACCAGCGCCAGATCGACGTGGCCCGGGACATCGCCGCCCAGCTCCAGCAGGGCAGCCGGCAGGTCTTCGGCGTGATGATCGAGAGCCATCTGGTGGCGGGTGCGCAGAAGTTCTCTCCGGGCAAGGACGATCCGGCCAAGCTCTGCTACGGCCAGAGCATCACCGACGCCTGCATCGGCTGGGACGACACGGAGCAGGTGCTGGCGCTGTTGAGCGCCGCGGTTCAGGCCCGCCGCGGCTGACCTGGCCCCGCCCCCTTCCGGCCCCGCATGACCGACGCTTCCGCCTCCTCCCTCCCGCCGCGCGCGCCTGGTCCGGTGCCCCTGTGGCACGACTCGCGCAGTCCGGTGTTGCTGGCCTTGCTGGCGCTGCCTTTCCTGGTGGCTTCCAGCCTGAGCCCGTCCACCACGGTGGTCAACCAGTTGCTGGCGGTGGCCGCCTGGGGCCTGCTGCTGCTGCTGGCACCGCCGGCGGCGTGCTGGTCCGGGGCCGTGGCCCGGCGGCTGGCGGTGCCGTCGGCTGCACTGTTGCTGATCCTGGCAGGCATTGCCCTGTCGGCCTGGCAGGGCCTGCCCGGGCCGCTGGCGCTGGGCCCGGCGCTGGGGGTGGCCGCCGCGCTGGGAGTGATGCTGTGGGCGGCTGCGCCGCCACGGCAGGGCGATGACGCCGCCACCGATTGGGTGTTGGGCGGGCTGCTGACGGCGGCGCTGCTGTCGGCGCTCGTCGGGCTGGTGCAAGTCTTCTGGCCGGCCGCCGCCGACGGCCAGTGGCTGGCGCGCACCAGCCTGGCCGGGCGTGCCGTGGGCAACCTGCGCCAGCCCAACCACCTCAGCACCCTGCTCATCTGGGGCCTGATGGCGCTGGCCGTGATGGCCCACCGAGGGCGCTGGCTGGGCCAGCGCCTGCCCGACGGGCTGGCCGCGGCCATGGGCCTGCTGCTGGTGCTGGCGGTGGTGCTCACCGCCAGCCGCACCGGCGTGGCGGGCATCCTGCTGCTGGCGGTGTGGGGGCTGTGCGACAAGCGGCTGCGGCCCGCGGTGCGCTGGTCCCTGGTGGTCACGCCTTTGTTGTACCTGGGGGGCTGGCTGCTGATGTCGGCCTGGGCCGAGGCCGCTGCACGCACCTTTGGCGGGCAGGCGCGGCTGGCCGAGAACGACCTGCGCTCCTCCCGGCTGGGCATCTGGCGCGACACCCTCACCCTCATCGCGCGGGAGCCCTGGACCGGCGTGGGCTTTGGCAACTTCAACTTTGCCTGGAGCCTCTCGCCCCTGCCGCAGCGGCCCCCTCCCTTCTTCGACCACAGCCACAACCTGGCCTTGCAGTGGCTGGTGGAGCTGGGCCTGCCGCTGGGCGGGCTGGTCCTGCTGGGGTTGGGGGCTGCTGCCGTGCTGGCCGGCCGTGCCGCCGCCGCCGCCCCGGGCGATGAGGGGGTGACCGCCCGCGGCGCCTGGATGATCGTGCTGCTGGCCGGTCTGCACAGCTTGTTTGAGTACCCGCTTTGGTACCTGTACTTCCTGCTGCCCACCGCCTGGGCACTGGGGCGTGCCCTGCGCGCCGGCGCCTGGGCCGCACCGGCCGACGCGGTGCAGGGCGTGCAGCCCTGGCCGCAGGGGCGGCGGCTGACCACCGCGGCCGGTGCCGTCCTGGTGCTGGGCGCCTTGGCGGCCGCGCTGGACTACCAGCGTGTGGTCGTCATCTACCAGCCCGGGCCGCACGCGCCGCCGCTGGATCAGCGCATCGCGGCCGGCCAGCGCAGTCCGCTCTATGGCCACCATGCCGACTATGCGGCGGCCACGCTGGCCGACCCGCTGGAGCGGGCCTTGGCACCGGCTTGGCGCACGGCGCACTCGCTGCTGGACACCCGCTTGATGCTGGTCTGGCTGCGTGCCCTGGAGGCCCAGGGCGACCGGGAGCTGGCGCGCCACCTGGCGCAGCGGCTGCGGGAATTCGGCAACCCCGATTCGCGGGAGTTCCTGGCCGAATGTCAGGACCCGCTGGCCCAGCAATCGCCGCGGCCGGTGCAGTGCGAAGCGCCGCAGACCCCGGCCGACTGGCGCGCCTTCCAGGCCCTGGATCCGGCACGCGCCCGGCGGTGAGCGGCGCCGGCGCGCCTCAGGCGGGCGCCACCCAATGCCCGCTCTTGCCGCCCTGCTTCTCCAGCAGGCGCACGTCGGTCATGACCATGCCCTTGTCGGCGGCCTTGCACATGTCGTAGATGGTGAGCAGGCCGACCTGCACGGCGGTCAGGGCTTCCATCTCGACGCCGGTCTTGCCCACTGTCTCCGCCTGCACGGTGCATTCCACCCGCGGCGGGTCCTGATGCAGGCTGAAGTCCACCGCCACGCGGGTCAGCGGCAGGGGGTGGCACAGGGGGATCAGCTCGCTGGTGCGCTTGGCCGCCTGGATGGCGGCGATGCGCGCGATGCCGATCACGTCGCCCTTGGCGGCTTGACCGGCCTGGATCAGGGCCAGCGTGGCCGGCAGCATCTGGATGACGCCGGCGGCGCGGGCGACGCGGTGGGTGTCGGCCTTGGCGGCCACGTCCACCATATGGGCCTGGCCCTGGGCGTCGAAATGGGTGAGGGGAGAAGAGGACATGGGGCGGCCACCTGCGCTTGACAAACCGGTGCGATGATATCGGCGCCCTTTTTCCCGGGCGTCCCGGCCCCGCGGCCGGCTGCCGCCCGCCAGCCAGGATTTCCCGCCTTGACCGCACGCCCCGCCTCAGCACCGCCCAGCCGCCTGCGGGCGCTGGCCCTGGCCCTGTGCCTGATGGGGGCAGGCGCCGCGCCCCTGGCCCCCGCCAGGGCCCAGAGCAGTCTGCCAGCCCTGGGCGATGCCTCCTCCGAGGGCCTGGACATCCTGGGCGAGCGTCGCCTGGGCGAGCGGATCATGCGCGAGGTGCGCCGTGATCCGGACTACTTGGACGACCCCCTGCTGAGCGACTACCTGCAGCCGCTGTGGAGCCGGCTGCTGCAGGCCGCGCGCGCCCGGGGCGAGATCAATCCCGACCTGGACCGCACTTACGGCTGGGAGCTCTTCCAGGTGCGTGACCGCTCGGTCAATGCCTTTGCCCTGCCGGGGGGCTTTGTCGGGGTCCACCTGGGCCTGATCGCCATGACGGCCAGCAGCGATGAGCTGGCTTCGGTGCTGGCCCACGAGCTGACCCACGTCACCCAGCGGCACATTGCCCGCAGCATGGAGAACTCGCAGCGGCAGGGCATGGCCTCCATGGCGGCCATCCTGCTGGGCATCCTGGTGGCTTCGCGCTCCACCGCGGTGGACGGGGCGCAGGCGGTCATCATGGGCGGGCAGGCCGCGGCCATGCAGGGTCAGCTCAACTTCTCCCGCGAGATGGAGCGCGAGGCCGACCGCATCGGCCAGCAGGTGCTCAGCGAGGCGGGCTTTTCCGCCTGGGGCATGGCCGGCATGTTCGAGAAGCTCGACGCCGGCGCGCGCTTGAACGACAGCAACCAGTACCCCTATCTGCGCAGCCACCCGCTGACCATAGAGCGCATTTCCGAGGCGCGCCTGCGCGCCTCGGGGGCCGAGCCGGGGGCCGCCCCGGCCGAGGTCCTGGCCCTGCACGCCCTGATGCAGGGCCGTGCCCGTGCCTTGGTGGACCGCAGCGAGCAGGCCTGGCGGCGGCTGCAGGACAGCGCCAGCGCCGCCGCCCCTGCCGGACAGCCCGAGACCACGCGCTTGGGGCAGCACTACGCGGCGGCGCTGGCCTCGCTGCAACTGCGTGAGCCGGAGCGGGCCGAGGCCTTCCTGCGCTCGGCCCAGGCGCTGGAGGGCGGCCGGCTGGCCACCCTGCCGGCGGTGGCCGGCGTGCTGGACCTGCTGCAGCTGGAGGTGAGCGCACTGCGCCAGGGGCCTCAGGCCCTGGCCCTGCTGCAGGACGGCGGCGCCTTGGCCGCACGCCCCGGTCGGGCGGCGTTGCTGGCCCGCGCCCAGGCGGGTTTGCTGCTGCGCCGCCATGGCGTGGCAGGCACCGAGGGCGTGCTGCGCCGTGAGACGCAGGCCCTGCAGACCTGGGTGATTGAACACCGCCGGGATGTGTTGGCCTGGCAGACCCTGTCGCAGTTGGCCGAGGCCCAGGGCCAGACGCTGCGCGCGCAGCGCGCCGCCGCCGAGGCCGCCGCCGCCCAGGGCGATGTGGTCGGCGCCGTGGACCGTTTCCGGGCGGCGCAGCAGTCGGTGCAGCAGGACCCCAAGGCCGACTACATGGAGGTGGCCATCGTCCAGTCCCGGCTGCGCGAACTGGAGGCCGAGAAGCGCCGGCTGCTGGCCGAGGCGCGCGGGGAGCGGCCGGATTAAGGGGGCGGAGCGGGCGGCAGGGCCGTTCGCCGGGGCGTGCGGGGCCTGCGTCGTGCCCCGGGGCGCTCAGTCGGTCCGGCGGGGCGCCGTCAGGCTGTCCAGCGCGGTGCCGATGACCAGGCCGCAGAGGCTGTAGATCAGCGAGCCCAGCAGTGCCGCGCCAAAGCCCTCCACCGCCAGACCTTCCAGCACCTCCGCCGCCAACCAGAACAGGGCGGCGTTGATGACGAACAGGAACAGGCCCAGGGTGAGCACCGTGACCGGCAAGGTCAGCAGCACCAGCACCGGCCGGGCCAGCAGGTTGAGCAGACCCAGCACGCAGGCGGCCACCAGGGCGGCGCCGTAGCTGTTCACGCTCACGCCGATGTCCAGGTGGGCCACCAGCAGCAGGGCGGCGGCCAGCAGGCCCCAGCGCAGGAGGAGCTTCATGGGAAAGGCCTCAGGTGAAGGAGAAGGCGGGCGATGGGCGCAGGTGGCGGCGATCACGCCCGTGGGCTCATCATGCCTGCAGGTGGCGCCGGGCCTGCCGGCCAGTGCGGCGGGCGGGCCACACTCGGCGCCCGCCGGTGGCGCTGCGAGGGCGGGAACCGCGTTTGCCGCGAGAATGCGGCTTCTCAGCCCCATACAGGGGCAGTACCATTACCCGCGCCGTGGTGACGCTCGAGCGAAACGGGCGCCTGGCGTGAGGCGCCGACACGGCAAATCGAAATTTCATCAGACGGAGAGATTCCACATGGCAACTGCGAAGAAGGCTGACGCCCCCGCCAAGAAGGCTGCCGCGGCGGCGACGCCCGCTGAGGCCGCCCCGGCCAAGCGCAAGCCCAACGCGGCCTTCATGAAGGCAATGACCCCCAGCGCTGCCCTGGCCGCTGTCATCGGCAAGCAGCCGATGCCGCGCACCGAGGTGACCAAGAAGGTCTGGGAATACATCAAGAAGCACAAGCTGCAGGATGCCGACAAGAAGACCTTGATCAACGCCGACGCCAAGCTCAAGGCGGTTCTGGGCAAGGATCAGGTCACCATGTTCGAGATGACCAAGCTGGTCAATGCGCACCTGAGCTGACCGTGCCGGGGCGGCCCACGCACCGCCCCTGCGCCGCTGCTGACGAGCCGGCCTTGTGCCGGCTTTTTTGCGCCGATGGTTTTGCCGCCCTGCCGGCGGCCCCCGGCTCGCCAGGGAACCTGCTGCCGTCTCCGGGGTCGGACGCTGTAGCGTACCGTTTGCTGTCGCACCCACCAGGAAAGCACACCCGTGAATCCCACCGTACTTCTGCCGTCCGATCCAGCCCCCCATGCGCCTGCCGCCCAGGTGGTGCCGTCCGGCGCCTCTGGCCCGTGGCGGCGGCGGCAATGGCTGGCCGCCACCGCTGCCGCGGGGCTGGGCCTGACGCCTGCCGTGGCTGTGCGCGCCCAGGGGCAGGCCGCCCCCCCGATCAAGTTGGCCCCCGAGGAGGCCTATGCGCTGGCCGCCGGCGGACATGGGCTGAGCGTGGGCCCGCTGATGGCCGCACACCCGGTCTATGTGTTCTTTGACACCACCTGCCCGCACTGCGCCCACCTCTGGCAGGCCAGCGAGGCCCTCACAGGCAAGCTGCGCTTTGTGTGGATGCCGGTGGGGCTGTTGCGCCCGGGGGTCTCGCTGCGACAGGGGGCGACCATCCTGGCCGCCGCCAGCCCCCAGCAGGCCATGCGCGAGAACGAGACGCGCGTGGCCCAGCGGCTGGGCGGCATTCCCATCGCCCAAGACCTGTCCGAGGAGGTGTTGGGCAAGGTCCGCACCAACACGCAGATCTTTGAAAAGCTGGGCGCCGACAGCGTGCCCCTGATGCTCTATCGCCATGCGCGCACCGGCGCCTATGGCGCGCGCGCCGGCTCGCTGGACGAGCCGCGCCTGCGGGAGCTGCTGGGCCAGTGAGGCCCGCGCCGCGGGGCTTTCAGCCGGCGGCGCTGATCACGCCGCCACCCAGGCAGATCTCACCGTCGTAGAGCACGGCCGACTGGCCGGGGGTCACGGCCCACTGCAGGTGCTCGGCGCCGAAGTCCAGCCGGAAGGCTTCACCCGCGCCGGCAGCCAGGGTGCCTGGCGCATCGGCCTGCCGGTAGCGGGCCTTGCTGCCCAGCAGGCCGGCCGCAGGCGCATGGCCCGCCACCCACGAGGTGTCCGCGGCCTCCAGCCAGCGGTACTGCAGCCACGGGTGCTCATGGCCCTGCACCACCACCAGCGTGTTGGTGGCCAGGTCCTTGCGGGCCACAAACCAGGGCAGGTGCTCCCCACCGCCCCGCGGCGCCTTCTTGTCCTTCACCCCGCCAATGCCCAGGCCCTGGCGTTGGCCCAGGGTGTAGAAGCTCAGGCCCACGTGTTCACCGAGCTTGCGGCCGCGGTCGTCACGGATCGGGCCGGGCTGGTTGGAGAGGTAGCGGTTGAGGAAGTCCCGGAAGGGCCGCTCGCCAATGAAGCAGATGCCCGTGGAGTCCTTCTTCTTGGCATTGGGCAGGCCGATGGCCTCGGCGATGCGGCGCACCTCGGTCTTGGGCAGCTCGCCCACCGGGAACATCGTCTTGGCCAGCTGGGACTGACGCAGCCGGTGCAGGAAGTAGCTTTGGTCCTTGAGCGGGTCCAGGCCTTTGAGCAGCTCAAAGCGCTCGCCCCCCTCCCGGCTGGCATCGGGCACCGCGCGCACGCGGGCGTAATGTCCGGTGGCAATCTTTTCGGCCCCCAGCCGCATGGCGTGGTCCAGGAAAGCCTTGAACTTGATCTCGGCGTTGCACAGCACGTCGGGGTTGGGCGTGCGGCCGGCCTGGTACTCGCGCAGGAACTCCGCGAAGACGCGGTCCTTGTACTCGGCTGCGAAGTTGACGTGCTCGATCTCGATGCCGATCACGTCGGCCACGCTGGCGGCGTCCAGGAAGTCCTGGCGCGACGAGCAGAACTCGCTGTCGTCGTCGTCCTCCCAGTTCTTCATGAAGATGCCGATGACCTCATGCCCAGCCTGCTTGAGCAGCCAGGCGGAGACCGCCGAATCGACGCCGCCGGACAGGCCGACGACCACACGTTGTGGGGCAATTTTCCGCATCATGAAATGCTTGGTGACCCCTGCTTACTTCTGGAGCAGGGTGACACTGGGGTGGGTATGGAGCAGGTCCAGCGGAAAGCGCCGTCCGGCCTGGTGGTCCTCGATGCATTGCAGCACCAGCGGACTGCGGTGGCGCGCCACGCTGGCGCGTACCTCCTCCAGGCTCATCCAGAGTGTGCGCTCGACCGGGGCGTCGAAGGTCCGTCCCGGCACGGGATCGCCCAGCTCACCCGTGAAGGCGAAGCGCAGGTAGGTGATGTCCTCCTCGGTGCGCGGATGCCGCAGCCGCGCCAGGTAGACCCCCACCAGCGCACGGGGCGTGAAGGGGCAGGTGGTCTCCTCCAGGGCCTCTCGGGCGGCCGCCTCGGCGAGGCCTTCGCCAGGGTCCAGATGGCCGGCGGGGTTGTTCAGCCGCAGGCCCTCAGAGGTGCGCTCCTCCACCAGCAGGTAGCGGCCCTCGCGCTCGATGATGGCCGCCACGGTGACGCTCGGTTTCCAGCGAATCTCGGACATCCGGGCATGTTACCGGGCCCCCGCCGGCGCCGTTCTGTCAGGGCCTTGCCACACCCCGCAAGCCCGGACTGATCCCAGGTGCGCCGCAGCGCGCCGGCTCCGCTAAGCTGTGCCCCCAAACCCATGCGTCATGCGCGGCCCCGGGGGCACAGGGAGAGCCCTGCCGCGCACGTCGGCACCGTACACCGGCGGTGTGCGCCGGCCCGTCCGGGCCGCCGCCGCCAGGCATCCAAGGCAACAGAGGAGAGTTCCATGCAGATCGGAGTTCCGCTCGAGACCGCGGCCGGGGAAACCCGTGTGGCCGTGACCCCCGAGACGGCCAAGAAGCTCGTGGCCCAAGGCCATGCGGTGCGGGTGCAGGCCGGCGCCGGCGTGGCCGCCAGTGCCACCGATGCGGCTTACGAGGCCGCGGGCGCGCAGATCGTCGACCGGGCCACCGCCCTGGGCGCCGACCTGGTGCTCAAGGTGCGCAAGCCAGGCGCTGACGAGCTGGGCCTGATGAAGGCGGGTGCCACCCTGGTGGGCATGCTCGACCCGTTTGACAAGGACGGCCTGGCCGCCCTGGCCGGCGCCGGCCTGACCAGCTTCGCGCTGGAGGCCGCGCCGCGCACCACCCGGGCGCAGAGCATGGACGTGCTGTCCTCGCAGGCCAACATCGCCGGCTACAAGGCGGTGATCATGGCCGCAGACCGCTACCAGAAGTTTTTCCCGATGCTCATGACCGCGGCCGGCACCGTCAAGGCCGCCCGCGTGGTCATCCTGGGCGTGGGCGTGGCTGGCCTGCAGGCCATCGCCACCGCCAAGCGCCTGGGCGCCGTGATCGAGGCCTCGGACGTGCGTCCGTCGGTCAAGGAGCAGGTGGAGTCGCTGGGCGGCAAGTTCATTGACGTGCCCTACGAGACCGCCGAGGAGAAGGAGGCCGCTGAAGGCGTGGGCGGCTACGCCCGGCCCATGCCGCAGAGCTGGCTGGATCGCCAGAAGGTGGAGGTGGCCAAGCGAGTGGCCGCGGCGGATGTGGTGATCTCGACGGCCCTCATCCCGGGTCGCGCCGCCCCGGTGCTCATCACCGAGGACATGGTCAAGTCCATGAAGCCGGGCTCGGTGATCATCGACATCGCGGCGGGCAAGGGCGCTGGCGGCGTGGGCGGCAACTGTCCGCTGACCGAGGCCGGCAAGACCGTGACCCGCCACGGGGTGGTCATCGTCGGCGAGACCAACCTGCCCGCGTTGGTGGCCGCCGACGCCTCGGCGCTCTACGCCCGCAACGTGCTCGACTTCCTCAAGCTGGTTTGCCCCAAGGACGCCGCCGCCGTGCAGGTGCCGATGGACGACGACATCGTCGCAGCCTGCCTGATGACGCAGGGCGGCGAGGTCAAGCGCCCGTAGGTCGTCGGCGGGTGGCCCGTGCCGGCCTCGTGCGGTTCCGCTGCGGCCCCCCGCCCCGACGTCCCCGTTTCCCACTTCCAGGAGCCTCCTCATGGATGCCGTCTCTCCCACCCTGATCAACCTGATCATCTTCGTGCTGGCCATCTACGTGGGATACCACGTGGTCTGGACCGTCACGCCCGCCCTGCACACGCCGCTCATGGCGGTCACCAACGCCGTGTCGGCCATCGTCATCGTGGGCGCCATGCTCGCGGCGGCGCTGACCGAGACAGGCCTGGGAAAATCCATGGGCGTGCTGGCCGTGGCGCTGGCCGCCGTGAACGTGTTTGGCGGCTTTCTGGTGACCCGTCGCATGCTCGAGATGTTCAAGAAGAAGTCACCGAAGCAAAACAAGGATCCCCAGTCATGAACGCCGCCCAACTCGCCCTCACCGTCGCCTTCGTCGTCGGTCTCGTCAACGCCGGATTCGTGGGCGTCGTCGCCTCTGAAGTCTCGGGCATTGGCTACGTCGGTGGCATCGCCGCTGTCATCACCCTGATCGCCGAAGCGGTGCTGGTGCACCGCCTGGGCAAATTCATCGCCGCACGTCCGGCAGAAAGCCAGGGAGGCACCGCATCATGAGCATGAACCTGGTGACGCTGCTGTATCTGGTGGCCAGCGTCTGCTTCATCCAGGCCCTCAAGGGCCTGTCCCACCCCACCACGTCGATCCGGGGCAACCTGTTCGGCATGGCGGGCATGACCATCGCGGTGCTCACCACCGCGGCGCTCATCGTCAAGCTGGCCGGCTCGGCCAACGGCTTGACCCTGGTGCTCGCCGGGCTGGTGGTGGGGGGCGGCCTGGGGGCCTACATGGCCAACAAGGTCGAGATGACCAAGATGCCTGAGCTGGTGGCCTTCATGCACAGCATGATCGGCCTGGCCGCGGTTTTCATTGCCGTGGCGGCCGTGGCCGAGCCCTATGCCTTCGCGATCACCGCCAAGGGCCAGCCCATCCCGGCGGGCAACCGCCTGGAGCTGTTCCTGGGGGCGGCCATCGGGGCCATCACCTTCTCGGGCTCGGTCATTGCCTTTGGCAAGCTCAGTGGCAAGTACAAGTTCCGCCTGTTCCAGGGCGCGCCGGTGCAGTTCCCTGGTCAGCACAAGCTGAACCTGGTGCTGGGCCTGGCCACTGTGGGCCTGGGCCTGGTCTTCATGGCCACCGAGAACTGGACGGCTTTCTTCGCCATGCTGGCCCTGGCCTTCGTGATGGGCGTGCTCATCATCATCCCCATCGGCGGTGCCGACATGCCGGTGGTGGTGTCCATGCTCAACAGCTACTCCGGCTGGGCGGCAGCGGGCATCGGGTTCTCGCTCAACAACAGCATGCTCATCATCGCCGGCTCGCTGGTGGGCAGCTCGGGCGCCATCCTCTCGTACATCATGTGCAAGGCGATGAACCGCTCGTTCTTCAACGTGATCCTGGGCGGCTTTGGTGGTGACACCGCCGCGGCCACCGGCGGCGCGCAGCAGCAACGCAACGTCAAGAGCGGCTCGGCCGACGACGCGGCCTTCATCCTGGGCAATGCCGAAACCGTGGTCATCGTGCCCGGCTACGGCCTGGCCGTGGCGCGCGCGCAGCACGCCGTGAAGGAACTGGCCGAGAAGCTCACCCACAAGGGCATCACGGTGAAGTACGCCATCCATCCGGTGGCAGGCCGCATGCCGGGCCACATGAACGTGCTGCTGGCCGAGGCCGAAGTGCCGTATGACCAGGTCTTCGAGATGGAGGACATCAACGGCGAGTTCGGCCAGGCCGATGTGGCCATCATCCTGGGCGCCAACGACGTGGTGAACCCGGCCGCACTGCAGAAGGGCTCGCCCATCTACGGCATGCCCATCCTGGAGGCCTACAAGGCCAAGACCATCATCGTGAACAAGCGCTCCATGGCCGCCGGTTATGCCGGCCTGGACAACGAGCTGTTCTACATGGACAAGACCATGATGGTCTTCGGCGACGCCAAGAAGGTGGTCGAGGACATGGTCAAGGCGGTGGAGTGACCGCAGGCGGGGGGCGTGGCGCCCCTTGCCGACCAGGGCGCCTGCGGGCGCCCTTTTTCATGGCCGGCCCACAATGCCCGCGCATTGAAGGAGCTTTTTGCCATGACCCTGGCCATCGTCTCGGCCCTGCCCGAGGAACTGGCGGCGATCGACGCCGCGCTGCACACCACCCGCACCGAGTCCCTGGCCGGTCGCCAGTGGCGCTTTGGCCGCCTGGGCGACGAGGAGGTGGTGCTGTGCCTGGCGGGGGTCGGCAAGGTGGCGGCGGCCACCACCACCGCGCTGCTGCTGGACCGCTTTGCGGTGCGGTCCCTGCTGTTCACCGGCGTGGCCGGTGGCCTGGGGCCGGGCGTGGCCGTGGGCGACGTGGTGGTGGGGCGCGAGTTCCTGCAACACGACATGGACGCCTCGCCGCTGTTCCCGCGCTGGGAGGTGCCGCTGACCGGCCGCAGCCGCTTTGGGGCGGATGCCCCCTGGGCCGACCGCCTGGCCGCAGGGGCTCGGCGGGTGCTGGCCCAGCCGCATGCGGCCCTGGCGGGCTTTGGCATCGTCCAGGCGCCGGCCTTGCATCAGGGCCTCATCCTGAGCGGTGACCAGTTCATCGCCTCCGGCGCGGTCTGCCGCCGCCTGCAGGCAGAGCTGCCCGATGCTTTGGCGGTGGAGATGGAGGGCGCGGCCATCGCCCAGGTCTGCGCCGATTTCGATCGGCCCTTTGCCGTGCTGCGCACCATCTCCGACCGGGCCGACGACCAGGCCCATGTGGACTTTCCGCGCTTCTTGCGGGAGGTGGCGGCGCCCTATTCGCGCGACATCGTCATGGCGACGTTGCAGGGCGCCTGAGCCGTCTTACTGCACGGCCGCCTCGGCGTCCACGATGCCGGCACCGCATTGCCGGCAGGTTGCCGGGAAGGGGCGCGCGGTGTCCACCAGCTTCTGCGCCACCTGCGCCGGCGTGAGGGCCGGATGGCGGGCCATCACCAGGGCCGCCACCCCGGCCACATGGGGGGTGGCCATCGAGGTGCCCTGCAGTTCGTCGTAGCTGTCGGCCTTGGGCTTGATGAAGCCGGCGTTGTAGGTGGAGAGCACGCCGGCGCTGCCGTCGCCGCCGGGGCCGGCGATGCGCACCACGCTGCCGAAGTTGGAGTAGGAGGCCTTGCCGCCCTGGCGGCCCACAGCCGCCACGGTCAGCACGTCCTGGCAGTTGGCGGGGTTGTGGCCGCTGGCGTTCTCGTTGTCGTTGCCGGCGGCCACCACCACCAGCGCGCCCAGCGCGGTGGCCTCGGAGATCGCCCGCTGGAAGAACGACGGGCAGGCGCCGCTGCCGCCCAGGGACATGTTGATCACCCGCGCGGGGTGGGCGTTGGCCGGCACGCCCTTGACCGCACCGCCGGCGGCCCAGTAGACCCCGGCGGCGATGTCGCTGGTGTAGCCGCCGCCACAGCCCAGCACCCGCACGGGCAGCACCCGGGCCGACGGCGCCACGCCGGCCACGCCCAGTGCGTTGTCGGTCAGCGCCGCCACGGTGCCGGCCACGTGCGTGCCGTGCCAGCTGCTGCCGTAGAGCTTGCCGATCGGGCCGCAGCCGTCACCGGGGTCGGTGGGGTCCGCATCGCGGCCATCACCGTCCACCGCCACGGTCTTCTTGCGGATGAAGTCGTAGCCGGGCACCAGGTTGGCGCTCAGGTCGGCATGGGGGCGCACGCCGGTGTCCACCACCGCCACCACCACGCCTTCGCCCTGGGTCAGTGCCCAGGCTGGCAGCAGGTTGATGCCGCCGGCCGGCTCATGGTAGTGCCACTGGTCGGGCCAACGCGGGTCGCTGGGCGCGGCCACCGGGGTGGCCGCGGTGGGGCGCAGGCGACGGTCCGGCTCCACCTTCAGCACGCCGGGATGGGCGGCCAGGCGCTGGCGCAGTTCGCCCAGCGTGGCGGCATCGGCCTCACGGTCCAGGCGCAGCACCTCCATCACCTGGCTGCCCAGTTGCAGCCGCTGGCTGGCCACCACCCGGGTGGCGGCGCCGCTGGTGCGTTGCTGCCAGGCGGCCAGGCCCGCGGGTTCGGTGCCGGGCTGCAGGGTCAGCACCAGCTGGTCGGTGCCGGCGGCGTGGGCGCTGGCGCCCAGCAGGGCAAGGGTGGCCAGGGCCACGGCGCGGCGCAGGGGTTTGCGCAGGGAGGGGGACGGCTTCATGGGCTCTCCTGAGGTGACTTCACATGGGGGGCCGGCAGCGTCGGGGCGGGTTGGCCCCGGCCGCGGGCGGCGCCGATCCTAGGCAGGCCCGGGGCCCGCGACGTGGGAGAAGCGCCCTTGTCCGGATGAAGGGTCGATCCGCTGTGCCGACCGTGCCCGCGGCGCCCGGCGCCGCAGGCGGGGCCGCAGGCGCCGACCTTGCTCGAATCCCCTGATGCCTGTGGCCGCAGGCCGCAGGAGAGAATGACTTGAAACTGACGGAGTCTTTCGCCATGCAGAAGCAGTGGGTCAAACAGTACCCGGAAGGGGTGCCCGCACAAGTCCGGACGGATCTGTTCCCGTCGCTGGTGGCGCTGATGGAGGAGAGCTTCCGTAAGTTCGGGACGCTGCCCTGCGCGCGCTTCATGGGCCGCGCCTTCAGCTTCAGTGAGTTCGACCAGCGCTCGCGCGAGTTCGCCGCCTACCTGCAGTCCCTGGGGCTGACCAAGGGCGACCGTGTGGCCATCATGCTGCCCAATGTGCCGCAGTACGTGGTGGCCGTGGCCGGTGTGCTGCGCGCGGGCTGCGTGGTGGTCAACGTCAACCCGCTCTACACCCCGCGCGAGCTGGAGCACCAGCTCAAGGACGCCGGCGCCAAGGCCCTGCTGATCCTCGAAAACTTTGCCGCCACCTTCCAGCAGATCCAGCACCATGTGCCGACCCAGCACGTGATCCTGGCGGCCATGGGCGACTCTATGGGCTGGCTCAAGGGCTTGCTCATCAACTATGTGGTGCGCAAGGTCAAGAAGATGGTGCCGCCCTTCGAGCTGCCCCAGGCCGTGCGTTTCAATGACGCGTTGTCCCAGGGGCAGGGCATGACACTGCGCCCGGTGCCGGTGGGACCGGACGACATCGCGGTGCTGCAGTACACGGGCGGCACCACCGGGGTCAGCAAGGGGGCTGTGCTGCTGCACCGCAACCTGGTGGCCAATGTGCTGCAGTGCGAGGCCTGGTACCAGCCGGCCCTGCGCAAGATCCCCGCCGGCGAGCAGGTGGTCACCATCTGCGCGCTGCCGCTCTATCACATCTTCGGTTTCAACACGAACCTGATGCTGGGCTTGCGCATGGGCGGCTGCAACATCCTCATCCCCAACCCGCGTGACCTGCCGGCAGTGCTCAAGACCCTCAGCGTCGAGCGCTTCCACAGCTTTCCGGCGGTCAACACCCTGTTCAACGCCCTGGCCCACCATGCCGACTTCAACACGGTGGACTGGAGCCACCTGAGGATCTCGGTGGGCGGTGGCATGGCCGTGCAGCAGGCCACCGCGCGCCTGTGGCTGGAGAAGACCGGATGCGCGATCTGCGAGGGCTACGGCCTCTCGGAGACCTCGCCGGTGGCTTCGTGCAACCCGGTGGATGCCACCGCCTTCACCGGCACCATCGGACTGCCGGTGCCCAACACCGAGATGCTGCTGCTGGATGACGACGGCGCCGAGGTGCCCCCGGGCCAGCCCGGCGAGATCGCCATCCGCGGCCCGCAGGTCATGGCCGGCTACTGGCAGCGCCCGGACGAGACGGCCAAGGTCATGACCGCCGACGGCTTCTTCCGCACGGGCGACGTGGGCATCGTGGACGAGCGCGGCTACTTCCGCATCGTCGACCGCAAGAAGGACATGATCCTGGTCTCTGGCTTCAATGTGTACCCCAACGAGGTGGAGGACGTCATCACCCAGATGCCCGGCGTGCTGGAGTGCGCCGCCATCGGTGTGCCCGACGAGCACTCGGGCGAGGCGGTCAAGGTGGTCATCGTGCGCCGCCAGCCCGGCCTGACCGAGGCCGAGGTCAAGCAGTGGTGCGAGGCCAACCTCACCGGCTACAAGCGCCCGCGCCACATCGAGTTCCGCCAGGACCTGCCCAAGACCCCGGTGGGGAAGATCCTGAGGCGCGAACTGCGCGACAAGCCCACCATCAAGACCTGAGTCGCCTGAAGTTCAGGGGAGGCAATCCCGCCGACCCGTCCCAAGGCGCCGTCGGTCAATCGCTTGAGGGAGGTGGCCTGTGCCCAATCGTTTCGTCAAGACGTCCGCGGGCCAGCAGGAGATCCAGGCCCGCGCCAGGGCCCTGTCGCGGCCGCTGCGCAACCTGCTGCTCGTCATCAACGACAGCCAGCCGGTCGAGTACTGGCTCGACAGCGTGCGCGGCCTGAGCGAGGGCGATCTGGACCTGCTGGTGGCTGAGGGCCTGATCGCCCCCGTGGTCGACCCCCGTGTTGCCAAGGCTGTGCCGGCTTCGCCCGGGACCACGCGGGTTGAGACCGTGAGCCCCGATTCCGACTGGACCGAGTTGCTGCAGGCTGTGGAGGCCGCGCCTTATGTGCCCCTCTACGACGTGCTCACCTCGCAAGGCAAGGCCCACCTGGGCCTGATGAAGGGCTACCGATTCGTGCTCGAAGTCGAGAAGTGCAATGGCCCGGAGGCCCTGCGCGCCTTGGCCCGCAGCTTTGTCACCCAACTGCGCGATGAGGCGGGCATGAACGCCGTGCGTGGCTTTGCCGAGGCGCTGCGCAAGGCCTGAGCCGGCGGCCTGGCAGCGGGGGGAGGCGCCGGCATGACACACTGCTGGCATGACTCTCCGCGTCTTTGTCGATCTTCCTTTGCAGGACGGCGCCACGCTGGACCTGCCGGCGGGCGCCGCCCGCCATGTGCAGGTGCTGCGCCTGCAGCCCGGAGACGGGCTGGTCCTCTTCAACGGCCTGGGCGGCGAATGGGCGGCGCAGGTGCAGGCCATGGGCCGCAGTTCAGTGCAGGTGGTGGTGGGCGTCCACGGCGAGCCGGGTCGCGAGCCCTCACGCCGCATCGGCTTGGCGCTGGGCATGCCCGCCAACGAGCGCATGGACGCCCTGGTGGAGAAGGCGGTGGAGCTGGGCGTGTCCTGGATACAGCCGCTGCAGACCCGGCGCTCGGTGCTGCGCCTGCAGGGTGAGCGCGCCGCCAAGCGCGTGCAGCACTGGCAAGGGGTGGCCCAGGCGGCGGCCGAGCAGTCGGGCCGCACCGTGCTGCCGCAGGTGCTGCCCATCCTGGAACTGGACCGCTGGTTGGCCGGCCTGCCGGCCGGACCCGAGGCGGCGGCGCCCGGGGTGGACCGTCTGCTGCTGTGTTTTCGTCCGGAGGCCCGCTTGCCGGGCCGGTGGGGTCAGCCGCTGGCGTCCACCGTCTGGTGCCTGAGCGGTCCGGAAGGCGGGCTGGAGGAGGCCGAAGAGGCGCTGGCGCTGGCGCGCGGTTTCGCGCCCCTGCGTCTGGGGCCGCGGGTGTTGCGGGCCGACACCGCCCCCCTGGTGGCCTTGAGCTGGGCCGCCGGACTGCTGGACGGCTGACCCCCGGGGTGCTGCGACCCTCGTTCGCGGGGGAAACAAGGTGTATCAGGGGCAAACCCTGTCTTGAAACCCGACCGATTGGCGCAAGCTCGGTGCAGGGGCTGGTACGCGACATGCAAGGCGTCCCCGGTGACGACCTGGCGGCAGTTCCAGGTCGCGCCAGTCCCGGGAGACAAGAACATGAGCATTGACATCGGTGAAACCGTTGAACGCCTGGGCAGGAGCCTGGAGGCCCTGCAGGCCGGGGAGATCACGCCCGATGTGGTCTGCGCGCGCTTCCGCCTGGCCAGCCTGCAGTGGCCCGACCTGCCCCCCCGCTATGACGCGGTGCTCGAGCGCCTGCTGCAGCCCCTGGACACCGCGGCCATGCTGGGCGAGGAAAGCTGCTCCTTCAGCCGCACTGAAGTGGTGCAGGCCTTGCGCCAGTGGTTGGAGCATGCGGCGGCCTTGAACCGCCACCACGTCTGAGGCGCAGCCGCCGCGCGGCTGCCGGCGGTGCCCCTGGCCGCCACGGCCGTGCCGCCACCATGAAAAACGCCCGACACCGTGAGGTGCCGGGCGTGTGCAGGTGTGCGGCGCGCCTGGGGCGCAGGGGGGCCGCGGTAAGCGGTGCGCCGAGGCCTGGCGGCCTCAGGGCTCAGGCCTTGCCTTCGTGGCGGGCGGCGGCGGCGTAGAGGTCGGCGGCAAAGCCGGGATCGCTCTTCTCATGCTCGCGCGCCAGGCTGCGCACGGCCTCGGCCTCCTGGGCACGGGTCAGCCGGGCCGGTTGGGTGCCGCCCAGCCAGTGGCGCAGCAGGCGCATGCCGGCAAGGAACACCTCGGCGCCGGCGCGTGCGCCGCGCGGCATGCGCGGCAGGGCGTGGGCGTGGAAGGTTTGGGAGGTGATGGCGGCCATGGTGGACTCCTGTGGTGATCGGTGACGAAAGGCGGGACGCTCAGTGCTGAACGTCGCGGGCCAGGCGGGCGAGCTGGTCGGCCAACTCGGGGCGGCTGCTGCGGTACATCGCGGCGGTGCGCTGCAGTTCCTGCACGGCGCGGCGCTGGCCCAGCTGCTCCAGGGCGGTCCAGACGCCCCGGGCAGCGGCCAGGGCCTGCTGGGTCAACACCTGGCGCAGCGAGGCGGCACGCATGGGGCGGAGACCGTAGGTGTGGGAGGTCAGGGTGCTCATGGAGCGGTCCTTTCATTGATCGATGGTTCGCATCCTAGGGTTTTCCCGGGTTGTGGGCCAATGAATGATGTTCAGGTACGCTATGCGCTAGACAAATATCAATAACGCCGAAACATGCGGTCACTGAATTTCCGGACGTTGGACCTGAACCTGCTGCGGGTCTTCGATGTGGTGATGTCCGAGCACAGCCTGACCCGCGCCGCCACTCAGCTGGCGATGACGCAGCCGGCGGTCAGCCACGCGCTCAAACGCCTGCACGATGCGGTGGGCGAGGCCCTGTTTGTGCGCAGCTCCCACGGCATGCGCCCCACGCCGCGGGCCGAGGCGCTGTGGCCCCAGGTGCGGTCGGCCCTTTCGGGGCTGCAGCAGGCCCTGGCGCCCACCGAGTTCGATCCCTGCGGGGATGCGGTGAGTTTTCGGCTGGCGATGGTGGACGCCACGGCGGTGCTGCTGATGCCGGGCCTGGTGCAGGCCATCGAGACCACCCAGGCCCAGGTCAACCTGCGGGTGCTGCCCCTGGCCACCCGTGACCCGCGCGGCCTGCTGGAGCGCGGGGACGCGGACCTGGCGGTGGGGCATTTCCCGGATGCACTGGCGGCCATCGTGGCCGAGGGCGATGAGGCGGTGCTGCGTCACCGCCGGCTCTACGACACCCGCTATGTCTGCGTGATGCGTGCCGGCCATCCCCTGGCCCAGGGGCCGCTGACCCTGGACGCCTACTGCGAGGCGCATCACCTGCTGGTGAGCTTTTCGGGCAAGCCCCATGGTTTCATCGACCAGTCGCTCAGCGCCCTGGGCCGACGTCGGCGCATCGTGCTCACCGTCAACCAGTTCTTCACCGCGGGAGAGGTGGTCACGGGCTCGGATCTCTTGACGGTGCTGCCGCAGTCCTTCCTGTCGGCCACCGGCTACCAGCAGGAGCTGGTGGTGCGGGAGCTGCCGTTTGAGGTGCAGCGCGTCCAGGTGGAGATGATGTGGCATCGCCGCCGCGATGCCGATCCCGCCCACCGCTGGCTGCGTGAGCGCATCGTGGCCACCCACCGCGCGGTGCCCGATCCGGCGCCGGTGCCGCCGGGGGGCTGAGGTGCAGCCGGTTCAGCCGGCAGGGGCGTGGCCGTGGGCCGCCGTGGGCCCCCACTGCACCCGCACCGACAAGCCGCCCAGCAAGGCGGACTCCCCGGCCTCGACCTGCGCGCCGTGGGCGGCGGCGATGCGGCGCACGATGGACCAGCCCAGGCCGCTGCCTGCAGCGGCGCCGGGGCGCAGCACGCGGAAGAAGCGCTCACCCAGCCGGGCGCGGTCGTCCGGGCCCAGGCCGGGCCCGCCGTCCTCCACCACCAGCGCCGGGCCCTGTGGGCCGTCGGCCGGGTGCAGGCGCAGCAGCACCTGGGCGCCGTCGGGGCTGTAGCGCAGCGCGTTGTCCAGCAGGTTGCGCAGCAGCACCCCCAGCAAGGTGGGGTCGCCGGCCACCGGAACAGGCAGCTCGGCGCCTTCCAGTGCCAGGGTTTGGGCGCGGTCCAGGGCGCCGGGCGCCAGGTCGGCGGCCACCTGTCGGGCGACGGCGGCCAGGTCGGTGGGGGCCAGGGCGGCGGGGCCGGCGGCTTCCAGCCGAGACAGCGTCAGCAGCTGCTGCACCAAGCGCGTGGCCCGATCGCAGCCCTGCAGGGTGGCTTGCAGGGCGTGCTGACGGCTGGGCTCGTCCTGGGCACCCTGGGCCACCTGTGCCTGCATGCGGATGGCCGCGATCGGGGTGCGCAGCTCATGGGCCGCGTCAGCGGTGAAGCGGCGCTCGGCCGCCAGCAGCTGGCCGATGCGGGCGAACAGGCTGTCCAGGGCCTGGCGCAGGGGTTGCAGCTCGGCGGGCTCGGGCTGGGCCGCCGGGGCCAGCGGGCCGTCGGCATCGGGCGGGCGCTGCGCCAGGGTCCGACCCAGGGCGTGCAGCGGGGCCAGACCCCGGCGCAGGATCCAGGCGCTCAGCAGCGCCACCGCCGGCAGCACCAGCAGCAGCGGCAGCAGCAGGCCGCGCAGCACGCCCCCCAGGATCTCGCGTCGGGCCCCGACCTGTTCGGCCACGTAGACCTGCACATCGGCCTCGCCGCCCTGGGCGGCGAAGAGCCGCCATCGCTGCCCGGACACCTCGCGTGTCTCAAAGCCCTGGGCCACCGTGCCCAGCGGCGTGGCGGGCGCGTTGCGTGAGCGGCGCAGCAGCCGCCCCTCGTGCCAGACCTGGTAGGCCACCCGGGGGGCGTAGCGGTGCAGCTGCGGGGTGTCGAGCAGGCCGTCGTCATCGTGGTGGCCGGGCAGCTGGCTGGCCACCAGCAGCGAGGCCGACTGGGCCAGGTGGGCATCCAGCAGCTCGTCCAGCTCGTGGCTGGTGTCCACCGCCAGCAGCAGGCCCGAGCCCAGCCACAGGCCCCCCAGCACCAGCACCAGTGGCCGCAGCAGGCGCCTGTGCAGGGAGGTGGGGGCGTTCCCGCTCATGGCTGGCCGAGGCCCTGCGGGGCGCGGGGCACGGTGTAGCCCACCCCGCGCACGGTGACGATCAGCGCGGCCCGCAGCTTGCGCCGCAGGTGGTGGATGTGCACTTCCACCGCGTTGGAGTCCACCTCGTGGCCCCAGCTGTAGAGATGCTGCTCCAGCTGTTCGCGCGAGAGCACGCGCCCCGCATTGAGCATCAGGGCCTGCAGCAGGTCGAATTCTCGGGTGGACAGGGCCACCGGCTGGTCCGCCAGGCAGACCACGCGGGCGGCCGGGTCCAGGCTCACGTCCAGGGCGCGCAGCAGCTCCTGGGGTTGGCCGTGGGCCCGCCGCACCAGTGCGCGCAATCGGGCGGCCAGTTCCTCCAGGTCCACCGGTTTGACGACGTAGTCATCGGCCCCGGCGTCCAGGCCGCGCACCCGGTCGGGCACGCCGTCGCGAGCGGTCAGCACCAGCACCGGCGTGGCCAGGCCGGCGGCCCGCACCCGGGCCAGCACGTCCATGCCATCCAGCAGCGGCAGGCCCAGGTCGAGCACCGCGGCGGCGTAAACCCCGCTGCGCAGCTCGCGCTGACCAGCGTCGCCGTCACGCACCCAGTCCACCTGAAAACCGTGCTGGCGCAGGCCGGCGCGCAGGCCGTCGCCCAGCAGGGGGTCGTCTTCCACCAGCAGGATGCGCATGGGTTCAATCGTCCTCGTGGTCGTCTTCCGCGTGGCCATGGGTGCCCGCGGCCTGCAGCCCCGCCGGGGCCTGAGGCGCACTCTGCCACTGCCAGGCCCAGAAGCCCAGCACGGCGCACAAGAGCAGGGCCGCCAGGGGGCGGTGCGGTGTGGCCAGGGCCTGCGCGGCCCGCTTGCGGCCGGTGACCATGGCGCGCGCCAGGTTCTCGCCATGTGCCCAGCTGCCGCTGGCCACCCCCAGCAGGTGCACGCCCACCAGGGTCAGCACGGCGGCGGCGGTGGCCTCATGGGCCTCTTCCAGGGCGGCGGGCAGCCACTCCATTTCGGTGGCCCACCCCAGCGCGACGGTGACGGCCAGGCCGGTCAGCAGGCCCAGCACGGCCCAGCCGCCGGCGGGGTTGTGGCCGTCGTGGTGCTCCGGCCGGCCATGCAGCAGGCTGCGCAGGTAGCGCGTCACGGCGGCCGGGCCGCGCACAAAGTGGCGGAACCGCGCGGCCGGGCTGCCCACCCAGCCCCAGACCAGGCGAAACGCCACCAGTCCGCCCACGGTGTAGCCCAGGGTGATGTGCAGCAGGTGCCAGCGCTCGCTCTCGGCGCTGAGCCAGGCGCCGGCAAAGCACAGGGCGGTGAGGGCATGGATCAGGCGCACCGGCAGGTCCCAGACCAGGGGGGTGCGGGTGGAAGGTGGGGGGCGGGACATGGGGGCTCCTGGTGTGACTCAGCGCGGAATGCGGATCTCGTGCTCGGCGTAGCGGCCTTCCGCAGCCCCGGCATGGCAGGCGGCGCATTGGGACGCCTTGCCGATGGCCGGGCGCTGCCAGACCTCGGGCCGGACCTCGCGGTGTTCGCGCTGGAACCAGGCGCTGCGGGTGAGGCGGTCCTCGGGCGGGGTGTCCTGTGCGCGGCGGCTGGCGCCGGCTTGCAGGTAGGCGCTGATGTCGGCGGCGGTGTCCGCATCCAGCGAGGCGTCGCTGCCAAAGTGCTGCGGCAGCCGGGCCATGAGCCGCTGCCAACTGGCAGTCGGCAGGCCCTGCGCCGGAAAGGCGGCGTGACAGGCGGCGCATTCCTGGCGGTAGCGCTCGGGCATGCGCACCCGGGGGCCGTGGTCGTCCGCCCAGGCGCCTGGGCTGGCCAGCGCCGCCAGCGCCGTCAGCATCAGCAGGGCGGTGTGCCGACGCAGGTTGCGGGAGGGTTGGGGTGGCCGGGCGGTCATCACGCAGGCTCCTTCACTTCAGACTGATCAGGTAGGCCAGCACGTCGGCCTTTTCAGCCGGGCTGCAGGCGCGGCCGAGCACGTCGCTGCAGTTGCGACGGAACCACTTCTCGGTCTTGCCGTCGTCGGTGAAGCGCGTGGCGTTGTAGGCCGGTGCCAGCGGCGTGATGCGCTTGCCGGTGCTGGCGTGCTGGCCGTCCTGGGTGGGGGGTTGGCCGTGGCACTGGCTGCAGCTCCATTCCCGGCCATGGCGGGCGGTGAACAGGGCCTGGCCCCGGGCGGCGTCGGCCGGCTGGCCGGCGGCAGCGGCGTAGGCGTCGCGCAGGGCCTGCGGGGTGGTGGGCGCGGCCTGCGCGCCGCGGGGCATCAGGCTGCCCAGGGCCAGCGCCAGGAGCGCGGTGGCGGCGCAGGCCCGCCGGCCCGGGGGGCGGCGGGCGGGGCGGGGGCGTGAGGTGGAAGGCATGCCGCCATGGTGGGCGGCGGCCATGAAGGCCGGCTTAAGGGGATGTCGCCGGGGTGGGCGCCCCGGCGGCGTCCAGGTTCAGGCCAGCACGGCGGCCATCGCCTCGGCGGTGCGCTCCACGTTGCTGTTGTTCAGGCCGGCCACACAGATGCGGCCCGAGCGCACCAGGTACACGCCGAATTCCTCGCGCAGGCGGTCCACCTGGGCGGGGTTCAGGCCGGTGTAGCTGAACATGCCGCGCTGGGTCAGGAAGTAGCTGAAGTCGCGTCCCGGCACCTTGGCGCTGATGACGGCATGCAGCCGTTCGCGCATCTGCTGGATGCGCACGCGCATGGCGTCCAGCTCGCCCACCCACAGGGCGTTCAGCTCGGGCGTGCCCAGCACGGTGGCCACCAGCTGGCCGGCGTGCAGCGGCGGGCTGGAGTAGTTGCGGCGCACGGTCGCCTTGAGCTGACCCAGCACCAGGTCGGCCTGGGCGGCGTCGGGGCAGACCACGCTGAGGGCGCCGCAGCGCTCGCCGTACACCGACAGGCTCTTGGAGAAGCTGTTGGCCACAAAGAAACTCAGGCCGGCGGTGGCCAGGGCCCGCACGGCGTAGGCGTCTTCCTCCACGCCGTCACCAAAGCCTTGGTAGGCCAGGTCCAGGAAGGCGATCAGGCCGCGCTCGCGCAGCACCGGGATCAGCGCGTCCCACTGGGCGCGGGTGAGGTCCACCCCGGTGGGGTTGTGGCAGCAGGCGTGCAGCAGCACCACGCTCTTGGCGGGCAGGGCCTGCAGCGCCGCCAGCATGGCGTCAAAGCGCAGGCCGCCGGTGGCGGCGTCGTAGTACGGGTAGGTGCCCACGGTCAGGCCGGCACCTTCAAACACGGCCTTGTGGTTGTCCCAGGTCGGGTCACTCACCCAGATGCCGCTGCCCGGGAACCAGCGGGCGATGAAGTCGGCGCCCACCTTCAGGCCGCCGGAGGAGCCCACGCTCTGGAGGGTGGCCACGCGGCGCTCAGCCAGCGCCGGGTGTGCGGCGCCGAACAGCAGCTTTTGCACCTCGGTGCGGAAGGCGGCCAGGCCTTCCATGGGCAGGTAGGGTTTGGGGCCGGTTTGTGCGGCGATGCGCTGCTCGGCCTGGGCCACCGCGGCCATCACCGGGATGCGGCCGGCGTCATCGAAGTAGATGCCGATGGACAGGTTGATCTTGCCCGCGCGAGGGTCCTTCTGGAAGTTCTCGTTGAGCGTGAGGATGGGGTCGCCGCCGTAGGGCTCGATGTGCGCGAACATGGTGGGTCCAGGGGGGCCGCGGGGGCCGGAGACTTGGGGGCCTGGATTATCGGACGGCGCCTCGGGTGCTCAGGCGCTCAACGCCCGGTGCAGCCAGGCGCGGGCCAGGGCCCAGTCGCGCTTGACGGTGGCCAGGGAGACGCCCAGGGCGCTGGCCACCTCCTCGTTCTCCAGGCCGCCGAAGAACTTCATCTCCACCACCTGGGCGGCACGGGCGTCCACCGCCTCCAGGGCCAGCAGGGCCTCATGCACCGCCTGCACCTCGGCGGCCGGGCCGTCGCTCACCGCCAGGGCCTCGGGCAGGGTGAGCGAGACCTTGACCGCGTCGCGCTTGGCGGCCCGGCGGGCCGCGGCATGGTTGAGCAGGATGCGCCGCATCATCACCGCGGCCACCGCCAGGAAGTGACTCCGGCTCTGCCAGGGTGTGCGCTCCTGGGCCGCCAGCCGGAACCAGGCTTCGTGCGCCAGGGCGCTGGCGCTGAGGGTGTGGCCGGGCGCCTCGTGGCGCAGTTGGCTGGCGGCCTGCCGGCGCAGGTCGGCATACAGCCGTTCGAACAAGGTGTGGGTGGTGGCCGCGGCGGGCGGGGCCGTGTCCGCCTGTGTGCTGGCCAGCCAGGCGGTCACTTCACCGCGGAGGTCCTGTGCGCTCATGCCGCGAATTCTCTGCGGACCTTGGCCCCCTATGGCTAGGGGGGGGTGAGCTTTCCCTGTGCCGTGCTCGGCGCTAGTGCACAGGAGGTCCGTCCACAGGGGGTGGCCGGCCCCGCACAGGAGTCCTCACCATGTCCGTCCTTCTCCATCCGATGCCGCCCGGGCTGATGCCCGCGCCCCGGCGCCTGAGCCGCTGGGCCTTGTGCCTGGCCGCCGGCCTGTCCCTCACCCTGGCGGGCTGTGGCGGCGGCGGGGCGCAGGACGAGGGCGGTGGTACGCCGCCCCCGGCGGACATCACCGTGATCGAGGGCGCGGTGGTCAAGGGGCCGGTGGAGGGGGCTGAGGTCTGCGCCCACCGGCCGGCCGGGGCCGGCGCCGGCGCGTTGCTGGGCGCCTGCGTGCGCACCGCCGCCGACGGCAGCTATCGCCTGGAGGTGCCGGCCGTCAGCGGCCTGGTCCTGCTGCAGGCCCGCGGCGGCAGCTATGTGGACGAGACGACCGGGGTGCGCACCACGGTGGCGGCAGAGGCCGTGCTCAGTACCCTGGCCACCCTGACGGGCGGCCGCTTCACGGCGGCCGTCACGCCCCTGACCACCTTGGCGGCCAATGCCACGCTGGCCGATGGCAGCCCCAGTGCGGCGGCCTTCGCCGCCCAACTGCAGACGGTGCGTGACACCTTCGGCCTGCCCGGCGCCCTGGACCTGGCGGCCACGCTGCCGCAGGTCGGCGTGGAGGGCGATGCCTATGCCGCTGCCTTGGCGGTGGTCTCGCGCATGGTGGCCGATGGCCTGCCGCTGGCGGAGCTGCTGTCCACGGTGGACCCGCAGGCGCTGCGCGAGGCCTGGGAGGCCGCCGCAGGGGGCGGCGGTGGTGGCGGCGGCACTGAGCCCCCGCAGCCGGAGATCAGCGCCACCGGCACCCTGACCGTGACCGGCGGCCGGCGCGACTTCACCCCGCAGGCCGACGGCTTTGAGGTCAAGGTCAACGAGCTGTCCGTCCAGTACGCCTTCACCCGGGAGACCGTGGTGCAGCAGGGCAGCGCGCTGGTCACCCAGACCGAGCGGGTGGAGCTCACCACCGACCGCAGCGGGCAGGTCACCTTTGTCTCCTACCTTGACGACGCCGATGCCCTGGCGCTGTACACCTGTTTCAGTGCTTGCGGCGTGACCGTGTCGGCCCCGGCGGGCACGCGGCATCCGGTGACCGTGCGCTTTGACGGCACGGCCTTGAGCGGTGGTCGCAGCCTGCAGGGCAGCCTGACCGGCGAGGTGGCCGGCGCGGTGTGGCACCCGCTGGAGATGCCGCGCGGCACCGATGGCCTGGTGGCCGTCAACGGCGTGTCGCAGACCGTGGCCTTTAGCCAGTACGACCGCAGCAGCCTGAGCGGCGTGGTCAGCCGCAACCTCTCGCTGTCGCTCATGGATGGCAGTACGGTGGGCGTGAGCCAGCGTGGCGACGGGGCCGCCACGGTCACCCGGGTCACCTCGGGCGGCGCTTTCCAGATGTGCTTCAGCGCCTGCCGCGTCACCCTCACCGACGTGGCCGGTGGCGTGACCGTGGCGTTTGACGCCACCCCGCTGAGCGAGGGCGTCACCCTGGGCAACACCCTGTTCGTGGCCCGCACAACCGGACAGGTCAGCGGTGGCGAGGGCCTGAGCGTGACGCCGGACGAGAGCTCGGTCAGCGCCTTCAACGACACCCTGCGCTATACCTTCGTCGACACCGCCGGCCTCTCCAGCGTGCTGGTGGAGTTCCGTGGTGGGCAGGTGGTCAGCGCGAGCGTGAACTTTGGCGGCAAGCTGGAGACCTACCAGTGCCAGGCCGGTGGCGGACTGGGTGCACCCACCTGCGCCGGCATCACCCTGGCCGCCGACCGGCGCACCGTGCGGCTGGCCAATGTGTCCCTGGCCCAGTTCACCTTGAGCGGCTTTGGTGCCACCCGCAGCTTCAGCGGCGAACTGGTGGCCACCGGCTACTGAGTCCTGCACAAGGAGACCGACCATGTCGACCCCGATGCCCTCTCGCCCCCGCCGGCGCCTGCTGGCGCTGGCCGCCGCCCCCGCGCTGGGGGCCACCTGGCTGGCCGCCGGCCCCGCCCACGCCGCCGACGCGCCCGAGCCCGTGCCGCTGGACGAGCGCTTTGATCCCGCTGCGCAGGCGGCGGGCCTGCTGGCGGTCAGCGCCACGCCGGCCCTCAAGGGGCAGCGCCGCGTGGCGGTGCCCATGTTCACGGTGGAGTTCGTCACCGCCGACCAGATCACCGCGCAGACCAGCGGCTTCGCCTCGGCGGGCCGGGCCAGCAGCAGCCTGTACTACACGCTTCACGGCCTGGATCCCGCGCTCTGCCAGGCCTTGGCCGAGCAGCTGCACACCGCCTTCCTGGGCCAGCTCAAGGCCGCAGGCCTGGAGGTGGTGGACACCGCGCAGGTGCTGGCCTCGCCCACCTGGGCCAAGGTCTCGGGCAGCGGCAAACCCCTGCCGGTGGTGGCCGAGCGCAGCCTCACCGTCGGCCCGGCCGGCATGCGCCTGTATGGCGCGGCGCAGGCCGCGCAAGGCGCCCGCGGCGGCGGGCTGATGGGGGGCTTGAGCGCCTTTGGCCAGATCGCCAGCGCCATCGGCAGCATGGGCGACCGGCTGACGCTGCAGAAGGAGCTGGATGCGGCGCTGCTGGAGGTGCAGCTGCGGGTGCATTTTGTGCAGCTGCAGAGCAGCACCCGAGGCTTCTGGGGGCGGATCTCGGACACGGCGCGGGTGGACGGCAAGGTCTACCCCGCCCTCACCCTGGAGGGCACGCAGGTGGAGGTGACGCAACCCGGCGGCGCGGTCTCCCGGGTGACCCTCAAGGCCCCGCTGGCCATGGACCCGGGCGCCATCGCCAAGGTGGCGCCCAAGCCCACCTCGGCCGGCGATGTGGCCGGTGCGGTGGCCGTGGGCCTGCTGCGCCTGGCCACCGGCAGCCAGGACCGCTCCAGCAGCGAGGAATTGCAGGCCTTCGTCGACCCTCAGCGCTACCCGGAGGTGCTGGCCGCCGGCCTGCAGCGCGCGCAGGCGGCCATCGTGCAGGCGCTCGTGGCGCCCTGAACGGCCGGCGGGCGCCGCGGCCCGGGCGGGGGGCCGGCCTTCAGCGCTGCAGCGCCGCCAGCAAGGCGGCTGCCAGGATCAGGCCGCCGCCCAGCAGCAGGGCCGGGCTGAGCGTGCCCGCACCGGTGGCCACTGCCGAGCCCGAGGCCCACAGCACCTCGGTCAGCATCACCACCGCCGTCACGCCCGCCGGCAGGCGTGAGGCCCCGTACTGCAGCGCCAGATTGCTCATCAGGAAGCACAGGGCCAGCGCCAGGGCCAGGCCCATCCAGCCCGGCGCCGCCGGCGGCAGGCCGGGCACACCCAGCACCCCCACCAGGGCCAGGGAGACCAGGCAGCCGCCCAGAAACATGGCCAGGCCGCGGGCCCCGTCGCTGCGCGCCGTTTCCCGGCGCAGCATGATGTTGTTGAGGGCGAAGCTGAAGCCGCCCAGCAGCCCCAGCAGGTCGATGGGCTGGAAGCCGGCGCCCAGCGACTGGCCCGGCGGCGGCCACATCACCACCGCCGCCCCGGCCATGGCCAGCCCGGACCGCAGCAGCGCCGCCCGCGTCAGCGGCTCATGCAGCAGCCAGCGCGCCAGCAGCACCGCCCACAGCGGCATCAGATAGAACAACAGCACCACCCGCACCACGTCACCCTCGGTCACGCCCCAGTTGAAGGCGGCGTTGGTGGTGCCGGCGGCGGCCACGATGATCCACAGCCGGGGATGGGCGCCGAACTCCTTCCAGGCCCCGGGCTGGCGCAGGCTGATCAGGCCCACCGCCAGGAGGAACACGAAGGCGGTGGCCCACAGCGGGTGCAGGCCGGCGGCATGCAGCTCGCGCATCGGCCACCACGACAGGCCCCAGACCATGGCGTTGAACAGCAGGCCGCCGACGGCCAGGGCGGAAGAGGGGGGGGCAGCAGGAGACACAGGCAGATCAGCCGGCCAGATGGGGCCGGCGCAGGGCAGGAGGAGGGCGGCGGGCGGGCCGGCCGCCAGGGGTCAGGCGCCTTCGCCCGAGCCGCAGCGCTGGCGGCGGCGGCGGCGCCACCAGACCACCCCGCCGGCCAGCAGCCCCAGGCCCAGCAGGCCGAAGATGCCGTACTGGAAGCTGTGGACCATGCGCCACATCCAGTCCCAGTTGCGGGCGCCGAAGTAGCCCAGGTAGACCCAGATGGGCACGCTGATGAGGGCGGCCACGCCGTCCATCAGCAGCCAGGTGAAGAAGGAGACGCGCCGGCTCATGCCCGCGGCGAAGAACACCGGCGTGCGCAGCCCCGGCAGGAAGCGGGCCACGAACATCACCCAGCGGCCGTATTTGGCGAAGGCGCCCTGGGCGGCCTGGAAGCGCTCGGGGGTGAGCACCTTGCGAAAGCCCGGCGCCCGCATCACCCGCTCGCCCTGGAAACGCCCCAGCGTGAACACCAGGCCGTCGCCGATCAGCACGCCCGCCATGCCCACCGCGAACATGGTGTGCACGTCGGCATAGCCCATGCCGGCGATCACGCCGCCGGTGACCAGGGTGACGTCCTCGGGCACCGGCACGCCGAAGCCGCACACCAGCAACATGACAAACACCGCCAGGTAACCGTATTCGGTGAAGATCGGGAGCAGTGCGTTGAAGACATCCATGGGGGTCGGTCCGGGGTCCGGCGATGAGCGGCAGGCTCCAGGCCGGCGGCCCGTCTGATGCGGCAGGGCGCGTTTATAGCAGTATCGCGCCGCTGATCGCCTTCGGGCCTCTCCCCGTCAGGGGCAGGGGTAGACCGGTATGACCCCGGTCAAGTTCCGCGGGGGTGGGCTTTCTGTGAGGTGGCCTGCGGCAGAATCCGGCCCGCCCGGGCGGGCGTTCGGACCGATCCCGAGCCGCTCCCACCGCCAGGCCAGGCCTGGCGCCCGCGGCCCCTCACCCCTGCCGAGAGACGCCCACCATGCCCCGTCCCATCGAGGCGCGCATCCACCCCCGCGCGCTCACCCACAACTTGGCCCGCGCCCGCGCCTGCGCCCCCGATGCCCGCGTCTGGGCCGTGGTCAAGGCCAACGCCTACGGCCACGGCGTCGAGCGCGTGTTCGACGCCTTGCGCGGGGCCGACGGCTTCGCGCTGCTGGACCTGGCGGAGGCCGAGCGCCTGCGCGCCCTGGACTGGCGCGGCCCCATCCTGCTGCTTGAGGGCTGCTTCGAGCCGCGTGACCTGGAGCTGTGCTCGCGCCTGGGCCTGTGGCATGTGGTGCACTGCACCGAGCAGATCGACTGGCTGGCCGCCCACAAGACCCACACCCCGCACCGCGTCTTCCTCAAGCTCAACAGCGGCATGAACCGCCTGGGCTTCCGGCCGCAGGCCTTCCGGGCCGCCTGGGCGCGGCTGAACGTGCTGCCGCAGGTGGAGGAGATCTCGCTGGTCACCCACTTCTCCGATGCCGACGGCCCGCGCGGCATCGCCCACCAACTGGCCGCCTGGGCCGAGGCCACGGCCGACCTGCCCGGCGAGCGCAGCCTGTCCAACAGCGCGGCCACGCTGCGCTTTGCGCAGGACGCGGGCGTGCGCGCCGACTGGGTGCGTGCCGGCATCATGAGCTACGGCGGCGTGCCCGACTTTCCTGAGCACGACATGGCCCACTGGGACCTGCAGCCCGCCATGACCCTGCGCTCCAAGTTGCTGGCCGTGCAAGACCTGCAGCCCGGAGACACCGTGGGTTACGGCAGCCGTTTCACGGCCGAGGCGCCCCTGCGCATCGGCGTGGTGGCCTGCGGTTACGCCGACGGCTACCCCCGCCACTGCCCCACCGGCACCCCGGTCCTGGTGGACGGCGTGCGCACCCGCACCGTGGGCCGCGTGTCCATGGACATGCTCACCGTGGACCTGGGGCCTGTGCCCCAGGCCCGGATGGGCAGCGAGGTCACGCTCTGGGGCCATGGCCCGGGCGGCAGCGTGCTGGGCATTGACGAGGTGGCGCAGGCCGCCGGCACCATCGGCTACGAGCTGATGTGCGCCGTGGCCCCGCGCGTGCCGGTGGTGGTGGACGGGGACTGAGCGCCTCTCCGGGGCGGCGTGTGCCGCCCGTCCCCTGTTCGTCCGCCCGCGCTCCAGGGCCATTGCCCCTTCGCTAGGATGCGGTCATGAGCTCCTCCCGTACCGACGCCCCGGCTGACGCGCAGTTCACCTGCAGCGTCATCACCCAGTACCTGCCTGAGCAGTCCTCGGCCGCGACCGGACAGTACGCCTTCTCCTACACCATCACCATCCGCAACACCGGTCAGGTGACGGGCCAGCTCATCGCCCGCCACTGGGTCATCACCGATGCCGCCGGCCACACCGAGGAGGTGCGTGGCCTGGCGGTGGTGGGTCACCAGCCCCTGCTGCGCCCGGGTGAGCAGTTCGAATATTCCAGCTGGACCCGCATTGGCACCCCCCGCGGCCAGATGCAGGGCACCTTCTTCTGCATGACCGAGGACGCCCAGCCCTTCGAGGCGCCGGTCGGCCCCTTCGAGTTGTCCCAAGCCCAGGCCCTGCACTGATGGCAGGGGTCTTGGTCGACCTGAGCAGCCTGCTGGCGCAGGCCGATCCCCAGGCCCCGGCCGCGCAGCGGCATGCCTGGCTGCTGGCCGTGCTGGACTGGCTGCGCCAGCCCGGACCGCCCAGTGCCTACGCCCCCGGCGACCTGCCACCGCCCGAGGAACTGAGGCCCTGGCCGGTGAGGCGCCTGGCCCACCTGCTGGAGGTGCTGGACCAGCAGCCCGAGCCCCGTGCCCGGGTGGTCGCGCTGCTGCAGGCCAGCCTGGCTGGCCTGGACGCCACAGGCCTGCTGGCCGATCACGGTTTTCCACCGCGGCCGGGCTTCCTCAGCGAGCTGGGGGAGCGCCTGCGCATGGCCTGGCTGCCGGGCACCCCCGAGACGCGCGACCTGGGCGAACTCTTCGCCCTGCTGTTTGCCCATGCCGAGGACGCCGTCTGGCTGCAGGCCCTGGACGCCCCGCTGCTGGCCCGCGTGGTGGCCCTGCTGGCGCCTGGGTCCGGGGCACCGGGCGAGGGCGCACGCCAGGCGGTGATCGAGTCGGTCCAACTGCTGGCCGGCCAGGTGCGGGCCTCGGGTCTCTCGGGGGGCATGCGCCGGCGCATGGACCCGCAGGCCCTGGGGGCGCGGCCTTTCCAGGCCTTGGTGCAATGCGCAGAAGACCTCGACGAGCCCGACCGGCGTGAGGCGGCGCTGGCCGCGCTGCCCGCCGTGCTGGCCGGCTGCACCCGGGCCGCCGACAGCGTGCGCCAGCACCTGGATGAGCACGGCATCTCGGTGGAGCTGGTCTTCCAGATCGAGCAGATCCATGCCCGGGCCGACCGTCTGCTGTCGCTGCTGCCCCTGGCCGCAGCGCCGCAGGACCTGGGCGCTTGGCAGGCGCTGCTGCTGCACCTGCTGCAGCGGGGCCAGGAGCGGCGCGGCATCGGGCGGCTCTTCGGCCGGCACTATGCGTTGCTGGCCCGCAAGGTCACCGAGCGCAGCGCCGAGACCGGCGAGCACTACATCACCCGCACCCGCGACGAGTACCGGGCCCTGCTGCGCCAGGCCGCCGGCGGCGGTGTGGTCATCGCCGGCACCACCTTCCTCAAGTTCGCCCTGGGCGCCCTGGGCCTGTCCATCTTCTGGGCCGGCTTCTGGGCGGGCATGAACTACGCCGCCAGCTTTGTGCTGGTGCAGCTGATGCACTGGACGGTGGCCACCAAGCAGCCGGCCATGACCGCGCCGGCCATGGCCGCGCGCCTGGAGGCGGTGCAGGCTGCCGCCGGTGCGGGGGGCGACCGCGACGCCGCGGTGGAAGGCTTTGTCGATGAAGTCGCCCACCTGCTGCGCTCGCAGATGGCCGGCATCCTGGGCAATCTGCTGCTGGTGGTGCCGGTGGTGCTGCTGGGGCAGGGTCTGGCGCAGGCACTGGTCGGCTCGCCGCTGGTGGGGACGGCCAGCGCCGGGTACGTGCTGCACTCGCTCACCTTGCTGGGGCCGACCGCGCTCTTTGCCGCCTTCACGGGCGTGCTGCTGTTTGCCAGCAGCCTGATCGCCGGCTGGGTGGAGAACGGCTTCGTCTACCACCGCCTGGAGAGCCGCCTGGCGCATCACCCCCGGCTGGTGCGCCTGGCCGGTGCGGCCCGCGCCGCCCGCTGGGCGGGCTGGTGGCGGCGCCACATCTCCGGCCTGGCCGCCAACGTGTCGCTGGGCCTGATGCTGGGCATCGTGCCCGCGGTGGGCACGTTCTTCGGGCTGCCGCTGGAGGTGCGCCACGTCACCCTGGCGGCCGGCCAGCTGGCTGCGGCCGTGGGCGCGCTGGGGCCGGACCTGCTGCAGCAGCCAGCCTTCTGGTGGTGTGTGGCGGCCATTCCGGTGATCGGCCTGCTCAACCTTGGCGTCAGCTTCACCCTGGCCTTCCGCGTGGCCCTGGCCTCACGCGGGCTGCGCCTGCAGGACCGCCACCTCATCACCCAGGCCCTGCGCCGCCGCTGGCGGCAGCAGGCCCGCAGCTTCTTTCTGCCGCCCCACTGAGCCGGCGCACACCGCGCCGGCCGCGGTGCCGGCGGTGTCCGCCGCCCGGCCCCGGCCCGGCCGCCCCCGAGCCGCCGCCGGGCGGTGGCGTGGCCGCCGATCTCCCGCCCCTCTCGCCTATCGTCTGCCCATGCGCCCGTTCCTGAACCGACGTCTTCTGCCTGCCGCTGCCGCCCTGGGGCTGGGACTCTTGCTGGCGGCCTGCACCTCCATCCCCCTGCCGCCCCTGGAGACCCCGCCGCCGGTGGCGCCTGCGGCCGCCGCCGAGCCCCCACCGCCGGCAGCACCCAGCCTGGAGCGCCCACGCGCCCGCTGGGTGGCCGCCCGTTTCGAGGACCTGCCCGGGTGGGAAGCCGACCGCCTGCAGGCCTGGTGGCCGGCCTTCCTGGCGGGCTGCGTGCGGCCGCCCGCCCCGTGGCAGGCGGCCTGTGCCCAGGCCCGGCAGCTGGCTGCCACCGGCCTGGCGGGGGATGAGCCCGCGCTGCGCCGCTGGCTGCAGGGGGAGCTGCGCGTTTGGCGCGTCGAGGGCCTGGAAGGCCAGACCGAAGGCCTGATGACCGGCTACCACGAGCCGCTGATGGCGGCCAGCCGCCGCGCCTCCACCCAGCGCAAGGTGCCGCTGCATGGCGTGCCCGCCGACCTGGCCAGCCGCCGCCCCTGGTGGACCCGCCAGCAGATCGACACCCTGCCCGCGGCCCAGGCCGCCCTCAAGGGCCGCGAGATCGCCTGGCTGGAGGATCCGCTGGACGCCCTGGTCCTGCACATCCAGGGCTCGGGCCGGTTGCGGGTGACCGAGCCCGACGGCAGCCAGCGCTGGGTGCGCCTGGCCTTTGCCGGCCACAACGACCAGCCCTACCGCAGTGTGGGCCGGTGGCTGATCGAGCAGGGCGAGCTGACCCTGGCCGAAGCCTCCTGGCCCGGCATCAAGGCCTGGGCCCGGCGCAACCCCAAGCGCCTGCAGGAGATGCTGTGGCAGAACCCCCGCTACGTCTTCTTCCGCGAGGAGCCGCTGACCGACCCGACGGTGGGGCCGCGCGGGGCCCAGGGCGTGCCCCTCACCCCGGGGCGCTCCATTGCCGTGGACCCGCTGAGCATCCCCTACGGCACCCCGGTCTGGCTGGACACCACCGAGCCCCTGTCGCCCCAGCCCCTGCGCCGCCTGGTGCAGGCCCAGGACACGGGAAGCGCCATCACCGGGGCGGTGCGGGCCGACTACTTCTGGGGATGGGGTGAGGACGCCGAGTCGCAGGCCGGACGCACCCGGCAGCCGCTGCGCGCCTGGGTGCTGTGGCCGCGCGACCAGACGCCCTGATCGTTGCCGAATGTAAATTTCCCCTAGACTGCGCGGCCCATCGGCCCAACGGCCGGGTTTTGAATCTCCAGGGGATCCTGTCATGCGTCCTTTCCGCTCCACCCACCTCCTCCGCGCCGCCTTGGCCGGCCTGGCCCTCGCTGCCGTTTCCCTGTCGGGCCAGGCCCAGACCCGCCCCTTCATCACCGGCATGATCACCGCTGGCGGGGACACCATGAGCACGGCGGAGTTCACCGACGGGACCTCGCGCGCCATCAAGGCCGGCGGCCTGTTCCAGTTCGGCGGCGGCCTGGAATACCGGCCGGAGGCGGCGGGCTACAGCCTGCAGGCGAGCCTGGGCTATCACGTGGACACCGTGGTGGCCCGTAACGGCGACATGACCTTCAGCCGCCTGCCGCTGGAGCTGCTGGCCTTTGCCCACGGGTCGGAGCAATGGCGCTTTGGCGCCGGCCTGCGCAAGGCGCTGCGCGCCAAGTACAGTGAATCGGTGGACGGCACCCCTGACTACTCCACCCGCATGACCGCCAAGCCCGGCTTCATCGTGCAGGCCGAGTACCTCTGGGACGAACGCGGCTCGGTCTTCGTGCGCTACGTCGCCGAGAAGTACGAGCACCACTACGCCGGCTGGGGGGGGGAGTACACCGACACCTACAAGGGCGACCACGTCGGCGTGGGGCTGTCCTTCCGCTTCTGAGCGTCCGACGCCCCCCACACCTGGGCGGCCCGCCGGCGGCGGGCCCCGGGGGTGCGCCGCTACACTGATCCGATGACAGGGTGATGACCCCCGCAGGTGGCGGGCGGCCGTCAGGCCCTGGGGACACAGTCAAGAGCGGAAAGGGTGGGCACATGCCTGCGGACAAGGAATCGGGGGGCTGGAAAGGCGCGTTGCGGCAGGTGGTGCGTTCGGGTCGAAAGGCCGACCCGGTGAGCGCGCCCGTGGCGGCGCCGGCGGCGGTGCCGCCACCGCAGGCCGTGCCTGCCCCGCCTGACCCCGACCTCACCCTGGACGCCTGGGTGCAGGCACTGCTGCAGGCGGCACGGCCCGGGCGGCAGATGGTGGACAGCTTCCAGCGCGGCGGCGTCATTCCGCTGCATCGCCACATCCAGCGCCTGCGCATCCGTGGCAGCCAGAAGGCGGCGATGCGCATCGAGGACCTGTGCCTGCTGGGCCGGGAGTGTGCGCGCCAGCTCAGCTGGGGAACCCGGGTCAAGCGGCTGGCGGCCCAGGCCCACTGGACGGCGGTCACCGTCGACGACATCGCCAACACACCGCTGGAGATCACCCTGGAGGAGCCCGGCCATGTGGACCAACTGGTCCTGCGCCTGGCCCAGCGCCAGTACCGGCAGCGGGCGGCGCACTACGGCATGAGCGTGGAGGTGCAGGAGTTGGACGGGCGCTGGGTCTCGGTGTTCGCACCGGCCCAGCCGGCGCAAAGCGCCCGTCGCCTGCTGGCCGCCCGCCGCGAGGCCGCCAGCGACGACGCTACGCGCCGCGCGATCGATTTCCACCTGCTGCGCCTGGGCGCGGCCTACCTGGACGACATCGAGGGCCTGCAGGCCCTGATGGAGCAGGTGCGGGCGCAGCTTGCCCAGGACAGTGCCGGCTTCAAGGTGCTCTACCGCGAGCTGCTGGAATGGGCCTATCCCCTGAGCCTGGCCAACCACGGCCTGCACCAGCGCTTGGGCACCCGTGACGAGACCGAGGTGCTGCAGGCCGTGGCCGAGGTGGCGCGCAAGGTGGCCACCCTGGGCTGGCCCGTCATCGTCAATTCCGGCACCCTGCTGGGCCTGGTGCGCGAGGGCCGTCTGCTGGCCCATGACGACGACATCGACCTGGCGGTGCTGCTGCCAGCCGGCAGTGCCGCCGAAGTGCGCCGTCGCCGGGCCGAGTTCACCCAGGCGCTGGAATCCGCCGGGCTGTCCATTTCCGAGCGTCCGGCGCACTGGAAGGTCATGCGCCTGGGCATTCCCTTCGACATCTTCCCGGGCTGGGTCGACCAGGCCGGGCAGGTGCACATCTATCCCTATTGCGGCGGGCAACTGCCGGCCACGGCCCTGTTGCCGTTGGTCGAACGCGAGTTCCGGGGCGTGGCCCTGCCGCTGCCGGCGCAGCCCGAGGCCTTGCTGGCCGTCAACTACGGCGAGGGCTGGCGGCAGCCGGACCCGACCTTCCGTTTCGACTGGGCGGCCTCCCGCCGCACCTTCAAGGACCTGTTGACCGGTCCCAAGGCCTGAGCCCCGGGCCGGCGGGGGGCCTCAGGGGCCCGGGTCCAGCAGGCCCTTGCTGCGCAGGGCCTGCTCCAGGCGCTCCACCTTCTGGGTCTGCACCACCAGCGCCTCGGCCAGCAGGAACACCAGCTCCTGGGTGTCCACGGCGTTGGACTTGGCGCGCAGCGGGTCGGTGTCGATCGGCGGCTGGCCGCCCTTTTGCAGCAGCTGGTCGACCAGCGTGCGGTCCTCCCGCGCTTCGTCCGAGGCGTCTTGCAGGTCTTGCGCCGAAGGCAGCAGGTGGGCCATGTAGCCGTCGGGCCGCTCGCCGCCGGACCAGCCGGTCTGCATGACCTGGTCAAAGCGCTCGGGCAGCACCTTGTCCTCGATCCGGGAATTGAACAGCGCGCGCAGCAGCAGCTCCGCGTTGCTGGGGGTCACGTTGTCCCGGCTGATGGTCAGCCAGTCCAGCTCGATGCCGCACAGCGCCATGAAATCCGGGATGGCGTCCTTGACCGCATCCAGGTTGCGCACGGTGACCCGGTCCGGGAACTGGGTCTCCAGGGACCACAAGGGCTGGCCAAAGCGCGCCGGATGCGACTTGATCCACTCCAAGAAAGGCTTGGCTGGCCCCTTGTAGGTCTTGTGCTTGATGCCCCACTGCGCATAGGCCGAGCGCAACCAGGCGTCGTGTCGCCGCACATAGGCCACGATGCGCACGTCCACGCCGGCGGCCAGCAGGGCCTGCAGCACAGGCCGCGCGCTGTGGTTGCGGTTGAAGAACGACTCGTTGCTCCAGATCAGCGTGTGGCAACCGCGCTGGCGGGCCTGGGCGCAGGCGTCCAGCAGCACCTCGGAGAGCTGCGCCGTGGCGGCCTGGGGCGGCAGGTTGTGGAAGATCTCGCTGCCCCCGGCCTTCTGCCAGGGGTGGCGCTGCAGCGGGGCGTGCTCCAGCATCAGGCCCAGGTACTGCACGCCGTGGCGGTGCAGGGCCTCCAGCGAGGCGCGCAGGCTCTGCTGGATGGAGCTGGTGCCGGTCTTGCCGGCGCCGATGTGGAAGATCAGCCGCAGCGGGCCTGGGGCGGTGGAGTGATCGGCCATGTCCATGTCCTTGGGGGTCTTGTGCCGGGCGCGGCGTGGGGCAGCGGGGTGTCAGGCCGGCTCGGCCTGTGGCAGGGTGGGGTCCAGCCTGCTCAGGGCGGCGGCGTCCTGCGCCAGCACCGCCTGCCAATAGGGCTGCTGCTCGGCAGGCAGGGTTTTCAGGCTGGCCTCATACGGCGCCACGGCGGCCTGAAGCTGGGCCAGCAGCGGCGCCAGGCGGGCGTCGGCCGGGGCGCGGCGGGCCAGGGCCGCCAGTGGCAGCACATGGCCCTTGAACAGGTGGGTGGAGAGCTCATGCTCCAGCGTGAAGCGGCGCTTGAAGCGCTCGCGCCAAGCCGGTGTCCGGGTGGTCTTGACCGTCTGCAGGATCTGCCGCATGCGGTCGGCCAGGGCCTCGGCGCTCAGCGCCCGCTCGCCCCGGGGGTTGAGCGTGCAGCCGGGTTGCTCGGGGTGGCGGGTGCAGGTGACCTGGTCGACCGCGCAGACGGTGGTGGCGGCCAGCCAGGCCTGTGCCATGAAGGCGGCCTCGGGATAGTGCCGCTGGGCGGCAAAGCGCAGGTCCTGCCCGCGCAGGAAGGCGGTGCGCCAGAGCACGCCCCGCAGCGACAGCGGGGCCAGTGCCTTCCAGGGCATGGCCTGCGGCGGCGACGGGGGCAGGGTCGGCGCCAGGCGCTGGGGCCGGCCGCGGCCGGTCTCGGGATCGATGCGGGTGTGGTTGCTCAGCAGCAGGTCGGCTTCGGGCGCCATGGCGGCGGCCAAGTGGCGCAGGCCCTGCTGGACGATCTGGTCCTGGGCCTCCAGGAAGAGCACCCGCCCGGTGGTGCAGCGGGACAGGCCCAGGTTCAGGGCCTCGCCGGCGGTGGCGCCCGGGGCGGCCAAGTGCTGCACCAGCGGGAAGTGCCGGCTCAGCCGGGCCACCGCGTCCGCGGTGCGGGGGTCGCCGGAGGCGTCAGCCACCAGGACCGGGGAGGACAGCCCGCCGTGGGCCAGCACCGAGACGATGGCCTCGCCCAGCGGGGCCTGGACGTCCAGCGCCGGGATGACGACGGTGATGTCTTGCGGTTCGATCATGGGCAGCGCACGGCGGGGGCCGTGTCCATCGGGTGAAGGCCAAAGGCGGTCAGCCCTTGAGCTCTTCCTTGATCTGAGTGGTGGAGATGCCGGGCGTGCGGGGCAGGTATACCACCTCGCACAGCGGCTTGAGGAAGTCGAACTTGCCGGTCCAGTCGTCGCCGATGACGAAGACGTCGATGCCCAGGCGCTGCACGTCCTCGACCTTCTGCTCCCAGGACACCTCGGGGATCACCTCGTCCACATAGCGGATGGCCGACAGTACGCTGCGGCGGTCGCCGTAGTCGTGGAAGCAACGCTTGCCCTTGAGGGCGTTGAACTCGTCGGTGGACAGGGCCACGGTCAGGTGGTCGCCCAGTGCGCGGGCGCGCTGCAGCAGGTTCACGTGGCCGTGGTGCAGCAGGTCGAAGGTGCCGTAGGTGATGACTTTTTTCATGGCTGCTGCCGGGGTCAGAGGGCGGGCTTGGTCACGCGCTGGTAGAAGGCCTGCGGCGAGAGGCCCGCCGAGAAGACTTGGTCCAGGTGGTGCACGATGGGGAAGCGGTCTGCTTCGGTCTGGGTGTGGGCGGCCAGCAGGCGGGTGGCCTTGCGGCCCTCCATGACCGGGCCGCCGGTCTGGCCGACGAAATCGAAGCCGCGGCCGATGAGCAGGCCCAGGGTGCGGTTGCGGCTGGCGTCGTTGAGCGAGGTCATCAGCATGTCGCCCAAGCCGGCGAAGGTGAACATCACCGACGGGTCGTAGCCGAAGTGCCCGACCAGGCGGTGGGCCTCGGCGATGAGCTTGCTGACGACCATGAAGCGGGTGTTGGGGTTGTCCTCGATCGCATCGCACAGGCCCATGGCGATGGCGATCACGTTCTTGACCGCGGCCACGAACTCGATGCCGGAGACGTCCGCATGTTCCTCCACCTGGACGTTGGAGCCCTGGAACCAGGCCTGGCCGCGGCCGGGGGCCACACCGGGAGGCAATGCAAGCGTCATGCCGGTGGGCGCGCCATGCAGCAGCGGCCGGGCAAAGTTGGGGCCCTTGAGGGCGCCCACGGCGCAGTGGGGCAGCACCTGCTGCAGGGCGCGGTCCAGGGTGATGTGGTGCTCGTGCAGGCCCTTGGCCAGGTTGAGCACCACCGTGCCGGGCCGCAGCAGTGGCTGCAGCAGGCCGGCGGTGGCCAGCAGGCTGTGGGAGGGCACGGCCAGGAAGACGGCTTGCGCGCTGGCGGCCACCGCGATCTCGGCGGTGGCGTGGATGCCCTTGGGCAGTCGGGCGTCGGGCAGGTACTTCTCGTTGACGCGGCGGGTCTGGATGCTGGCCACGACCTGGGGGTCGCGCACCACCAGCGTCACCGGCCGGCCGGTGCGGGCCAGCGCTGCCGCCAGCGAGGTGCCAAAGGTGCCGCCGCCCAGGACGACCAGGGAAGGTGGGGGCTGAGGAGTCATGTCGTGTGGCTGTGGGGTGGGGCCCCGGCCCAGCGGGGCCGGGCCGCTGCGGGTCAAGCGGGCGCGGTTTCGGCCTCGGGCCGTGACGGGGCGGTGTCCTCGACGGTGTCCGCCGGGTCCAGGCCGGGCCGCACGCCCTCGCGCAGGCGGTAGAGCAGGTCCGGTACCTGCCAGCCCGCCCCGTAGCGGGCTTGGAGGAAGCCCTCGGCCTGCTTGGGCACGCGGAAGTCGTGGCCCAGCAGGTTCAGCGGGCGGTGGTCCTCCACCAGCGACCAGGGCATTTCGCCGTAGGCCACGTTGCCCATGGGCAGGCGGGCGAGGGCGTCGGCGCCTTCACCGACTTTCCAGCCGATGAAGATGTCCACCGTCAGGGTGTCGGCGGACTTGCACTGCAGCAGGGCGTAGGGCGGCGTGCGGGTGCGCTTGCGCTCCAGGCTCAGGCCGGCGGCGCGGGCCACCTTCTCTATCCGGGGCAGTGCCTTGGTGTAGCTGTCCGGGCTGGGCAGCAGCACCAGCAGGTCCACGTCGTCGTCGTGGTCCAGCAGGTGCCCGTGGCGCACCGCACCCAGCAGTGCACCGTAGGCCAGGTAGGTGCGCTCGAAGCCCTCGGCCACCAGCCGGTCGGCCAGCGTGCGGGCCAGCTGCACCGCCGCCTGCGGATCGGCCTTCTTGCGCAGCGGCAGCAGGCCGTGGCTGAGGAAGGCGTAGGCCTCACCCAGGCAGGCCACCACCTGCGGCTCCTGCAGCCGGCGGTTGAAGTAGTCGTACAGCGCGTTGTCGATCAGGGCGGCCGGGCCGAGCTTGAGCTTGTTGAAGGCCAGCCGCGCGTCCTGCCCCAGGGTGGTGATCAGCAGCTCGGCAAAGAGCATGCACGGGCTGGCCTGGCCACGGGCCCGCAGCTGCAGGGCCAGGGTGAGCAGCAGGCGCGAGAGCTTGCGCAGCGAGGGCGCCCCGCTCGCGGGGCGGACGACGAAGCCGAAGCCCTGGGTCAGCAGGCGTTCGAAGAGCGCTTCGAAGCTGTTCAGCGCCCGCGCGTCCTCACCGGCCAGGAAGGCCTCGCCCAGCTGGCCCAGCGCCTGGCGGGTGCCGGCGTCCGGGCAGTCCACCCGGGTGCGGGTGAACAGGCGTTCAAAGTAGTGCCGGGTGCCGGAGGCCGTGTCCAGGTCCAGCCGCATCACATGCCGGCCATCCTGGGCCTCCAGGGCGACCTCAAGACGGGACATGCCCTGCCAGTTGGCATCAGGACGGTTGTGCACCCGCACCCCCGTGATGGGCAGGGAGGCCTTGAACTCCACCCGCAGCTCGATGCGGCGGCCCGCGCGCGTGGTCACCGGGAAGCCGCAGGCCTCATGCTGGGAGTGCCGGCCAAAGCCGGTGGAGCACTTGAGGGTACGCACCAGCGTGGCGTCCAGGGGCCGCCAGACCTTGCCGATCTGGACGTCGATGCCCTCAATGCGCAGCGGTTCTGACCGCGGGTGGCTCAGCCGCAGGGCGCAGGCCTCGGTCTCGTGGAAATTCAGGCTCAGTTCGCTGCCGTCGCCGCAGCCGAAATACACGGGCAAGAGGTCCTCCTTGATCTTTTGGCTTGCCATTCACGCAAACCCTTGATTGTGCTTTGTGACGGCGCCGTGACCTTGTGCCGCCTTGGGGGGACACCCGGGCTTCAGGCCATGGGGGCATGGGCTTGCGGGCGGGCGTCACGCCGCCCGGCGTTCAAGGCCCACAGCACGCCGGCCACCAGCAAGGCGGCGCCGGTCAGCGACAGCCCGTCGGGCCAGTGGCCGCGCCACGCGTAGGCATAGCCCAGTGCGGCCAGGGTTTCAAAGACGATGAGTTGGCCGGCCAGGTGGGTGGGCAGGCGCTGGCTGGCCTCGTTCCAGCACAGGGTGCCCAGCCAGGAGGCGCTCAGGGCGATGAGCAGCATCAGGCCGGCGAACAGGGCCGGGCGCGGCCCCAGGGGCATCGGCAGCGGGGCGTCGGTCAGGGTGAAGGTGATCCAGGTGGCGGCATAGCCGGCCAGGCCCAGGGGCAGGGTCATCAGGCCCTGGGCGGTGGCCCAGGAGCGTGGTGAGCGGTCGGGGTGGGCTTGCAGCCAGTCGGCGTTGCGCAGCGGGTACCAGGTCCAGCAGGCCACCGCCCCCACGGCCAGCAGCGCTCCCAGGGCGTAGCGGCCCAGGTCCGCCTGGGGGTCTTGCCGCAGTGCGGCCAGCTCCGCCTGGTTGACCAGGCCGATGCCGGCGGCGATGAGCAGCAGCGGCGGCGCCAGGCTCGTCCAGCGGGGCAGCGCCGCCGGCGTGCCGCCCTGGCGGGACCGCAGCCGGGCACTCAGGGCAATGACCACCGGCAGGGTGCCGATGAACAGGGTGGGCAGGGGCACACCCGAGCGCTGGATGGCCGAGGACAGCAGCAGGTAGTACAGCACGTTGCCCACGACCGCCAGGCGCAGGGCCTCGCGCCAGTCGGCCCGGCTGAAGCGCCGCAGGCTTGCCCGGTCCAGCCAGGCCAGGGGCAGGGCGATCAGGCCGAAGGCCAGGTAGCGGCCGAAGGTCAGCATCACGGCCGGGTAGTCGGATAGCAGGACCGGGCCGATGAAGACCAGGCCCCACATCAGGCCGGCGGCCAGGGCGAACAGGGTTCCAGAGAGCATCCGAGGGGCGGGAGCGCGGGCGGGGGCGCATTAGAACCCAGGGGGTGGGCGCCCGTCGCGGGCGCCGGAGGGCTCAGCGGCCCAGGGCCAGGGGCAGCAGGCCAGCGCACAGCGCCAGCATCATGGCGCCGATGACGGTGTCCAGCACCCGCCAGGCCACGGGGCGGGCGAACCAGCCGGCCATCGCCCGTGCCCCGTAGGCCAGGCCATGGAACCACAGGGTGCTGGCCAGCGCCGCACCGGCCACGAAGGCGGTGCGTTCCGTGGGGCCGGGCCATTGGGCGCCCACGCTGCCCATGAGCAGCACCGTGTCCAGGTAGACATGCGGGTTGAGCAGGGTGAAGCCGGCCAGCTGCAGCACCGCGGCGCGGCGGCTGAGCCCCGGACCGGCGGCCACGGCCATGGACTCCCCGTGCCAGGCGCGGCGCCAGGCTTGCAGGCCGTAGGCCAGCAGGAAGAGCATGCCGGCCACGGCCATCCAGCGTGACAGGCCGGGATGCGCGGCCACCAGGCCGGCCACGCCGGCCACGCCGGCGGCGATCAGCAGCGCGTCGCTGGCGCTGCACAGCGCGGCCAGCAAGCCCACGTGCTCGCGCCGCAGGCCCTGGCGCAACACGAAGGCGTTCTGGGCGCCGATGGCGACGATGAGGCCCAGGCAGAGCAGAAAGCCCTGCAGGGCGGCCGAGCCGGCGGTGCCGGCGGGCAAGGTGGAGGGGATCCAGTCAGACATGCCGCCATGCTCGCTGCCGTGGGGGTGGGGCGCCAGTTAGACTTTCTTCAGCCGGTGAAGCGCCGCTTCAGGCGGCGCAGCGGCCGCGGCCCGCCGTGCGTTTTCCACGATCCCGACCATGTTCGACTACAAGCTGCTGGAGGCCCTGGCCGCCGTGGTGCGCGAGGGCAGCTTTGAGCAGGCCGCACGCGCCCTGCACCTCACGCCCTCGGCGGTGTCGCAGCGGGTGCGGCTGCTGGAGCAGCGTGCGGGTCAGGTGCTGGTGGTGCGCGAGGCGCCCACCCGCGCCACGCCGGCCGGCCTGTCCCTGTGCCGGCATGCCGAGCAGGTCGCGCTGCTGGAGCAGGCGCTGCAGCAGGACTGGCCGCAGCTGGCCCCCGAGACGGCCGGCCCGGTGACCCTGCCGCTGGCCATCAATGCCGACAGCCTGGCCACCTGGTTCGTGGCGGCGGCGGCGGCGCTGTGCGAGGGCGGCACCCTGCTGCTGGACCTGCGGCTGGAGGACCAGGACCACACCGCGGAGCACCTGCGCTCGGGCGAGGTGGTGGCCGCGGTCACGGCCTTGGCCGCGCCGGTGGCGGGCTGCCGCAGCGTGCCCTTGGGGGCGCTGCGTTACCGCGCCACCGCCAGCCCCGCCTTCATGGCCCGGCACCTGCCTCAGGGGGCCACGCCGCAGGCCCTGGCGCAGGCGCCCTGCCTGACCTTCAGCCGTCGGGACCGTCTGCAGGCGTTGTGGCTGGCCCAGATCTTTCCCCAGCCGCCGCAGCCGCCCACCCACTGGTTGCCTGCCACCCAGGCGTTTGTGGACGCTTGCCGGGCGGGTCTGGGCTGGGGCATGAACCCCGAACCCCTGGTGGCACAGGCCCTGGCCAGCGGGGAGCTGGTGGAGCTGGTGCCCGACACCCCGCTGGACGTGCCCTTGTACTGGCAGCACCGCCAGGCCCTGCCCGGTGCCGCCGTCCTCACCGACGCGGTGTGCCGCGCCGCGCGCACCGGCTTGCGGCCGCCGGCCGGGCCGGTGCGCTGAGCGCGCCGCGGCCCGGGGGTCTGCCGCCGCTCAGCGCAGCGCCAGCTGCAGGCCCAGGGTGGTGGTGCGGCCGCGCGGGTCGGTGTAGCTGGGGTCGTAGCCGTTGATGAAGTGGTAGGCCTGGTTGGAGTAGGGCGGCGCGGTGTCCCGCAGGTTCTGCACGCCCAGGCGCAGGCGCAGCTGGGGCGTGGCCTGCCAGCTGGCGGAGGCGTCCCACAGCGAGTAGGCCTTGACCCGGTTGGCGGCCACCACACTGCCGGAATCGGTGTCGATGGCCGAGTTCTGGTCGGTGTAGCCCGCACTGTAGGTGTTGCCCAGGCTGGCGGCCCAGGCGCCGTGGCCCCAGTCCACCGAGAGGCGATGGCGCCAGCGCTGGACCACGCCGTCGGTGACGAATCGGCCCAGGTTGCTCACATAGGGGTCTCCGGGCGCCGTCTGCCGCTTGGCGCTCAGCACCTGGGTGCCGGCCAGCTTGGCGCCCCATTCGCCCCAGGCGGTGCGCGCACCGCGCAGCTGCACCACCAGGTCCAGGCCGCGCACCACCTCCTTGCCGCGGTTGGCCTTGTGCAGCTCGATCAGGCAGATCGAGCTGTCGTCGGGGTCGTAGTCGCACAGCCCCTCGTCCTCGTTGTAGCGGTGGATCAGGCCGGCGTACTTGGCCGGGTTGGCCAGGATCACGTCCTCGCCGATCTCGCTGATGAGGTCGCGCTTGTGGATGGCCCACCAGTCCAGGCTGACGAACCAGTGCCGGCTGGGATCCATCACCAGGCCCAGGGAGAACTGGCGGGAGCGTTCGGGCTTGAGCCGGGGGTTGCTGAAGTGGGCGGTGTCCCAGTTGTCGGCGCAGACCGAGTAGTCGTTGTCGTTGTCGGCGCAGTAGACCGGGTCGGGCAGCACCGAGGTCTGGCCGGCGCGGGCGGGCCGGTACAGGTCGGAGAGCGAGGGGGCACGGAAACCCGTGCCTGCCGAGGCCCGCAGCAGCCACTCAGGCGCTGGCTGGAAGCGCAGGCCGGCCTTGGGGTTGGTGGTGCCGCCCACCTGCTGGTAGTGGTCGTGGCGCACGGCCAGTTGCAGCAGCCAGGCCGGTGCCAGCGGCAGGGCCAGCTCGCCGAAGGCGGCGGCCACGCGGCGACGCTGGTCGGTGGCCTGGCCGTCGCCGGGGCTGGGATCCCCCTGGATTTCATCGCTGACCAGCAGCTCGGAGGGCTTGAACCAAGCGCGTTCGCGGCGCAGCTCGGCGCCCAGCGCCAGCTGGACCGGGCCGCCCGACAGCCGGCCCAGCTGGCGGCTGGCCTTGGCGTCCACGCTGTCCAGGGTGCCCTTGGCGCGGCGGGCCACGTCGTCGACCTGGAGGCTGTCCAGGTAGGCGCGGCCGGCGGCGTCCATCTGGCCGAAGGGGTTGAGCACGCCGCTGGCGTAGCCGTCCATCAGCGGGGTGTAAAGCAGGTAGCCGTGCGCGTCGCGGTCCTTCACGCCGTTGACGCTGTGGGTCAGCGCGGCGTCGTAGTCCCAGGCGCCGGAGGCGCCGCTCAGGCCCAGCACCCAGCGCTGGGCGGTGCTGGTCAGCTCGCTCTGGCGCCGTCCGGCCTCCAGAATGCGGGTGCGCACGGTGATGATGCGGTCCTCGTCGTCCTCGGCCAGGGCGCCCAGGCCGGTGGCCGCCAGCCGGGGGATGAGGCTGACGTCCAGGTCGGCGTTGACGCGGTTGGAGGTGCCCACGTAATAGGTTTTGGCCCGGGCCAGCAAGGCCTCGGCGAAGAGCTGGGTGCCGCCACCCAGGTCCAGGGTGCCGCGGGTCAGCAGGCTGAGGCTCTCCGACCGGGGGGCGAGCTCCACGTCGCGCATGTAGTCGTAGGTGCAGCCGTCCACCCCGCCCACGCCCTGGGGCAGGTACAGGCTGTGGGGCGCCTGGCAGTCGGGGGCGGAGAGGTTGATCGTGCGGTTCTGGATCACGTCCACGCCGTTGGTGGAGAAGCCTTCGGCCTGCAGCAGGTCGCGCTGTGAGCCGCTCAGCCGGATGTTGCCGGGGCTGGTGTAGCTCGACAGCAGGTGCGGCAGGCGCTCCGGGATGCGCAGGTCGGAGATGAAGCGGCGCTGCGAGGTGCTCAGGGCGTCGGTGCGCTGCAGGTCCAGCACGCCGAAGACGTTGAAGCCGTCGCGGCCGAGTTCGCCCGCGCCGGCGGCCAGCGAGGCGGTGCGCTTGCCGGCCCCACCTTCGCGGGTGCGGCTGACCGAGGCATTGAGCTCCAGCCCCTGGTAGTCCGAACGGGTGATGAAGTTGATGACGCCGCCAACGGCGTCGGTGCCGTAGAGCGCCGAGGCGCCGTCCAGCAGCACCTCCACCCGGTCCAGGGCGGCCGCGGGGATGTTGTGGAGGTCCACGCCCGCGTCGTCACCGGGCGAAGCGAAGTTGGCCAGGCGCCGGCCGTTGAGCAGCACCAAGGTGGAGGACACGCCGATGCCGCGCAGGTTGGCGGCGTTGAGTCCGGTCTGGTCGCGGTAGCCGCCGGTGGAGATGCTGACCCCGTCGGTCAGGCCCTTGGTGTTGGCGCTCACCAGGGCCAGCACCTCTGAAGCGGTGGTGGCGCCGGCCTTGCCGATCTCCTCGCGCGTCAGGGTCTGCACCGGCAGTGCGGTTTCGCCTTCCAGGGTCTTGAGGGCCGAGCCGGTGATCACCACCCGCTGCGCGCCGGTGCCGCTTTGGGCGGTGGCGGGCCCGGCGCACAGGCCAGCCAGCAGGGCGGCTGCGGCCCAGGCGCAGGCGCAGGCCTGGCGGGGCAGGGCGTGGGGCGGTGCCTCGTGCCGGAGGGCGGGGCAGAGGGCGGAGCGGGATGGGGACTGGGCGAGGGCGCGCGCGCCGGGGGCGCCGCGTCGGCGGGTGGGCATGGGGGCTGGACTCCGGGCTGGACGCGGGGGCCGGCGGTGGCGGCCCCCGCGGGGCATGTGTCGGGGGGGTGTCCGACATGTGTCGGCTTGCGCACGGAGTCTAGAGGGGCGGGCCGGGGCCGGGGTGGGCGTGGCGGCGCCGCAACGCCCGGCGGAGCGCTTCAGGCGGTGATGGGTCTCAGGCCTGGGGCGCCAGGTAGCGCCGCTCCCATTCGCTGATGTGGTTCAGGTAGCTGTCGTGCTCCAGCGCCTTGACCGCGCCGTAGGCCCGCACGAAGTCGGCGCCCAGCAGGCGGGCGGCGTCGGGGCTGGCGTTCAGGCGCTCGTGCGCGGCCAGGAAGGTGCGCGGCAGGCCGTGCGCGGCGTCGTAGCCGTTGCCCTGCACCGGCGGGGTGGGCGTGAGCTGGCGCTCCAGGCCGTCCAGGCCGGCGGCCAGGGACGCGGCGATCGCCAGGTAGGGGTTGGCGTCGGCGCCGGCGATGCGGTTCTCGACCCGCCGCGCGGCCGGGGCCGAGGTGGGCACCCGCAGGCCGACGGTGCGGTTGTCCACGCCCCAGTCCAGCGTGGTCGGGGCCTGGCTGCCGCTGACGTAGCGCCGGAAGGAGTTGACGAAGGGGGCGTACAGCAGCATCAGGTCCGCCCCGTGCGCCTGCAGGCCGGCGATGTAGTGGCCCAGGGCGGCGCTGTCTCGGCCCTGTTCGTCGGTGAAGACGTTGCGCCCCTCAGCGTCCACCAGGCTCTGGTGCAGGTGCATGCTGCTGCCGGCCTCGCCCTGGATCGGCTTGGCCATGAAGACCGCGCACAGGCCGTGCTGCAGCGCCACCTCCTTGGCAGCGCGCTTGAAGAGGAAGGCCTGGTCGGCCACCGCCAGGGCGTCGCCGTGCAGCAGGTTGACCTCGTACTGGCTGCAGCCGACCTCGTGGATCCAGGTGTCGGTGCGGATGCCCAGCGCGTCCACGGCGGCGTGGAAGGCGTCCCAGAACGGCGCCAGCGCGGTCAGCGCGTCCAGGCTGAAGGCGGACTGGCCCACCTCGGTCTGGCCGCCGCGGCCGCTGGGCGGGCGCAGGGGCTGGGCCGGGTCGGGGTTGGGAGCGGTCAGGTAGAACTCGATCTCTGGGGCGACCACGGGGGTCAGGCCACGCGCGGCGTAGCGCGCCAGCACCGCCTGCAGCACCTGGCGCGGGGCGAAGGCGCAGGGGCGGCCGTCCAGCTCCAGGCAGTCGTGGATCGCCATCCAGCGCGGCACGCTGGCCCAGGGCACCGGGCGCAGGGTGGACAGGTCGGGCACCAGGCGCACGTCGGGGTCGGCGTCCGGGAAGATCGGGTCGTAGGAGTACTCGCCGGTCACGCACTGCATCGGGATTGCCTGGGCGATGCGCAGCTCCTGGCCGCGGGCGAAGGCGGCGGCGGGCATCAACTTGCCACGCGGGTGGCCGCTGACGTCGGGGAAGACGCATTCGATGTCGCGCACGCCCAGGGCGGTGAAATGCTCGGCCAGGCGCTCGGGGGTCCAGGAAAGGCTCATGTCACTCCAGGGGGGCAGGGGCAGGCCGTGGGCGGCCATCACCGCGCATCGCCCCATCGTACGCCGTGCCCGTTGGCACCGCGGCCCGGCGGCTCAGCCGCGCCAGCGCGCCATCAGCGCCTGCCACTTGGGCCGCACCGCGGCCAGGTGGCGGGTCTTGACGTGGCCGAAGCCGCGGATGTCCTCGGGCAGGCGGGCGATCTCCAGGGCCAGGGGCAGCCGCTCGGCGCTCAGGCCGCGCAGCAGTTCGTCCACGGTGGCGCGGTACTCGGCGATCAGGGCGCGTTCCTCGACCCGCTCGGGGTGGCGGCCGAAGGGGTCGAAGGCGGTGCCGCGCAGGCCCTTGAGCCGGGCCAGCAGGCCCATCGCGTGGCGCACCCAGGGGCCGTAGGGCTTCTTGACCATCTGGCCGTGCGCGTCGGTCTTGGCCCACATCGGCGGGGCCAGGTGGTGCACCAGCTTGACCTCGCCGTCGAACAGGGACGCGACCTTGGCGCTGAACTCGGGCGCGGTGTGCAGGCGCGCCACCTCGTACTCGTCCTTGTAGGCCATCAGCTTGAACAGGTTGCGGGCCACGGCCTCGGCCAGGCGGGTGCCGCCCAGCGGGGCCTCGGCGGCGCGCACGCGCTCGACCACCGCCCGGTAGTCGGCCGCGTACGCGGCGTTCTGGTAGCCGGTGAGGAAGTCGGCGCGGCGCGCGACCAGCTCGTCCAGCGACGGCCGCTTGAGCACCCGGATCACCTGCGCGGTGGCGAACAGGGCCTTCACCGCGGCCAGGTCATGGGCGCAGCGGCGGCCCCACTCGAAGGCGGCCTTGTTCTTCTCGACCTGGGTGCCGTTGAGCTCGATCGCCCGCATCAGCGCGGCGTGCTGCAGCGGCACGCGGCCCTGCTGCCAGGCAAAGCCCAGCATCAGCGGGTTGGTGTAGATCGAGTCGCCCAGCAGCTGCACCGCGACCTCTTCGGCGTCGAAGGCGGCGAAGTGCTCGGCGCCCACCGCCTGGCGCACCGCGTCGTCGCAGGCGCCGGCCGGGAAGGCCCAGTCGGCGTCGTGGATCAGCGCGGCGGTGGGGGTGCGGTGGTTGTTCATCGCCACGTAGGTGCGGCCGGGCTGCATCGCGGTCAGCGTCGGCTTGGCGGCGGTGACGATGGCCTCGCAGCCGATGACCAGGTCGGCCTTGGCGGTGTCGACCTTGGTGGCCAGGATGTGGGCCGGGTCGTCGGCGATCTGCACATGGCTCCAGGTGGCGCCGCCCTTCTGGGCCAGGCCGGCGGCGTCCTGGGTGATGACGCCCTTGCCTTCGAGGTGGGCGGCCATGCCCAGCAGCTGGCCGATGGTGATCACGCCGGTGCCGCCGATGCCGGCGACGACGATGCCCCAGGCCTGCGGCGCGGCGGGCACGCGGGGTTCGGGCACCGGCGGCAGCGCGGGGGCCTGGCGGGCGCCCGTGCCGGGCTTCTTCAGCGTGCCGCCCTCGACGGTGACGAAGCTGGGGCAGAAGCCCTTCACGCAGGAGAAGTCCTTGTTGCAGGTGTTCTGGTTGACCTGGCGCTTGCGGCCGAACTCGGTTTCCAGCGGCTCGACCGACACGCAGTTGCTCTGCACCGAGCAGTCGCCGCAGCCCTCGCAGACCAGCTCGTTGATGACCACGCGCTTGGCGGGGTCGACCAGGTTGCCGCGCTTGCGGCGGCGGCGCTTCTCGGTGGCGCAGGTCTGGTCGTAGAGGATGGCGGTGGTGCCCTTGAGCTCGCGGAACTGGCGCTGGATGGCGTCGAGCTCGTCGCGGTGGTGCACGGTCACGCCCGGGCTGAGCGCCACGCCCTGGTACTTGGCGGGCTCGTCGGTGACGATGACCAGCTTGGCCACGCCCTCGGCGGTCAGGCTCTGCATGATCTGCAGCACGCTGTGGCCCTCGGGCCGCTCGCCCACGCGCTGGCCACCGGTCATGGCCACCGCGTCGTTGTAGAGCACCTTGTAGGTGATGTTGACGCCCGCGGCGATGCTCTGGCGGATCGCCAGCAGGCCGGAGTGGAAGTAGGTGCCGTCACCCAGGTTGGCGAAGATGTGGCCTTCCTTGGTGAAGGCGGCCTGGCCGACCCAGGGCACGCCCTCGCCGCCCATCTGGGTGAAGGTGCTGGTGGCGCGGCCCGGCATCCAGTTGACCATGTAGTGGCAGCCGATGCCGGCCACCGCGCGCGAGCCCTCGGGCACGCGGGTGCTGGTGTTGTGCGGGCAGCCCGAGCAGAACCAGGGCGTGCGCTCGCCGGTGTTGACCGTCAGCGCGGCGAGTTCACGCTCCTTGGCCTCGATCACGCGGATGCGCGCGTCCATGCGCGCCTTCACGTCCTCGGGCACGCCGAGCTTGGTCAGGCGCTTGGCGATGGCCTTGGCGATGATCGCCGGGCTCAGGTCGGCCTTGGCGCGCAGCAGCCAGTTGCCGCTGGGGTTGGCGTGGCTCCACTCGCCACCGGTGGCGTCGCCCTCGGGCTCGTCGAACTTGCCCAGCACGTTGGGGCGCACGTCGGGGCGCCAGTTGTAGAGCTCTTCCTTGAGCTGGTATTCGATGACCTGGCGCTTCTCCTCGACCACCAGGATCTCCTGCAGGCCCTGGGCGAAGTCGCGGGTGATGGTGGCCTCCAGCGGCCAGACCACGTTGACCTTGTGCAGGCGCAGGCCGATGGCGCGGCAGACCTCGTCGCTCAGGCCCAGGTCGGCCAGGGCCTGGCGGGTGTCGTTCCAGGCCTTGCCGCTGGCGATGATGCCGAAGCGGTCGTGGGGGGTGGCGACGACGTTGTGGTTCAGGCGGTTGGCGCGCACATAGGCCAGGGCCGCGTACCACTTGTAGTCCATCAGCCGGGCTTCCTGCTCGAGCGGCGGGTCCGGCCAGCGGATGTGCAGGCCGCCCGGCGGCATCGCGAAGTCCTCGGGCAGGATGATTTTCACGCGGTCGGCCGAGACATCGACGCTGCTGCTGGACTCGACGATGTCCTGGATCGTCTTCATGCCGGTCCACACGCCGGCGAAGCGGCTCATGGCAAAGGCGTGCAGGCCCATGTCCAGGATGTCCTGCACGCTGGACGGGAAGAAGGTGGGGAAGCCGCAGGCCTTGAAGACGTGGTCGCTCTGGTGGGCGGCGGTGGAGCTCTTGGCCACGTGGTCGTCGCCGGCGATGGCGATCACGCCGCCGTGCCGGGCGGTGCCGGCCATGTTGGCGTGCTTGAACACATCCAGGCAGCGGTCCACGCCCGGGCCCTTGCCGTACCAGATGCCGAAGACGCCGTCGTGCTTCTTCTTGTCAGGGAAGAGGTCCAGCTGCTGCGTGCCCCAGACCGCGGTGGCGCCCAGTTCCTCGTTGACGCCGGGCTGGAAGACGATGTGCTGCGCCGCCAGGTGCTTCTTGGCGGCCTGCAGGGACTGGTCGTAGGTGCCCAGCGGGCTGCCGCGGTAGCCGCTGATGAAGCCGGCGGTGTCCAGGCCGGCGGCCGCGTCGCGGGCGCGCTGCAGCATCGGCAGCCGCACCAGGGCCTGCACCCCGCTCATGAAGGCCCGCCCGGCGGGCAGGGTGTACTTGTCGTCCAGACTGGCCTGGGCCAGCGGGCGCGGTGTGCCACCGGGGGCAGAGCCTGCCGGCTTGGGCGAGCCGAGCGGGGCCGCACTGGGGAGGGACTCGGTCAGGACCTCGGACAGAGGGGCATTCATGGCGGCGGCTCCTGTGAGGGCGCGGCGTGGGGGCGCGCCGGGGGCGGGGGCCCGGCGGTCGGTGCACCGGCGCTTGTGGCGCGGTGCCGCCGCCAGGGAAAGGGGATGCAAAAAGTGTAGGCCTGGGGGCCGGAGAGGTGCTTTCTTTCGCTTGCCGCAGGGCGGTCGAGATAGCAACATCCTTTCTTCCATTTATAAAAAGGTGCAGATAAGTTGCCTGAAATCGAGGATTCGGGGAAAACCCTAGGCGCGGAGCGGCTCGGTGCACCGGTGCTGGACCGCTATGACGTGGCCATCCTGCAGGCCCTGCAGGCCGATGGCCGCCTGAGCAATACCGAGCTGGCCCAGCGCATCGGGCTGTCGGCTGCGCCCACCTGGCGACGGGTGCGCCGGCTGGAGGAGCTGGGCGTCATCACCGGCTACCGCGCCGAGATCGACCGCCGCCGTCTGGGCCTGGGGGTGCTGGCCTTTGTGCGGGTGGACGCCGAGCGCGACAACGCACCGGCCATGCAGGCCCTGGAGGCCGCGCTGCATGGCATGCCCGAGGTGCTCTCCTGCCACTACATCAGCGGCGCCGGCACCTTCGAACTGCAGGTGCTGGCCACCGACCTCGACGCCTATTCCCGTTGGGTGCGCGACGTGCTCTTTCGCCTGCCCAACATCAAGGACGTGCACACCAGCTTCTCCCTGGGTGAGGTCAAGGCCGGCGGCCCGCTGCCGCTGCGCCACCTGCTGCCCTGAGCCCGGGCGTCCCGCCGGGGCTCCACTTTGGAGGCTCGCGGCCGATACCGCTTCCATGAGCGCTGCCGCCGCCCCCTCCTCACCGGCTGCCTGCAGCCCGCCGCCGCCTGACGCGGGCTGGCGGGAGCGGCTGTCCGCCCGGCTGCTGGGGCCCCCGGGCCGTCAGCGGGTGCGCGTGGCCCAGACCCTGCTGTCCTTTGGCGTCATCGCCGCCTATGTCCCCATCCAGGGGGCGGCGGTGCTGCTGGGGCTCATGCCGGTGGCCGACATGCTGCTGTTCAATGCCTACAACCTGAGCTGGGCCTTCGCCTTCTACCTGCTCATCCGCAGCGGCTGGAACCTGCGCCTGTCCCGCGACCCGGCCCTGACCGTGCCACAGTGCGTCTTCGCCCTGGTCGGGTCGGCCTGGGCCTATGGCATCTGCGGACCCACCCGCGGCGCCATGTTGGTGGCGATGATGCTGGTGCTGGTCTTCAGTTTCTTCGGCCTGCGGGTGGGGCAGGCGCGGTGGCTGGCGCTGCTGGGCTTCGGGCTGCTGGCCGGGGTGATGGCCTACAAGGTCAGCACCGATCCCCTGGCCTATGAGCCTCGCGTCGAGATGATCCACCTCACCCTGGCGGGCCTGTTCCTGTTTGCGGTGGCGGTGCTGGCCGGGCGCCTGACCCGCATGCGTCAACGCCTGACCGAACAACGCACGGCGCTGCAGGAGGCCCTGACCCGCATCCAGGAGCTGGCCACGCGGGACCCTTTGACCGGCCTGCTCAACCGCCGCGCCATGGGCGAGCTGCTGGCGCAGGAAGCCGCGCGCGCCCAGCGCCTGGGCACCCCCTTCAGTGTGGTGCTGTTCGACCTGGACCACTTCAAGCAGGTCAACGACCGGCTGGGGCATGCCGCCGGAGACGAGGTGCTGCGCAGCTTCGCCCAGGTGGCCATGGGCCGGGTGCGCAAGACCGATGCGTTGGCGCGCTGGGGCGGTGAGGAGTTCCTGCTCTTGTTGCCGGATACCGTTCCCGCCTGTGCCCTGACCGTGGTGGCCCGGGTGCGGGAGGGGCTGGTGGCCCTGCCCTCACACATCGGCCTGCCCGGGGGCGTGCGCTTCTCGGCCGGTGTGGCCGCCTGCGTTGCGCCGGAGGATGTGCAGCCCGCCCTGGAGCGGGCCGACGAGGCCCTCTACCAAGCCAAGGCCGCGGGCCGGGACCGTTGCCTGGTGGCCGCCTGAAGGGCGCCCGACGGCGGCGCGACCCGGCCGACGCCGCGGTCCTGGGGCCTGAGGGCGGACCGGCGGCCCCTGGCCTCAGGCCTCAGGCCGCCAGCGGCAGCGCGGCGGACGACGGCAGGCGGCCCTGCAGCAGCCAACCCACCAGCTCCTGGTCGGCCAGGCTGGAGTCCGGCTGCTCATTCTTGGCGATGGCGTGGCTGCGCAGGTCCTCATGCGGCACCAGGGTCACGCCCTCCAGCCCGGCCAGGTGCTCGGCCCAGGCGCGGTCCCAGAACAGGTTGGCCGGGTAGTGCAGGCGCACCTGGACCTTCTGCGGGCACAGTGACAGGGCCTTGCGGCCATCGAACTGGTGCTGGCTGCCCAGGGCTTCCACCATGCGCTCACGGTGCCGGGCCACGCGGTCGCGGTCCAGCTTCTCGTCCTTGACCTTGCGCTTCTCCTTGAACCGCTCCTTGAACATGCGGTCGTAATAGTCGCGGGTCAGGATGGTGGCGGCGGAGAACAGCGCCAGTCGGCGGCCGCCCAGCGCGGCGGCCAGGGCGATGGCGCCCGGGCCGCCGCCGGAAGACGCGCAGCACAGCAGCTCAGTGGTGCCCAGCGCGCCCATCAGCCGTTGCACCGCCGCGATCATGGCCGCCCGGTCCGGACCGAACAGCTCCACGCCCTTGCCGAAGAACTGCTTGCTGAAGTCCTCGAGGATGAGCACATGCGCACCGCGGCCCAGCAGGGCCGACCAGAAGCCTTCATTGGGGGCGCCATTGGGCGGCAGGGGGCGGCAGACCACGACCAGCTGCGCACTGGCCTGGCCGCACAGGTAGAGCTGGGCCTGGGTCTTCTCGCCCTTGGGCCACTCCGCGCTGGCCTCACGCCAGCTGCCGCGGTCCAGGTCCACGATGACCTGACCCTGGGTTGGCAGCTCGGCAGGTATTTGGGGAAAGGCGCTTTGCAGCGCCGCCAGGTCCAGTGCAGACATGATGTCCTCTCGCTTGGAATCGTGCGTGGGTGGGGCGTGTGACCGTCTCAGGCGCCCGGGGCCGTGAGACGGGCCGCGGCGCGCCGCGCGAAGCGGAAGCGACCTGATGGCCAAACCAGTCTATGCAGCGTTCATGCCTGAAGCACCCCTAGAACGAAGGATTTTTGCCCGTCGTGGGGTCGGACGGTCGTTCTGCACGGATCGGGCGACGCTCGCCGCCCAGCCGGCGATTGGCGTGGTGTTGCCAGCCGTTGCGCAAAGATGCGGCTGCTTACGGTTGGGGCGGCGTCCGTCCGCCCATGGGGTGCGGGCTCAGCTCCGGGACACCTGAGGCGCTCAGGCCTGACCCATGATGGCCGCGGTGGCCACCAGCTCCTCGAACAGGGCCGCCGTGGCCCGGCCGGACACCGCGTAGGGGTCCAGCGTGGCCGTCTCGCCATACTTGAGCAGCACCGCCGGGTTCAAGCGGGTCATGTTGACCTGCCCCATGGACCAGCCGGCAAACCGCCGCTCGGCGATCTCCTCGTAGGTCAGCAGCACCACATCGGCGTGGCGGGGGTCGCCCACCAGGCGGGCATAGAGCTGATTGACCGCATTGCGGCCGCCTTCCAGCACCTGGATGAAGATGCCACCCGAGAAGCACAGCACCCCGGTGATGCCCAGGCCGGGGTTGCGCTGCTTGGATTGGCGCAGGATGGCGGTCAGCTCCTCCTGGTCCACCGGGCTGGCGGCCCGGCTCGCGTACATCAGGCGCACCAGCATGGCGGTCCCCTCAGTCCTTCTTGCTCAGCAGGGACAGGAATTCCCGCCGCAGGTTAGGGTCCTTCAGGAAGGCGCCGCGCATGACGCTGTTGGTCATGGCCGAGTCGCTGTCCTTCACGCCGCGCCAGTGCATGCAGAAGTGGTCGGCCTCCATCACGATGGCCAGCCCGTCGGGTTTGACCCGCTCCTGCAGGGCGTCGGCCAGCATGATCACCGCTTCTTCCTGGATCTGCGGGCGGGCCATGATCCAGTCGGCAATACGGGCGTACTTGGACAAGCCGATCAGGTTGGAGTGCTCGTTGGGCAGCACGCCAATCCAGATCTTGCCCAGGATCGGGCACATGTGGTGCGAGCAGGCGCTGCGCACGGTGATCGGGCCGACGATCATCAGCTCGTTCAAGCGCGAGACGTTCGGGAACTCGGTCACCGCCGGCATCGGCTGGTAGCGGCCGCGGAACACCTCCTCGATGAACATCTTGGCCACCCGCTTGGCGGTCTCTTGGGTGTTGTGGTCACTCTCGGTGTCGATCACCAGGGCCTTGAGCACCTCGGCCATCTTGGCCTGCACTTCGGCCTTGAGCTGGTCGAGTTCGCCCGGGCGGATGAACTCGGCGATGTTGTCGTTGGCGTGGTAACGGCGGTCCGCGCCCACCACGCGGTAGCGGATGCGCTCCGAGGCCGGCAGCCGGGCCAGATCCTCCTCGTGCAGGATCAGGGCGGGGGTCTGGGCGCGGGCGCCGCGCAGGGTGTGGCTCATGCCGATCTCCTGATGAGGGGCGGGCGGACAGGCCGCACCGCCGAGACGGGGTGGATCGGACATTCTGCGGGAGCAGCCAAAGCCGTGCCTGCAACCCTGGCATAGACTCGCCCGGTGAGTGCCAAAGAATCCGCTGTTTCCGCGCCCGCCGGCGCCCCCGCCCTCTCGCGTCTTCTGCTGAGCACCGCCCAGGCCGTGCGCGGCGTGCGCGAAGGCCGCTCCCTCTCCGACCTGCTGCCCCAGGTGCCGGCTGCCCTGCGCCCGGGCACCCAGGCCCTGGCGTTCACCGTGATGCGCCGCCTGGGCGTGGCCCAGGCACTGCGCGCCCGGCTGGCCCCCCGGCCCCCGGCCCCGCCGGTGGAGGCCCTGGTGCTGTGCGCCTTGGCCCTGCTGTGGCCGCAGGACGGCCCGCCGCCCTATGCCGACCACACCCTGGTGGACCAGGCCGTGGCCGCCACCCGGCGGCTCTCACCCGGGGCTGCGGGCTTTGTCAACGCGGTGCTGCGCCGCTTCCTGCGGGAGCGCGAGGCCTTGGTGGCCGCCGTGCGCCAAGACCCGGTGGCCCGCGCCAACCACCCGCGCTGGTGGATCCAGCGTCTGCAGGCCGACTGGCCTGACCAGGCCGAGGCCCTGATGGCCGCGGCGGCGCACCATCCGCCCATGGCCCTGCGCGTCAATTCCCGTCAGCAGGACCGCGACCGCTACCGGCAGGCCCTGGAAGCGGCCGGTTTGGCGGCCGACCTCCCCCAGGATCCGCAGCTGCCGGATGCGCTGGTGCTGCACCAGCCCTGCCCGGTGGAGCGGCTGCCAGGCTTTGCCGAGGGCACCGTTTCGGTGCAGGACCTCTCGGCCCAACGCTCGGCAGCGCTGTTGCTGGGACCTCAGGGCCAGGCCCTGCCACCCGGCGCCCGGGTGCTGGACGCTTGTGCGGCACCGGGCGGCAAGACCGCCCACCTGCTGGAGCGGGCCGACCTGGAGGTGCTGGCGCTGGACGCCGACCCGTCGCGCCTGACACGGGTGGACCAGACCCTGAGCCGCCTGGGCCTGCGCGCCCGCACCCAGGCCGCCGATGCCCGCGCGGTGGCCCACTGGTGGGACGGCCAGCTTTTCGACGCCATCTTGCTGGACGCGCCCTGCAGCGCGTCGGGCATCGTGCGGCGCCATCCCGACATCGCCTGGCTGCGGCGCGAGGCGGACATCACCGCCCTGGCCCAGGTGCAGGCCGAACTGCTGGACGCCCTCTGGCCGCTGCTCAAGCCCGGTGGCCGCCTGCTCTACGCCACCTGCTCGGTCTTCAAGGCAGAGGGTCAGGACCAGATCGCAGCGTTTTTGCAACGCCTGGGCACCGACCAGGTGCAGGTGGACCCGGTTTCTCCCGGCCACCTGCTGCCCCTGGCCGACAATGCGGCGGGCCGACCGGCCGCCCTGGCGGGCGACGGCTTCTTTTACGCCCTGCTGCACAAGCCCTCACCGGCCTGAACGGCCCCTCCGACCTCCTTCCGTCCGCCGTGACCCTGCGCCGACCGGCTTTCGCCCCACCGCAGCGCCTGCCGCGCCGCCGCGCCCTGGCCGGCTGGCTGGCGGCGTCGCTGCTGGTCACCGCCCTGGGCAGCCAGGGCGCCCCGGCCGCCCAGGCCAACGGCGTGGAGCTGCGCACGCTGGACGTGGTGCGTCAGGACAATGCCCTGCTGCTGAACTTCATCGTCCAGCCCAACCTCTCGCGTGCGGTTGAGGACGCCATGCAACGGGGCATCCCGCTGTATTTCGAGGCCCAGGCCACCGTCTACCGTCCGCGCTGGTACTGGCGTGACGAACGCGTGGCCCGCGCCACCCGGGTCTGGCGACTGGCCTATCAGCCCCTGACCTCGAGCTGGCGCATCAGCCTGGGCGCCCTGAACCAGACCGTGGCCACGGCCCAAGAGGCGCTGGACATGGTCTCGCGCACCGTGGGCTGGAAGATCGCCGAGGCCGATCAGGTCGAGGCCGGCGACAAGTACTACATCGAGTTCAGCTACCGGCTCGACAGCACCCAGCTGCCCCGGCCGATGCAGCTGGACCTGGCCGCACAGGCCGACTGGCGGCTGCAGGTGGAGCGCACCCTGCGCCTGGACTGAACGGGGCCTGCCATCCCCGTGTCCCTCCCATGACCATGCAGGCACCTTCCCTCCGCTGGGCTTGGGCCCTGGCGCTGCTGGGCATCCTGGGCATGGTGCTGGTGCTCAGCTTCGTGCTGTCGCTGCTGGCGCAGGGGCCGCTGGTGGTCGAGCGGCACTTTGTGTGGCTGTTCTGGGTCAACTTGTCGGTGACCACTGTGCTGGCCGTGGTGCTGACCGGGCTCACCATCCAGCTGCTGTCCAACCTGCGCCGGCGTTTGTTTGGCAGCCGGCTGCTGTTCAAGCTGGCGGCCATCTTCGGGCTGGTCGGGGTACTGCCCGGCGCCCTCATCTACACCGTCAGCTACCAGTTCGTCTCCCGCACTATTGAAGCCTGGTTCGATGCCCGGGTGGAGAGCGCGCTGGATGCCGGTCTGGCCCTGGGCAAGGGCACGCTGGCGGCGCTGTCCGAAGACCTCTCGCTCAAGACCCGCAGCGCCGCCGAGCGCCTGGGCGACGCGGGCACCGGCAGCCTGGCCTTGGCGCTGGAGCGCAGCCGCGAGCAAATGGGAGCCGAGGTGGTGGCCGTGGTGGCCGGTAACGGCCATGTGCTGCTCAGCGCCACCGAGCGCCCCGCCATGGTGGTGGACCGGCCGCCAGCGGCCATGGTGCGCCACGCCCGCGAGCTGCGGTCCATCAGCCAGATCGAGGGCCTGGACGACGAGACCGCCCCGGCCAGCGGGGTGGAAGCCCGTGTCCGCGCCCTGGCCCGCATCCCCAGCGTGCATGTCTCGCTGGCGGGTGAGGAGGAGCGCTACCTCATGGCCCTGCGGCAGGTGCCCGCCAGCGTCACCGGCCCTGCCCTGGTGGTGCAGGCCGCTTACAAGGAATACCAGCAGCGCCACCTGGCCCGTGACGGCCTGCGGCGCATGTACATCGGCACCCTGACCCTCACCCTGGCGCTGTCGGTCTTCGGTGCGGTGGTCCTGGCCGTGGTGCTGGGGCGCCAGCTGGTGCGGCCGCTGCTGGTGCTGGCCGAAGGCGTGCGCCAGGTGGCGCAGGGCGACCTCACGGCCAAGCCGGTACTGGCCTCGCGCGACGAGCTGGGGGGGCTGACCCGCAGTTTTGCCGACATGACCGAGCAGCTCAGCAGCGCCCGCGCCCAGGCCGAACGCAGCCTGCGGGCGCTGGAGGCCTCGCGGACCCGGTTGCAGACCATCCTGGACCACCTCAGCACCGGCGTCATCGTCTTCGACCCCGCGCGCCGGGTCGAGGTGTCCAACCCCGCGGCGGCCCGCATCCTGCATGAGCCCGCGGTGCCGGGCTGGTCGCTGGGCGAGGGCGATGCCTCCGCCCCGGTGGCCGCCTTCCTGGAAAGCCTGTGGCGCCATTTCGATGCCCTGGCCCAGACCGACGAGGACCGGCGTGAGGAAGGCTGGCAGGACTCCTTCCAGCTGCCCGTGCCCCAGGCCGACCACAGCCTGACCCTGCTGGTGCGGGGCGCGCCCCTGCCGGGGGGGGCGAGCTTGGTCGTGTTTGACGACATCACCGAGCTGGTTTCGGCCCAGCGCACCGAGGCCTGGGGTGAGGTGGCGCGTCGGGTGGCCCATGAGATCAAGAACCCGCTGACGCCCATCCAGCTGTCGGCCGAGCGGCTGCGCCACAAGCTGGAGGCCAAGCTCGCCGAGCCCGACCAGGCCTTCCTGGGCCGCGCCGTCGACACCATCGTGGTGCAGGTCCAGGCGCTCAAGAAGCTGGTCAACGAATTCCGCGACTACGCCCGCCTGCCGGCGGCCAAGCTCGTGGCGCTGGACCTCAACGCCCTGGTCGCCGAGGTGCTGGCCCTTTACGGCGACGAGTTGGAGCGCCAGCGCCTGGAGGCCCGCTGCCTGCCCGATCTGCCCCCGGTGCGGGGCGATGCCACCCAGCTGCGCCAAGTCATCCACAATCTGGTGCAGAACGCGCTGCAGGCGGTGGAGGGCCAGCCCGACGGCCGGGTGCTGATCGAGACCGATTTGGCCAAGGCTGCCGAGGGGCAGGCCCGTTTCGTGCGACTGCGCATCAGCGACAACGGGCCGGGCTTCAGCGAAAAGGTGCTCAAGCGGGCCTTCGAGCCCTACGTCACCACCAAGAGCAAGGGAACGGGCCTGGGATTGGCGGTTGTCAAGAAGATTTCAGACGAACATGGCGCTCGGGTGCGCATCGTCAATCTTCCGCCGCGTGAGGGGGTGCAGGAATTGGCCTCAGGTGCCCAGGTTTCGTTATCATTTTTGAGCATCACAGAACAGAGGGCTCCCACCGTGTCAGCGCCCAGCAACACTGGCGCGCCATCATGACCGGCGCAGGACATACATGGCAACGATTCTGGTAGTTGACGACGAGATGGGCATCCGCGCCCTCCTGTCGGAAATCCTCGCTGACGAGGGCCACACCATCGAGCTGGCAGAGAACGCTGCCCAGGCCCGGGGGGTGCGCGAGCGTCTTCGTCCCGATCTGGTCCTGCTGGACATCTGGATGCCCGACGTCGACGGCGTCACCCTGCTCAAGGAGTGGGGGGCCACGGGCTTGCTGAACATGCCCGTGATCATGATGAGCGGCCACGGCACCATCGACACGGCGGTGGAGGCCACCAAGTTCGGCGCCGTGGCCTTCCTGGAAAAGCCCATCACGCTGCAGAAGCTGCTGCGGGCGGTGGAGCAGGCCCTGCAGCGGCCCGCTGCGCCTGCCCCGGCACCGGCCCCTCTGCTGCGGACCCTGACCCTGCCGGTCGAGCCGCCCCGCACCCTGGTGATGCCGCTGGCCGAGCCGGTGATCCATGGCAGCGTCCTGGCTGGCGCCCATCCACAGGTCCACGCTGCTGTGGGACATGGCCACGACGGGTTGTTGCCACCCGAGCAGAGCTTCGACCTGGACCGCCCCCTGCGTGAAGCCCGGGATGCCTTCGAGAAGAGTTATTTCGAGTTCCATCTGGCGCGCGAAAACGGGTCCATGACCCGCGTGGCCGAGAAGACCGGGCTCGAACGCACCCATCTCTATCGCAAGCTCAAGCAGCTCGGTGTGGACTTAAACAGAGGAAAGCGAAATTCGCTTGCATGACGCGCTGAAATGCGTTTAGAATGCTAGCTTCAGCGGCCTGGTAGCTCAGTTGGTAGAGCAGCGGATTGAAAATCCGCGTGTCGGTGGTTCGATTCCGCCCCAGGCCACCAAAAAAATTCAGCACCTAGACTTCCGTCCTTGGGTGCTGTTTGCTTAAAAAGCCCGCTTTCAGCGGGCTTTTTTGCGTGCGTTTCATGAAATCCTCCATCCATGTCGTGGACGTGGATCGCCTGGAGACCTGGAGCCGCTACCGGCCTGGCCTGTGTGATCGCTGCGCCGCGAACTGCTGCACCATGCCCGTGGACGTGCGGCTGCCCGATCTGGTGCGGCTGCAGTTGGTCGATCCCTTCGAGACCGAGCATGAGGAGCCGCGCCGCATCGCGCAGCGACTGCAGAAGGCCCGGCTGATTGACCATTTCAATGCCCGCCACGGTCTGTTCACCCTGGCGCGTCGGGCCAGTGGCGATTGCCATTTTCTGGACCCGCGCAGCCGGCGCTGCACCGTCTATGCTCAGCGGCCCGACACCTGCCGCAAACACCCCCAGGTAGGGCCGCGCCCGGGCTTCTGTCCGTTTGGTGCCCGCAGCGCGCTGCCGACGACCTCCCGAATCGACTGACGCCCGCCGGGCCTCCGCGGGCCATCACCCGTGCCGCTCAGCCCGGCGGCAAGCCTTCCCAATCCAGCAGCGCCTGCTTGAGCGGCAGTCCGGCGGCAAAACCGGTCAATGTGCCGTCCTGGCCGACCACCCGGTGGCAGGGCACCAGCAGCAGCCACGGGTTGCGTGCCACCGCCTGTGCCACGGCACGCACGGCACGCGGGCGTCCCACCGCCGCTGCCACGTCGCCGTAGGTGCGCGTCTGGCCAGGCGGAATGGCGCGCAGGGCCTGCCACACGGCTTGCTGCAGCGGGGTGCCCACGGTGCTCAGCCTCGGGTCGGCGTCTGTCGCGCCGCGGCCGCTCCACCATGCCTGCACCGCGGCCACGGCCGGCTGCAGTGCGGGGTGTGTGGGCGGGACCTCGGTCACGGCCTCCACCACCGGGGCATGGCGTTGGCCGGGCACGTAGACGTGACGCAGCCGGCCGTCGCGTGTGTCGACCACCAGCACCAAGGCGCACAGCGGAGCGTCCAGCCGGCAGCGCAGGGCGGCGTTGGCGGGCAACGGGGTGGTGAGGGAGGGGCTCATGTCGGAAGGTTCCGGTCGGGGGGCCAGGGCGTTTGCCTTGCCCACAGGTGCAGCACGGCATAGGAGCGCCAGGGACGCCAGCGTTCGGCCAGGGCTTCGCGCCCGGCGGGGCTCAAGCCGGGGAGCCGCTGGGCCAAGGCGCCGTCGGTGGCCAGGAAGACATCTGGCCAGTGCCACGCCCGCATGGCGATCCAGCCGGCTGTCCAGGGGCCTACCCCGGGCAGGGCCTGCAGCCGCGCCAGACCGTCCGGCAGGTCGGTGGCGGTTTCCAGGTCCAGCGCCCCTTGGGCCACGGCCGTGGCCAGCGCGTGCACGGCCTGGGCGCGCAGCCGCGGCAGGCCCAGCGCGGCCAGTGCGTCCAGAGGAACCTGGGCCAGTGTGGTGGCGTCGGGAAAACGCCGGTCCAGCCCTGGCCACGGGGTGGGCTGCGAGGCGCCCCAGCGCTCGACCAGCCGCCCCAGCAGGGTGGCTGCCGCGGCGGTGCTCACCTGCTGTTCGAGCAGTGCGCGCACGCCGGCCTCCAGGCCGTCCACCGCCCCGGGCAGGCGCAGGCCGGGGCGTTCCTGTGCCAGCGGGCCCAGTGCGGCCAGGATGTCCTGGGGGGAGGCGTCCAGGTCGAGCAGGCGGCGTACCCGCGTGCGCACTTCGGCCCAGGCGGGCAGCAGGTCCGGCGCGCAGCGCAGGGTCAGGGCGTTGGCGTCTCCGGGGCCGACTTCGATCCAACCCTGGCGCAGGGTGCCGGCGTGCGGCACGCTCAGGGTACGGCGGTAGCGGCGTGCGGGCAGGTCGACCTGCTCCATGGCCGGCAGCGCACGCTGCGCCAGCCACCGCAGCTGCCAGTCCCAGTCCAGCGGCGGCCGGTAGGCCAGGCGCAGCGGTGGCGAGGCCTCGGGCGTGGCCCGCTGGCGCTGGGCCCGCTCACGCAGTTCGCTGGGCTGCATGCCGTAGCGTGCGCGCATCAGGGCATTGAAGCGCCGGAGGCTGCCAAAACCGGCCAGGGCGGCGACCTCGGTCATGGGCAGTGCGGTCTCACTCAGCCATTGCTTGGCCAGCAGCAGCCGCTGGGTCTGGGCCCAGGCGATGGGCGACACGCCAAAACGTTCACTGAACACCCGCCGCAGGTGGCGCTCCCCGATGCCCAGCCGGGCGGCCAGCGCGGCCATGCCGGCCCGGTCCAGCAGGCCCTGGCCGATCAGCGCCGCGGCGGCGTCGGCGTATCGCAGGCCAGCCTCCTGGGGCGCCCAGCCGGGGGCGAGTTCGGGACGGCAACGCAGGCAGGGGCGAAAGCCGCCGGCCTCCGCCGCGGCCGCGCTGGGGAAGTACAGGCAGTTCACCGCCTTGGGCGTGCGCACCACACACACCGGCCGGCAATACACCCCGGTGCTGCGCACGCCGATGAAGAAACGGCCGTCAAACCGCGCATCCCGCGCCTGGAAGGCGCGATAACGGGGATCGGAGGCGGCGGTGTCCATGGCGGTGTCGGACGGGTCAGGCCTGGCGGGGCGGGCGCGGCCACAGGCCGGTGGACAAGGTGACGCCGGCGAGGATGACGGCTGCGCCCAGCGCCATGTGCAGGGTCAGTGGTTCGTGTAGGAAGACGGCGCCCCACAGCACGGCAAAGGCGGGGATGAGGTAGGTCACGGTGATGCTGCGCGCCGGGCCCAGTCGGGCCACCAAACGGAAGAACAGCACGTAGGCCAGGGCGGTGCAGAGCACGCCCAGGGCGGCCGCGCTGACCCAGGCCTGGGCGGGCACGGCCTGCGCGGGCCAGCGCCACAAGGCCAATGGCGCCAGCACCAGGGCGGCACCCAGCTGGCTGCCGGTGGCCAGCACCAGGGGGGCGACCTGGCTGGCGTGACGCTTGGTGTAGCTGGCCGCCACGCCGTAGGACAAGGTGGCGGTGAGCGCGGCCACCACCGCCAGGCCGGCGCCCCCGGGCTGCAGTGCCACCCGACCCCACACCAGGGCCAGCACGCCGGCAAAGCCCAGGCCCAGGCCGAGCAATCGCCAGCGGCTGGGGCGGTCGCCCAGCCAGGCCCAGGCCACCAGCGCGCCCCAGAGCGGGACGGTGGCGTTGAGGATCGCCGCCAGGCCAGCCGTCAACGACAGCGTGGCGTAGCCGAGCAGCACAAAGGGCAGGGCCGAGTTGATGGTGCCCAGCAGCAGCAGCAGGCCCTTGTGGCGCCACAGCGCGGCCAGCTCGCCGCGCAGGGCCAGCCAGACCAGCAGCAGGCCGGCAGCGATGAGTACCCGCACCTCCATCAGGGCCAGAGGGCCGAAGTGCGGTGCCGCCACCCGCATGAACAGGAAGGAGGCGCCCCACAGGGCGGCCAGCAGCAGCATCTCGGCAAGGTCAGGGGTCTTCATGGGGGTGGGGGTGGTGCGGGCTGACCATGGTAGGCGCGGGGCGGCGCTGGCGCTCGCCATTTCCGGACATCACGGTGCCGCGCCCCGACAATGCGGTCATGAGTGAGCTGTCCTGCGCCGGCGCGCCGCCTTCCCCGGGCGCCCCTGACGATGTGGCCTTTCTGGCCGCCCTGGTGGCGGCGGTGGGCGCCGCCCACGTGCTGACCGACGCGGCGGAGATGGCCGCCTTTCTGCGCGACTGGCGCGGCCGCTTCCACGGCCAGGCCTTGGCGGTGGTGCGCCCGGGCAGCACCCCGGAGGTGGCTGCGGTGCTGCGCCTGTGCCATGGCCACCGCGTGGCGGTGGTGCCGCAGGGCGGCAACACCGGGCTCTCCGGCGGGGCCACTCCCGCGGGCGCCCGCCGCCAGATCGTGCTGCAGCTGGGCCGCCTGAACCGGGTGAGGTCCTTGGACCTGGCCAACGGCACGGTGACGGTGGAGTCAGGCTGCGTGCTGCAGCAGGTGCAGCAACTGGCCGAGGCGCATGACCGGCTGTTCCCGCTCAGCCTGGCGGCCGAGGGCAGTTGCACTGTGGGCGGCAACCTGGCCACCAATGCCGGCGGCACGGCCGTGCTGCGCTATGGCAATGCCCGCGAGCTGTGCCTGGGGGTGGAGGCGGTGATGGCCGATGGCACCGTGTTCCAGGGCCTGAGGGCGCTGCGCAAGGACAACACTGGCTACAGCCTGCGAGACCTGCTGATCGGCAGCGAGGGCACGCTGGGCGTGCTCACCGCGGCGGTGCTCAAACTCTATCCCCGGCCCCGGGCGCGGGCCACTGCCCTGGTGGCGCTGCAGGGCGTGGCCGACGCCGTGGCGTTGCTGGGTCAGGCCCAGGCCGCCCTGGGGCCGCTGTTGACCGGCTTTGAGCTGATGAGTGGCGCCTGCCTGCAGGCGGTGGCCCGCCACCGCCCCGCGCTGGCCCAGCCCTGGGCGGTGGAGCCGCCGCTGGCGGTGCTGGTGGAGCAGAGTGCGTTTGACGACCAGGCGGCAGCCGACGACCGCCTGCAGGCGCTGTTGGCGTCTGCGCTGGACAGCGGCTTGATCCAAGAGGCGGTGCTGGCCCAGAGCCAGGCGCAGGCGCAGCGGCTGTGGGCGATGCGCGAGGGCATCTCCGAGGCCCTGCAGCACGAGGGCGTGCAGGCCAAGCACGATATCGCGTTGCCCATCTCGGCCCTGGCCGACTTCCTGGCCGAGGCCCAGGCGGCCCTGGACGGGCTGGAAGCGCCGCTGCGGCTGATGCTGTTCGGTCATGTCGGCGACGGCAACCTGCATTTCAACGTCGTCTGGCCCAGCCGCGGCGCCCAGGCCGATGCGGCCCTGCACGAGGCGGTCAACACGCGGGTGCACGACCGGGTGGCGGCCTGGGGGGGCTCGATCAGTGCCGAGCACGGGTTGGGTCAGCTGCGCCGCGACGAGAACCGCCGGCTGAAGGATCCTGCCGAGCTTGGCCTGCAGCGGGCGCTCAAGCAGGCGCTGGATCCGCTGGGCCTGCTCAATCCGGGCAAGGTGCTCTGAGGCCCCGAGCGCCGGTCGGCGCCCGCCTCAGGGCAGGTGCTGCAGCACCGCCAGCCACAGCGGCACGGCCAGCAGCACCAGCAGGGTGGACAGCACCACGGCGGCGGTCACCTCCTGCTCCAGCACCCGGTAGCGCTGCGCGAACATCAGCGCATTGCTGCCCGAGGGCAGACAGGCCAGGATGACGACCACGCCCAGCGGCAGGCCGCCCAGGCCGAAACCCCAGTGGGCCACGGCCAGCACGGCGGCCGGCAGCACCAGCACCTTGAGCAGCACCAGCTCCAGCGCACTGCGCCAGCGTGCCGGCCAGCCCAGGTACGCCAGGGACATGCCGATGAGGGTCAGGCACAGCGGCACCACGGCCGAGCCCAGCACCTGCAGCAGCTCGTCCAGCGGGCCGGGCAGGGGCAGCCCGACCAGGTTCCAGGCCAGGCCGGCCAGCACCGGCAGCACCACCGGGTGGATGACCGTCTGGCGCAAGGTGCGGCCCAGCATGGCGGCCAGGTGGCCCTGCCCGGAGGCGCGGGCGATGTCGGCCTCCACCAGCGTGGTGGCCACCACGAGCAGGACCACGGCATGCAGGCTGACCAGCGTCAGGTGCAGGGCCAGCCCTGCCTCGCCGAACAGGGCCGCCGCCAGCGGAATGCCGATCTGCACCGAGTTGCCGAACGTGACCGTGATGGCCTGCACCGCCGGCGCCTCGCAGGGCGCCTGGGGCTGGCCGCGCTGGCGCCAGCGGCCCAGCGCATAGGTCAGCAACATGGCCAGCACGGCCGGCACGAAGAAGGCCGCCAGCATGCGCCAGGGCAGCGACCCCAGGTCCACCCGCGCGGTGGTGCGGAACAGCAGGGCGGGGGCGAAGAGGTAGAAAGCGGCGTTGGACAGCACGCGGGCCGGGTCGGCCCGCTCGTCGCCCAGCCAGCGCAACTTGCCCACGCCCCAGCCCAGGGCCGCCACGGCCACGATGGCCAGCAGCTTGCCCAACAGGAGGCTGTTCATCACGGAAGGATCTCCAGAAAGCGCCGACGGCGCCGCAGGGCGCCGTCGGACGGTTCGGCATCAGGGCGGCACCGGGGCCGCCCACGCTTTAGCCGGCGGTCGTGGTCTTGCGGGCGCCCTTGCGTGCCGGGCCCGCCGCGCGCGGCTCGAACTCGAAACCCACCTTGCCGGTCTTGGCGTCCCAGGCCAGGAAGGCCTTGAACTTGCGCTTGGTCTTGTTGGACACAAAGTTCTCCAGCAGGTCGGTCTTGCCGGCCACCAGCAGCTTGCTGAACTGCTCATGTGTCACCGGCTGCTGCAGGATCACCACGCCGCTCTTGAAGTCGCAGGTGGCCGGCTGGGCCACGGCGTGCTCGCACACATAGTTGCTGCCGTGCTCGAAGACCTGGCCCTTGCACTTGGGGCAATGGCCCAGCGGCGTTTGGTGGCTGAAGTCCGGCGCCTCGCCCTCGCCCTCGGCCGGTTGGTTGTCGTCGCCGAAGTCGAACTCCAGTTTCCAGTTGTTCAGCGTTTCGTCCTTGACCAGCTTGAGCTCGGCGGTGAAGGGCCAGCCAGCCTTGGAGCGGAAGCCTTCCAGCGGGCCGATGCGGTGCTCGGCCAGGAACTGCTCCACCTCGTGCAGCTCGAAGCTGCGGCCGCCCGGAATCTTGGTCATGGAGAAACCGCAGCCCTCGCCGTGGCCGTCGGCCCCGGTGCAGGTGAAGCGGCGGTAGTTCTCCTTGACCACACCGCCGCAGTGCGGGCAGGGCGCTGTGAGGGTGGCGTAGTCGCCCGGGATGGTGTCGCGGTCGTATTCCTTGGCCTTCTGCACCACACGCTGGGCCATGGTGGCGATCTCGGCCATGAAGCGCTCGCGCGAGAGGCGGCCCTTCTCCATCTCGGCCAGCTGGTGCTCCCAGTTGCCAGTCAGTTCGGGCTTGGTCAGGTCTTCCACGCCCAGCCCGCGCAGCAGCGTCATGAGCTGGAAGGCCTTGGCGGTGGCGATGAGGTCGCGCCCTTCGCGCAGGATGTACTTCTCGGCGATCAGGCCTTCGATGATGGCCGCACGGGTGGCCGGCGTGCCCAGGCCCTTCTCGGCCATGGCCTCGCGCAGCTCGTCGTCGTCGATCAGCTTGCCTGCGCCTTCCATGGCCGACAGCAGGGTGGCTTCGTTGTAGCGCGCCGGCGGGCGCGTCACCAGGGCCAGCAGGTTGACCGATTCGTTGCCCACGGTTTCACCCGGCTGCACCGGCACCAGGTTGGCGTCCTCATCCTGGGCCTCCTTGCCGTACACCGCCAGCCAGCCGGGGTTGACCAGCACCTTGCCGTGGGTCTGGAAATGGTGGGTGGCGCCGGCGGCGGTGGCCACCTTGGTCAGGCGCGTGGTGACCTGAAACTCCGCCGCCGGGTAGAACACCGCGATGAAGCGCTTGACCACCAGGTCGTAGAGCTTGGCCTCAGGCTCGGTCAGCGAGCGCGGCGCCTGCTGCGTGGGGATGATGGCGAAGTGGTCCGACACCTTGCTGTTGTCGAAGACCTTGCGGGAGGGTTTGACGTAGCCGTCATTGAGTGCCTTGCGGGCATGCTGGCTGAGCGGGCGCAGCGGGCCGGGAAGGTCCTCGTCGGCCAGCAGGGCCAGCGTGCTCTTGACCGTGGGCAGGTAGTCCTCGGGCAGGTGGCGCGAGTCGGTCCGCGGGTAGGTCAACACCTTGTGCTTCTCATACAGGGCCTGGGCCAGGCCCAGCGTGGTCTTGGCCGAGAAACCGAAGCGGCTGTTGGCCTCGCGCTGCAACGTGGTCAGGTCGTAGAGGAAGGGGCAGCTCTGGGTGCTGGGTTTGGACTCCTCGGTCACCACGCCGGACCGGCCGCGCACCGCGTCGGCGATGACGCGGGCCTCGGCCTCGGACCACAGCCGGTCGGCGCGGCGGTCGGCGTCCTCGTTCTTCTTGAACGCCGGGTCGAACCACTTGCCCTCGTAGCCGCCGGCGGCGGCCCCAAAGGCGGCCTTGATTTCCCAATAGGGGCGGGCCACGTGCTTGCGGATCTTCTCCTCGCGCTCCACCACGATGGACAGCGTGGGCGTCTGCACCCGGCCCACGGTGGTGAGGAAGAAGCCGCCGTCACGGCTGTTGAAGGCCGTCATGGCGCGGGTGCCGTTGATGCCGACCAGCCAGTCGGCCTCGGAGCGGCTGCGCGCGGCGTCGGCCAGGCCCTGCATCTGCTGGTCGCTGCGCAGCCGGTCAAAGCCGTCGCGGATGGCCTGGGGTGTCATGCTCTGCAGCCACAGTCGGCGCACCGGCTTGGCGATCGGCGTCTTGGCCGTGCCGGCGTACTGGACGATGAGCCGGAAGATCAGCTCGCCTTCCCGCCCCGCGTCGCAGGCGTTGATCAGCTCGGTCACGTCCTTGCGCTTGACCAGCTTGACCACGGCCGACAGTCGGGCCTTGTTCTTGTCGATGGGCGCCAGGTCGAAGTGCGGCGGCAGCACCGGCAGGTGGGCAAAGCTCCACTTGCCGCGCTTGACGTCAAACTCCTCGGGCGCCTTGATCTCCACCAAGTGGCCCACGGCGCTGGTGACCACATAGCGCTCGTTCTCGAAGTGGTCGGCCAGCTTCTCGAACTTCCCCGCCACGGGCGTGAGCGCCCGCACGATGTCCTGCGCCACGCTGGGCTTTTCCGCGATGATCAGTGACTTGCTCATGGTTCCGGGACTTGCGGAGCCCTTGAGGGGCCCGTGCCTACAATCGCTGCGCCTCGCGCGCCTGCCTGTGCAGGCACGCAGGCGTGCATGCCTGTGTGCGGGCGCGCTTGCACACTCGCTCACACGCGCGCCCATGGTTTCACTTTACCCACAATGAGCCAGCGTCCCGCCACTCCCGCCTCCGATTCCGCCGCCCGCCGTGGCCGCCGCACCCAGGTCCGCCGCAGCGGCGTGCATGGCAAGGGGGTCTTTGCCCTGCTGCCCCTGCAGGCCGGTGAACTTCTGTTCATGTACGAGGGCGAGCACATCAGCTGGGAGGAGGCGCTGGACCGCCATCCCCGCGATCCGGCCAATCCCGACCACACCTTCTATTTCCAACTCGAGGACGGCACCGTCATCGACGGCGAGGTCGGCGGCAACAGTGCGCGCTGGATCAACCACGCCTGCGAGCCCAACTGCGAGGCCGAGGAAATCGACGGCCGCATCTACATCCGGGCGATGCGTGACATCCCTGCCGGTGAAGAGCTGACCTACGACTACGGCCTGACACTGGACGAGCGCTACACCGCCGCCGTCAAGCGCCGCTTTGCCTGCCACTGCGGCAGTCCGCACTGCCAAGGCACCATGCTGCGGCCCAAGCGCGGCCGACGCACGCCGCGCCCAGCGCCATGAGCGGCCCGGCGGACCCGTGGGCCGGCTGGCCCGGTGCCGCACTGGCCCGGGGGCTGGCCGAAACCTGGCCCGGACTGCAGCTGGAGGTGGTGCAGACCTCGCCTTCCACCAATCAGGCGCTCGCGTCCCAGGCACAGGCCGCCTGGCGCGACGGCCAGACCGAGGTTCCGCCCTGCCTGCTGGTGGCCCGCCGCCAGACCGCCGGTCGCGGGCGCCTGGGTCGGCAGTGGGTGTCCGGACTCGATGACTCGCTCACCTTCTCCCTGCGCTGGCAACCCCGGCGCGCCGACTGGTCCGGGCTGTCCCTGGCGGTGGGTCTGGCCGTGGCCGAGGCGCTGGACCCCGAAGGAGGCCAACTGGGCCTGAAGTGGCCCAACGACCTGTGGCGCGTGGATGGACCGGGCCAGGGCCGCAAGCTGGGGGGCATCCTGATCGAGGGCCTGGGCACCGGCGCCCGCCGTACCGCGGTGTTGGGCATTGGCCTGAACCTGCGGCCTCCGCAGGTGGACTGGCCGGTGGCCAGCGTCTCGGAGTGGCGCGCCGACCTGGCTTCGCCACCCGATGTCCTGGACGCGCTGCTGCCGGGGTTGGTGCGGACCTTGCAAGCCTTTGATGCAGGAGGATGGTCTGCCATGTCGTCGCGCTACGCCGCCCGTGACCTGCTGCGGGGCCACCCGGTCATCACCACCCATCCCGACTGTCCGCAGGGAATCGCCGACGGTATCGGCGACGACGGCTGCCTGTGGGTGCGCGACGGCGCACGGCGGGTGGCGATCGTGGGCGGGGAGGTCAGTGTGCGGCCGGTGCCCGGCCGGTCGGAAGGCGCCAGATGCTGAGGGCCTTGGTGCTGCTGCTGGCGTTGGGCAATGCCGGCTTGGCGCTGTGGCTGTTCGGCCCCTGGCGCGACGGCCCGGAAGCAGCGGCGGCGGCGGGACAGGCCCGGGTGGCGGCCCAGATCCAGCCGGAGCGCCTACAGGTGCTGACCCCCCAGGCTTGGCAGACCCTGCAGGCTGGGGGACGCGCGCCGGCGGCGTCATCGACCTTGGCACCCCTGGGCAGCGAGTTGCTGTGCCTGCAGTCCCAAGCCGTGGACGCTGAAGCGTTCCGCCCACTGCCCGAGGCCTTGGCGGGTCTGGGACTGGGCGCGGCCGACTGGACTGACCTGCGGCGCGAACTGCCGGCCCGCTGGGGCGTGGTCATGGGGCCCTACAACGACCGGGCACTGCTGCGCCGCAAGGTGGAGGAGCTGCGCCGGCTGAAGCTCGAGTTCCAGGAGCTGGCACCGCCCTCGCCATGGGCGCCGGGCCTGCTGCTGTCGCAGGCTGGCAGCGAAGCGGAGGCCCTCAACCGCCTGGCCGGGCTGGCCAAGCGCGGCGTGCGCACCGCGCGGGTGGAGAGGCTGCAGGGCGACCGGGAGGAGCACCGGGTGCGCATCGACGCCTTGGCGCCGGAGCAGGCGCTACGCCTGCAGCAGGCGCTGCCGGCGCTGGCCTGGGGCGAGTGCCAGGACTGAGCTGACCTGGCGCTCTGCCCCGGCAAGCGGGTGCAGCCGGGGGGGGCGACGGGCTTACTGGGCCGGCGCAGCGGCCGGAGCGGCCGGTTCGGCGAACTTGGCACCGCCTTGGTTGGCCATATAGACCACGGCGCGGGCCACTTCGTAGTCGGAGAACTCGCCTCCACCTTGGGCGGCCATGTTGCCCTTGCCCTTGAGGGCGGAGTTCAGCAGCGCCTCGAAGCCATTCTTCACGCGCGGGCCCCAGGCGCCGGCGTCCCCCAGCTTCGGCGCGCCCAACGCGCCTTCCTTGTGGCAAGCCGCGCATTGGGCGGCAAACACCTGCTCACCGGTCCGGGCCGGGCCGGCCGCCGCCTTCTTCAGGGTGATCAGGCCCACCGGTTGGATGCGCTCGGCCACGGCCAGGGCTTCGGCCGACGCCGTGCCCGCGCCATTGGTGGTCGGGTGGATCAAGGTCTTGCCCAGGGCCAGGATCACCAGCACCGGCACGGCGAAGGCGGCGGCGATCTTGAGGGGCGAGGAAGAACCAGACGTGCTCATGGACAGGATTCCCAGGAAAAGTGGAAAAGACAAGCGATGCGGGAGCGCGCCTGCGCGCGCTGGCGCGGCGGGAACGGATCCGGCCGCGGCTTCTGGTTCCAAGCGCCGCAGGTCGGCCCGTAGGGCGCCTGGGAGGCGGCGGCCGGAGCAGCCATGCTCCTGCCGATGGACGGCCAAATCGCCAGATTGTAATAAGGGCAAACCTGGGGCTGGGCGACAACCCAGGGCAGCCCCCGGACTCTGTGCGGCGGATGGAGGTTGGGCTGTACCGAGCACAGCGCCGACTTTTCCTGCTAGACTGCAAAATTCGACATCACCAAGCAACGCGCCCGTAGCTCAGTGGATAGAGTACTGGCCTCCGAAGCCAGGGGTCGCTGGTTCGATCCCAGCCGGGCGCGCCACCCCTTCAAAGTCTCCGCCTACAGGTCTCCCACAGGCCCAGCAGTGCGGGGTGCAGCCGGTCCGACGCACGGACCCGCCGGGGTTCAGGCGCCATGTCTGCGCTTGCCGTCTCCAGCCGTGAGGCTGGTTCATGTTGTGATGCCTCCTCTTCAAGTACCGCTCTCCCGTTTCTGCGGACGTTGGTCGTTCGTCCTGATGGCCATGGTTCTCGTTTGGCTGACGGGCTGCGGGTCCACGCCCACCCCCTCAGGCACGCCGGGGCGCATGGCGGCCGATCCGGTGCTCCGTGATGGCGGTCCCGGGCCCGAGGCCGCTTCGCTGCCCTTGGTGGCCGACGCGATCCCGCGGGTCGAGCCCATACAGCCGGGGGGGCCCAACAAGCCCTATGTGATCGCTGGCAACACCTACCGGCCGGTGGCCGAGGATGTGGAAATGGTCGAGCGGGGTCTGGCCTCGTGGTACGGCCGGCGTTTCCAGGGGCGGCGTACGGCCAGCGGCGAGGCCTTCAACATGTATGCCGCCACCGCGGCCCACCGGACCATGCCGTTGCCCAGCTATGCCCTGGTGCGCAATCCGGCCAACGGGCGGGAGCTGATCGTGCGCGTCAATGACCGCGGACCCTTTTCCCGTGACCGGGTGATCGACCTGTCCTGGGCTGCGGCCCGTTCGCTGGGCGTGCTCAATGGGGTGAGCCCGGTGGAGGTGCGGCGGCTGACCTTCCGTGAAATCCAGGAGCGCTGGCCACCAGACGACAGCGGCAGCGTGCCTGCGGGGGTGACGGGGGCGGCCCCCGATGTGGCCCCGGTGGTCCGCGCACGCACCAGCGGGGCGGTGGGGTTCTGGCTGCAGTTTGGGGCGTTCCAGAAGACGGACGGCGCCCTGCGCCTGCAGCAGGACCTGGCCGATGCCCAGCCCTGGCTGCAGCACCTCCTGGCAGTGGTCAGCGAAGGGGGGCTGCACAAGGTGCAGGCCGGCCCCTTCCCGGACCGGGAGCAGGCACAGGCTGCGGCCGCGCGTGCCCGGGCGGCGCCGCGTCCGGCGCCGCTGCTGCTCGAGCGCCGGTGAACGTGGTGCCGCCGGTCGCCTGAGGCCGCGTTCCAGCGCCTCAGGCCGCGGCTGGTCGCACCCCTGCGGTGCGGGGTGCGGCGGCTGGCTACAGTGCCATCCATTGCCCAGGAGTCCCGCCATGCCGTCCGATGTCCTTGCCCGAGTCCACCCGCGCTGGCGCCGGCTGTCCCTGTCCTGCCTGCGCGCCTTCCATGCCTATGCCAGCTGGCTGGTGGCGATGCGCTGGCGTCGTTTCCTGCTCCTGTCCCTGCTGCTGATGATCGGGGTCTCGGTGCTGCAGAACCTGCCGCCTTTCAGCTGGACGATCTCTGAGACGGTGGAGACGCCGCCGTCCAAACCCCGGCGGGTGGCGCCTCCGGCGCCGCCCGCACCGCCGTCGGCGCCTGCGGGTGTCAAGCCGCTCGCAGGGGCGGCGGAGGTGTCGGCCGTCGGGCCGTTGATCATCCTGGGGCCGTCTTCCGCCGCCAGCGCGGGCGAGGCGGCTTCCAGCCCCAAGGTGGTCACCATCGACACCGGGCATCGGCGCATTCGCATCGAACTGCCGGCCGATCCGGATGGCGACGCGGTGCGCGAAGCCATCGGGGATGTGGCCGAGGCGCTGCGCGGCGCCGCCGAGGACGCGGCGGCTGAGGAGGAGGCGGCGGCTGCAGCCGACGAGGTGGTCGTCACCCGCCACCGGCTGGGCGACGGCCTGACCGATCTGGCCTTCTTATGGATCGTGGCGTCGGCCATCGTCAAGATCACCTACCGCGGCCAGCTGGCCGCTGAGGCCCAGGCGGCCCAGGCCACCGAGGCGGCGGAGGCCGAGGCGCTCAAGCGCCAGGTGATCGAGGCCCGCATGGCTGCCATGCAGGCCCAAGTGGAGCCGCACTTCCTGTTCAACACCCTGGCTTCCATCGAGCACCTGATCGAGACCGACCCGCCCCGGGCGGCGCAGATGCAGCGCAACCTCATCTCGCTGCTGCGCGCCAGCATGCCCACACTGCGCGAAACAGGGCAGGACTCTGCCTGCCGAGATCTGGAGCGCGAGATGGCGATGGTCCGCCCCTATATCGAGATCCTCAAGGTCCGCATGGAGGACCGGCTGCAGGCGCACATTGAGGTGCCCGACGGCCTGCTGTCCGCGGAGTTCCCCGGCATGATGCTGCAGACCCTGGTGGAGAACGCCATCCGCCATGGCCTGGAGCCCAAGGCGGAAGGGGGGCGGCTGCAGGTGAGCGCCGAGGTGCGCCATGGTCGCCTGCGGGTGAGCGTGCTCGACTCCGGTGTCGGCCTGGGGCGCTCCAGTGCGTCAGGCACCGGCATTGGTTTGGCCAATATCCGCGAGCGCCTGCAGCTGCTGTATGGTGGGCAGGCCAGCCTGACGCTGGCGGCCCCGGAGGGGGGGGGCACGGTGGCCAGCATCGAGCTGCCCTACCGTGTCAGCCCCAACGGGGCGGCCGCCCGCCACCCCCCTGCCTGAGGTGGGCCGAGGTCGCCGGTGCCGTCCAAGGCCCCCTTCACCCGCTGCTGCTGACCCTTCTGGATTGCCATGGAACCGTCTTTGCCCGCCGCCCGTGCCGTGATTGCCGACGATGAGCGTCTGATGCGCGACCAACTGCGCAGCCGCCTGCAGCAGGTGTGGCCGGCGCTGGAGATCGTGGCCGAGGCCCGGCACGGTGCCGAGGCGGTGGCCATGGTGCGCGAGCACGCGCCGGACATCGTCTTCCTCGACATCCGCATGCCGGGCATGACCGGAATCGAGGCGGCGCGCGACATCGCCCAGCTGGACCTGGGGGAAGACCAGCTCCTGCCGGACGTGGTCTTCATCACCGCCTACGACCAGTACGCGGTGGAAGCCTTTGAGCAAGGGGCGTGCGACTACGTCCTCAAGCCTGCGGAGCGCGAGCGCCTGGCCCGCACCACCGCACGCCTGGCGCAGCGACTGAGCGCCCGCCGGCAGCGGCAGGATCCGCCCGCCGAGAGCCTGCCGCAGGTCAGCCTGCAGCAGTTGCTGCACCGCCTGTCGCAGCCCATGGGCCAGGCGCCGCGTCCCGCCCTGGAGTGGATCCAGGCCAGCGTGGGCAGCACCGTGCAGATGATTCCGGTGGCGGAGGTGCTGTTCTTCATCAGCGACGAGAAGTACACCCGTGTGCAGACGGCCGCACTGGAGGCGCTGATCCGCAAGCCCATCAAGGAGCTGGTGGAGGAGCTCGATCCGCGCCGCTTCTGGCAGATCCACCGCTCCACCCTGGTGGCGGTGGACGCCATCGCCAGTGTCAGCCGTGATGACCGAGGGCGCCAGCTCGTGCACCTGCGCGGCCATCCGGAACGGTTGGAGGTCAGCCGCAGCTACCACCACCTGTTCAAGGGCATGTGAGGGCGCGTCGCGCTAGCGGGCGACTTCCAGTGTGTAGTCCATGGTCGAGGCACCGGGGGTACCCGTCACCCGGACGATCCGGATGAACAGGTCCACTCCGGCGCCGCTGCCGTTGCGCCAGGACAGCCGGTCGGCCAGTCCCGCAGCCCGATCGCTGCGCAGCATCACCACATTGGCCGCGTTGCGGAACACCAGGCTGAGGTTGGCGGCCGGATTGGCCAGCAGCCGGGCGGTGACCGTCACCCCAGGGGCCACGCGGACTTTGTAGGTGTCCACATCTTGCAGCGTCCCCAGGTGCCCGCTCAATTTGACCGGAAGGCTGCCCAGTGTCTGCGCCTGGGCGTGGGCGTCGTTGGGCTCCTGCTCCGCGGCGGCAGAGGCCACAGCCGCGCCCACGTTGGCCGCGGCCACGGCGGCGGCCGCGTTGGCGATGCCCGTGCCGCAGCCACTACAGGTCACAGGAAAGGCCCGGGCCGTGCTGCGCAGCAGGGTGCGGATCTCGTCGGGCCGCAGGTTGGGGTTGCGGGCCAGCATCAGGGCCACCAGCCCGCTGATGTGGGGCGCTGCCATGGAGGTGCCCTGCAGGAACTGGTAGCTGTCGGCCCCCGGTGCCAGGGAGCCGCTGTTGTGGGTGGACAGCACACCCATGGCCGTGCCGGCGGCCATGTTGCCGCCGGGTGCGGCCACGTCCACCCGGGGCCCGTAGTTGGAGTAGGGCGCCCGCGCGCCCCCCCTGCCGACAGAGGCCACGGTGATCACGCCCCGGCAATTGGCAGGGAAGAAGCCGGAGACGGCGGCGTTGCTGTTGCCTGCCGCCACCACCACGCTGACCCCGGCCGCCATCACCTCGTCGATCGCCGACTGGAAATCGCTGGGGCAGCCGCCCCCGCCGCCTAACGACAGGTTCAGCACCTTGGCCGGTTGCGAGGGCGGCGGCGTGCCATCGCTCAGCAGGCCGGCGGCCCACCGCATGCCATCGGTGATGTCCGAGGTGTACCCCCCGCCGCAGCCCAGCACCCGGACCGGCAGCAGCAGGGCGTCCCACGCCACGCCTGCACCGCCCTGTCCGTTGTTGGCCGCCGCGGCGATGGTGCCCGCCACGTGGGTGCCATGCCAGCTGCTCTGGCCGCTGCTGCACCCATCACCCGCGTCGCTGCCGTCGCCGTCGCGCCCGTCGCCGTCACGTGCGGCGCTGGCGCTGCTGATGAAGTCCCGCCCGGACAGCAGGTTGGCGGACAAGTCCGCATGGGGCAGCACGCCGGTGTCCACCACCCCTACCACCACGTCCTGACCGGTCGAAAGGTCCCAGGCCGCGGCCAGGTTCAGGCTGCCCGGCTGTCCTTGGTAGTGCCATTGCTGGCTGTAAAGCGGATCGGTCGGCACCCGCTGCGGCTGGGCTTTGAGGTCCGGTTCGATCCGGCGTACGCCTGCGATCTGGCCCGCCAGGGCCTGCGCTGCTGGCCTCAGCTGGGTGGCAGGCAGCGCTTGCTCCAGCTTCAGCACCGCGCGGTCCTGCCCGCGCGCCCGTGCCTGGATGACGACCAGGCCCTGGGCGTGGGCGGCGCTGCGCAGGGCCTGCAGTTGACTCGCGCGTGTCCGCGGTGCGGCCAATGCCCGGCTGCGTGAGGGGTGGAACTGCACGATCAGCTGATCCGTGGGGACCTCCTCCTGCGCCTCCTCCTGGGTCGCCTCTCCGTCCGGATCCCGGGCGGGGCGTGGCGCCAGGGGCTGGGCAATCTCCAGCACCTCGCCCGGCTCTGCCGAGGTCATCCAAGCCGGACGTGTGGCCGCCGTGCCCTGGGTGGCCCAGGGCGCCAGGCAACCCAACAGGAGGATCCACCTGCCTATGGGGAATCTGCCAAGGTGATGAGCCAGGCAAAGTTCGTCCCCTTTTAAGGTGACTTCTTTGGCGGTGTGAAAAAGGGCTTGTGTGGTTTTTGCGGATGCATTCCGCATCGTAAAAAGCGAAGTCGATGGATGGAAGTTGGGCCGTGTTGAGCTGGAACGCCACATGTCAACCCTTTCGCAGCGCTGGTTTTCACGTTCTTTTCGACCGAATGAGGCGGGTGTGTAGGGGGCAACCCGAATTCCTTCGTACCTCCGCGGTAACGGCGCCGCACCACAATCAGTCCCCTTCTTCGCCTCCGTGGATTCCGTGCCCCATGTCCCACGTCGACACGCCTGACTTCGACGCCTTGCCTGTGCCGCCCTGCGAACTGGGAGAGTCTCCGCTCTGGCATCCCGATGAGCAGGCGCTGTACTGGGTCGACATCCCTGGGCATGCGCTGCACCGGTTCGAGCCGTCCTGTGGGCGGCATGACCGCTGGGAACAGCCGAGCGAGCCGGCCTGTCTGGCGCCGATGCTGGGCGGTGGCCTGCTGATGGCTCGCCGAGACGGTCTCTGGCATGTGCAGCCACAGGCCGGTGCCCCCATGGCGGCCCCCGAACGTTTGGCGCCCCCTCCCTACGACCCGGCCAGCGAACGCTTCAACGATGGCAAGGCCGACGCCTGGGGGCGCTTCTGGGTGGGCACGATCTACGAGCCCCGCGACCGTGAGGCCGCCTCGCTCTACTGCTGGGAGCGGGGCCAACTGACCCGCATCGAGGGTGGTGCCACCGTGGCCAACGGTCTGGCCTTCAGCCCCGATGCCCGGTGGATGTACTGGAGCGATACCAAGTCCCACCGCATCGACCGCTTCGCGATCAGTCCTGTGGATGGTTCTGCTGCCCGTCGCGAGCCGTGGCGACAGTTTGAGCACCGCCCGGTGGGGGCTCCCCTGGAGGCCTATGGTGGTCGGCCCGATGGGGCGACCGTGGATGCAGAGGGCTGCTACTGGGTCGCCATGTTCGAGGGGCAGCAGTTGCTGCGCCTGTCGCCGAAGGGTGAGGTGCTGCGGCGGGTCCGGCTGCCGGTGCGCTGCCCCACCATGCCATGCCTGGGAGGCGCCGACCTGCGCACGCTGTTTGTGACCACCGCCCGCCACAACCGGCCGGCGGCCGAGCTCGCGGCTCAGCCCTTGGCCGGACGGGTGCTGAGCCTGCGTGTGGACGTGCCCGGGCTGCCGGCCCACTTCGCTCAGCGCTGAGCGTGGACCGCTGTGCCGGTTTGGCACGGCGGCCACCACGCGGCGGCAAGCGATGCACCGAATTGGTGCTTATCCTGCTTTGCGGGTGCTGTCACCGGTGCCTCCAACGCCCAACCAAGCGCGGCGGGCTAGCACATAAGAATGCGCTTGCGACAGTGTCCGACCCGACATCGGGTGTGCACTGTTTCGGGGCCGGGTAAGCCCTATAATCAGCAGGCTTTACCCCCGCAGAAGGAGTGTCCATGTCCGTTCCACCCAGCCCCACTGGCAGGCGTGACGGCTGGCAGGATACGGATGATGCGGACGATTCGCGGCCTTTCAAGGTCCTGTCTCGACAAGAGGCGCAGGCTTTGGCGGCGGCGAGCCCTTCCGTGTCACCGTGGAAGGTGGTGGTGGTCCAGGTGCTGGTCGGCGTTGTTGTCGCCCTGTGTGCCGGACTCTGGGGAGGGCAAGTCAGGCATGTGCTGTCCGCGCTCTATGGTGCATGGGTGGTGGTGGTGCCCGCTGCCTGGGTGGCTTGGAAACTGAGCCGCCGGCGCGGCGGTTCCACCCCGGCGCTGAGTGTCGTCAGTTTCATGTTGTGGGAAGTGGGCAAGATCGCGTTTTCGGTCGCCATGCTGGGCGCGGCGCCGTGGGTGGTGCCTGACCTGAGTTGGCCGGCGCTGCTGGTTGCCCTGGTGATGTGCCTCAAGGTTTACTGGGTCGCGCTGAAGTGGCGTGGCCCGAAGATGAGTTAAGAACGGACGTCATAGACATGTCAGCTGAAAGCAACGCCACGGCTCATGCGCCCACCGCGGGCGAGTACATCTCGCACCACCTGACGCACCTGACCAACCGTGCGCAGACCGGCATCGCCGATTTCTCGCTGAGCGATCCGGTGCTCAAGCTGGACTCGTTGTTCTTCTCGGTCCTGCTGGGCGTGCTGGGCAGCTTCCTGCTGTGGCGCGTGGCCCGCAGTGTCACCTCCGGCGTGCCAGGCCGCCTGCAGGCGGCGGTGGAGTTCCTGGTCGAGATGGTCGATACCCAGGCCAAGGGCATCGTGCACAACGCCGAGTCCCGCAAGGCCGTGGCGCCGCTGGCCCTCACCGCCTTCGTCTGGATCTTCCTGATGAATGCCATGGACCTGTTGCCTCTGGATCTGCTGCCTACGCTGTGGGCCGGCCTCTACGGCGCCATGGGCCACGACCCGCACCACGCCTACCTGCGCGTCGTGCCCACCGCCGACCTGTCGGTCACGCTGGGCATGTCCGTCACCGTGCTGCTGGCCTGCCTGTACTACAGCATCAAGATCAAGGGCCTGGGTGGCTGGGTGGCTGAGCTGTTCTCGGCGCCGTTCCATGCGCATGGTCCTGCTGCGCTGCTGCTGGCCCCGATCAACTTCACGCTGCAGATGATCGAGTTCGCCGCCAAGACGATCTCGCATGGCATGCGGTTGTTCGGCAACATGTTCGCCGGCGAGTTGGTGTTCATGCTGATCGCGCTGATGGGTGCCGTGGGCTTCGGCTCCTTCGGTGGCATCGCGCTGTGGGTGGGCAACGTCATTGCCGGCACCGCCTGGGCCATCTTCCACATCCTGATCATCACCCTGCAGGCCTTCATCTTCATGATGTTGACCTTGGTGTACGTCGGCCAAGCGCACGACAAGCACTGATCAGGCGCTCGCCCGCCCTCTTCGAAATCTGTACAGTCGCGCCGGCCCGAATCCGGGCCGGCGAGGCTGGAGGCTTGTCCTCCCGTCACGTTTTTTTCTCCCGTCCGTCAACTACCTTTCTCTAGGAGCAATCATGGAAAACATCCTCGGTCTCGTCGCTCTGGCTTGCGGCATCATCATCGGTCTGGGCGCCATCGGTGCTTGTATCGGTATCGCCCTGATGGGCGGCAAGTACCTGGAAGCGTCTGCCCGTCAGCCCGAGCTGATGAACGAACTGCAGACCAAGATGTTCCTGCTGGCCGGTCTGATCGACGCGGCCTTCCTGATCGGCGTCGGTATCGCGATGCTGTTCGCCTTCGCGAACCCGTTCGTGCTGAAGTGATCGGTCTTTCTCGTCGTTCCACGTTTTTCCAAACGACTTAAACGAGAAAGGTCGAAGCCATGAATCTGAACGCAACACTGTTGGCGCAGATCGTGGTCTTCGGGATCCTGTGGTGGTTCACGATGAAATTCGTGTGGCCGCCGATCACGAAGGCCCTCGATGAACGCGCCCAGAAGGTCGCGGATGGTTTGGCTGCGGCCGACAAGGCCAAGCTGGAACTCGCTAGCGCCAACAAGCGCGTCGAGGAGCAGCTCGCCCAGTCGCGCAACGAGACGGCCCAACTGCTGTCCGATGCCGAGAAGCGCGCCCAGGCCATCGTCGAAGAAGCCAAGCGGCGCGCCGAAGATGAGGGCGCCAAGATCGTGGCTGCAGCCAAGGCGGAAGCCGAGCAGCAGATGATCCAGGCCCGCGAAGCGCTGCGCAACCAAGTGGCCGCGCTGGCCGTCAAGGGCGCTGAACAGATCCTCAAGCGCGAAGTCAATGCCGGCGTCCACGCCGAGCTGCTGACCCGCCTGCAGACGGAGCTGTGACCATGGCCGAGCTCACTACCATCGCACGTCCCTATGCCGAGGCCCTCTTCCAGGTGGCCTCCAAGGGTGATCTGGCGTCCTGGAGCCGTCAGGTCCAGGCGCTGTGCGCCGTGGCTGCCGATGCGCAGCTGCAGCAGTTCGCCGACAACCCCAAGGTCACTGGCGCGCAGGTCTTCGACCTGATCGCCGGCGTCGTGGGCATGCCGCTGGAGACGGGTGTGCAGAATTTTCTGCGCACCGTGATCGAGAACGGGCGCCTGGTGGCGCTGCCGGCCATGGCCGAGCAGTTCCAGGCACTGGTCAACGGCGCCTCCGGCGTCGCAGACGCCGTGATCTTCAGCCCTTACCCGATCGAGGGCGCACAGCTCGCTGATGTGGTCGCCAGCCTCGAGAAGCGCTTCGCCCGCAAGCTGGCCGCTCGCGTCGAGCTGGAGCCGGCGCTGATCGGCGGCATCCGCGTGGTGGTGGGTGATGAGGTCCTGGACACCTCTGTCCAGGCCCGACTCGAACGCATGAAGGTGGCGCTGAGCGCTTGAATCGAATCCAACATCCGCATCGGTCGGTGGCAGCGTGTCCCTCGCTGTCCTGGCCGCCACGGACTGGGAGCATGCTATGCAATTGAATCCCGCAGAAATTTCTGAACTGATCAAGAGCCGCATCGACGGCCTTGGCGCCGCCGCCGACATCCGCAACCAGGGCACCGTGGTTTCGGTGACGGACGGTATCGTCCGGATCCACGGCTTGTCCGATGCGATGCAGGGCGAAATGCTCGAGTTCCCCGCAGGCAAGGACGGCCAGCCGTCCTTCGGCCTGGCGCTGAACCTGGAGCGTGACTCCGTGGGCGCCGTGATCCTGGGCGAGTACGAGCACATTTCCGAAGGCGACACCGTGAAGTGCACGGGCCGCATTCTGGAAGTGCCCGTCGGCCCTGAGCTGATCGGCCGCGTGGTGAACGCCCTGGGTCAGCCGATCGACGGCAAGGGCCCGATCAACGCCAAGATGACGGACGTGATCGAAAAGGTCGCGCCGGGCGTGATCGCCCGTAAGTCCGTGGATCAGCCGGTGCAGTCGGGCCTGAAGTGCATCGACTCGATGGTGCCCGTCGGCCGTGGTCAGCGCGAGCTGATCATCGGCGACCGCCAGACCGGCAAGACTGCCGTGGCGATCGACGCGATCATCAACCAGAAGGGTCAGAACATGACCTGCATCTACGTTGCGATCGGCCAGAAGGCTTCGTCGATCAAGAACGTGGTGCGTGCCCTGGAAGCCGCCGGCGCGATGGATTACACCATCGTCGTGGCCGCCAGCGCCTCTGAGTCCGCTGCGATGCAGTACGTGTCGGCCTACTCCGGCTGCACGATGGGCGAGTACTTCCGCGACCGCGGCCAAGACGCCCTGATCGTCTACGACGACCTGTCCAAGCAGGCCGTGGCCTACCGTCAGGTGTCGCTGCTGCTGCGTCGCCCGCCGGGCCGCGAAGCCTTCCCTGGCGACGTGTTCTATCTCCACAGCCGCCTGCTGGAGCGCGCCGCCCGCGTGAACGCCGACTACGTCGAAGCCTTCACCAAGGGTGAAGTCAAGGGCAAGACCGGCTCGCTGACCGCCCTGCCGATCATTGAGACCCAGGCTGGTGACGTGTCTGCCTTCGTGCCGACCAACGTGATCTCGATCACCGACGGCCAGATCTTCCTGGAAACCAACCTGTTCAACGCAGGTGTGCGTCCCGCGATCAACGCCGGTATCTCGGTGTCCCGCGTGGGTGGCGCTGCCCAGACCAAGCTGATCAAGGGCCTGTCCGGCGGTATCCGTACCGACCTGGCCCAGTACCGTGAACTGGCTGCCTTCGCGCAGTTCGCTTCCGATCTGGACGCTTCCACGAAGAAGCAGCTTGACCGTGGCGCCCGCGTGACCGAGCTGCTCAAGCAGGCCCAGTACGCCCCGCTGTCCATCAGCCTGATGGCGGCTTCCCTGTATGCCGTGAACAAGGGCTACATGGATACCGTGGACGTCAAGAAGGTGCTGGCATTCGAATCCGGTCTGCATCAGTTCCTCAAGACCAGCCATGCCGCTCTGCTGGCCAAGCTGGAAGCCGACAAGGCCATGGACAAGGCGGCCGAGGAAGAGCTGAACGGCGCGATCGCCGCCTTCAAGAAGTCCTTCGCCTGAAGCCCATGACCCCGGGGTGGCGCTGATCTCCTGATCGGTCCACCCCCGCAGAACAGGAGAAACTGTCATGGCAGTCGGAAAGGAAATCCGCGGCAAGATCAAATCGGTGGAAAACACCAAGAAGATCACCAAGGCCATGGAGATGGTCGCCGCGTCGAAGATGCGCAAGGCGCAGGACCGCATGCGCAGCGCCCGTCCGTACAGCGACAAGATCCGCAACATCACCGCCAACCTGTCCCAGGCCAACCCTGAGTACAAGCCGGCGTTCATGCGCACCGGCGGCAACGCCGGCGTGGACGGGTTTGTCGTGGTGACCACGGACAAGGGCCTGTGCGGTGGCCTGAACACCAACGTGCTGCGCGCCGTCACCAACCGGATGAAGGATGTGCAGGCGGCGGGTTCCAAGGTCGAGGCCGTCGCCATCGGCTCCAAGGGCCTGGGCTTCCTGAACCGCCTGGGTGTGACGGTCGTCTCGCAGGTGACCGGTCTGGGCGATGTGCCTCAGGTCGAGAAGCTGATCGGTGCCGTCAAGGTGATGCTGGACGCTTTTGTCGAAGGCAAGGTGGATAAGGTGTACCTGTGCTACACCAAGTTCATCAACACGATGAAGCAGGAACCGGTGGTCGAGCAGCTGTTGCCGCTGGCCCCCGAGGCGCTGAGCCAGTCCGAGGCGGAGAAATCGGCCTACGGTTGGGACTACCTGTACGAGCCGGATGCAGCCACCGTCATCGATGAGCTGCTGACCCGCTACCTCGAAGCCCTGGTCTACCAAGCCGTGGCTGAGAACATGGCGTCGGAGCAGTCGGCCCGCATGGTCGCGATGAAGGCGGCCACTGACAATGCCGGCACGTTGATTGGTGAGCTCAAGCTCATCTACAACAAGACCCGTCAGGCAGCGATCACCAAGGAACTGTCCGAGATCGTTGGCGGCGCGGCCGCGATCAGTGGTTGACGGCGGCCCAGCCGCGAACGAATCGAATCAAGATTGAAGGATCTGAAATGACTCAAGCCCAAGGCAAGATCGTTCAGTGCATCGGCGCCGTGGTGGACGTGGAGTTCCCGCGTAACCAGATGCCCAAGGTGTACGACGCCCTGAAGATGGAAGGCTCCGCGCTGACCCTGGAAGTGCAGCAGCAGCTGGGTGACGGCATCGTCCGCACCATCGCGCTGGGTTCTTCCGACGGCCTGCGCCGTGGTGTCACCGTGACCAACACCGGCAACCCCATCACCGTCCCGGTCGGCAAGGCCACACTGGGCCGGATCATGGACGTGCTGGGCAACCCCATCGACGAGCGCGGTGAGGTTTCCCAGTCGCTGACCGCCTCCATTCACCGCAAGGCCCCGGCCTACGACGAGCTGAGCCCGTCGCAAGAGCTGCTGGAAACCGGCATCAAGGTGATCGACCTGATCTGCCCGTTCGCCAAGGGCGGCAAGGTGGGTCTGTTCGGTGGCGCCGGCGTGGGCAAGACCGTGAACATGATGGAACTCATCAACAACATCGCCAAGGCCCACAGCGGTCTGTCGGTGTTTGCGGGTGTGGGCGAGCGTACCCGTGAGGGCAACGACTTCTATCACGAGATGGCCGACTCCGGCGTCGTGAACCTGGAGAAGCTCGAGGACTCCAAGGTGTCCATGGTCTACGGCCAGATGAACGAGCCCCCGGGCAACCGTCTGCGCGTGGCCCTGACCGGCCTGACCATCGCCGAGTCGTTCCGCGACGAAGGCCGTGACGTGCTGTTCTTCGTGGACAACATCTACCGCTACACCCTGGCCGGTACCGAAGTGTCCGCGCTGCTGGGCCGTATGCCTTCGGCTGTGGGCTATCAGCCGACGCTGGCCGAGGAAATGGGCCGTCTGCAAGAGCGGATCACGTCGACCAAGGTCGGCTCGATCACCTCGATCCAGGCCGTGTACGTGCCGGCGGATGACTTGACCGACCCGTCGCCCGCCACCACCTTCGCCCACTTGGACGCCACCGTGGTGCTGTCGCGTGACATCGCCTCGCTGGGTATCTACCCGGCCGTGGACCCGCTGGACTCGACCTCGCGCCAGATCGACCCGAACGTCATCGGCGAAGAGCACTACTCCACCACCCGTGCGGTGCAGGCCACCCTGCAGCGCTACAAGGAACTGCGCGACATCATCGCCATTCTGGGTATGGACGAACTGTCGCCGGAAGACAAGCTGGCCGTGGCCCGTGCCCGGAAGATCCAGCGTTTCCTGTCGCAGCCGTTCCATGTGGCCGAAGTGTTCACCGGCTCGCCCGGCAAGTACGTGCCGCTGAAGGAAACCATCCGCGGCTTCAAGATGATCGTGGCTGGCGAGTGCGATCACCTGCCCGAGCAGGCCTTCTACATGGTCGGCACCATCGATGAGGCTTTCGAGAAGGCCAAGAAGATGCAGTGATGAGGTCGGCGGCCGGAGTTCCGCTCCGGCTGCGGTCCTGTCCTGAGGTCTTCTCCTACCCTTTCACGAAAGATCGAACATGGAAAGCATCCACGTCGACGTGGTCAGCGCGGAAGAGAGCATCTTCTCCGGTGAGGCCAAGTTCGTTGCGCTGCCGGGCGAAAACGGCGAGCTGGGTATCCTGCCCCGCCATACGCCGTTGATCACCCGCATCAAGCCGGGCGCGGTGCGCATCGAGCGTGCCGACAACGGTCAAGAGGAGTTCGTCTTCGTCGCGGGCGGCATCTTGGAGGTGCAGCCCAACGGCGTCACCGTGCTGGCCGACACGGCCATCCGTGGCCACGATCTGGACGAGGCCAAGGCCAACGAGGCCAAGAAGCTGGCCGAGGAAGCCATGCGCAACGCCAAGAGCGACATCGACTTTGCTGCGGCGCAGAGCGAGTTCGCGACCATGGCCGCGCAGTTGGCCGCCATCCAGAAGTTGCGCCGTACGCGCTGAGTCCGCGGCTGGCTCCGGCCAGTCGGTCGCGATTTGGTGCGGGGCTGCCCGGATGGGTGGCCCGGCGCGCGGAGGACCCTCCACCACCCACCCCGGGGACGCCCGCGGTGGGTTTTTTCATGTCTTGCCGCAGCCTGGTCGGATGGGGGCGGCATCGAGTTGGGGTACCTGCCGGGGGATGAGCGCCCGGTCATGCCGGGGCTCAGAGGCGCTGGATGCGGCTGAAGCCGAAAGTCCGGGTGAGCAGGCGGGTGGGGAATTCAGCCACTGCGGTGTTGTAGTCGTCCGCGGCGGCGTTGAAGGCCTGCCGGGCGTAGGCCAGCTTCTGGGCCTGCTCATCCAGGGCGCGGCGGGTGGGCTTGACGGTCTCGTCCTCGCGCAGGGCTTCGCGTTGATCGATCAGGGCCTGAAGCCGGAGCAAGGGGGACACCAGGGCCAGCTCGGCCGCACTCCAGGCCTGGAGCCGGCCCGCGCGTGTGGGCTTGGGGCGCACGGCTCGCGCGGCGCTTCCCTGCTGCTCCAGGGCTTGGCGCAGGGCGGCCAGGCTGGCGGCTTCGTCTTGCAGGCTGGGGGCCACGGCAGCCAGCAGGGTTTCCAGGGTGGCGGCGCGGCGCTGCAGCAGTTCGTCGATTTGTAGCCAGGCGGTGTTGACGGCAGCGCGGTGGCGCATGAGGCGGTTGCGGGCGCCCACCATCCAGAACAGCAGGACCAGGATGAGGCCCAATTCCAGCAGCCAGGCGCCGATGCGCTGTCCGTCTTCCAGCAGGGCGGAGAGGTCTTCCATGCGGTCTCCTGGCGGTCGGGCGTTCAGGCCGACTGCAGGGCCTGACGGGCGCGCCATTCGGCGTGGCCGCGGGCACGCAGTTCGCAGGCGGGGCAGGTGCCGCAGCCGTGGCCCCAGTCATGGCGACGTCCACGCTCACCCAGGTAGCAGGTGTGGGTGTGGGCGACGATCAGGTCGTTGAGCGCCTCACCGCCAAGCTGGGTCGACAGGTCCCAGGTGTCAGCCTTGGTGAGGAACATCAGCGGGGTCTGGAGGCAGACCGGCTGGTCCAAGCCCAGGCTGAGTGCGACCTGGAGCGCCTTGAGGGTGTTGTCCCGGCAGTCCGGATACCCGGAGTAGTCGGTTTCGCACATGCCCCCCACCAGCACCTGCGCCCCCCGGCGGTAGGCCAGGGTGGCCGCGAAGGTGAGAAACAGCAGGTTGCGACCGGGCACAAAGGTGTTGGGCAGGCCGTTGGCCTGCATCTCGATGGCCCGCTCCTCGGTCAGCGCGCAGGCGCTGATCTGGGACAGCAGCGAGAGGTCCAGCAGGTGGTCCTCGCCCAGTCGGGCACCCCAGGCCGGAAAGCGCTGCACCAGCGCCTGGCGGACGGTCTGGCGGCAGTCCAGCTCGATGCGGTGACGCTGGCCGTAGTCGAAGCCCAGTGTTTCCACCTGGCTGAAGTGCTGCAGTGCCCAGGCCAGGCAGACGGTGGAGTCCTGACCCCCGGAGAAGAGCACCAGGGCCCGACGCGGATCGGCATGGCTCAGGGGCAGCAAGGTCATGCGCGCACCTCGCCCTGGCCCAGCACCACCCACTTCATCGAGGTCAGGCCCTCCAGGCCCACGGGGCCGCGGGCGTGGAACTTGTCGGTGGAGATGCCAATTTCGGCGCCCAGGCCGTACTCGAAACCATCTGCGAAGCGGGTACTCGCATTGACCATGACGCTGGCGGAGTCAACCTCCCTGAGGAAACGCATGGCGCTGGGGTGGTCGGTCGTCAGGATGGCGTCGGTGTGGTGTGAGCCGTAGCGGTTGATGTGCGCGATGGCCTCATCCAGGGCGTCCACCACCTTGACGCTGATGATGGGCGCCAGGTATTCCTCGGCCCAGTCCGCTTCGCTGGCGTCGGCCAGGTTCAGGCCCGGCACGTCGGCCAAGACGGCCCGAGCCCGCGGACAGCACCGCATTTCCACGCCTTTGGCCGCGAACAGCATCCCCAGGCGAGGCAGGAAGTGGGGCGCGCTGGCGGCGTGCACCAGCAGGCTTTCCGTGGCATTGCAGGGGCTGTATTTCTGGGTCTTGGCGTTGTCGGTGACCACCAGCGCCTGCTCCAGGTCCACCTGGGCGTCCACATAGGTGTGGCAGTTGCCGTCCAGGTGCTTGATGACCGGCACCCGGGCCTCGCGGCTGATGCGCTCGATCAGCCCCTTGCCGCCGCGCGGGATGATCACGTCCACATGCTCGGGCATGGCAATCAGCCGTCCGACGGCTGCACGGTCGGTGGTTTCCACCAGTTGGACGGCCTGGGTGGGCAGACCGGCCTCGGCCAGCGCGTCCTGGACCAGGCGCCACAGGGCCAGGTTGCTGTGGATGGCTTCGGAGCCGCCGCGCAGGATGCAGGCGTTGCCGCTCTTGATGGCCAGCGAGGCGGCCTCGATGGTCACGTTGGGCCGGCTTTCGTAGATCATGCCGAAGACGCCCAAGGGCACCCTCATCTGGCCGACGCTGATGCCGGTGGGGCGTCGGCGCACGCCAGTGATCTCGCCAATGGGATCGGGCATGGCCGCCAGCTGCTCGCAGCCCAGCGCCACCGTCTCGATGACCTTGGGGGTGAGCCGCAGCCGGTCCACCATCGGGGCGCTCAGGCCGGCCGCCTGTGCGGCGTCGGTGTCGCGCTGGTTGGCCTGCTGCAGCGCCGGGCCGGCCTGACGCAGTCGGCGGGCCAGGGCCAGCAGGGCCTGGTCCTTGGCGCGGGTGCTTGCGCGGGCCATCACGGTGCCGGCGTCACGGGCCTGGCGGCCCAGGCCGTCCATGTAGCGGAGGAGATCGTCTTGGTGGGTGGCGGCGGCGTCTTGCATGATGGCGGGATTATCCCGGAGCCTGCGCCCGGCCGTCCGGCAGGCCGAGGGGTGCCGGTGCTGCCAACGCGACCGGCGGACATGCGCCCCTGAAGCCTGCGTGGGCGGCAGAATCGGCGCTTGGGGTCGACGCGGCGGGTCGTGGGCCCCTCTTCACAGGAGAGGACGACGATGGGACTCTGGCAGGCAAGGGCCGCAGCGGTGCTGTGGGTGGGCATGGCGGTGGGCGCGGTGGCGCCGGCGTGGGCGGGCAAGATGGTGGAGGCTGTCCGCCAGCGCGACCAGCTGGTGGTGGGCGTGAGCACGGGGGTCCCGGGCTTCTCGGCGGCCGACAGCCAGGGCCGCTGGAGCGGCCTCGACGTGGACCTGGCCCGCGCGGTGGCTGCTGCGGTGTTGGGGGATGCGAACAAGGTCAAGTGGGTGCCCCTGGCCTCGGCGCAGCGCTTTGCGGCCCTGCAGTCAGGTGAGGTGGACCTGCTGTCGCGCAACACGACCGTCACCCTGACCCGCGACGCCGGCATGGGGCTGGCCTTCACGGCCGTGGCGTTCTACGACGGGCAGGGCTTCATGGTGCCGGCCAAGCTCAAGGTCAAGAGCGCCCAGCAGCTGCGCAATGCGACGGTGTGCGTGCAGAGCGGCACCACCTCCGAGAAGAACTTGGCCGACTTTTCCCGTGCCCACAAGCTCGGCCTCAAGCCGGTGGTCTTCGAGAAGTTCGATGCCGCCAATGCCGCCTACTTCGCCGGCCGTTGCCAGGCCTACACCACCGATGCCTCCGGTCTGGCGGCCGTGCGTGCGCGCGAAGCCAGGGATCCCAAGGCCCATGTGATCCTGCCGGACCTCATTTCCAAGGAGCCGTTGGGGCCCCTGGTGCGGCGAGGGGACGAGGAATGGACCACTGTGGTGCGTTGGGTGCTGCACGGGCTGGTCGAGGCGGAGGAGCTGGGGGTGACGCAGGCCAATGTGGACCAGTTGCTGACCGAGAGCACCGATCCGGCCGTGCTGCGGCTGCTGGGCAAGGGCGAGGACCTGGGCAAGCCCCTGGGTCTGGACAAAGACTGGATGGTGCGCGCGATCAAGGCGGTGGGCCACTATGGGCAGATCTACGAGCGCAACGTGGGGGAGGCCACGCCGGTGGGCCTGCCCCGCGGCCGTAACCGTCTCTGGAAGGATGGCGGCCTGATGTACGCCCTGCCACTGCGTTGAGGCGGCAGGACCTGGCCGGCGTGGCGCAGCGGGGGGCATCCGGCCCCGATTCAGGGCGATGGCCCGCCTGGGTCTGGTCGCTGCTGGCCGCGGGGGTGGTGGCCGCGGTGCTGACGCTCCTGGTCCTGCGGGCACAGCATACGCTGTCGGCCCGCGGCATCCAGGCGGGATGGCAGTTCCTGCTGGAGCCGGCCGGGTTTGACGTGGGCGAACCCCGTGACCTGGGCGTGGAGGCCACGGGACCTTTGTGGCAGGCCCTGGCCGTGGGGCTGCTCAACACCCTCAGGGCCGCGGCGTTGGCCCTGTGCCTGGCCTTGGGCCTGGGGACGGCGGTGGGCCTGGCCCGGCTGACGCCCCATCCCCTGTTGCGCGCCCTGGCGGCGGCCTGGGTCGGTGCGCTGCGCAATGTTCCCTTGCTTGTCCAGCTGCTGCTGGGCTATCTGCTATGGGTGGAGATGCTCCCGCCCATGGAGGCGCCCTGGCTGGGGCCGGGAGGGCTGCTGTTGTGCAAGGCCGGTCTGGCCTTGCCGGCCTGGACGCCGACGACGTCCGGTGGCGTGAGCTGGCCGGTGGTCGATGGGCTGTCCGTGAGCGGTGGCTGGGTGCTCACCCCCGAATTCCTCACCCTGTCCCTGGGCCTGGGGCTCTATACCTCCGCCTTTGTGGCGGAAGTGGTGCGGGGGGGGCTCATGGCGGTTGCGCAGGCCCAGTGGCAGGCGGCGCAGGCCCTGGGCATGACCCGCTGGCAGGCCTTGCGTGGTGTGATCGCTCCCCAGGCGCTGCGGGTCATCGTGCCCCCGCTCACCAACCAAGTGCTCAACCTGGTGAAGAACTCTTCGCTGGCGGTGGCGGTGGGTTATCCCGATCTGGCCTCCGTCACCCAAACCACCCTCAACCAGACCGGTCGGGCGCTGGAGTGCATGGCCATCCTGATGGGGATCTACCTCGGCTTGTCAGCCTTGGTGGCCTGGCTGGGTCATGCCTTGGACCGCCGTGCCGGGGTCTGGCAGGCGGGAGAGCGGGCATGACGGCGCCACCTTCCCGACGCCGCCTGTGGCAGCGGGTCATCGGCCTGCTGCGTGCCTGCTTCTGGCCCCCTTGGGCGCTGGGGGTCAGCGGGATGGTGGCCGCGCTGGCCTGGGCCTGGGGGCCGGCGCTGCTGGACTGGGCCTGGTGGTCAGCTGTCTGGCGTCCAGATGCCGAGGCTTGCCAAGCCGTCCGTGGTCAAGGCGCCTGCTGGGGGGTGGTGGCGGAGAAGCACCGCCTCATCCTGCTGGGGCGATACCCCCAGGAGCTGGCCTGGCGGCCGGTGCTGGCCACGGTGCTGCTCCTGGGGGCGGTGGCCGGGGCGCTGTGGCCCCCGGCGGCCGCCGGTGGGACCTCCATGGGGCGGCGGGTGGGGCTTGCCGTCTGCGGTCTGTGCGGTGCTGTGTTCCTGTTGCATGGTTGGCCTGGTGCACAGGCCTGGGGGCTGGGGGTGGTCGAGACGGACCGCTGGGGAGGCCTGCCGCTGAGCCTGCTGCTCTCGGCAGGGGCGCTGGTCGCGGCGCTGCCCCTGGGCACGGCGGTGGCGGTGGGCCGCCGTGAAGGGGGGCCGGTGCTGCGCCGGGTGCTGGCCTGGGGGGTGGAGCTGGTGCGTGGTCTACCGCTGGTGGCGGTGCTCTTCACGGCCAGCTTCCTGTTTCCACTCTGGTGGCCCGGCGCCACCGCACCGGACGTGCTGCTGCGTGTGTGGCTGGCCATGACGCTGTTCGCCACGGCCTACCTCAGTGAGACGATCCGGGCCGGTCTGCAAGCGCTGGAGGTCGGGCAGCAATTGGCCGGTGCCAGCCTGGGCCTTCCGCGCCGGGCCATCTACCGCTGGATCCTGTTGCCGCAGGCGCTGATCCGGATGGTGCCGGCCTTGGTCAACAGCGCGATCGGCCTGTTCAAGGACAGCGCGCTGGTGACGGTGGTGAGCCTGTACGAGCTCACCGGTTCATTGGGACTGGCGTTGCAGGGGGACCCGGTCTGGCGGCCGTTCCTGCTGGAGGGCACGCTGTTCATCACGGCACTGTACTTTGCCGGGTGTGCGGGCCTGTCCGCCGCCGGCCGCGCGCTGGAGGCCCGATGGACGCTCAGACGGGGCCGTTGACGTCAGGCCCGAACGGGTCGCGATAGCGGCCCAGACGTTCTTGCAGCATCCACCACAGGAAGCGCGTGTTGCGCCCGTAACGGCGCAGGTAGCGGCCCGGCTCCGAGCCGATGCGGTAGGCCCACTCCAGGCCCATGCGGCGCATCCAGACCGGCGCGCGACGCACTGCACCGGCTTCGTAGTCCAGGGTGGCGCCCACGCCGAGCAGCACCTTGACACCGGGCAAGGCGTGCCGGTGGCGGGCCAGCCAGACCTCCTGCTTGGGTGCTCCCAGGCCCACCAGCAGCACGTTGGCACCGCTGGCCCGGATCGCCGCCAGGGCCGTTTCCGTCTCCTGGGGGTCGTCCACGAAGCGCATGGATGGCCCGAGCGCACCAACCACCAGCGCCTGGCCGGCCCGTTCATTCATGCGGCGACGCGCTGTTTCGGCCACACCGGGGGCGGCCCCCAGCAGGAAGAAGCGCCAAGGCACCTGCTGCCGGACCGCGTGGTGCAGCATGGCCGGCACCAGATCGGAGCCGGTGATGCGCTCGCGCAGGGGACGACCGGTCCAGCCCATCAGGCCCCGCAATGGCGCGCTGTCCATCGTCACCCAGTCGGCCTGCCGATAGGCGGCGAGGAAGGCTGGGTCGTGCTGCAGGTGCCAGAGGTGGTCGGGATTCAGGGTGAAGACCAGCCCACCCCGGGTGGCCAGCAGGTCCAGCAGCTCTGACCGGCTCAGGTCGTCGACCCAGATGTTGAGCAGCGGCCAGCGCCGCACCGGACCGCTCACGCGGACCTCACAGGCCGGTGAGCCGGCGTCGGGTTTCGGCATCCAGATGGGTCACCAGGTCGTTGACGAAGCGCTGGTGCAGCACAAAGGCGCGGGCGCTGTCGGGATCGATGGAGGACACGCGCACCAGCATGCCGTCCACGATCTTGCCCCGCAAGCCGTAGCGCAGCTCCTTGAGTCGCTTGTCCCATCCCCCCAAGGTGGCTTGGTCGCCGATCATGAGCCAGTAGGTCACCGGCTCAGGACGGCGCTCAGTCAGGTTGGTCTCCAGACGGCGCACGGGCAGTGCGGAGCCGGCCACGGGCAACTGGCCCACGACATTGCTCAACACCTTGAAGCCTTGGGCTGGGTAGCAGACCTCGGGGTAATGCAGTTGGACGCCCGGCTGCGACTGGTCGGGGCCGTAGGCAATGGTGAGCATCACCCGCTGGCCTTGGCCGTTCACATAGGTGCGTTCCAGCAGGTCGCCGTAGAGCTGATCCAGCAGCGCCTTGGTTTGCGGGTTGACGATGCCACCCCGCGCATAGGGTTCAGGCCCCCACTCGCCAAAGCGCTCAGGCACCTTGCGATCCAGACGGAAACCGCCCCGCTCGGCGGCAAGGTACTGGGTGGGCACCATGGCCTGGCCCACAGCGGCGGCACCGACCATGGCCACACTGGCCGTGATGGCGCGGCGCCGGTTCAGGTCGTGCGCGCTCATGTCGGACGGAACCTCGATTCGATCCAGCGCAGCAGGCTGTCGACCACCATGGTCAGCAGCAGGGCAGCGAGGAAGAGCACCATGCCGGAGAAGCTGTGCAGGAACCCCTGACCCGCAGCGTCACCAAAATGGAAGGTGATCAGCGACAGGGTCATCACCCGGATCACGTTGGCCGCGAACGAGATCGGCACGATCAGCACGGCCAGGGTGATGTTGCGGAAGGCGGAGGCGTACTTGACCACGTTCAGGTACAGCAGCCCCATGGCCTCGAGCGTGAACAGGGTGTGCAACCCGGCGCAGGCGTCGGCCACCAGCAACTGGTACTGGCCCACTTGCAGGATCACCCCGCTGCGCGCCACCGGATAGCCAATCGAAGACATCACCCAAGCCGCCACCGTGGAGACGGCCAGCTTCATCGGTTGGGTGACGGTGTCCACCAACACGGCAGGCAGCGGCACCATGAACAGTAGGAAGAACAAGCCGAACCAGACGCTGCGCAGGCCCCGCGGGCCGCGCAGCAGCAGCACCAGTCCCAGCAGCATCAACAGCACGGCCAGGGTTTGCGCGCTGAGCACCCGGCCGCCACGCCCGGCAATGTAGAGCAGTGCCCCCAGACCCAGCCACAGGTGTCCCCAGCGGCTGGAGTCGCCCGGCTCCACAGTCGAGGTTGGCTCCGGGTTCAACTCCGCCCAGCGCCGCCAGATCAGCCAGCAGCCCAAGGCCATCACGATCGGACCGTGGCCCTGTTCTTCGGTGGTCCAGATCTGCTGGTAGAGGTCCCACAGCATGGGCAAGGCCACCACCAGCAGGCCGGGCAGCGCCCACCACCAGCACTGCAGGTCCGGGCGCCGCCAGCCGCCTGGCAGGCGAGGCGGCGCAGAGGTCGTCTCAGAACTCATTCATCACCACGCCAAGCAGACGGGTCTGGGCAGACTGCAGCCGGGCCGTCAGGTCCCGCAGCTCGGCCATCCGGGAGGTGTTCTTGCGCCCCACCACCAGTGCACTGCCGCAACGCGAGGCCACCACCATGCCGTCCACCCCCAGGGAGATGGCCGGGGTGTCCACCACCACATGGTCGAACTTCACGGTCACCTCGCGCAGCAGCAGGCCAAAGGCCGTACTTTCGACCAGCTCCAAGGGATTGGGGGGCTGCACCCCGACGGGAATGAGGAAGAGGTTGTCGATGCCGTGCACCGACTTGATCACACCCCGCCCCCCTCGGCCCGAAAGCACGTTGGTCAGGCCCTTGCTGTTGTCCACGCCGAAGACATGATGCAGACGCGGGCCGCGCAGGTCGGCGTCGATCAGCAGGACGCGGCCACCCAGCTGGGCCAGGGAGACCGCCAGGTTGGCGCAGAAGAAGGACTTGCCGTCTCCGGGCCGGGTGCTGACCACCGCCATGGGCATGCGCGGAGCACCGGCGTCAGCCCGCGCACGCAGCAGGAACTGGCTGCGCATGGCACGGAACGCCTCGGCCTGGTGGCCGAAGGGCTGGACGAGCGTGACCAGCTCGTCGCTGATGGACTGCTGGTCCGGTTTGCCCACCGCGTAGTTGAACTGCTGCGACAAGGCCTGCAGCACGTCTTCGGCCGTGGCCAGACCCAGCGCAATGGCGGCCTCGCCAAAACGCAGACCGTGGGCTCGCTGGTACTCGGCGATCTTCTCCAGGTCCTCCGGGCTCAGGTGCTTGGCGTCCTGGATCAGCTCCCCGATGGAGCGGGTGCCGTGGGGCTCACCGCCGGAGCCGGTCTGGAACTGACCGAAGATGGTGTCGGGAGGAGTGTCTGCTTTGCCCATGTGGCTCAGGATTTGCCAGAAGAGCCCAGGAGGCGGCGGCCGGAGATCACCCGCTGCTTGTTCATGGACAGGAAACCGCGCCAGGACCGTTCGGCCTTGGGCTGCGGCATGATGCCGATCACCGGCAGGCCCAGGGCGGTCACTGTGTCGGCTGCCCCGCGCAGACGCTGATCCAGTTGCTCCACCAGCAGCGCGGCCGCCAAGCCGGCCAAGATGGCCAGCAGCACCGACGTGGCCACATGCTTGCGCACCTTGCTCTCAGGGGTGTTGGGCGGCAGGGCTGAGGTCAGCACGGTCACGTTGGCCTGCCGGTTCTGGCTTTCCAGATCGGTCTGTCGGGCACGGTTGAAGACCATGTCATACATGCGCTGGGCGTTGTCGACGTCTCGCTCCAGCACCGACCCTTCGTCACGCACCTCCTTGAGCTGCATGATCCGGGCGCGCTGGGCGTCGACGCTGGCGCGCACTTCCGCCTCGCGGCTGGTCTGGATGGTGGCCGTGCTGCCCAGGGATGTGGTGGCCCGGCGGATCTCCTGATCCAGGCGCGTGCGCAGCTCGGCCAGGCCGCTGCGGGCCTCCTGCACGGCCGGGTGGTTGTCGCCGTACTTCAAGGACAGCTCTGAGAGCTTCTGCTCGCCCCGGGCGATGTCTGCACGCAGGCCTGCGACCACGGCATTGGCGTTGATCTCCTGCATGGAGTCCGCGCTGCGGGTGGCCTGGCGGGCCCGGGTGGTGGCGTCCACCCGCTGCGCCTGGATGGCCAGCAGCTCGTTGGTGAGCTGGCTCAGCTTGGCCGTCTCCAGGTCGACCCGCTCATCGGTGACCAGCAGGCCGCGTTCCTGCTGGAAACGAGACAGCTTGGCCTGTGCCTTCTCCAGGTTGGCGCGGGCCTCGGTGGCCTGCTCGCTGAAGAAGCTGTTGTACTGCTTGGCCGGGTCGATCTTGAGCTCGATCGACGTTTCCATGTACGCCTGGACGAAGGCATTGGCGATGGCGGCGGCAAAGCGGGGTTCACTGCCTGCATAGGCAATATTGATCACGCTGCCGCCGGCACGCCCTACCGAGACGTCCAGCCCACGCTGGATCAGTTCGGTGATCCAGGACTCGAAACTCACGTTGCCGCTGCCCTGGGATTCCCAGTCCTTGCGCAGGTCCGCCATGTCCACCAGCTTGAGGTTCTTGACCACACGCTGCGCCACGCGGTCGCTGCGGATGATTTCCAGCTGGGTGTTGATGTAGCCGGGCGCGGTGCCGGTGCCATAGAGCATGGAGCTCACCGGATCCGCCTTGCCCTCCACGATCACGGAGGCGGTCGCGATGTAGAGCTTGGGCCGGGTCAGCGCGAAGGCAATACCCGCGGCGATGCCAAGCACCGTCACCAGCAGCGCCACCCACCAGCGGGCACGCATGACGCCTATCAGGCGCTCGACGTTGAACATGGTTGTCTGCCTGCCGGGTGTTAGAAAAGGCTCTCTCTCACGTAAATCACGTCGCCATCGCGCAGGGTGTCCTCCATCCGGGGTTCCAGCTCCCGGGTGCCACCCTCTGGCTGCGTGCGCGTCAGCTTGAGCCCACGCAGCGTGCCGCGCGGGCTGACCCCGCCTGAAGCGGCAATCGCCTGCATCAAGGTCATGCCGCGTGTCAGGCGGAAGGCACCCGGACGCAGGATCTCGCCATAGATGTACACCTGGGGCGCCTTGCCGACCCAAAGCACATCCCCAGGATGGATCGCTTCGTTGAGGGACTCGCCTCCGGGCTCGAACAGCCGCTGGATGTCGATCTGTCTTCGAATCGATTGGCCCTGGCGAGTTCCCATCAACACCAACTGGTCGCCGGCCTCGCTGTCCACACCACCCACCAAGGCCAGCACGTCGGTCAGTCGCATGCCCATCACGTCCAGCGGCAGCTTGCCCGGCTTGCCGAAATTGCCCAGGACGTTGATGGTGTTGGCGCGGTTGTTCACCACGCTGACGGAGATCTGCGGGTTGCGCAACAGTCCGGCAGCCTGCAGCATGGCGCTGATCCGCGACTCCGCTTCGAAGGTGGTCAGCCCCCCCAGTTGCAGTTGGCCCAGCAGCGGCATGGTGACCATGCCGTTCTCGGCGATCTTGGCCTCTTGGCTGAGGTCCGCGTTCTGGTAGACCTGAATGCGGATCTGGTCACCGGGGCCCATGCGCGAGATGCTCGCCGTGGTGGTTGCCGCAGGCGATGTCTGGGCGAGGCCTGCCCCGCAGAGGGCCAGGCCCACGGCCAGGACCAGCGCCTTCAGGCCGGCAAGGCGGAGGGGCGCGCTCATTTTCCGGACAGGCCGCCACGCAGCGTGCCGGCATCCACGGCCGAAGCGCCCGGTGCGGCCACGTTGACCTGCACGCCTGCGGACACATTGTTCAGCCGCACCTCGGCGCCGGCCGCGCTGGCCGCGCCGCTGAGGTTGACCTCGGTGCTGGGTGTGGCGGCGCCCGGCATCGAGACGCTCACGCCCGAAGCCCCGGGCAGGGTCACAGACAGGCTGCCGTCTCGGGTGGAGGACAGTGCCGGTGCCGAGGCCGCCGTGTCCACGAATTTGCCGAAATACTCCACCTTGCCGCCCGTGCGCAGGCCGGCCATGTTGGACTGCAGCAGCTCCCGGCGGGCCTGGTTGCTCAGGAAGGCCATGATCGCCGGCTTGGCCTGGTCGAAGGACATCGGTTCGGCGCGGCTGGCGGCGCGGAAGGCGATGCGCATCGCGCCCGGGGCCTCGGACAGCACCATGCCCTTGCCGTCCGGCAAGGCCGAGAAGGCCTGCAGGTAATTCATGGGCAGCTGCTCGGCTGGCCGGATGGCCACGCTGACGCCGGCATTGAGCTTCTGGTCGCGCAGCCAGTTGGTGAAGTCCGTGGACGTCTTGGCGGCCGCCAGCTTGGCCTTGAGCTCACCTTGTATTTCCGCTGGGGCCTGGACCACGATCTCCTGGATGGAGTAGATCCGTCGCGCGGAGAACAGCGCCGGGTTGTCGGCGTAGTAGACCCGTGCCTGCTCTTCGGTCGGCACCGGCACCCCACGGGTGGCGTGGTCACTGTAGGCCCGCACCATCACCTCGCGGCGGGCGGCTTCCAGCGCCATCAGGACCTGGGGATCCTGGTCCAGCTTCATCTGGATCGCCTTCTGAACCATCAGCTCCTGGTCCACCAGCTGGCTCAGCACTTGACGGCTGGCCTGCTCGACCTGGCTGGCGGGCAACCCGCGTTGGGCCTGCAGCAGAAAGTTGACCTGGTGGACGGTCAGCTCCTGACCATTGACCTTGGCGACCACCTGCGTGGCGGGGGTGGCGGTTTCGGCCTCCTTCTTGCCGCAGGCACTCAGCAAGGCGGCCGCGGCCATCAGGCACAAGGCGGCAGGACGAAGAGAAGAAGGCTCGAGTCGCATGTGGTTCCGCACAGTGGTCCCCCCTGGGCATGCCCGACCGGTCGCTCGCCGGTGCAGGCTTGTTGGATGTGTTCAGGCCCGCGCCGCAGGCGGACAGACCTTATCAGATTGTAATGGCCGGCATGTGGCCCAAGGGTTGACCGCCACCCTGGGACATGCCCGGGCCGCGGGCAGCTCTCAGGCCACCAGGGCCATGATCTTCTGGACCTGTTCAGCGATGCCCGGCGTGTTGGCGATGCCCGCACGCAGACGGGGCCACAGCGTCGGGTCGTCCAGTGCCATTTCCAGGGTGGCGGCCAGCGAGCCGGCGTCCCGGGCACGGAAGTGCAGGCCGTCGACGTCGTGCCGGACCTTCTCGGCCATGCCGCCGATGTTGGCGGCGATCACCGGGCGGCCCAGGCTGAAGGCTTCCTGGATGACCAGTGGGGAGTTCTCCCACCAGATCGAGGGCACCACCACCCAGCCGGCCTCGGCCATGAGCTCGGGCAGGTCTTCCTTGCGGTAGGCGCCATGGAACTGCACATGCGGCCGCAGCTTCTCGAGTTTGGTGGAGATGCGCTCGCGCACGGCGGCTTCCTGGTTCTCCAGGTTGGCGCCGTGCACGTTGAGGGTGGGCAGCGGATCGCCCTCCTTGCGGCGGTCCAGCACGATGGCCAGCGCGTCCAGCAGCAGGTCCAGGCCCTTCCACTTGTTGATCTGACCGAAGAAGGCGAACTGCCGGTTGGGGTGGGTGCCGGGGCGGTCGACCACGCGGGTGAGGGCCTGGGCCTGGCCGTTTTCCAGGGTGTGCACGCGATGCGCCGGCAAACCCCAGTCGACATAGCGCTGACGCAGGAACTCGGAGGGCGTCACGAACGCGTCCACGCCGGCCAGATGGGACTTGATGAAGCTGTTGCGCAGCAGGAAGTCCTCTGGCGTGTAGGCCGGGAAGCAGGCGTGGCAGGCACGGGGTGTGGCCTCGCTGCACAGGCGGTCGTCCTGGGCGCGCACCATCAGGCCCTCGCGGTGGCACAGGGCCCAGAACTCGTGCAGGGTGAGGATGATCTTGGCCTCGGGCAGGGTGCGGCGCACCTCGCTGATCAGTTCCACACCGAGGAACACGTAGTGGTGGAAATGCACCACGTCGGGCCGCAGCTTGAGCAGGAATTCCCGGAAGCCCGACCAGACCATGTGCTTGATGGGCTGGGACAGCTTGAACAGGTCCGGCATGTCGGAGTGGAAGAGAAACTCCGAAGGGGCGCGGTAGACCGAGAAGGGCGTGCCGCCGTGCGAGCCCGACAGGGGCGCGCGGGCCAGCAGGAAGGACTCGTGGCCCGGCATGGCGCCCAGGGCGCGGTATTCGTCGTAGGCGGCCTGCTCGGCGCCGCCGCGGCTGAGTTCAGGGTGGCCATGGGCCACCACCAGGACGCGTCGTGCGCGGCTCATGATTGGGTTTCCTCGCTCAGGGCTTGCAGGGTGTCGCCCCAGCGCTGGGTGTGTCGCCAGCAGTTGAAGACGGTCAGCAGGGTCCGGGTGTCCACCCGGGCGTTGATGTCCTGGGACTGGCGTTCCAGGTGAAAGAGGCGCACATCAGGCACCAGGTAAGGCAGCAGGCCCTCGGCCCGGATCTTCAGGCACAGGTCGGAGTCTTCGAAGTCTCCGCGGATGAATCCCTCGTCCAGGCCGCCCAGGGCGCGGTAGCGCTCGGCATCCATCAGCATGCAGGCGCCAGTGAGGGCCGGCATCACGGCGGGCCCCTGGCTGTCCACCCACTCCACCGGCCAGCCCTTGCCCGGGTGCAGGTTCGTCCAGAGGTCGCCCCAGTGCGGATAGGTCTGGAACTGCATGCCTGCATGCTGGATGGCGCCATCGCCGTACATCAGCACCGGGCCGACCACGCCGGCCTGCGGGGCGGTGTCCAGGGCCTGTGTCAGGCGGGAGATCCAGCCCGGCTCGGTCGGGATGACGTCGGAGTTCAGCAGCAGCAGGCGCCTGCCCTTGGCCACGGTGGCCGCGGCGTTGTTGGCGCCGGCAAAGCCGAGGTTCTCACCCGCATAGGCCAGGGTGAAAGGCAGCTCGTACAGCGGCCAGGTGCTGCGCCAGTACTGGACGATGCCGTCGTAGATGCTGGGATCGTCCACATAGTAGATGAGCTCGTGGCGGCGCAGTTCGGGGTCGTGCACGAACTGGGCGATCTGGTACTCCATGAAGTCCCAGCGGCCATAGAGCGGCACGATGATGCTGACCTCGGGGTCCACCGGGGCGGGACCGAAGTACTGGGCCTTGACCTGTGGGCGGTCCTGCCGGCGGCGCAGGCGGAACAGCGACTCCAGCGCCGGACCTGTGTGCAGGTCGTAGGTGCGGCGGAAGGCCGACGACGACAGCGGCACGCTGTGGAGCATGGCGGTGACGGTCTGCTCCTGGGCCAGCCCGTCCTGCACGCTCAGCCGGCGTTCCACCAGACCGCCCTCGCTGTCTCCGGCCAGCAGGCTCCAGCCCTGACGACCGGCGTCCGCCCCCAAGCCCGGCACCCAGGCCACCAGGCCCAGGTCTTGGTCGCGCACGGGCCGCTGGCCATTGAAGGCGGCCACGACGTCGGGACGCGCCACATGGCCGGGCGTCACGACCCGCATGGTGCTGCTGCCCTCGCTGCGCAGCAGCAGGTGCCTGGGGGCCTTGCCGGCCTGCGTCAAGCCCCAGCCCATCAGGAACAGGCCATCACCGATACGGGCGGCCAGGTCAATTTCCAGGCGTCCCGTGGTGCTGTTGGCGGGTTGCCGCAGGGGGATCTGGCGCCCCAGTTCACCCAGACGCTCCTGCATGACCTCCGGCAGCTCGTGCAGGGCGTCCAGCACCAGGCCGACAGCCGCAGGCAGCCACACCGCCGCCGCTTCGCGGCGCATGAAGGCGACGGCCTGGGCGGGGTCGTCCTGCACGGGCAGCGACCAGCGGCGAGGCGTGCCTGCGTCCAGCTCGGCCTCCACCGTCACGCTGTCCTGACCGGCCGACAGCGTCACCAGGCCGAAGAAGCCCTGGGTGCAGCCTTCCGGCAGGCTCAGGCCCCGACCCTCGAAGGCCGGGCGCAGACCGTCATCGACGTCCGGCCGGCCGTGGGTGGCGGGTCCGGGCACCAGGGGCAGCGACGGTTGCGCGGGGCGCGTGGCCACCAGTTGGCGCAGGCGGCGTGCCGGATCGGTCATCCACCCCTGCAGCAGGGCCAGGCCCGGGCTCAGGCGCACGCAGTGGTCCACGACGAGATAGGCCGGCGGCAGGCGCAGGCCATCGCTCTGCTCGACCTCGGGAAACTCGACCAGGGGCAGGGGGGCCTGCCGCGGCGGCGCCTCGGCGGGCGAAGACGCGGGGGGCGCCGCGGAGGTGGCCTCGGGGCCGGGGTCTTGGTGGTCCATGGGGGCTGTGCGGGAAGGAGGGGTTCGAAAGGGGGTCAGAGCAGGCTGAGGTCCAGTGGTCGGGTGCCGGGGAACAGGCGTGAGGCGGCGGCGGCGTCCAGGCCATGCTGGCGGGCCAGCACGCCGCCCAGGACCTGGCGGTAGTCGTTGAGCACGGGCAGGTCGCGCTGTTCGTGCAGGTGGCGCCAGCGCACGGGCACCTGCTCACCGGCCACCCTGCCGCCGTGCAGGCCGCCGCCCAGCAGCCAGATGAGGCCACCATGGCCGTGGTCGGTGCCGCGGTTGCCGTTTTCCTTGAAGGTACGGCCGAACTCACTGATCACGATGACCACTGTATCGGCCCAGGCGCTGCCCAGGGTGGCCGACAGGCGCTGCAATCCCGAACTCAGATCTGCGAGCCGGTCCGCCAGCTGCCCGGTCACCGCGCCCTGGCTGACGTGGGTGTCCCAGCGACCCACGTCGACAAAGCCGACCTGGAAGCGTTCGAGCATCATGCGGCCGATGCGGTCGGCCGCAGCGGTGAAACTGCCCGGGCTGACGGCTTGCCGGTCGGCTGCATCCATCTCCTGGGCCAGGTCGGCGGCCATGGCGCGGTTCTCCAGCGCTTCGGCGGCGAGCCGCCCCTCGGGTTGACGCTGGTACATCTCGCGCATCAAGTCCTGGGTGCGGGTGTCCAGGCCGTGTGCACGGCCGCGCGTGGCCAGCGGGATGTTGGGCCAGGTCACGGGGCCGCTCAGCACCAGCGGCACCTGCCGCGTGAAGGCGGCGGCCTTGCGGCCCTGGGTCTCGGCCAGCAACCGGGCCAGGAAGCCGGAGCGGTAGTCCCGGGGCTGGCTGCCCTGGCCCAGCTCCATCTTGTCCTGCATCTCGAAGTGGCTGCGCGAGGGGTCCGGCATGCCCGCGAAGGGCACGAAGGCCAGCTGGCGTTGGCGCCAGAGCGGTTCCAGGTGCTGCCACACCGCCGGATGCAGGCCCCAATCGGCGTCCAGGGCCTGGCTGCCGGGCTGCCCGCCCTGGGCGCGTGGAATGGCGATCTGCGGGCGGGCCTCGCGGTAGTCGTCGCTGTCGAGCGGGCTGAGCACGCTCAGGCCGTCGCAGGCGCCTCGCAGAAAGACCACCAGGGTTCTGGGGGCGCGTGCCGGCGCGGCGGCCAGCAGGGCCGGCGAGAGGGTCAGGCCCATGGCCTGCACCAGGCATTGGCGGCGGTTGATCATGAGGGTCTCCTCAACGGCGCATGAAGTCCGGGCTGGCCAGGAAGAGCGCGGTGCGCTGCGCGCGGCTGCTGGCCTTTTCCAATGCGGCCAGGGTGTCCGGGGCCAGCCGCGCCCGCGTGCAGGCCCAGGCACCGCCAGCAGTGATGTCCACCGGGATGAGGGGGGCGTCACTGGCCGGGGCTTTGAACGGCAGGCCTGCCGCCAGGTCGCGAGCGACCTCGAAGCGAGCGGCCAACTGGCCCGAACCCTGCCACGCCGCACTGTCCAGCGGGTAGCCGTCCGGGGTGCTGCGCTGGTAGAGGCCCTGACCCAGGGCGCTGAGCATGGGCCGCAGCCGTTCGGCCTGCAAGGGGCGGGGGTCTACATGCAGGCACCACCTCGCACCGCCGACCAGGAACTGCCAGGGGCTGCGGAACTGCTGCCCCAGCGACCGGGTGAAGGCGGGATGGCGCAGCAGGTGGGCCGTGGTGCGCCCCAGCTGGCCCTGGCTGTCTCGGAAGGCCTGGGCCACGCTGTCCACCAGCTCTACCGGGGGCTGATCCCCCACCCAGTACAGGCAGAGCTTGCGGGCGATGTGGCGGGCGGTGGCCGGATGGGCCACCAGCCGGTCCAGGAGCTGCTGCATCGCCTGCCAGCCCTGACCTCCCAGGGGGCGGCCCAGCACGGTGCGCTCGCCCTTGGCATGCAGGCGCAGGTCAAAGCGGCTGGCCCCCTCGTGGAAGGACTGGTCGGGCTTGCCGGGCCGGGCCTTGCCCGGGCGGCCGTCCCCGCTCACGCCCAGGCCGGTCAGGACCTTGCCCACCTCCTGCACGTCGGCCTGGGTGTAGCCGCCATCGACCCCCAGGGTGTGCAGCTCCAGCAGCTCGCGGGCCAGGTTCTCATTGATCCGGCCGGCTACGTTGCGGTCGTTGTTGAGGTAGATGAGCATGGCCGGATGCGTGATCACCGCCTCCAGCATCTCCCGGAAGGAACCCAGGACATGGGGCCGGATGCACCGCTCCTCCATGTCGCCGACCAGACCGGGCAGGACCGGGCCGGCGCCGGCCACATTGAAGTGGTTGAACCAGAACCAGACACACTGCTCGACCAAGGGGTGGCGGCTGCCGGCGGCGCGCAGCAGGGCGCGCTGGCTGGCCTGCTGCATCAGCTCCCGGGCGAATTCGCGGGAGTCCTTGCGGCCCTCGCTGCTGCGCAGCTTGGCGATTTCCTCCAGCACCGCGCCCGCGCCCAGGCGGCTGACAAGCAGGGAGTCCGTGGTCGTCTGCACCGCCGCGGACCAGCCGGGGCCTCGGGGTGCCAGCTGGGCCTGCAGCCAGGCATCCGGTTCCCGGGGATCGTCCGGACCCAGGGGCGTGGCGGCCAGTCCCACGCGGTCGCGCAGACGCCAGCCCGGGTCTTCGACGTCACAGCGGGGAGCGGTCTGGGCCCGGACCCCGCTCCAAGGTGACAGGGCCGCCAGGCCCAGCCAGTCGCGGCGCCTCATGGCTGCGCTCCCGCCGGGACGGGCCAGGTGTCAGAGGCTGTAGCGGGCGTCTTCCAGGTAGCCATAGCGTTGCATCATCTCCCCGCAAAGCGAACGGAAAGTGTCAACCTGCTCCGGCGGCCAGCCCAAGTCCTGAAGACCCACGGGGTGTTGCTCGGCCTGCAGGGCGGTTTGCTCCGGCCGCTGGTGGCGCAGGTATTCGGCCAGCCGCTGGTGCTGATCGGGCTCCAATTGCAAGTGCTGGGCCAGGCGCTGGGCGACGGTGTCGGGGGCCAGCGCCAACTCGCGCTGCTCCACCTGCAGCCAGCTGCCCGGGCTGAGCAGGGCGCTGCTCTCCAGCCAGACGCGCATGGCCATGCTCCAGTCTTGGCAATGGCCCTGGAAATCGCCTTCGGCGCCGAACTTGCGGAGTCGCGAAGCCACGTTCTCGACTCCGCGCCGGTGGCAGAAGATGAAGCGCGCGTCGGGCCAGACAACCTGGGCCAGCGGCAAGGCGCGCAGCATGGGCACGCCAGGGGTCTTGTCACAGAAGCTCTGGCCGGCATGCAGGTGCCGGTACATCTGACGGAACAGCGTGCCCAGGCGGCTGCGGATCTCCTCGGGCGGGACGTGGGCCACGAGGTTGCTCACGTTGGCGCCGGCTTCGCGCACGGAAGGGGTCTCCCACAGCCGGTCCAGCGCCTCGATCAGGCCGTGCAACACCGGCAGCAGGTGGGCCTCCCCGTAGTTGGGCAGGCCAAGCGCACCGCGGATGGCATTGCCCACGGCTGTGGTGCCACTGCGGGGTGAGCCGACCACAAAGACCTTGCGGCCGGCGTTGGCCGCGACGCTGCAGATCAGCGTGGCCAGGTGCATGCCTGGCGCGCCGGCCAGTGGCTGCCCATGCACCATGACGGTCAGCGGATCCTGGCAGTCCTCGCCCTGGGGCAGCGGCAGGGCAACGCTGAAGCGGCAGCGTGCTGCCCAGGGCTGGGCGGGGTAGACCTGGGCGACGTCCGGACTGGGGTGCTCCAGGGCGACGGCCATCCGTTCCTCCCCCAGGCACAGCCAGAGTCCTGGCACTTCGCCCTGGCTCGATAGGGCCCAGCCACTGACCTGCAGGCGGTCACCTTGCAGCGAGGCCTCGACGCTGGCAGCCCAGCCGAGCTCCTCCACCGGCCGAGCGCCCACCAGGTTGTAGACCGCGGGTGCGTTCCAACGGGTCATCGACTGCTTGCCTTTCTGCTGCGGCAGGCGGCGGGTTCAGCGCCACGCCATGCCTGGGGTCGGGAAAATCGGCTCACGCGCCGGGCTCTTGGCCGGCGGCCGGCTTGTCGGCGGTGACCCGGCCAGGACCGGTCAGGCCGGCGCGGCGAACCAGCTGCTCCAGCCGCTCGATCTTGTGGGCCTGGGCCGCCACGATCTCTGCCAGTGCCAGCACCAGGGCCTGGGTGTCCACCTGGGTGGACTTGGCGCTCAGGGGGGTGGTGGCCACCGGCGGTTGGCCCTGTTGGGCCAGCAGGTCGTCCAGCAGCGCGCGGTCCTGGGCGCAGGCCTGGCCGGCGGCGGCCAGGTCCTCCGCCGTGGGCAGCAGCTGGCCCAGATGCTCGGCAGGGGTGTGCGCCCCGCTCCAGCCGCAGGGCATGGCGCGGTCGAAGCGCTCGGGCAGGGCCTCGCCCGGCACGCGGCTGTTGTAGAGCGAACGCAGCAACAGCTCCTCGGGCTCCGGCGAGATGTTGTCGCGCAGGATGTGCAGGCCCTGGGGCGTCAGGCCGCAGACCTGCAGGAAGTCCTGCACCGTGTCGCCGGCGGCGTCGAAGTTGCGCACCACCAACTGCCCCGGGAAGGCCTGGGACAGGCCCGAGAGGGTGTGGCCGAAATGCGCCATTTGCGGCTGCATCCACTGGCGGAACGGCTGAACCGGCCCCGGCTGGGTCTTGTGCTTGATGCCCCACTGCACATAGGCCGAGCGCAGCCAGGCGTCGTGCCGGCGCACGTAGGCCAGCAGCAGCGCTTTGCCGCCCTGGCCGGCCATCTGGTGCAGCACGGGGCGCACCGCATGGTTGCGCTTGAAGAAGGACTCGTTGCTCCAGATCAGGGTGTGCAGCCCCTCTGCCCGGGCCTGTGCCAACGCATGGAACAGGACTTCCCGCAGCTCGGCCGTGGCCTGCGCCTCGGGCAGGGCGTGGAAGACCTCGCTGGCCGAGGCCTTTTGCCAGGCGAAGCGCTGCAATGGGGCGTGCTCAAGCATCAGGCCCAGGTAGCCCACCCCCTGGCGGCGCAGCGCCTCTCGCGAGCGCCGCAGGGTGTTCTGGATGGAGCTGGTGCCGGTCTTGCCCGCGCCGATGTGGAAGATGAATCGCACGGGCGGGGTGGCGGTCGGGTCGTGGCTGCTCATGGGCTCAGGGCAGTGACGTGGCGGTGGAGGCGGCGCTGGCCACCGGGAACCGGTCGAAATAGTCGAGGTGCTGTTGGGCGCAGCCGCCATGGCTGAGCACCTGGGGCAACCCCGCGGCCAGGCGCTCCCACAGGCCGGGCTCGGTGGCGGCGGTCAGCAGGGTGCGCGACCACTCCAGTGGGTTGGCGGCGGGCACGTGCAGGCCATCCACGCCGTGCCGCACCTTCTCGGCCATGCCACCGATGTCGGAGCACACCACAGGGCGTCCGGCGCCGAAGGCCTCCTGGATCACCAGGGGCGAGTTCTCCCACCAGATCGACGGCACGACCACCCAGTCCACGCGGGCCAGGCGGCGGCTCATCTCTTCGGGGCGGTAGGGGCCGACCCACTGGACCACGCCGGTGGGCACCAGCTGGTCAAGGTAGCCGGCGATGCGTTCGCGCAGTTCCTGGGGTTGGTGCTCGAAGTGGGCACCATGGACCTCCAGGACCAGCTGGCGCTGCTCGGTCTTCTTGAGCAGGGTCAGGGCGCGCAGCAGCACATCCAGACCCTTGTAAGGGTTGATCTGGCCGAAAAAGGCGAAGCGGTTGCGGGTTTCGCCGGGCAGCAGTTCGCGGGCAGGCAGGCGCTCGCGCGCCGGCTGACCGTTCTCGATCATGATGATCCGGTCGGCCGGCAGGCCCCAATCCACGTAGCGCTGGCGCAAGAAGTGGCTGGGCGCGACGAAGGCGTCCAGGGACAGGAGGCGGTCCAGCATGAAGGACTTGCGCAGCCAGAAGTCCTCGACGCTGGACTCGGGGAAGCAGCGCTGGCAGTCCTGTGCGCTGGCCTCCTTGCACAGGCGCAGCGAGCCGGTCTTGATCATCTGGCCGTTGTGCCGGCAGATGGCCATGAACTCATGCAGCGTCAGGAAGATGCGCAGCGCGGGGAACTGCTCCTTGAGGAACACCAAATGGTCCAGGCCCAGGTGGGCGTAGTGGTGCGCATGCAGGATGGTGGGCTGCAGGGTGCGGATCAGGTCGGCGAAGACCGAGCCGATGGCGCGCCGGTGATGGGCACGGTGCATGGGCCAGTCATGGACCGACTGGTACCAGAGGTACTCGCCGGGCCGGCGCAGGCCAATCTCCCCGGCGGGTTGTCCGCCGGGCTTCTCCGCCCGGGCCAGGAACCAGGTGCGGTCGACCTGCGCGTGCTGGCCGTAGGCCTTGAAAAGGTCGTAGGCGGCGATTTCTCCGCCACCCAGACTGAAGTCGGGGTGACCGTGGGAGGTGACGAGGATGCGCTCTCGGGAGGCGTTTGCGGGCATGTTCGGTTCTGGGGCTTGCGTCAGGCGATGCACGTGGCGTCGAGGTCCTGGCCGGACAGCGACTGCAGCCGGCTGGCCCAGCGCTTCTGGTGCCGCGCGGCGTTGAAGATCACCAGCGAGGTGCGGAAGCCGCCGTCGCCCAGCGAGGAAAGCGATTGCCGCTCCAGGTGGGTCAGCACCTGGGAGCGCAGGCAGGCCGAGAGCAGGCCGCGTTCGGCCAGCTTCAGGCAGAGGTCGGAGTCTTCGAAGTCCCCGACCAGGAAGCCTTCGTCCCAGCCGCCCACGGCATCGAAGTCGGCGCGGCGCATGAGCAGGCAGGCGCCGGTGACAGCGGGCACCTGCACCAGCCCCTGGGCGGGCCGCTCGGCGGGATCCAGCCCCTTGAACCGGTGTTCATTGGCCCAGATGTCCAGCGTTTCCAGGTGCTGGAAGACCATGCCGTCGTGCTGGATGCTGCCATCGGCATGCAGCAGGCGGGGGGCCACGGCGCCAATGTCCGGATGCTGCTCCAGCACCTGGGTCAGGGCCTGGAGCCAGCCCGGCCGGGTCGGGAACACATCGCTGTTGAGGAACAGCAGGTCCTGGCCGCGCGCCTGGCGCGCGCCCAGGTTGTTGGCGCCCGAGAAGCCGCGGTTCATGCCGCCCCACACCCAGGTGAAGGGCACGCCATAAAGGGTGTGCAGGATCGACGCCTCCGCCTGCATCAGCGGCACCAGGGCCGGATCGTCGACGACGTAGATGAGCTCGGCGTGCTGGCGCAGCCAGGGGTCCTGGCGGAACTTGGCCAGCTGGGGCTCGACGAAGTCAAACCGCCGGTACAGCGGCACGATGACCGAGCAGCGCGGGTCCTGCAGCTGAGGACCGACGGCGTGCGTCTCCACCGGGGCCTGGGCCTGGCGCAGGCGTGCCGAGCGGATCAGCCCCTCCAGCACCGGACCGTCCACTTCGGTATAGCGCCGGGCCTTGCGGTCGTCGGGGGTGTACAGGCCGTGCATCATCCGGAAGGCCTGCAGCGGTTCGCTGGGCAGCCGGCCCACGTTCACCGTGTTGAAGGTGTGGGTGCGGCCTTCGTATTCGTAGGCCAGGGTGAGCGGGGTGTCGGTCTCCAGCGGCGTGGGGGCCAACAGGAATCCGGCGTCGATCCCGCCGACCCGCCCCAGGGCCGGGTGGTCGCTGTTGACCAGGTCTTCCCGGGTGAAGCGGACGGCCTCGGTCAAGGGCCATTTGCGGGAGCCTGCCTGCACCCAGGCCTTGACCCCGGTATGGTGGCCGGCGGCGAACCAGCCGACCACACAGCAGGTGCCGTCCACCCCGTTGCTCCATGCGGCCTCGAGGTAGCCGCCGATGTCCTTGGGCACTTTGGTCTCTTCCTGCAGTCCGACGGCGGGTTGCGGTGCCTTGGCCGACTTGCCTTTGCTGCCCTTGAGGGGCCATTTCCAAGTGTTCATCACAGGCTCAGTGCGACCTTCGCCGCGACGGCGATCTGGTAGATGATGGAGGTGATGCCACGGGTGACTTCCAGGTTCTTGGAGTCGATCTTGGGCAGGATCATGATCTCGTCGCCCGGCCGGGGCAGCTCGCCGACGGCGGCCACGCTGCCGTTGGCGCGCAGGACCAGGCGCTTGGAGGTGTCCGCGCTCTGGGTATAGCCGCCGGCCTGGGTGATGTACTCATCCAGCCCGTTGCGCTCGCTGAAGACGATGGCGTTGGGGAACAGGACCTCGCCGCTGACCAGCACCAGGTTGGTCTTCTCGGGGATGTTGATCGTGTCACCGTCCTCCAGGATCAGCTTGCGGGCTTCCTGAGGATCGCTGAGCACCACCTGCCCCAGGGGCTGGACGCTGCGTGCCCGCGTGACGAAGGACAACATCATGTCGGCCTCGACCTTGCGCAGTGCGGCCTCCTCGCTGGTGGCCGACCGGGCGGTCAGCGCCGCGGTCTCCAGGTTGCGCAGCGTGATCTCCAGGGTCTGGCGCTGCCGTGCCTGCACCGAGCGGCGGAACAGTTGCAGCGCGGCCATGTTGGCGTTGGGTGAAGGCGTCAACCGTGACAGCAGGTCGCCCAGGGTGGCGCCGGCCGGCAGCACCAAGGAGCGCTCGCCCATCTGGGCGCCTTCGACACGCACCAGGAGGGTGGTGGTGTACTTGTCGGCGGTGAAAGTGACCACGTCACCGCTCTGGATGCGCACCGCGCCCAGCTCGCCCAGGCGGTGGTATTCGCTCTTGAGCTCCACGCCGGTGTTGCGCACCACGCTCAGGTGGGTGGCGTTGGCCTTGGGCAGGGCCAGCGCGGTCACGGTCGAGGCGGGGACGGCGTCGGCCTCGATCTCGAACACATAGGCGTTCTGGGCCTCACCCGTCACGGTGACCGCATGACGGCGCGCCTGCACCACCACCGTGTCGCCGTCCTGGAACTGCAGCCGCTCGAGTTTGCCCAGCAGCAGGAAGTCGTAGAGGTTGAGCTCCGCGCGCGGCTTGCCTTGCCGCAGGATCTGCACCTTGAGGTAGGAGCCGCGGTCCGGGTCGATGCCACCGGCCTTGTCCAGGAAGGCCAGCACCGAGTCGGAGGACAGGCCGCCGTAGAGGCCTGGCGCGCGGACGAAGCCGGTGACATAGACCTTGACGGGCTGGGCCGAATCCAGCGTGGCGTAGACGCCGACGTTGGACTTGAAGGTGCGGCGAACCTGCTCCTCGACCTGGCGGTTCAGGTCCTGGTTGCGCACTCCCAGCACCTGGATGGGGCCCACGTTGGGAATGAACACATTGCCCTGGGCGTCGATGTTCTGGGCGGCGTCATAGGTGATGGCGCCCCACATGCGCACCAGCACCCGGTCGCCCACGGAGAGCTGGTAATCGGGATTGAAGCCGGTGAAGTTCAACGCGGCGAAACGGCCGGTGAACATCTGCGAGCCGAACACCACCGCCTTGGGCGGGGCATACGGGTTGGTCACGGGCTGGACCATGCCGGGGCTGCCGGAACCCAGCGCCAGCTCACCGGTGGCCGGTGCGGCGGCGGTGGGTGGCTGCGCGTTGGCCCCCGCTGGGGCGGCGGACGAGGCGGTGCCGGTGCCCTGCGGCGGGGTCTGCGACTGGGCCAGGCCTGGCAGCAGGCAGGCCGCCGCCAGCAGCCAGGCGTGGAGGATGTGGAGTCGAGGACGCATGGCGGTCAGTCCTGGTGTTCGAGCACGGTGGCGATCAGCAACTTGACGATGGTGAACAGCATCAGGCAGCCAACAAAAAATGACAGGAAGTCATAGAGGCGCTTGGGGTAGGCGGCCAAGCCGGGCAAGGTGGGCGGCTCCATGACGACCAGGGTCTTGAGCTTGCGCATGGTGTCCATCCGCGCCGACTCGTAGCTGATCTGGGCGGTCTTGAGCGCCTCCTCCGCGAAGGCGGCCTTGCTCACCAGGGCCTGGTACTCGATCTGCAGCGCCGCCAGCTGCGCGCCGCCGGTGCTGGCGGTGGCACGCAGGGACTCCGCGGCGATCTGGGCCTTGGTGGCGGCGATCTGGCTGCGCAGGTTGCGCACCTGGTAAGAGTCCTCGCTGAGGTAGGCCAGGGCGGCGTTCAACGCGGTTTCGTGTCCGGACAGCGTGGCCTGCAGGCTGGCGGTCAGGGAGCTGTTGGCGCTGGCCTGCAGCACGGGGTCCAGCAGGCGATGCTTGACCTGGAATTCCAGCACTTCCTTCTTGGCGGCCTGCAGCCGCTTCTTGCTGGACTCGACTTCCGATTCCGCAAAGCGCCGGCGTTCGTCGGCGATGCGGTGCATGTAGTCGTTGAGGAAGCGCTCGCTTTCTTCCAGGATCGCCTGGTTGAGCTTGCGCGACATCTCACGGTCGAAGGCCTGGGCCTCGACGACCAGCACGCCGGTCAGGTCGTCAAAGTGCACGTCCACACGGCTGACGAAATACGCCAGGAACTTCTCGGCCGGCGCGTCCTTGGGCAAGCGGTAGACGAAGTCCACGGCAGGCGACTCGTAGTGCTGGCGCAGTTGCAGCCGCTCCTCCAGCCGTTGCAGCATCTGCGACGAGTGGATGTAGGCGTTGAGCGAGAGCATGTCGCCGAAGGCAGCGCTGGCCGAGCCGCCAATCAGGCTGCCCAGGCCGCTGCTGGTCGAGCTGCTGGAAGACATGCCGGAGATGTCGCGCACGCTGATGGCCGCACGGCTGGCGTAGCGGTCCTGCGCCACCAGGCTGTAGTACAGCCCGGCCAGCAGCGAAGGCAGGATCACGAATACCAGCAAGGGCCAGTGGCGCCGGAGTTGGGCGAGCTTCTTCATTTGCTGCGTGCCTGCTTGATCTTCTTCTGCATGGTCATGTAGATGTCGAGTCCTTCCGCGACGTTCTCGTAGAGCGTGGCCTGTCCGTCATGCAAGATCACCACGTTGTGGCACATCTCCTGGATGTCCTTGATGTTGTGGGAGACCATGATCACGTTGCTCCGTGCGATCTTGCTTTCAAAGGTGGCCTTGGCACGGGCGCGGAAGGTGGCGTCGCCCGCAGCCATGGCCTCGTCGATCAGGTAGTAGTCGAAGTCGAAGGCCATGCTCAGGCCGAAGGCCACCCGACCCCGCATGCCTGAGGAGCAGGCCTTGAGCGGCATGTCGAAGAAGTTGCCGATCTCCGCGAAGCGTTCAACGTATTCCACCCGCTCTTCCACCTCGCGGCGGGTGAGCCCGAACAGCCGGCAGACGAAGCGGGCGTTGTCCCGCGGGGTCAGGGAACCTTGCAACCCGGCGCCGGAGCCGACAGGCCAGGAAATGGTCTTGTCGCAGCGGAAGTGGCCCCGGGAAGGGGCAGACAACCCCGCCATGATCCGCATCAGCGTGCTCTTGCCGGCGCCGTTGAGGCCCATCAGCCCGACGTTGATGCCGTCCGGAAAGCGGAAATTCAGATCCCGGAAGACGTAGTACCTGCCGAAGCGCGTCGGGTAGTACTTGGTGAGGTTGACGAATTCGATCATGGCGTCAGCTGCGGCCGGCCAGTTCCTGGCGGTTGACCCAGTAAGTGCAGACAGCCAGGAAGGTCAGCACGACCGTGAACTTCACCGGGTAGGCAAACTCAATGCCTCGCATGATGGGATAACCCGACAGGAAGAACAGCCGCGAGAGCTCGGTGAGGTGCAGCAGCGGGTTCCACATCAGCACCTGCACCACGGTCGGCGGCAGGTTGTCCACCCGGAACAGGGCGCCCGACAGCAGGTACAGCGGCATCTGGGTCAGGCTGATCAGCACCGACAGCCGCGGCACGAAATGGACGACCACGCAGCTGATCAGGCCGATGGAGAAGCCCAGAATGGTGAACAGCAGAATCACCGTCAGGTAGCCCAGCGTGTCCCGCGGCCACACCGGGCCGTAGTCCAGGCGGCTGGCCACCATGAAGGCGATGCCGTAGACCAGGAATTTGATGATCAGCTCGACGATGGTCCGCGCCCAGGCGGTGTCCAGCGGCTTGACCTGCTTGTAGATGAACAGTGCCGAGTTGGAGGTGATCGCCCGGCTGATCTGGGTCCACAGGTTGCGGAACATCAGAAAGGGCAGCAGCGACACCATGGTGTAGATCACCATGTCGTAGCCGGCCCGCTCGGTGCGGTCGCGGATGTCGGTGCGCAACCACAGCATCACCGTCATGGCGGCCAGCGGCTCGCCCACCAGCCAGACCACGCCCATCCAGCGCCCCCCCAGGCGGGTTTTGAGCTCTCTCATGACGAGCGCGAAGACGACGGCGCGCTGGATCTGCCATGCGGAACGCTGTTGCACGATGGGGGTGAACCTGGACGAAAGGATGAAGGGACGGGGCGGGAACGCGGCCCAGACTGTAGTGCAAGAGTCTGACGGTCTGGATTCACCGCAAGGACGGAAGAGCCTGCCAATCAGGGGTTGACCTGATGGGCAAGCTTGTGGCGTGCAGGGGCTTATGGAGTGTCCTGGGGCTGCGGTCTGCGTACCCCGGCGGGCGGCGCGACCTGCTTGAGCTCCCAGGTCAGGCGCTGCAGCAGATGCTCAGGATGCTCAGACAAGGCCAGTGGCACGACCACATGCTGCGGATGGTGTTTCCGGACCCGCTCGGCCTGGGCGCCCAGGTCGAACACCATCACCCTCCGGTTGCACGACAGGGCGCCGGAGAGCACGTAGCAGTAGGTTTCCGGCCAGATGGAGGGCACCAGGATCAGGTGCGGGTCCAACTCGGTGATGCGCTGGGGCAGTTCATGGTCGAAGTAGCGACCGTGCAGGGTCACGCCCAGCCCGGCCAGCACGGCATCGTCGGAGGAAAAGCCCAGCAGTCCCAGGCTGATGGGGGCTGCCTGCTGCCGGATTTCCCGGGCCAGGCCGGCCACCACCTCAAAGCCCTTGATGCGGTTGATCGCCCCGATCACCAGCAGGCGCAGCGGCATGCCCTCCTGAGGCGGGGGCATCTGCAGCACGTGAGCCGGCGTGATCTGGTCGTGCGGTTCCACCTCGACGGCCAGCGCCGGCAGCAGGGTGCGCAGGCGCCGCGCCACATCGCCCGAGGGCACCACCACGCGCTGGGCCGCAGCCAGCAACTGTGCCGAGGCCTCCCGCCAGGACTCGATGCTGCCCACGGTTTCGCCCAGACGGTCGGCGGCCAGGCACTGGTTACAACCCGAGGCTGTCGGTTCGCCGCAGTAGCGGCCGCTGGCGTCCACCAGGTTCACCCTCGGGCAGACCGTGTAGTAATCATGGATGGCCAGCCGCAAGGCGATGCCCAGGTCTGCACAGACCTCGGCCAGCTGCGGGCCCGCCGAGGGTGGAAAGTCGATCAGGTGGTGGATGTGCAGTTCGGAAATCGCCAGGGTCTGCAGCACTTCCTTGAGCAACTGGCCCGGAAAGAGCGGGATGGCCGCCAGGTTGGGCAAGCCGAACAATCCGGCGTGGGTGATGGCCACGCAGCCCGTCTGGGAGGACGGCCGCATCTCAAACACGCCGCAGCCTTCTTGGTCCAGGCTCTCGGCCTGCTCCACCAGGTGCCGCTCGGTGCCGCCGCCGCGGTTGTGGCAGACCAGCAGCACATTGCGTTCGGTGCATTTGCGCTGCAGACGCGCCAGGTCCAGGCGGGCGCGGTGGAGCTTGACCGGGTCCTCGACGATGAAGCGCTGCACATCACCCAGGTACTGCGGGTGCAGGCGCGAGAGGGTCTTGAGCGCCTTTTCCGTGCGCTGCTGGGCTTCGGCCTTGAAGCTGACCGAGCCGACGTGGCGCACGTACACATCGCAGGCCAGGCCATTGCGCCAGCCCTTGCGCAGCATGCGCTGGCACAGGTCGTTCTCCTCGCCGTAGCCGCGGCCAAAGCGCCGCTCGTCCAGTGTGCCGGTCTCCAGCAGCGCCTGCCGGCGGATGTACATGCAGAAGCCCACGCCGGTGGGCGCCTCCACATGGCTGCGGGCATTGGCCACCGCCGCCAGGCGGTCAAGCTCGGCGTGGTCCAGCTCCAGCGGCAGGCGGTTGTCGCCCAGCCATTCCGGGTAGGAGCAGATGGTGGCGTTGTTGGACAACGGCGTGATCGTGCCCAGGCGGGGGAACTGCTCGGCGTGCCAGAGCAGGCGGTCGAGCCAGTCGTTGTAGACCTCGGTGTCGCTGTTGAGGATCACCACCTCGTCCTGCCCGCTCAGGGCCAGACCCCGGTTCACGGTCCGCACGAAACCCTGGTTAGCCTTGTTCTGCTCCAGCGTGAACAGGCCCCGGGCCGCCAGGCTGCGCAGCATGGCATTGAGCTCGGGCACCGGGCCAGCATCGTTGATCACCAGCCGGCGAAACGGCGTGCGCACCGGAGCGGTCAGCACCGACCACAGGCAGCGCAGGGTTTCCTTGTGGCCGGCGTACACCGGCACCAGCACCGTCACGGCGGGCGGCTTGTCCCAGCGGCGCGGCTCGAGCCGGCTCCAGGTGGCGGGGTCCTGCACGTCCTGCTTCAGGCTCCGGCCAGTGGCATCTAGCTGGGGGCGGGTTTCCTGCGCTTGCTGGGCCAGGCCCGCCTGGTGCTGCAGCCAGTCCGCGGCCAGCAGTCCCAGCGCTGGCCCCCGAAGCACACGCAGTTCCGGGCGTTGCTGGATCAGGCGACGGATATCCAGGCCTGGCAGCGGGCTGCGGCCGTCGCGCCAGCCCCACTTCTGGAAGTGTTCCAGCGGGTCGGTGCCGGACTGGGCCACGTCCGGGTTGGTGCGCAGGTAGTACTCGGCATCGAACCAGGGCGTGGGCAGGCGGCCCTGGAAACGCGAGATGAGTCCGTAGTGCAGCAGGCGGTTCAGGCCGTGGCGCGGGCCGCCATGCTGGTCGTAGTGGTGCACGTCGAACAGGGGACTGGGCGACAGGCCCAGGGCATCGCCAATCTCGACATAGTGGCGCAGGGCTGAACGTTGGCCCACTGAGCCGGGGTCCAGCTGGCCGAGGTAATGGTCGCGGTCGAACAGGCCCACCGAGCGGGTCAGCTCGACCTCGAAGCGCAACAGCCATTCGGGCTTTCCGGTCCAGCGGGTGAGGCCGTGGATCAGACGCAGCGACATCAGCATGACCTGCGCATCGAGATACCGACGGGGCACGGCGATCACGTCCACGCCCCCTGAACCATGCTCATTACAACGCCTTGCAACACTGCACCCTTGTCCGAACCCACGTCATCCAACCAGACCGTCCTGTCGGCCGGCGCAGTGGATGCCGGCGCCGGGGCGGCCACCATGGCGCGCCGCCGGACGTGGGGCACTGTAGCTGACCTTGCCCGGCGCAGGGCATCCCAAGCTGCGGGGGACGCCATGGTTCGCCGGGACGACAGGGGAACCTCTCTCATGCGGACCACGCGCCGTGTCCGGAGGGGGGCAGTTCGGTCAGGCCTTCCCGGCGCCAGCGGCTGAGCAGGGCGGCCTCAGCCCCCCAGTCGTGGCGACCGCCTTGCCGGCGCCCCGCGCGGGCCAGGTGCCAGCGGCCGGCGGAGGCCGGCCCGCGGCCGATGCCGGTCACCTGCAGGCCTGTCCAGCCGCCGTTGAGCTCCCGCAGCCAGGCCAGGGTCAGCACCCCCGCGCTGGGCGGGGCGTTCAGTGTCTTGACCAGCGTGCGCCATACCGCCAGCGGCACCGCCAGGTGGCCGGCCGATGCCGCACTCCACCAGCCTGGCCCACTCACCACGGTCCAGTGCGCGGCCGGCGGTTCGAACCCTGGACCCCGGGGGGCGATGGCCACCGCGGGGGCGCAGACCCAGAGGTCGACCCGCTGGCCCAGGTCGGCCACGGCGTCCCGGGGCCAGTGGTTGAAGCGCACCACCAGGGCGTGGGCATCGATCTGGGCGCCGCGACCCTGACCCAGCAGCCCCGCACCATTGCCCACCACACACACACCGGTCTGACTGCAGGCGGCGCGCACGGCCCGCTGCAGGGCGTCGCGTTCCCGGGCTTGGCGGGCTTGCAGGGCGCCGTCGGCATCGAGGGCAGCATGCCGCTGCCGCACCGGACCCCGCTGCCCGTCGGGCAGGCAGTACCGTGCACGCCGTGGCCAGGGCAAGCCCAGGTCGCGGCGGAACAGCAGCCATTCCTGGCAGGCCGCCGGGGTGTTGCGCCAGCGGGCCATCCACCACCACAGCGCCAGGGTGGCGCGGTCGTAGTGTCCCTGGCGGCGGCGCCAGGCGGCCCACAGCCGCACCGGCCACAGCCAGAGAACGTGCCAGCGGCTGGCCAGCACAAAGGGCCGCGGTACCGCGCTCATGCGTCCAGCCCCGCCCAGCGCAGCCAGGGGTCGACCAGGGCCTGGACCTGAGCCCGGGCCTGCACGCTGGCCCGCAGGCGCTCGCCGGCGTCCAGTGACCAGCCCGGCTCGCTCACCGCCCGCTCCAGCAGCGCCTGCCAGGCCTCCGGGTCCGCTGGCGCGGTGGGGGCCTCGGGGTCCAGGCGTAGGGCGTCGGGCAGGGGAGAGCCGAGCACTGGGCGGCCCCAGCAACCGCCCTCAATCCACTTGAGGGCGGACTTGCAGCGGTTGAAACGGGTGTTCTCCAGCGGGGCCAGCAGCAGGTCGGCCTGCTGCACCCAGGGCTGGTAGCGCGAAAAGGGTACGCGCGGATGCAGCTGGACCCGTGGATGGCCGGACAGGGCCGTGCTGTCCACCTGGCCGACGATGTCCAGGCGCAGCTGGGGGTGTCGGTCCAGCAGCGCGCGCAGCGGGCCTTCGACCAGCGCCAGGTCACGGTCGTGGCTGCGGGTGCCCGCCAGGTAACGCAGCAGGCGCGGGGGCGCGTGGCGGTCTGGGGCCTGGGTCGCGGGGGGGGCCGCGGCGCACCGCCAGCCGGCATAGGCGGCGTTGGGCAGCAGGTGCAGCCAGGCGGGCGCTGGGGTGGCCGCAGGCAGCGAGGCCTGCCCGTGTAGCCGGGTGGCCTCTTCCAGCAGGGGCTCGGTGGACACGCTGAGCCCCGCCACCCGTGTCAGCGCTTGCGCATGGGCCTGGTACTGGCGGCGCATGTCCGCAGTCGTGGCCAGGCCGTTGCGCACGGCGGGGCTGTCTTCCGCCGCGTCGGGCAGAAAGATCAGGTCATCCACATCGGCCAGCAGGCGGCCGGCGCTGCGTTGCAGCCGCCGCCAGTGCCAGGCCAGGGAAAGGGTCCAGCGCGGACGGTGTAGCACCACCACGTCGGCCCGCCGGTGCGCCGGCCAGCGGCTGTAGTGGCCGTGCAGCACCCGCACGCCCCGGGCCCGCAGGGCCAGGCCCAGGTTGCCGCAGCGGTAGAGGTAGGAGGCGTCCTGCCAGTACCGGTCCGCGTTGCGGTTGCACGCGAGGAAGGCGACGGTGAAGAGTGGGGTCGGGCCGGTGGCGGACATGGACACCGGTCAGTTTACGGTGCGGGTCGGCGGCGCCTCAGGCGCCCGGCAGGCTGCGGCGGTACTGGATGGCTTCGGCCAGATGGGGCACGTCGATGTCGGGGCTGGCGGCCAGGTCGGCGCAGGTGCGGGCCACGCGCAGCACCCGGTGCAGCGCCCGTCCGGACCAGCCCAGGCGCGTGGCGGTGGTGTTCAGGAAGGCCTGGGCGCGGGGCGCCAGGCGGCAGTGTTCGTCCAGACCCGGCGGGGGCAGGGCGTGGTTGATCAGCCCCTGCCGGGCCAGTTGCCGTGCCCGCGCCTGCACCACCCGCTCCCGCACCTGCTGGCTGGATTCGCCGGCCGCGCCGGCCAACAGCTCGGCCGGCGGCATGGCCGGCACCTGCAGGGTGAGGTCGATGCGGTCGAGCAGGGGGCCGGACAGCCGGGCCTGGTAGCGCGCCACCTGGTCGGGCGTGCAGCGGCAGCTGCGCCCGCTGCCAGCGGCGGCGCCCAGCCAGCCGCAGGGGCAGGGGTTCATGGCCGCCACCAGCTGGAAGCGGGCTGGAAAGCGCGCTTGGCGCGCGGCACGCGAGATGGTGATCTCGCCTGTCTCCAGCGGCTCGCGCAGTGCCTCCAGCGCGCTGCGTGGGAATTCCGGCAGCTCGTCCAGAAAGAGCACGCCGCCATGGGCCAGGGAGATCTCGCCAGGTCGAGGGGTGCCGCCACCGCCAACCAGCGCCACGGCGCTGGCGCTGTGGTGGGGGCTGCGCATCGGCCGCTGGCCGAAATGCCAGGTGCCAGGGGGCTCCCGAAGCAGGCCCATGAGGGCGGCGGAGGACAGGGCCTCGTCCAGGCTCATGGGGGGGAGCAGGCCGGCCAGGCGTTGGGCCAGCATGGACTTGCCGCTGCCCGGGACGCCCGACAGCAGCAGGCTGTGGCCGCCGGCGGCCGCCACTTCCAGCGCCCGCCGGGCCCCGGCCTGGCCTTTCACATCGGCCAGGTCCGGGCCATCGGCCTGAGGGGGCTCGGGCAAGGGCTCCGGAACGCGCAGCGCTGCCTCGGGGGCAGGACCCTGCAGGGCGAGCACCAGTTCGCCCAGGTGGCCCACCCCCCGCACCCGCACGCCGGGCACCTTGGCGGCCTCGCGGGCGCTGGCGTGGGGCAGCACCAGGCAACGTGTGCCGCCCGCGCGACGTGCCGCCAGGGCCAGGGCCAGGGCGCCGCGTACTGGACGCAGTTCTCCGGCTAGCGAGAGTTCACCGGCGAACTCGAACTGGTCCACCGCCGCTTCGGGCAGCAGCCCCTGCGCGGTCAGGATGCCCACAGCGATGGGCAGGTCAAAGCGCCCGGACTCCTTGGGCAGGTCGGCCGGGGCCAGGTTGACGGTCACCCGTTGGTTGTGGGGGAAACCCAATCCGCTCTCCTGCAGCGCGGCACGCACCCGCTCGCGTGCTTCCTTGACCTCGGTGTCGGCCAGGCCCACCAGGGTGAGGCTGGGCAGGCCGTTGGAGAGGTGGACTTCGACTTCGACGGCCGGCGCGAGCAGGCCTTCGAGGGAGCGGCTGTGGACACGGGCCAGGGCCATGGGGGGGTTCCGCCGGCCGCGCCGCCCGCAAATGGGCCGTCCCGGTGCGGCCGGAACGTGAAGAAGTGGACGTCATGAATTCTGGTGGGGCATCCGGGCGTCTCCATCCCGCCTGCGGGGGATGCGGCTGCACCAGGGTGGTTCGTGCTCGCAATCGTGCACCACGATCGTGCATTGCCTGGGCATGGGGCGGCGATGCGGGCGGCGGAGCGGCCGCCACCGGGGCGCGCAGGGCGGAAAACCGGTCTGCCGGGGCACACGCCGTCTGGCACGGAAGCTGCAAACCCAGGACTCAGGCAGTGTCCGCCGCCGCTTTTATTTCACCCCACCCACGGGAAGTCCGGCCGAGCCGGGTGGACCGACAGACTGGAGAACCTGACCATGAAGATGGTGACCGCCATCGTCAAGCCCTTCAAGCTTGATGAAGTGCGTGAAGCCCTGAGCGCCATCGGCGTTCAAGGCATCACGGTGACCGAAGTGAAGGGCTTTGGCCGCCAGAAGGGCCACACCGAGCTGTACCGCGGTGCCGAGTACGTCGTGGACTTTCTGCCCAAGGTGAAGATCGAGGCGGCGGTGGACGACGCCCTGGTGGACCGGGTCATCGAGGCCATCGAATCCTCCGCGCGCACCGGCAAGATCGGCGACGGCAAGATCTTCGTGTCGCCACTGGAGCAAGTGGTCCGCATCCGCACCGGCGAGACCGGCAAGGACGCCCTCTGACGTACCCCACCCACAAGTTCTGCCCATCATGAAAAAGTTCATTGCTTCCCTGGCCCTGGGCTTCGCCGCCCTGGGGCTCTCGGGGTTGTCCTTCGCGCAGGACGCCGCTTCTGCCCCCGTGGCGGTGACGGCGTCTGCCCCTGCTGAGGCCGCCGCGCCTGCCGCCGCGGCCGCACCGGCTGCCGAGCCCGCTTCTGCGGCCGAGGCCGCCGCCGCCCCGGCCCCCACCCCCAACAAGGGCGACACCTCCTGGATGATGGTGTCCACCCTGCTGGTGATCCTGATGACCGTGCCGGGCCTGGCCCTGTTCTACGGCGGTCTGGTGCGCAGCAAGAACATGCTGTCCGTGCTGATGCAGGTGATGGTGACCTTCTCGCTGATCGTCGTGCTGTGGGCCGTGTACGGCTACAGCCTGGCCTTCACCGAGGGCAACGCCTTCATCGGTGGCTTTGACCGGCTGTTCCTCAAGGGCACCTGGGACAACGTCGCCGGCACCTTCGCCAACGCCGCCACCTTCAGCAAGGGTGTGGTGATCCCGGAGATCGTGTTCGTCGCCTTCCAGGCCACCTTCGCCGGTATCACGGGTGCCCTGATCGTTGGCGCCTTTGCTGAGCGGGCCAAGTTCTCCGCCGTGCTGCTGTTCATGGTGCTGTGGTTCACCTTCAGCTACGCCCCGATCGCCCACATGGTCTGGTTCTGGATGGGCCCTGACGCCTACACCGGCGCTGAGGTCGTGGACGCCATGAACGGCAAGGCCGGCTTCATTTGGCAAATGGGTGCGCTGGACTTCGCCGGCGGTACCGTGGTGCACATCAACGCCGCTGTGGCGGGCTTGGTGGGCGCCTACATGATCGGCAAGCGCGTGGGCTACGGCAAGGAAGCCATGGCGCCGCACAGCCTGACCCTGACCATGGTCGGTGCCTCGCTGCTGTGGGTGGGTTGGTTCGGCTTCAACGCCGGCTCCGCCCTGGAAGCCAACGGCTTTGCCGCCCTGGCCTTCGTCAACACCCTGGTGGCTACCGCCGCTGCCGTGCTGTCCTGGTCCGCTGGTGAGGCGCTGCACAAGGGCAAGGCCTCCATGCTGGGTGCCGCTTCCGGCGCCGTGGCGGGTCTGGTCGCCATCACCCCCGCCGCCGGCAACGTCGGCGTGGGCGGCGCGCTGATCATCGGCCTGCTGGCGGGCTTTGCCGGTCTGTGGGGCGTGAACGGCCTGAAGCGTCTGCTGGGCGCTGACGACTCCCTGGACGTCTTCGGCGTGCACGGTGTCTGCGGCATCCTGGGTGCGGTCCTGACCGGTGTCTTCAACTCGCCCAACCTGGGCGGCCCCAGCGCCGTCGGCGACTGGGTCACCGTGGGCATGATCGCCCCGGACGCCTACAGCATCGCCACCCAGGTGTGGACCCAGCTCAAGGCTGTGCTGATCACTGTGGTGTGGTCCGGCCTGGTCTCGGTGGTCGCCTTCAAGATCGTGGACCTGGTCATCGGCCTGCGCGTGCCGGAAGACGAGGAGCGCGAAGGTCTGGACATCACCTCGCACGGCGAAACCGCCTACAACAAGTGATGTGAGCCATGACGCTGGCGGCCCCCGCGCCGCCAGCCCGACAAGTTTCGGAGCGAGTTTGGGGGCCGCCGTGAGGTGGTCCCCTTTTTTCATGGTCGCGGGCGCAGGGCGGGCGGCCCTTGCAGTCCTGCCGGACGGCCCCACATGCCAGAATTCCCTGGACCCCGGGCCGTTGCGGACAGGGGCCTTCGTGCTGGAGTGCGCCCATGGTTCCCCACCTTGTCACCGCCCTGACGGGCCCCATCAACGAGCTTGAGCAGCGGGTGCTGGAGTCCATGCCGGCCATCGAGCGGTGGTTCCGCCTGGAGTGGATGGAGCACACGCCGCCGTTCTACACCTCGGTGGACATCCGCAACGCCGGCTACAAGCTCGCGCCGGTGGACACCAACCTCTACCCCGGGGGCTTCAACAACCTCACCCCGCAGATGCTGCCGCTGGCGGTGCAGGCCGCCATGGCGGCCATCGAAAAGATTTGCCCCGAGGCCAAGAACCTGCTGCTCATCCCCGAGAAGCACACCCGCAACGGCTTCTATCTGCAGAACGTGCAGCGGCTGATGCAGATCTTCACCCTGGCGGGGCTGAACGTGCGGCTGGGCTCGCTCGACGAGGGACTGACCGCCCCGACGGACCTGCCGCTGCCCGACGGCGGCCACCTCACCCTGGAGCCGCTGCTGCGCACGCCCCGTCGCCTGGGCCTCAAGAACTTCGACCCCTGCACCATCCTGCTCAACAACGACCTCTCCGCGGGCGTGCCCGAGGTGCTCAAGGGCCTGCACGAGCAGTACCTGCTGCCGCCGCTGCACGCCGGCTGGGCGGTACGGCGCAAGACCCGGCACTTCGAGGCCTATGAAGAGGTGGCCAAGAAATTCGCCAAGCTGCTGGGCATGGACCCGTGGCTGATCAATCCGCTCTTCACCCAATGCGGCGAGGTGGACTGGAACGACGGCAGCGGCATGGACTGTGTGCAGACCCAGGTCGACGCCCTGTTGTCCAAGATCCGCCGCAAGCACAAGGAATACGGCATCAACGAGAAGCCCTTTGTCGTCGTCAAGGCCGACAACGGCACCTATGGCATGGGCATCATGACCGTGCGCGACGCCAAGGAGCTTGACGAGGTCAACCGCCGCACCAAGAACAAGATGGCCACCGTCAAGGACGGTCAGCCCGTGACCCAGGTCATCATCCAGGAGGGCGTGCCCACCTACGAGCGCATGAACGACGCGGTGGCCGAGCCGGTGGTCTACATGATCGACCGCTATGTGGTGGGCGGCTTCTACCGCGTGCATGCTGCCCGCGGAGTGGATGAGAACCTCAACGCCCCGGGCTCCAGCTTCGTGCCGCTGGCCTTTGCCGACAGCCCGCAACTGCCCCGGCCTGGCGAGCGTCCGGGCGCCAGCGCCCCCAACCGCTTCTACATGTACGGCGTGATCGGCCGCCTGGCCATGCTGGCCGCGGCCTACGAGCTGGAGGCCACCGACCCCGACGCCGAAACCTTCGACTGAGCGGGCCGCGCCGGGTGGCGATGCCGCCACGGCCGATCCGCGGCTGCTGGCGGCCGGGCGTGGGCGGGGCGACAATCGCGCTCCTTTCCTTGTCGCGGACCCCTACCCTTGAGCGCCCCATCTGCTGACGCCGGCACCCGCAGTGCCCTGCCGGCCCTGACCCTGGCCGCCCTGGGCGTGGTGTATGGCGACATCGGCACCAGCCCGCTGTATGCGCTCAAGGAGGTGTTCCATGCGGGTCATGTGCCGGCCACGCCCGAGAACATCCTGGGGGTGCTGAGCCTGATCTTCTGGACGATGACGCTCATCGTCTCGGTCAAGTACGTCCTGCTCATCCTGCGCGCAGACAACAACGGCGAGGGGGGCCTGATCGCCATGCTGGCGCTGGCCACCACCGCGGTGAAGGACCGGCCGGCCTTGCGCAACGTCCTGATGGTGGTGGGCCTGTTCGGCACCGCCATTTTTTATGGCGACGGGGTCATCACCCCGGCGGTTTCGGTGCTGTCGGCGGTGGAGGGGCTGGAGGTGGCCGAACCCGGACTGCATGCCTTTGTCATCCCCATCACCCTGGTGGTGCTCACCGGCCTGTTCGCCGTGCAGCGCTTCGGCACCGGCGGCATCGGCAAGTGGTTCGGCCCGATCACCCTGATCTGGTTCTTCACCCTCATCGCCCTGGGCCTGCCGCATGTGATGCGCAACCCGGCGGTGCTGGTGGCCATCAACCCCTGGTATGCCATGCAGTTCGTGCAGCAGCAGCCGCTGGTGGCCTTCATCGCCCTGGGGGCGGTGGTGCTGTGCGTGACCGGCGGCGAAGCGCTCTATGCCGACATGGGCCACTTCGGCAAGCGGCCCATCCGCATCGCCTGGTACGGCCTGGTCATGCCCGCGCTGGTGGTCAACTACTTCGGGCAGGGGGCGCTGCTGCTGGGCGACGTCAGCGCGGTGGAAAACCCCTTTTTCATGATGGCGCCGGAGTGGGCGCAGCTGCCGCTGGTCGGGCTGGCCACCGCGGCCACGGTCATCGCCTCACAGGCGCTCATCTCGGCGGCTTTTTCGGTCACCAAGCAGGCCATCCAGCTGGGCATCCTGCCCCGCATGACGATCAAGCACACCTCCGAGCGTGACACCGGCCAGATCTACGTGCCCTTCGTCAACTGGGGCCTGTATGTCTTCATTGTGCTGGCCGTGGCGCTGTTCAAGAGCTCCTCCAGCCTGGCCTCGGCCTACGGCATTGCGGTGACGCTGGACATGACCATCACCACGGTGATGACCTTCTTCGTGATCCGCTACGGCTGGAAGTACCCGCTGGCGCTGTGCGTGGCGGCCACCGGCTTCTTCTTCGTGGTCGACATCCTGTTCTTCCTCTCCAACCTGCTCAAGCTGGTGGCCGGTGGCTGGTTCCCGTTGGTGATCGGTGCCGGCATGTTCCTGCTGATGCTGACCTGGCAGCAGGGTCGGGCCCTGATGCACGCCAAGCTGCGTGACGAGGCCATCGATCTGGAGGGCTTTCTGGAGGCCGTCTTCATCAGCCCACCCGTGCGCGTGCCCGGCACCGCCGTCTTCCTGGTGGCCGACCAGGGCCTCACGCCCAATGCGCTGATGCACAACCTCAAGCACAACAAGGTGCTGCACGAGCACAACCTGTTTGTCACCGTGCGCCACCATGAGGTGCCCCGGGTGCCCGCCGCCCAGCGCCTGGCCGTTGCCGCGCTGGGGCACGACTGCTGGCAGGTGAGCCTGCACTTCGGCTTCAAGGACGAGCCCGACGTGCCCGAGGCCCTGCGCATGCTCCAGGAGCACGGGGTGCCGCTGGATGACATGGACACCAGCTACTTCCTGTCCCGGGAGACCATCACCCCCACACTGGGGCAGGGCATGGCGCTGTGGCGGGAAAAGCTCTTTGCCAGCATGCACCGCAACGCCACGGACATGGCCGACTTCCTGAACCTGCCCTCCAACCGCATCGTGGAGCTGGGCGCCAAGGTCGAGATCTGAGCGCGCCCCCCGGGCCCTGCGGCCCGGGGGGGTTTCAGGCCGCCGGTGAGGCGCTGCCGCCTTCTTGCAGCCGGGCCCGCACCATGTCGATGTGCTGGCGCAGGGCGTAGAGCTCCTCGGCGTAGGACAGCGGCACCTTCACCTGGCCCACCCGCTGTTCCAGCTCAGCCAGTTCCGCCAGCAGGGCGGCGTGGTCGGCCGCGACACCTTGGCCGGCGGTCTCGATCTCGCGCAGCCGGGCATACCAGCGGAACACCCGCGAGCGCATGCGGAACACGTAGAGCGGCGGCAGCAGGCGGGAGAGCGGGATCAGCACCACCATGATGGACAGCAGCGCCACCCACATGCGGTCGATCAGGTTGGCCATCCAGAAGGGCATGTAGCGCTGCAGCAGGGGCTTGCCGCTCTTGTAGTAGCGCGTGGCCTCGTCGGCCAGCGGAAAGTCGGCGCCTTCGGCATGCGGAAACTCGCCCGCTCGGGCGAACCAGCCAGGGGTGCCGTGCACCCGGCCGGCCGCCTGCATCAGCAGCTGCACCAGGGCCGGGTGCAGGCTTTCGCGCGCCACCAGCGAGGCGGTGGGCGCCACCAGCTGGATGTCCCGCGAGGGCAGGTCGCGGCCCAGATCGACCACGCCGCGCGGCAGCGTCACCGCACTCAGGAAGGGCAGCTTGCGGGCATAGGCCTGCGATTGCTCGAAGCTCATGAGCTTGATGCCCGGGGTCTGCAGCAGCATCTGGATCAGCGAGGCCTCCGGCGCGGAGATGAACACCATGGCGTCGAGCCGGCCCTCCAGCAGCTCCACCACGGCGGGCGTGTTGGCCTGGTGGCTCAGCGTCAGGTCGCGGTGGTCCAGGCCCGCGGCCTCCAGCAGCCGGCGTGAGAGCAGCTGCACGCCGCTGCCGTCGGCGCCGGCGTTGACCTTCCAGCCGCGCAGCGCATGCAGGCCGGGCAGCTCGCCGCAGACCTCGGCCACCACCTTGCCGGGCTCGCTGGCGGCGCTCTTGGCCAGTTTCAGGCGGGCTGGGCGGGCGCCCCAGCGCAGGGCGCGCAGGCGCTCGGCCTCCGTGTCGCGGTTGTCGCAGCCGCCCAGCAGGCGCACCGCACTGTCCTCCCGGTAGAAGACCCAGACCGGCTCATGGAACAGGCCGCCCAGGGCCACCAGCTCCGGCAGCTCCTCCTCGTCGCTGACCGGCGCCTGCCAGGTGCCCCCCTGCACGAAGGCCACATCCACCGGGCCGTCCTCCTCGGTCAGCAGGCGCAGGTTCTCGGCCGAGCCGGCGGTGTTGCGCAGCTCCACGGTGATGCCGTAGGGCCGCAGCGCGTCCCGGTAGCGCAGGCCCAGCACGTGATAGGCGCTCTGTTCACCGGCGGTGGCCATCACCAGGCGGCGCGGCGGCGTGGGGTCGAGCAGGCGGTAGGCCACATACACCGCCACCAGGGCGGCCACCACCAGGATGAGCATGGCCGGCGCCCATTCGCGGGCGGCACCAAGCCAGAGGCGCAATCGATTCATGGGCAGGAACTCGGTTGGGGGCGCCCCGGGGCGCGGACTGATCCAGATCAGGCTCCCTTGGACAGGGGCCCGGGCGGGTGGTGGGGACTGGCGGTGGCCGGCCCACAATCGGCGGCCCGGCCCCAGAGGCTGGCGTCCGCCGTGCCACCGCGGTCAGCCCCCGGGGACAGCGGCGGGTTCACCCGCCCGCCAGCAGCAGGAGCCGCGCTTGAACGACCCCCTTTCCGCCCCCGATTCTGTCTTGAATGTGTACATCGGCTGTGAAGCGCCGCAGGCCGTGGCGGCCAAGGTGCTGACCCACAGCATCCTGCGGCATGCCCAGGCCCCCGGGCCGATGCGTGTGCAGGTCCAGCGCCTGGACGAGTGCACCCGCCGTCTGGGACTGCCGCTGGGCTGGCACACCTTGTTCTCGCTGCAGCGCTTCTGCATCCCGCTGCTCAACGACTACCAGGGCACGGCGGTGTACCTGGATTCCGACATGCTGGTCTTCGACGACATCCGCAGCCTGCTGCGCTGGCGCGATCCGGCGGTGGCGGTGTGCTCGGCGGCGGCCACGCCCGACAGTGGCCGCAAGCCCCAGTACAGCGTGCTGCTCATCGACTGTGCCCGTGCGCGCTGGGCGCCGGAGCAGGCCCGGGCCCTGGCCGCCCAGGACTACCTGGGCCTGATGACCCGGCTGAGCCTGGAGCCCTCCAAGGCGGCCTGCCTGCCCTACACCTGGAACTCGCTGGAGCGCTGGGAGCCCGTCACCGGGCTGCTGCATTACACCGCCATGAACCTGCAGCCCTGGATCTCCAGCCGCAACCCGCTGGCGCCGCTGTGGTTCGAGGCGCTGTTCGAGGCCCTGGACGAGGGCGCCGTCACGCCAGCCGATCTGGAGGAAGCCCATCGTCACCGCTGGGTGCGGCCCGGCCTGATGTGGCAGGTGGAGCACCGCGAGCCCGATCCGCGGCGCGTGCCCTGGCACCTGCTGGCCGCCGAGCTGGCCTATGTGCCGCCGCACCGGCCCCCGCTGCGGGCCCGGCTGGCCACCTGGCTGGGCCATGGCCGCCGGCCCCGGGGGGCGGCGGCCTGATCCGCGGCCCCGTGAGCCTGCCGTCCGGGTCCGCCGCCCGGACCCGTTGCCGCCCTAGCGCACCCCCGGAAAGCCGGCCACCTGGCCCAGGGCCAACGCCCACTGGCGGGCCAGGGCTTCGGGGGTGGCCTCGGCCGCCAGGCGGGGGCGGGCAGCGGCCACCTGGGCCTGGCGCCACCCCGGCTCGGCCACCGCACGGGCCAGGGCCGTCTCCCAGTCGCCCAGCGGCACCAGATCGGCCCAGGGCTGGTAGCTGGGCACCGGGTCGGCCAGCACGGCCACCCCGCGGGCCAGGGCGGTCAGCAGCCGGTTGGCGCTCTTGCAGCGGGTGAAGGGGGTGAGGGTGACCGGGATCAGCGCCAGGTCCTGCCAGCCCAGCACCGCATCGAAGGTGGCCGGGTGCCAGTCCAGGTAGTGCACCGGCAGGCGCCAGCCCGCGGTGAGTGCGCCGGCCCGGGCCCGGTGGTTGCTCACCACGGTCAGATGCAGCGGCCGCTGGCGTTGCAGGTCCTCCAGCCAGGGTTGCAGCCGCGCCAGCTCCTGCAGGCCGCCTCGGGCATAGGCCGTGCCGTGCTGGCCAAACCACACCAGCCGCGTGGCGTGCCCGCGGGGGGGGAGGGCCCGGCCCAGCACGGTGGCCTGCCAGGCGGCGTGGGGGTGGCGCAGCGCGGCCCAACCGTCCAGCCGCCGAGCCGGCTCCACCGGATCGCCCACCACCTGCACCGCCGTGCCGGGCCGGGCCAGGCGGATGACCTCGGCCAGCGCGTCCGAGGCGGCCACCACCCCGTCCACCTGGTCCAGGGCCTGCAGCAGCCACGCGCGCCGAGCCGCCCAGGCGGGGTCGTCCGTCTCGGCGTCGAGGTGGTTGTCGCACAGGTCCAGCACCAGCCGGGTGCCATGGCGCCGGCGCAGGTCCTGGGCCTGCGCCAGGCTGGCCGGGTCGTAGCGCTTGCCCAGCACCAGCACCTGGGGGGCGGTCACCTGCGGGTACAGGCCGGTGGCCCAGCCCCAACGTCGCAGGGCCGGCTGCAGCACGGCGCAGCGCAGGCGGTAGCTGGCCAGGCCGGGCCGCGTGGCCGCCGGCCACCAGGCGACCCGCAGCGGCTGGGGCGGCGGCGGTGCCTCGGGGGCAGCGGCAGTGGGCACAGCGGTGGGCATGCCCGGCATCATCGCCGCTCCTGTGGGGGCCTCAGGCCGCGGGTGGGGCGCTGGCGGCGGCCTTGGCGGCCAGCTCGGCGCGCAGGCGCTTGAGGCGGTCCTTGGGGTCCTCCTGCTGGGCGGCCTCGTGCAGTTTCATCTCGGGGATGAAGCGGCTGGGGATGCCGGCCACCAGTTCGCGGCCCTTCTTGCGCCGGCGCAGGGTGCTGACCACCAGCGACTTCTGCGCCCGGGTGATGCCCACGTACATCAGGCGCCGCTCCTCCTCCAGGCGGGCGGCGGTCATGTCCTCGCCCTCGCTCTGGAAGGGCAGGATGCCCTCGTTGACGCCCACCAGCACCACATGCGGCCATTCCAGGCCCTTGGAGGCGTGCAGTGTCGTCAGCGTCACCTGGTCCTGCTCCTCGCCGCGTTCGGCCAGGCTCAGGATGACGCTGATGGTCTGGGCCACCTCCAGCACGCTCTTCTTCTCGCTCTCGAAGGTGGCGCCGCCTTCCTGGCTGATCTGGCCGCCGCAGCGCCGGGCCACCCAGTCCACAAAGTCCAGCACATTGCTCCAGCGCGCGGCGGCCACCTTCTCGCTGTCCTCGTGGTCATAGAGGTGCTGTTCGTAGGCGATGTCCTTGAGCCAGCCCAGCATCAGCGCCTTGGCGTCCTCGGCGCCCACGGTGGTGCGGGCACGGTGCTCCAGGTCGTTCACGCAGCGGCCGAACTCGTGCAGGCCGGCCAGGGCCTTGGCGCCCACCAGCGCCGGCAGGCTCTCGGCGAACAGGGCCTCGAACATGCTCACCTTCCACTGGCCGGAGAACTCGCCGAGCTTGCCCAGGGTGGTGTGGCCGATGCCGCGCTTGGGCGTGGTGATGGCCCGCAGGAAGGCGGGGTCGTCATCCTGGTTGACCAGCAGACGCAGCCAGGCGCACAGGTCCTTGATCTCGGCCTTGTCAAAGAAGCTCTGCCCGCCCGAGACCTTGTAGGGGATCTGCGCGGCGCGCAGCTTCTGCTCCAGCGGGCGGGCCTGGAAGTTGGTGCGGTAGAGCACCGCGAAGTCGCTGGGCTTGAGGGTGGGGTCCTGGGCCATGAGGGCCTGGATGCGGCCCACCGCGCGTTCGGCCTCGTGCTCTTCGCCGTCGCACTCGACCACCCGCACCGGTTCGCCCTCGCCGCGGTCGCTCCACAGCCTCTTCTCGAAGAGCTTGGGGTTGCCGGCGATGACCGCGTTGGCCGCGCGCAGGATGGCGGTGGTGGAGCGGTAGTTCTGCTCCAGCGGGATGACCTTGAGCCCGGGGAAGTCTTCAGGCAGGCGGCGCAGGTTCTCGATGGTGGCGCCGCGCCAGCCGTAGATGGACTGGTCGTCGTCGCCCACCGCGGTGAACTGGCCCCGGCGGCGCTCCTCGGGGTGGTCCACCAGGGCCTTGAGCAGCTCGTACTGCACGGCGTTGGTGTCTTGGTATTCGTCGACCAGCACATGGCCGAACTGGGCCTGCCACTTGGCGCGGGCGTCGTCGTTCGTGCGCAGCAGCTTGAGCGGCAGGCTGATGAGGTCGTCGAAGTCCACCGCCTGGTAGGCCACCAGGCGCTCCTCGTAGAGCTTCATCACCCGGGCGGCCACCTGCTCGTCGGCGTTCTGGGCCGCGGCCAGCGCCCCGTCGCTGTTGAGGCCCTGGTTCTTCCACAGGCTGATGGTCCACTGCCACTGGCGTGCCACCTTGTTGTCGGTGCTGCTGCCGGCGTCGCGCAGCACGCCCAGCACATCGTCGCTGTCGAGGATGGAGAACTGCGCCTTCAGGCCGAGTTTCTCGCCGTCCTCGCGCAGCATGCGCACGCCCAGGCTGTGGAAGGTGCTGATGGCCAGCTCCTGCGCGGCCCGTGGGCCCACCAGGGCACGGGCACGCTCGCGCATCTCCAGCGCCGCCTTGTTGGTGAAGGTGATGGCCGCGATGCGCTTGGGACCCAGACCCGCCTGGAGAAGCCGAGCGATCTTGTGGGTGATCACCCGTGTTTTCCCTGAGCCGGCACCCGCCAGCACCAGGCAGGGACCTCCAAGGTAATGCACGGCTTCCATCTGGGCCGGGTTCAGCGTGGCGGGGGCGGACATGGGGCGTGGCACCTCTCGGCGTCGAGGGGGAAGGCGGCTGGGGCGCGGATCATAGCCAAGCCGTCCCCTGCCGGCCGGACCGTGGCGGCGTCAGATTGGTGTCAGTATGGATTGACTTTGATCAAGCGTTCTGGCTGGAAATGCTCCATTCGGGGTCAGCCCACGGTCAGACTTGGCTCCCACACTCGCCGCAAACGACGGGCCCAGGCCCGCCCCAGCGTTTCCAACCTGCGAGGAGTGAGACAGATGACAGACCCCGTGGTCGCCCGCATCCGGGCGAATCCGAAGTACCAGGAGCTCAAGGCCAAGCGCAGCGCCTTCGGCTGGATGCTGACCGCGCTGATGATGGTCGTGTACTACGGCTACATCGCGCTGATCGCCTTCAATAAGGAGTTCCTGTCCCAGCCCCTGGGCACTGGCGTGACCACCATCGGCGTGCCCATCGGCATGGGGGTGATCGTCTTCACGATCGTGATCACCGGCATCTACGTGCGGCGGGCCAACAGCGAGTTCGACCGGCTGACCAAGGAAATCCTGGCGGAGGAAGTCAAGTGATGCGCGCATCTCGTTTCATGGCCCTCGCCGCCGGCCTGCTGGCCAGCGGTGCGGTGCTGGCCGCCGGCGGTGACGTGGGGCAGGCCGCCAAGCAGGCCACCAACTGGACGGCCATCGTCATGTTCGGCCTGTTCGTGGCCGGCACCCTGTGGATCACCAAGTGGGCGGCAGCCAAGACCCGCTCGGCCGCCGACTTCTACACCGCTGGCGGTGGCATCACCGGCTTCCAGAACGGCCTGGCGATCGCCGGCGACTACATGTCGGCCGCTTCCTTCCTGGGCATCTCCGCGGCCGTCATGGCCTCGGGCTACGACGGCCTGATCTACTCCATCGGCTTTCTGGTGGGCTGGCCGGTCATCACCTTCCTGATGGCCGAGCGCCTGCGCAACCTGGGCAAGTTCACCTTTGCCGACGTGGCGGGCTATCGCTTCAAGCAGACGCCCATCCGCGCCTTCGCCGCCAGCGGCACGCTGGTGGTGGTGGCCTTCTACCTGATCGCCCAGATGGTCGGCGCCGGCCAGCTCATCAAGCTGCTGTTCGGCCTGGAGTACTGGGTGGCGGTGGTCATCGTCGGGGCCCTGATGATGGTCTACGTGCTGTTTGGTGGCATGACCGCCACCACCTGGGTGCAGATCATCAAGGCCGTGCTGCTGCTGGCGGGCGTGACCTTCATGGCCTTCATGGTGATGGCGCAGTTCGGTTTCAGCCCCGAGGCGCTGTTCGCCAAGGGCGTGGCGGTCAAGGCCGCCATTGCCGAGGCCGCCGGCAAGACGCCGGAGGAGGCCGCCAAGGCCGGTGAGGCGATCATGAAGCCGGGCGGCTTCGTCAAGGACCCGATCTCGGCCATCAGCTTCGGCATGGCGCTGATGTTCGGCACCGCTGGCCTGCCGCACATCCTGATGCGCTTCTTCACCGTGCCCGATGCCAAGGAAGCCCGCAAGAGCGTGTTCTGGGCCACCACCTGGATCGGCTACTTCTACGTGCTGATCTTCATCATCGGCTTTGGCGCCATCACCCTGGTGCTGACCAACCCCGAGTTCGCCGACACCGCCAAGGGGGTCATCAAGGGCGGCGCCGGCACGGCCAACATGGCGGCGGTGCTGGTGGCCAAGAGCGTGGGTGGTGACGTGTTCTTCGGTTTCATCTCCGCGGTGGCTTTTGCCACCATCCTGGCGGTGGTGGCCGGCCTGACGCTTTCGGGCGCCTCGGCCGTCTCGCACGACCTCTACGCCACCGTGTTCAAGGGCGGCAAGGCCGACAGCGCCTCGGAGCTGAAGGTCTCGCGCATCACCACCCTGGCACTGGGCGCGCTGGCCGTGACCCTGGGCATCGCCTTCGAGAAGCAGAACATCGCCTTCATGGTGTCGCTGGCCTTCGCCATCGCCGCCTCGGCCAACTTCCCCGTGCTCTTCATGAGCGTGCTGTGGAAGGACTGCACCACCAAGGGCGCGGTGATCGGCGGCTTCCTGGGCCTGATCAGCTCGGTGGGCCTGACCGTGGTCTCGCCCTCGGTGTGGGAAGTGACGCTGGGCAACCCCAAGGGCTCGGCCTGGTTCCCCTACACCTCGCCGGCGCTGTTCTCCATGACCATCGGCTTCGTGGGCATCTGGCTGTTCTCTGTCCTGGACAAGAGCGCCCAGGCGGCCAAGGAGCGTGCCGACTTCGAGGCCCAGCAGGTCCGCTCCGAGACCGGCCTGGGTGCCGCCGGCGCCTCCGGCCACTGAGCCCCACCGGCCTGACGCTTGGCGTCAGGCCGCCGTCGCCCCGGCGCTCCAGCGCAGGGGCACGGCCCCGCCCCAAGGCCTGGCCCCGTGCCGGGCCTTGTGCGTTTTCAGATGCCCAGCGGGTCCACGTCCAGTGCCCAGCGTGCCACGCCGGGCGTCTGCGCCCGCAGGCCACGCAGCCCCGGCAGCCAGTCGCGCAGCAGGGCCTGCAGGGCCGGTCGGCTGCCGCTCTCCAGCAGCATCTGCCGCCGCTCCAGACCGGCCACCCGCGCCAGATAGGGGGGCACCGGCGGGTAGACCGTCACCTCCGCCGCCTGCGCCTCCACCCAGGCCATGGCGTCCCGGCGCGCCAGCGCCAGGAAATCCTGGGCGGCCTCCGGCGTGCGTGCCTCCACCCGCAGCAGGGCCAGGTGGCTGTAGGGCGGCAGCCCGGCCATCTCCCGCTCGGCCAGTTGCGCCGCGGCGAAGGATTCGTAGTCGTGCCGGCGCAGCGACTGGAACAGCGCATGCGCCGGGTTCCAGGTCTGGATCCACAGCTCGCTGCGGGCGGCCGCCTCGGCATCACGCCCCGCCCGGCCGCCGGCCTGCATCAGCGTGGCAAACAGGCGCTCCGGCCCCCGGAAATCGGTGGTGAACAGCGCGCCGTCCGGGTTGACGGCCACCACCAGCGTGATGCGGCGGAAATCGTGGCCCTTGGTCACCATCTGCGTGCCCACCAGGATGTCCACCTCCCCGGCATGCACGGCCGAGAGCTGTTGCTCCAGCGTGCCCTTGAGCCGGGTGCTGTCGGCGTCGATGCGGGCCACCCGCACCCCGGGCAACCACTGGCCGATCTGCTCCTCCAGGCGTTCGGTGCCCCGGCCCACGGGCTGGATGTCGGGGTTGCCGCAGCTGGGGCAGGCCCGCGGCACGCGGTCGGAGAAGCCGCAATGGTGGCAGCGCAGTGTGCGGTCGAGCTTGTGGAAGACCCGCCAGGCCGAGCAGTGCGGGCAGTCGCTCTTCCACTGGCAGGCCGGGCAGTGCAGCACCGGGGCAAAGCCTCGGCGGTTGAGGAACAGCAGGCTCTGTTCTCCGCGCTCCAAGCGCTCGCGCAGGGCGGCCAGCACCGGCGCGGCCAGTGGCGGCGGCTCCTGGCCGCGCGGCGCCTGCGGCTGCTGGGTCATGTCGACCAAACGCACCTGCGGCAGCGCCCCCTGTCCCACCCGTTGGCGCATGGGCACCAGTGCATAGCGCCCCTGCTGGGCGTGCCGCCAGCTCTCCAGCGAGGGCGTGGCCGAGCCCAGCAGCACCGGCACCCCTTCCAGACGGCCGCGGTAGACAGCCAGGTCGCGGGCCGAATAGCGCGCGCCTTCCTGCTGCTTGTAGCTGGCGTCGTGCTCCTCGTCGACCACGATCAGGCCCAGGCGCGGCAGGGGGCTGAAGACCGCCATGCGCGTGCCCAGCACCAGATCGGCCTGGCCCAGGTGCGCGGCCAGCCAGTGGCGCAGGCGCTGCGCGGGCGTCAGGCCGCTGTGCTGGGTCACCAGCAACCGCCCCGGAAAGCGGTCGCGCAAACGCGCTTCCAGCTGCGGGGTGAGGTTGATCTCGGGCACCAGCACCAGCACCTGGCGGCCCTGGGCCAGCGCCTCCTCGGCCCGCCGCAGGTAGACCTCGGTCTTGCCGCTGCCGGTTACTCCCAGCAGCAGGGCGGTGCCACCGGGCTCGCGCGCCTGCAGCGCGGCCAGCTGGGCCAGGGCCTGCGCCTGGTCCTCGGTGGGCTCGGGCCGGGCGGCGGTCTGTGGTGCGTCGGTCGGCGCGGGGGCGCTGCCCAGACCGCCCTTGCGTCGCAGCCGGCGCGTCAGGCTGGCGGGGTCGAGCTTGCGCAGCTCGGGCGGCAGCACCGACAGGGCCATCTCGCCCAGGCTGCGCTGGTAGTAGCTGGCGGCAAAGCGCACCAGGCGCCGCCAGGCCAGGGGCAGCGGGGGCAGGGGGTCCAGGGTGCCCAGCAGGGCACGCAGTGTCTGGCCCGGCGCCACGAGGTCATCCGACGGTGCGTCCCAGACCAGGCCCAGCACCTCGCGGTGGCCCAGTGGCGCCCGCACCAGACTGCCAGGAGGCAGTGCCGGCCCCAGGTAGCTCAGCGTGGAGTCCAACGCACCATGAAAGGGCATGTCCACCAAGACCGGCAGGACCTGCTGCGCGGTCTCGACCGGGTCATCCACAGCCTCATTTGGCGCCGGAACTTCGGGCATCTTGTCAGGGGTGGCCGCTAAGTGCTTGATTCGAGGCTGTGGAGAAAGTTGCCCACGGTTTCTGTGGATAACTTTGTTGGCAACCTTGGGTAGGGGCCGCTAAGGCCTTGATTCTTAGGGCGCCGCCTTGGATTGCCTCATGGCGAGGCAGTTGGGCGTAGTCCTTATGAATCAACAACTTGCGTAAAGGTCTCTGGGGGGGCGCCGGGGCCGGTTGTCGCCGGGGGGAGGCCCCCTCCGCAAGCCCCGCGCTGGGGACAAGTCAAGCCCCCCGCGCAAGCGTCGGCCTTTGTCCTGGCCGTCTGGCGGCCTGTTCAGGCCTGGCGCAGCACCCGCGAGTGGGCATGCACCGCCTCCACCAGGGCGCTCACATGCTCGGGCGGCGTGAACTGGCTGATGCCGTGGCCCAGGTTGAAGATGTGGCCATCCCAGCCGCCATCGGCACGCTGCGGGCGGCCGAAACTGTCGAGCACCTTGAGGGCCTCGGCCTGCACCGCCGCCGGGGGCGCGAACAGCACATTGGGGTCCAGATTGCCCTGCAGGGCCACGCGGTGGCCCACGGCGGCGCGGGCCTTGCCCAGGTTGACCGTCCAGTCCACCCCCACCACATCGGCGCCCACCGCGGCGATCTCCTCCAGCCACAGGCCGCCGCCCTTGGTGAAGACGATCACCGGGATGCGCTGGCCGTCCTTCTCGCGCTGGAGTTGCGACACCACGCGGCGGGTGTAGTCCAGCGAGAAGGACTGGAAGGCGCCATCGGCCAGCACGCCTCCCCAGCTGTCGAACACCATCACGGCCTGCGCGCCGGCGTCGATCTGGGTGTTGAGGTAGGTGGCCACGGCGTCGGCGTTGACCTGCAGGATGCGGTGCATCAGGTCGGGGCGGCTGTACATCAGGCTCTTGACCTGGCGGTAGTCGTCCGAGCCGCCGCCTTCGACCATGTAGCAGGCCAGGGTCCAGGGGCTGCCGGAGAAGCCGATCAGGGGCACGCGGCCGTTCAGGGCCTTGCGGATCGACGTGACCGCGTCGAAGACGTAGCGCAGCTTGTCCATGTCCGGCACGGCCAGCGCGGCCACCGCCGCCTCGTCGCGCACGACCTTGGCGAACTTCGGGCCCTCGCCGGCCTGGAAGGACAGGCCCAGGCCCATCGCGTCGGGCACGGTCAGGATGTCCGAGAACAGGATCGCCGCGTCCAGCGGGTAGCGCTCCAGCGGCTGCAGCGTGACCTCGGTGGCGTAGTCCACGTGGGTGGCCAGGCCCATGAAGCTGCCGGCCTTGGCGCGCGTGGCGCAGTACTCCGGCAGGTAGCGTCCAGCCTGGCGCATCAGCCAGACTGGCGTATGGGGGGTGGGCTGGCGCAGGCAGGCGCGCAGGAAGCAGTCGTTTTGGAGCGGGGCGAACATGCGCCCGATTATCCGCCCCATGGGCCTGCGCCAGGCTGACCTGCCTCAGGCCCCGGCCGCTCAGGCGGTGCCGCGCGGAAAGGTCACCACATGGTCCACGCAGGCGCGCACGCCGATCCACTCGCCCACCTGGTGGTCGTGGTGGGAGGGCACATGGGCCAGCACCTCCAGGCCCTCGGCCAAGGCCAGGGTGTAGAGGAACTCCGCTCCGCGGAAGGACTTGCGCAGAATGCGCGCCTTCACCGGCGCATGGTCGTCGTGGACGATGTCGTCGGCCCGCAGCAGCACCTGGCATTCGCCGCCGGGATAGGCCTCGGGCAGGGGGCAGCCGGCCACGTCGTCCAGCAGGCCCAGCGGGGTATCCACCCGCGTGCCCTGCGGCGTGGTGACGATGCGGGCCGGCGCGAAGACCCCGTGGCCGATGAAGTTGGCCACGAAGGCCGTGGCCGGCCGGTGGTAGAGGTCGTAGGCCGAATCCCACTGGTCCAGCACGCCCTGGTTCATCACCCCGATCACATCGCCCAGGGCAAAGGCCTCCTGCTGGTCGTGGGTGACGAACAGCGCCGACGTGCCCATCTGCTTGAGGATGTCACGCACCTCGTGGGCCAGCCGCTCGCGCAGCTCCACATCCAGGGCTGAGAACGGTTCGTCCAGCAGCAGCAGGCGTGGCCGCGGTGCCAGCGCCCGCGCCAGCGCGATGCGCTGCTGCTGGCCGCCGGAGAGCTGGTGCGGCGCCTGCCGCGCATGGGCCGACAGGCCCACCAGCGCCAGCATCTCGCTCACCCGGGCCTCCCGCTCGGCCCGTGGCCAGCTGTGCAGTCCGAAGCCCACGTTCTGCGCCACGCTCAGGTGCGGGAACAGCGCATAGTCTTGGAAGACCATGCCGATGCGGCGTCGCTCAGCCGGCAGGTGCAGGCGCTGTGCGGCGTCGCCCAAGACCTCTCCGCCCAGCGTGATGCGGCCTGCGTGCAGCCGCTCCAGCCCGGCCACCGCCCGCAGCAGCGAGGTCTTGCCGCAGCCCGAGGGGCCGATGAGCACGCCGATGCCGCCGGCCGGCAGGCTCAGCCCGACGCTGCGCACCGCCTCCCGGCCGCTGCCGTCGACCTGGCTGCGGTATCGCACGGACACCTGATCAAGTTGCAGGAACATGACGGAAGATCATAACTGGATGGTTATCATTCTCAACAACGTCCCCGCGTCCCGTCCGCCGGCTCGACGACCGTGTGCTGCCTCCTGCACCACGGCCGCTGGCTGACCCGCCTCCGTTCTTCCTCTGCCTGCCCACGTCCTGGCGCCACGCCGCATGACCCTTTTGCTGTGCCTGATCTGCGTGCTGTTGGTGCTGCCGGTGCTGGCCCTGGCCAGTGCCTGGTGGAGCGCCGACGGTCAGAGCTGGGCCACCCTGGCCCACATGGTCCAGACGGTGATGCCCGAGTACGCGCTCACCTCCATGGGCATCGCGGTGGGCGTCGGGCTGGGCGTGGCGGTGGTGGGCAGTGCCACGGCGGCCACCGTCACCCTGTTCGAGTTCCGTGGGCGGCGCCTGGCCGAGGTGCTGCTGCTGCTGCCCCTGGCCATGCCGGCCTATGTGCTGGCCTATGCCTGGACCGACACCCTGCAGTTCGGCGGGCCGGTGCAGACCGCGTTGCGCGGCCTGACCGGGGCGCAGGGCGCCCTGTGGCCTGACATCCGCAATGCCTGGGGCGCCATCGTCCTGTTCATCGCCTGCCTCTATCCCTATGTGCACCTGCTGGTGCGCGGCGCCCTGGCCGAGCGGGGGGTACCCCTGATGGAGGCCGCGCGCCTGCTGGGCGCGGGGCCGGCCCGGCGCATCCTGGCGGTGGCCCTGCCGCTGGCCCGCCCGGCCATCGCCGCCGGCACGGCCCTGGCCCTGATGGAGACCCTGGCCGACTATGGCGTCGGCGCCTACTTCGGCCTGAGCACCTTCACCACCGGCATCTACCGGGCCTGGCTGTCCATGGGGGACCGCCATGCCGCCGCGCAGCTGGCCACGGTACTGCTGCTGGTGGTGGCCCTGCTGGTGTGGGCCGAGCAGTCTGCCCAGCGGCGGCTGCGCTTTGCCATCACCCGCCTGGGGGCGGTGGAGTCGCATGAGGCGCGGCCGGTGCCCCTGCGCGGCGGCCGGGCCCTGCTGGCCTGGACGGTCTGCCTGCTGCCGGTGCTGGTGGGATTTGTCCTGCCCGTGCTGGCGCTGCTGAGGCTGCTGGCCCAGGGCGGCGACGGGGGCGACAGCGGCGAGGTCGGTCTGCCCTGGGACCGGTTTCTGGGCTGGTGCGGCAACAGCCTGCTGCTGGCGGGCCTGACCGCCGTGCTCGCCGCCGCCCTGGCCCTGGGTTTGGGCTTTCTGCGCCGGCGCCAGCCCGGACCGCTGCTGCAAGGCCTGGTGCGTGCCGTCTCCCTGGGCTATGCCGTGCCTGGCGCGGTGGTGGTGGTGGGCATCCTGCTGCCTGCAGGCATGGTGCAGAGCCTGTGGCCCCAGACACAGGCCGCGGCCTGGCTCACCAGCACCCTGGCCGGGCTGGTGTACGCCTACCTCGTGCGCTTCTCCGCGGTGGCCTTGCACAGCGTCGAGGCCGGCTACGCGCGCCTGCCCCAGAGCCTGGACGAATCGGCCCGCATGCTGGGCGCCCGTCACGCCGCCCTGTGGCGCCGGGTGCACTGGCCGTTGATGCGGCGCACCGCCGGCACCGCGGCGCTGCTGGTCTTTGTGGATGTCATGAAGGAGCTGCCGGCCACCTTGGTGCTCCGCCCCTTCAACGCCGACACCCTGGCCATCATCGCCAACCAGTTCGCCCGCGACGAGCGCCTGGCCGAGGCGGCGCTGCCCTCGCTGGCCATCGTCGCCGTCGGCCTGCTGCCGGTGATGCTGCTGGTGCGCTCCACCCGCCCCACGCGCTGAGTGGGCCTTACTGACACGCATTCTCATTTGCGAATAGACTCCGGCCCGCGCGGCGTTCCCCTGCCGCGCCCCGTTTCCAACCCGCTGTGCGCCTTCTGCACGGCGCCACCGGAGTGAGTGAATGTTTGCGCTGCGTCCCTGGGCCCGTCGGGCCGCCTTGTTGACCGCTGCCCTGGCCGGTCTGTCCTCGTCCCTGGCCCTGGCCCAGGACGACAAGGTGCTGAACCTGTATTCCGCCCGTCACTACCAGACCGACGAGGCGCTGTACGCCGACTTCACCGCCGCCACCGGGATCCGCATCAACCGTGTGGACGCCGACGACGCCGGCATCCTGGAGCGCCTGCGCAACGAAGGCGCTGCCAGCCCCGCCGACGTGATCCTGCTGGTCGACGCCGCCCGCCTGTGGCGTGCCGAGGAGTCGGGGCTGTTCCGCCCCATCAAATCCGCTGTGCTGGAGCAGCGCATCCCGGCCAAGCTCCGTGGCGCCGACAAGGGCCAGGGCTCTCAGTGGTTCGGCTTCTCCACCCGGGCCCGGGTCATCGTCTACAACAAGACGACGGTCAAGAAGGAAGACGCCGACACCTACGAGGAACTGGCCGACCCGAAGAACAAGGGCAAGGTCTGCACCCGCTCCGGCGCCCACCCCTACAACCTGTCGCTGTTCGGCGCCCTGCTGGAACACCACGGCCCGGCCAAGACCGAAACCCTGCTCAAGGGCATGGTCGACAACATGGCCCGCCCGCCCAAGGGTGGCGACACCGACCAGATCAAGGCCGTGGCCTCCGGCGAGTGCGCCATCGCCTTGAGCAACAGCTACTACGTGGCGCGCATGATGCGCTCCACCAAGCCCGAAGACCGGGCGGTGATGGAGAAGGTCGGCGTGGTCTTCCCCAACCAGGCCGACGTGGGCGCGCATGTGAACATCGCCGGCGGCGCCGTCGCCCGCCATGCCCCGCACGGTGAGGCGGCCATCAAGTTCCTGGAGTACCTGGCCAGCCCCAAGGCCCAGGGCTACTTTGCCAACGGCAACAACGAATACGCCGTGGTGGAAGGCGCCAGCGCCGACAACCCCGCACTCAAGGCCCTGGGCCCGTTCAAGGCCGAGGTGATCCCGGTGGCCGTGGTGGGCGCCAACAGCGCCAAGGTCCAGCAGCTCCTGGACCGCGTCGGCTTCAAGTGAGCCCCAGGGGCGCCCGTCGGCGCCCCTGCCCGCCAGTGGGTCGACAATCCGCAGGGTGATGCACAACCTGCGGGCCCCTGTGGCCCGCTGCTCCGGATCCCCCTGACATGAAGACCCATTCCATTGAAGTCCAGCGCCTGAAATCCCTGCGCCACGACAAGGGCCTCATCGAGATGCGCCTCGACGCCCTGGTGCTGCCGCGCCCCCCTCGTGACGAGGGTGAGCCGGCCACGGTGCTGAGCCTTTCGGTGGACGACGCCCGCACCCTGCTGATGCTGCTCAAGCAGCAGTTCGCCGAGCTCGACAAGCTCCAGCCGCGCAGCCGGCGTTCGGGCCGTTGCTGAGCGCCGATAGGGCTCGTTCGCGCCCTGAGGGCCCTCAGTCTCAGGCGATCCCAATGACCTTGTGCGTCTGCAGGCTGAGCCGCCACTGAGGGTGCTGCAAGCAGTAAGCCACCGCCTTTTGCAGGTTTTCCCGCTGGCTCGGGCCGTCCATGGGCTGCAGGAAGAAGTGCTGGAAGTCCAGGTGCGCGAATCGCTCCGGCGGTGCGTCCGCCTGCGGGAAGACCAGCTTGAGCTCGGTGCCGCGGGTGAGCGCCAAGGGGGCATCGGCCTTGGGGCTGACGCAGATCCAGTCCAGGCCCTCTGGAGCAGGCTGGGTGCCGTTGGTTTCCACGGCAATCTCAAAGCCCTGGGCATGCACCGCCTGCACCAGCACGGCGTCCAGCTGCAGCAGGGGCTCACCACCGGTGAACACCACCAGCGGGCGGCCGCCGGCCTGGCCTGTCCAGGCGCTCTGGATGGCCTGTGCCAGGGCCAGGGCTGAAGCGAATTTGCCGCCGCCCACCCCGTCGGTGCCGATGAAGTCGGTGTCGCAGAAGCGGCACACGGCCTGGGCGCGGTCCTCCTCCCGCCCGCTCCACAGGTTGCAGCCCGCAAAGCGGCAGAAGACGGCCGCGCGGCCCGCCTGGCCACCCTCGCCCTGCAGCGTGTAGAAAAGCTCCTTGACCGTGTAGGCCATCGTCTTACACCGGCAGCGCCGGCCCCTGTTCAGACAACAGCGCAATGGCGCCGCAGCCGCGCGTCTCGTAGAGATCTACCCGGTCGAGCGGGGGCAGATCGGGGCGGGCCTTGCGCAAGATCCAGTGCGCCAGGCTGGCCGTGTCGCAGTCGGGCAGGTCGGCAATCTCATGCAGCGGCCGGTGGTCCAGCGCCTTGAACAGCGGGTCGAACAGTGTCTTGACGTCGCCGAAGTCCACGGTCCATCCCATCACCTCGTCCAGCGGGGCCGACAGGTGCAGGCGCAGCGTGTAGGTGTGGCCGTGGATGCGGCGCAGCGGGCTGCCCTCGGGCGCCTGGCGCAGCTGCAGGGCACTGTCCAGGGTCATCTCCTTCCAGATGCGGTAGCGCTGGCCGTCGAAGTTGGCCCCGCAGGAGCCGGTCTCGTACACGGTGATCCAAGACAGCTCAGGCAGCTGCGGCTTGATGCGCGCCCACAACCAGCTCGACAGCATCTCGCTGGTGGGGTTGTGCAGGCCGGGCAGGTCGTTCAGGCAGGCGTGGTCCAGCTGGGCCTGGAAAGGAGCCCAGATGTGGTCCAGGTGGTCGAAGTCGATGCTGAGGTCGCCTTCACCCAGATCCTGGTTGGCGTGAAGGATGACCTCGAAGCCGTGACCGTGCATGCGGCCGCACTTGTGGCCGGCCGGCACATTGGGCAGGCGGTGGGCGGACTGGAACAGGTAGCGGCGCCACACGTGCGCATGGCCCAAGCCGTCCAAGTCCACCCCTTCATGCGCTGTGCTCTGGATGCCCACCTGCTCCAGCCCCGGCACGCTCGCCTGAAGCTGCCGCCGCACCCAGCGCGCCAGGTTCTCGTCGGTGGGCTGGCTGACCTGCTCGTTGAGCAGGCGGTAGTCCAGTCGGCTGATGTGGGACTGCAGCTCGGCGCGCAGGCGTTCTACCTCTCCGCCTGCAAACGCTGCCCAGCCCGCCGGCAGCGCGCAGCGCACGCTGGCCAGAAAGCTGTGGCCGTGCAGGCGGCGTGAACGGTGGCCAGCGGGCAGCAGGTCCACGTGCCGGGCGGCTTCAAAGCCGGCCGCGGCGCAGTGCAGGGTGCGCAGTTCCATGGTGGGGCGGGTGGGGCTGCGGCGACGGGCCCGGATGGGGGCCTGCGCCACGCGTCACGCGTCAATATTCGCCGCCCTCAGCGCATTCGTCTCAATGAAGTCCCGCCGCGGCTCGACCTCGTCGCCCATGAGCATGGTGAAGACCTTGTCGGCCTCGATGGCGTCTTCGATCTGCACGCGCAGCAGGCGGCGCACGGTGGGGTCCATCGTGGTTTCCCAGAGCTGCTCGGGGTTCATTTCGCCCAGGCCCTTGTAGCGCTGGCGGCCCACGCTGCTCTCGGCCTGCTGCATGAGCCAGCCCATGGCGGCGCGGAAGTCGGCGCCGCACTTGCTCTCCTTGGCCTTCTCGCCCTCGCCGCGGCGCACCGTGGCGTCTTCGGCCAGCAGGCCCTTGAAGCTCAGGCCGGCAGTGGCCAGGGCTTCGTAGTCGGCGCCGTGGATGAAGTCGGGGCTGATGACGCTGCTCTTGACGTTGCCGTGGTGGCGGCGGCTGATCCGCAGCAGGTGCTTGTCGGTGCGCTCGTCGTAGACAGCGGCGACCTCGGCATCATGCAGGGCCGCCTTCAGGGCGATGGCGCTGGCTTCGGCCTGCGCGGCGTCGTCCAGTTGCAGGGTCAAGCCGTCGGCGATGGCGCGCAGGGCTTCCACGTCCATCCAGGCGGAGAGCCGGTCGATCACGTGGTTGGCCCGCACGTAGGTGGTGGCCAGTTCGCTCAAACCGCTGTCGCGCAGGGCGGGGCGGCCTGCGCCGGGCTCGATGACGGCGCTGTCCAGCGCCACGCGCAGCAGGTAGTCGTCCAGGGCGCTGGCGTCCTTCAGGTACTGCTCTTGTTTGCCGTGCTTGACCTTGTAGAGCGGCGGCTGGGCGATGTAGATGTGGCCGCGCTCCACCAACTCGGGCATCTGCCGGTAGAAGAAGGTCAGCAGCAGGGTGCGGATGTGGGCGCCGTCCACGTCCGCGTCGGTCATGATGATGATGCGGTGGTAGCGCAGCTTGTCGGGGTTGAAGTCGTCCCCGCCCATGCCCTTGCCGATGCCGGTGCCCAGCGCGGTGATGAGGGTGAGGATTTCCTGGCTGGACAGCAGCTTCTCGTAGCGCGCCTTTTCCACGTTCAGGATCTTGCCGCGCAGCGGCAGGATGGCCTGGAACTTCCGGTCGCGGCCCTGCTTGGCCGAGCCGCCGGCGGAGTCGCCCTCCACGATGTAGATCTCGCAGCCGGCGGGGTCCTTCTCCTGGCAGTCGGCCAGCTTGCCGGGCAGGCCCATGCCGTCGAGCACGCCCTTGCGGCGGGTCATCTCGCGGGCCTTGCGGGCGGCGTCGCGGGCGCGGGCGGCGTCCACGATCTTGCCGCAGATGGTCTTGGCGTCGGTGGGGTTCTCCAGCAGCCAGTCGGTGAGCAGGCGGCTGACGATGTCTTCCACCGGGGCGCGCACCTCGGAGCTGACCAGCTTGTCCTTGGTCTGCGAGCTGAACTTGGGCTCGGGCACCTTGACGCTGACCACGCAGGCCAGGCCTTCGCGCATGTCGTCACCGCTGATGTCGACCTTGGCCTTCTTGGCGATGTCGTTGTCGTCGATGTACTTGTTGATGACGCGGGTCATCGCGGCGCGCAGGCCGGTGAGGTGGGTGCCGCCGTCGCGCTGGGGGATGTTGTTGGTGAAGCACAGCACCGACTCGCTGAAGGAGTCGTTCCACTGCATCGCCACCTCGACGCCGACGTTGGTGCCCTGCTCGCTCATCTTGTCGCCGATGGCGTGGAAGATGTTGGGGTGCAGGACCTTCTTGCCCTTGTTGACGAACTCGACGAAGCCCTTGACCCCGCCGGCGTAGGCGAAGTTGTCTTCCTTCTGGTTGCGCTCATCGACCAGGCGGATCTTGACGCCGTTGTTCAGGAAGGAGAGTTCACGCAGGCGCTTGGCCAGGATGTCGTAGTGGAACTCGTTGTTTTCCTTGAAGATTTCGGTGTCCGGCAGGAAGTGGACTTCGGTGCCGCGCTTGTCGGTGTCGCCGGTCACGCGCATCGGGCTGGTGTCCACGCCGTCGCGCACCTCAATCAGGCGGTCCTGCGGCACGCCCTGCTTGAACTCCAGCTGGTGCACCTTGCCGTCGCGGCGCACGGTCAGGCGCAGCCACTTGGACAGGCCGTTGACGCAGGACACGCCCACGCCGTGCAGGCCGCCCGAGACCTTGTAGCTGTTCTGATTGAACTTGCCGCCGGCGTGCAGCTCGGTCAGGGCGATCTCGGCGGCACTGCGCTTGGGCTCGTGCTTGTCGTCCATCTTCACGCCGGTGGGGATGCCGCGGCCGTTGTCGGTGACGGAGATGGAGTTGTCGGTGTGGATGGTGACGACGATGTCGTCGCAGTGGCCGGCCAGGGCCTCGTCGATGGAGTTGTCCACCACCTCGAAGACCAGGTGGTGCAGGCCGGTGCCGTCGGAGGTGTCACCGATGTACATGCCCGGGCGCTTGCGCACGGCCTCCAGGCCTTCCAGGATCTGGATGCTGCCTTCGCCGTAGGCGGCCGAGGCCTCCGCGCTGGCGGCCTGGGGGGCGGCGGCGGTGGGGTTCTGGGGCAGTTCGGCGGGGTTCTGGGCGTCGCTCATGGGGCTTCGGATCCGGAGGGTCAGTGGGGGCGTGCGCTGCGCGCCGGCGGGGGGCACGGGCCGCGGCGCAGGCCCTTCAGAAATGCGATGGCGGGCCAGGGGGCCCGCCGGGTGTGTGAGGTCAGTGGGTCAGGCGCAAGGCAGCCTCAGATCCGCATGGGCATGACCACGTACTTGAAGCCTTCCTGCTCCGGCACGGTGATCAGGGCGGCGGAGCTGCCGTCGTGCATTTCCAGTCGCACCATCTCGGCACTGATGTTGGACAGCGCGTCCATCAGGTAGGTGACGTTGAAGCCGACGTCGATGGTGGGGCCGTCGTAGTCGATCTCCAGCTCTTCCTTGGCCTCTTCCTGCTCGGCGTTGCTGGAGGCGATCTTGAGCACGCCCGGCTCGATGGACAGGCGCACGCCCTTGAACTTCTCGCTGGTCAGGATGGCGGCGCGCTGCAGGCTGGCCAGCAGCGGCGCCCGGCCGGTGACGATGATGTTCTTGTGGTTGCGCGGGATGACGCGGTTGTAGTCGGGGTACTTGCCCTCGACCAGCTTGGTCACGAACTCCAGGCCCGAGAAGGTGAACTTGGCCTGGTTGGGCGCAAAACGCAGCTCGATGGCCTCCTCGGCGCCGTCCTTGCCGTCCTTGAGCAGGCGCATCAGCTCCAGCACCGTCTTGCGCGGCAGGATGACCTCCTGCTTGGGGATGTCGGAGGCCAGCTGGGCCTGCGCCAGGGCCAGTCGGCTGCCGTCGGTGGCCACCAGGGTCAGGGTCTTGCCCTCGGCCACGAACAGGATGCCGTTGAGGTAGTAGCGGATGTCGTGCACCGCCATGGCGAAGTGCACCTGGTCGATCAGGCCCTTGAGCGTCTTCTGCGGCACGCTGAAAGCGGGACCGAAGTCGGCGGCCTCGTTGACCAGGGGGAAGTCGTCGGCCGGCAGGCTCTGCAGGGTGAAGCGGCTCTTGCCGCCCTGCAGCGTGAGCTTGGCGCCGCTGGCCGACAGCGAGACCGTCTGGTCCGCCGGCAGGGTGCGCAGGATGTCGATGAGCTTGCGGGCGCCCACCGTGGTGGCAAAGCTGCCGGCGTCACCGCCCAGGGTGGCCGTGGTGCGTACCTGGATCTCCAGATCGGAGGTGGTCAGCTCGATGTTCTCGCCGGTCTTGCGCACCAGCACATTGGCCAGGATGGGCAGGGTGTGACGCCGCTCGACGATGCCGGAGACGGCCTGCAAAGCGCCCAGCAGTTGTTGTTGCGCGGCCTTGAGAACAATCATGTCTTCCTCTTTCGCTGGAGTGCAGGGTCCACGCCGCGGCCCCAAGGGACGGGCCCGCGTGCCCAATCGTGCATTTTCGCTGAAAAAGGGGGCCACGGCCGGCGCCCGTGTGGGCAAACGGCGCCTCAGAGCGGGGCTTGCGCCACGCTGGCCGGTGCGGCCTGTGCCGTCTCGACCGCCGCACGGTCCAGATGCGGGGCAAAGGTCTGGATGAAGTCGTAACCGAAGGCCCGCAGCAGGCCGCCACGGCGCACCGCCACGCTGGTGGTGTTGATGGGGAAGAGCTGGCGCGCGTCCAGGGCCTGCAGTGGGGCGTCGCGGGCCTCGTCAAAGGCGATGGCCGCGATGAGGCCCACGCCCAGGCCCAGGCCCACGTAGGTCTTGATGACGTCGGCATCCATGGCGGTCAGCGTCACCTGCGGGTGCAACCCGGCGCGGCGAAAGGCCGTGTCGATGCTGCTGCGGCCGGTGTAGCCCTGCTCGTAGGTGATCAGCGGATGTGCGGCCAGGCGCTCCAGCGTGAGTGGGGCGTTCAGCAGCGCATGGCCTGGCGGCACCACCACCGAGTGTGTCCAGCGGTAGCAGGGCAGGGCCACCAGGTCGGGATGCTCGGCCAGCTCGTGCGAGGCGATGCCGATGTCGGCTTCCCCGCTCAGCAGCATCTGCGCCACCTGCACCGGCGAGCCCTGGTGCAGCTGGAACTGCACCTGGGGATGGGTGGTGCGGAAGTCATGCACCGCCGAGGGCAGGGCGTAGCGCGCCTGCGAGTGGGTGGCCGCAATGCTCAACGTGCCGCTGTCGCCATGCAGGAAGTCCTGCCCGGCGCGGTGCAGGTTCTCGGCGTCCAGCAGCAGGCGCTCCACCCAGGGCACCACCCGCTGCCCGCCGGCGGTCAGGCCGGTCAGGCGCTTGCCCGAGCGGATGAAGAGCTCCAGCCCCAGCTCCTCCTCCAGCTCGCGGATCTGGCGGCTCACCCCGGGCTGTGAGGTGTGCAGGGCCAGGGCGACCTCCGTCAGGTTGAAGTCTCGGCGCACGGCCTCGCGCACGGCGCGCAGTTGCTGGAAGTTCATGGTGGGGGCGGTCCACGGCGGGGCCGCAGGCATTCAGGGTCGGAGGGCCACATTCTGTGGATCCGGCGGCCACCTTGCCAACGCCGCAAAACGCACATGCAAAGGCGCCCGGCGCATAAGGCGCTCGGCGCACAAGCTCAGACGGTCTTGTTCCTTCCGTTGGCGCTGCGGCGGCCCGACGATGCCCGTCATCCCAGCGGCGCACACCGCCCCGCTGCACCAGGAGCCGCCACATGTTCCCCACGCCCCACCTCCGACTGCCCACCACCGGCCAGGCCCTGCGCCAATCGCTGGAGCGGCGCGACAGCGTCGTGCTGAGCCGGCTTACCGCCCAGCTGAGGGTGCTGGGTTGCCGCATCCCGCCCGAGGAGCTGGCCCGGCAACTGCTCACCCACGGCAGCGCCCGGGTGCGTGATGCCTTCGGGCAGGAGCTGCTGCTGGAGGTGTCGGTGCCGCCCTGCGTGCCCCGCCAGCGCCCCGATGAGGCGCTGGGCTTCCGCCTTTCATGCTGAGCGCCTTGCCCCTTTCCCGATCTTCCCCACCCCCTCCACAGGAGAAATTGCCATGGGTCTTCTTGCCGTCAACGCACGCAACCAGTTTCAAGGTCGCATCCAGGAAATCATTGAAGGCCCCGTGGTCTCGGAGGTGGACGTGCTCCTGCCCTCCGGGCTGCAGGTCACGGCCGTGATCACCACCCGCTCGGTGCACGAGCTGGGCCTGCGCGTGGGGCGCGACGTGGTGGCCCTGGTCAAGTCCACCGAGGTGTCGATTGCCACGCTCTGACCACCCCACGGCGCGGCCTGCCCCGGCAGCCGTGCCGCGACACGAGGCCCGCCGAACCGATCTTGCGCGCCGGCGTTGGCTGGCGGCGGCCGTTGGCGGGGCTGCCTGCGGCGTCAGCCGGGCGGCCGGCCGCGAGATCAGCCTGCTCAACGTTTCCTACGACCCCACGCGCGAGCTGTACCAGCAATACAACGCGGCCTTTGCTGAGCACTGGCGCGCCCGCACCGGCGACCGCGTCACGGTGCAGCAGTCGCACGGGGGCTCGGGGCGCCAGTCCCGCGCGGTGGTGGAGGGGCGCGAGGCGGATGTGGTCACGTTGGCACTCTCGGCCGATATTGACCAAATCGCCGAGCGCGCCCGCCTGCTGCCGCTGGACTGGCAGGGCCGCCTGCCCCACCGCAGCACGCCTTACTACTCGACCATCGTCTTCCTGGTGCGCCTGGGCAACCCCCGGGGCATCCGGGACTGGGAGGACCTCGCCAAGCCCGGTGTGCAGGTGATCACCCCCAACCCCAAGAGTTCTGGCGGGGCCCGCTGGAACTACCTGGCGGCCTGGGCCCACGCGCTGCGACGGCCGGGCGGCAATGAGGCCGGCGCCAAGGCCTATCTGGCGGCGCTGCTGCGCAACGTGCCGGTGATGGATACAGGCGCCCGGGGTTCGACCCTGACCTTCATTGAGCGTGGCATCGGCGATGTGCTGCTGGCCTGGGAGAACGAGGCGCTGCTGGCCGTGAACCGCAGTGCCCGGGGGCGTTTTGAGGTGGTGGTGCCGTCGTCCAGCATCCGTGCCGAGCCGCCGGTGGCCGTGGTGGACGCGGTGGTGGACCGCCGTGGCACCCGGGCCGTGGCCCAGGCGTATCTGGAGCACCTCTACAGCGACGAGGGCCAGCGCATCGTGGCCGAGAACTTCTACCGGCCGGTGATGCCGGCGATGGCGTCGCGATATGCCTCGCGCTTTCCTGGCGTCCGGCTCCACGACTTGCCGGCGGTCTTTGGCAGCTGGCGTCAGGCCCAGAAGGTGCACTTCAGCGAGGACGGCCTCTTCGACCAGATCTATGCCGCCAACGCGCAGTGGCAGCGCATGTTGTGCCCTTCTGCGCTCTGAGCCGTCACTCGGGCGCTGCGGCCCGGGGCGCCACATGCGCAAACCGCATGAGCATCACCACAAGCCTTCGTTGCGCCGCGGGCCCCAGGATTTCCAGAATGGGCCTACGTCGTCCAGCCTTCGCCCCACACCTCAGGAACACATGACCATGCCCCACCTTCTGACACGCCATCGCGCCCTGCGCGGTGCTGCCGCCTTGTTGTTGGCCGGCCTGCTGGGGGTGTCCAGCGCCGCTCAGGCCAAGGACGTGACGCTGCTCAACGTCAGCTACGACCCCACCCGCGAGCTGTACCAGGACTTCAACAAGTCGTTTGCTGCCCACTGGCAGGCCAAGACGGGCGACAAAGTCACCGTCAAGCAAAGCCACGGGGGCTCGGGCAAGCAGGCGCGCTCGGTCATTGACGGCCTGGACGCCGACGTGGTGACGCTGGCCCTGGCCTATGACATTGACGAGCTGGGCCAGAAAGCCAAGCTGATCCCGGCGGACTGGCAAAAGCGCCTGCCGCACAACAGCAGCCCCTACACCTCGACCATCGTGTTCCTGGTGCGCAAGGGCAACCCCAAGGCCATCAAGGACTGGCCGGACCTGGTCAAGCCCGGTGTGGCCGTCATCACCCCCAACCCCAAGACCTCCGGGGGGGCGCGCTGGAACTACCTGGCGGCCTGGGGCTACGCGCTGAAGGCGCCGGGCGGCAGCGAGGCCAAGGCCCAGGCTTTCGTCACCGCCTTGTTCAAAAACGTGCCGGTGCTGGACTCCGGCGCCCGCGGCGCCACCACCACCTTTGTGGAGCGCGGCATGGGCGATGTGCTGATCTCCTGGGAGAACGAGGCCTTCCTGGCGGTCAAGGAGCTGGGGCCGGACAAGTTCGAGATCGTGGTGCCCTCGGTCAGCATCCTGGCCGAGCCGCCGGTGGCGCTGGTGGACAAGGTGGTGGACAAAAAGGGCACCCGCGCCGTGGCGCAGGCCTATCTGGAGCACCTCTACAGCCCCGAAGGCCAGAAGATCGCCGCCGAGAACTACTACCGCCCGATCGACCCCAAGGTGGCCGCGCAGTACGACAAGTTCTTCCCGAAGATCAAGCTGTTCACCATCGATGACAGCTTTGGTGGCTGGGCCAAGGCGCAGAAGACGCACTTTGCCGACGGCGGCCTGTTCGACCAGATCTACACCAAGCGCTGAACCCGGCCGCGGCCCGCCTAGATCAGCGTGCGCACCACTTCCGCCAGGGCCAGGCCCAGGCGGTGGTGCTCGGGGGCATCCAGGTGCACGCCATCGGTGGGGCTGCTGCTGACCACCTGGCCGGCGTCAAAGAAGGCGCAGCCCAGCTCGGCGCATTGCGCCTGCAGCAGCGCAGGCAAGCCCACGCACTTGTGCTGCCCGCCGGCAAACTTGGGCGCGATGGCCCCGGCCGGTGTGCCGATGGGCGGCGGCGCCACCACCAGGATGGGCGGCACCGGCATGCCGGGCTCGATGGGGGCCGTGCGGATGGCCCCCACCAGCGCGGCCACGCCCGCCGCCGCATGCCAGGCGGTATGCGGGTGCATGGACTGGAAATCGTTGGTGCCCAGCATCAGCACCACCAGCGCCAGCGGCGATTGCGCCTCAATGCGCTGGGCCAGGCCGTCGATGCCGCGCCGGCCGGGCTTGTACGGGTCGTCATAGACGGTGCGGCGGCCGTTGATGCAGTCTTCAGCCACACGCACGCGGCGGCCCAGGGTGTGCAGCGCGCCTTCCATGACGCCGGGCCAGCGCTGGTCAAAGGGCAGGCGCTGGCGGGTGCCGGGCACGATGCCCCAGGACAAGGAATCGCCGTAGACGAGGATGTGCTGCATGGGCCAGGGCTCCTGCTTGCGTTGCCAAAGGAGCCCCAGCGTAGCGGCCGGGGTGCTGCGAGGGCAAGCGGGTGGGCCCGTGGTGCTGCAAGCGGACAAGGCCGCAGTGCCGCGAGCGGACCAAGCCGCAGGGCGCTCAGCCGCCAGCGCGCTTCACTGTCCAGCCACGCCCGTCCAGCAGGGTGAGGAGCTGGGCCACATGGTCGCCCTGGATCTCGATCACGCCGTCTTTGACGGTGCCGCCGGTGCCGCAAGCGGCCTTGAGGGTTTTGGCCAGGGCCTGCAGGCCGGCCTCGTCCAGCGGCACGCCGCTGACGGTGCTCACGGTCTTGCCGCCCCGGCCCTTGCTGCTGCGCTGCACCTTGACCACACCCGCGGCGCGGCGGGCAGCCAGTGCGGCCTCGGCCTGCTGGGCGGCGCAGGCGCACTGGGCCTGGGCTTGTCCACAGCCGGGGCACAGACGCCCGCTGTCGGTGGAGTACACCAGCGAAGACAGGCCGCTCAGGCCCGAGACGCTCTTGGGGCGAGGGGCGCGGGACATGCTCAGAGCGCCCGCACTTTCACCGAGCGGCCCTTGACCTTGCCCCGGCTCAGCCCGGCCAGGGCCTGGGGCGCGATCTCGCGGGCCACGGCCACGTAGCTGCTGAAGTCGTTGATGCTGATCTTGCCGATCTGGTCGCCCGGGAAGCCCAGGTCCTTGGTCAGCGCGCCCAGCAGGTCGCCGGGGCGGATTTTTTCTTTGCGGCCACCCAGGATCTGCAGCGTCACCATCGGCGGCTGCAGCGGGGCGGCGTTGTCAGCGGCTTGCAGCTCGGCCAGCGGCTGCCACTCGAAGGCCCAGCCCTGGGCGTGCTCGATGCGGCCCACGCGGCCCATTTCGTCCAGGCTGGCCAAGCTCACGGCCAGGCCGGTCTGCCCGGCGCGGCCGGTGCGGCCGATGCGGTGGGTGTGCACCTCCACCTCGGGGCTGATGTCCACATTAATCACCGCCTCCAGCTGGGCGATGTCCAGGCCACGGGCGGCCACATCGGTGGCCACCAGCACGCTGCAACTGCGGTTGGCAAAGCGCACCAGCACCTGGTCACGGTCGCGCTGGTCCAGGTCGCCGTGCAGCTCCAGCGCGGCCATGCCCTGGGCCTGCAGCACGGCCACCAGGTCACGGCACTGCTGCTTGGTGTTGCAGAAAGCCAGGGTGCTGACCGGGCGGTGGTGCTTGAGCAGCAGGCCCACCGCGTGCAGGCGCTCGGTCTCGGCCACCTCAATGAAGACCTGGCGGATCTGGGCGTGCGCGCCGGTGGGGGTCTTCTCTGAGAGGGTGACGGTCTTGGGCTGGCGCATGAAGCGCGTGGCCAGGGCCTGCACACCTTCGGGGTAGGTGGCCGAGAACAGCAGGGTTTGGCGCTGCGCGGGGCAGTGGCGCAGCACCTCTTTGATGTCGTCGGCAAAGCCCATGTCGAGCATGCGGTCGGCCTCGTCCAGCACCAGGGTGTTCAGGGCGCCCAGGTCCAGGCTGCCGCGGCTGAGGTGGTCCAGCACGCGGCCGGGGGTACCCACCACGAGGTGGGCGCCATGCGCCAGGCTGGCCAGCTGCGGCTGGATGGGGCTGCCGCCACACAGCGTCAGCACCTTCACATTGTCTTCAGCGCGGGCCAGGCGGCGCAGCTCGCCGGCCACCTGGTCGGCCAGCTCGCGGGTGGGGCACAGCACCAGGGCCTGCACGGCAAAGCGCCGCACCTCCAGGCGGGCCAGCAGCGGCAGGCCAAAAGCGGCGGTCTTGCCGCTGCCGGTCTTGGCCTGGGCGATCAGGTCGTGCCCGGCCAGGCTCAGCGGCAGGCTGGCGGCTTGGATGGGCGTCATGCGCTCGTAACCCAGGGCCTGCAGGTTGGCCAGCTGGGCGGGTGGCAGGGGCAGACGGGCGAAGTCGCTCGCCATGTCTGAGGCCGCAGGGATGGGCGCGTCTTGGGGTTCGGTCATGCGCCATTGTCGGTGCCGGGCGGCATGGCGCCGTCGGACAAGGACCAGGACGCTTGCCCCGCACGGAACTCCCGCACGGTCTGCAGCATCGCGGCCAGCAGCGGCGAGTCGTTGTCGCGCAGGTAGAAGCAGTGCAGGTCCATGGACACCGGCTGCAGCGTGCGCAGGCGGCGGTAGGCAATGCCCGGGATCTGCACCTGGGTCATCGAGCCCGGCACCAGCGTCACCCCCGCGCCGGTGGCGGCCAGCACGGTGGCGGTGACGATGTCGCTGCTGGGCGTGCTCAGCCGGGGCACAAAGCCGTGGGCGCGGCACAGTTGCAGCGTCATGGCGGTGATGGCGGGCGAGGAGCCCACGATGAGCGTTTCGTCGCGCAGCTCGGCCACGTCCACCTCGGCCTGGGCGGACAGCGGGTGGTGAGCCGCCAGACCCAGCAGCACGGGCTCGCGGGCCACGGGCACCACGGCAATCTCGTCTACCTCGGGCAGCAGGCGCTCAAACACCAGTTGCACCCGGCCTTGGCGCAGCGCTGGCAGCTGCAGCGGGGTTTGGGCGTGGTGCAGCACCAGCTCCACCTCGGGGTGGCGTTGGGCAAAGGCCTGCAGCACCTGGGGCACCACGCCAAACACGGCTGAGCCATACACGCCCACGTCCAGCCGGCCCACCTGGCCCTGGCCCGCCCGTTGGGCCCGTTCGGCGGCCTGGGCCACCAGGCTGTGGATGTTGCGGGCGTCGTGCGCCAGGGCCTCGCCGGCCGCCGTCAGGCTCATGCCGCGTGGGGTGCGCTTGAACAGCTGCACGCCCAGCTCGGCTTCCAGCTGCTGAATCTGCCGGGTCAGCGGCGGTTGCGACAGGTGCAGTTTCTCGGCCGCCCGCCCCAGGTGCTGGGTGTCGGCCACGGCCATGAAGTAGGTGAGTTGGCGCAAGTCCATGTGCCACATCTTACGGAAAAGGTATCAAGTGGCCGGAAAACAAGCATTGGATTTTGGTGACTATCGTCTGCAGACTGCCCGTGTCACGGCCCGGTCGAGGCCGCAACGAGGAGACAAACACCATGACCACCCCCCATCCGCGCCTGGGTGCGGCTGCTGGCGCCGGCGTGCTGGGCCTGTCGGCCCTGGCGCTGGCGGGCTGCTTGGGCAGCAACAGCGACGCCCCTTTGACACAGCCTACGCTGGGCGTGCGCAGCAAAGCTGTGATCAGCCGAGACGGCCACCATTTCCGCGATGCCAATGGCAACGGCCAGCTCGACCCGTATGAGGACTGGCGCTTGTCGGCCCAGGCCCGTGTGGCTGACCTGCTGGCGCGCATGAGCCTGCAGCAAAAAGCCGGGCTGATGTTGATCGACACCCTGAACGCCGGCTGTGCCGGGGCCACCGACGGCACCAGCGCTGCGAACTTTGTGCAAACCCAGCAGATGCGCCGCTTCATCCTGCGCAACGCGGCCAACGCCACGGCCAGTGACTGCAGTGGCTCGGCAGGGCGGAGCGGTTTCACCGTCACGCCCGCGCAGTTGGCGGGTTTTGCCAACGCCGTGCAGGCCCTGGCGGAGGCTGAGCCGCTGGGCATTCCGGTGCTGTTCAAGGACAACGCCCGCAACCACTACAACAACGACCCGCGCTTTGGCATCTCGGCCGCGGCCGGGGCGTTCACCGAATTTCCTCGGGAGGCGGGCATGGCGGCGGCCGCCCTGGGCACGGGGGACATGGCGCCCGTGCAGGCCCTGACCGAGGTGATGGCGGCCGAGTGGCGTGCCGTGGGCCTGCGTGGCGCTTATGCCTACATGGCCGACCTGGCCACCGAGCCGCGCTGGTACCGCGTCTCCGAAACCTTCACCGAAGACGCCGACCTGAACGCCCGCATCATGACCGCGCTGGTGCAAGGCCTGCAGGGTGGGCCGGTGAGCGACAAAACCGCCGTGGCCCTGACCATGAAGCACTTCCCCGGTGGCGGGCCGCAAGAGCAGGGCCTGGACCCGCACTATTCGTTTGGCAAGCAGCAGGTCTACCCCGGCGGCCGCTTTGGCGAGCACCTCAAGCCCTTCATGGCGGCCATCAACGCGGGCGTGTCCTCGGTCATGCCCTATTACGGCGTGCCCATCAGCGTGACCTACGAAGGCGTGACCTACGACCAGACCGGTTTTGCCTTCAACAAGCAGATCGTCACCGACTTGCTGCGCGGCAAGCTCGGCTTCCAGGGCTATGTGAACTCCGACACCGGCATCATCAACGACCGCGCCTGGGGCCTGGAAGGCCAGACCGTGCCGCAGCGGGTGGCGGCCGCCGTCAACGCCGGGGTGGACGTGCTCTCGGGCTTCAGCAGCAACCAGACCCTCACCGACCTGGTGGGCGCAGGCTTGTTGAGCGAAGCGCGCATCACCGAGGCCGCCGGCCGCCTGCTGACCGAGCAGTTCAAGCTCGGCCTGTTCGAGAACCCGTATGTGGACGTGACGCAGGTGGACGCGGTGATTGGCAGCGCCGCGCACCGCGCCAAGGGCCAGCTGGTGCAAAAACAGTCCATCGTGCTGCTGCAAAACAGCGTCACCGAAGGCAGCACCCGCCGCTTGCCGCTGGCCACCGGGCTGAAGGTCTACACCCTGGGCATGGGCAAGACCGATGTGGAGGCTTATGGCTACACCGTCACCGATGGCAACACCACCACGCCCGGCACCCGGCCCAGCGCGGCCGGCCACGATGTGGCGGTGATCCGCGTGCAGGTCACCAACCCGGTGTCGGTGACGGCAGCCTACCGCAGCAAAGGCGCCACCACCGGGGCGGATCCGACCTACCTCAATCCGCGCACCGGCCAGGTGTGGGGCGCCGAGGACCCGTGCGTGACCCATGCCGCCCAGAACCCGACCTGCGTGGACGATGCCGGCCTGATCTTTGGTGGCGCCTTCCCGTGGGAAGCGGGCCAGCTCTCGTTCACCACCATGGCCGCCGCCCAGTCGTGGAAGGTCTCGCCTTCCTTGTCTGACATCCAGGCCGTGATGAACGAGGTGGGCGCCAAGAACACCGTGCTGGCCATCTACTTCCGCCAGCCCTATGTGCTGGACGAGGCCAGCGGCCTGCGCAACGCGGGTGCCATCGTGGCCACCTTCGGGGTCAGCGACGTGGCGCTGATGGAGGTGCTCACCGGCAAGTTCAAGCCCCAGGGCAAGCTGCCATTCGCCTTGGCCAAAACCCTGCAGGCGGTGCAAGACAACCAACCCGACGCCCCCGGCTACCCGGCGGCCGACACGCTCTACCCCTATGGCTTTGGTTTGAGCTATTGAGCGCCGCCAGCCGGCTACGCCAACAAGAAGGGGCCGTTGGGCCCCTTCTTCGTTGATCGGCGCATAAGCATGCGCGTTTTGCTTCGTTCGTGACCAGGGGGCCGCTGCCTAGCATCCGGCGCCATGCTGCTGTCCAAAACCCTGCTCAAACGCCACACCGTGCTGCCCGGCTTCGACCTGTCGCTGGGTTTTGCCGTGCTGTACCTGAGCCTGATCGTGCTGATCCCGCTCTCCGCGGTGTTCCTCAAGACCTTCACGTTGAGCTGGGAGGGTTTTGTGGCTGCGGCGTTCTCTGAGCGGGTGGTGGCCAGCTACCGACTCACCTTTGGGGCCTCACTGGCCGCCGCGCTGCTCAATGGCGTGTTCGGCCTGCTGGTGGCCTGGGTGCTGGTGCGTTACCCCTTTCCGTTCAAGCGCATCGTCGATGCGCTGGTGGACCTGCCTTTCGCCCTGCCCACGGCGGTGGCCGGCATCGCGTTGACGGCGCTGTACGCGCAGAACGGCTGGATCGGTTCGGTGCTGCCGTTCAAGGTGGCTTTCACGCCCATCGGCGTGTTCGTGGCGCTCACCTTCATCGGCCTGCCCTTTGTGGTGCGCACGGTGCAGCCCATCCTGGAAGACCTGCACAAGGAGTTGGAGGAAGCCGCCGCGACGCTCGGCGCCAGCCGCTGGCAAACCTTCCGCCTGGTGATCCTGCCCACGCTGCTGCCGGCGCTGCTCACCGGCTTTGCGCTGGCCTTTGCGCGGGCATTGGGCGAGTACGGCTCGGTGATCTTCATCGCCGGCAACATGCCCATGGTCAGCGAGATCACGCCGCTGCTCATCATCACCAAGCTGGAGCAGTACGACTACGCCGGAGCCACCGCCATCGCCACCGTGATGCTGGTGATCGCCTTCACGCTGCTTCTCAGCATCAATTTGCTCCAAGCCTGGGCCAGAAAGCGTTGACCCCATGACTGCCACCACCGCTCCTTTGCCTGCTCCTGCGCCGCGTGCCGGCGTGGCGCCCCGCTCGGCCTTGGCCGCCACGCAGGAGCCCGCGTGGGTGCGCCGGCTGCTGATCGCCGGGGCGCTGCTGTTCCTCTCGCTGTTCTTGTTCACACCGCTGATTGCCGTGTTCGTGGAGGCGTTCAAAAAGGGCTGGCAGGTGTACCTGGCGGCCATCGTCGAGGAGGATGCGCTCTCCGCCCTGAAGCTCACCTTCATCGCCGCGCTGATTGCCGTGCCCTTGAACCTGGTGTTTGGCGTGGCGGCAGCCTGGGCCATCGCCAAGTTCGAGTTCCGCGGCAAGAACGTGCTGCTCACGCTCATCGACCTGCCGTTCTCGGTCAGCCCGGTCATCGCCGGCCTGATCTACATGCTGGTGTTCGGCCTGCAAGGCTGGTGGGGTGAATGGCTGCGTGACCACGACCTGAAGATCGTCTTCGCCGTGCCGGGCATCGTGCTGGCCACGGTGTTCGTCACCTTTCCCTTCGTGGCCCGGGAGCTGATTCCGCTGATGCAGGCCCAAGGCCAGGAGCAGGAAGAGGCTGCCCGCGTGCTGGGCGCCAGCGGCTGGCAGACCTTCTGGCGCGTCACGCTGCCCAACGTGAAGTGGGCCTTGCTCTACGGCGTGATCTTGTGCAACGCCCGCGCCATGGGCGAGTTTGGTGCCGTCAGCGTGGTCTCGGGCCACATCCGCGGCCAGACCAACACGCTGCCGCTGCACATCGAGATCCTCTACAACGAGTACCAGTTTGCGGCGGCCTTCGCCGTGGCCTCACTGCTGGCCGGGCTGGCCCTGGTGACGCTGGTGCTCAAGTACCTGGTCGAGCAACGCATGAAGAAGGAATCCGCATGAGCATCGAAGTCCGCAACCTGGTCAAGCGCTACGGCTCGCTGGCGGTGTGCAACCAGCTCAACCTCACCATCCCCTCGGGCGAACTGGTGGCCCTGCTGGGCCCCTCGGGCTCGGGCAAGACCACACTGCTGCGCATGATTGCCGGTCTGGAGCAGCCCGACAGCGGCAGCGTGCTGTTCCACGGCGAAGACGCCACCCACACCCATGTGCGGGAGCGCAACGTCGGTTTTGTGTTCCAGCACTACGCGCTGTTCGGCCACATGAGCATCTTCGAGAACGTGGCTTTTGGCCTGCGGGTGCGCCCACGCGAGACCCGCCCCAGCGACGCGCAGATCAAGGCCAAGGTGACGGAGCTGCTCAAGCTGGTGCAGCTGGATTGGCTGGCTGACCGCTACCCCCACCAGCTCTCCGGCGGTCAGCGTCAGCGCGTGGCCCTGGCCCGCGCCTTGGCGGTGGAGCCCAAGGTGCTGCTGCTGGACGAGCCCTTTGGCGCGCTGGACGCCAAGGTGCGCAAAGAGCTGCGCCGCTGGCTGCGCCGCCTGCACGACGAGATGCACGTGACCAGCGTCTTCGTCACCCACGACCAGGAAGAAGCCATGGAAGTGGCCGACCGCATCGTGGTGATGAACGAGGGCCGCATCGAGCAAGAAGGCAGCCCCGACGAGGTCTACGACCACCCGGCCACACCCTTCGTGCTGAAGTTCCTGGGCGATGTGAACCTGTTTCACGCCCGCGCCGACCATGCGCCGGGTGAAGAGGTGAGTTATGTGCGCCCGCACGAGTTGGACATCGTGGCCCAGCCCGGCGACGGCACCTGGGCAGTGACGCTGGCCGACACCCTGACGGTGGGTCCCAACACGCGCCTGGAGTTCAAGCGCCATGACGACGGCAGCACCGTGGATGTGGAACTGCCCCGCGCCCAATGGCTGGCGCTGCGCGCCGAGTTCAAGCTGGCCCCGGGCCAGGTGGCCCACTTGCGGCCGCGCCGGGTGACTCGCTTCACGGTGGGCACTTCGGCAGGCTGAGACGCCACCGCTGGGCGCGGCCGCGTCGCCACCTGGCGCCTAGACTGACGCCATGGACAACGCCGTGACCCTTCCCCTGCGCCAGTTGCTGGCGCGCCAGCCCGTGGCGGCGCTGGCCACCCTGCACCAGGGTGCGCCTGCCAGCTCCATGGTGCCGTTTGCCTGGCGGCCCGCCAGCGGCGAGCTGCTGCTGCATGTGAGCCGGCTGGCCACCCACACCGCCGACATGCTGGCGCAGCCGGCGGTGTCGTTGCTGGTGCAGGGGCTGCCGGACATGGCCGACACGCCGCTGGCCTTGCCGCGCGCGGCCTTCAGCGGGCAGGCCCGGCCCTTGGCGCCGGGCAGTGAGGAGGCCGAGGCTGCCCAGGCGGACTACCTGGCGCGGTTGCCCGATGCGGCGCCCCTGTTCAACTTTGGGGATTTCGGCCTGTTTGCCGTGCAGGTGCGCAGCGTGCGCCTGGTGGCGGGCTTTGGCCGGGCCCATTCACTCACGACGGCCCAGTGGCAGGCCGTGGCCGCTACGGCCCCACTGGGCCTCGGCGGCAACCTGGCCACAGACTTATCCACAGGCGTCTAGGCCTGCGGGCGCGGGTTCAGCCCAGCGTCCAGCGGCCTTCGGCCACCAGCTCGGACAGCGGCTTGCGCGGGCTGGGTTGTTCGCGGGCTTGCAGGGCCTCGGGCAACTGGGACTTGTCGCCCTGCTTGCCAATGGCCACCACGGCCTGGATGGCCACATCCTCCGGCAGCGCCAGGCTGGGGCGCAGGGTGTCGGCCACAAAGCCGCCCATGCCGTGTGTCATCCAGCCCAGCTGGTAGGCCTGAAACGCGAAGCTGGCCCAGGCGGCACCGGCGTCAAAGGCATGCCAGGCATTGGGTTTGGCCTCGGTCTGACCCGGGGCGGTGGCCGTGGTCTTGGCCAGCATCACCACCAGGGCCGAGGCGTTGCGCGCCCAGGCCTGGTTCATCGGCATCAGGCCGGCCAGGATGGCGTCGAAGGCGGGCGTGCCGCGCAGGCCGTAGACAAAGCGCCAGGGCTGGTGGTTCATGGCCGAGGGGGCCCAGCGGGCCGCCTCGAAGCAGGTCATCAAGGTCTCCAGCGGGATCGCCTCGCCGGTGAAGGCGCGGGGCGACCAGCGGCCGGTGAACAGGGGATCGGCCGGGTAGCCGGGAACGCGGGAGGAGGGGATGGGAGTGCTCATCTCGGCAGTGTGTGGCCGGTCCTCCGGTTCACCATTCAAGCGCCTTGAATGAGGGCGACGAGATCAGCCCTTGAGCGTCTGCTCCAGCACATGCAACTGCTGGTTGAGCTCGGTGTCCTTCTGCCGCTCGCCACCGATCTTGCGCACCGCGTGCAGCACCGTGGTGTGGTCGCGGCCGCCGAAGAGCTCGCCGATCTCCGGCAGGCTCTTCTGGGTCAGCTCCTTGGCCAGGTACATGGCGATCTGGCGCGGGCGGGCGATGCTGGCCGGACGCTTCTTGCTGTACATGTCGGCGATCTTGATCTTGTAGAAGTCCGCCACCGTCTTCTGGATGTTCTCCACCGAGATCTGCCGGTTCTGGATGGACAGCAGGTCCTTGAGCGCCTCGCGCGCCAGGGCGATGGTGATTTCCTTGTGGCTGAAGCGGGCGTAGGCCAGCACCTTGCGCAGTGCCCCCTCCAGCTCGCGCACATTGGCGCGCACGTTCTTGGCCACGAAGAACGCCACATCCTCGGGCAGCCCCGCGCCTTCCTGGCGGGCCTTGGCCAGCAGGATGGCCACCCGCATCTCCAGCTCGGGCGGCTCGATGGCCACGGTCAGGCCCGAGTCGAAGCGGCTGGTCAGCCGCTGGTCGATGTCCACCAGCCCCTTGGGGTAGGTGTCGCTGGTCATGATGATGTGTGCACCCTTGGCCAGCAGGGCCTCGAAGGCGTTGAAGAACTCCTCCTGGGTGCGCTCCTTGCCCGCGAAGAACTGCACGTCGTCGATCAGCAGCAGGTCCAGCTGGTGGTACTTGGCCTTGAGCTCGTCAAAGGTCTTGCGCTGGTAGTTCTTCACCACGTCGGAGATGAACTGCTCGGCGTGCAGGTACAGCACCCGTGCCTGCGGGTTGTCCTTGAGCAGGGCATTGCCCACAGCATGCACCAGGTGCGTCTTGCCCAGGCCCACCCCGCCGTAAATGAACAGCGGGTTGTAGGTCACGCCCGGTGCACCGGCCACGTGCAGGGCAGCGGTGCGGGCCATCTGGTTGGCGCGGCCGGGGACCAGGGTGTCAAAACTCAGCTCGGGCCGGATGTTCAGGCGCGGCGCCTGGGCGGTGCCCAGCCGGGACGTGGGCGCAGGGGCCGGCGCGGGGACGGCGCTGGCCTGCGGGGCGACGGCGCGGGCCACCTGGCGGGTGGTCTGCGCGGCGGCATCGCTGGCTTGGCGTGCGGCACGTTCGGCCAGGCGGGCGGCGGCCTCCTCGGCCAGCTGATGCACCGTCTTGCGGGTCCGCGCGGCGGGTACCGGCAC
>NZ_JAAGOH010000005.1 GCF_010499455.1 Ideonella livida | reverse complement strand
CCACCGGCGGTGCCGGCGACGACACCCTGACGGGTGGTGACGCCAACGACACCGGCGACGACAGCCTGGACGGCGGCGACGGCAACGACAGTGTCTCCGGCGGCCTGGGCGACGACACCCTGGTGGGCGGCGACGCCAACGACCTGGGCAACGACACCCTGGACGGCGGCGACGGCGATGACTCGGTCAGCGGCGGTGGCGGCAACGACACCATCACGGCCGGCACGGGCGACGACACCGTGGACGCCGGTTCCGGTGACGACACCGTAGACGGCGGCACCGGCAATGACGCGGTGACGGCCGGGGAAGGCAACGACTCGGTCGATGCCGGCGCGGGCGACGACACGGTGGAGGCCGGCAGCGGCGACGACACCGTGGCCACCGGCAGCGGTGATGACTCGGTGGACGCGGGCGAGGGCGATGACAGCGTGGACGGCGGAGAAGGCCACGACACCGCCACCGGCGGTGCCGGCGACGACACCCTGACGGGTGGTGACGCCAACGACACCGGCGACGACAGCCTGGACGGCGGCGACGGCAACGACAGTGTCTCCGGCGGCCTGGGCGACGACACCCTGGTGGGCGGCGACGCCAACGACCTGGGCAACGACACCCTGGACGGCGGCGACGGCAACGACATGGTCAGCGGCGGTGGCGGCAACGACACCATCACGGCCGGCACGGGCGACGACACCGTGGACGCCGGTGCGGGCGACGACACCGTGGACGGCGGCACCGGCAATGACGCGGTGACGGCCGGTGAAGGCAACGACTCGGTCGATGCCGGCGCGGGCGACGACACGGTGGAGGCCGGCAGCGGCGACGACACCGTGACCACCGGCAGCGGTGATGACTCGGTGGACGCGGGCGAGGGCGATGACAGCGTGGACGGCGGCGAAGGCCACGACACCGCCACCGGCGGCGGCGGCGACGACACCCTGACGGGTGGCGACGCCAACGACACCGGCGACGACAGCCTGGACGGCGGCGACGGCAACGACAGTGTCTCCGGCGGCCTGGGCGACGACACCCTGGTGGGCGGCGACGCCAACGACCTGGGCGACGACACCCTGGACGGCGGCGACGGCAACGACAGGGTCAGCGGCGGTGGCGGCAACGACACCATCACCGCCGGCACGGGCGACGACACCGTGGACGCCGGCTCCGGTGATGACACGGTGAGCGCCGGTGACGGCAACGACAGCATCACCGCAGGCGCTGGCAACGACAGCGTGAACGGTGGGCAGGGCCATGACACCGCCACCGGCGGCGCGGGCGACGACACCCTGATCGGCGGCGATGCCAACGACACGGGTGACGACAGCCTGGACGGCGGCGTGGGCAATGATTCGCTCAACGGTGGCCAAGGCAACGACACCCTGATCGGCGGCGACGCCAACGACACCGGTGCCGACACCCTGATCGCGGGCGATGGCAATGACTCGGCCAGCGGCGGTGGTGGCAACGACAGCATCGACGCTGGCACGGGCGACGACACGGTGGAGGCCGGTACCGGCGACGACACCGTGAGCGCCGGCGCGGGCCACGACAGCGTGGACGCCGGTGCGGGCGACGACAGCGTGAGCGCGGGCGACGGCGATGACAGCGTGACGGCTGGCGACGGCAACGACACCGTCACCGGCGGCAATGGCCACGACAGCGTGGACGCTGGCACGGGCGATGACTCGGTGGATGCGGGCACCGGTGACGACACCGTGTCCGGTGGTGCCGGCAACGACGTGCTGCAAGGCCGCAGCGGCAACGACAGCCTCTCGGGCGGTACCGGCAACGACAGCCTGGACGGCGGCGAGGGCGCTGACACCCTGGACGGCGGCGCGGGCAGCGACACCCTGGTGGCCGGTGGCGACAACGACGTGCTCGTCTTCGATGCTGCTGACGCCCTGGTGGACGGCGGCGCAGGCAATGACCGACTGATCGTCAACGACAGCGTGGCGGACTTCACCGCGCTGGCGGCGGGCACTGTGGTGGGCATCGAGCAGATCGACATGTCCGGCAACGGCACGTCGAACACCGTGAAGCTGGCTGAAACCGACGTGATCGATTTGGTGGGGGCCACCGGCACCCTGATCGTGCATGGCGACAGCGGCGACAACCTGCGCCTGACCGACTTCTGGACGCTGGACCCCAACGCCAACCAAACGGTGGGTGGCGTGATTTACCTGGGCTACACCTTCAACGGCAAGACCCTGCTGGTCAGCCCGAACGTGCTGGTGGCGGTGGAGCTGACCGGCAGCGCCGGTGACGACACCCTGAGCGGCGGTGCCGGCACCGACAGCATTGACGGTGCGGCGGGCAACGACAGCTTGACCGGCGGCGCCGGCGGCGCCGACACCCTGCGTGGTGGCGACGGCAACGACACGGCCGACGGCGGCAGCGGCGACGACCTGGTGGACGGCGGCGCAGGCGATGACAGCCTGCAAGGCGGCACCGGCGACGACACCCTGAGCGGCGGCACCGGCAGCGACACCCTGGACGGTGGCGCCGGGGCCGACAGCGTGAGCGCCGGCGACGGCGACGATGTGCTGGTCTACGACGCGGCCGACGTGCTGGTGGACGGCGGTGCAGGCAATGACCGCCTGATCGTCACCGACGCCACGCTCGACCTGACCCAGATCGCCGACACCCGCGTGGTGAACCTGGAGCAGATCGACCTGCGTGCCGCCAGCGGTGCCACCGGCGCCAACCTGGTCAAGCTGGCCGAGGCCGACGTGCGTGCCCTGGCGGGCCCCAACGGCACTCTGTGGGTGCACGGTGACGCCGGCGACAGCCTGGCCCTGGCCGACCTGTGGACCCAGGGCAGCACCGTGGTCAACGGCGGTGTGACTTACCAGACCTACACCCGCAATGGCCTGACCCTGAACGTGGCCCAGGCCGTGACCACCTACCTGGATGTCGTGGGCTCGGCCAACAACGACACCCTCAGCGGTGGTGCCGGCAACGACAACGTGGACGGCGCCGCCGGCAACGACTACCTGCAGGGCAATGCCGGTGACGACACCGTCAGCGGCGGCCAGGGCAGCGACACGCTGTACGGCGGCACCGGCCACGACACCCTGGTGGGTGGCGACGGCAACGACACCGGCAACGACTATGCCGATGGCGGCGACGGCAACGACAGCCTGAGCGGCGGTGCCGGCCACGACACCCTGCTGGGTGCCAATGGCAACGACACCGTGCTGGGCGAGGCCGGCCACGACAGCCTGGACGGCGGCAGCGGTGACGACAGCCTGGACGGCGGTGCCGACAACGACACCCTGCAAGGGGCGGCGGGCGCCGACACCCTGCGCGGTGGCGCCGGCAACGACTCCCTGGTGGGCGGCGACCACAGCGATAACAGCGCCGACAGCTTGGACGGCGGTGACGGCAGCGACACCCTCTACGGCGGTGCCGGCAACGACACCGTGCAAGGCGGTGCCGGCAACGACAACGTGCAGGGCGACGACGTGAACGGCTGGTCTAGCACCAGCGACGACACCCTGGACGGCGGCGACGGCGACGACACCGTCAACGGCGGCATGGGCAACGACAGCGTGGCCGGCGGCGCCGGCCACGACAGCGTGCTGGGCGGCAACGGCAACGACACCCTGGACGGCGGTGCCGGCAACGACACCGTCTACGGCGAAGCCGGTGACGACACCCTGGGGGGTGGCGAAGGTGCTGACACCGTGGACGGCGGCGCGGGCAACGACACCCTGAGCGGCGGCGCGGGCAACGACAGCGTGAGCGGCGGCACCGACAACGACGTGGTGGACGGCGGCGCGGGCGACGACACCGTGCTGGGCGGCACCGGCCACGACACCCTGACCGGTGGCGATGCCAACGACACCGGCCACGACAGCTTGGACGGCGGCGACGGCAACGACAGCGTCAGCGGCGGCCTGGGCAACGACACCCTGCTGGGCAACACCGGCGACGACACCCTGGCCGGCGGCGACGGTGCCGACAGCCTGGACGGCGGCACTGGCAATGACAGCCTGGACGGTGGTGCCGGCAACGACACCGCCCTGGGCGGCGCCGGCAACGACACCCTCAGCGGTGGCGACGCCAACGACACCGGCCACGACAGCCTGGACGGCGGCGACGGCAACGACAGCGTCAGCGGCGGCCTGGGCAACGACACCCTGCTGGGCGGCAACCACGACGACACCCTGCAAGGTGGTGACGGCAACGACAGCCTGGACGGTGGCACCGGCAACGACAGCCTGGACGGCGGCGCTGGCAACGACACCGTGCAAGGCGGTGCGGGCAACGACACGGCCGTGGGCGGCACCGGCGACGACTCGGTGGTGGGCGGTGACGGCAACGACACCGGCAACGACAGCGTGGACGGCGGCGACGGCCACGACACCGTGGACGGCGGTGCTGGCCACGACACCGTGCTGGGCGGCGCGGGCCACGACACCCTGCTGGGTGGCGCGGGCAACGACAGCCTGGACGGCGGCACCGGCAACGACAGCCTGAATGGCGGCGACGGCAACGACACCCTGGTGTTTGACGCCGCCGACAGCATCGCCGCCGGCGGTGCGGGCACCGACACCCTGCAGATCCGCAGCGGCACGGTGGACTTCAGCACCTTGGTCAACCCGGTGGTCAGCGATGTGGAAATCATCGACCTCACCGGCAACAGCGCCGCTGCCCTGACGCTCGACTACACCAGCGTGCGCAACCTCTCCAGCACCACCGACACCCTCTACGTGCTGGGCGACTACAACGACACCGTCACCCTGGTGGGCGGCTGGACCCGCGGCAGCGACGTCTTTGAGACGCCCAACACCTACCAGGTCTTCACCATGACCAGCGGCGGTGTCACCGTCACCGTCAAGCTGCAGAACACCATGGGCATCCAGCTGCTGGTGACCGGCACCAGCAGTGACGACGCGCTCAACGGCACCGCCCAGGGCGACCTGATCCGCGGCCTGGCGGGCCACGACACCCTCAGCGGTGGCGACGGCAACGACCAGCTGCGCGGCGGCGCCGGCAACGACGTGCTGGACGGCGGCAACCAAATCGACACGGTGGACTACAGCGAGGACACCGGTGGGGTCACCGCCAGCCTGGCCACCGGCACCGCCACCGACGGCGGCGGCAGCACCGACACCCTGAGCAACGTCGAGAACCTGACCGGCAGCGGCTACGACGACAGCCTGACCGGCGACGGCAGCTTCAACCTGCTGGACGGCGGTGCCGGCCACGACACCCTGGACGGTGGCGACGGCGCCGACACCTTGCTGGGCGGGGCGGGCCACGATTCACTGCTGGCCGGTGCGGGCAATGACGTGCTGACCGGCGGGGGCGGCAACGACACCCTGCAAGGTGGCGCGGGCAACGACACCGCGGACTACAGCGCCGAGACCAGCGCCGTGACCGTGAACCTGGCCACCGGCACCGCCACCGACGGCAGTGGCGGCACCGACACCCTCTCCGGCCTGGAGAGCGTCAAGGGCGGGGCAGGGGACGACCTGATCACCGGCGACAGCGCTGCCAACCGTCTGGAGGGCAGTGCCGGTGCGGACACCCTGGCCGGCGGTGCCGGCAGCGACACCCTGGACGGCGGCGCCGGCAACGACGTGGCCGACTACAGCGCCAACAGCAGCAGCCAGGGCGTGAACGTCAACCTGGGCACCGGCACGGCCAGCGATGGCCAAGGCGGCACCGACACCCTGAGCAACTTTGAGGGCGTGACCGGCGGCGCGGGCAACGACAGCGTGACCGGCAGCAGCGGCAACGACACCCTGGTGGGCAACGCCGGCACCGACAGCCTGGACGGCGGCGCCGGCCACGACAGCCTGAGCGGCGGCAGCGGTGCCGACACCCTGCGCGGCGGCGCCGGCAACGACACCCTGGCCGGTGGCGACGGCACCGACCTGGCCGACTTTGCCGACCAGAGCAGCGGCATGGCCATCAGCCTGGTGACGGGCACGATGAGCATCGGCGGCACGGTCAACGACACCTTGACCGGCATCGAGAACGTGCGCGGCGGCACCGGGGCGGACACCCTCACCGGTGACACCGGCGCCAACGAGCTGTGGGGCGGCGCGTCCACCGACAGCGTGAGCGGCGGCGCTGGCAACGACAGCCTGCGCGGCGGCACGGGCAACGACACCCTGGACGGGGGCGACGGCACCGACACCCTGCTGCTCGACGACATCACCGGTCCGGTGGTGGTCAACCTGGGCAGCACCGCGGTGACGGTGAGCGGCACGGCGGTGGCCGCCGGCACCAGCCGCGGCATGGGCAGCTCGGATGCCGGCACCGACACGCTGAGCAACTTCGAGAACATCGTGGGCTCCGGCGGCGCCGACACCCTGATCGGCAGCGCGGGCGACAACGTCATCGAAGGCGCCATGGGGGCGGACAGCATCCTGGCCGGTGCCGGCAACGACACCGTCTACTTTGACGACTCCGACGCCGCCGCCGACGGCGGCGACGGCACCGACACCCTGGTGGTGGGCTCCTCGGTCAGCACCCTGGACCTGACCCTGACCCGCGACGAGGTCTACACCAACTTCGAAATCCTGGACGTCACGGCCAGCGGCAGCCAGCTCGTCAAGCTGTCTGATGCCGACGTGCGCGCCCTGACCGGCGGCGGCACCAGCGGCACGCTCGTCATCCAGGGCGGCGCGGACGACATCGTCCGCCTGGTGGGCGCCAACTGGCCCACCACCCCCACCAGCACCGAGACCCTCGGCGGCGTCACCTACGACGTCTACGCCTACAGCGTGGCCGGTGGCACCACCACGGTGAAGGTGCAGCAGGGCGTCTCGGTGGGCTACCTGTTCCGCTCCGGCGAGGACGGCGAGCTGACCAACGGCAGCACCGGCGGCGATCAATACGAAGGCAACGGCGGCAACGACACCTTCAACGCCGGTGGCGGCGACGACTACGGCGACAGCGGGGAGGGCGATGACATCGCCAGCGGCGACGCCGGCCACGACACCCTGCTGGGCGGTGCGGGCCAAGACACCCTGGACGGTGGCACCGGCAACGACAGCCTGGAAGGCGGCACGGGCGACGACAGCCTGACCGGCGGCACCGGACACGACACCCTGGACGGCGGCGCCGGCCACGACAGCCTGAACGCCGGCGACGGCTACGACAGCGTGCTGGCCGGTGACGGCCAGGACACCGTCAGCCTGGGGGCCGGCGACGACACCGCCAACGGCGGTGCCGGCAATGACCTGATCGACGCCGGCAGCGGCGACGACGAGGTGGCCGCCGGCATCGGTGACGACACCGTCATCGGCGGCGCCGGCAACGACGTGCTCGACGGCAACTCCGGTGTGGACACCCTGGACTACAGCGCCGACACCAGCGACCTCACGGTCAACCTGATCACCGGCACGGCCAGCTCCACCGACAGCGGCACCGACCAGCTGAGCAACTTCGAGAACATCACCGCCGGCTCGGGCAACGACAGCCTCACCGGCAGTGACGCCGCCAACCGCCTGATCGGTGGCGCCGGCAACGACACCCTGCTGGGCGGCAATGGCGACGACTGGCTGCTGTTCGACGGGGCCGACGCCTCGGTCGACGGCGGCGCCGGCGCCGACGTGCTGGCCATCCAGACCACGGCGCTGGTGGACTTCACCGGCATCGCCGACAACCGCTTCACCGGCATCGAGGCCCTGGACCTGACCGGCAGCGGCAACCAGAACCTCAAGCTGGACCTGGCCGACGTGATGGCCCTGTCCGACACCAGCGACGTGCTCAAGGTCCACGGTGACGCCGGCGACCAGATCACCCTGGTGGGCAACTGGACCACCGCCGGCACCCAGCCGGTGAGCTACGAGGGCGGCGCGACCCAGCAGTACGTCAAGCTGACCCTGGCCGACCCGGCCACGGGCAACACCGTGACCGTGCTGGTGGACCCGGCCATGTCCCTGTCCATCCTGGTCTCGGGCACCTCGGGTGACGACACCCTGAACGGTGGTGGCGGCAACGACACCGTGCAAGGTGGTGGCGGCAACGACACCCTGACCGGCGGGGCCGGCAACGACACCGTGCAGGGCGAGGCGGGTGATGACTACATCACCTACGACGCGGGCGACGCCTCCATCGACGGCGGCACCGGCAACGACACCCTGGGCTTTGCCAGCGACGCCTCCGGCCTGATCCTGGACCTGACCACCACCACCCAGGCGATCTCGGGCATTGAGGTCATCGACATCACCGGCAAGACCACCGCGCCGGCCGGCCACAACACGCTGGTGGTGGACCTGGCCACGGTGCTGGCGCTCTCCACCGAGAGCGACACCCTGACCGTGGCCGGCACCAGCGGCGACACCGTCTACCTGGTGGGCACCTGGAGCGGCCCGACCAGCAGCGGTGGCTACAACGTTTACACCGCCACCGACGGCACCGACACCGCCACCATCCGCATCCCGACGGCGGTGAGCGTGGGCACGGTGATCGACGGCACCAACAACGTGGACACACTGGCGGGCACCGGTGCGGCCGACCTGATCCGTGGCCTGGACGATGCCGACTCCATCGACGGCGGCGCCGGCAACGACATCCTGCGCGGCGGCGCGGGCAACGACACCTTGGTATTTGACGCCAACGACCCCGTCATCGACGGCGGTACCGGCACCGACACCTTGGAAGTCAGCAGTGGCAACCTGGACCTGACCGCGCTGACCAACGGCGTGATCACCAGCATCGAGGTCATCGACCTCAAGCAGGGCGCACCGGCGTCCACGCTGACCCTGAACGCGGCCGACGTGGCCGCGCTCAACGGCGACGCCAGCGTCACCGTGGAGGGCGACGCCAGCGACGCCGTGGCCCTGCAGGGCAACTGGACCCAGGGCGCCACCGCCGGTGGCTACACCACCTACACGCTGGAGGGCAGCACGGTGGTGGTGGATGCGGACATCCCGGTCAGCATCACCTTCACCGGCAGCAGCGTGCGTGACGTCATGCTCTCCGGCGCCGGCCGGCAGCTGCAAGACGGCAGCACCGGCAGCGACAGCCTGGACGGCGGTGAAGGCGCCGACACCCTGCGCGCCGGCACCGGCGACGACACCCTGGTCTACGACGCCGACGACCTGGAAATCAGCGGCGGCACCGGCACCGACACCCTGAAGATCAACGGATCGGGCGTGACGGTGGACCTGACCCAGGTGGCCAACAGCCTCATCACCGGCATCGAGAAGATCGACCTGACCGGCACCGGCGACAACGTGGTGGTGGTCAATGCCGACGACGTGCAGGCCATCTCCAGTGAGACCGACACCCTCATCGTCACCGGCGACGCGGGCGACTCGGTGCGCCTGGCCGGTAGCGGCTGGGAGGCCCGTGGCTCCGAGCTGGTGGCGGGCATCACCTACAACAAGTACGTGGGCACCGCCAGCGACGGCACGCAGGTCACTCTGCTGGCCGGCCTGAAGATCGTCAAGGGCGACCAGCTCATCGGCACCGCCGGTGACGACACCTTGACCGGCTCGGCCGGCAGCGACCAGCTGCTGGGCGGTGACGGCAACGACGTGGTCAACGGCGCAGGCGGCAGCGACCTGATCGACGCGGGCAACGGCGACGACACCGTGCGCTTTGACCTGGCCGACAGCGGCGTGGACGGCGGCGCCGGCAACGACCTGTTGGAGGTGGTGGCCGATGGCCAGTTGATCGACCTGCAGGAGCCGGCCCGCCCGGCCACCGGCGCCCTGCGTCCGGACCTGAGCGGCTTCGAGGTGGTGGACCTGAACACCACCGGCCAGAACCTTGTGGTGCTGGACGAGGCCAGCCTGCGCGAGCTGGCCGGCGCCAACGCCGACACGACACTGGAGATCCGTGGCGACGCCAACGACATCGTCTTCGTCGACGGCACGCTCACCAGCACCCTGACCCTGACCGGCGGCGTGGTGCAAAAGGCCGTGACGGCGGGCACCGCGGGCGATGACACGCTCACCGGCACCAGCGGCCAAGATGCGATCAAGGCCGGTGCGGGCCACGACAGCATCCACGGCGGCGCCGGGGCCGACCTGATCTACGGCGGTGCCGGCAACGACACCATCACCTACGACGCGGCCGACCTGCGCGTGTTCGGGGGCACCGGCACCGACGAGCTGCAGATCACCACCGTGGACGCGGACGGCGGCGCCAGCAACACCAGTGCAGGCACCAACACCGCCACCGGCGACGTGGACCTGACCACCGTGGCCGGCACCGTGGTCGACGGCATCGAGGTGCTCAACCTGCGGGGCAACGGCAACCAGACCGTGCTGCTGGACGAGCCGGCGGTGCTGGCCCTGTCCGACACCGGCCGCATGGTGGTCAAGGGCGACGCGGGCGACGTGCTCAAGCTCTACGGCGGCTGGACGGCCGATGGCCTGGAGAGCGATGCCGACGGCAAGATCTACAACATCTTCAAGAAGGGCGACGCCACCGTCAGCGTGCAGGAGACGGTGACCCTGCAGATCACCAACGAGCTGGGCGCCCAGGTCAAGATGGGCACCACCGGCAACGACGACACCACCGTGCCCACCAACGGCGGCGCCATCACCAACGACGGTGACGACATCCTGCGTGTGGGCAACATGGCCTTCACCGGGGTGGACGGCGGCCGCGGCTACGACAAGGTGTACTTCCAGCTCTCGGGCTACAACAACCAGATCACGCGCATCAACACGCTGCTGCTGTCGCCCACCGCGCTGACCAACATCGAGGAAATCGACCTTACCCGCGACAACACCAGCCTGAGCAGCAGCAACGACACGGCGCTGAGCTATGTGTCCAACAAGCTGATCCTGACCCCGGACAAGCTGCTGGAGATGACCGACGGCGACGGCATCCTGGTCGTCAAGGGAGACATCACCCGCGGCGCCTGGTACGACCCGCTGACCGGCAGCTACCCGACCGAGCTGGTCAACGGCAGCTCCCAGTACATCACCCGCGACTCCATCGACCTGCTGGGCGACTGGGGCGACCTGAGCGGCAACGTCAGCACGGTGGTCTACAACGGCGTGACCTACACGCAGATCGAGGCCCCCAACGGCGCCAAGCTGCTCTACACCCCGGGCATGACGGTGGCCCCGGTCAACCCGACCCCGCAGCTCTCGGCCTTCAGCATTGCCTACGACGACGGTGCCTACCTGGTGGGCTCCGGCATTGACCAGTACGCCGGCTGGCGGGTGGCCAACGCGGGCGACGTGAACAAGGACGGCATCGACGACATCATCGTCAACGCCGCCGGCAAGGCCTATGTGGTGTTCGGCACCGAGTCCATGGCCGGCCAGTTCGACCTGGCCAACCTGGGCAGCCGCGGCTTCACCGTCAGCGGCCTGGGCCAGCCCAACCTGACCACCAGCACGGGCAACTGGAACTATGGGGTGGGCCTGGTCAACATCGGCGACGTCAACGGCGACGGCATCGACGACCTGCTGGGCGTGACCGACACCAACAACGCCCGGGTCGTCTATGGCCGCACCGACTGGACCAACGTCGACCTGACCAACACCAGCACCTTCGTGACCGGTGCCGCCAACGGCTACAGCATCAACTCGCTGGGCCTGAACGACATCTTCACGATGACCACCACCGCGCTGGGTGACGTCAACGGCGACGGCTTTGCCGACTTTGCCCTGGCCGGCGGCAACGCGGGCAGCTACGGCAAGGTGTACGTGATGTTCGGCGGCACCCACAGCGGTGACGTCAACGCCGGCACCATGGGCACCAACAAGGGCTTCTGGATCGGGGGCGACAGCGCCAACATCCAGTACCTGGGCACCGACATCTCGGCGGCCGGCGACGTCAACGGCGACGGCTTTGACGACATCCTGATCGGCGCGCCGGGCTTCAACAACGTGGGCGCCAACGGCCAGGCCGACTACGCCGGCAATGGCTACATCGTGTTCGGCAAGGCCGAGGGCTGGGGCAACACCGTGGCCGTCATCCGTGACGCCACCGCGCCCTGGATCACCGGCTCCGCACCGAGCGACAACGCCACCAACCAGTCCACGGTCGGCGCGATCTACGCCAACTTCAACGAGTCCCTCAAGGCCGGCATCGGTCTGGTCAACCTGTACAACAGCGCCACCGGCCAGCTGGTGGAGTCGTTCAACATGGCCACCGGCCTGGGCACCATGGGCGGCAAGATCGCCATCACCGGCTCGGGCACCGGCACCCAGCTGGTGGTCAACCCGTACAACCCGCTGGCGGCCAACGCCAGCTTCTACCTCACGGTGGACGCGGGGGCGGTGACCGACCTGGCGGGCAATGCCTTCGCCGGCATCAGCAACAGCACGACCTGGAACTTCTCCACCGGCGCGGCCACCGGTGACGTGACGGCGCCCACGCTGTCGAGCACCTTCTCGCTGACCTACAGCAGCTACTACTACGACAACTACTCCGACGGCCGCACCGTCAGCTACACCACCAACGGCACCGCCACCGGCGTGGCGCCCACGCCGGGCATGGTGGGCAGCACCATCTGGGGCGGCTACGCCGACTGGTACTACTACACCTTCAGCTTCAGCGAGGCGCTCAAGCCCTACGGCACGCTCACGGTCAAGAAGGGCTCGGTCACGGTCGAGACCATCAACCTGGCCACGGGCGTGGGCAGCCTGGGCAGCAGCATCGGCTTCACCGGCAGTCCCGCCGGCGCCGACAGCAGCTCCATCCGCCTGAACCTGGGCTACACCCTGCAGGGCTCCACGGGCTACACCTTCGAGTTCAGCGGGCTGCAGGACGGTGCGGGCAACGCGCTGTCGGGCTCCAGCAGCATCGGCTTCACCACCGCCGCCGACACCCGTGGCCCGTTGCTGGTGCAGACCAGCGGCAACAGCACCGCCACCCGGGGCACGCCGTTTGTGGGCCAGACCGGCGTCTCGGTGCAGGACAACCTGGTGTTCACCGCGACCGAGGCCCTCAAGCTTGGCGCCAGCGGTCTCATCGAGATCCGCAACGGCACCAACGCCACCACCTACGCCGGCACCGCGGTGGCCAGCTTCAACGTGGCCAACGCCACCCTGAGCGACGGGGTCTACACCGTCACCAGCAGCAATGGCTGGACCCTGACCCTCAACGGCAAGGTCGTCACCATCGACCCGGCCGGCACCATGGCCTACAACACCACCTACGCGCTCTACACCGCGGCCGGCGCGCTGACCGACCAGTCGGGCAACGACGCCGTGGTGGGCAACTACGACTACTGGTACGGCAACGTCAACGGCACCCGTCCGGACACCTACAACGAGTATTACTTCACCACCGCCAACGGCCTGATCACCTACGCCGGCGGCAATGCGGTGGACCACTCGCTCAAGGTCGGCGTGGCCGAGAACATCACCATCAGCTTTGGCGAGAACGTGGGCGTGGCCAGCGGCATCGCGGCGGGGGCCAAGTTCATCAAGCTCTACAACAGCAGTGGCACGCTGATCGAGAGCTTTGATGCGGTGACCGGCGTGGGCAGCAAGGGCGGCAGCCTGGTCTACAGCGGCAAGAACGTGGTGATCAACCCGGCAGGCGACCTGGCCCAGGCCAGCGGCTACTACCTGACGGTGGACGCCAACGTCATCGCCTCCACCGCCACCCCGGCCACCAAGTACGCCGGTGCCACCAACAGCACCACGCTGTACTTCAGCACCGAGGCCGGCGCCCAGATCGACCCGGGCCAGCGCACCACGGCCGAATGGGCCGGCCAGCAGGTCGAGGCCATCGGCGACTTTGACGGCGACGGCACCACCGACTACGTGATCGGCACCTACCAGCACGTGGCCGATGCCGCGGTCTCTGGCGGCACCGCCTACGGCAAGTTCTATGTGGTGTTCGGCAAGGCGGGCACGCTCAACCCCATCACCACCATCGACCAGCTCAAGGCCGAGGGTCGGGTGGTGGAGCTGTACGGCACCTCGGCCAACCAGCTCACCCGCATCGTGGAGTTCGGCGACGTCAACCACGACGGCTTCGACGACCTGCTGCTGACCGCCGGCGGCCGCAACCCGAACCAGAACAACAACGGCGAGGCCAGCGACGATGGCGACACCGATGCCGGCGCGGCCTTCATCGTGTTCGGCCAGGAGCGCGGCAACTGGGCCAGCAAGGTCAGCGTGACCAACCTGGGCGACCAGGGCCTGGAGATCACCGGCGGCCTGCCGGAGGAGTCCTTCGGCTTCTCCGTGGCGGCGGGTGACTTCAACAACGACGGCACGGTGGACATGGTGTTCGGCATGCCCAACAACCACCGCGACGGCTACGCCTCGGGCGAGGCCTTCGTGATCAACGGCGGTGACTACACCGACTCGTTGATGCAGGTGGGCACCAGCCAGGCCGATGTGGTGGTGGGCGACTACAACGCCAACCGCCTGGCCGGCCAGCAGGGCAACGACACCCTGTACGGCTTGGGCGGCGAGGACATCCTGCGCGGCGGCTCGGGTGACGACGTGCTCTCGGTCTCCGACCTGGACTTCCTCCTGGTGGACGGCGGCACGGGCACCGACACCCTGCAGTTCAAGGGCCACAACATCCACCTGGACATGACGGGCTATGCCGGCGCCAGCCTGCGCAGCTTCGAGAAGATCGACATCACCGGTGACGGGGCCAACAGCCTCATCTTCAACTACCGCGAGGCGATCTACCTGGTGGAGCGCCAGCTGGCGCAGGCCTATGGCCAGTACTACCAGATCACGGTGGACGGCAACGCCGACGACAAGCTCACGCTGGAGGGCCCGTGGGCCCGGGTGGTCAGCGACGCCACCTACACCACCTATGCCCTGGACGGCATCTACGTGAAGGTGGACTCCGACATCCAGACCACGGTGGCCGGCTGGACGGTGCCCTACCTGGGCGCCACGGTGGACCTGATGGGCACCAACTTCCCCAGCACCCTGCGCAAGGACTCCATCACCGGCTTCAGCGGGGTGGAAGGCAACTGGGGCAGCTACCTGGTCAACCTGGGCGACGTGAACCAGGACGGCTTTGCCGACTTTGGCCTGCGCAACCAAGACGTGACCACGACGCAGCTGCACTACACCAGCCGCTGGATCGACTACCCGGACTACTGGGATCCGAACTACTACTGGCTGTCCAGTGCCTCCAGCACCGGGGTGGTCAACGGCGCGGTGACCGTGCTGTACGGCAAGGCCGGCGGCGTGGGTGCGGTGGACGTGTCCAACCTGGGCTCGGGCCTGACCGCCAAGGGCATCACGCTCACCGGCTCGGCCAGCGCCAACGAGCAGTTCGGCTCGGGCTTCGGCAGCGTGGGGGACATCAACGGCGACGGCTTTGCCGACATGCTGGTGGCCGCCCCGACGTCCAGCCGCACCTTCACCTTCGACGAAGGCGGTGCGGTGCCGGGCTCCAGCTCCTCCACCGCCGGCTCCGACTGGAGCAGCGACGGCTGGAGCACGTCCAACGAGGGCCGCACCTACATCTTCCTGGGGGGCAACAGCAACCTGGTCAACCGCAGCGGCGGCAACGCCACCACCACCGCGCTGACCGACAACTTCCTGTCCGACGGTGCCAGCACCGGCCTGCCGGGCTCGGCGTCGGCCGTGCCCAACAACGGCTCGGCCAGCAACGTGGCCAACACCACGTACACCTACACCACCACGGCCACCAAGGCCGACGGCACCTTCATTGGCAGCAGCGGCGCGCAGTTCGGCGCCAACTGGCGGCCGGTGATGGTGGGTGACGTCAACGGCGACGGCTTCGACGACTTCCTGAGCGGCAACACCAACGCCGCCCTGGTCTTCGGCAAGGCCACCGGCTGGACCGGCCTGGACCAGACCCAGGGCTGGACCATGTCCACCGTGGGCAGCTGGAGCGGGGTGGCCTCGGCCGGCGACGTCAACGGTGACGGCTATGCCGACTTCCTGGTGAACAACGGCAACGTCTCCATCGTCTTCGGCAAGGCCGGCACCTGGAACGCCAGCCTCTCGCTGGGCAGCACCACCGCCGGCACCACCGGCGCCCCGGCCGTCACCCGGATCACCGCCGAGAACGGCCAGCCCATCAACACCAACAGCGACGTCAACAGCCTGAACGCCGCCACGATGCGCTCGCTGGGCGACATCAACGGCGACGGCTACGGCGACATCCTGATCGCCGCCAACCACGGCAATGACTACAACGCCAAGGACAACGGTGGGGCCTATGTGGTGTTCGGTGCTGCCAGCGGCTGGGGGGCGGACCTGAGCCTGGCCAACCTGGCGGCCAACGGGCGCGGCTTCCGCATCACCGGCTCGGTGGACTACAACTACGCCGGCTACAACATCACCGCCGCGGGCGACATGAACGGTGACGGACTCAAGGACTTCCTGATCACCGAGTACAACGACGCCGAGGCCGGCAACGGCACCAACACCAGCAGCAACGGCTCCGCCTACCTGATCCTGGGCCGCCAGACGGGCTGGAAGGACATCAGCCTGCTGGAGGTGCAGGACTACGGCATCCAGCTGCTGGACGGCGGGTGGAGCAGCTACGGCTGGAACAGCCTGGGCGACATCGACGGTGACGGTTTTGACGACCTGAGCTACGGCAACACCACCACCGCCACCATCCTCTATGGCAGCGAGGCCTGGTCCACCACCAGCAACGTCGGCGTGCAGCATGTCTCGACCACCACGGGGGCCACGCTGACCGCGCTGCTGGGCGCATCCGTCAGCCCCAACCCCAACGCGGGCATGGACCGGCTGATCGGCAACGCCGGCAACGACACCTTGGTGGGCGATGGTGGCCGCGATGTGCTCATTGGTGGGGCGGGCAGCGACCGGATGGTGGTGGCCGACGCCAACTTCTTCCGTCTGGACGGCGGCACCGGTGTCGATACCGTGGAATTGACGGGGAACATGACCCTCAATTTCACCGGTATCGCCAACAACGCCGTGGCGAACATCGAGGTGTTGAAGCTGGGCACGGGCGACCAGGCCCTGACCCTGTCCGGCGTGGACGTCCTGTCCATGACGGGCGAGGCCAACACCGGCATCGGCAACGCCAACTACCAGAAGGGCAACGTGCTCGTCATCGACAGTACCGCCGGCACCGACAGCGTCACGTTGACCGGCGGCTGGAACACCACCGCGGTCGCCACCGGCGTCACGGTCGACGGCACGGGCTCCTTCTCGGTCTACCAGTACGGGAGCAGCAATGTGTTCGTCCTCATCGACAGCGCCGTCGTGCCCACGGTCGGCTGACCTGAAAGGGTTCCCGCATGGCTGACACCACCTCGGCCGCCAGCGGCGCCGGCGGTGCCGCCGGCCTCCCGGGCCTGCCGCCCGGCGGGCCCGGGACCGCGCCGCCGGGGTCGCCTGCCGGCGCCCCGGCCGCAGGGCTGCGCGCCCTGTGGGCCTGGGTGCGCTTTGTGCTGGCGGTGCGGCCCGAGCCGCAGGAGGGCGGCCCGCGGGCCGCCCCGCTCACCGGCCTGGCGGCCCTGGACGGCACGCCGTCCTCCGGCCAGGACGCGCCCTCGGCCTGGCTGGGGGCGGCGCTGGCGCCGCTGCGGCCGGCCTATCTGCAGGCGCTGCTGCTCTCCCTGGGCATCAGCGTGCTGGGGGTCTTTGCCGCGGTGTTCTCGCTGCAGGTTTATGACCGGGTGATCGCCAAGGGCGGGCTGTCCACCCTGGTGGCCCTGGTGACCGGCATGGTGCTGGCCATCGGGCTGGAGTTCGGCCTGCGCCAGGCCCGCGCGCTGCTCATGCAGCGCCTGGGGGCGCAGGTGGAGGTGGCGCTGGCCCGGGCGGTCTACGAGCGCCTGACCTGCCTGCCCCTGGCGCGGCTAGAGAGCCTGCCCCCCGGCTACTGGCAGACCGTTTTCCGCGACATCGAGCTGGTGCGCACCACCACCACCGGCGCGCCCGCGCTGCTGCTGGTGGACCTGCCGTTCCTGTTGCTCACCCTGGCCCTGGTGGGCCTGATCGCCTGGCCCATGCTGCCGGTGACGCTGCTGACCCTGGCCGGCTTCGGCCTGCTGGCCTGGCGCTCGGAGCGGGTGCTCAAGCCCGGTCACGCCCAGGAGCGCGAGCGCCTGCTCAGCCGCGACCTGCTGCAGGCCGACCTGGCCGCCTCGCGCCTGCACCTCAAGGGCCTGGGCCCGTCGCCTGCGCTGGGCCAGCGCTGGGAGCAGGCCTATGCCCGCTGGATGCAGGACTCGCTGGCCCGCAGCCGCGAGATGGACCATTACCGCGACCTGGCCCAGGGCATGAGCGTGGCCTCCACCGTCATCGGCACCTCCGCCGGCGCGCTGTTCATCCTGCAGCAGCTCATGACCATGGGCGGCCTGATTGCCTGCAACATCCTGGCCGGCAAGCTGGTGCAGCCCATGGTGCAGCTGGTGGGCCAGTGGCGGGTTTACGGCCAGTTCCAGGCCGCCAGCCGTCGACTGGATGAGCTGCTGGGCCATGCGCTGGACCGCGGGCAGGCCGGCGTGGCCCTGCCGCGGCCGCGCGGCACCTTGCTGATGGAGGGCCTGCACTTCCGCTACCCCGGACAGGAGCAGGACCAGATCAGCCGCCTGTCGGGCCAGATCGGCCCGCTGGGGTTGCATGCGGTGGTGGGCGCCAACGGCAGCGGCAAGAGCACCCTGCTCAAGCTGCTGCGCGGCCTGTACCCGCCCTCGGCCGGCCGGGTGCTGATCGACGGCGCCGACCTGCGCCAGTTCGGTCAGCTCGACCTGGCGGGCATGGTGGGCTACCTCTCGCAGCAGCCGCGCCTGGTGGCCGGCAGCATCCGCGACAACATTGCCTTGGGCCTGCCCGGGGCCAGCGATGCCCAGATCGTGGCCGCCGCCCGCCAGGCGGGTGCCTATGAGTTCATCGTGCAGCTGCCCCAGGGCTTTGACACCGATGTGGGGGAGGGGGGGGGCCGCTTCTCCGGCGGCCAGCGCAAGCGCATCGCCATCGCCCAGACCCTCATCGGCGACCCGCCGGTGCTGCTGCTGGACGAGCCCACCTCCGACCTGGACAGCGTGGCCGAGCAGGCCTTTGCCGCCACGCTGCGCCAGCTGGCCCAGGACCACACCGTGATCGTCGTCACCCACAGCCCGGCGCTGCTGACCCAGTGCCAGGGCATTCTGGTGCTGGACCGCGGCAGCCTGGCCGCCGCCGGCCCGGCCCGTGAGCTGCTGCCCCGCCTGGGCCTGGCCACGCCGCGGCCGGCCCCGGCGGGTCCGACCGCTGGCGCGCCATCCGGCACCCCATCGGGCATGCCGGCAGGCCCTGCGTCCGGGGGCACCGTCCGCGCCGCCGGCCCCCAACCCGTTCAGGAGGTGGCCGCATGAGCCCCTTCGCCCACACCGCCCAGGCCGGCGGCCCGGCCCTGCCGGGCGCCCCCGGCCTGCTCTCCGGCGGGGTGCCGGAGCCTGCCTCGGCCCCGGCCCCCACCGTCGGCGAGCGGCCACTCGACGGCCTGCTCGGCCAGGTGGGCACCGCCCGCTGGCGCTGGCGCGACCGCCGCCTGCTGGCTGTGCTGATCGTGCTGCTGGGCTGGTCCACGCTGGCCCAGGTCGACCGCGTGGTGTCCTCCCAGGGCAAGGTGGTGCCGTACGACAAGGTCAAGGTCATCCAGCACCTGGAGGGCGGCCTGGTCAAGCAGCTGGTGGTGCGTGAAGGCCAGACCGTCAAGGCCGGCGACCCACTGATCGAGCTGGACCTGGCCACCACCGGCTTCAACGGGGCGGAGATGAGCACCCGCATGGGCTCTTTCCGCTTTGCCCGCGCCCGGCTGGAGGCCGAAGCCCGGGGCACCGACCAGTTCACGCTCGCCCTCACCGAGCGGGACCCGCAGCTGCAGGCCTCCGCCGGGGCCGAGCAGGCCACCTTCCGGGCCCGGCGCGAGGAGCTGCGCAGCACCCTGGCGGCCATCGACGGCCAGATCGCCCAGGGCCGCCAGCGCGTGGCCGAGCTCAACGCCCGGCTGCAGTCGGCCGAGGCCAGCCTGCGCATCGCCCAGCACGAGCTGGCGCTGTCGGACAACCTGTTCCGCGACAAGCTCGTTTCCGAAATCGAGCACCTGCAGCGCCGCAGCAATGTTGAGCGCCTGAGCGGTGACATCGCCGCCACCCGACAGGCCATTCCCGGCGCCCAGGCCAATGTGGACGAGGCCATGGCCCGCCGCCGTGAGGAGGAGGCCAAGTTCCGCCGTCGCGCCTCCGACGAGCTGGCCGAGCTGGAGCGCAAGATCGCCAGCCTGGGCGAGGAGCTCAACCGCGCCCGCGACCAGGAGCGCCGGGCGGTCATCCGCGCCCCCATCGACGGGGTGGTCAAGAACGTCAAGTTCCAAGCTGCGGGCAACGTCGTCAAGGCCGGCGAGCCCATCATGGAGCTGGTGCCCGACAAGGAGCAGCTGGTCATCGAGCTGCGCCTGAATCCCGCCGACCGCGGCCACCTGCAGGTCGGCCAGAAGGCCCTGGTCAAGATCAGCGCCTACGACTACTACCGCTACGGCGGCCTGGACGGCCAGGTGCAGTCCATCGCCGCCGACACCGACGTCGGCCGCAACGAAGAGCAGTTCTACCGCGTCATCGTCGCCACCGACCGCGCCCACCTGGGCGCCACCGCCGCCGAGATGCCCATCAGCCCGGGCATGACCGGCGAGGTCGACGTGCGCGTGGACAGCAGCTCCGTCCTCTGGGCGCTGCTGCGTCCCATCCTCAAGTTCAAGCAGGAAGCCCTGCGCGAAGTCTGAGCCGACTCCTCCCACCCGAACAGCCCTACGCCCGATCCACAGGAGAAGACATGATCCATTCCCTCAAGAAGCGTCCGGTGGTCCTGGCCGCCCTGCTGGCCACCCTGGCCGCCCCCAGCCTGCAGGCCATGCCGCTGGAGGAGGAGCTGCGCGCCGTGCTCGGCCACCATCCGCTGCTCAAGGCCAACCGCCACGCCATCGAGGCCGCCGGCCTGCGGGTGGAGGCTGCGCAGGCCGCCGCCATGCCGCGCCTGGTCGTCTCGGCCGACGCCGGTCGCGAGGGCATCGTCACCGAGAGCTACAAGCCCGACGCCCAGATGCGCCTGGGCGACAACGGCACCGTGCGTCCGGCCACCGAGAGCGACCTGACCCGCCGACGCGTGGGCCTGAGCCTGGAGCAAAGCCTCTACAACGGTGGCCGCACCACCGCCACCCAGGACCTGGCCGGCACCGACCGCGCGCTGCAGAACGCCAACCTCCAAGCCCTCACCCAGGACGTGCTGCTGGAGGCCCTGACCGCCTACCTGCAGGTCGCGCGCTTTCAAACCCTCATCGGCCTGACCCGCCTCAATGAAGACACCACCCGCCAGCAGCTGGAGCTGGAGACCCGGCGCGCCGCCGGCGGCGGCGGCATCGTGGTGGACGTCATGCAGGCCCGCAGCCGCCTGCAGATCGTCAAGGAGCGCCGCGTGTTCTACGAGCAACAGCTGCGCGACGCCCTGGCCAACTACGAGCAGGCCTTTGGCCACGCCCCCGACCTGGCCCGTTTCCAGGACGTCCAGATCTATGAGGGCGGCCTGCCCGCCAGCCTGCCCGCCGCCCTGGACGCCGGCCTGCAGCAAAGCGCCCGCCTGGCCGCCGCCAAGCTGCAGGTGCAGCGCAGCCAGGGCCAGATCAGCCTGGAGCGCGCCGGCTTCAAGCCCTCGGTGGACCTGGTGCTGGCCCGCAACAACGAGCACAACGTCTCGGCCTCCGCCGCCCGTAACGACTGGTCGGCCGTGGTCCGGCTGAACTGGGCCTTCAACCTGGGCGGCGAGACCTTCCACCGCGAGGCCGCCGCCCTGCGCGACCAGGAGGAGCTGATGGAGCGTGAGGTCTCCACCCGCAACAAGGTGCGCGAGGCCATCCGCATCGCCTGGAACCAGGTGGTCAACGGCAAGGAACGCCTGGAGCTGCTGGAGAGTGCCGCGGGCATTGCCCGCGACGTGATGAACGACCGCAAGCGCCTGCGCGACGCCGGCAAGGAAACCGCGCTGAGTGCCCTGGACGCCGAGGTGGAATACTTCGGCGTGCTGGCCAACAAGGTCAATGCGCAGTACGACGTGCGCATTGGCGCCTACCGCCTCATGGCGGCCGTGGGCAGCCTGACCCCCGCCAACCTGGGGCTCGACGCCGGCGGCCTGCGCCTGCCGGTGCAGCCCCTGGTGGTGGACATGAAGACCCTGACCGGAGAGAGCCCCCGCCCATGAGCCCCAGCCCCCACGCCACCGCCGCCCTCACCTTCAGCAGCGACAGCTACACCACCCGCCGCGCCAAGCTGATGGGCCGGCAGGCGGCTGGCGAGGGGTTTTTGCGCGCCTTTCTGGCCAGCGAAACGGCCGACCGCGTGCAGATGCTGCTGCTGAACGCGCAGGACGCCCCGGCCGCCCGCCAAAGCCTGAAGGACGCCGGCTGGGCCGGCGCGGTGCACACCGTGGCGCCCGAGGCCGTGGGCGAGCTGGCCGCCAGTGGCGTGCTCTACCTGCCCAGCCCCGGCATTGGCGAGCTGGCCTGGCGCCGCGCCCGCGTGGGCGAGCGCGCCTACAGCCTGTGCGGCGTGACTCACACCACCGCCTCACATGCGGTCATGTCGGGCCTGACCGACCTGCTCACCCAGCCCGTGCGGCCCTGGGACGCGCTCATCTGCACCTCCAACGCCGTGCGCGAGACCGCCCGCCGCCTGCTGGAGCAGCAGGCCGACTACCTGCGCTGGCGCCTGGGCGCCACCCGCTTCGAGCTGCCGCAGCTGCCCGTCATCCCCCTGGGCGTGCATGTGGGCGACTACCAGTTCAGCCCCGCGCAGCGTGCCGCCGCCCGTGAATCCCTCGGTGTGGCCGAGGGCGACACCGTGCTGCTCTTCCTGGGCCGCCTGTCCTTCCACGCCAAGGCCCACCCGGCGGCCATGCTGCAGATGATGGAGCGCGCCGCCCGCGCCCGGCCGGGCCGGCGCCTGCACCTCATCCAGTGCGGCTGGTGCGCCAATGAACACATTGAACAGGCCTTTGACGAGGCCCAGCGCGTGCTGGCGCCCCACGTCACCCACCACCGCCTGGACGGGCGCCTGCCCGACGCCCGTCATCAGGCCTGGGCCGCGGCCGATGTGTTCTGCTCACTCTCCGACAACATCCAGGAAACCTTCGGCCTGACGCCCATCGAGGCCATGGCCGCCGGACTGCCGGTGCTGGTGAGCGACTGGGACGGCTACAAGGACACCGTGCGCGACGGCGTGGACGGCTACCGCATCCGCACCCTCACGCCGCCCCCGGGCGACGGCGAGGAGCTGGCGCTGCGCTACGACACCGGCGCCGACAGTTACGACCTCTACTGCGGCAAGAGCTGCGAGCTGGTGGCCGTGGACGTGGACCAGGCCACCCAGCGCCTGCTGGCCCTGCTGGACGACCCCGCCCTGGCCCGCCGCCTGGGCGAGGCCGGTCGGGCCCGCGCCCGCCACGTGTACGACTGGGCCGTGGTCATGGCCCGCTACCGCGAGCTGTGGGCCCGCCTGAACGAAGAACGCCAGCACGCCAGCGACTGGGCCGGCCCGCTGCCCCTGCACACCCCCGTGGACCGGCAGGACCCCTTCACCCTGTTCAGCATGTACCCCACCCAGCACCTGGACGAGACCCTGGCCGTGCGCCTGGCCCGCCCGCTGCCGCTGGCCGAGTACGAGGCCATGCGCGCTCTGGCCTGCCACCGCTTTGCCGGCACCGCCATCCCGCCAGCTGCCAGCGTGGCCCCGCTGCTGGAGCGCCTGGGCAACGGCCAGCCCCAGCGGGTGGGCGCGCTGATCGCGGCGCTGGCCCCGGGCCAGCCCGCCCAGGCCATGACGCTGCGCCGCGCCCTGGTCTGGCTGGCCAAGGCCGGCTGGCTCCTGTGGTGAGGACGGGTGTCCATGGCCTGCATCCTCTTCGTCCACCAGAACTTTCCCGGCCAGTACAAGCACCTGGCCCCGGCGCTGGCCGCCCAGGGCCACACCGTGCATGCCCTGGCGCTGCACGGCCAGGGCCATGCGCCGGCCGGCGTCACCTTGCACCGCTACCGGCTGGGGCGGGGCAGCACCAAGGGCCTGCACCCCTGGGTGGGCGACTACGAGACCAAGGTCATCCGCGCCGAGGCAGCGGCCCGCGCCGCCCTGGCCCTGCGAGAACAAGGCCTGCAGCCGGACCTCATCTGCGTGCACCCCGGCTGGGGGGAGTCGCTGCTGCTGCGCGAGGTTTGGCCCCAGGCCCGGCAACTGCACTACGTGGAGTTCTTCTACGGCGCTGAAGGACAGGATGTGGGTTTTGACCCCGAGTTCGCCGGGGTGGACTTTGACACCCGCTGCCGCCTGGCCATCAAGAACACCAACAACCGCATGAACCTGGCGCTGATGGACTGGGGCCTGAGCCCCACCCACTGGCAGCGCAGCACCGTGCCCGCGCCCGAGCGCGGCCGCATCAGCGTCATCCACGACGGCGTGGACACCGCACGCCTCACCCCCGACCCCGCTGCCCGGCTGCAGATGGCCGACCTGGACGGCCAGCCCGTGGACCTGCGCCGTGGCGACGAAGTGCTCACCTTCGTCAACCGCAACCTGGAACCCTGCCGTGGCTACCACGTCTTCATGCGCGCGCTGCCCGACATCCTGGCCCAGCGCCCCCAGGCCCGTGTGCTCATCATCGGCGGCGACGGCGTCTCCTACGGCGCCGCCCCGGCCGAAGGCAGCCACAAGTCCCGCTACCTGAACGAGGTGGCCGGGCGCCTGGACCACAACCAAGCCCGCCGCCGCGTGCACTTTCTGGGCCGTGTGCCCTACGACACCTACCTCCAGGTCATGCAGCTCAGCCGCGTGCATGTGTACCTGACCTATCCCTTCGTGCTGTCCTGGTCCCTGCTCGAATCCATGTGCCTGGACACCACCGTCATCGCCAGCGACACCGCCCCCCTGCACGAGGTCATCCAGCACGGCGACACCGGCTGGCTGGTCAACTTCTTCGACCCCGCCGCCCTGGCCGACCGCGTGGCCCGCAGCCTGGCCGACCCCACCGCCGACGCCCCCCTGCGCCAACGCGCCCGCGCCCTGGTGCAAGCCCGCTACGACCTGCACCGCGTCTGCCTGCCCCAACAGTTGGCGCTGGTGGACCAGATGCTGGCGGGGGACATCCCGCCGGGGTGAGGGTTGGCGGGGTACGACATGGCCGGCATCATGCTGGGCCATGGATGCCCAGGCTGCTGCCCGCCAACACCCGTCAAGACAGGCGCGAGAGGCGCTGTGGATACGACGGGGGCGGGTGACAACTGCATTTGGCAATGCGTTGGGGGAGAGCATCGCAAGCCAGAGCCAGCCCGAGCTGAACGTGCCGCCGCCGGTCTCGGCCGACGAGAAGGCGGCCATCCTCGGCCTGTTCGCGGATGGGCCAAGAGCAGCGTCGACTGGGCAGGTGTTGAGCCCTGTGTTCGGTCGCACGTTTGCCGAGGACGCGGCGGTTCGCAAGGCGCTGAGCGACCCCGACGGTTTCATGCAGCGCGGTCGTGATGGCGCGCCCTTGTTCGCGGGACCGGCCGTGTTCAGCCCTGACGATGTGATGCGGCGTTGGGAGGTGACGGGCACGAAGCCTGTCTATGACTTCGGCGACCCTCTGGAGTTCGGCGGGGGTGATGGCGACCTCTTGGCCGGCGCTGGTGGTGTACGCCTGATGCGTACCGGGGGCGGCAGCACTCGCACTCCATTCGCGATGAGCGCCAATCGCCGCTCGGCCGAGGTGCTGGACACGCTGAGCAACGCCGACGCCCTGGGCCTGATACCCGAGGCGTACCGCGACATCAAGCAAATCGCGCCGATGCTGGCTGAAGCTGAGCGCATGAATGCGCTGGAGAAGCTTCAAGGTGCGTTGCGTGCACGGCTCGGTCCGCGGGTCATGCCAACACCTCAAGACTTGGGTGCGGTGCGTGGCATCTATGGTGATGGCTCGCAGCGCTTCGACACGGGTGACTTGATTGACCGCTACTCGGATGCGCTGCGCAAGGTCGGCCTTGCGCAGCAAGGCGTCGTCGAGCTGGACTACCGCAACTTCGAAATCAAGGCCATCGGCAATCAGCGGATGACGCCCGAGCAGTACATGGACCAGATTGAAAAGCGGTACCAGAAGGCATTCGCGAGCGCTGTCGCAAATGGCGAGAGGCTGTTCGATGCCGGAAAATTGCCCTATCCAGTCGACAGGCCCAAGCAGCTTCAAGTCGGACTGTTTGCTGATGATGTCGCCAGGAGAGCACGGGTGAGTTACAACCAAGTGCTGGGCGTGCTAGAGGGGCCGGGCCAGGTCATCAGCTTGAACCGCTGGGCATACGACATGACAGGCAGCGGCCAGTATGTGAGGCCAGACGTGTTCATCGACCTTGGCCCTGGCCGCCGGTCTTGGATTGATGGAAAGACCTCGTTGATGGACGCGCAGACCATGACGCACCAGTTCGAGAACTTCTACCGCTACACGGGCTCAACGGCGGGCAAGGTAGCGACGCCTTATGGCGTGGTGCCGATTCATCTGCCAGTTGCGCCCAAAGTGAAGCTCGGAAGGTGAGGCACATGAGAAGCGCAAAGGCTGTGAAGCAGTTCTTCCACACCCTGACTGGATTGCAGGGTGGCATCGGGCTGTACAAGGAGGGTATTGATGAGTTCCTCCTATCTCACGGGTACCCCCGCTACAAAGAGGAGGTCGAGGCCATCCGAGACGGCCTGGAAGACCTCGGGCTGTACGAGGTGGTGCGTGGTGCGATAGACCGCTCCGAGGTGCTCGTGCGCGAGGGCCAGTTCGAAGAGGCTGAGATGCTGGTGCTGGAAGCCAACCGCAAGCTGTCGAAGGCCTCCGGTGTTGATGACGACTTGCGTCGCTTGTACAAGTCCGCCAACGACTGAACAAAAAATTGGGGTCAGGTCTTGCATCCCAACATTCCCCGTAGTTGTCTATCGAACAACAAAGGGCCCCAGCCACCCCACGTCAGCCGCTAAAAGCTGGGGGTGACGCTGGAGCGTCGGGAGACGCTCAGACTTGCGGGCTGTGCGTGCGTGCGAGGGTGCGTGGCGCGGCTTCAGGGCTTGGTGGTTTTGTCCTTGGGCGTCACAAACCCGATGGGCCGCTTCGGTGGATAGGGCGGATTGGGCGGGGTCATCAGCTCGCGCAGGGCATCAAAGACCTGCTTGAGCTGGGTGCGGGTGTTGCGGCTGAAGGTGTCGTGGTGGATGGCCAGCGCCTCGGTCTTTTCTTCGAGTTTGGCCGAGCGCTGGGCCAGATCCTCGCGCAGGCCCGCGGAATGAACCGCCCTGACAATCGCATGGCGTGGTGGGCCGCCCAGCGGCGCCTACCCAATGGGCTTGGTCCAAAGACGGCGGGGCCCAGTCTTCCATCCGTACGCCCCTTTTAAAAATGGTGCCGAGGCCCGGCTTTCACCCCAAAGTGCTTCTTCCCGCCACCCGGCTGGCACGGGCGGCCTTGGCCTGCCGCACCACGGCATGGGTGGCGTCGGCCACGGCGGGCAGGTCTGGGGCGGCGATGGGGTCCATGGCCCCGTCGTCAAACGAGATGAGGTAGCGCGCCATGGCATGGCTCCCGGGGGGGAGGCAGGCGATGCGGGGGTTCAGGTGGGGCGCAGGTCCACCGGCAGCTCGCGGCGTGCTTGGTCGGCCTGCCGTGCCAGGTCCAGCAGCTGCATGACCTGCAGGGCCTCTTGGGCTGGCACGGGGTTGGGGCCTTGGCCGCGCAGTGCGGCGGCGATGCCGGCGTAGTACGCGGGGTAGCGGCCGGCCTGGGTGGGCCAAGGCTGGTGGGTCAGGCGGTCAGGCTGGTCGGGGTGTTGGGCCAGCAGCAGTTCGCCTTGCTCCAGCGTTTGGCCCCAGGCTGCCGGCTGTGCGGGGTCAGGGCGGTGGCCGGCTTTCAGGGCGTCTTCCTGTGGGTCTAACGGCCAGCTGCGCCACGCCCCGTGGGTGCCTTGCAGCTCAAAGCGGGGGCCGGGCAGGGCGCTGAGCATGCTGGCGCCCAGGGCTACCCGCAGGCCGTTGGCGTAACGCAGCTGCACGCTGGCGTGGTCGTCGGCCAGGCCACCCTCGCGCAGGCGGGCGATGTCGGCGCTCAGCGCCTGCGGTGTGCCAAAAAGCTGCAGCGCCTGGTCCAGCAGGTGCGGCATCAGGTCGATGAACAGGCCGCCGCCCGGCACGTCGGCCTCGCGCCAGCGGGCGCGCACGGTGGGGCGGTAGCGGTCAAAGTGCAGGCGGGCGTGGCGCAGCGTGCCCAGCCGGCCGCTGGCCAGCAGCGCCTGTGCGGTGAGGAAATCACCGTCCCAGCGCCGGTTGTGGAACACGCTCAGCAGCTTGCCCTGTTGGCGGGCCAGGGCCAGCAGGGGTTCGGCCTGCCTGGCGTCCAGTGCAAAGGGCTTGTCCACCACCACCGCGCAGCCGGCGCGCAGCGCGGCTTCAGCCAGGGGCACATGGGTGTCGTTGGGCGTGGCCACCACCACCAGGTCCAGGTCGCCGCGGGCCAGCAGGGCAGCGGGCTCGGCATGCACCGTCACCTGCGGGCCCAGGTCGGTCAGCACCTGCGCGGGCTGGCGGCTGGCCACCGCCACCAGCGCCAGGCCAGGGGTGGTGCGCAGCAGTGGCGCATGGAAGGTGCGGCCGGCGTAGCCATAGCCCAGGAGGCCCACGCGCAGGGCGGTGCCGGCGTCCGGCAGGGGGAGGGGGGAGGAAACCATGCCCCTCATTCTCAAGCAGGTCTTGTCCCGGTGGTGACAGGGGGCCGGTGGCATGATGGACCGCCCCCACGGGCGACGCGGCAGCCCATGCAGCCACCGCGTCGGCCGCCGGGCCGGCCGGTGGGCGGGCGCCCGCCGGCGTCATGCCACAAGCTCTTGCCTCATCCCCCAGGAGACACCTGACCATGGGTCATCCCGATGCCGCGCTGACCGCGGCCCTGTCCAGCGCCAACCCGTTGCTGCAACCCACCGCTGCGCCCTACCACCTGCCGGACTTCTCCCGTCTGGAGCCGGCCCACTTTGTGCCGGCGCTCGAACAGGCCATGGCCGACCACCTGCTGGCCCTGGACGCCCTGGCCACACAGGCGGCCGCCCCGGACTTCGACAACACCGTGGCGGCCTTCGACCGGGCCGGTCACGCGCTGGACCGGCTGGACCACTTGCTGGGCCAGCTGGCCGCCGCCACCGCCAGCCCGGCGCTGGATGCGGTGCATGCGCAGATGAGCGGTGCGCTCGCCGCCCACCGTGCCCGGGTGGGGGCGCACGCCGGCGTCTTCCAGCGGCTGGATGCCCTGCATGCCCGGCGCGCAGACCTGGCCCTGGCGCCAGACCAGCGCCGCCTGCTGGAGCGTCTGCACGGCGACTTCCTGCGTGCCGGGGCCCGGCTGCCGCCGGCGGCCCAGGCGCGCTGCGCCGCCCTGTTGCAGGAGGAGGCCGAGCTGGGCGCGCAGTTCGTGCAGAACGTGATGGCCGATGAGGCGTCCTTTGGCCTGGCGCTGCAGGGCGAGGCCGACCTGGCCGGCCTGCCGGCGGCCATCCGTGACGCCACCCGCGCCGCGGCCCAGGAGCGTGGCCTGCCCGAGGGCAGCCACCTGCTGACCCTGGGCCGCTCCCATGTGGAGCCTTTCCTGGCCTTCTCCGACCGGCGCGACCTGCGCGAGCAGGTTTGGCGCGCCTTTGTCGGCCGGGGCGGCGGCCGCGGCACCACCGACAACCGGCCGGTGGCCGCACGCATGCTGGCCTTGCGCCAGGAACTGGCCACGCTGCACGGCCATGCCTGCTATGCGGATTTCGAGCTCACCGGCAACAGCATGGCCGGTTCGGCCCAGTCGGCACAGGACCTGCTGACGGCCATGTGGCAGCGGGCGCTGCCGGCCCTGGCCCGCGAGCAGGCGCTGCTGGAGGCCGCCCGCGCCCAGGCCGGCGACACCGGCCCTTTGCAGCCCTGGGACTGGGCCTACTGGTCCGAGAAGGTCCGCCAACAGCGCTTTGCGGTGGACGAGTCGGCCCTCAAGCCCTACTTCACCTTGCCAGGCATGGTGGCGGCCATGTTCGAGGTGGCGCAGCGGCTGTTCGGCCTGACCCTGGCGCCGCGTCACGACCTGCCGCTGTTGCATCCGGACGTGCAGGCCTGGACGGTGAGTGACCGCCAGGGCCAGGCCATCGGCCTGTTCCTGCTGGACCCCTATGCCCGCGCCGGCAAGCAGTCAGGGGCCTGGATGACCGACTTCCAGCTGCGCTGCGCCAACCGCGGCGTGGACGAGGCGGTGGTGCTCAACACCAGCAACTTCGCCCGGGGGGTTGACGGTCAGCCCTGCCTGCTGTCCTTTGACGACGTGCGCACGCTGTTTCACGAGTTTGGCCATGGCCTGCACGGTCTGCTGTCCCAGGCCCGCTATGCGTCCCAGGCCGGCACCAATGTGCTGCGCGACTGGGTGGAGCTGCCGTCGCAACTGCTGGAGCACTGGGCCAGCGATCCCGAGCTGCTGCGCCGCCATGCCCGCCACTGGCAGACCGGTGAGCCCCTGCCGCTGGCCTTGCTGGAAGGCCTGCAGCGGGCCCGCCATTGGGGTGAGGGCTTCACCCTGACCGCCTACCTGGCCAGCGCCCTGGTGGACATGGCCCTGCACCGCCTGCCCCAGCCCCCGGCAGCCGAGGCCCTGGAGGATTTCGAGCGCGAGCTGCTGCAGGGCCTGGGCATGCCCCCGGTGCTGGCCCCGCGCCACGGTGTGCTGCACTTCCAGCACCTGTTCTCCGGCCCGGGCTATGCCGCCGGCTACTACGTGTACCTGTGGGCCGAGGTGCTGGATGCCGACGCCTTTGAGGCCTTCAAGGAGGCCGGCGACCTCTACCACCCCGAGGTGGCCGAGCGCCTGCACCGGCTGGTCTACGCCAGCGGCGACACCCTGGACCCGCAGCAGGCCTACCGCGAGTTCCGCGGCCGTCTGCCGGCGCTGGAGCCCCTGTTGGCCAAGCGCGGGCTGCTGCCGGCCTGAGCACCACCGCCCGGCCGGGGCTGGGGGGCAGTCGCGCTCCATGACAAAGGCCCCGCCGGCAAGCCGGACGGGGCCTTGTGCTTTCAGGTCCTGCAGGCCCGATGGGCCTGCGCAGACTCAGGCGAACTTGGGACGGCCGGGGCCCTTGCGGAAGGGGGCGCCTTCGCCTTCGCGGCGGGGGGCGCGCTCACCACCACGCTCGCCGCGGTCGGCGAAGTGGGCACGGTCGCGCGGATGGCGGTCGCCAAAGCCGCCGCGGTCGGAGAAGGCCGGACGCTCGCCATGGCCGCGGTCGCGGTGGCCGCCAGCAAAGTCGCCGCCACGGTCGGCAAAGCGCACGTCGCCCCGGAAGGCCGGGCGCTGCTCGCCACCGCCGTGCGGGGCCTGGCCGCGCGGGGCCTCGTCACGGCCGCGGGCCGGGCCGCGGTCAAAGCGCTGGTGGCCGAAGCCGGTGCGCTCGCCGTAGCCTTCGCCACCACGCTCGTTGTGGCGGAAGCCGCCGCGCGGGGCGCCACGGTCACCAAAGCGGGGGGCGCCGCGAGCGGGGCCGCGCGAGGTGCGGGTGGCCAGGTCCGGCACCGGACGGCTGGGCTCCAGGCCTTCCACGGTGCTCACCGGGATCTGCTGGGTGGTGTAGTGCTGGATGCGGCGGATCATCGGCACGTCGCGGCGCTCGGCCAGGGTGACGGCACGGCCCGAGCGGCCGGCGCGGCCGGTGCGGCCGATGCGGTGCACGTAATCCTCGGCCTTGAGCGGCAGGCCGTAGTTGATCACGTGGGTGATGGTCGGCACGTCAATGCCGCGGGCGGCCACGTCGGTGGCCACCAGGATGCGCAGCTGGCGGTTGCGCAGGCCCGAGAGCACGCGGTTGCGGCGGCCTTGCGGCATGCCACCGTGCAGCGAGGCCACGGCGTGGCCCATCTCGGCCAGGCGGTCGGCCAGGGCATCGGCGTCGATCTGGGTGCTGGTGAACACCACGGCCTGATCCACCTCGCGGTCGGTCAGCAGGTGGTCCAGCAGGGCGTGTTTGTGGTCCAGGTCGTCGGCCCACATCAGCTGCTGGGTGATGTTCTCGTGCTTCTCGGTGTGCGCGGCGATTTCGATGCGCTCGACGTCTTCCTTCTGCAGGCGCTGGGCCAGGCGGCCCACTTCACCCGCGAAGGTGGCGCTGGCCATCAGGGTCTGGCGGCCGGCGGGCAGCTTGTCGGCGATGTGCTCGATGTCCTCGATGAAGCCCATGTCCAGCATGCGGTCGGCTTCGTCCAGCACCAGCATCTCGACGTTGTCGAGCACGGCCTTGCCGCTCTCGATGTGGTCGATCAGACGGCCGGGGGTGGCGATCAGGATGTCCAGCGGGCTGCGCAGGGCCTTGATCTGGGCGGGGTAGGGCACGCCGCCGACCACGCTGGTGACCGACAGGAACTGCACGTGGCGGCCATAGTTGGAGGCGGCCTTGGCGACCTGCATCGACAGCTCGCGGGTGGGCACCAGCACCAGGATGCGGGGGCCCTTGACCTCGCCGCGCTTGGGCTTGTTGGCCGGGTCCTTGCGGGCTTCCAGCACGCGCATCAGGGCGGGCAGCACAAAGGCGGCGGTCTTGCCGCTGCCGGTGCTGGAGCACACGCGCAGGTCCTTGCCGGCCAGCGCGGCGGGAATGGCCTGGGCCTGCACGTCGGTGGGGTTCTCGTAGCCGGCGGTGGTGAGCGCGCGGACCAGGGCCTCGTCGAGGCCAATCGTTTCAAAAGTCATGGAATGCAGTCAATGCATGGCACCGCCTGCTGCAGGGCCGGCGGATGCACGGTGGGACAGTCACACATCGCCACCGACAGAAGACACCGCGCACTTGCCGCAGACAAGGGCGCGCGATGCACCGGAAGAAGTTGCAGCCAGAAGCGCCGCGTGACTGCCCGCCCAGATGGAGGGGGGAGGATGCACGCCGCGGCCAGGCCCGGGCCACCGGAACGGTCAGAGGGGATGAACGGATATGCCTGGCTGTGCCAGGCCGCCGGAGCGTCCAGGTGGGAAACCACTTGGCGCCGTGGGGCGGACGTCTGAACTCTGCTGGGTGCGGCCGGGCGGGGTGAGCCGTCAAGGTCGCCAGGTGGGGCGGGCTTGGGACATCAATCCTTGGGGCGCCTTGATGAAGGTCAGACGGGTGACTCAGATAGGCAGCCCGCAATGATAGAAGAAACCCTGAATTTTGTCCAGTTGCCGGTCCATCGGCCATCGTGGGCGCCGCCAGCGGCGGCTCGCCGGTGGCGTGGGAGCCTGGAGGGTGACGCCGCCGAGGCCGACCTGCGCGCCCGCAGGTCTTTGCGGGGGCAGGGAACTTGTGGGCCTCGCCAGGCACGGACAATGTGTCTCCACTTTTCGTCGTGAAACACGGTGTCCATGTCTGGTGAAGCCTTCTTGACGCGCGCGGCCGTTTGCGCCGGTCCCGCCCCCCGGCCCGCCACCCGGCCCGCTACCCGCGCCGGTGCCCGGGTTGCCTGCCTGGCCGGTGCCCTGGCAGTCCTGACGACAGGCGCCGCCAGTGCGGCCCAGCCCGCTGCGGCCGCCCCAGGCGCCGCACCGGCGCCGGCGCCGGCACCGGCACCGGCACCGGCCGCCAGCGCCGCAACGCCAGCGGCTGCGCCCGCCCCGGCGGTCTCGCCCGCCGAGCCGCCTGCGCAGCGTGTGGAGGTGAGCGCCAGGCGGGTGGACGAGGACCGCGAGCGTCGGCAGAGCACAGCGGCCAAGATCATCATCGGGCGCGAGGAGATCGAGCGCTTTGGCGATGCCTCGGTGGGCGAGTTGCTCAAACGCCTGCCGGGGGTGTCGGTCCAGGGCGCGCCGGGCCGCGGCGGTCAGATCCGCATGCGGGGCTTGGGGAGCGGCTACACGCAGATCCTGCTGGATGGCGAGCGGGTGCAGGGGGGGCTGTCCCTCGATGCCATGGATCCCGACCAGATCGAGCGCATCGAGGTGCTGCGTGCCCCCACCGCCGAGACCGGCGCCCGTGCTGTGGCCGGCACCATCAACATCATCACCCGTGGCGGATTCGTCAAGCGGCTCAACGACCTCAAGCTGGCGGTGGGGGGCGACCGCGGCGACCTGCAGCCGCATGTGGCCTGGTCGCGTGACGACCGCCTGGACGAGACGCTGGACTATCACCTGTCCCTGAGCACCGGCTACAACCCGGTGCACGACAGCCGCCACACCCTCACCGAGCAGGTGGACGCGGCGGGTGTGCCGGTGCGCCGCTGGGGCGAGGACCGGGAGAGCTACACCCGCCGCAGCAATGTCCACCTGGGCGGGCGCCTGCGCTGGCAGGCCGGTGAGGGCCGCAGCCTGACCCTCAACCCCATGTGGATCCACACCCAGGGCACGGCCCGCCACGTCACCGAGGTCCCGGCCGAGGACGTGCTGGGCGAGGCGCCCTACCTCTCCAACCTGGAGCGCGGCGACTGGCGCTGGGAGCTGGCCCGCCTGAACGCCCACTGGCGCCAGCCGGTGGGCCCCGGTCGCCTGGAGGTGCGCGCCGGGGCCGGCCGGGCCTCGTTGCACGCCGGGGCCCAGCGCACCGACCTAGCGGCCGACGGTGGCGTGGCGCTGTTTGACGACGCGGCCCGCGCGGTGGAGCACACCCGCAGCCTGAACCTCAAGCATGAGGTGCTGGGGGAGAACGGCCACACCCTGACCTCGGGCGGCGAGTGGGAGGGGGCCCGCCGCATGGAGCGCCGCGCCTCTTCGCTGGAAAGCAGTGCCAGCGTGGGCGGGGTGAGCCTGGACACCGATCTGGACGCCCGCAGCGACCGCTGGGCGCTGTTTGTGCAGGATGAGTTCAAGGCCAGTGCCCAGTGGACCACCCAGCTGGGCCTGCGCTGGGAGGCCATCGAGACCCTGGGCCAGGGGGATGAAGCCGTTCGCCACCGTGCCGACGTCTGGACCCCACTGGCCCACGCCCTGTGGAAGCCCGACCCCCGCAGCCGTGACCAGTGGCGGGTGAGCCTGACGCGCAGCTACCGCTCGCCCAGCCTGCAGCAGCTGGTGGGAAGCACCCAGCTGTCGCGGGGGGAGAACAGCGCCACCAACCCCGACCGCGCCGGCAACCCCCGGCTGAAGCCGGAGCTGGCCCGCGGCCTGGACGTGGCGATGGAGCGTTACCTGGCTGGCGGTGGCATGCTCAGCGCCTCCTTCTTTGTGCGGGAGATCGACGGCTACCTGCGCAACGTGGTGCAGGCCGAGGCGCAGCAGGACGGGACGCAGCGCTGGGTGAGCCGGCCGCGCAACCTGGGTCAGGCGCGCACCCTGGGGGTGGAGCTGGAGGTCAAGGGAAAACTCAGCGAATGGTGGCCTGAGGCCAGCCGGACCGACCTGCGCGCCAACCTCAGCGTCTACCGCTCGCGGGTGGCGCAGGTGCCCGGCCCGCACAACCGGCTGGACCAGCAGCCGGACGGCCAGCTCAACCTGGGGCTGGACCATCGGCTGGAAGCACTGCCGGTGACCGTGGGCGGCAACCTCAACCACACCCCGGGCTACACCACCCGCCTGGCCGAAGACCAGTGGTTGGTGCGCAACCGCAAGACCGTGCTGGACCTGTACGGGCTGTGGACGGTGCGCCCCGACCTGCGTTGGCGCCTGAGCGTGGGCAATGTGGCCGGCATCCCCACCGAGACCACCAGCGTCGCCGGCACCGAGACCACCCTGGGCCGCAGCCCCACCGACCTGAACTGGCGGCTGCAGCTGGAACTCAAACTGTGAACGTCCACCGACACGCCGGTGTCCGGCCTGCCGGGTGGGGGACAGGGTGCTGACGGGGCCGCGGCCTGGTCTGGCCACCGGGCTGGCCCGATGGGCCCTGGCGGCCTGGTGGGCCGTGGTGGGCTGGCTGGGGGCGGCCGCGCTGGCCTGGGCGCAGGCGGTCGGCCCTGCGCCCGTGCCTGACATCGGGCCCCAGGGCTGGCCTTGGCAGGCCAGCCTGCAGGCGGTGGAGGCGGGTGGGGGCGGGTTCGACTCCGGTGCCAACTCCGCCTCCGCCCCGCAGCCGGTGGCGCTGCCGCTGGCCTGGCGGTCCGGCCAGGACGGTCTGCCGTCGCATTGGCGCCTGATCCTGCACTTCGAGCTGCCTGCCGTGCCCACTGTGCTGTGGGCCCTGCGGCTGGACCGCCTGCCGCCTGACCACGACATGCGGCTCAATGGGCAGCCCCTGTCCGGTCGGGGCCTGGGTGAGCAGGATGTGCGCCGCTTCACTGTGCGGCCGCACTGGATCGAGCTGCCTCCCGCGCTGCTGCGTCCCGGGGTCAATGTGCTGACCGTGGAGATTGACCGCCGTCGCAGCGCCGGCGGCATTGACGTGCCGGTGCTGGGGCCGGCCCACCTGCTGCGACCGGCCCTGCTGCGCCACCAGCTCTGGGTGGTTGATGTGCCCCGGGAGCTCAACGTGGTGGCCGCCGGCCTGGCCCTGTTCATGGTGCTGCTGTGGGCGCTGCGGCCCCAGGAGCAGGTGCTGGGCGCCTTTGGCAGCCTGTGGGCCCTGCTGTCGCTGCGCAATCTGGCCTATTACGCCGAGGGCCAGGCCCTGCCCATGCCGGCTTGGCTGAGCGAGTGGCTGTTCTTCCTGGCGCAGTGGGCGGCCGTGGGCCTGCTGCTGACGCTGGCGGCGGTGCTGGCCCACCAGGTGCCGCCCTGGCGGCATCCGCGCTGGCGGGTGGTGCTGCCGTGCCTGCTGGGCGCGGCCGGCCTGCTGGGCGCCTGGCAGGGCATGCCCACGGTGCGGGCCTTGGCCTATCCGGTGTTCATGGCGCTGTCGGCCTGGGCCTTGTGGCGGCTGTGGCGGGCCATGGGACGGGCCAGCCGCCATCGGCGCGCCGGCCTGCTGCTGGCCTATGCCATCGTGGGTCTGACCCTGGTGCACGACTACCTGTTCGCCACCGGCCGCCTGGCGGTGGACGCGGTCTACTGGACCCCTTACGGCACACCAGCGGTGATGCTGGCCACGGCCCTGCTGCTGCTGCGTCGCTTTGTGGGTGCCCTGCGCCAGGCCGAGAGCCTGGGGGCGGTGCTGGAGGCGCGCGTGCGTCAGCGCACCCTGGACCTGGAGGAGGCGGTGGCCGCCCGCAGCCGTTTCGTGGCCGCGGCCAGCCATGACCTGCGCCAGCCGGTGGCCGCCATCACCTTGCTCAGCGGCCTGCTGGCCGAGCAGTGGCGCGCCGGCAAGCCGGCCAACGCGCGGCTGCTGGAGCGGCTGCAGGCGGCGGTCTCGGCACTGGAATCCCTGTTGCAGGGGCTGTTGGACCTCTCGCGTTTCGAGGCCGGCGCGGTGCAGGCCCGGCCCCAGGCCGTGGACTTGCGCGCGCTGGTCGAGCGGGTCGCCCGTACGCTGGAGGCCGATGCCCAGGCCCGTGGACTGCAGTGGCGCCTGCGGGTGCCGCCGGCCTGGGTGTGGGCCGATCCGCTGCTGCTGGAGCAGGTGCTGCGCAACCTGCTGGGCAATGCGGTGCAGTACACCGTCCACGGGGGCGTGCTGCTGGGGGCACGCCCGCTGGCCGGGGGCTGGTGTCTGCAGGTCTGGGACACCGGCTGCGGCATTCCGCTGGCCCAGCAGGCGGCGGTGTTCGAAGCCTTTGTGCAGCTGGACAATCCGGCCCGCCAGCGGGGCCGCGGCATCGGCCTGGGCTTGTCGCTGGTGCAGCGGGCGGCGCGGCTCATGGGGGCCACCGTGCGCCTGCGCTCGGTGCCCGGGCGGGGCAGCTGCTTTTCGCTGTGGTTGCCCCCGGCGCGGCCGGTGCCTGCACCGGGGCCGCGGGCAGGGGCGCAGGAGGCGCCCGGTGCCGACGACGGCGGTGGTGAGGGTTTGGCGCCTGTCGCCAGCCATGCGCCGCTGCCCCCGGTGGCGTCCGGCCCGGCCTTTGCCGTCTGGGTGTTGGAAGACGATGGCCTGCTGCGCGACGCCCTGTGCTGGCAGTTGCGGGCTTGGGGCCTGGCGCCGGTCGGGCTGGACAGCCTAGCGGCCCTGCGTCAGCGCTTGCAGGCCTGCGCGGCCGATCTGTCGGGACCTGACCTGGCGTCTCCCGTCCTGCTGACCGACCACCGGCTGCCCGATGGGGATGCCGCCCGGGCGCGGGCCGCCTTTCTGGCGCGCTGGCCGCAAGGCACGGGCCTGGTGGTGACCGGGGACACCGGCGCCGCGGACCTGCAGGCCCTGTCGGCGCTGGGCTGGCCGGTGCTGCACAAGCCCTTCGGGCCGGACACCCTGCGCCGGGCCCTGGCGCGTGCTGGCGGGTGGAACCCGCCGGCTTGAGGCCGCCGGCCGGCGCCAGGGGGCAGCTGGGGCGGCGGGCGTTGAACCGGCTTGTGGGGGGACGCCTCAGGGCGTCCGGCGCCAGCCTTCGCGGGCGGCCAGCACCACGGCCTGGGTGCGGGTGCGGATGCCCAGGCGGTCAAAGATGGCCTGCACATGGGTCTTGACCGTGGACTCCGAGAGCGCCAGCCGTTGGGCGATGCGCTTGTTGGACCAGCCGGCCACGATGCCTTCCAGCACCTCGGACTGCCGCGGCGTCAGGTCCCAGCTGATGGCGCCCCCCAGGGTGGCGGCGGGCGCATCGGTCAGCATGCCGGCCAGCCCTTCGGGCACGTGGATACCGCCGGCCATCACCTTACGCAGCGCCACCTCCATCTGGTCGAAGTCGGCCCGTTTGGAGATGAAGCCGGCCGCACCATCCTCCAGCGCGGCGGCCATGGTCTCAGGCTGGTCGTGGCCCGAGAGCACGATCACCCGGGCCGGCGAGCCGTGCTCGCCCACGCTGTCGAGCGTGCGGTGCAGGGTGGACAGGCCCCGGCTGTCGGCCAGGCTCAGGTCCAGCAGCACCAGGTCCAGGTCAGGCGTCTGGGCGATCAGGCGCAGGGCGTCGGCCAGGTGGTCGGCATGCAGCAGCGTCACGGCGGGGTGGTGGGCCTCGATCATCATCGTCAGCGCCTCGCGGAACAGCGCATGGTCGTCCACCAGCAGGCATTTCATGCCTGTTCTCCCGCGTCCTCCTGTGCCACCAGGCGCACTTCCTGGCCTTCCAGCAGCACCCGCTGGCCGGGCCGCAGCTTGCAGGTCTTGCGCGTCTCGGTCTGGCCGTCCACCTGCACCAGGCCTTGGGCGATGAGCTGCTTGGCATGGCCGCCACTCTGGGCCAGGGCCAGCACCTTGAGGAGGGCGTCCAGGGTGATGTGGTCGCCCCTGATCCCAAAAGTTAGGGGTTGCGTTGACTTGTCTGCGCTCATTGCCCCATTGTCGCCGCAAGTCCCAGGCCGTCGCGGGCCAGTGCCTGCGCCAGCAGCGTGTAGGAGCGGCGGCGGGCTTCCCGGTCCCAGCACCAGGTGTTGACCACCAGCTCCGACAGGCCGTAGCGCTGGGCCAGCGCCCGCAGCTGGCCGGCCACCTGGGCCGGATCGCCAACGAAGGCCCGGGCCCTCACCGGGGCCAACCGGTCCAGCTCCTCGGCGCTGAAGCCTTCGGCCGCCACCGCCTCGGGTGGCCGCAGCGGGCCCAGCCGGCCGCGGTCGCGGTCCAGGCGCCAGCGCTCACGGCTCAGGGCCAGGTGTCGCGCCTCGTCGGCTGTGGGGGCCACCAGGGCCCACACGCACAGCGTGGCCTGCGGCCGGGCATGCCGGGCGCTGGGCCGCCAGGTCTGGTGGTACAGGGCCATGGCTTCGTCCGCCCCCTGGCCATCCATGAAGAACCAGGCGAAGGCATAGGGCAGGCCCATGGCCGCGGCCAGGCGGGCCCCGTAGTCGGAGCTGCCCAGCACCCACAGCTCGGGTGTGCGTTCGGCCTCCTGGCCCTCGGGCGGACGCGGATGGGCCAGCAGGCCCGCGTGGCGCTGCCCGCCGGTCCAGGCCAACAGGGCCTGGATCTGGGCCGGGAAGTCCTCGGCCCCCGGCGTGGCGTGGGGGTTGAGTGCCCGGGCGGTGCGGCCGTCGCCGCCCGGCGCCCGGCCCACGCCCAGGTCGATCCGTCCCGGGGCCAGCGCGTCCAGCACCCGGAACTGCTCGGCCACCTTGAAGGCCGAGTAGTGCGGCAGCATCACCCCGGCGCTGCCGATGCGCAGGCGCTGGGTGCGGGCGGCGATGGCCGCCATCAGCACCTCGGGGGCCGAGCCCACGATGGTGGGCAGGCCGTGGTGTTCGCTGACCCAGAAACGGTGGTAGCCCAGGGCTTCGGCATGGGTGGCCAGCGCCAGGCTGTCACGCAGGGCCTCATCTTCGCCATGGCCGGTGCGTGCCACCGACTGGTCCAGAACCGACAATCGCAGCTTTTCTTGCATGCGACCAGCATGCCATGCCCGGGTCCGGCGCCTTTTGTGCGGGGACTTGGGCCCATGGCGTACGGGGCCTCGGGGGCCCCTGCGCCTGATTTCACTGCAGCTTTCGGCCCGCCGGGGCCCCACACCATGAGCACTCGTGTCCTGTACGGCTTCCACGCCGTCTTCACCCGCCTGAAGATGGCGCCTGAGACCCTGCTGGAGGTCCACATCGACGCCACCCGTCGCGATGCCCGCATGCGGACCTTTGTCGAGCGGGTCAAGGAGGCCGGCCGGCCCCTGGTCGAGAGCGACGACGCTCGCCTGACCCGCTTCTCCGGCGGGCCGCGCCACCAGGGCGTGGCCGCCAAGGTGGCCCCGCTGCCGGCCCGCTATTCGCTCGACGAAATCATGGAAGAGGTGGAGGCCGCCAAGGCCGACGCCCCCCTGGTGCTGGCGCTGGACGGCGTGACCGATCCGCACAACCTGGGCGCCTGCCTGCGGGTGGCCGATGGCGCCGGAGCACAGGCGGTGATCGCACCCAAGGACCATGCCGCCGGCGTGAACGCCACCGTGGCCAAGGTGGCCTCCGGCGCCGCCGAGTCGGTGCCTTACCTGATGGTGACCAACCTCGCCCGCTCGCTGGGTGAGCTCAAGGAGCGCGGCATCACCGTCATCGGCACCAGCGACGACGCCGAGAAGACCCTCTACGACGTGGACCTGACCGGCCCGGTGGCCCTGGTGCTGGGGGCCGAGGGCGCGGGCATGCGTCCGGTCACCCGCAAAGCCTGCGACCATCTGGTGCGGATCCCCATGTCCGGCGTGGTGGAGAGCCTGAACGTCTCGGTGGCCGCGGCGGTCTGCCTGTACGAGGCCCGCCGCCAGCGCCTGGCGGCCTTGCCCGCGGCAGGGCAGGACCCGGTGGAGGAGGGGGCTGAGGCCCCGGACGCGGCAGGCACCGCCACCGGGGCCACGGCCGACGCCGCCACCGGCGACGCCTGAGGCCCCCGCACGCCGGTGTGCTGCCGTTCCCTCTGTCTGCCATGTCCATGACCCAGCCCCCCCGCGCGTCGGACCCGTCGGCGGCCACCGCCACCCCGGAGGCCGACCTGGCCGAGCTGCGCCACCGCATGGCGCGGGCCTCGCGCTGGGTGGTGCTCAGCGGGGCGGGCATGTCGGCCGAGAGCGGCATTCCCACCTTCCGGGACGCGCAGACCGGGCTCTGGGCGCATCTGGACCCCGAGCAGTTGGCCAGCGAGGCCGGCTACCGGGCCGATCCGGCGCTGGTCTGGGACTGGTACGAGACGCGGCGCGAGGGCGTGCGCCAAGCCCGGCCCAACGCCGGCCACGTCGCCCTGGCCAACTATGCCCACCGTTTTGCCGGTCGGCTGACCGTCATCACGCAGAACGTGGACGATTTGCACCAGCGCGCCGGCAGCCCCGGTGTGCTGCGCCTGCACGGCGACCTGTTGGCCGACCGCTGGCTGGGCCGCTGCGCCCAGCCCAGCTTCAGCGGCCACGGCTGTGAACCGCGCCAGGCCCGGCCGGGGCGGCCACCGCATTGCAGCCGCTGCGGCAACCTGGTGCGACCGGGGGTGGTCTGGTTTGGCGAGCCGCTGCCGGCGACGACCTGGGCACAGGCCGAGGCCGCGGTGGACCAGGCCGAGCTGCTGCTGGTGGTGGGCACCTCGGGGGCGGTGTGGCCGGCTGCCGGCCTGGCCGCCCGGGCGCGTCGCCACGAGGCCTTTGTGGCGGTGCTCAATCCCGCCACCAGCGCCATCGACGACGAGGCCCACCTGCACCTGCGCGGCACGGCCGCCACCCTGCTGCCAGCGCTGCTGGACCCGTTGCGCTGAGCCCCCGCCGTACACTGCCGCCACCAACCATCCCCTGACCGACGATTGCAGGAAGCGAGCGCACGATGCCCGTTGTTGCCGTGTCGCATCCCCTGGTCCGCCACAAGGTGGGCCTGCTGCGGGAAGCCGACATCTCCACCAAGAAATTCCGCGAACTCACCGGCGAGCTGGGCCGCCTGCTGGCCTACGAGGCCACGGCAGACTTCCCCCTGGCCACCACCACCATCCATTGCTGGAGCGGTCCCACCGAGATCGAGCAGATCGCCGGCCGCAAGGTGACGGTGGTGCCCATCCTGCGCGCCGGGCTGGGCATGCTCGACGGCGTGCTGGACATGCTGCCCAACGCCAAGGTGAGCGTGGTGGGCCTGGCCCGCAACCACGAGACGTTGCAGCCCGAGCCCTATTTCGACCGGTTCGTGGGCCAGCTGGGCGAGCGCACGGCGCTGATCATCGACCCGATGCTGGCCACCGGCGGCTCCATGATCTCCACCATCGACATGCTCAAGGCCCGCGGCTGCCGGGACATCCGCGCCCTGGTGCTGGTGGCAGCGCCCGAGGGCATCCGCGCGCTGGAGGCCGCGCACCCGGATGTGCGCTGCTGGACCGCTGCCGTGGACAGCCACCTGGACGAGCAGGGCTACATCATCCCCGGCCTCGGGGATGCTGGCGACAAGATCTTCGGCACCAAGGACGAGCAGACCCGATGAGCCCGAACCCCTTCCGCCGCGTCGGCCGCACCGGCGCCCTCCTGCTGGGCGCGGCCCTGCTGGCCGGCTGCACCCAGGAGCAGCAGAACCAGATCCGGCGCGACATCCAGAACTGGACCGGCACCAACGGGGTGCTGGAGGTCTACGCCGGCGGGCAGGTGGTCAAGCGCTTCCTGAAGATCGACAAGCTCTCCACCGCCCTGGGCACCTCCGACAGCACGCCGCGCAGCTACCGCTACGGTTATGGCGTGCTCGACGAGAACCTCAACGGGCAGGTCGACCCGGGCGAGAAGCGGGTGTATTTCGAGGTTGGCGACTTCAACGCCTACGTGTTCTTCGAAAACCCACGCTGAAGCGCCGACGGTCCGGCGGCACGCTTGCCTACACTGGGCGCCATGTCGTCCCAGCCCGATCTCTTTGCCGCGCCGGCCCTGCCGCCCGCGCTGGCCGAGCAGGCCGCCGCCCTGCGTGCGGCCCTGCATCACCACGCCCACCGCTACTACGTGCTGGACGATCCGGCCATTCCGGATGCCGAGTACGACCGCCTGTTCCAGCAGCTGCAGGCTCTGGAGGCCGAGCACCCCGCGTTGCGCACGACGGATTCGCCCACCCAACGGGTCATCGGCCAGGTGCTCGACGGTTTCACGCCGGTGCGCCATGCCGTGCCCATGCTGAGCATCCGCACGGAGACCGATACCACCGCCGCGGGCGCCCAGGCGTTTGACGAGCGCGTGCGTCGCGAGCTGAAGCTGGAGCCCGAGGCGCCGGCCATCGACTACGCCGCCGAGCTGAAGTTCGACGGCCTGGCCCTCAACCTGCGCTACGAGCATGGCGTGCTGGTGCAGGCCGCCACCCGGGGTGACGGCGAAAGCGGCGAGGACGTGACCCAGAACATCCGCACCATCGGCCAGATCCCGCTGCGCCTGCGGCAGTGCAGTGCCCCGGTGCTGGAGGTGCGGGGTGAGGTCTACATGCGCCGCGACCACTTCGAGCAGCTCAATGAGCGCCAGCGCGCGTTGATCGCCGCCGGGGCCAAGGGGGAGAAGACCTTTGTGAACCCGCGCAACGCCGCTGCTGGTGCGGTGCGGCAGCTGGACCCGGCCATTGCCGCCCAGCGCCCCTTGAGCTTCTTCGCCTACGGTCTGGGCGAGGTGCGGGGCTGGGACGTGCCGGCCACCCACGCCGGCCTGCTGGACGCCTTGGCGGCGCTGGGCCTGCCGGTCTGCGCCCACCGAACGGTGGCTGCCGGGGCAGACGGTCTGAGCGCCTTCCATGCGCAGATGGGGGCGCTGCGCGACACGCTGCCCTTTGACATCGATGGCGTGGTCTACAAGGTCAATGACCGCGCGTTGCAGGAACGCCTGGGCTTCGTCACCCGCGAGCCGCGCTGGGCGGTGGCCCACAAGTACCCGGCCCAGGAGCAGATCACGCGGCTGCTGGACATCGACATCCAGGTCGGCCGCACCGGCAAGCTCACCCCGGTGGCCAAGCTGGAGCCGGTGTTCGTGGGCGGCACCACGGTCAGCAACGCCACCCTGCACAACGAGGACGAGGCCCGCCGCAAGGACGTGCGCGTGGGTGACATGGTGATCGTGCGCCGCGCCGGCGACGTGATCCCCGAGGTGGTAGGCGTGGTGGCCGAGCGACGGCCGCCTGACGCCGGCGAGCCCTTTGACCTCTACAAGCGCCTGGGCGGCCAGTGTCCGGTGTGCGCCAGCCCCATCGAGCGTGAGGAAGGTGAGGTGGACTGGCGCTGCACCGGTGGCCTGACCTGCCCGGCCCAGCGCAAGCAGGCGCTGCTGCACTTTGCCAGCCGCCGCATGATGGACATCGAGGGCCTGGGCGACAAGCTGGTGGAGCAATTGGTGGACGCGGGCATCGTGCGCAGCCTGCCCGATCTCTACAAGCTGGGCTTCACCAGCCTGGCCGCCCTGGAGCGCATGGGCGAGAAGAGCGCACAGAACCTGCTGGCCGGTATCGAGAAGAGCAAGGCCACCACCCTGGGCCGTTTCCTGTTCAGCCTGGGCATCCGCCACGTGGGCGAGGCCACCGCCAAGGACCTGGCGCGCCACTTCGGCACCCTGGACCGCCTGATGGACGCCCGTGAGGAGGAGCTGCTGGAGGTCCATGACGTGGGCCCCATCGTGGCCCGCAGCGTGCGCCATTTCTTCGACCAGCCGCACCACCGTGAGGTGGTGGAGCAACTGCGCGCGGCCGGCGTGCACTGGCCTGACGAAGAGGGCCTGGCCAGCGATGCGCCGCGCCCGTTGCTGGGCAAGGTGCTGGTGCTCACCGGCACCTTGCCCACCCTGGGGCGCGAGGAGGCCAAGGCCCTGATCGAGGCCGCCGGTGGCAAGGTCACCGGCTCGGTGTCCAAGAAGACGAACTGGCTGGTGGCGGGCGAGGAGGCGGGCAGCAAGCTCGACAAGGCCCGCGAGCTGGGCATCACGGTGCTGGACGAGGCGGGGCTGCAGGCCTTGCTGGCCGGCGCGGCGTGAGCCCCTGCCGCGCGATGTCCACCGCGCCCAGGTCGTGGGCTCAGACGGTGCGCTGCCGCGCCAGCGGCGGGTTCTTGGCGAAGTAGCGCTCGATGCCGGTGAACAGCGCGTCAGCCAGCTTGCGCTGGTAGGCGTCGCTGCGCAGCTTGCGCTCCTCCTCCGGGTTGGAGATGAAGGCCGTCTCCACCAGGATCGACGGGATGTCCGGGGCCTTGAGCACCGCGAAACCGGCCTGTTCCACCTCGTTCTTGTGGAGCTTGCCCAGCCGGCCGATCAGGCCCAGCACCTCGTGGCCCACCTTCAGGCTGTCCTTGATCTGGGCGGTGGTGCTCATGTCGAGCAAGGCGCTGAGCACATGCTGGTCGCGGGCGGCCACGTTCACGCCGCCCACCACGTCGGCGGCGTTCTCCTTGTTGGCCAGCCAGCGCGCCGCGGTGCTGGTGGCGCCGCGCTCGCTCAGCGCGAACACGCTGGCGCCCCGTGCCTCGGGGTTCATGAAGGCGTCGGCGTGGATGGAGATGAACAGGTCGGCCTGCACCCGCCGGGCCTTGCGCACCCGCTCGGTCAGTGGCACGAAGAAATCCTCGTCCCGGGTCAGCATGGCCCGCATGCCCGGCTTGGCGTTGATCCGCTCGCGCAGCATCAGCGCGATGGACAGCACCACGTCCTTCTCCTTCAGCCCCGTGGGGCCGATGGCGCCGGGGTCTTCGCCCCCATGGCCGGGGTCCAGGGCAACGATGATCAGGCGATCCAGCCGTGCGCGCGCCCCGGGCCCGGGGGGGGTGGCCGCTGGCGGTGCCGGGGTCTGGCCGGGGCGCGCGGCCTCCGCGGTGACCGGGCCCGGGCCGCTGCCCGGCGCGCTGGCCAGGGGGGGCGCCGGGGCCGCACCCCCCGCGGGCAGGCCCGGGCGCTCTAGCTGCCCGATGAACTCCCCCAGGGCGTCCTGCACGCTGCGTCGGGCCTCCTCCTCGGCCCGCGCCTTGTCGGCCAGGAAGGCCATCAGCGGGTCCACCTCCTGCACCGGGTACAGGTCCAGCACCAGCCGGTGCCGGTAGGCCGCCACCGGCGCCAGGGTGAACTGCTGGGGCTTGACCGGCTGCTTCAGGTCCACCACCAAGCGCACCACGGTGGGCTGGTACTGGCCGATGCGCACCCCGGCGATGTAGGGGTCCGAAGGCTGGATCTTGCCCACCAGCTCCTTGAGCGCCGGTGCCAGCTCCTGCTGCTGCAGGTCCACCACCAGCCGATCCGGGCCGGTGGTCAGAAAGTGCTGGGCCAGCACCGCCTGGTCGGATTCAATTGTCAGGCGCGTGTAGTCCTGCGCCGGCCAGACCCGCACCGAGAACACACCGCCCGCCCGCGCCAGGGCCATCGGCCCCAGGCTGAGCACCAGCCAGCCAGGCGGCGTGGCCGCCAGCATCCACTGGCGTCGCTTCATGCCGGGTTCCCGTCCGCGACGGCCAGCCACTGCAGGCCCTGGGCCGTGAGCACCTCCAGTGCCACCTCCCTCGATTCGTCGTCCTGGGGCGTCAGCACCAGGCGCAGGTCGGGCCCGGGCAGCCAGGGATGGGCTTTGCTGGCCCATTCACTCAGGCACAGGCCCGGCCGGTCGAAGAGCTCGCGCAGGCCCGCGTCTTCCCACTCCCGCGGGTCGCTGAAACGGTAGAAGTCGAAATGCGCCACCTCCAGCGTCCGGCCCTGCGGGCCGCTGAGCTGGTAAGGCTCCACGACGGCGTAGGTCGGGCTCTTGACCCGGCCCTGCACGCCCAGGGCGCGCAGCAGGTGGCGGGTGAAGGTGGTCTTGCCAGCCCCCAGGGGGCCGTCGAGCTCCAGGCGCAGGGCGGCAAGGGCCGGCAGGGCCCATACCCCCCGGGCCAGCGCCTGGGCGCTGGCCTCGCAGGCGGTCTCGTCGGGCCAGCGCCAGAGGCGGGTTTCTAGAATCGGCGGATGGTTCAAGGGCAACAGTCGCTGCATGTGGTCTGGGAGCGCCTGCAGCGGCAGGCTCACAGCTTGGGATTCTCCCAGATCGGGGTCGCCGGGGTCGACCTGTCCTCGGCAGAGCCCGGGCTGCTGGCCTGGCTGGACGCTGGTTTCCACGGCAGCATGGGCTATATGGCGGCCCATGGCCTGCGCCGTGCGCGCCCGGCCGAACTGCTGCCGGGCACGGTGCGCGTGATCACCGCGCGCATGGACTACCTGCCGGCCGGGCTGGACCGCGAGGGTTGGCGCCAGCGCGAGCGTCAGGACCTGGCGCGCCCGGACTGGGCCACCGTTTCGCTCTATGCCCGGGGGCGGGACTACCACAAGGTGCTGCGCCAGCGCCTGCAGAAGCTGGCCGATGCCCTGGCCGCCGAGGTGGGGCCCCTGGGGGCGCGGGTGTTCACCGACTCGGCGCCGGTGCTGGAGGTGGAGCTGGCCCTTCGCAGCCAGCAGGGCTGGCGTGGCAAGCACACCCTGCTGCTCAACCGCCAGGGCGGCTCCATGTTCTTCCTGGGTGAAATCTATGTGGACCTGCCCCTGCCGCTGACCGAGGGCCCCGAACCGGACGATGGGCACTGCGGCCAGTGCAGTGCCTGCCTGCCGGCCTGTCCCACCGGGGCCATCGTGGCGCCTTACCGGCTGGATGCGCGGCGCTGCATCTCCTACCTCACCATCGAGCACGCGGGGCCTATCCCGCTGGCGCTGCGACCCCTGCTGGGCAACCGGGTCTATGGCTGCGATGACTGCCAGCTGGCCTGCCCCTGGAACAAGTTCGCCCAGCCGGCCCTGGTGGCGGACTTCACGCCCCGGCCGGTGTGGGCCGACCGGCGTCTGCCGGTGCTGTGGGCCTGGCGCGAGGCCGACTTCCTGCGCCATACCGAGGGATCGCCGATTCGCCGTATCGGCTTTGCGCGCTGGCGGCGCAACCTGGCGGTGGTCAGCGGCAACGCGCTGGCCGGCTTGGGCGGGCCAGCGGGCGTTCCGGGGGCCGATGGCGCCTTGGCGGATCTGCGCCAGGCGCTGCGACAGGCCTTGGGCCAGGCCCTGGCCGACCTGCATGCTGACGACCCCGACCACGCCCTGGTGGCCGAGCACCTGCAGTGGGCCCTGTCGCAGGGCCTGGACTGAGTCCTGCTCCGCCGTGCGGGGCTCAGCCCATACCGCTGGCCTGCGCCAGCGCCAGGCCGCCGAGTGCCAGGGGCACGCTGAGCATGCCCAGCAGGGTGGACAGGCTCACCAGTCCGGCCACGAAGGCGCCGTGCCCACCCATGCGTGCGGCCAACACATAGGCGCTGGAGGCCGTGGGCAGCGCCGAGAAGGCCACGATGACCATTTGCTGCAGCGGTGGCAGGCCCGCTGCCGTCACCAGTGCGATGGCCAGGGCGGGCAGCAGCAGGTGCCGGATGGCCAGAAAGCCGCTGGCCAGCCCTGGCGCATCCCGCAGTGCGCCCATCTGCAGGCCGGCGCCCACGGCCATCAGGCCCAGCGGCAGGGCAGCGCCGCCCACCCGCGCCAGGGTGGTGGTGAGCAGGTCGGGCATCGGAACCCCCAGCAGGTTGACCGCCAGGCCACTGAGTGTGCCCAGGATGAGCGGATTGCGCGCCAGCTCCCGGCCCAGGTGCTGACCGCCCTGGCGGGCCAGCGGCCACACCGCGGCCACGTTGCACACCGGGACGCAGACCGCAATGAGCACCGCGATGGCCGCCACCCCCTGCACACCGCCCAGCCGCTCGGCCAGGGCCAGACCGACGTAGGAGTTGAAACGGAAGGCGGTCTGCGCCCCGGACGCGTGGGTCAGGGCATCGACTCCGGGCCAACGGCGCAGCAGGTAGGCCATGGCGATGCCGGCGCCAATCACCGCCAGCCCGCAGCCCAGAAAGTTCAGGGCCGTGCCCAGCTGCAGGGGCTGGCGCACAATCGCCACGAACAGCAGGCAGGGGAACAACAGGTAATACACCAGTCGCTCCACGCCCTCCCAGATGGGACGATTCAGCGCGGTGCGACGGCATATCCAGGCGCCCGCCACAATCAACAGGAAATCAGGCAACAACAACAGCACTTGGCTCATGGTCGGCAGTGTGCCAGCCTGGCGGCCTGGGCCCGTGTGCAAGCTCGCCGCCCGCGGTTGCGCCAAGGCCATGCCACGCGTGCCGTTCCACAGGGCCAGCACCGCTCACCCTTCCGTACATGACCGAATCTGCCCGCATGCCCCCCCCACGCCACCGGCCCGCTGCGAACGCCCTCCCGGCGCAGCAGGTGGCCATGTCGCGCCGCCGGGCCAGCTTGGCACTGGCCGGCAGCGGGCTGGCGCTGTGGGTGGGGCTGCCGCATGTGGCCCAGGCCGCTGATCCAGGCCCGGCGCGGCCGATCCGGGCAGAGGGGCATGTGTTTGCGGCCGAACAGCAGGTGGGGAACGAGAGCCTGCAGCTCAACGGGGTGGGTCTGCGTGCCGTGGCCTGGGTCAAAGGCTACGCGGCAGCGCTCTACCTGACGCGCCGCAGCGCTTCGCCCAGCGAGGTGATCGCCCTGCCAGGCGCCAAGCGGCTGCAACTGAGGCTGCTCATGGAGGCGCCGGCCGAAGAGTTCGTCAAGGCGTTTGATAAGGGGGTCTTCCGCAATGCGCCCGCCGAGCGGCATGACAGCCTGCGACCGCGGGTGGCCGCGGTAGACGCCCAGATCCGCGGCCTGGGTACGCTGCGCAAGGGCGATCTGGTGGACCTGGACTTCCAGCCGACCCAGGGCCTGACGCTGCGGCACAACGGCCGGGTACTGGGCGCGCCGGTGCCTGGCGCCGACCTCTACGGGGCGTTGCTGGCCATCTTCATCGGTCCCAAGGCCATCGATCCCGAGATGCGTACCGGCCTGCTGGGTGGCCCGGTGGGCTGAGGGCCCTGCTTCCCAACCTGCCATGCCGCCTCCCTGCTTCCCTATGTCCCCCTTGCACGGCGCCAGCATCCACGCGCCGCAAGCGCAGCGGCTGAGCCGTCGCGCCGTGTCCACCTGGCTGGCGCTGGGGATGGCGGCCCCGCCCGGGCGGGCGCAGGCCTATCCGTCACGGTCGGTGCGGTTGATCGTGCCCTTTGCCACGGGGGGCACCACGGACCTCATCGCCCGGGTGCTGGCCGAACGCATGGCCCCTTTCCTGGGGCAGGCAATCGTGGTCGAGAACCGCTCCGGTGGCGGCGGGGTCGTGGGGGCTACCGAGACCGCACGCGCCCCGGCCGACGGGTACACCCTGGGCATGGCCACCGTCTCCACCACGGCAGCCAATCCGGCGATCAACCCTCGCATTGGCTACCACCCCCTCCACGATTTCACGCCCGTCCTCAACATCGCCGCCACACCCAATGTGCTGGCGGTCCACCCCAGTTTGGGCGTGCAGGACTTCAAGGGCCTGCTGGCGCTGCTGCGCAAGGGCCCCGACCGCTACAGCTACGCCAGTTCGGGTACGGGGGGCATCGGCCACCTGCAGATGGAGCTGCTCAAGAGCCTGGCGGGCGTGAGCATCGCCCATGTGCCTTACCGGGGCGCCGGGCCTGCCCTGCATGACACGGTGGCCGGGCAGGTGCCGATGATTTTTGACAACCTGCCCTCGGCGCTGCCCTTCATCCGCGAAGGGCGCCTGACGCCCCTGGTGTTGGCGTCGGGCGGCCGGCTGCCGCAGCTGCCCGAGGTGCCCACCTTCAAGGAGGTGGGATTGGAGCCGGTCAACCGCATGGCCTTCTACGGGCTTTACGGCCCCAGGGGCCTGGCGCGGGAGGTGGTGGACAAGGTGCATGCGGCGGTGCGCCGGACGGTGGAGCTGCCCGAGGTGCGCCGGCGCATCGAGGACACCGGCTCGGTGTTGGCCCTGAACACACCGGAGCAGTTCGCGGTGCAGATCAAGGCCGAGTACGAGGTCTACCGGCGAGTGGTGCAGGAACAGAAGCTGAGCCTGGATGTCTGAGCCGGTGCAGGCGGCGGTGGCGGGCGTGCTGTCGACCCAAGACCAAGCCCTGCTCGACAGCTGGCTGGACGCTTTGTGGCTGGAGGACGGTTTGGCCGCACCATCCCTGGCGGCCTACCGGGCAGACCTGACGGCCTTGGCGCGCTGGCAAGCGGCCCGCGCCGAGGGCGGGGCCCGGGGCGGCCTGCTGGCCCTGACCGCGCAGGCGCTGCGCGACTTTCTCGACCACCGCTGGCAGTTGGGTGACAAACCCAGCAGCGCCAACCGGCGCGTGGCGGCGCTGCGGCGATTCTTCCGTTGGGCGGTGCGCGAGGGCCTGGTGACCGAGGATCCCAGTCTGCCGTTACAGCGCGCACGCCAGGCACCCCGCGTGCCGGGAACGCTCAGCGAAGCCCAGGTGCTGGCCCTGCTGCAAGCGCCTGACACGGCCACCCCGCTGGGTCTGCGCGACCGGGCCATGCTCGAGCTGATGTACGCCAGCGGACTGCGTGTGACCGAGCTGGTCACCCTCACCCTGTTGCAGGTGGCGCTGGCCGATGGGGTGCTCAAGGTGGCAGGCAAGGGCAGCAAGGAGCGGCTGGTGCCCTTTGGCCAGGAGGCTGCTGAATGGCTGTCGCGCTACCTGACTCAGGCCCGTGCCGAGATCTTGGGGGGGCAGCGCAGTGATGACCTGTTCGTCACCGCCCGTGGGGGGGCCATGACACGGCAGATGGCCTGGGTAATGGTCCGTCGCCATGCGCAGACGAGCGGCATCACGGTGGCCCTCTCACCTCATACGCTGCGGCACGCCTTTGCCACGCACCTGCTCAACCATGGTGCCGACCTGAGGGCGGTGCAATTGCTGCTGGGGCATGCAGATATTTCCACCACCACCATTTATACCCATGTGGCGCGAGAGCGGCTGCGCCAACTGCACCATTTGCACCACCCCAGGGCATAAGGTCCGGTGCCGAATAAAAAAACCCGCGCCGGGTTAACAGCGCGGGTTTTGGTCTGCATCTGCCAATCCAGCGGTCGGAAATCCGACCGCAGATTCAGGCCGAAAATCAGAACGTGAAGATCATGCCAGCGGCGTAGGCGCTCTTGGTCTTGCCCGCGGTGGAGGTGGAGCCCGGGGCGTTCTTGGCCTGGCCGAAATCGACGTAGGCGTAGGTGCCCTTCAGGACTTCGCGGTTGATGAACACTTCGGTGGCCTTGGCGTCGGTGTCGCTGTTCTCGCCGTACAGCAGGCCGACGGTGAAGCCGCCCACCGGAGCGGAGATGCTCAGGCCGTAGCCAGCGCCGCTGCCACCCTTGGCGACGTCGCCGCCGTCGGTGTAGGTCAGGGCAACCTTGGCGGCGCCGAAGTCGTAGGAGCCCGCCACCGACATGAAGTCCTCACCGGCCTTCACGGTCTTGCCTTGGTAGGCGACGGCAGCGGCCACCGGGCCGGCGGCGTAGGTCACGCCCAGGCCAGCGTTGGCCTTGCCGGTGGTGCCGCCGGCTTGGGCCATGGCGTCACCTTCGACTTGCAGGCTGGCCATCACGGTCACGCCGCCCATGTTCGGGGAGATGTACTGGCCCACGCCGATCTGGCGGCCGGGAGCCCACGGGCCCACGCCGGCGTTGCCCCAAGCGGAGGCAGCGTTGGCGGCGCCGTTGGCGTCAAAGCCGATCATGGTCTGGAAAGCCACGCTGTCCTGACGGCCAGCACGGATTTCACCGAAGGAGCCAGAAAGACCGGCCCAGGCTTGGCGGGCGAAGAAGGGGGTGCCGACGTTGCCGGTGCTGTCGATGCCGGCCGATTCCAGCTTGAAGTTGGCCTTGTAGCCAGAGCCCACGTCCATCGAGCCCTTGATGCCGAAGCGGCTGGTGGAGTTGCCGTGGTTGCCGTCACCGCCCGAGTAGAACGAAGCCTTGCCGTCGTTCACCGCCTCGATGCCGGGGTAAATGTCGTTCTTGCCGTAGGACAGGTCGATCAGGCCGTAAACAGCCACTTGAGCCTGGGCGGCACCGGCCAGGGTCAACATCACGGCGGCGGGGATCAAAGCCTTTTTCATGGATTACCTTCGGGTTTCCAGGGTTAACGAGGATTGTCAGTCTAGGCTCGGACAAGAAGAAAGCGAATCAAACTCCTGTCCGAAGTTGCGCAAACGCAACATCGCGTACAGTTGCAACAAACGGGCCAATATCACGCACCACCATGGATCACACCTTTCTTTCCGCCTTTGTCCTGCTCTTGCTGGTGCTGGATCCCCTGGGCAGCCTGCCGATCTTCATCTCGGTGCTGGAAGGCGTGAAACCGGAGCGTCGCAAGGTGGTGGTGATTCGGGAGGCCTGCATCGCCTTTGGCGTGCTGCTGGCGTTCATGCTGGGCGGGCAGGGATTCCTGGCGCTCATGCACCTCTCCGAGCGGTCGCTGGAGGTGGCCGGTGGTGTCATCCTGGCCATCATCGCCATCAAGATGATCTTCTCCGGTGGGTCGGAGGTCTACGGCAGCGAGGGCGGGCGTGAGCCGCTGGTGTTTCCGCTGGCCGTGCCGCTGCTGGCGGGTCCGTCGGCCATGGCCACGGTCCTGCTGCTGGCCTCGCGCCAGCCCGAGCGCCTGACGCACTGGATTGGCGCGCTGGCCCTGGTCATCGTGGTGTGCGCCGTGGCCATGTTGGGGGCGGGACGCATCCGCAAGCTGCTGGGTCAGGCGGTGGTGACCGCGCTGGAAAAACTCATGGGCCTGGTGCTGACCGCCATCGCCGTGGAGATGATCTTGGCAGGCCTCAAGCGCTACTTCCTGGGCCTTTGAGGTCCGGGGCCGGCCGGCTTGACCGGCCGCGTTTTGGCAAGGCCGTGAGGCCGGCCTGCCGCGGTGGTGGGCGGGATTCCGGGCGCCGGTGCGGCCCGCACCGCTGAGGATCCGTGCACACGCCCCTGCAGTCCGTTGCACGGACGAGGCGCTGGCCGGTCCAGGGCGTCGGCTCAGCGGCCGCGCAGGTGGGCGGGCGCCTCCAGGCGCTGCGCCAGGGCCGACAGCAGCAGTGTGAGCGCCAGGTAGAGCACGGAGATGGCCAAGTACGGCTCCCAGTAGCGGGAGTAGGCCCCGGCCACGGTGCGCGCGGCCAGGGCCAATTCGGCCAGGCCGATGGCGGAGACCAGGGACGAGTCCTTGATCAGGGTGACGCCTTCATTGACCAGGGCTGGCACCATGCGCCGGAAGGCCTGGGGCAGGATCACGAAGCGCATCGCCTGTCCGTGGCTCAGCCCCAGGCTCCAGGCGGCCTGGGTCTGACCCAGGTGAATGCTCTGGATGCCGGCGCGAAAGATCTCGGAGATGTAGGCGCCGGCATTGAGCGAGAGCGCCACGGCCCCTGAGAAGAAGGCGCCATGCTCCTGGCGGAAGGTGCGTGCCGCTTCACCCGCCAGCAGCAGGCCATGGTCCGGATGGACCAGGGCCGGCATGACCGCGAAGTGCACCAGCAGGATCTGCACGAACAGCGGCGTGCCGCGGAAGAAGGTCACGTAGACCAGCGTGATCCAGCGGGCCACCTTGAGCAGCACGGCCACTGCCGGCGACTTGGGCCGTGGCGCGTCCCGTGAACTGCTGATGAGGCCCAGCAGGGCGCCCAGCAGCAGGCCGACCGCGATGGCCACCCCGGTGAGTTTCACCGTGGTCCACAGGCCCTCCATGAACAAGGGCCCGTAGCCGGCCAGAATGTCCCAGCGTAGATCCACCGCAGCTTCTCCCCGTCTTCTCTCAGGTCAGCGCCGTGGGGCTCAGTTCGAGGCGGCCGAGGCGGCGGCGGCGGGCGCGGCTGCCGGCGGCTCGACGCCGAAGGTCTTCTTGTAGATCGCGGCGTAGGTGCCGTCGGCCTTGATGGCGGCCAGGCCCTTGTTCACCAGGGCCAGCGCCTCGGCGTTGCCCTTCTTGACGGCCAGGCCGTACTGCTCGGGGGCGAAGGTGCTGTCGGCCACCGTCTTGAACTTGGCGCCCGGGTTGTTGGCCACATAGTGGATGACCACGCCGTTGTCGGCCACCACGGCGTCCACGCCGCCGCTTTCCAGCTCCTTGAGGGCCAGCGGGGTGGATTCGAAGCGCTTGGTGGTGGTGGCGGTCTTGCCCTGGAGCTTGGTCACGACCTCATCGCCCGTGGTGCCGGTCTGCACGCCCACCTTGAGCTTCTTCAGGTCGGCGAACTTGGTGACCTTGGCGCCATCCTTCACCGCGATGAGCTGCACCGCGTCGAAGTAGGGGTCGGAGAAATCCATAGTCTGCTTGCGCTCGTCGGTGATGGTGATCGACGAGATCAGGATGTCGCGGTCGCCCTGGGCCAGCGCGTTGAAGATGCCCTCCCACGGGGTGTTGACGAACTTGACCTTGAAGCCCGCTTTTTCGGCCACGGCGGTCAGCAGGTCGACCGAGAAACCGACGATTTCACCCTTCTCGTTCTGGTACTCGAACGGCGCATAGGCGGCGTCGGTGCCCACGGTGAAGGTCTTGACTTCAGGCACCGGCGCCGCCGAGGCCGGGGCGGAGGCCGCCGGTGCGGGCGGCGGCTCCTGCTTGCCGCAAGCGGCCAGGAGCAGGCCGGCCACCAGGGCGGTGGAGGCCTTGAGGAAGCGTCGGGTGTCGTGTTGAGCCATGGAAGGGTGTCCTCGTGGGGTTGGGGTCAATGGCACCTGGAGGCGTGTCCGGGCCATCGGGTCGCTTGGCAAGATTCGCGCCAACGGCGCCCGCCGGCGTCGCGGCGCCGGCAGCGCGCATCATGCACCGCTTTGGGGGGCTTGGGTTTGACCGGCGGGGGTGGAGGTGCCCTGGCGATCGCCGTGCTGCAAGGCCTCCAGCTCTTCCGCGGTGAAGCCCGCTTGGCGGCGCGCGGGCAGGTTGAAGGGGCCGTGCAGGCGGGGCGCCCGGTGCTGACGGGCCAGCTCCCGGTAGTGCGCCACGGGTTCGAGACCTTGCCGGTCGCACAGCCAGCGGTACCAGCGGTTGCCCACCGCCACATGGCCAATCTCATCGCGCAGGATGACGTCGAGGATGGCCACCGCTGCGGTGTCGCCCGCCTCCCGCAACCGGGCCTGGATGGGGGGCGTGGCGTCCAGGCCGCGCGCTTCCAGGGTGCGCGGCACCAAGGCCATGCGCGCCAGGGCGTCAGCCTGCGTGCGCTCGGCCATCATCCACAGGCCGTCGTGGGCGTCGAAGTCGCCATAGGCGTGCCCCAGCTGCGACAGGTGCTGCTGCAGCAATTGGAAATGGGTGGCCTCTTCGGCGGCCACCCGCAGCCAATCGGCGTAGAAGTCAGGTGGCATGCCGCCAAAGCGCCAGACTGCGTCCAAGGCCAGGTTGATGGCGTTGAATTCGATGTGGCAGATGGCGTGGATGAGGGCGGCGCGCCCGGCCGGCGTGAAGGGGCTGCGCTGTGGCACCTGGGCCGGATGCACCAGGCGCGGCAAGGCCGGCCGGCCGGGCAGACCCGTGGGTGCCTTGCTGACCTGCCAATCCGGATCGGCAGGCTCACCGCCGAGCAGACGCCCGTGCAGTGCTGCCGCCTGGGCGCATTTGCGGTGGGGATCGGCCTCCTGCAAGGCCATCAGGGCGCCTGCCCGCAGCGGCAGGGAGGGGTCGGTAAAATCCATGGTCTGTCTGCTGGCCCTCGGGGCCTGCCAGGTGGTGGCGTGGGTGGCTCCTGCGCCGCGCCTCATGGGGCTGCCGATCTGGGCTGCTCCCGGCGGCGTCGCCGGCCCTGGCGTGTGCCCGGGGTGACGGGCACGTGGCGCCATTGTCCCCTCAAACTTCAAGGCGCCCGACGCGGCGCCGATTTCCCCGCCTGTCATGAGCGAACTCCACAAGTTTCTATTCGATGGTCTGCCGGTCCGCGGCGTGCTGGTTCGACTCACCTCGGACTGGCAGGAACTGCTGGCCCGCCGCCAGGGTGAGCAGGCATTCGATCCCGCGGTCAACCAGCTGCTGGGCCAGATGGCCGCAGCGGTGACCATGATGCAGGCGAGCATCAAGTTCAAGGGTGCTGTGGTGCTGCAGATGATGGGCGATGGGCCGGTGCGCCTGGCGGTGGCCGAGGCCCGTTCCGACCTGAGTTTCCGTGCCACCGCCAAGGTGAGCGCGCCGGTCACCGGGCCCGCCCTGGACCAGCTGCTGAATGTGCGGGGCCAGGGCCGCTGCGCCTTGACGCTGGACCCGGAAGACCGTCAGCCGGGTCAGCAGCCCTACCAAGGGGTGGTGCCGCTGGCCGGTGAGGACGGGCTCGCCCTGACCTCGGTGGCTCAGGCGCTGGAGGCCTACATGCGTCGCTCCGAACAGCTCGACACGCGGCTGGTGCTGGCCGCCAATGCCGAGGTGGCCGCAGGGCTGCTGATCCAGCGCGTGCCGGGCGAAGGGGTGGGCAATCTCGGTCCGCAGGCCCAAGCCGATGGCATGGGGCAGTCGGAGGACTTCAACCGCATCGCGATGCTGGCGGGCTCGCTGACCGAGCAGGAACTGCTCACGCTCGACACCCAGACGCTGCTGCGCCGCCTGTTCTGGGAGGAGACGGTGAGCGTGTTCGAGCCCCAGACGCCGCGCTTTGCCTGCAGCTGCTCGCGTGAGCGCGTGGCCAGCATGCTGCGCTCCCTGGGGCGCGAGGAGGTGGAGTCCGTGCTGGCGGAGCAGGGACAGATCGACGTGGGTTGCGAGCACTGCGGCCAGCACCACCTTTTTGATGCGGTGGACGCTGCGGCGCTGTTTGCGGCACCCGGCTGGGATGGCAGCACCGGCCCGGGCCGGCACTGAGCCCTGTCCCGGCCGCTGGCGGACTCAGACGGCGCGGTCGTCGCGGTACTGTCGCCAGCGTGCCCAGGTGGCCTGCTCCAGGCCGGGCACATCGCAATCACAGTTCCCCCAGGGCGTGAGGCAGCCCGGGTGCTCGCCTGACGCCTGGGCGGCGGCCTGCTGCGGCCCGGTCGCGCCGCTGGCCTGTATCTCCGGGCCTGGGGACGCCGCCTCGGCCCCGGGGGCGCCCGGCCATCCCGGTGACCAGGCGGCCACCACGCTGAAATCCAGTCCTGACGCCAGCAAGGCGGTGCGCCAGCGGTCTTCCAGGTCTCTGGCGCCAGGGGCGGCGGGTTGGGGCAGGGGGCACAGCCACACGCGGGTACGGCTGGCGCGCAGCGACTCGAGCTCGCCAGCGGCCGGCGGACGGTCGATGGTAATCAGCCGCAGTGGACCGTGTTCAGCCGGTCTGCCGGGCGGTTGACGCGACAGGCGCGCCGCGAGGAGCTCCACGGCGCTACCGGGGCACCCCAGAAGCAGCAGGGGTCGGGCCATGGGACGGGGTGGGGGTAAGCAACAGGGTCGCAGGGCACACCGTGGGGCAAGACTCCACGGGGGCGGGGCGGCCGATGGCCCGTGTCGGGCGGTCAGCGCTGGATGAACTGCACCAGCGTTTCGCCGGGTTTGACCATGGCTTGCTGGCCACGGGCCCAATCTTCGACCACCTCAGTGCCTTCCACCAGGTCGGCCAACTCCGCCTGCAGACGCGCGATCTCGGCCCGTTTGGCGGCGTTGGCGGCCTGCGCCTGCTGCTTCTCACGCTCCAGGCTGGCGGCGTTGGCCACGCCGTTGTCGCCCACCCACAGGGCAAAGTGCACACCGGCAAGCAGCAGCAACTGGAGGATGAGGAGCAGGCGCATATGGGGATTGTGCCTGGGTGTCGCGCCGTCGCCCCAAACGGGTGGGTCGGCGGCGCGTCTTCGGAAGGGTCAGGGTCTCCGGCAGGGGACCGGACAGGCGCCGCGGCCGGGCGCCCGTCACGCTCAGCGCAGGTTGTAGAACGCCGCGCGGCCCGGGTACACGGCGACGTCGCCCAGGTCTTCCTCGATGCGCAGCAGCTGGTTGTACTTGGCCATGCGGTCCGAGCGCGACAGCGAGCCGGTCTTGATCTGGCCGGCGTTCAGGCCCACCGCGATGTCGGCGATGGTGCTGTCCTCGGTCTCACCCGAGCGGTGCGACACGACGGCGGTGTAGCCGGCGCGCTTGGCCATCTCGATGGCGGCGAAGGTCTCGCTCAGGGTGCCGATCTGGTTGATCTTGATGAGGATCGAGTTGGCGATGCCCTTTTCGATGCCTTCCTTCAGGATCTTGGTGTTGGTGACGAACAGGTCGTCGCCCACCAGCTGCACCTTCTTGCCCAGGCGCTCGGTCAGGATCTTCCAGCCTTCCCAGTCGCCTTCGTGCATGCCGTCCTCGATCGAGATGATCGGGTACTTGTCGCACCAGGTGGCCAGGATGTCGGTCCACTCGGTGGCGGTCAGGGTCAGGCCCTCGCCCTCCAGGTGGTACTTGCCGTCCTTGTAGAACTCGCTGGCGGCGCAGTCCAGGCCGATGGCGATCTGCTCACCGGCGGTGAAGCCGGCCTTGTCGATCGCCTCGAGGATCAGCTGGATGGCGGCCTCGTGGCTGGGCAGGTTGGGGGCGAAGCCGCCCTCGTCGCCGACGGTGGTGCTCATGCCCTTGGCGTCGACCAGCTTCTTCAGCGCGTGGAAGACCTCGGCGCCGTAGCGCAAGGCTTCGCGGAAGGTCGGGGCGCCCACCGGGATGATCATGAACTCCTGGAGGTCCAGGCTGTTGTTGGCGTGGGCGCCGCCGTTGATGACGTTCATCATCGGCACGGGCAGCTGCACCGCGCCCATGCCGCCGAAGTAGCGGTACAGGGGCAGACCGGATTCCTCGGCGGCGGCACGGGCCACGGCCATCGACACGGCCAGCATGGCGTTGGCGCCCAGGCGGCCCTTGTTGTCGGTGCCGTCCAGGTCGATCAGGGTCTTGTCCAGGAAGGACTGCTCCGAGGCGTCCAGGCCCAGCACGGCCTCGGAGATCTCGGTGTTGATGAAGTTGACGGCCTTGAGCACGCCCTTGCCCAGGTAGCGGCTCTTGTCGCCGTCGCGCAGCTCGATGGCTTCGCGCGAGCCGGTGGACGCGCCCGACGGGACGGCGGCACGGCCCAGGGTGCCGGATTCCAGCAGCACGTCGCATTCGACGGTGGGGTTGCCGCGGCTGTCGAGGATCTCGCGCCCGACGATGTCAACGATCGCACTCATATCTCACTCCGTTGTGTGTGAAAGGTCAGGATCTGGAAAAAGGGGGAAGGTTTGCGCCGCGCAGCATGCCTGAAGCCGGGAACATGGCAGCGTCAGCCTGCTGGGCCCGGGTCAAGTCACGCCCTCGACCAGCACCATGCGCATCACGCCGGCGTGCTCGCGCAGCTGCCGGGCGTGCTGGTAGGTCTGGCTGTTGTAGAAGGCGTGGGCAGCTTCGCTGCTGGCAAAGCGCAGGATGACCAGCCGGCTGGGTTGCCAGGGGCCTTCCAGCACCTCGATGGCGCCGCCACGCACCAGCACCTCGGCCTGGTGCTCCGCGATGGCCCGGCTGCTCCATTCCCGGTAGCGCGCCATCGCTTCGGCATCGGTCACGGTGACGTCGGCGACGATGTAGGCGCTGGGCATCGGAGCGGACGGTTCAGGCGGTGAAGTCGTCTTCCAGCAGGGGCTGGGACTTGACCACCCGATCCAGGGCGACCAGGGTTTCGAGCAGGGCACGCATGCGCTTGAGCGGCACGGCATTGGGGCCGTCGCTCCAGGCCTTGGCCGGATCGGGGTGGGTTTCCATGAACAGGCCCGCCACGCCGGCACCCACGCCGGCACGGGCCAGCACCGGCACCATCTCGCGGGCGCCACCGCTGGCGCCGCCCAGACCCCCCGGCTTTTGCACCGAGTGAGTGACGTCAAAGACCACCGGCGCGCCGGACTTGCGCATCTCGGCCAAGCTGGTCATGTCGGCCACGAGGTTGTTGTAGCCGAAGCTCACGCCCCGCTCGCAGGCCAGGAAGCGGTCAGACGACAAACCGGCCTCCAGCGCGGCGGCGCGGGCCTTGTCGATGACGTTCTTCATGTCCCAAGGTGCCAGGAACTGGCCCTTCTTGATGTTCACCGGCTTGCCCGACTTGGCGACGGCGCGGATGAAATCGGTCTGGCGGCACAGAAAGGCTGGGGTCTGCAGCACGTCGACCACGCTGGCGACTTCGGGCACCTGGGCCTCGTCGTGCACGTCGGTCAGCACCGGCAGGCCGGTCTGGCGGCGCACCTCGTCCAGGACCTGCAGCCCCTTGTCCAGGCCCAGGCCGCGGGCGGTGGTGCCCGAAGAGCGGTTGGCCTTGTCAAAGGAGCCCTTGTAGATCAGGGGGATGCCCAGGGCGTCGCAGGCTTCCTTCAGCTGACCCGCCGTGTCCAGCGAGAGCTGCAGGCCCTCGATGGAGCAGGTGCCGGCGATCAGGAAGAAGGGCTTGTCCAGGCCGACGTCGAAACCGCAGAGCTTCATGGCTCAGCCCTTCTTGCGCAGCGCCTGGTGGTCCAGGGCTGCCTTGATGAAGCTCTTGAACAGCGGGTGGCTGTCCCAGGGCGTGGACTTGAACTCGGGGTGGAATTGCACGCCGACGTACCAGGGGTGGACGTCCTGCGGCAGCTCCACCATCTCGGTCAGCTTCTCGCGCTGGGTGATGGCCGAGATCACCAGACCGGCCTGCTGAAGGCGGTCAAGGTAGTGCTCGTTGGCCTCATAGCGGTGGCGGTGACGCTCGGTCACGACCGGGCCGTAGATGTCATGGGCCAGCGTGCCGGGCTTGACGTCGGAGCTTTGGGCACCCAGGCGCATGGTGCCGCCCAGGTCTGAGCTGGCATCGCGCTTCTGGATGGAGCCGTCGGCGTCCTGCCATTCGTCGATCAGGGCGATGACCTTGTGCGGTGCGTCCGGCTCGAACTCGGTGGAGTTGGCTCCTGCCAAGCCGGCCATGTGGCGGGCGTATTCGATTGTGGCCACCTGCATGCCCAGGCAGATGCCCAGGTAGGGCAGGCGCTGCTCACGGGCGAAGCGGGCCGCCTCGATCTTGCCTTCCACGCCACGCTTGCCGAAGCCGCCGGGCACCAGCACAGCGTCATAGGCGCCCAGCTTCTCGACGGCGCCCGGTTCAGTGAGCGTCTCGGAGTCCACGTACTCGATCTTGACGCGCACATGGTTGTGCAGGCCGGCGTGACGCAGTGCTTCGTTGAGCGACTTGTAGGAGTCCGACAGGTCGGTGTACTTGCCGCACATGGCGATGGTGACCTCGCCCTGCGGGTGGCCCACCTCATGCACCAGGTTGTCCCAGGTCTTGAGGTCGGCGGGGCGGGTGAGCAGCTGCAGCTTCATGCAGATCAGCTCGTCCAGGCCCTGCTCGTGCAACATGCGGGGCACCTTGTAGATGGTGTCCACGTCCCACATGGAGATCACGCCGTGCGGATGCACGTTGGTGAACAGTGAGATCTTCTCGCGCTCGTCGGCCGGCACCGCACGGTCGGCGCGGCACAGCAGCGCGTCGGGCTGGATGCCGATCTCGCGCAGCTTCTGCACCGTGTGCTGGGTGGGCTTGGTCTTGAGCTCGCCGGCCGCCGCGATCCAGGGCACGTAGGTCAGGTGCACGAAGGCGGCGTTGTTCGGGCCGGCCTTCAGGCTGAGCTGACGCACGGCCTCGAGGAAGGGCAGGGACTCGATGTCGCCCACCGTGCCGCCGATCTCGACGATGGCCACGTCCACGGCGTCAGGCGTGCCGATGCCGGCGCCGCGCTTGACGTATTCCTGGATCTCGTTGGTCACGTGCGGGATGACCTGGACGGTCTTGCCCAGGTAGTCGCCGCGGCGCTCCTTCTCCAGCACGGTCTTGTAGATCTGGCCGCTGGTGAAGTTGTTGGCCTTCTTCATCCGCGTGGTGATGAAGCGCTCGTAATGGCCCAGGTCCAGGTCGGTCTCGGCACCGTCATCGGTGACGAAGACTTCGCCGTGCTGGAAGGGGCTCATCGTGCCCGGGTCCACGTTGAGGTACGGGTCCAGCTTGATGAGGGTGACCTTGAGGCCACGCGACTCGAGAATGGCCGCGAGGGAAGCCGACGCGATGCCCTTGCCCAGCGAGGACACCACTCCGCCCGTGACGAAGACAAACTTGGTCATGTCGTTCAGCGCATCTGGCCTCGCCTGCAGGGTGCCGGGGTAGGTGGCCCAAGGCAGAGAGGGGCGTGCGCTGTGGTGGTAAAACGGCATTATATCGACCCGTCCGCGAGAGGCCGGGGGAAGTTGAAGAACGGGGCGCCGGTGCGTGAAGAGGGCCTCAGGCCGCCGGCAGTGGCAGGCCACCCATGCTGGCCAGTTGACTGAGCACCAGGCGGGCCGTGTCGTCTGGGCGCTCCATCGGGTAGAGGTGGGTGCCCTCCAGCCACACGAAGCGCTCGGCCGCCAGTTGTCGCGAGGCGCCCAGTCCCGCCTGGCGGATCTCGCTGGACTGGGTGCCGGCGATGAAGGCCACCGGGCTGCGGGGCGGGTGCCGGCGCAGCAGCGGGCCCAGGTGGTGGGGCAGGGTGTTGTAGATGCGGGTCTCGACCTCGCGCCGGAACCCCAGTCGGATCTGTCCGTCGGCCTCATCGAAGCCGGTGTCCACGTAGTCTTGCAGCACCCGGGGATCCCAGCGGGCGAACATCGGCTTGCTGGCGAAGTGCGCCAGCACGGCCTGGCGGTCGGGCCATTCATGGCGCCGGCGCTGGGAGATCTTGCCCGGGGAAACCCGGCGGATCAGCCCGCTGCGCTTGAACATGTGGACGGTGTGGGCGCGCCAGCCGGTGATCACCGGCGAATCCAGCAGCACCACACCGTGGACCCATTCCGGCCGGCGGCAGGCGGCCAGCAGGCTGAGCAGGCCGCCCAGGGAGTGCCCGACCAGCCAGACCGGCTGCGGGCCGCCTGCCGCCACAAAGTCCAGGAGCTGGTCGCGCAGGCCGCGCCAGTTGCTGGTCACCGGATAGGCCGGATCATGACCGAAGCGCTCGACGGCCTCCACGCGGTAACCGGCCGCGCGCCAGTGCTCGAACAGCACCCGGTAGGTGCCGGCGCCAAAGCCGTTGGCGTGGGAGAAGACGAGGCGGGCTGACATGGGGCCGGTGGAGGGTCAGACGATGCGGTCTTCCGGGCGGACGATCTTGCGCATGGGCTCGTATCGCTCGCTCTGTGCCATGAGCGGATGATCCACCTCGCGGCTGTCCCAGCATGGGTCGTCGATGCCCTCGAAGACCTCGCGCAGCCGTTGGCCCCAGGTGCTGTGGATCATCTGGAAATACGGGTTCTGGTCGTCGATGACGATGACCTTGTCGCTCTGCAGTCGGCCCGATTCGTAGACCAGCAGGTCCAGCGGCAGGCCCACGGAGAGGTTGGACTTGATGGTGGAGTCCATCGACACCAGGGCGCACTTGGCGGCTTCGGCCAGGGGGGTGGTGGGCGTCAGCACCCGGTCGAGGATGGGTTTGCCGTACTTGCTTTCGCCGATCTGGAAGAAGCAGGTTTCGCGGGTGGCCTCGATGAAGTTACCGGCGGAATACACCAGGAACAGCCGGGTGGCCTCGTCGCCGATCTGTCCACCAAAAATCATCGAGCAGTTGAAGTCCACGCCGGCGGCCCGCAGGGCGGGGCCATCCTGCTCGTACACGCGACGCACCGCACTGCCCAGCACGCGGGCAGCGTCGAACATGCTGGTGGCATTCCAGATGGTGATGGGTTCGCCGTCGCCGTTGGGCAGCTTCTCGACCTGCAGGATCTCGCGCACCGACTGGCTGATGCTCAGGTTGCCCGCCGACAGCAGGGTCAGGAAGCGGTCCCCCGGCTTCTCGTAGACCATCATCTTGCGGAAGGTGCTGATGGCGTCCACGCCGGCGTTGGTGCGGCTGTCGGAGAGGAAGACGAGGCCGGCGTTGAGCCGGATGCCGACGCAGTAGGTCATGATCAGGAGGCTTTCTGCAGGGACTTCAGGCGGTAGAGCGCATCGAGCGCCTCCCGCGGGGTGAGCGTATCGGGGTCGATGGCCGCCAGGGCTTCCTCCACCTCGGAAACTGGCGCCGGCGGCGGAGCGGGTGGGGCCGCGAACAGGTCCACCTGGGCCTCGCCGGCCCGGGACTGCGACTCGAGCGCTTCGAGCGTGGCGCGGGCGTGGCGCACCAGCGAGGGCGGCATGCCCGCCAGTCGGGCCACCTGCACCCCGTAGCTGCGGCTGGCCGGGCCCGGCGCGATGGCATGGAGGAAGACGATGTCCTCGCCGCTCTCCACCGCGCCCACATGCACGTTGAGGGCCCGCGCATGGTCGCGCGGGAATTCGGTCAGCTCGAAGTAGTGGGTGGCGAACAGGGTGAAGGCCTTGTTGCGGTCATGCAGGTGACCGGCGATGGCCGCGGCCAGGGCCAGACCGTCGAAGGTGGAGGTGCCGCGGCCGATCTCGTCCATCAGCACCAGGGAATGCTCGGTGGCGCTGTGCAGGATCGCGGCGGCCTCGGTCATCTCCACCATGAAGGTGGACTGCGCGTTGGCCAGGTCGTCGGCGGCGCCGATGCGGGTGTGGATGGCGTCGATCGGGCCCAGGCGGCACTGGCGCGCTGGCACGAAGCTGCCCATGGCTGCCAGCAGCACGATGAGGGCGGTCTGCCGCATCCAGGTGCTCTTGCCGCCCATGTTGGGTCCGGTGACGATGAGCAGCCGGGTGCGCGCGTCCAGGCGGCAGTCGTTGGGCATGAAGTCGCCGGCCCCGGTCTCGGCCAGCCGCGACTGCACCACGGGGTGGCGGCCGGCTTCGATGTCGATGCAGGGGTGGTTGACGAACTCGGGCGCGCACCACTCCAGGCTGTGGGCCCGCTCGGCCAGTGCGGCCAGCGCGTCCAGCGTGGCCAGGGCACGCGCCAGGTGCGCCAGCGGTTGCAGCCAGCCTTGCAGGTGGTCCAGCAGTTGCTCGAAGAGCCACTTTTCCCGGGCGAGCGCGCGTTCTTGTGCCGACAGGGCCTTGTCCTCGAAGGCCTTGAGCTCCGGGGTGATGAAGCGCTCGGCGTTCTTGAGGGTCTGGCGGCGCTGGTAGTCGACAGGCACGCGGTCCAGGCCTGAGCTGGTGACCTCGATGTAGAAGCCGTGGACCTTGTTGAACTGCACCCGCAGGTTACCGATGCCCGTGCGCTCGCGTTCGCGCACCTCCAGGGCCAGCAGGAAGTCGTCGCAGTTCTGTCCGATGGCGCGCAGCTCGTCCAGGTCGGCGTCGTAACCGGTGGCGATCACGCCGCCGTCGCGCAGCAGGACCGCGGGCTCCTCGGCAATGGCCGTGGCCAGCAGCCGGGCCACTGCGGGGTCGGGCTGCAGGGCCTTGGCCAGCTCATCCAGCAGGGGACAGCCGCCGGGTGTGGCCGCAGCCAGGGAGGGCAGGTCCAGCAGCGTCTGACGCAGACCGGAGAGTTCCCGCGGGCGCACCTGGCGCAGTGCGATGCGCGCCGTGATGCGTTCCACGTCGCTGATGCCCCGCATGGCTTCGCGCAGCGGCTCGAAACCTGCAGCCAACAGCCGTGCGATGGCCGTCTGGCGAGCCAGTGCAGGGCTCCGGTCTCGCAAGGGGGCGGTGAGCCATTGCCGCAGCGCACGGCTGCCCATGCCGGTGCGGCAGGTGTCCAGCAGAGACAGCAGGGTGGGGGCACGCTCACCGCGCAAGGTTTCGGTGAGTTCCAGGTTGCGGTGGGTGGAAGGCGGCAGGTCCAGCAACTCGCTGGCGCGTTCCACCTTCAGGGTTTGCACATGGGCCAGGGCGCGGCCCTGGGTATGCTCGGCGTAGCTCAGCAGGGCGGCTGCGGCGGCGTGGGCCACGCCCAGGTCCTGGGCGCCAAAGCCCACGAGCGTGCCCACCTTGAGCTGCTCCTGCAGCTTGCGCACGCCCAGCGCGGCGTCGAACTGCCAGGCCGGCCTCGGCGTGCGGGGGGCTTTGTGCTGGCGCAGGGCTTCAGGCAGCGCCTCGGGCGCCTCGTGGCCGGTGACCAGCACTTCCGCCGGGGTCAGCCGGGCCAGCCAGCCTGCCAGCTCCCGTTCGCCGCACTCGGTCAGTCCCAGCTGACCCCCGGCCACACTGAGCCAAGCCAGGCCGTAGGTGGCCCGCTGGCGTGGGGAACGGGCCAGGGCCAGCAGCACTGTGTCGCTGCGTTCATCCAGAAGTTCGCTGTCGGTGACCGTCCCCGGTGTCACCACGCGCACCACCTTGCGCTCCACCGGGCCTTTGGCGGTGGCCACGTCGCCCACCTGTTCGGCCACGGCGACGGACTCGCCCAGCCGGATCAGTCGGGCCAGGTAGTTCTCGACCGCATGGACCGGCACCCCGGCCATGACCACCGGCTCCCCGGCGCTCTGTCCGCGGGTGGTGATGGTGATATCGAGCAGGCGGTGCGCCTTGCGCGCATCTTCGTAGAACAGCTCGTAGAAGTCCCCCATCCGGTAGAACAGCAGCGTCTGCGGGTACCCCGCCTTCAGCCGGTAGTACTGGGCCATCATCGGCGTGTGGAGGTCCAGCGGCCGTCCACTGGGATCGGTCTCGACGTGGGGGGCGGTCACGGGTGACAGGGCGGTGAGGCAGGAGGGTGGGCGTCGGGGGCGGAGCCCGGCGCGGCCCGGGCGCGCCAGGGCATTTCGGGGCTCAGAAGGGTGCGTCTTCGCCGGCAGCCGGGGCGGCCCGGTCCTCCTCAGCCGGCTTCTTGCGCAGGCGGATGGCCTTGCGCGCGGGCTTGGGCGCGTCCACCGCCGGCGGTGTCGAGGCGGCGGCCAGGGCCGCCACCACGGTGTCACCGGCCTCGGCCGACGAATCCGCCGCCGGCGTGCTGCCAGCCTTGCGGTTGGCCGGCAGGTCCTCGTCGTCGGCGCTGATGACGCGGCTGTAGGGGCTCAACAGCTTGACCAGCTGGGCATAGATGCGCGGCGAGCCGGCCAGCACCTCACGCTGGTGCAGGTAGTCGGCTTCGCCGGTGAAGTTGCCGATCAGGCCGCCGGCCTCGGTGACGATCAGCGAGCCCGCGGCAATGTCCCAGGGCTGCAGGCCCGTCTCGAAGAAGCCGTCATACATGCCGGCGGCGACGTAGCACAGGTCCAGCGCGGCGGCCCCTGGGCGGCGCAGGCCGGCTACGTGCGGCATCACCGTCTCGAACATCTTGAGGTAGCGCTGGAAGTTGTCGCCCTTACGGAAGGGGAAGCCCGTGCCCACCAGCGAGTCTGCCAGGCGGGTGCGTCGGGAGACGCGCAGCCGCTTGTCGTTGAGGTAGGCGCCTCGCCCCTTGGAGGCCATGAACAGGTCGTTGCGGGTGGGGTCGTACACCACGGCCTGCTCGACCTTGCCGCGGAAGGCCAGGGCGATGGACACGCAGTACACCGGGAAGCCGTGGATGAAGTTCGTGGTGCCATCCAGCGGGTCGATGATCCAGACGAAGTCGCTGTGCTTGGCGCCGCGCTCACGGCCCGACTCCTCGGCCAGGATGCCGTGGCCGGGATAGGCCGCCAGGATGGTGTCGATGATGGCGGCCTCGGCAGCCTGGTCCACCTCCGTCACGAAGTCGTTGGGGCTCTTGGTGTTGACCTTGAGCGATTCCAGATCCATCGAAGCCCGGTTGATGATGTTCCCGGCTGCACGGGCCGCCTTGATGGCGATGTTGAGCATCGGATGCAGGGTGGTCTGGGACATGGTGTGGCAGTCTGTGCGGAGGTTGGGGCGGCAGGTTCACCGCCCGTGCTGGCGTCGCGGGACCGGGCCGTGTGGGGCGGGCCGCAGACGCGCCGGCGGGAGGCGATCTGGATCGGAATCGACGGTGACGAAAGAACGGGGCCGGCGCGGACCGCCTAAGGCGCAGGGTGGACAATGCCGCCCCGCCCCCGAGGGGCCGGCGGCTGTCTCGGTGCCCCCACGCCTTTTGCGTGAGATTTAGGACCCTGGTCAGCGCTCGGCAAAACCCTCGATTGTACTTGCCGAACTGCAGCGCGCAATGACTGATTCCACTGCCCAACCCCTTTCCCCCTGGTTCCAGGGCCGCGACCCCAGCCGATTTGTGCTGGTGGGCACCAGCCACCCCGGCAACGTGGGGGCCACGGCGCGGGCGATGAAGGTGATGGGCTTTGCCGACCTGGTCTTGGTCGCCCCCCGTTTCGAGGACGTTTTGTCCCGCGAGGAGACCGTGGCCATGGCCAGCGGTGCGGCGGACATCCTGGCCCATGCCCGGGTGGTACCCACCCTGGCGCAGGCGCTGGAGGGCATGACCCATGTCTGCGCCACGGCCATGACACCGCGCGACTTCGGGCCGCCCACACGGGCGCCGCGGGAGCATCTGCCTGCCCTGGCCGGGCAGGGGCAGCGGGTGGCCTTCGTCTTCGGATGCGAGCGTTACGGGCTGTCCAACGATGACGTCTACCGCTGCCACACCTGCCTGAGCATTCCGACCGATCCCGACTATGGCTCGCTCAACCTCAGCCAGGCGGTGCAGGTGCTGGCCTACGAGTGGCGCCAGGCTTTGGGCGGGTTTGCGGTGCAGGCCCGCACGGCGCCTGTGCAGCAGGCTGACGCGGCCGCCGTCGCCGGGGCGCTTGAGCACTGGCAGCAGGCGCTGCAGCAGGTGGGCTACTTGGATCCTGCTGCACCGCGCAAGCTCATGCCGCGGCTGCACCAGCTGCTCAACCGAGCGGCGCTCACAGTGGAGGAGATCCACATCCTGCGTGGGATTGCCCGTGCCGTGCAGCGTGCCTCCGGGGCCGCTGCGGGCCAAAGTCCGGATGCGCGGTCGGGTTCCTGAGGCCGGGGCTACACTCGACCGCACCTCTTCAATACGCAACCCACGACGTTTCCCCATGTTCTCCCAACTGCGCGAAGACATCGCCTGCATCCTGGAGCGCGACCCCGCGGCCCGCAGCAGATGGGAGGTGCTGACCTGTTACCCGGGTCTGCACGCCATCCTGATGCACCGTGTGGCGCACGCCTGCTGGCGGCGCGGGCTGCGCTGGCTGGGGCGATTCATCTCGCACCTCGGTCGCTTCTTCACCGGCATCGAGATCCACCCGGGCGCCACGCTGGGCCGGCGGGTCTTCATCGACCACGGCATGGGGGTGGTGATCGGCGAGATGGCCGAGGTGGGTGACGATTGCACGATCTACCAGGGGGTGACCCTGGGAGGCACCTCGTTGGTCAAGGGGGCCAAGCGTCATCCCACCCTGGAGCCGGGTGTCATCGTCGGCGCCAACGCCGCGGTGCTGGGTGGCTTCACCGTCGGGGCCGGGGCGCGGGTGGGGTCGGGCGCGGTGGTGACCAAGCCTGTTCCGGCAGGGGCGACCGCCGTGGGCAACCCCGCCCGCATCATCCAGGCACAGGCCGATGCCCAGCGTGAGGTGGCGGCGGCCCGCATGGGCTTCTCGGCCTACGGGGTTACCAGCGGCGACGATCCGATGGCCCAAGCCATGAAGGGATTGATCGACAACGCCTCCACCCATGAGCACCAGATTGCCCTGCTGTGGCAGGCCATCGAGAAGCTTTCCTCGCAGACCCGCGAGCTCCCGGCCGCACCTTGCGTGCCCGGCGATGCCCACCGGACCGAACAGTTCGACGCCGAGCGGCTGAACCGCTTGGTGAAGTAGGCGGGGCGTGGTCCGACTTCAGCCCTGGCGTGCCGGGCGCTGGGCGTTCTTGGGACGGAAAGCCTTGCACAGCGTGGCATCCGTCTCCAGGTAGGGGCCGCCGATCAGGTCGATGCAGTACGGCACGGCCGCAAAGATGCCGTGCACCGGCGGCAAGGCCTGGGGCAGACCCTGCAGGGTCTCGGCGATCGATTTGGGTTGACCCGGCAGGTTGATGATCAGCGCGCGTCCACGGATGACGGCCACCTGTCGCGAGAGGATGGCGGTGGGCACGAAATTCAAGCTGATGGCCCGCATCTGCTCGCCAAACCCGGGCATCACCTTGTCGGCCACGGCCAGCGTGGCTTCGGGCGTTACGTCCCGCGGGGCAGGGCCGGTGCCACCGGTGGTCAGCACCAGGTCACAGGCCTGCTCGTCCACCAGGGTCCGCAGCGTGGCGCTGATCGTCTCCTGATCGTCGGGGATGAGGCGCGTTTCCCAGGTGATGGGGTTGTGCAGCGCCCGGCCCAGCCAGTCCTGCAGCGCCGGTATGCCCTTGTCCTCATAGACGCCGCTGGAGGCGCGGTCGCTGATGGACACCACGCCGATGCGCACGGGATCCAATGACAGATCAGTACCCATGGTCGTCTGCTTCCTCTTGTGCTGCGTTGCCCTGCTCGGCCTGGCGGGCTGCGGCCTGGGCCGCCTTGATGAGCTGGAAGATCTCGCGGTAGGCGCGACCGTGGCGGCGCTCGCCGTCCGGGCCCGGCGCGGCGTCCTTGCGGGCCGCGCGCACGAGCGAGCGCAGGGCTTGCGCATCGGTGTCAGGATGGTCCTGCATCCAGCGGGTCAAGGCGTCGTCACTGGCCAGCAGTTCCTCGCGCCAGCGTTCGGCCTCGTGCAGCTGCAGGGCTTCCCGGGCTCCACCCAGGCGGAACTCGGCGACAGCTTCGCGCAGTGGCGCCACGTCGACCTGCCGCATGAGCTTGCCGATGTACTGCAACTGGCGGCGGCGGCCTTCAAAGTTGCGGATGCGCAGCCATTCTTCCAACGCGTCACGCAGGCCTTCGGGCAGGTCGAGCTGGGCGCGGCGGTGGGCGGGAAGTTCGGCCAGCTCCTGGCCGAGTTGCTGCAGGTCGTGGCTCTGCTGCTTGAGGGCGGTCTTGCTGGGGCGCGCCTCGGGGTCCCCCGGATCGCGTACATCAAGGGCGGAAGGGGCAAGGGCACGGTTTCGACGCATGGGCAAGCTGGACAGCCGGAGACAGGGGATCGCTATCATTCTCCCGCATCTTGTCCCGGCCTCCGTTTTCGGGGGGGCGCCCGCCCGGGCCCCGGACGCCAGATCTCTCCAGACGGATCCCCACATGAGCCTCCATGCCCAAGCCGGCTTTGCTTACAGCCGCGAACAGTTCCAGCAGATCGTCGAGGATGTGTTGACGATGGCGCGTCAGCTCGGCGCCAGCGATTCGGGGGTCGAGGTCTCCGAGGGTTGCGGCCTGGGGGTGTCTGTGCGCCTGGGCGAGGTCGAGCAGGTGGAGCGAAACCGTGACAAGTCGGTGGGGGTGACCGTCTACCTCGGCCAGCGCCGTGGCAATGCCAGCACGTCTGATTTCTCACGCCAAGCATTGCTGCAGACGGTGCAGGCGGCGTATGACATCGCCCGCTTCACGGCTGAGGATCCTGCGGCCGGTCTGCCCGATGCCGAGGACTTGGCGACGCCCGAGGAGGCGCAGCGTGACCTGGACCTGTTCCACCCCTGGAATCCCAGCACCGAGGAGGCCACCGCCCTGGCCCGCCGCGCCGAGGCCGCCGCGCTGGGGCTGGATTCGCGGGTCACCAATTCCGAGGGTGCGGGGGTGTCGGCGCAACAGTCGCACTTCTGGGCGGGCAATTCGCGTGGTTTCCGCGGAGGCTATGCCAGCTCCCGGCATTCCCTGTCGGTGTCGCCCATCGCAGGCAAGGGCGACGCCATGCAGCGCGACTACTGGTACAGCTCGGCGCGGCAGGCGGTGCAGCTGTCTGCCCCTGAGGAGGTCGGCCGCTACGCCGCGCAGCGGGCGCTCTCGCGTCTGTGCGCGCGCAAAATCGCCACCTGCGAAGCCCCGGTGCTGTTTGAGTCCACGCTGGCCGCAGGCCTGCTGGGCAGCTTCGTGCAGGCCGTCAGCGGCGGCGCGCTCTACCGCCGCGCCTCCTTCCTGCAGGACAGCCTGGGCCAGCAGGTCTGGGCAGACCACATCGACATCCGGGAGCAGCCCCACCTGGCCGGCGGCCGTGGCAGTGCGCCTTTCGACGACGAGGGGGTCCGCACCCGTACCCGTCATGTGGTCCGGTCCGGCGAGGTGCAGGGCTATTTCCTGTCGAGCTATTCGGCACGCAAGCTGGGCATGCAGACCACCGGCCACGCCGGTGGGGCGCAGAACCTGAGCCTGAGCAGCCGTCTGACCCGGCCGGGCGACCACCTGGAAGAGATGCTGCGCAAGCTGGGTCGCGGGCTGTTCGTGACCGAGCTCATGGGCCAGGGCGTCAATGGTGTGACCGGCGACTACTCCCGTGGGGCCTCCGGCTTCTGGGTGGAGGATGGCTGCATCGCCTACCCCGTCCAGGAGATCACCATTGCCGGCAACCTGCGTGACATGCTCAAGGGCGTGGTGGCAGTCGGGGCGGACACGTTCACCTCGGGCTCCAAGACCGTGGGGTCCCTGCTGCTGGGCAACCTGAAGATCGCGGGTCACTGAGTCCTCTTTGCCCGTGGCGGCGCCAAGGCCGGGCGCAGGTCTTGGCACCGCGAAAGCGCGCCTGTGGGGTGGTGTGGACGCGTTCAGGTCGTTTCAAGGTGAGGGGCGGCATCCTGCCAGGGTGCTGGAGACGGTTGCAGCCGCACCTGCGTGCGCGGCTGACGGGCCGGGATCCGCTCGATCCGCTCCCCCTTTCACTCGATGCAGGAGACACACCCCATGGAACGTCGTTCATTCGTTCGCGGCGCCGGTCTGGCAGGCGTACTGGCCGCTGGCACCGCACCGGCCATCGTGCAGGCCCAGGCCAACCTCCGCTGGCGCCTGGCGTCCAGCTTCCCCAAGTCGCTGGACACCATCTTTGGTGGCGCTGAAGTTTTCGCCAAGAAGGTCGGCGAGATGTCGGGCGGCAAGTTCCAGATCTCGGTGCATGCCGGTGGCGAGCTGATGCCCCCGTTCGGTGTGGTCGATGGCGTGCAGAACGGCACGATCGAATGCGCGCATACCGTGCCCTACTACTTCTTCGGCAAGGATGAGACCTTCGCGCTGGGCGCCGCCATTCCCTTCGGCATGAACAGCCGCCAGATGTCGGCCTGGATGTTCGAGGGCAACGGCCTGAAGCTGATGCGCGAGTTCTATCGCAACTTCAACATGATCAGCTTTCCTTGCGGCAACACCGGCGCCCAGATGGGTGGCTGGTACCGCAAGCCGGTGCAGTCCGTGGCTGACCTCAAGGGGCTGAAGTTCCGCGTAGGCGGTTTCGCCGGCAAGGTGGCCGAGCGCATGGGCTGCGTGCCGCAGAATATCCCGGGCGGCGAGATCTACCAGTCGCTGGAGAAGGGCACCATCGACGCGGCCGAGTGGATCGGTCCCTACGACGATCAGAAGCTGGGCTTCAACAAGGTGGCGCCGCACTACGCCTACCCGGCCTGGTGGGAAGGTGGCCCCCAGATCGACCTGTTCGTCAACGCCAAGGCCTATGAAGGTCTGAGCGCCGAGTACAAGGCCATCATCGAAGCCGCCACGGCCTATGCCCATGTGGACATGCAGGCCAAGTACGATGCGAAGAACCCCACCGCGCTCAAGCAGCTGGTGGCCGCTGGCACCAAGCTCTTCCCATTCCCCAAGGACGTCATGGATCTGGCCTTCAAGGAGGCCATGGCGCTCTACAGCGAGCTGTCGGACAAGAACCCGAACTGGAAGAAGGTCTACAGCGACTTCGCCAAGTTCCGCGCCGAGCAGAACCTGTGGTTCCGCTTCGCAGAGGCGGGCTTCGACGACTTCATGCAGCGTCAGAAGCTGTGATGCTTCGCGGATCCGCACCGCCTGTGGCGGGCGGGTCACGCAGGGGTTAGTCCCCGGCTTGACGTTTCAGGCCCCTTCCTAGAATCGGCGCGGCTGGTCCTACCCGGACCCCGCGCCTTTTTCTTACACGAAGGAGATATTGATGGAGCGTCGTGCCTTTGTCCGCCAAGCAGGCCTGGCAGGAGTCTTGGCTGCAGGAGCCGCACCGGCCGTGGTGCAGGCCCAGGCCAACATCCGCTGGCGTCTGGCCTCTAGCTTCCCCAAGTCGCTGGACACGATCTTCGGCGCGGCCGAAGTGTTCGCCAAGAAGGTGGGCGAGATGTCGGGCGGCAAGTTCCAGATCTCGGTGCATGCTGGGGGCGAGCTGATGCCTCCGTTCGGCGTGGTCGATGGGGTGCAGAACGGCACCGTGGAGATGGCCCATACGGCGCCGTACTACTTCTTCGGCAAGGATGAGACGTTCGCCCTGGGCTGCGCCATCCCCTTCGGCCTGAACAGCCGCCAGATGTCGGCCTGGATGTTCGAGGGCAACGGCCTGAAGCTGATGCGCGAGTTCTACCGCAACTACAACATCATCAGTTTCCCGGGCGGCAACACCGGTGCCCAGATGGGCGGCTGGTACCGCAAGCCGGTGCAGTCCCTGGCGGACATGAAGGGACTGAAGTTCCGGGTGGGTGGCTTTGCCGGCAAGGTGGTCGAGCGCCTGGGTGGCGTGCCGCAGAACATTCCGGGCGGCGAGATCTACCAGTCACTCGAGAAGGGCACGATTGATGCAGCCGAGTGGGTTGGCCCCTACGACGACCAGAAGCTGGGCTTCAACAAGGTGGCGCCGCACTATGCCTATCCGGGTTGGTGGGAGGGCGGGCCGCAGCTGGACTTCTTCCTCAACACCAAGGCCTACGAAGGCCTGAGCGCCGACTACAAGGCCATCGTCGAGGCCGCTGCGGCCTACGCCCATGTGGACATGCAGGCCAAGTACGACGCCCGTAACCCCAACGCCCTGCGCCAGTTGGTGGCCGGCGGCACCAAGCTTTTCCCCTTCCCGAAGGACGTGATGGAGGCGGCCTTCAAGGAAGCGCTGGCGCTCTATAGCGAGATCGGCGCGAAGAACCCGAACTGGAAGAAGGTGTACGACGACTACAGCCGCTTCCGCGCCGAGCAGAACCTGTGGTTCCGCTTCGCTGAGGCGGGTTTTGACGACTTCATGCAGAAGCAGAAGCTTTGAGCCTGAAGCGGCGCCTGCCGCGGCGGCCCACCTAGGGTCGCGTGGGGCAGGGCAAGAGCGCCCCGGGGGTCTGGTGACAGGTCCCCGGGGCGTTTGTTTTCTGCCTTGGGTCCACCACTAAGGGCCCGACGGCAGGCGGAAGCGACGCTTCGGCCTGCGCTTGGCTCCGCCCAAAAGACAAGGGCCGCTTTAGGCGGCCCTTGTCTGGGGGAGGCGGGGTCGCAGGCCCCGCGTGAGAGGCTGCCGATCAGCGGCTGGCGGCGGTGTCCGCCTGCTTGAAGACCGCCATCGGATCCTCGGCCTTCTCCTCAGGCTGGCTGGCGCCGCCCGCCGGCCCGAAAAGCTGGTCTTGGTTCATCTGCGGCTGGCCGTCGTCGGCAGAGGTGGGCATGTCGATGACAACGTTGTCCAGGTTCACCTCCTCCTTTTTGTCCATGCCACCCGACACCATGCCCGGGAAGGCGATGACCAGGGCCACCATGATGATCTGGATCACGACGAAGGGCACGGCGCCCCAGTAGATCTGGCCGGTGGTGACCTTGGCCACACGCTTCTTGGTGACCTTGTCGTCATAGTCCGACGTCGGGGCCACGCTGCGCAGGTAGAACAGCGCAAAGCCGAACGGCGGGTGCATGAACGAGGTCTGCATGTTGATGGCCAGCAGCACGCCGAACCACACCAGGTCGATGCCCAGCTTCTCAGCCACCGGGCCCAGCAGCGGGACCACGATGAAGGACAGCTCGAAGAAGTCCAGGAAGAAGGCGAGCACGAAGATCAGGATGTTCACCACGATCAGGAAGCCCAGCTGGCCGCCCGGCAGGCTGGTCAGCAGGTGCTCCACCCAGATGTGGCCATCCACGCCCTGGAAGGCCAGGCTGAACACCGTCGAGCCCAGGAGGATGAACACGACGAAGCAGGAGAGCTTCATGGTCGAGTCCATGGCCTGGCGCATGAGCTTGAGGCTCAGGCGGTTGCGGCTCACGGCCATGACCAGTGCCCCCACAGCCCCCATGGCGCCACCCTCGGTCGGGGTGGCGATACCCAGGAAGATGGTGCCCAGGACCAGGAAGATCAGGCCCAGGGGCGGGATCAGCACAAAGGTCACGCGCTCGGCCATGCGGGACAGCAGTCCCAGCTTGAGCACCTTGTTGACCACCGCCAGCACGAAGGCCACGCCCACCCCCACGCACATCGACAGCACGATCATCTCGTCGGTGGGCGTGGTGTCGGGACGGGTCTTGGCGAAGGCGATGGCCGTGCCGACGGACAGCACAGTGAGCACGCCCAGGGATTTCAGGCCGGCGCTGCCGTCATCCTCGCGGATGGTGCGGGCTTCCGGCGGCAGGGCCGGGGCCCAGGTCGGTTTCCACAGGGTGATCAGCAGGACATAGCCCACATAAAGGCCGGTCAGCACGAAGCCTGGGATGAAGGCGCCCTTGTAGAGCTCGCCCACGCTGCGGCCCAGCTGGTCGGCCATGATGATCAGCACCAGCGAGGGCGGGATGATCTGGGCCAGCGTGCCAGAGGCCGCGATCACGCCCGAGGCCAGGCGACGGTCGTAGCCGTAGCGCAGCATGATGGGCAGCGAGATCAGGCCCATGGAGATCACCGAGGCGGCCACCACACCGGTGGTGGCAGCGAGCATGGCGCCCACGAAGATCACCGCGTAAGCCAAGCCGCCGCGGATGGGACCGAAGAGCTGGCCGATGGTGTCCAGCAGGTCCTCGGCCATCCCGGAGCGCTCCAGGATCAGGCCCATGAAGGTGAAGAACGGGATCGCCAGCAGCGTCTCGTTCTGCATGATGCCGAAAATACGCAGCGGCAGCGCCTGCATCAGCGAGGCGGGCAGCAGGCCCAGCTCCACACCGATGAAACCGAAGGTCAGGCCGGCCGCAGCCAGCGAGAAAGCCACCGAGAACCCCATCAGGAGGAACACGATGAGGCCCGCGAACATGATCGGGGCCATGTTGGCACTGATGAACTCGATCACTTCTGGGCTCCTTCAGCCTGGGCGCGGATGGCTTCGGCCAGTTCTTCTTCAGCCGACTTCTCCTGCTTCTTTTGGGTCGGGTCTTCGATCAGACCCTGCAGGAAGGCCACGCGCTTGACGAGCTCGGAGACGCCTTGCAGCCACAGCAGCGTGAAGCCAATGGGCACCAGCGCGTACACCGGCCAGCGGATCAAGCCGCCAGCGTTGGACGACATCTCGCCCGTCTGGTAGGCCTTGATCACCAGCGGAAAGACCAGGCTGATGACCTCGTAACAAAAGGGGAAGAGGAAGGCGACGATGCCGAAGATCTCCACCTTGATCTGGGTGCGCTTGCTGAAGCGGCCCAGGATCACGTCGATCTTCACGTGTTCCTGACGCAGCATGGTGTAGCCCGCACCCAGCAGGAACACGGCGGCGAAGAGGTACCACTGGACTTCCAGAAAGGCGTTGGAGCCGATGCTGAAGGCCTTGCGGACCGAGGCGTTGACGGCGCTGATGACCACGGCGGCCAGCACGAGCCACGAGGTCCAGCGCCCGACCTGCTCATTGAGCCGGTCGATCAGGCGGGATAGTTGAAGGAAGGCTGACACAGTGTCTCCAGTGTTCAGAGGCGGGCTTGGAGTCTTGCCGGGCGGGGGATCTCCCCAAGATCCGGCGACGCTGCGCACTGTACGGAGTCGGCACTGAAATCAGGCTGAAAGTGATCCCCGTCACGGGAAAACACCAAGGGCGGCCGGCGGCCGCCCTGGATGCGCTGACGCTGGGTAGCGTCTGGCGTGGCTTATTGCGCGCCGCTGGCCATGATCAGCCGCGTGGAGCGTGCGCCCGAGCGGCAGAAGCACAGCGTGGGGCGGGGCAGCCCCGCCAGGAGTTGGCCGAAGGCCTCGATTTCCTCGGGGGACTGGTAGCCACCGGCCACCGGCAGGTGGTGGTAGGTCAGGCCGGCGGCTTGGGCCGCGGCGGCGATTTCGGCGCTGGTAGGTTGATCGGGACCGTGCTCGAAGTCGGGCCGGTTGTTGACCACGCTGCGAAAGCCCAGTCGGGCCAGTTCGGCCATGGCGTCCGGGGTGAGCTGGGGGGCGACGCACAGGGTTTCGGTGACGCGGCCGATGGGAAGGGAAGTGCTGCTCAAGGTCGGCTCCAGGGAGGTGGGAACGCAGGCGGGTAGAGGTGAGGAGACGGCAGGCGGAATCAGCGGGCCAGGGCGGCCTTGACGGCCGCCGAGACCAGGCCCATGTCGGCCTTGGCGGCCAGGCGCTGCTTGGCTGCCCCCATGACCTTGCCCATGTCGCCGGGGCCGGTGGCGCCAAGCTCGGTCGCGATGGCGGCCACCTCCGTGGCGATCTCCTCGGCCGTCAGGCGCACCGGCAGGTAGGCCTGCAGCACGGTGATTTCTGCAGCTTCCTTGTCGGCCAGGTCCTGGCGGGAGGCCTGCTGGTAGGCCGCCACGGCGTCCTTGCGCTGCTTGATCAGCTTGTCCACCAAGCCCACCACTGCGGCGTCGTCCAGCACGATGCGCTCGTCCACTTCCTTTTGCTTGCAGGCGGCCAGCAGCATGCGGATCGTGCCCAGGCGTTCGCTGTCCTTGGCGCGCATGGCGGTCTTCATGTCTTCGGTGATCTGGTCCTTGAGGCTCATGGGTCAGTCCTGTCTGTGGTGTAGGGGGCGGGGCGTTGCGCCACGCCGCATGCCCCCATTGTCCGGAAAACCTGGTGCCCCCGCCGGTGGATCAGTCCAGGTGGGTCTCCAGGGCCAGCAGCTCCTCGATGGTTTGGCGCCGGCGGATCAGACGGGCCTGGCCATGCTCGATCAGGACTTCGGCCGCCAGCGGGCGGCTGTTGTAGTTGGAGGACATCGAGGCGCCGTAGGCGCCGGCATCGTGCAGCACCATCAGGTCCCCCACGCGGGCTTGCGGCAGCTCGCGGGTGAGCACCACGCCGCCATCGCCTTGGGTGAACACGTCGCCTGATTCGCACAGCGGGCCGGCCACCACGCAAGCCTGCACCGGGCGCGCCTGGTCGTCCGCCGGCAGCAGGCTGATGGCGTGGTAGGCGCCGTACATCGAGGGACGCATCAGGTCGGAGAAGCCGGCATCGACCAGCACGAAAGGGTTGCGACCCATGTGCTTGGTGGCGCGCACCTCGGTCAGCAGGGCGCCCGACTCGGCCACCAGGTAGCGCCCGGGTTCCAGCTCCAGGTGCACGTCGCGGCCCAGGTGGCTGGCGATGGCGCGGCGGGCGGCGTCCCAGAGGCTGAAGTAGTGGGCCGTGTCCAGGCGGGCTTCGCCTTCGCGGTAAGGAATGGACAGGCCGCCGCCGGCCGAGATCGCCTCCAACGTCACGCCCGCGCGTTTGACCAGCTCCACCATGGCGGTGCAGACCTGTTGCAGGTGGCCGTAGTCGACCCCGGAGCCGATGTGCATGTGCAGGCCCACCAGGTGCAGGCCGTGGGCCTGCACCGCGGCCAAGGCCTGCGGCAGGTCCTCGTGCCAGATGCCGTGCTTGCTGTGTTCGCCGCCGGTATTGGTCTTGTTGCTGTGGCCATGCCCGAAGCCCGGGTTGATGCGCAACCAGACGCGGTGGCCGGGCGACCGGCTGCCCAGCTGGTGCAGCATGTCGATGGAGCCGGCGTTGACCGGGATGCTGTGGCGCACCACGGTCTGCAGTGTCAGCTCGTCCAGCAGGTCGGCCGTGAAGACGATCCCGCTGGCGCCCTGTCCCGGCTGGGCCGTGAAGCCGGCGGCCAGCGCCCGCTCGATTTCGCCGCGGGAGACGGCGTCCACCACCACACCCTCCTCACGCATCAGCCGCAGGATGTGGAGATTGGAGTTGGCCTTCTGGGCGAAGCGGATGGTGTCGAAGGCCTTGAGCTCGCGGATGCGCGCCCGCAGTGTCTCGGCGTGGTAGAGCCACAGTGGGGTGCCGTACTGGCGTGCCAGGGCGCGCAGCTGCTGGGGGTCGATCTGGGTGTGGAAGGGGGAGGTGGAGAGGGCCATGGCCGCATCATCGCGCAGCCATGTCATGCTGAATAATGAGATGTTTTCGCCGATCCATTCAATTTGGATATGAACCTGACTGAATATGAACCTGACCCATAGACAACTCAGTGTGTTCCGGGCGGTCATGCTGGCCGGCCATGTCACCCGCGCCGCCGAGATGTTGCACAGCTCGCAACCCACCGTCAGCCGTGAGTTGGCCCGCCTGGAGCAGGTGCTGGGGCTGCGGTTGTTTGACCGGGTGCGGGGGCGCTTGCAGCCCACGCCTGCCGCCCGCAGCCTGCTGGAGGAGGTGGAGCAGTCCTTTTTGGGGTTGGAGCGCATCGCCGCCACGGCGCTGGCGCTGCGGGAGCAGCCGCAGGGGCAGCTGCGCCTGGCCTGCCTGCCGGCGCTGTCGCACGCGCTGGTGCCGCAGGCGCTCTCGGCGCTGCCTCCGGTGCAGCGCCAGTCGGTGGCGGTGGCGATCTCCACCCTGGAGTCTCCGGCGCTGGAGGCGGCGCTCTCGGAGCAGCGTTTTGACCTGGGCCTGACCGAGCGCCTGGAACCCCCGGGGGCCACCACCGGCCAGCTGCTGCTGCGGGCGCACGAGGTGGCGGTGTTGCCGGCGGGTCATGCCCTGTCGGGCCGTGCTGCGCTTGACCTGCGGGATTTCGAGGGCGAGCGTTTTGTGAGCCTGGCGGTGGGTGATCCCTACCGCCAGCTGCTCGACGGGTTGTTTGCGCAGGCGGGCGTGCGCCGCCAGATGGTGCTCGAGACGCCCAGTGCCGTGTCGGTCTGTGCCCTGGTGGCTCAGGGGCTGGGGGTGGGCATCGTCAACCCCTTGACCGCGCGGGCCTTGGCCGGCCCGGCGCTGCGCGTCGTGCCCCTGACGGTGGAGGTGCCGTTTCAGGTGGCGCTGGTGCTGCCGCAGTGGCGTCCGCCCCATCCGGCCAGGGCGGCCATGGTGGCCGCCCTGCGGCAGGCCGCGGCCGAGCTGGCGGCCAGGTTGCCGGGGTGCGAAGGTGAGCAGCCATGAAAAAAGCCCGCCACGGCGTCCCGTGCGGGCTTTTTCAAGAGCAGACCGAGGCGATCAGTACAGCTTCTTGGGCAGCTGCATGCTGCGCACGCGCTTGTAGTGACGCTTGACGGCAGCGGCCTTCTTGCGCTTGCGCTCAGCGGTCGGCTTTTCGTAGAACTCGCGAGCACGCAGGTCGGTCAGCAGACCCAGCTTTTCGATGGTGCGCTTGAAGCGACGCAGGGCGACATCAAACGGCTCGTTTTCCTTGACGCGGATAGTGGTCATGTAGCGAAGAATCCTTCGGGGGTAGATGCGCTCGGAGCCCAGTGCCAGAACATGCTTCCGGAAGTCTCTGGTGCTGGATCGACACGCGCGGCTTGCCAGCAAAGTCCAATATTCTAGACTGAATTTCGCAAGTGTGAAACTGTTGAGCAGGCGACAGGCTGCTGAAACGCCGGGCCACTAGACTGCTGCGAGGTTTGCTGCGGTGCAGCAGCCCCGGAACTCTCCCCCAAGACCAGGCCAGTGGATGGCCGGAAAGGAAGCCAAGTGAGCATTCAGCGTGTGGGCGTCGTCGGCGCCGGGACCATGGGCAATGGCATTGCGCAGGCCTGCGCCGTCAGCGGCATCGAGGTGGTGATGGTGGACGTGAGCGAGGCCGCGGTGCAGCGTGGTCTGGTCACCATCGGGGCCAGCCTGGACCGGCTGATCAAAAAGGACAAGCTGTCCGAGGCGCAGAAGGCGCAGGCACTGGCCCTGGTGCGGGCGGGTACCGACTACGCTCCGCTGGCCGACTGCCAGCTGGTGATTGAAGCCGCGACCGAGAACGAGGCGCTGAAGGTCAAGATCCTGCAGCAGCTCGATGCCTTGCTGCCGCCGCAGACCCTGGTGGCCACCAACACCAGTTCCATCAGCATCACCAAACTGGCGGCGGCCACCCAGCGGCCCGACCGGTTCATCGGCATGCATTTCTTCAACCCGGTGCCCATGATGGCCCTGGTGGAGATCATCCGCGGCCTGCAGACCAGCGACGCGACCCATGCGGCGGTGGAGGCGCTGTCCAAGGCCCTGGGCAAGACGCCGATCACGGTGAAGAACGCTCCCGGTTTTGTCGTCAACCGCATCTTGGTGCCGATGATCAACGAGGCGTTCTTCGTGCTCGCCGAGGGCACTGCCACGCCCGAAGACATCGATGCGGGCATGAAGCTGGGCTGCAACCAACCCATCGGTCCGCTGGCCCTGGCCGACATGATCGGCCTGGATGTGTGCTTGGCGGTGATGAACGTCTACATGGCCGAGTTCAACGACTCGAAGTACCGCCCCTGCCCGCTGCTCAAGGAAATGGTGGCGGCCGGCTGGCTGGGTCGCAAGACCGGCCGCGGGGTCTACACCTACTGAGCGGTGGGCGTGCCGGGCCCTGGTGGGGCCCGGTCCTGCCTCAGAAACGGGCACGCAGGCCCAGGCTGAGCGCCCGTGGGGCCCCCGGGGCCAGGAACAACGCTTCCCGGCCCTCTGGCATCAGCTGGCCGTCACGGTCAAAGCGGGTTTCGGCCAGGGCACCAAAGCTCGCGGTGTGGCGGTTGGTGGCGTTGTTCAGCCGTACCAGCCACTGCACCCCCGGCCAGTTCGCCGGCTGCCAGCTGGCGCGCAGGTGCAGCAGGGCGTGCCCAGGCACCTTCAGCCAGACGGTTTCCTCGGCGTCGTCCTCCAGCCGGCCGTCCTCATTGCCTGCCACCTGGCGCGAGGAGACCGCCTGCACATCGGCCCCCAGCAGCCAGCCGCCCCCCAGCGTCCAGTCGGCCCCCACCTTGGCCATGCGTTCGGGCAGGCCGGCCATGCGGGTGCCGGGCGCCACCTGCACATTGCGCTCGCCCATGCGCAGCACGCCCTGGGCTTCGTAGGTCGCCCGCAGCCAGCTCAGGCTGGCGGACCACTGCGCACCTGCCCAGGGCAGGCTCTGGCTCAGTTCCAGTCCGCGATGGCGGGTGCGGTCGAAGTTCTGGAAGTAGCCCAGCTGACCGTTCAGGCTCACGCTGCCAAACACGATGTCATCGCGGTTGTCGGTCTGGAACAGGGTCAGGCTGCCGCCCTGGCGGGTGGGGTGGCCCCAGCGCAGGCCGCCTTCCAGCGTGGTGGCGCGCACTTGCCTGAGGTAGGGGTCGGACTGCAGGCCGGCGGGCAGGCGGCAGGGCTCCTGGGGGTCGGCGCAGCCCAGCTCGATGACGGTGGGCACGCGGGTGTTGCGCGCCACGCTGCCAAAAAGAGTGGGGGCGCTGGCGCCCAGCCGGTGGGTCAGGCCCAGGGCCGGGTTGAGGCTGCGGTAGGTGAAGCGCTCATGGGGATGGGCCTCAAATTCGCCGGTGTCATCATCTTCGCTGGCCAAGGTGTTGCCGACGGTGGCGTGGTTGGCGCGCAGGCCCACGGTGAGGTGGCTGGCCGGTGACAGCCGCCAGGTGTCGGTGGCGTGCAGGCCCCACAGCCGGCTGCTGCCGGCGACCGTGGCGCTCAGCGCCTGCTCGGCGCCCGGCAACGCGACCACGCCGCGGCTGTCGTTGAATGCGGCTTCGGTTTCGCCCTGGCGGAAGTCCACGCGGGCGTGGTCGAAGCTGGCGCCCCAGGACCACTGGTGCTCACCGCTGCGGCCCGACCAGTTGAAGGCCAGACCCTGGCCCCGCTGCCGGCTGGTGGTCTGGTTGAGCGCGGCGTCCGCCCCGCCGCCTTCCTCCTCCTCGGCCACATCACCATTGACCGTGTCGCGCCGGCTGTGGCGCACATAGGCCAGGGCCTGCAGCTGCTGGCCATCCTCCAGTGTGCGGGACCACTGCAGGCCCAGCTGCTGAAGGCGGTGGCGGGTCTCATCCGGGTGGGTGTAGACCGCGGTGCGGCGGTCCTGGCCCAGGGCGGGCGTGGTCTGGCCATCCTCTGCCAGGGTGGCCCAGGGCACCAGGCCATTGCCCACCAGCCGGGTGCGTGCCAACAGCAGGCTGGCGCTGAAGTCTCCCCGTGCCGTCTCGCGCCCCACCCGGGCATGCAGCTGGTGGACGCGGCTGCCGGAATGGTCGCGCCAGCCGTCCTCCTCCAGGCCGCGCACGCTCAGCCGGTGGTGCCAGCCTTCTGCGTGCCGGCCGCCCTGGCCGACGGTCAGTTGCTTGCGCCCGAAGGCTCCCCACTCCAACTCTGCCTCCGTGCCGGGCCGGGTCAGGCCCGAGGCGGTCTGCAGCGAGATGGCGCCGGCCAGTGTGTTCAGGCCGAAGGCGGGGTTGGCGGCCGACACCAGGCTGATGCTGTCGAGGGCGCCCTCGGGGACCAGGTCCCAGTTCACCACGTCGCCAAAGGCTTCGTTGATGCGCACCCCGTCGAGGTACACGCTCAGGCCTTGGGAGGCCCCCAAAAGGCCGGAGGCCCGGTGGCCGCGGAAAGTCAGGTCACCCTGGAAGGTGCTGCCCTGGATGTCGTTGACCTGCAGGCCCGGCACGCGACGTGCCAGCAGCTCGGTGGTGGTGTCGGCCTGGGCCTGCTGGATGTCGCCACGCCGCAGCACATGCGTGGTGTAGGGCAGCTGGTCACGCGGGACCCCCTGGCCGGGCAGCGGGCTGACGCCCACCACCTCCACCTGCGCGGTGGTGGCCTGGGCGTGGCTGAAGGAGGCGGTCAAGGCCAGGCCCAGTGCAGGAGGGAGCAGCCGCCAGGCCTGGTGGAAGAGGTGCCAGGTGGGAGGGGGGCTGTGCGGGGCGGACCTGCCGGTGAGGTGGCGGGGACTCTGCAGGGATCGGACGGGGCGCATGGAAAAGGGGTCTCCGGACTTCATGTTTTAGGGTGGCGAAGGCTGCAAGCCCTGTGCCCCGGCCAGGGGGAATCTCTCCCGATCGCACCAGTGGCAGACTGCAGGCATGTCATCACAGGACGCTCCCCTGGCTTCTGCCCTGTCCCGCCAAGGCCTGAGACTCTGGTGGTCCGTGCGAAGCTGGTTCGCCCCCGGCCTGGACTTGCGCAGGTCCTTGCTGCGCCGGGCCTGGTTTCTCCTACTGGCCGGACTGGTGGTGGCGCTGCTTGGCGGCTTGCTGCGCGCGGGTGACCGGGTGGATGAGGAGGTGTCCTCGGCCGAGAGCCTGGCCCGGTTTGCGGCACTCGTCTCCGCCATGCACCTCATGGATGACCAGCAGGCCCTGTCACGACTTGGCGCATGGGTGTCACAGGAAGAGCTGAGGCATTTGACGCTGCTGGTGCATGACGACTCCGGACGTCCCCTTATTGACACCCCGCCTGCAGGCACCAGGCACGACCATGCCGACTTGGTCTCCTTGTGGATGCTGCCGGCGCTCAGTCCCGTGCTGGACTGGATGGAGCGTTCGCCTGTGCAGGCGGTGAGCTGGTCGCTGCCGCGGGAGAACGGCCGGGTCTGGTCCGTGACCCTGAGGCCCAATCCGGCCGCGGAGCGCCACGAGGCCTTGCACGACCTGCTGTTCCAGTTGGGCGTGGGCCTGGTGTTCGGCATGGGGCTGCTCGCCCTGCTGCACCTCAACAGCCAGCTGGCGCTGGAACCCCTGCAGCGGCTGATGAAGGTGGTGAGACTCATCGCCCGCGGCGCGCCGGTGCCGGAGCGGGCCTGGCCTCGACTGGCCGGCTCCGAGCTGGCCATGCTGGCTTCGGTGCTGCAGCACCTGGAGCAGGCCTTGCGCAGTCATGATCTGGAGCGTCAGCGCACGGCACGCCAAGTGGCCAGCCTGCAGGAGGACGAACGCCAGCGTGTGGCAGCAGAGCTGCATGACGAGCTGGGCCAGCAGCTCACCGGTCTGCGGGTGGACCTGGCCTGGGTGCGCTCCCGGGTGAAGGGGCGCGAGGGGCTGCAGGATTTGGCGGAGGTGGTCGAGTCCCTGGGGCAGCGGCTGTCAGGCCTGCAGGCCACGGTGCGAGACCTGCTGCAGCGCCTGCGTCCCCTGCCGCTGGACGAGGGCCATGTGCCCGCCCTGGAATTGGTGCCGGCGCTCGCCGGTCTGGTCAAGGGGTGGCAGGCCAGCGCGGGCCTGCCCACGCAGTTCGAGTTTTGCGTGGAGGTGCGCGATGCGCTGGGGCGCCAGGCGGATTGGCCCGACTGCCACCCCCGCGGCCTGTCGCCGGAGCTGGCCTTGAGCCTCTACCGCATGAGCCAGGAGGCGTTGACCAATGTGGCCCGCCATGCACAGGCCCGCCATGCCCGTCTGTTTCTGGGCTGGACGGCGGATGCCCACGGCGAGGGCGGGCGCCTGGACTGGCAGGTCTGTGACGATGGTGTGGGTCTGGCGGATCCGGACGGAGCCCGCAGACGGGGCAGCGGCCTGGCGGGCATCCAGTCGCGCATCTGGTCGCATGGGGCTGAGCTGGCCTGCGGCCCGCGACCCACCGAGCCGCCCTGCGGCTTGTGCCTGCGGGCCAGCTTCGACCTGCCTGCCAGTGGCATCATGGTCGCCCCCGGGCCCGACCCGACTGCTCTCGAGGACACCGCAGACCATGCAGACAACCCGCGTTCTTCTGGTGGATGACCATGCCGTCGTGCGCACCGGCTACCGTCGCCTGCTGGAGCTGGAGCCTGACCTCAAGGTGGTGGGCGAGCATGCGGATGCCGATGACGCGTACCGCGGCCTGCAGGCTGCTGCCCAGGGCCAGGAGGGCCCGGGCGTGGATGTGATGGTGCTGGACCTGTCGATGCCGGGCCGCAGTGGCCTGGACTTGCTGCGCCGGGTCCAGGCGCGGTGGGAAGGCTTGAAGGTGCTGGTCTTCAGCATGCACGACAGCCCGGCCATGGTGGACCAGGCCCTCAAGGCGGGGGCCGATGGCTTTGTGGGCAAGAGCAGCGAGCCCGAGGAGCTGATCCACGCGGTGCGCGAGGTGGCCCAGGGCCGGCGCTACCTGGCGTCGGGCTTGAGCGAACAGCTGGCGGCGGACCAGTCGGCTCAGGCGCCCCATCGGCAGCTGTCCTCTCGTGAGTTTGATGTGCTGCGCTACCTGTTGCAGGGCCTCACGGTGGAAGAGGTGTCGCAGCGCATGAGCCTGTCGCTCAAGACCGTGGCTAACTACCAGACGGCCATCCGCCAGAAGCTCGGGGTGAGCACGGCCGTGGAGCTGTTGCGCTACGCCCGCGAGCACGGGCTGGAGGTGGCCTGAGGTCCCCCTTCTGCCCCCGGGCCGGGCTCACCACCCCGCCAGGAGGCCGACCCGGCACGAAGGTCGTGCCAGATCGGCGCCGGTCTCAGCGGTGGGTGGCGCTCCAGGCGCCCACCGCGCCCACCGTGCCCAACCAATTGCCGGTGGCCGTGCTGGGGCTGGAGAAGGTGCCGCTGAAGTTGCGGCCATGGCTGGTGGTGGCGGAGAACGCACCGTTGCTGCTCACCGTGCCCGCCAGGGTGAAGTCGCCGGAGAGGTCGCTGGCGCAGGTGGCTGAGACCAGGCCGTCGGCGTCAACGCGCAGCGAAGCGCATTCGCCGGTGTCGCTGCCGGTGTAGTCCAGGCTCCATACGCCGGCAAAGCGCGCCACCGTGCTGACCGAGGCGGGATGGTCCGCCACCTTAAAGCCGATCAGGTCGGTTTGCAGGGTGGTCACGACGGCTGGTCCGCCCACTTCGGTGGTGACCGCTTCACGGGTGGTGCAGCTCAGGACGATGCCCATGACCGTGTCGCGCAGGCAGGTGGCGCTGCGCTGGGTGTAGGTGCTGGCGGCGCTGTTGAACTCCATCTCGTTGAGGGCGTAGCGCACCGCCTGGAAGCTGCCTGCGGTGCCCGAGACGGTTTCCAGGGCGATGATGCGGCCACTGCCGGTCACCGACAGTGCGGTGACGGCCGCGCCGGTGGTGCAGGTGTCCACATAGCCATAGGTCCAGGTCTGCTCCGTGGCCAGGGGCGGCGCGGCGAAGGTGCGGGTGGAAGCGCCGGCATTGGCCGTGCGCACGCAGTTGGTGCTGCCATAGGTCGCGCCGCTGAGCACGTCGGTGCTGGCGTACTGCAAGGTGCGGCCGGCCGCGCCATTGCTGAAGGTGTGGATGCGGGTCGACTTGCCGTTGACCAGGTTGATGCTGGCCAGGGCCTCGGTGAAATGGCTGGTGGTGCCGCTGCCACCCTCCGGCGTGACCACCCGCTGGTAGGTGAAGGTGTCGCCCGCGGCCAGGGTCACGGTGTCGGGCTCGCTGCTGTCGCTGCCACCGCCACCGCAGGCGCTCAGCAGGCCCAGGCTCAACAGGCTCAGGAATTGGGGGGCGGACAGACGCATCGGGTCACTCTTGGCGCGGTGTGAAGGAGGGTGAAGTGTAGGGGCGCGGCCCGGCCCGGTCTGCGCCGCGTCCATGTGGAGCTCCCTTCAATTGGGGGGCCGTGAAGGCGCCCGCTCAGGCGGGCGGACGCGCCAGCCCCAGGCGCTCGACGGCGCGCTTCTCGGCGGCATAGGTTTCGCGCATGGCGCGGCCGTAGTCCTCCGGCCCCAGGTAGGCCACTTCCTGGTCATAACGCGCGAGCTCGGCCACATGCGCCGGGTCGTGCAAGGCCTGGCGAAAGGCGTCATGCAGCACCCGGACCACCGCAGGCGGCAGGCCGGCGGGGCCGGCCAGGCCATAGGGCGAGGCGGCCACGATGCCGTGCCCCAGTTCCTTGAGGGTGGGCGCCTGCGGCCAGCGCCGCGTGCGGTGCTCGCCCATGGTGGCCAGCAGACGCAGACGTCCGCCGTCCACATGCGGGGCGAAGCCATTGGAATTGATGCCCACCATGACCTGGCCGGAAGCCACCGCCAGCATCTGTTCGGAGGTGCCCTTGTACGGCACATGCACATAGCTCAGGCCCCGGCGCCCCATCAGCTCCTCCATCACCAGGTGGGGTGTGGTGCCCACGCCGTTGGTGGACACGGTGAGCTCTCCCGGCCGCTGCCGCGCCCACTGGAAAAGGTCTTCCAGGCTGCGCCAGGGACTGGCCGTGGGCACCAGGATGCCGAAAGTCACGCCGGAGAGCTGCAGCAGCGGGGTGGTGTCACGCACCGGGTCCCACATCACTTTCTGGATCCAGGGGGCACGAAACACCGGCTGCGGCATCTGGGCGATGTGGTAGCCATCGGGCGCCGCCTGTTGGAGGATGGGCATGCACAGCGTGCCGCCTGCGCCGGCGCGGTTGTCCACCAGCACCTTCTGGCCCAGGTGTCGGCTGGCCAGGTCGGCCAGCAGGCGCAGGGTCTGGTCGGTGGCGCCGCCGGCGGGCCAGGGCACCCACAAGGTGATCGGGCGGTGGGGGAAGGCGTCGCCGGGTTGTGCGCGGGCCGCGCTGGGCAGGCCGGCAAGGGCTGCCCAGGGCATGGCGGGGGCGCAGGCCAGGCCGGTGGTCTGGCGGGCCAGCCGATGCAGGGCGTGGCGGCGGTTCAAGGTCATGGTCTGGGCAGGGGCGCGGAATGTGGCGGCAGGTGTGCTGCTGGGGACTCACCGGTAATCGGTAAGCTCCAGGGTCACGGTGCCGCCTTCAAGGAAGGTGGAGTTGGCGGGCTCCGTCCGTTGCAGCTTGGCCAGGCCCACGCCAGGGCAGTACCACTCCAGGGTGGTCAGCGGCATGTCCTTCCAGCCCACCACGGGGTCGGCAAAGAGTTTGAGCTGGGCGCTTCCCTTGACCCGCACGCAAGCGCTGAAGCGGCCGGCCGGGGTGTCCACCGTCTCGCCCAGCGCCTCGATGATGTAGTTCATGGGGATGCGGGGATGGCTGTGGCGGATCTCCCGGGGGAATTCCTGGCGCCGCCGCAGCAGATAGGCCGTGGTGGTGGCCTGCCAACTCGTGCCTGCGGCGATGGGGGCCTTGAGCACAAAGCGCACCGGCTTGTCGGGCTGGGGCTCGGCCTCCACGTCGGATTTGGACGCCACCCGGTACACGCCGGTCTCGTCGCTGCGCAGCCAGTAGGTCATGCCGCTGGCGCTGCGGCGGCGGAAGGCGCGTTGTCCGTCCTCCAGCAGCTCGCTGCCATGGCCGGAGATCTCCACCGTGTCGGTCTCCACGGTGTCGTTCTCCCAAGTGGTGACCTGCCGGTAGGTCCAGTGGCGCCCCTGCCCCAGGGGAAAGAGCTCATCGCCCGGCGGAGGCGAGCAGGCGCTCAGGCCGACGACCAACGTGGCCCCGGCCATGCCCACCCTCCGCCCCACCCGCAGGGCCCCCTGCAGGCGCGCCCCGGCCGGGCGTCCGGGGGCTGCCATCGCTGCTGTTGCCGCCATGTTCACTTCTCCGGCAATTGCGGCGCGGGCAGGTCACGGATCTTGACCTCCTGCTCATCGCTGCCCGGGCGCAGCCAGCCCAGGCCCTTCTTGCCCCGCTTGGGTTCGGCCGTGCCCATCTGGGTGACGCCTTGGCGGCTCTTCTTGATGCCCTCGTTGAGCAGGGCGTGCAGGTCCTTGGCATAGGGCAGGCGGTAGGCCCGCGGCTGGGCGGCAGGCTTGCCGTCTTCCAGCGCGTTGACCCAGACGTACAGGGCCCCTGGCGTTTTCTGGCTGGGCTCCTCGATGACCGCAGCCAGCAGGACGAAGCGCTCGGGCAGCGGGTCGGCCGCCGGCCACCCCCACATCTGGTGCACCGTGTCGTCGGCCACGAAGTAGAAGCCTGCCACAGCGACCACCAGCATGGTTTTGAGCCAGGCGGGCCACCTCGACCACAGCAGGGCCAGGGTGAGCAGCAGCAGCAGGGCGCAGAAGGAGAGGACGATGGCGGTGGTCATGTCAGGGGTCCGGTGGGGCGCGCCCGCTGTGCTTGGCGGGTGGGCTGAAGGCTCATTGGCGTTGCACCAGGGTCTTGGGCAGGGTGCTCACCTGGCCCACGCTGCCGTCTGGCAGCACGGTGAAGCGGGCGGCGGTGGCCTCATCCCCCTTGCGGGCCAAGGTGACCTGGCCGTAATAGACCACTTCCGCCCGGGGATTGACCTTGACGATGGACACCGACACCTCGACGGGCTGGCCGTCCTTGGCGTCGTAGTAGTGGGCGTTGACGGTGTACTCCCCGGCGGCGATGCCCCGCAGGGTGACCACCTCCTGGTTCAACGGGTTCACCACGTGGTGGCCGTTGACCACGATGCTGTCGTTGGACAGGCCGCGGTCGTCGCGGTCCAGGTGCATCAGGCCGGCCTCGCGGGCGCGAAACCACACCAGGTTGCCACCGGGATCCTGCACCCAGGTGTCGATGTCGTTGGGGTTCATGTCGGGCCAGGTCACGGTGATGATGAACTCGGCCTTGGCGGGGATGTCTCCGGTCTTCAGGGCCTTGGGGTTCATCGCCAGCAGGGCCACGATGAAACAGAAGACGAAGGCAATCAACATGTTGAACAACATGTCGTAGAACGGGTCGACCTCCGGTTCGCGGGCGTGGCGGCGGCTGGGCATGGCGGGGGCCCGGCGTCAGGCCTGCGGGGCCGTACCGCCAGGGGGCGCCGCGGCGTGTTGGGCCTGTCGCCGCAGGCCTTCCCGCTGGCAGTCGGCCACCAGACGGTCGGCAAAGCGGTCCAGGCGGGTCAGTTGCAGACCCAGCAGGATGTTGCCCACCAGCCCGACCATGGTGGTCAGCAGGGCGATGCCCAGGCCAGCGGTCAGGCTCTTGAGCAGTTCCTGTGACTGGGCCGGATCGAAGCTCTGCAGTTGGCCGATGTGCAGGGCCAGTACCGAAAAGCCGATGACCTTGCCCAGCAGACCCAGCTTGAGCTGGATGCCATTGACCCACCAGGCGGTCTGGTGGGGGCCGTGGCTGTCCTCCAGCAGCAGGTCCAGCGGGGCATTGGCGTCCTGGGGCTGTGCCGACAGGGCGTGCAGGTACTGCGCCGCCCAGCCGCCGCCCTCGGCGGGCAAGGGGGCGTGGGCCTCCTGCCGGGTGAGGGCCTGCAGTGCCAAGTGCTGGCGCTGCAGTTCACGGCTGCGGCTGCCCGCCCAGAAGGTGGCGCCCAGAAAGACCAGGATGATCACGCCGGTCAGACCGGTGGGGTCGGAGGTGAGCAGCAGGTGCCACACGCCCTTGACGCCCAGCAGCCAGGCGCCGAAGGTCAGCAGGCCGCCCAGGGCCAGCCACTCCAGCCACAGGGGCTCGACCTGGGAAGGCCGGTCCGACTGGGCACCGCCACGCCGGCTGCCCAGCCCGGGCAGCCACCGCGCGGCGTCAGGGGGGAAGGGCCGACCGCTCATGGTGCGCCCCCCGGGCCGCGGCGGGTGAGGGCGCCGAAGCCGCGTTGCGGGTCGTAGCCCCAGGCGGCCAGCCCAAAGCACAGCAGGCCGGTGCCCACCACCACCCAGGGGGCCAGGCCGGGGTCCTTGTCGTAGAGCGCGTAACGCAGCCACTCCACGGCATGGGTAAAGGGGTTGAAGCGCGCGATCCACCACACCCAGGCCGCGCCGGACTCCTCGAGCTTCCACAGTGGATACAGCGCCGTGGACATGAAGTACATCGGGAAGATGACGAAGTTCATCGTGCCGGCGAAGTTCTCCAGCTGCTGCACGTACACGCTCAGCAAAAGACCCAGCGCCCCCAGCATCAGGGCCATGCAGACGGCCGCCAGCAGCACATGCGGCGTGTGCGGGCCCCACAGCGGCAACACCGTGCCCAGCGCGGCGGCCACGGCCAGGAACGCGGCGGCCTGCAGCAAGGAGAGCACAGCGGTGGCGCTGAGCTTGGCCGCCAGGATCCACCAGCGCGGCAGCGGGGCGGTCAGCAGCAGCCGCATCAGGCCCATCTCGCGGTCGTAGACCATGGCCAGGCTGGACTGCATGCCGTTGAACAGCAGCACCATGCCTACCAGGCCGGGCGCGATGTAGAGGTCGTAGGGGATGTAGGTGTCGTAGGGCTCGGCAATGGCCATGCCGAAGACGTTGCGAAAGCCGGCGGCAAATACCGCCAGCCATAGCAGAGGGCGCACCAGGGCCGAGACCAGGCGTCCGGTCTGGCGGGAGAACTTGAGCAGCTCGCGCTGCACGATGGCCCACCAAGCCTGCAAAGCGTGCTTCATGCCAGCCTCCGGAAGGCGGGTCGGCTCGGGGCGGGGGAGCCAGCCGCAGCCGCTCCGGTCATGCGGGTCGGGCCTTGCACAGCTTCTCCGGCGCGTCTGCGCCCAGGGTGTCGAGGTGGTTGCGGGGGTGCAGCACGCCGTCCACCGGCGCAGTGCCGATGACGCCCTGGCCGTCGGTCAGCAGCAAGGGCTGGCGCAGCTGGCCGTCCCAGGGGCGGAAGGTCATGGGCACGCCCTTGGAGCCGTCCAGTTCGCCGGCCATCAGGGCTTGCTGAACGGCGGTGGCCGGTCCTTTGGGGGCGGCCACCACCGCGGCCGCCAGTGCCTTGGCGCCCAGCCAGGCCTGCCAGTCCTGGGCCGTGGCCGGGCGGCTGGCCTGGCGCCACAGCCGGCGGGAGACCTGCGGCGCGCCAAAGCGCTCGTATTGCGCATGCCAGGCCAGGGCCACCAAGCCCGCGTCACCCACCACCGGCCGCGGGGTGGCGGTGCGGTAGGGCAAGGTGCGGGCAAATTCGCCGTCGCTGTCCACCACCCAGACCACATCGTGGCTGCCCTGGGTCAGGAGCAGGGGGTTGGCCAGCTCGCGCTCACGCGGGTCGGCCGAGAGCTTGTAGGGCTTGGCGCCCGCCAGCTTCAGTCCGTAGCGTTTGAGGGCCGCCTGGGCCGCCGCGCTGCGGGTCGTGTCCTGCGGCCCGGGCCCGGTGAGCAGCAGCACCTGGGACCACTTGCGCGCCACCAGGGTCTGGGCCAGCGCGTCGGCGCGCATGCGCTCAGACGGCGCCACATGCAGCAGGTGCGCCCGGCAGTCGGGCCCACGCAGCCGGTCGTCGGCTGCACTCAGGTTGAGCACCGGCAGGCGCACGGCATCGACGGCGGCCAGCAGCGTGTCGGCCGGCAGGTCGGCCAGCAGGGCCACCGCCCCAGCCTTCTCGGCCTTCTGGGCGGCAGCGCGTGCGGCCGCGGCGTCGCCCACGGGCACCGTGTCCACGGTCAGGCTGGCGCCGACGGCTTCCAGTTCCAGCCGGGCCTCCTTCAGCGCCACCGCCACGGCCTCGGTGGCCGGGCCCGTGGGGTGGCCCAGGTAGGCCCGTTCCACCCGGGCGCGTTCCAGGCGGGGGTCGTCCTGAGGCACCAGCAGCACGGCTTTGAAGGCGGCCGCCTGGGCACCCACGCCCAGCAGGGCCAGCAGGGTCAGCGCCGGGGCGCGCACCAGGGGGCTCACTCCACCACCACCACGCTGTGCGGCACCCGACCCACCGGCACTGTCTTGAGCGCCTTGGCCGCCTGGGTGTCCACCACGGTCAGATCATCGGACAGGCCGTTGACCACCAGCAACCGGTTCTGGGCCTTGTTCAGCCCCACGCCCCAGGCCCGCTTGCCGGTGAGCACCAGGTCGGTCACCTGCCGGGTGGCCACGTCCACAAAGGCAACGTGGTTGGCGCGGCCCAGGCCCACGTAGGCACGCTTGCCGTCGGCGCTGATGGTCAGGCCCACCGGGGTGATGTCGGCGTCGCGCGCACCCTTGACCTTGAACTTCAGGGTGTCGATCACCGCATGGTCCTTGGTGTTCAGGATGCTCACGCTGGCCCCCAGCTCGTTGCTCACCCAGAGCTGGCTGCCGTCGGGGGTCAGGGCCAAGCGCCGTGGCCGCTTGCCCACCTTGACGTTCTTGACCACCTTGCCGGTGGCCGCGTCGATGACATGGATCAGGCTGGCGACCTCGGAGGTGACATAGACCGTCTTGCCGTCGGGCGAGACCAGCACACCCTCGGGCTCCTCGCCGACCTTGAACGCGCCCTTGCGCTTGCCGGTGGCCACGTCCACCACGCCCACCTCGGCGTCCTCCTCGTTGCTCACATAGAGGGTTTTGCCATCGGGGCTCAGGTCGAAGATCTCGGGATCATCGCCCAGCGGTACCCGACCCACCGACTTGCGGCTGGCCAGGTCGATGACGTCGGCCTGCTGTGAGTCGCCGCAAGCGACCATCAGTTGCCGACCGTCTGGCGTGAGGCGCATGTGGCGCGGACGTTTGCAGGTGGCCACCGTGCCGGTCACGGCCAGGGTGTCCAGGTCCACCAGGGTCAGGGCGGCGTCCTTCTCGCTGCTGACCCAGGCGACGGGGCCGGCTTGTGCGGCCGCGGCGGTCAGCGTGCCCAGCAGCAGCGCGCCGACCTGGCCTACCCACCGGCCGGTCCACTTGGACTGTGACGGGCACGGGGCAGGCGCGGTGCGGCAGGCGGTGGCGGCTGTGGCGTGCGGTACCGGGGCGTGGACAGAGTTCTGGATCACGGGGTTTGTCTCCTGGGACGGGGCTGGGGGGGGGGCTGGGGGGCGGGACTCTGGCGGTCCTTCGCCGCTTCTCAGGTGGGCCTGTGGGTCATGTGGTCGCGGCGATGAAGCCGCTTTCCAGGTCGGGGCCACCCAGTTGAGCGCTGACCGCCGCCGGGCTGCCGTCGGCCAGCAGGCGGCCACGGTGCAACACCAGCACCCGGTCGGCGGCTTCGGCCTCTTCCACGAGGTGGGTGGCCCACAGCACAGTGCTGCCGCGCGTCTGCACATCGGCGCGCACAGCGGCGAGCAGGTCGCGCCGGCTGCGCGGGTCCAGGCCCACCGTGGGCTCGTCCATCAGCAGCACGGCGGGGTGGTGGAGCAGGGCACGCACCAGCTCCACCTTGCGGCGGTTGCCGCCGGAGAGCTCGCGCACCGTGCGGTCCAGGTCGGGCGCGGTGCCCAGCGCGGCGCAGCCCTGGGCCATGCGCTCTGCAGCCAAGGCACGTGGCAGGCCGTGCAGATCGGCATGGAACTGCAGGTTGCGCCTCACGGTCAGGTCCAGGTCCAGCGACATCTGCTGGAAGACCACGCCGATGTGGGCCAGTGCACGCACCGCGTGCCGCCGCAGGCAGTGGCCTGCCACCTCCACCTCGCCTGCGTCGGCCACAAACAGACCGGTCAACACCTGGAACAAGGTGGACTTGCCCGCGCCGTTGGGGCCCAGCAGGGCCACACACTGGCCGGCCGGCAGGCCGAGTGTCAGACCATCAAGCGCGGTGCGGGCGCCGTAGCGCTTGACCAGGCCTTGCAACTGCAACGCGGGCGTGGCTGGGGAAGCGTTCACAGGGTGATCACCATGCCGTCATAGGCCGGCTCAAAACCGGCGGGACGGGCCGGGGTCTCCGGCCCGATGCCACCTTGCAGCAGCACCTTGCGGTGTGCCCGCCAGGGCACACCCTCCGGATCATCGGGCCAGGTGGTGCGGTCGTCCACCATCACGCAGTCGGCGCCGCGTAGCCAGTCCAGCTCGGTCGGTCCCAGGCTCTGTCCGCCCTGTGCCAGAAACAGCCGCTGCCCTGTGCGCAGGTCACGCACGGCCAGGGCGATGGACAGGCCGGTGGAGGTGGGCGTGCCGGGCTCCAGCGGGTAGGGCAGGGGCAGGGCGTCGGTGGCGAAGGCGGTGAACTCCAGCGCCGGCAGGGTCTCCACCCGGAAGCTGGCCGACCACGCTTCGCCTGCCACCGGGATCACATGCCAGTGCACGCCGCAGTAGCGCTGCAGCACCTGCAGCACGGGCATGCGTTGGCTCAGCACCTCAAACACCGCGGGCGTGCAGTACAGGCTGATGGGTGCGCCGTCGCGCAGGCTCAGCAGGCCGGTTACATGGTCGATCTGCGCGTCGGTCAGGATGATGCTGCGGACCTCGGCATCCCCCAGGCCGGCGTGTTCTGAGAGCCCGGGGTCTTCCAGCAGCTGCTGCGCCACGGCCGGTGAGACGTTGAGCAGAGACCACTGCTCCCCGGCATCCGACAGGGCGATGGCGCCCAGCTGTCCGGTGGGTGCGGGGTCTCGGGTGGGGGGGCGACGGTGGCGGACAGGGGCCTGGGCCGTCTGGGCATCATGCGGCTGGCTGCCACGCAGCACCACCAGTTTCATGGGGTCCTCCAGACCAGGACGCCAAGGTGGCGGGCATGGCCGATGCGGGCGCGACAGAATACGCCGGCAAGGGGCCGGTGGAGGGGACGATGCGAACGGATCAAAGGCATGTAGAGGGTGGAGGCCCGACGGCACCGGGCGGAGCCGGCACGCCCGGCGTGTCAATCTGGGGTGCCGTTCTGCAAAAGACATGCCGTGCCGTGCAGGCGTTGCGAACGCTCGTCCACCCGCTTGGGGCTGGGGTGAACCCCGGGTCTGGTGCCCGGCGGCGAGCCGGGTGTGTCACCGTGCCGGCTTGGTGCTCCAAACTGTCACAGGGTTTGTCGGTAGCGGCTGGCAGGCCCGGGCGCTGGTGGCCGCTGGCCGCCGCCTTGGGCCTTTGGTGCGGACTGGCTGCGGCCGGTGCTCCCGCTTGTCCGGGGCCGTCGCTGGCGCTGCAGGTGGTGGCGCCCGGGGTGATGTGGCTGCCGGGGTTGCCGGGTGAGCCCGATGCAGGCAACCATGGACGTACCCGCAACCAGTGGCTGGTGCGCCAGGGGCGCCAGGTCTGGCTGGTGGGGGCCGGGCCCAGCCCGGCGCAGGCCCGGGCGCTGGACTGCCAGCTGCAGACCCGTTGGGGCTGGACGGTGACCGATGTCTGGGTACCCTGGCCACAGGCTGAACAGGCCCTGGGCCTGCAAGGCTGGCAGCGGCGCTGGCGTGGCACGCCCGCGGCCCGGCTCTGGGCCCACGCCGAGGTCCGGGAGCGCATGGCGCGCCAGTGTCCGCATTGCGAGGCCACCTTGCGCCAGCGCCTGGGGCCGGCACAGGCCGACCTGGGGGAAGCCCCCATCGTGCTGCCTGAGGTGGCGGTGGTGGGGGAGTCCGGCCGCTGGGGGCCTTGGCGTTGGCGCCGGTTCTACCGGGCCGAGGGCCTGCCGGTGGTGGCCCTGCACCTGTGGGGCACGGGGCTGGTGGCGGCGCCCGGCCTGCTCTGGCATGACGGCGGCCCGCCGGACCTCCGCGATGCTCAGCTGCAGACCTGGCAAGCCTCGGTGCAGGCCCTCCTGGCCTGGCGCCAGGAAGCGGACCGTGACGGAACGCGTGTGGCCCCGGTCGCCCGCTGGCTGCCGGAGCAGGGCCCCTGGGCGGATGATGCGCTGCTGGCGCTGCACCTGCACTACGGCCGGTGGCTGGGCGAGGCGGTGCGGGCCCAACAGGCCGCAGGCCGGCTGGAGACGGATGAGCCGCCAGCGCCGCCGCCTCCGCTGGTGGCATGGGGGGGCCACCGCCGCGCGGGCCTTAACTGGCAGCGGGTCTGGCAGGCGCTGGAGCCGGAGTCGTTCTCCTCCGGTGCCAGCCGGCCGTGACCTGCTCCCGCAGGGGCGGGTTCAGTCCGTGCCGCCCTGCTGCCAGCGCAGCTTGCGGTAGATGGTGTTGCGGCTGATGCCCAGGCGCTTGGACGCCTCGGAGATGTTGCCGCCCGCCGCCTCGACCGCCCGGCGGATGGCTTCGATCTCCATGTCCTGCAGGGAGCGTCCAGTGTCCATCGGTGCTTCGCGTGGGCCTTGGCTGCCGGCGGGTGTGCCGAAGCCACCGGGAAGGCCGTAGCCGGTGGGGGCCGACGGCGCGAAGGGGTGTACGAAGGGCGACCCCGACCCGGTGCCGAAGGCGCCCGGGTGGCCGCCTGGCTGTGCGGCGTGGGGCAGTCCGCCCACCGGCCCGACGCCCATGGGAGCGCCCATCCCCAGGGAGGCCTGGCCGCCCTGGGCCTGCTGCAGGTGGACTTCCATCGGTGCAGGGGCGGCCCCGGCGTGCGGCGCGGCCGCCGCCTCACCATGCGAGCGTGCGGCCTGCAGCGCGTCCTCGATGAAGTCGTCGGACAGGTGGTCCCGGGTGATGACCGACTCCCCGGCCGCCATCACCGCGGCCGTGCGCAGCACGTTGAAGAGCTGACGCACATTGCCCGGCCAGTGGTAATGCTGGAACAGCTTGACCACCTCGGAGGACAGGCTCAGGCGGCGGTCGGTGGTCTGGCGGTCCAGGATGCGTTGCACCAGCACCATCAGGTCGGTGCGCTCGCGCAGCGACGGGATACGCACGGCCAGCCCATTGAGGCGGTAGTAGAGGTCCTCCCGGAAGGACTTGGCCTCGATCATCTCGCGCAGGTTGCGGTGGGTGGCGCAGATGATGGCCACATCGACCGACACCGACTTGTTGCTGCCCAGGGGGGTGACCTGCCGCTCCTGCAGCACCCGAAGCAGATGGGCTTGGAGGGGAAGCGGCATGTCCCCGATCTCATCCAGGAACAGCGTGCCGCCATTGGCCTGGACGATCTTGCCCGGCGCGCCCTTGCGGCGGGCGCCGGTGAACGCACCCTCTTCATAGCCGAACAGCTCGGCTTCGATCAGCGTGTCGGGGATGGAGGCGCAGTTCACCGCCACGAAGGGCTGACGGGAACGGTCCGAATCCTGGTGGATGGCGCGGGCCAGCAGTTCTTTGCCGGTGCCGGTCTCACCCAGCACCAAGATGGGAATGTCGCGGTTGAGCACCCGCCGGATTTTCTGGATGACGGTGTCCACCTGGGCGTCGCCCGTCTGCAGCTGCTTGAGCCCGGCGCGCACCGCCGGCATGGCACCGTGGCGGGCGTCGGCGCCCCCTTCTGTCTCTGCCGAGGGGCCTGCACCGGAGGCCGTGCGCACGGTGGCCTCCTCCACCTGGCCCGAGCCCGACTCGGTGCCGCGCCCGGGGGCATCCGGGCTGGACCACACGGGGGAATTGAACCGGCCCTGGATGTGGAACTGGCGGCCGTCCGACAGCTGCACCGGCATTGGCACCGCCAGCGGCGAGCGGAAGCGGTCGACCACCGTGCCCATGGCCACGCCGAACAGCGAGGGCAGGGCGTGCATGCGCAAGGCGGCACCGCTCATGCCCAGCTGTTCCAGGGCGCCACGGTTGGCGCCGACGATCTTGCCGTCGGGGGCCACCGCCAGGATCCCTTCCATCAGCGTGCCGATGAACTCGACCCGGCTGTGGAAGTGCAGGCGCATGACGTTGCGGTAGTCGTCGCTCAACCAGTGGTTCTCGATCATCCGCGCCGACATCTTCACCAGCGCCATCGTGTGCTGGTGGTAGCTGCGCTGGTCGCCGGATACATCCAGCACACCCAGGATGTTGCCGCGCGGGTCGAGGATGGGGGCCGCCGAGCACGTCAGGAAGTGGTTGGCGTGCATGAAGTGCTCGTCGGCATGGACCAGCGTGGGCACTTCGTCCACGAGGGCCGTGCCCACCGCATTGGTGCCCTTGGCCGCCTCCGACCAGTTGGCCCCCGGCGAGAGGGCCACCTTGTTGGCACGCGAGAGGAAGTCGTCGTCGCCAATGGAGTGCAGGATGGTGCCGGTGGCGTCGGTCAGCACCACCATGCTCTCGCTGTTGACGATCTGCTCGTAGAGCATCTCCATCACCGGCGCAGCGTGCGAGTACAGCCGCTGGTTGCGGTCCCGGGCCACGGTGAGGTCGCTGCGGCCCAGCGGCGAGAAGTCGGGCCGTTCGATCCGGGAAAGTCCCAGAGCCTGGCAACGCTCATGCGACTGGTTGATGACCATGGCATGGGTCGAGTCGCCCTGATTGGGCCAGGCGGCCGGGCGCGGCGCCGTCTCGGCAAGGCGACGATTCCGGGACCCGCCGGGCGACGACGGAAAGAACGCGGACATGGGCGAGTCTCCTAACTGTTGTGTGCCACCGGTATCGGCCCCCGGCGGCTGTCATCAATCCACATTGCTCAGAAATCGAACAGCGCGCACAGTAAGCCTGTCACTTCGGCGGGTCAAGCTGGCCATGGTCGCGCCAATCGGCAGCACCTGACCTGGGATTCACCCCGATGCCGACCCCCGTGTCACCGGCCGATAGAGGCTGTTTCTGGTTGTGGCACACCCCTTGCAGTTTTGGTGCCTGATCGCGCCAGGGCCCCCGACCTCGCGGCACCCTCTCCCCGCACCGGCAGGCCATGTCAGCCTGTCGCTGCCGGGACCACCTTTCCTACCGACCGATCGATTTCCGGAGACAAGCATGACCCGACCGTCCACCCTGACCGCCCGCCGACTGACCGCCGGCCTGGGGGCCCTGCTACTGGCTTGGGGCAGCCACTGCCTGGCCCATGGTGATGTGACCCCGCAGGCCGTGGACACCCACGAGCTGCCCCAGCTGGGTGAACAGTGGCGCACCGAGAACCCCTACCGCGGCAACGAGATTGCCGTGCGCATTGGCACTTCGGCGTACAACCAGAACTGCGCGCGATGCCACGGCCTGGAAGCCATCTCCGGCGGCATCGCGCCCGACCTGCGCAAGCTCGACAACGAGTGCGCGACCCAGGCCAATCCCCGCAAGAAGGCCCAGTGCGTGGCGGAAGTGGATGAATACATGAGCACCACCGTCCGTCGCGGCCGCACCCGCAATGGCGCCGTGTACATGCCCCCGTTCGAGGGCATCCTCAACCAGGAAGCCATCTGGGCCATCAAGTCCTATCTGGAATCCCGCCGCGAGAAGCCGCTGTGAAACCCCAAGACGTCCGCACACGCCGCCACTGGCTGGGTCAGGCTGCCGCACTGACCTTGTCCGGCCTGTCCTTGCCCCTGTGGGCCCAAGGGCAGCCCTCCACCCTGGAGCGTCTGCGTGAGCGCGGACGCATCACCTTCGGGCTCTACAACGACCTGCCACCCTTCCATGTGGCCGGCAAAGGCATCGAGGTGGAACTTGCCGAGGCGCTGGCGGCCAGCCTGGGGCTTAAGGCGTCGTTCCTGCCGTTCAATGCGGACGAGAACATGAACGACGACCTGCGCAACATGGTCTGGCGCGGGCACTATCTGGGTTTCGGTCCAGCGGATGTGCTGCTGCATGTGCCGGTGGACAAGCCGCTGATGGACGCCAACCCCCGCGTCAAGATCTTCGCGCCGTACTACCGGGAGCGGGTGGCCATGGCACGGGACCTGTCACGCGTGCCACGCATGGACGATCTTTCGGCGCTCAAGGGCTTGCCCATCGCCGTGCCGGGCCAGTCGCTGGCCGGGTGGTTGTTGATCGGTGCGGACGGTGGCGCCTACCGCTCGCAGTTGCTGACCAAATGGAGCGACGGCACCCAGGCGGCTGGCGCCCTGATGCGTGGCGAGGTGGCGGCCGCGGCCGGACACCTCTCCGAGCTGGAAAGCACCCTGGGTGGCGATCCTCGGTTTGCCATCGAGCCCCTGCCTGTCACGCGCATGCGTGACGGCTGGGCTGTGGGCTGCGCCGTCAAGGCCGATGCCACGGACTTGGCCCAAGCGGTGCAGTCGGCCATGAACGGCCTGTCCCAGGACGGTCGGCTGGCGGCCCTCTTCCAGCGGGCCAAGGTGAGCTGGCGTCCGGTCTGAACCTGGACCCGTCCGGCCTATCGGGCTGGTGAGGTGCGAGCACGCGGCGCCCTGCGGGGCGCCGCGCCGCATCAGTCGTAGGGCTTGAAAGCGATCAGCAGGGTGGGCGGAATGCGGCCGTCGGTGTCCCGCGGCAGCATGCCGGTCCGGTCGATGGCACGCAGCACGGCATCATCCCAATCGCCGTTGCCACTGCTCTTGACGAGCCGGCGGCCAAGGATGGTGCCGTCCGGGGCGGCCCGCACCTCGACCTCGGCCACCGGATTGCCCGGCACCTGCTCCGTGAGCACGATGTTGGGCTTGATGCGCGCCTTGATTCGCCCGGCGTACGCGGCGGAGGGGGCGGCATCTCGCAGATCCCGACCGCTGCTCTGGGGCCCGCCAGTGGCGCCCGGCACGCCGCCCAGTTGGGCCTGCATGCGCTGGATTTGCTCCTGCCGGAGCTTCTCCGCGCGGGCGGATTCCTCTCGCGCGGCCTTTTCCTTGGCTGCCTTGTCCCGCGTGGCGTCTTCTCGGGCCTGGCGCTCCTTGTCCGACTTTTCCTTGGCCGCCTTCTCGCGGGCGGCCTGTTCCTTGGCGGCCTTCTCCTTGGCCGCCTTTTCCTTGAGGGCTTTTTGCTGGGCGAGCTCCTCGGCCCTTTCCCGCTCCGCCTGCAGCTTCTCCTGGCGTTCCTTCTCGCGACGGGCTTGTAGCCGCTCCTCTTCCTTGCGGGCCTGCCGTTCAGCCTCCCGCCGCTTCTCCAGGGCGATCTCGGCCTCGCGGTCGGCCACCGGGGGCGGTGGTGCGGGCGCGCGCACCGGCTCCGGGGTTGGGGCCGGCGGCGGCGGAAGGGGGGCAGGTTCCGGTTCCTGCGTTGGCTCAGGGGTTGGCGGCGGCTCGGGGGCCGGCGGGGCCGCCACCTGCGGTACCGCGGCCCAGAGCTCAGCCGCCACGGGCTGTGGCTCTTCGGAGCGCCATTGCACGCTCCAGGTCAGGGCACCCACCAGGCCCAGGTGGATCAGCAGGGCCAGGGACACCCCCAAGCCATGGCTGTCGGCGCTGGGCGGCCGCAGCAGGTCAGCCTGTCGGGCAGACATCATCGTGGTCGGGACGGGTTGGGGCCGCGGCGTCATCCGCCCTGCTTGAGGGCCAGGCCCACACGCTGGACCCCCTCGGCGTTGAGCTTCTTCATGACCTGCACCACGGCGTCGTACTTCACGTTCTTGTCGCCGAACAGGATGACCGGCACCTCGGCATTGCCGCCCTGCAGACGTTTGACGGTCGACACCAGCGTCTTGTCGGTCACGACCGTGGGCTCCTCCGCATCCTTGCGTACGCTCAGCGAGCCTTCGGCGCTGATTTCAATCTTCACCACGGCCGTGGGCATCTGCTTGGCCTTGCCGACCGTGGGCAGGTCCACCACCCCGGTGGTGATGAGCGGCGCACTCACCATGAAGATGATCAGCAGCACCAGCATCACGTCGATGAAGGGCACCATGTTGATCTCGCCCATCGAGCGGCGGCGCCGCCCGCCGCCACGGGACATCACGCTGGCCATGGTCGGCGCCTCTCAGTGGGAGGCGGCCGGGGAGGCCGACAGGTTGCGCTGCAGGATGTTGGAGAACTCCTCCATGAAGCTCTCCAGTTGGATGGCGATGCGGTCCACCTCCCGGGCGAAGCGGTTGTAGCCGATCACGGCGGGAATGGCAGAGAACAGGCCGATCGCCGTGGCCACCAGGGCTTCGGCGATGCCGGGGGCCACCGTGGCCAGGGTGACCTGCTGCAGGTTGGACAGGCCCACAAAGGCGTGCATGATCCCCCAGACCGTGCCGAACAAGCCGACATACGGGCTGACCGAACCCACCGAAGCCAGAAAGCCGATGTTGCCTTCCAGCGTGTCGAGTTCCCGCTGCAGCGAGGCACGCATGGCCCGCCGCGCACCGTCGAGTTGCGTGGGGCCGTCCAGTCGGCGCTCGCGCAGCTTCATGAACTCCCGCATGCCGCTGGCAAAGACCCGCTCCATGGGGCCCGCGTCGGCCTTGCTGCTGGCGGCCCGGTAGAGCTCACTGAGGTTCTTGCCTGACCAGAATTCCTGCTCGAAGCCCTCGTTATGGTTCTTCACCCGGCGCAGGCCGACCAGCTTGGCGAAGATGACGCTCCAACTGGCCAGGCTGATCAGCAACAGCCCGGCGATGACCAACTGCACGACCAGGCTGGCCTGCAGCACGAGATTGATGATGGACAGATCCTGGTGGTTCATACACAGGCAAAGGAGGAAAGCGGTTGAAGCACCGCGTCGGGCATGCGCCGCGGGCGGAAGGTGAGACGGTCCACACAGGCCACATGGACCTGACCCTCGCAGAGCAGCTCGGTTCCGCGCCAGGCCTGTTGATGGACCTCGAAGCCGGCACGTCCGCAGCGTTGCAGCTGGACGGTCAGGCGCAGCAGATCATCCAGCCTGGCGGGCCGCCGGTAGTCCACCGCGGTGCGGCTCACGACAAAGATCGCTCCGGTCTGCTCGGCCAGCGCCTGCTGGCCCAGTCCCAGGGCGCGCAGCCACTCGGTGCGCGCGCGCTCGAAAAAACGGAGGTAGTTGGCGTAGAAGACGATGCCGCCGGCGTCGGTGTCTTCCCAGTACACGCGGGCTGGCCACTCGAAGTGGGCAGGGGGCAGCGCCGCATCGGGGCAGGGCGTGGAACTCGGTTCGTCGTGCATCGGCAAGGGGCCGGGCTCAAGGCGCCGGCGCGCCATGTTAGCGGAGCGCTCCGCCCCGGGCGCCAGACACCGCCGCAGCCTCAGCGCAGCGACTCGGCATAGACCGGACCCCAGAGGGGGTGGCCTGCTTCAGCCTTGGTGAGGGCGAAGGCCGGATCGGCCAGGCGGGCCTGCCGGAAGGCCTTCTCGCAGTCGACTCGCCGCCCCGTCGAGCAGTAGATGAAGGCCAACGTCTTGTAGGCCGTGGACCGGTCCTTGGCACTCACCAACTGCAGACGCAAGGCATCACCCAGGTGGCGCTCGGCTTCGGTGTACTGCCCATCGTCATAGGCGCGGATGCCGTTGAGCAGGTTGCGTTCAGCCGGGCGGTTCATCACTTCGGTGAGGCCGCTGCTGCCGGGATCAGGACCGCCCAGCAGCGGCAAGCCGCCGCTGCAGGCCGACAAGGCCCAGGCGCTGGCCAGCAGGAGCGAGGCCAGCGTGGGGCGGAGGAGGGCAGAGGGCGGGTGAGGACGGGTCATGCGCAAGGAACGGAGAGCTTAAAAGGCGTTGGCCGGCCAGGCGCGGCCGCGGGCGCCGGGCGTCAGTTGCCAAACTTGTGCTTGACCACCACCGTCTTGTCGCCCTCCACCTCCACCAGTCGGGTTACGGGAGGGAAATCGGCGTTGCGGATGGTGATGGTGTGCTGCCCCACCGTCAAGTTGAGCTTGGAAAGCGGCGGGGCGGTGCCCACCGGACTGCCGTCGATCTCCACCTGCCCCCAGGGCGTGATGGCGAGTTGCACCGTGCCATGGCTCGGTGCAGGCGCCACCGCCACCGTGGGGGGGGGCACGGCCTGGATGGCCGGCGGCTCGCGGGATTCGCGGCCGGCCATGGGCGTGGCACCGGTCCGCGGAGCGGGCGCTGGGCGTACAGCGGTGGGGGTGGGTGTCGCCGCGGGGGGCGGCGTCGTGACGGCCGCTGGTGCGGGCGTCGCAACGGGGGCAGGGTCTGCGCTGGTGGCGGATGCTGCCGATGCTGGCAGTGAGGGCGCAGCCACCGGGGCCACGGGTGCCACGACTGGCGCTGCCGCCGGCGCTGCGGTGAGGACTGGGGCCGAGGGCTGGCTGCGCTGCCAGCTCTGCCAGCCAGCGGCCGCGGCGATGGCGGTCAGCACCACGGCCGTGAGGGTCAACACCTTGCGGCGCTGTTCTTCCGGCGTACGGCTGAGGGCGCGGGCCTCCGAGGACATCAGCCACTCGCGCAAGTCGTTGGCGAGGTGCCGGGCGGAGGGATAGCGGTCGTCCGGCGCACGAGACATGGCCTTGGCCGCAATGGTCGACAACCCGGAGGGCACCTGCGGATTGAGCTTGCGGGCCTGCGGCACCGGGGCATGCAGCACCGCATTCAGAATGTCGTCCAGTGAGTCCCCGGTGTAGGGCACCTTGGTGGTCAACAGTTCGAAGAGGACCACCCCCAGCGAATAGACATCGGCGCGGCGGTCAATGCTCTCACCTCGGATCTGCTCAGGCGCCAGGTAGTAGGGCGACCCGGCCGTGGGCCCGCCAGGGGCCGTGCCGTCCCGGTGGGCCAGGCGCGCAATGCCGAAGTCCAGCACCTTGGGTGACTTGCGGTCCACCATGAAGATGTTGGCCGGCTTGACGTCGCAGTGCACCACGCCCTTGCCGTGGGCATAGGCCAGCGCGTCCGCCACCCGCCGCACCAACTGGGCGATCTCGATGGCCGTCGGCCGCCAGCCCTGCTGCAGCAATTTGCGCAGGTCCACGCCCCGCAGCGGCTCCATGGCGATGTACACGCCTTGGTCGGACAGGCCGGCGTCAAAGACGGTGACGATGTGCTGGTGCGACAGCCGCGCCGAGGCACGTGCCTCGTTGAGCAGCAGTTCCTCGGCGCTGTGCTGGGCTTCGGCGTCACCCGCCACCCGAAGGGTCTTGACTGCCACGGAGCGCGACAGCAGAGGGTCCCAGGCGTTGTAGACGGTACCCAGCCCACCTTGTCCGAGCACGGAGCGCAGCACGAACCGCCCGATCTGTCCGATCGCGGGTGATTTGGAGGCAGTCTCCTGGGCGGTGTGCTCCGCGGCGATCGCGGCCAGCGTCACGCCCGGATCGAAGGCGCTCCGGGGCACATCCTCGATGACGGTGGCTTCAAAGCCTGCGTTCTGTTCTGGCGTGGCGATGCCCGCGTTCTTCCGAAACGGGTTCCAGCGCATGGCCGCAAGCATACGCAAACTGCGGGAATTTCTCACGCCTCGCATCCCCGGTGTCCCCAAGTTTTTTTCTTGTTTTCAAGGCGCCAGCAACTGGGCCATGCGTGAGAGGGCCTGCTGGAGATTGTCCAGGCTGCTGGCAAAGGACAGGCGGAAAAACCGGTCGGAGTATGCGCGGCTGAAATCTCGGCCTGGCGTGAGGGCGACTTGGGCTTCGTGGAGCATGCGTTCACAGAACGTCCAGCTGTCTTGCCCGTGGCCGCTGCAGTCGGCCCACGCGTAGAAGGCCCCATCCGGCGGTACCGGTACAGGCAGGCCCATAGAGGCCAAGGCCGGCAGGACGAGGTCGCGGCGTTGGCGGAAGGCCTGCCTGCGTGCCTCAAACTGGGCGATCGCGCTGTCTTGGAAGCAGGCCAGTGCAGCGTGCTGTGCGATGGTGGAGGCGCAGATGAACAGGTTCTGCTGCAGTTTCTCCACGGCTGGCACCAAGGACTCTGGCACCACCATCCAGCCCAGGCGCCAGCCGGTCATGCAGAAATATTTGGAGAAACTGTTGATGGAGATCACATCCTCCCCAAACTGCAGGGCGGACTGGCCATATTCGTCGTCGTAGGACAGGCCAAGATAAATTTCATCCACCAGCGTCACCCCGCCTCGGGCCCGGACGCATTCCACGATGTCCCGCAACGTGGCACTGGCAACCGAGGTGCCGGTGGGATTGGACGGGGAGGCCAGCAGCACGCCGGCGGTGGCCGCCTGCCAGTGGTCCCGGACCTGTTGCGCGCTCAGCTGGAACCGGTCTTGCGCCTGCGTGGGCACGGCCATGGCCTGAGCGCCTGCCGCGGCCACGAAGTGACGGTTGCACGGATAGGTCGGATCCGGCATCAGCACCTGGTCGCCACTCTCAAAGAGCGCCAGACAGGCCAGCTGCAGTGCTGCCGACGCACCGGCCGTGACCACGATGCGCCGGGCAGGCACCTGCAGACCAAATCGGCTTGCGTACCAGGCTGACAGGGCCTGGCGCAGGGCGGGCAGCCCCAAGGCGTCGGTGTATTGGGTCCGCCCCTCGGCAATGGCGGCCTGCGCGGCGGCTTGAACTTCGCCCACCGCCGTGAAATCGGGTTCACCGATGTTCAGGTGGATCATGCGCCGGCCACCCAGCGCCGGGTCGCAGGCCGGGCTGGCGGCCAGCAGGGCGGCTGACTTGGCGAACTCCATCACGTAGAAGGGTTCGATCTGGTTCAGGCGCCGAGCGAGTTTCATGGGTACTGCAGGGGTGACGCAGCTGCTTGGGCTGCGAGGGGGCGGTTGCCGGCAAAGGCACCGCCGTGGGTGATCAACCCCGGGCCGGGGGCCGGGCCGCTTGAACTTCGTGGGGTCGGAGCTCGGCCGCCGTGCGGTCCAGCACGCCGTTGACGTAGCGGTGGCCATCGGTGCCGCCAAAAGACTTGGCCAGTTCCACCGCCTCGTTGATGGCGACCTTGTAAGGCACGTCCAGGCAGTGGCGCAGCTCGTAGGCGCCGATCAGCAGGATGGCGTGCTCCACCGGCGAGAGTTCCTGGGTGGGACGGTCCACCTGCCGGGCCAGCACCGCGTCCAGGGCGGCTGCTTCCTCAATGCATCCGCAGAGCAGGGCATCGAGATGCGCCCGGTCACAGCGCTCGAAACCCTCTTGCTCGGCCATGTGGGCCAGGATGGTGCCGGAATCGCTGCCGGTCAGCAGCCATTCGTAGAGGCCCTGGAGGGCAACTTCACGCGCCAGGCGACGGGAAGACTTGGGCGCACCGCGACGCGACACGGGCTTGGGGGCCTGAGGCGCGTTCATGGCAGGGACTCCAGCAGGTTGGCCATCTCCACCGCCACCCGGGCGGCGTCCCGGCCCTTCTCTTCCGTGCGTGCCCAGGCCTGGGCTTCGTTTTCCACGGTGAGGATGGCGTTGGCGATGGGCAGTTGGTAGTCCAGGGACACCCGTGTGACGCCTGCACCGCTCTCGTTGGCCACCAGTTCGAAGTGGTAGGTCTCGCCGCGGATGATGCAACCCAACGCGATGAGCGCATCGTAGTCTTCGCTATCGGCCAGGGCACGCAGTGCCACCGGCACCTCCAGTGCCCCAGGCACGCTCAGCTGGGTGATGTGGTTGGCGTGTACGCCCAGGGCGGCGAGTTCCTTCAGGCAGGCCTGAGCCAGCGCCTCTGTGATGGCGTCATTGAACCGGGCCCGGACGATGCCGATGGCCAGGCCTTCGCCCTCCAGGCTGCCAGCCTGGCCCTTGTCTGCACCTTGCATGGTGTGTGGTCTCCGCTTGGTGTCAGGAGGCGGCGACGAAACCCGTCACCTCAAGGCCGTAGCCCGTCATACTGGGCATGCGGCGGGGGCTGCCGAGCAGCCGCATGCGGCGCACCCCCAGCCCGCGCAGGATCTGGGCGCCCACGCCGTAGGTGCGCAGGTCCACGCTGGGCCGCGGTGCGGCTTGTCCGGTCGGCGGCAGCAATTGGTTGAGCAGGTCGTCGCCTGTCTCGGTGCCACAGTTCAGCAGAACCGCCACGCCGCGGTCTGCGGCCTGGAGTGCGGCCAGGGCCTTGGGCAGCGGCCAGGAATGGCCGTTGGAGCCGCTGCCGTCGAGCAGGTCGAGCACGGAGAAGGGTTCGTGCACGCGGACCAGCACCTCGTCGTCGGGCTGCCACTGGCCGCGCGTCAGGGCCAGGTGCACACGTTGCGAGCGGTCTCGGAACACATGGCAGTCGAATGCGCCCTGGGGGGTCACCAAGGTGCGCTGACCGGTACGGGTAACCAGGCTCTCGTTGCGGCTGCGGTACGTGATCAGGTCGGCGATGGTGCCGATCTTGAGCCCGTGCTCCTGCGCGAAGACCTCCAGATCGGGCAGGCGGGCCATGCTGCCGTCGTCGTTCATGATTTCGCAGATCACCGAAGCTGGCGTCAGGCCTGCCATGGCGGCGAGGTCGCAGCCCGCCTCGGTGTGGCCTGCACGCATGAGAACCCCCCCGTCTTGCGCCTGCAGAGGAAAGATGTGGCCCGGTTGCACCAGGTCGGTGGGTTTGGCGTTCGGGGCCACGGCCGCCTGCACGGTGCGGGAGCGGTCTGCCGCCGAAATGCCGGTGGTCACGCCTTCAGCCGCTTCGATGCTGACCGTGAAGGCGGTGCCGTGGGGGGTGCCGTTGCGGGTCGCCATGGGCGGCAGCTGCAGGCGTTCGCAGCGTTCGCGGGTCATGGTCAGGCAAATCAGGCCACGGCCGAACTTGGCCATGAAGTTGATCGCTTCGGGCGTGACATGGTCGGCGGCGAGGACGAGATCGCCTTCGTTCTCGCGGTCCTCTTCGTCGACCAGGATCACCATGCGACCGGCGGCGAGCTCGGCCACCAGTTCAGTAACGGGGGAGATGGGCATCCCGCGATTGTAGGCGGCGCCCTGCGGCCTGCGCGGGCGGGGGGATGGCACGTCGCCAAGCCCAGGCGTTGACGGCCTCCGTATGATGCCAGCCCATGTTGATGCATCCCCAATTCAACCCCATCGCGTTGGACCTGACCGGATGGGGGCTGCCGATCCAGGTGCACTGGTATGGCTTGACCTACCTGGTGGCCTTCGTCCTTTTTCTTTGGCTGGCAGGGCGCCGGGTGGCCCTGCCCTGGTTTGCGCAGACGGGCTGGATCCGCCGCGACGTGGAAGACATGCTGTTTTTCGGCGTCTTGGGGGTAGTCCTGGGAGGGCGCCTGGGCTATGTGCTTTTCTACAAAGCCGACTATTACTTGGCACACCCCTTGGAGGTGCTGTCGGTGTGGAAGGGAGGCATGTCATTCCATGGCGGCATGTTGGGGGTGATCTTCGCCCTGGCCCTGTATGCGCGGCTGCGTCAGCGGCCGTTCTGGCAGGTGATGGACCTGGTGGCGCCGTGCGTGCCGACCGGGCTGGCCAGCGGGCGCATTGGCAACTTCATCAACGGTGAACTCTGGGGGCGTGTGGCCGATCCCGCCTTGCCGTGGGCCATGGTGTTTCCCCAGTCGGGCTCCGACCTGGTGCGCCACCCCTCCCAGCTCTACCAGTTTGCCTTGGAGGGATTGCTGCTGTTTGCCGTGCTGTGGCTCTTCGGACGCCGGCAGCGGCCATGGGGTCAGGTCTCGGCGCTGTTCCTGATGGGCTATGGGCTGTTGCGCTTTGTGGCGGAGTTTTTCCGCGAGCCCGATGCCTTCCTGGGCTTGCTCAGCCTGGGCATGAGCATGGGCCAGTGGTTGTGTCTGCCCATGCTTGTGGGTGGTGCCCTGCTGTGGCGCTGGTCTAGCCGCCATGGCGTGAAGGAGGCCTGAGCCATGCGTCAGATTTTTCTGGACACGGAAACCACCGGCCTATCACCTGAGCAGGGGGATCGGGTGGTGGAGATCGGCTGCGTGGAGATGGAGGCCCGGCAGTTGACCGGCCGCACCTTGCACCTCTACCTCAACCCGGAGCGCAAGAGCAGCGAGGAGGCGGTGCGCGTGCACGGCTTGACCGACGAGTTCCTGGCAGGGCAGCGGCGGTTTGCCGAGGTGGCCCAGGAGTTCCTGGAGTTCGTGCGAGGCGCCGAACTCATCATCCACAACGCCGCGTTCGACGTGGGATTCCTGAACGCGGAGCTGACACGGCTGCGGCAGCCGCCACTGTCGACGCAGGTGGGGGCCATCACCGACAGCCTGCTGATGGCGCGTGAGCTCTATCCGGGCAAGGCCAACTCGTTGGATGCGCTGTGCCGCCGGCTGGAGGTCGACAACTCCAACCGGACGTTCCACGGTGCGCTGCTGGATGCGGGCTTGCTGGCGGAGGTCTACATCCGCATGACCCGGGGACAGAAGTCCCTGGTGATGGAGGAGGAGGGGGAGAGCCAGGTGCCGGCTGCAGGCCTGCTGGACACGGCAGAGGTGGACCTGAGCGGTTTTGTGCTGCCGGTGCTTGAGCCCGACGATCTGGAGCGGGAGGCCCATGTGGCCGCCCTGAAAGATCTTGATAAAAATGGTGGGGTACTTGCCGGTTGGCCGATTATCTCGGCATAATCACAGGCTTTCCTGCTGATGCAGATGTTGCTGAAAAGCAGTCGCATCAGCTGAGGCGGGCGGTTAGCTCAGCGGTAGAGCACTGCCTTCACACGGCAGGGGTCGCAGGTTCGAACCCTGCACCGCCCACCACACTGGAAACTTCACACCGGCCGTCACCGGAACTTGCAGAACCCGCTTCAGCGGAAAAAGCAACAACGGGCGGTTAGCTCAGCGGTAGAGCACTGCCTTCACACGGCAGGGGTCGCAGGTTCGAACCCTGCACCGCCCACCACCGCCGGTGCCCCCGCAGTTTTTACTGCACGTTCAACGCCCTGTCCCTTCGGTCAGGGCGTTTTCGTTTTGGCCGCGTCCATTGCGCATGTTACCTTGCACCCACATGCATGGCCGTGGCGCCTTCGGCGATCAGGCGGCCCTGCGCCGTTTGCCATGGAGCCGGACATGACCGTACGCCAAGTGTTGAAGATGGGGCATCCGCTGCTGTTGCAGACGGCCGCGCCGGTGGTCCGGTGGGACGATCCTGATCTGGAGGCCTTGGTGGTGGATCTTTGGGACACGCTGGCGGTCACGGGCGGTGTGGGTCTGGCAGCGCCGCAGATTGGGGTGTCATTGCAGGTGGTGGTGTTTGGCTTTGATCGCAGCGCCCGCTATCCCGATGCGCCGCCGGTGCCTCGTACGGTGTTGGTCAACCCTGAGATCCTGCCCCTGGCCGATTCGTCTGGCCCTCCTCAGGAGGAGTCGGGCTGGGAAGGCTGCCTGTCGGTGCCGGGCCTTCGGGGCTGGGTACCGCGGTGGCGGCGCATTCTCTATCGCGGCCGTGACGCCAGCGGTCGGTGGCTGGAGCGAGAGGCCGAAGGCTTTCATGCCCGGCTGGTGCAGCATGAATGTGACCACCTGATCGGTCGCCTCTATCCCACACGGATGGCCGACCTGACCCGGTTAGGCTTTGTCTCGGAGTTGTTTCCTGACTTGGAGGACACGGCGGCAGTTGCAGCCCGCTGAGTCGGGTGGCTCGCACGGTGCGCTGCGGTGGGTTTGACCCTGTCCACCGGTAGCAGGCCTGCCGCGTTGCAGTCGGGTCTGCAAGGAGTCTGGGATGGTTGCTGCGCAATCGAGGGGACGTGCGGGAGGACCGCGTCCTGCCCGTGTGTCGAAGCTGGCGTTGGGGCTGCTGCGGTGGTGGAGGTTGGCGTTGCTGCTGGGTCTGCTGCTGCCGGCCGTAAGGGCCGGTGCCCAGGGTACCGACTGGCCAACGGTGGTGCTGCGCCTGTCGTGGGTTGCCGGTCAGGTGGTCTGGCAGGCGGGCAGTGAGCCAGAGCAACCGGCCCAGACCAACCAGCCGCTGGTCGAAGGCGACCGGCTTCGGTTGGGCGCCGGGGCACAGGCGGAGGTGCAATGGGGCGCCGGCACGTTGCGCGCCGTCGGTCCGGCCACCTTACATCTGGAGCGTGCGGATGAACGCCGGGTGGATCTGTCGCTGGGCCAGGGTCGTGTGGTGTGGCGGCCGGCGCCAGGCTCGAGTGTTTGGCATGTGCGCACGCCTGAAGGCGACTGGCAGGGGCTCACCCCGGGCGTGTTGGTGGTGGAGCGCGAGGGGCAGGGCAGCCGGGTGCAGGCCCGTGGAGGGTCCTGGCAGGTCCATCACGTGCTTGGGCAGGAAGTGCTGGTGGATGGACAGGTGTGGCAGGCGCGCTGGCTGGGCGTGGGCCTGCAGACTTCCCGCAGCACCCAGGTCGCCGGTACGAGTTTGACCCCCTGGCAGCAAGAATTGCTGCGCGCCGAGGACGAACCGGCGGTGCAGCCCGCCGTGGTGGGGCTCTCCGTAGGCCTGACCGGTGCTGGCGACCTGCACCGCCACGGCACCTGGGACCAGCATCCCGAGTGGGGGGCGGTGTGGCGGCCGCATGCTGTGCCTCCGGGGTGGCAGCCATTTCAGCAAGGGCGCTGGTGGTGGCGTGAGCCCTGGGGCTGGGTCTGGCTCGATGATGCGCCCTGGGGCTTTGCGCCGTTCCACCATGGAAGTTGGATGATGTGGCGGGGAGCTTGGTGGTGGGTGCCTGATCCGCACCCCCATCCGCAGTGGGCACCGGCCATCGTCGACTGGCAGGGCCTGCCCGGCGCGCGGCCGCCTGCCGGCCGTGGACCCGGGCATCCTGGTGTGGGCTGGGTGGTCCGTCAGCCGGATCGCCGGATCCCTCCGCGGCCGGAGCCGGGGCGGTTCATCCAGCGGGTGGACGCTGTCGTGGGCGTGCCTTCTTCGTCCTGGTCGTCAGGGGCCGTAACCGCCCCGGTGGCAGAGGGCCGTGGCAGTGTCTCGGCGCCGGGCGTGAACGAGCGGGCGCCCACCATGCGTGCGCTACCGGTCCGGGAGCGTCCGGCACCGAATACCGTTGAGGCTTCTGAGCGTGCCGGCACCGAGGCGCCGGCCTGGGCGCCCCCTCCCGCGTCCCGACCTACGCCGGCCCGACCGGTGATCGTCGATTCACCGGGGCGCCGTGCCGCCGACGTGGCGCGCCCGCCAGAGCCCGTGCCGAATGCCCGTGCCCCCATCCGGCCGGATCGCCGTCCTCAAGATCGGCAGCCTCGGCGCGAGGCTGAATGAGGCTGGCGCCCGGTGGGTACAGCCGCGCTGTGGCGGTCTTCAGCGCAGCAGTCGATCGAGCGCGGGCCACACGTTGTCCAGCATGCGGGTTTGGGCTTGTGCGGTCGGGTGAATGCCATCGGCCTGGAAAAGTTCGCGTGCCTGCGGTACGTCGGCCACGCCTGCCAGCAGGAACGGCACCAGGGGCACCTTTTCGGCCTTGGCCACCTCACCGAAGAGCTGGGTGAAGGATTCGCCATAGCGGGCGCCGTAGTTGGGCGGGACCGCGATGCCCACCAACAGCACCTCGGCACCGGCCTCGCGGCAAAGGGAGACCATGCGCCGCAGGTTCTGGCGGGTGGTGTCCAGGGGCAGGCCCCGCAGGGCGTCGTTGCCGCCCAGCTCGATGACCACATGGCTGGGCCGGTGCCGCCGCAGGAGGGTGGGCAACCGGCTGAGTCCGCCCGCCGTGGTGTCTCCGCTGATGCTGGCGTTGACCACCTCCACCGATGGGCCGGCGCGCTTGGCCAGGCGGTTCTGCAGCAGCGCCACCCAACCCGCACCTCGCGGCAGGCCATATTCAGCAGAGAGGCTGTCGCCGACCACCACCACCCGGGAGCTGCCGGGGGCGTTCCGGGCGTGGGTCAGCGGTGCGGCCAGCAGCAGGCTACAGTAAGTGATCCACCCGCGCCGGCTCCAGGCCGAATGGGCGACATCCTTCAGACGATCTTGCATGAGTGAACCCATCATTGCCGTGGACGGCGTGTCCAAGCAGGTGTCGGACGCCACGGGTGCGCTGACGATTCTCCATGACATTCATTTCGCCCTGCAGCGTGGGGAGACGGCGGCGATCGTCGGCGCCTCGGGTTCGGGCAAGAGTACCCTGTTGGGCATCGTGGCGGGTTTGGACGTGCCCTCGGCGGGTAAGGTCCGCCTGGGTGGGCGGGATCTTTTCTCGCTGGACGAGGATGCCAGGGCGGCGTGGCGAGCCCAGCAGCTGGGTTTCGTGTTTCAGAGTTTCCAATTGCTGGGCAACCGCACGGCACTGGAGAACGTGATGTTGCCGCTGGAGCTGGCGGGCCGGCGGGATGCGCGCGCCGCGGCGCGCGAGATGCTCGAACGCGTGGGCTTGGGTGCCCGTCTCGGGCACTATCCGCGACTGCTGTCGGGGGGAGAGCAGCAGCGGGTCGGGCTGGCTCGTGCCTTTGTCATGCGTCCGGCCGTGCTGCTGGCCGACGAGCCGACCGGCAGTCTGGACCACGCCACAGGCCTCAAGGTGATGGACCTGATGTTCGAGCTCAACCAGGAGGTGGGGACCACCCTGCTCATGGTCACGCATGACCTGGGAATTGCCGCGCGCTGTGGCCGGCAACTCCACATCGACGCTGGTCGCCTGCGTGAGTTGAGCGCGGCAACGACCTGATCCGGTGGCGGGCGGCGCCGCCTGCTTCCGGTCAGCATCCCAGAAATGCGAAACCCCGGCAGGGCCGGGGCGTCAATGGCAATCCTGGGCCGCTTGCGCGGCCCGGCGGCTCACTCCTCGTTGGAGAACTTGTAGCCGTTGAGCTTGGCGCCCTTACGCAGGCCGTCTTGGTAGTTTTGCAGCTTCTGCTGGGCCAGGCGTTGCATCAGTTGCGGCTTGACCTCATCGAAGGAGGGGAAGCTGGCCTCACGGGTTTCCTCGAGGCGGATGATGTGCCAGCCGAACTGGGTCTTGACGGGGGTCGCGGTCAGCTCACCCTTCTTCAGGGCGGCCATGGCTTGGCCGAACTCCGGCACGTAGGCGTCGGGCTTGGCGAAGTCCAGGTCGCCGCCGTTTTCGCCGGATCCCGGATCCTTGGAGTGCTTCTTGGCGAGCTCTTCGAAGTTGGCGCCGCCCTGGATCTGGGCGATCAGCTTCTTGGCCTCTTCCTCGCTCTCCACCAGGATGTGGCGGGCGCGGTACTCGGTGCCCGACACGGTGGCCTTGACCTTGTCGTATTCGGCGCGCGCCTCGGCCTCGGTGGCGGGGTTCTTCTTCTGGTACTGGGCAAAGAGCTCGCGGATCAGCACGGTCTGGCGCAGCAGCTCAAGCTGGGCCTTGTACTCGGCGGTGGCACCCACGCCACGGCGCTCGGCTTCCTGGGCGAAGATTTCGCGCAGCACCACCTCGTCACGGGCTCGTGCTTCCATTTCGGGGGTCACGGGCTGGCCTGAGCGGCTGGCTTGTTGCAGCAGCGTCTCCAGACGGGTCTTGGGCACCGCCTTGCCGTTGACGATGGCCACGTTCTGCGCCTGGACGGCCAGCGGCAGGATCAGGGCCGCAGCGGCGACCAGGGCGGTTCTCTTCAGGTTCATGCGTGTCGCCTTTCGGGTGACTCGGGGTCTGTCGTGGAAGGGGAGGATCGCAGGGTCGCCGGCTTGGGCGCCAACAAGGGGCGCGGGCGATTGCGGTGCAGAGAGGATGAGATCGGTGGACGCGCTCGCAGAGGTGTCGGAACCCGAGCCTGCAGGCTGCGCACCGGCCGGCTTGTCGGCTCAGGGTTCCCCAGGCGATCGAGCCTGGATGGCCAGCGCGTGGATGCCCTGGGGCATCAAACTGCGAAGGGCATCATACACAAGGCGATGACGGGCCACCCGGCTCAGGCCGGAGAAGCGCTGGCAGGTGATCTCCACCCGCAGGTGGCTGCCTTCGCGTGCACCGGCGTGTCCGGCGTGGTCGGCGCTGTCGTCATGCACCACCAGGGACAGCGGGGCCAGCGCGGCCTGCAGGGCTGCGTGCACAGCCTGGGCGCTCACGTGAGGGCGGCTCATTGCGGTCCTTCCTCGGTGCTGCGCGGCGCCTCTGGTGTTTCGGGTGGCAACACGCGGTGGATGTAGACCCCCAGGCCCACCATGAACACGGCCATCAGGCCGGTGATGCCGAAGACTTTGAAGTTGACCCAGGTGGCGGTGTCCACGCTGTAGGCCACGGCAATGTTCAGCACCGCGATGACCGCAAAGAACAGTACCCAGGCGGCGTTGATGCGCCGCCAGGCGGCCGCCGGCAGTGGCAGTTGATCGCCCAGCAGGGTGCGGATCAGGTTGCGGCGGAAGAAACGCTCACTCACCGCCAGCACCACTGAGAAGGCGAGGTACAGGCCCGTCGGCTTCCATTTGATGAAGGTCTCGTCGTGCAGCCAGATGGTCAGCCCCCCCAGCCCGACCACCATGACCAGGCTGATCCACAGCATGAGGTCCACTTTGCGGCCACGCAGCTTGAGGATCAGCACCTGGGCCAGGGTGGCCACGATCACCACAAGGGTAGAGAGCAGCACCGGCGCTTCGTCGGGGCCGACGACCCCCCCGGAGACCAGGGCGCCGAAGTGTTCGGAAGCGAAGCCTGCGGCCCAGTCCTTGTGGGATTCGGCGTATTTGAAGGTGCCGAAGAAGAGGATGAGCGGCAGGAAGTCGAGCAGCAGTTTCATGGTGCGTCCGGAGTGGGCGCGAAGTTTATCGCTGCGGAATTGATGCAGTAGCGCTCACCACTGGGCGCAGGTCCGTCATCGAAGACGTGGCCCAGGTGGGAGCCGCAGTGGGCGCAGCGCACCTCCACCCGCACCATGCCGTGTGAGCGGTCCACCAGGCGCTCGACATGGTTCCCGGCTGCCTCGGCCCAAAAGCTCGGCCAGCCGCAGCCGGCGTCGAATTTGGTGTCGGACTCGAACAGGGCTGTGCCGCAGCCGATGCAGTGGTAGCGGCCCTGGTCCCAATGGTCCCAGTAGCGGCCGGTGAAGGGCCGCTCGGTGGCGGCCTGGCGGGCTATCGCATACTGGACCGGATCCAGTTCGGCACGCCACTGGGCTTCGGGCTTGCGGATGGGATAGCGGGGATCGTCGTGGTCGTGGGCCATGGCTGCACCTGGCGAATGGAAGAGTCGGGAGGAATCAGGAGGAATCAGGAGGAGCAGGACACGCAGAGCTGGCCGGCCCAGTCCGGCGGGAAGCCCGCAAGCGCCTCGTGTTCCGGTTGTTCTTCAAAGGGGCGGCGCAACACCTGGTGCAGTCGCTGCAGGAAACCGAAGTCTCCGACCTCGGCATCCCGGATGGCCAGCTCCGCGAGGTGGTTGCGCAATACATATTTGGGGTTGCAGGCCCGCATGGCGGCCAGCCGTTGCGGCCCCGGCAGGCCTTCGCGCGCCACGCGGTCTGCCAGACGTTGTGCCCAGGCGTGAAGCCCCTGCGGCGCGACGAATAGGTCGCGCAGTGGCGTCAGGGTGGACGGCTCGGCAGGGTCGTAGGCGCTCAGGCGGCGGTGCGCAATGGTGAAGTCCACGCGCTCGGCGGCCAACAGCGCCAGCCAGTCGCTGACCAGCGTGGCGTCCTCCTCCTCGGCTTGGCGCAGGCCAAGCTTGGCGCGCCACAGGGCCTGGGTGCGGGCCTGGAAATGGGGCGCGAAGCGGCCGAGCACTTCCTGCAGCGCCAGGATGTCTGTCTCCTCCCCCTGGCCGCTGCCCACCAGGGGCAGCAGGGCTTGCGCCAGCGCGTGCAGGTTCCACCACACAATGTTGGGCTGGGCGGCATAGGCGTAGCGGCCGCGTTCGTCGCTGTGGTTGCAGATGTGCTGCGGGTCGTAGCCGTCCAGGAATCCGAAGGGGCCGTAGTCCAGCGTCAACCCCAGCAACGACATGTTGTCGGTGTTGAGCACCCCATGGCAGAAGCCGACGGCCTGCCATTGCGCCACCAAGTCGGCGCTCAGCCGGGTGACTTCCTCGAGCACCGCCAGGGCCGGGTCGGGCCGTGCCCTGCAGCCGGGCATCAGGTGCTGGAGCACGAAGTCCAGCAGCGTCCGCAGGTCGTCGTGCTGACCGTGGTGGCAGAAGTGTTCGAAGTGGCCAAAGCGCAAGAAGCTGGGCGCCACCCGGGTGAGCACCGCGGCGGTCTCCACCCGTTCCCGGCGAACCGGCAGCGCAGAGCCGGTGAGGCACAGGGCCCGGGTGGTCGGGATGCCCAGGTGGTGCATGGCCTCGGAGGCGAGGAACTCGCGCAGGGAAGAGCGTAGGACCGCGCGTCCATCGCCCATGCGGGAGTAGGGCGTTCGCCCGGCGCCCTTGAGCTGCAATTCCAGCGGCCCCTCGGGGCCCTGCAGCTCGCCCAGCCACAGGGCCCGGCCATCGCCCAGCTGTCCGGCCCAGTGGCCGAACTGGTGGCCGCTGTACACAGTGGCCAGGGGATCCATGCCTGGCCAGCGGGTCTGTCCGCTGAAGACGGCCAGGGCGCTGGCCTGTTCCGCCGGTGCAGCCGCCTGCCACCAGTCGGTGGGCCATCCCAGCAGTGCGGCGCAATCGTCGCTGGTGATCACCCAATGCGGGTCCGGCAGCCCCTGGGCCTGCAGGCGGGTGTGGAACCTGGCGGGCAGCTGGGCGAATCGGTTGATCCAGTGCGCGCCGGGCGATGTGGCGTGGCCGGCGGGAGTCGAGGGGGCGGACATGCGTCGCAGTGTAGGCAGCCGCTTGTCGCCGAGGTGACGCAGGGGCATTGGGGCTGTCCCCCGGGTGACCTGGCGGGGGCGCTGCCTAAGATGGAATCACCGCGTCCGCCGGTGGGCAGGTGGCGCTGCGGCCATGTGGCGCGCCAGCGACCGCACCGGTGCGAACTTGGGTGATGACGAGCCAACAGGAGACACCGATGAGCCGCGAAGACCGTGCCCCGATGATGGGCCGCATGATGCAGATGCCTCTGCTGATTTCCAGCCTGCTGACCCATGCGGAGCGGCATGCGGGCGACACCGAGGTGGTGTCCAAGCGGGTGGAGGGTGACTTGCACCGCACCACCTGGGCGGGTGTGGCCCAGCGGTCCCGGCAGCTGGCGCAGGCCCTGGCCCGCTTGGGCTGCGAACCCGGTCAACGGGTGGGGACCCTGGCCTGGAACGGCCACCGTCACCTGGAGATCTACTACGGCACGTCGGGCTCCGGGCTGGTGTGCCACACCATCAACCCGCGGCTGTTCCCGGAGCAGATCGCCTGGATCGTCCAGGATGCGGCCGATGCGGTGTTGTGCTTTGACCTCAGCTTCCTGCCGCTGGTGGAGAAGCTGGCCCCTTCGCTGACGACGGTGCGCCACCTGGTGCTGATGACGGACCGCGAGCACATGCCCGCGGCCAGCACCCTGCCCGGGCTCCTGTGCTACGAGGAGCTGCTGGCCGCCGAGGACGGTCGCTACCACTGGCCGGACCTGGACGAGAACACCGCCTCCAGCATCTGCTACACCTCGGGCACCACGGGCCATCCGAAGGGGGCGGTCTACAGCCACCGCTCCTCGGTGCTGCACGCCTATGCCGCTGCCTTGCCTGACGCGATGAATTGCGCCTCCCAGGATGTCATCCTGCCCGTGGTGCCCATGTTCCATGTCAACGCCTGGGGCATTCCATACGCCGCGGCCTTGGTGGGGGCCAAGTTGGTGCTGCCCGGCCCCCACCTGGATGGCAAGTCCCTCTACGAGCTTTTCGAGGGCGAGCGGGTGAGCTTCTCCGCCGGGGTGCCCACCGTCTGGCTGGGGCTGATCACCTACATGAAGGCCCAGGGCCTGAAGTTCAGCCACTTCCGGCGCACGGTCATCGGCGGGTCGGCGTGTCCGCCGGCCATGATGAAGACCCTGCAGGAAGACTTTGGCGTGGAGGTGATCCATGCCTGGGGCATGACCGAACTCTCACCGCTGGGCACCCTGTCCAAGCTCAAGAGCAAACACCTGACGCTGCCTGCCGAGGCCCGGCAGCGCCTGCTGGAAAAGCAGGGCCGGGTGATCTACGGCATCGACATGGCCATCATCGACGACGACGGCGTCAGCCTGCCATGGGATGGAAAGTCCTCGGGCAATCTGGTGGTGCGCGGGGGCTGGGTGATCGAGCGCTACCTGGGCAGCCAGGCGTCTCCGCTGGTTAGCGTGGACGGCCAGCCCGGCTGGTTTCCGACAGGCGACGTGGCCACCATTGATGCGGATGGATTCATGCAGATCACCGACCGCAGCAAGGACGTGATCAAGTCCGGGGGCGAATGGATCAGCTCCATTGACCTGGAGAACGTCGCGATGGCCCATCCTGCGGTGCACGAGGCCGCGGTCATCGCAGCACGCCATCCCAAGTGGGACGAGCGGCCGCTGTTGGTGGTGGTGCGCAAGCCCGGCGCCAGCCTCAGCCGCGAAGACATGCTGGCGTTCTATGAAGGCCGCATCGCCAAGTGGCAGATTCCGGACGATGTGGTGTTTGTCGAGGAGATTCCCCACACGGCCACCGGCAAGATCCAGAAGCTCAAGTTGCGGGAGCAGTTCCGCGGGCATGCCTTGCCCACGGGCTGAGCGAGCTGCGGCGGAGGCGGGGAGGCAGGGTGTGCCCGCAGGCCCTGACGCCCCGGAGACCGCGGCGGCGGTCGGCCTGTCACGGGCGGGACAAGCCTTACAGGAAGTCCCTGACGCCGCGCCCTGGGGTCTTGGATACCGTCACAGGCCAGGCTGACAGGGCGCTGCAGCCGCCACCGGCCACAGACCTGCAAAGGAGACAGACATGACGTTCCCCCGCCGCAAGTTCCACACCTTGGCCCTCACGGCCCTCTCGGCCGCCTTGGCCTGCTCGGCCGCCAGCGTCTGGGCACAGAAGGGCGAGACGGTGCGCATCGCCTGGATCGATCCCCTCACCGGGTTGATGGCACCGGTCGGTCAGAACCAGGTCAAGAGCTTCCAGTTCCTGGCCGAGCAGTTCAGCCGCAACAACCCGGCGGGCGTGAAGTTCGAGATCGTCCCCATTGACAACAAGCTCAGCCCGGCCGAAACGCTCAACGCCTTGAAGTCTGCGATTGACCAGGGCGTGCGCTACGTCACCCAAGGCAACGGCTCCGGCGCGGCGCTGGCCCTGATCGACGCGATTGCCAAGCACAACGAGCGCAATCCGGGGCAGGAGGTGCTGTATTTCAACCATTCGGCCGTGGATCCTGACCTGACCAATGGCAAATGTAACTACTGGCACTTCCGTCTGGATGCCGACACCAGCATGAAGATGGAGGCGCTCTCGGCCTTCATGAAGGACCAGAAGGACATCCGCAAGGTCTTCCTGATCAACCAGAACTATGCCCACGGCCACCAGGTGGCCAAGTACGCCAAGGAGGCCTTGGCGGCCAAGCGTCCGGACATCCAGTTTGTGGGAGAGGACCTGCACCCGCTGGCCCAGGTGCGTGACTTCGCCCCCTATGTGGCCAAGATCAAGGCCAGTGGCGCGGACACGGTCATCACCGGCAACTGGGGATCCGACCTGACGCTGCTCATCAAGGCCGCCAACGACGCCGGCCTGAACGTCAAGTTCTTCACCTACTACGCCGGCGTGACCGGCACACCCACCGCCATGGGCGCGGAAGCGGCGGGCCGGGTCTTCCAAGTGTCTTACCTGCATTCCAACATGGGGGGGGTGGCCAGCCAGGTGATGAACGACTTCAAGGCCAAGTTCGGCGCCGACTGGTACACCGGTTCGACCTACCACCTGTTTGCCTTGCTCTCGGCGGCTGTTGCCAAGGCCAAGTCCACCGACCCGGTCAAGGTGGCCGCAGCCCTGGAGGGGCTCAAGGTCAAGAGCTTCAACGGTGAGGTCGAGATGCGCAAGTCCGACCACCAGCTGCAGCAGCCGTTGTTCATCTCGGTCTGGCAGAAGACCGACAAGAAGAACAGCTACGACTTCGAAAACACCGGGCACACCTTTGCCGAGGTCCGGGCCTTCGACAGCTACGTGTCCAGCACGCCCACCACCTGCCAGATGAAGCGACCCTGAGGCGGGCCCGTGTTGGCCCAGGGTCGGTATGTGCCCTGGGCTTGTCGCTGCCGACGATTCTGGGCGACATTTCGGCCCGCGCCCGACCGAGTGGCCGAGCGGGTGGTGGCTGTTTGGCGCCGGCGCGGTTTCCTTTTGGGGGGCGTGCCGGTGCCGGGCGCTGCAGGCCTGCACCCTACAACCCTCCACTGACCGACGCCCAACGTGGACCAGATCCTCATCAACCTGCTCAATGGCCTGAGCTCCGGGCTGCTGTTGTTCATGCTCAGCTCCGGCCTCACGCTGATCTTCAGCATGATGGGCGTGCTCAATTTCGCCCACGCCAGCTTCTACATGCTGGGGGCCTATGTGGCCTACACGCTCACCGGTTGGCTGGGTTTTGGGCTGGCGCTGGTGCTGGCGCCCCTGGTGGTGGGGCTCATGGGCGCCGGCTTTGAGCGGCTGGTGCTGCGCAAGGTGCATGCCTACGGTCATGTGGCCGAGCTGCTCATCACCTTCGGGCTGAGTTATGTGGTGCTGGAGGTGGTGCAGCTCGTCTGGGGTCGCACGCCGCTCTCCTTCAATCCCCCGACCTGGTTGCAGGGGCCAGCCTTTACCTTCGTGCAGTCGGCGCGCGACGGGCTGTCGGTGGTGGGCGGTGCCGCTCCGGCGGAGCTGTGCCGGGCCGGGCAGGAGGTGGTGGTGCAGTGCTCGCGCTTTCCGCTGACCCGCGCTTTCATGATGGTCGTGGCGCTGGGCATGCTGCTGGCGCTGTGGTGGCTGCTCACCCGAACCCGCATCGGACTGGTGATCCAGGCCGCCCTGACCCATCCGGAGATGGCGCAGGCGTTGGGCCACAACGTGCCGCGGGTGTTCATGCTCGTCTTTGGCGCCGGCTGCGCGCTGGCCGGCCTGGCGGGCGTCATCGGCGGCATCACCTTCGTCACCGAGCCTGCCATGGCAGCCGTGGTCGGCTCCATCATTTTTGTGGTGGTGGTGGTGGGCGGCATGGGCTCGCTGGCTGGCGCCTTTGTGGCCTCGGTGCTCATCGGCTTGTTACAGACCTTGCCGCTGACCGTGGATGCCTCGTTGGCCTCGCTGGTGCGCGGCATGGGGGGCGACGTGGGGCCGCAGACGCCGGGCTGGCCGCTGCTGCGTATCACCTTGGCCCAGGCCGCTCCCATCCTGCCTTATCTGCTGCTGGTGCTCATGCTCATCTTCAGGCCCAAGGGCCTGCTGGGCACCCGCGATGAATGACCCTGGGCCCAGGACGACCCTGAACCGACCATGAGCCACATCCACGAAACCCGACCCCACCTGCACTTCCGGCCCTGGAATGTGGGCCGCTGGGTGATCTGGGGACTCTTCGCCCTGGCACTCCTGGTGGCGCCCATGCTCTGGAAGAGCAGCTTTGCCCAGACCATGCTGTGCCAGATCGGCATCGCCATCATCGCCTGCCTGGCCTACAACATGCTGCTGGGGCAGGGGGGGATGCTCAGCTTCGGCCATGCCGTCTACAGCGGCCTGGGCAGCTTCTTGGCGATCCATACCCTCAACTTGGTGGGGCGGGGTGAGCTGGCCCTGCCGGTGAGCCTGGTGCCGCTGGTCGGCGGGCTGGCGGGTCTGTTCTTTGCGGCCCTGCTGGGCTACGTCACCACCAAGAAGGCGGGTACCACCTTCGGGATGATCACCCTGGGCATTGGTGAACTGGTCTGGAGCATGTCGCTGATGCTGCCGGAGTTCTTTGGTGGGGAGGGGGGAATTTCGGCCAACCGGGTGGTGGGTGAGAAGGTCTGGGGGATCAGCTTCGGTCCGCAGTTGCAGGTGTACTACCTGATCGCCGTCTACTGCTTCATCTGCACCGCGGCGATGTACGCCCTCACCCGCACGCCGCTGGGGCGCATCCTCAACGCGGTTCGGGACAACCCGGAGCGGGTGGAATTCATTGGCTATTCCACCCAGCACGTGCGTTACCTGGCCTTCATGCTCTCAGGCTTCTTCGCCGGGATCGCGGGGGGGCTGGGGGCCATCAATTTCGAGATCGTCACCGCCGAGGTGGTGGGGGCGGCACGCTCGGGGGCCTACCTGCTGTTCGTGTTCCTCGGCGGGGCCACCTTCTTCTTCGGTCCCATCATCGGGGCGGTGCTGATGGTGGTGGCGCTGGTGTTGCTGTCTGAGTTCACCAAGGCCTGGCTACTGTACCTGGGTGGCGTGTTCCTGCTGATGGTGATGTATGCGCCGGGTGGCTTTGCGGCGCTGATCATGATGAACCTGCGTGTGGCTGCCTTCGGCAAGCTGCGCAAGCTCTGGACGGCTTACCTGGCGTTGGGGGGCACGGGTTTGACCCTGCTCCTGGGGGGGGCGGCCATGGTGGAAATGGTCTACCACCTGCAGCTCAACGCGGCCCTGGGGCCGATGACGCCCTTCCTGGGGGCGCAGATCAACGCCCTGGGGGTGGATGCCTGGGTCGGCGCGGGGTTCGCCTGTCTGACCGGCGCCTTTCTCTTCGAACTGGCCCGCCGGCACTTCTTGGCGCAGTGGGGCGAGGTGCAGGAAGAGATTGAGCGCGAGATCAAGCGCAGGGAGGGTCTGTGAGCAGCAACGGCTTTGCGTTGGAACTGATCGACGCGCGCAAGTGCTTCGGTAAGACCGAGATCATCCGAGGGGCGAACCTGCAGGTGCGTCCCGGTGAGCGGGTAGCCATCATCGGCCCGAACGGCGCGGGAAAGTCCACGCTCTTCAACCTCATCTCCGGCCGCTTTGGCTTGAGCAGTGGTCAGATCCGGCTGCACGGTCAGCGCATCGATGGTCTCAAACCCTATGAGATCAACCGTCGCGGCTTGGCCCGCAGCTTTCAGGTCAGCAATCTGTTCAACCGGCTTTCGGTCTACGAGAACCTGCGCTGTGCGGTGCTGTGGAGCATGGGCGCACGTTACGCCTTCTGGCGCTTTCTGGCCGACATGCGTGCGGTCAATGACCGCGCCGAGGAGGTGCTGGCCATGATCCGCCTGGACAAGCGTCGTGACCAGCTGGCCGTCAACCTGACCTATGCCGAGCAGCGCGCCTTAGAGATTGGCATCACCATCGCCGGCGGCTCCAGTGTCATCTTGCTGGACGAGCCCACCGCCGGCATGAGCAAGAGTGAGACGACCCGTTTCATCCAGCTCATCCGGGAAGTGACCGAAGGCAAGACCTTGCTGACCGTGGAGCATGACATGGGGGTGGTCTTCGGCCTGGCTGACCGCATTGCCGTCCTGGTCTATGGCGAGGTCATCGCCTTTGACACCCCCGAGGCGGTGCGTGCCAATGCCCGCGTGCAAGAAGCCTATCTAGGCAGCGTGCTGGCCGAGACGCAGGCCGCCGCTGCGCCGTCTTCCTTCGTCGGAGCCTCCGCATGAGTGGCGCCCCCCCCCTGAAGGCCTCTGCGGCCGCCGCGATGGCACCTCACCATGCCCATCCCGGCGTCCCGGCTACTTTCGTGCCGTCCTTGCTGGCGCTGGAGAACCTGCATGCCTACTACGGCAAAAGCCATGTGCTGCACGGTGTCAGCCTGCAGGTGCGGCCCGGGGAGATCGTCAGCCTGTTGGGACGCAATGGCTCCGGTCGATCCACCACCGTCAAGGCCATCATGGGCTTGGTCGACGCTACGGGTTCGGTGCGCTGGCGGGATCGGGAAGAGCTCGTGGGCCGCAAGGCCTACGAGATCGCCCACCTGGGTTTGGGTTACGTGCCGGAGAACCGGGACATCTTTCCCAAGCTCACCGTCCACCAGAACCTGATGCTGGGCGAGAAGGCGCCGCGACGGGGTGCACCGGCACGGCGTTGGCACTTCGAGGACATGTACGCCATGTTCCCCCGCCTGAAGGAGCGGCAGCACACCGAGGCGGGCGTGCTCTCGGGAGGGGAGCAGCAGATGCTGACCCTGTGCCGGACGCTCATGGGGGATCCTGACCTGATCATGATCGACGAACCCACCGAAGGCCTGGCGCCCAAGATCGTCGAGCTGGTGGCCGGCTACCTTCGCGAACTCAAAAACCGAGGCATCAGCGTCCTGCTGGTCGAGCAGAAACTCACCATTGCCCTGGAGGTGTCCGAGCGATGCCTGGTGATGGGGCATGGCCGCATCGTCTTCGAGGGCACGCCGGCGGAGCTCAAGGCCGACGCCTATGTCCGCAAGGAGTGGCTGGAAGTGTGACGGAGCCGCGTGGCGCGCTGGCCATCGCGTGGTGGTCTTGCCGGCGGCTGTGGTTCCCCCGGGCCGTGGATTCCCAGGTTCAGGAGGCTGGTAGCGGCGTGCCCATACGGGCGGTCGGGTTGGCGGACGTGCCGCTTCCCCACCACTGGGCCGGATCCTCGAAGGTCAGGCCGCAGCCTGCACAGCGGTAGCGGTTGCCGTAGCCCAGACGTCCATCGGCACTGCGCTCCACCAACCGGCGGTAGCAGGTCGCATTGCACAGCCGGCACCGGTAGGCCGGGGCGGTGCTGGCCGGGGAAGGTGTGCTGGCGTAGGGCATCGTGCGGGGTGATGGCGGGGGCAGGGCACCGGAATGGCGCCATCCCTTGCCCTGCATCCTGCCTGTCCCACGGGGGGGGCAAGGCGGGAAATGCGGTCCCTGCCGGGCCCTTATTGCGGCGGGTTGGGCGGGGAGGGGCCATCGCCCGGCCCGGCGGCATCCTGCCAATGGCCGTCCCTCAAGACTTGGTGCGGCTGGAAGCCTGTCTTGTAGTCCATCTTGCGGCTGCCCTGGATCCAGTAGCCCAGGTACAGGTGCGGCAGCTTGAGCTGGCGGGTCTGTTCAATCTGCCAGAGGATGCCGTAGGTGCCATAGCTGGCCCCTTCGACATCCGGGTCGTAGAAGGTGTAGACCGCCGACAGTCCGTCCGCCAGCACGTCCACGATGGACACCATGCGCAATGCTCCCTCAGTGCCGGGCTCCCGGAACTCGATGAGGCGGGAGTTGACACGACTCTGCAGCAGGAACTGGCTGTACTGGTCCACGCTGTCCTGGTCCATGCCACCACCGGCATGGCGGCAAGTCTGGTAGCGCAGGTACAGCGCGTAATGGGCTTCATGAAAGCCCAGCCGCATCACCCGGGCCTTGAGGTCGGCGTGGGCTGCCCAGGCTCGGCGATGCCGGCGCGCCGGTGAGAATCGCTGCACGGGGATGCGCAGGGGCACGCAGGCGGCACAGCCTTCGCACAAGGGGCGGTAGGTGAACAGGCCGCTGCGGCGGAAACCACAGGCCACCAAGGCCGAGTAGGCCTCGGTGTGGATCATGTGCCCGGGCGTGGCCACCTGTGAACGGGCCTGCCGCTCAGGCAGGTAGCTGCACGGGTAGGGCGCAGTGGCATAGAACTGCAGCGCCGACAGGGGTGGATCTTTCGAGTGGTTCACGCGTCGTTTTCGACCGGCGCTTGCGCGGTGTTGAGGCCCAGCTGGTGCCAGGGTACCGTCCGGTCGGACCATCGGGGTGTCGGCAGGTCCACGGTGCGGGCCAGGTGGGCCTCGAACTGGGCGCGACGTATCGGTCTGGCGCCCAGGCTGGCCAGGTGGGCGGTTTCCTGCTGGCAGTCGATCAGTTCAATCTGGTCTTCGCGGCACAGCGCCACCAGGGCGCACAGCGCCATCTTGGAGGCGTCCGTGGCATGGGCGAACATGGATTCGCCAAAGAACATGCGTCCGATCATCAGGCCGTACAGCCCACCCACAAGCTGACCGTCCTGCCAGGTTTCAACGCTGTGGGCCACGCCCAGACCGTGCAGCCTCTGATAGGCACGCACCATTTCGGGCAGGATCCAAGTGCCCGCCTGGCCGTGGCGCGGTGTTTGGGCACACGCCTGGATGACCCGATCGAAGTGAAGGTCCAGCCGCACTTCCAGGCGCCCGCTGGCCAGCCCCTGCCTCACGGCCCGCTTCAGGCTGCGTGAGAGCTTGAACTCCGCCACCGGCAGGACCATGCGCGGATGTGGCGTCCACCACAAGATGGGCTGGCCTTGGGCATACCAGGGGAAGATGCCGCGCCGATAGGCTTGCACCAATCGGTCAGCGGACAGATCGGCGCCGACGGCCAGGAGGCCGGGCGCATCGGTCGCCTCGTCCAGTGCCAAGGCGGTCGGAGGGAAGGGGTCTTGGGGCTGCAGCCAAGTCAGGGGCATGCTTCAAGCATACCGGCACCGGCCTGCGCCGGCCGCACTGTCCGCATCGGCCGTTATGGGCGCACCGGGCGGGCCGGCCCGGTGCGCCTGGGCGCGAGGTCGTGGCGATGCCTCTGGACTTCCCCGTCTAGGTCACGCCAGTGGCAGCAGCGGCACGATCAGCAGGGCCACGATGTTGATGATCTTGATCAGCGGGTTGACCGCCGGCCCTGCCGTGTCCTTGTAAGGGTCTCCCACGGTGTCGCCTGTCACCGCAGCCTTGTGCGCGTCACTGCCCTTGCCGCCGTGGTGTCCGTCTTCAATGTACTTCTTGGCGTTGTCCCAGGCCCCACCACCGGTGCACATGGAGATTGCCACGAACAGGCCCGTGACGATGGTGCCCATCAGCAGGCCACCCAACGCGGCAGGCCCCAGCAGCAGGCCCACCAGGATGGGCACAACCACCGGCAGCAGGGATGGAATGATCATCTCGCGGATGGCCGCGGAGGTGAGCATGTCCACAGCCTTGCCGTACTCGGGCTTGCCGGTGCCTTCCATGATGCCGGGGATGTCACGGAACTGGCGACGCACCTCCTCCACCACCGCGCCCGCGGCGCGGCCCACCGCCTCCATGGCCATGGCGCCGAAGAGGTAGGGGATGAGCCCACCGATGAACAGGCCCACGATGACCTTGTGGTCCGACAGGTCGAAGGCCAGGTGCGCCCCACGGGCTTCCAGGGCATGTGTGTAGTCCGCAAACAGCACCAGGGCGGCCAGGCCAGCGGAGCCGATGGCATAGCCCTTGGTCACCGCCTTGGTCGTGTTGCCCACGGCGTCCAGCGGGTCGGTGATGTCGCGCACGCTGTCCGGCAACTCGGCCATTTCCGCAATGCCGCCGGCGTTGTCGGTGATGGGGCCATAGGCATCCAGGGCGACGACGATACCCGCCATGCTGAGCATGGCCGTGGCTGCGATGGCGATGCCATAGAGCCCTGCCAGTGCATAGGCCGACCAGATGGCCACGCAGACGAAGAGCACCGGCCATGCAGTGGACTTCATCGACACGCCCAGGCCCGCGATGATGTTGGTGCCGTGCCCCGTGGTGGAGGCCTTGGCCACATGCTGCACGGGGGCGTAGTCGGTACCGGTGTAGTACTCGGTGATCCAGACCATCGCGGCGGTCAGAGCCAGGCCGACCACGCAGGCGCCGAAGAGCTTGAGGTGGGTACCTGCGCCCAGGGCGTCCGCCGGCATGACGAGGGTGGTGACGAAGTAGAAGGCCACCAGGGAGATCACCCCGGCCACGATCAGGCCCTTGTACAGCGCGGGCATCACATTGCGCATGCCCGGCGTCGCCTTGACGAAGCCACAGCCGACGATGGAGGCCAGGATCGACACGCCGCCCAGCAGCAGCGGATAGACCACCGCGGCCTGCGGCGCGGCGGTGACCATCAGGGCGCCCAAGGCCATGGTGGCAATCAACGTGACCGCGTAGGTCTCGAACAGGTCGGCCGCCATGCCGGCGCAGTCGCCCACGTTATCGCCCACGTTGTCGGCGATCACTGCCGGGTTGCGGGGGTCATCCTCGGGGATGCCGGCTTCCACCTTGCCCACCAGGTCCGCACCGACGTCGGCGCCCTTGGTGAAGATGCCGCCCCCCAGGCGGGCGAAGATCGAAATCAGGGAGGAGCCGAAGGCGAAGCCGAGCAGGGGCTTGAGCTGCGTGGCCAGCGTGGCCTGCGCCGCGCTGCTGTCCACCAGCACCAGATAGAACAGCCCGACGCCCAGCAGCCCCAGACCGACCACCAGCATGCCGGTGATGGCACCGCCCTTGAAGGCAACTTCCAGCGCCGGCCCGATACCACGGGTGGCCGCCTGGGCGGTCCGCACGTTGGCACGCACGGACACATTCATGCCGATGAAGCCGCAGGCGCCCGAGAGCACCGCGCCCAGCACGAACCCCACGGCCGTGCGCAAGTCCAGGAACCATCCAATCAGCACCGCCAGCAGCACGCCGACCAGGGCAATGGTCTTGTACTGCCTGGCCAGGTAGGCGGCGGCTCCCTGCTGCACGGCCCCGGCGATCTCCTGCATCCGGGCATTGCCGGCATCCTGGGCCAATATCCAGCTTCGCTGCACGAAGCCGTAGATCACGGCCACCAGGCCGCAGACGAGCGCGCTGTAGAGCGCCACGGAAGTGGACATCAAGACTCTCCTTCCTCTCACGCAGAATCCGCGTCGGGCGGATCTGAACCCGGTCAGCGCCTGTGGGCGCCGCCCTCCGGGGCCGGCCAAACCATGCTAGAGGAATCGGCCTCCCCCCAGCTTGGTGTTTTCCTGCGCTGCATCAAGCCGTCCGCATGTCAGGGCAAGGCAAGGCCGGAACGTAGAATGCGGGTTTCCCCTCCCAGCACTTCAGCCACGGATTCACACCATGAGCCTGCACAACGTGACGCCCGGAGACAAGGCGCCCGAAGAGTTCAACGTCATCATCGAAATTCCGATGAACGGCGATCCGATCAAGTACGAGGTGGACCATGAGTCCGGTGCGCTGTTCGTGGACCGTTTCATGTCCACGGCCATGCACTACCCGACCAACTACGGTTATGTGCCCAACACCCTGGCGGCTGATGGCGATCCGGTCGACGTGCTGGTCATCACCCCGGTGCCCCTGATCCCCGGTGTGGTGGTCAAGTGCCGTGCGATCGGCATGCTCAAGATGGAAGACGAGGCCGGTGGCGACAACAAGCTGATCGCCGTGCCCGTCAAGAAGATCCTGCCGCTTTACAGCAGCTGGAACAAGCCTGAGGACATGAACCCCATGCGCCTCAACAGCATCAAGCACTTCTTCGAGCACTACAAGGACTTGGAGCCCGGCAAGTGGGTCAAGGTCACGGGTTGGGAAGGCCCGGAAGCCGCCAAGAAGGAAATCACCGACGGCATGGCCGCCTACAAGGCTGCCGAGAACAAGGCCTGATCCCGGCCTGAACCTCGCGCGCGGGTGTGCCGCGCGCTGCCTAAAACGGCGGAACCCGTGCTCTTGCGGGTTCCGCCGTTTTGCTTGGTGCCGCCGCTGTGGACGGCGGGGCGCTGAGCCGGCATCGCGTCGCGTGAATAATCCGGGCTTTTCACGTTGTTGCGCCATGACGACCTCCTTGCCGCCCCTGTCCGCCGCCCTTGTGCAGATCAACGCCACCGTCGGGGACCTGGCGGGCAATGTGGCGCTGATCGAGCAGGCCTGCCGCCGAGCCCATGCGGCGGGTGCCCGGCTGGTGGTCACGCCTGAACTCAGCCTCACCGGCTATCCGCCCGAGGACCTGCTGCTGCGCCCCGCCTTCATGCAGGCTTGCGCCGAACAGGTGCTGGCCTTGGCGAGCCGCCTGGCCGACTGCGAGGGCTTGCACGTCGTGCTGGGGCATCCCAGTGCCTGGGAGGAGGCAGATGCATTGCGCTCGCGGTCGGTTTCGCTGCCGCGACGGTTCAATTCGGCTTCGGTCATCGCGGGTGGACAGGTCAGGGCGTGCTATCACAAGCGCGAATTGCCCAACTACCAAGTCTTTGACGAACGCCGCTACTTCGCCACGGGGCGGGACGTCGGGCAATCCGCGGTGGTGGTCGAGGTCGCGGGTTGGCGGGTGGGGCTGCTCATCTGTGAGGATGCATGGTTCGAGGAGCCGGCGGCGGCGGCCAAGGCGGCGGGGGCCCAGCTGCTGTGCGTGTTGAACGCCTCTCCGTTCCACATCGACAAGCACGGCGAGCGGGAAGCCCGCATGTCGAACCGCGCCGCCAAGGTGGGCCTGCCACTGCTCTATGCCCACTTGGTGGGTGGGCAGGATGAGGTAGTCTTCGATGGGGCATCCTTTGCGGTGGATGCGCAAGGGGCCGTGTGCGCGCGCGCGCCGAGTTTCGAGCCGGCCGAGCTCCTGCTGAGCGTGGCGCACGGCGGACGGGTGTCCGGGCCGCTGGCGCCTCTGCCAAGCGTGGAGGAGCAGGTCTGGAAGGCCCTGGTGATGGGGGTGCGGGACTATGTGGGCAAGAACGGCTTTCCTGGGGCGCTGATTGGTTTGTCAGGCGGCGTGGACTCCGCGCTGGTGCTGGCCGTGGCGGTGGATGCCTTGGGTGCCGACCGGGTGCGGGCCGTGATGATGCCGTCTCCTTACACCGCGGATATCTCCTGGATCGACGCCCGCGACATGGTGGCCCGCCTGGGTGTGCGCTACGACGAGATTGCCATCACCCCCATGTTCGACCGTTTCCGCGAGGCGCTCGCTCCGCAGTTCCAAGGCTTGGCGGAAGACACCACCGAAGAGAACATCCAAGCCCGCATTCGCGGCACGCTGCTCATGGCGCTGTCCAACAAGACCGGCAGCATCGTCCTGACGACCGGCAATAAGAGCGAGATGGCCACCGGTTATTGCACCCTGTACGGCGACATGGCCGGTGGGTTTGCGGTGATCAAGGATGTGGCCAAGACCTTGGTCTACCGCCTTTGCCGATGGAAGAACGGCCAGGCCACACCCCGCGCGGATGGCAGCGTGGGGCCTTGGATCCCGGAGCGCATCATCGAGCGTGCGCCATCGGCAGAGTTGCGCCCGGACCAGAAAGACCAGGACAGCCTTCCACCCTATGACGTGCTGGATGCCATCCTGGCCCGTTACATGGAAGAGGATCAGTCCATTGAGGACATCGTGGCGGCCGGTTTTGAACGCGCCGACGTCGAGAAGATCACCCGCCTCATCAAGATCAATGAGTACAAGCGGCGCCAGTCCCCAGTGGGCATTCGCATCACCCATCGCGCTTTCGGGCGCGATTGGCGGTACCCGATCACTTCGCGGTTCCGTGCTTAAATCCGTGTATCGATTCCCTTTTTCCCGCCGTCAGGAGATCCGACATGAAACAAGTCACTGCCATCATCAAGCCTTTCAAGCTGGAGGAGGTGCGTGAGGCGCTGGCCGAAGTGGGCGTGTCGGGCCTGACGGTGACCGAGGTGAAGGGCTTCGGCCGACAGAAGGGCCACACCGAGCTCTATCGCGGCGCGGAGTACGTGGTGGACTTCCTGCCCAAGGTGAAGGTGGAGGCTGTCATCAAGGATGCGGACGTGGACCGTGCCATTGAAGCCATCGTCAAGGCGGCCAAGACCGGCAAGATCGGTGACGGCAAGATCTTCGTCACCCCCATTGAGCAGGTGGTCCGCATCCGTACCGGTGAGACCGACGAGTCTGCCATTTGATTGGTGCTGACCGAAGGCGCCCAGTTCTACACCGAGGCGCCCGAGGTTCAACCGCTGTGGACCATCATTGCGCGGGCCACAGCGGTCTGGCCTCACCGGGCTGAAGGAGCGGGTTCTCGATCCGGCGGCAGGTGGCTGTTGCGCGCTCAGATTGCCCGCAAGTTGGCGACGGTCGTGTCTTGAGCGGTGCCCTCGGCCAGGGCATCCAGCGCGTCTTCTGGCGAGCAGGCCCACCGGACCATGTCCATCTGTCCTGCATCCATGAATCCGCTGCAAACGGCCTGCTCCAGAAACCGTTGCAATGGGTCGTAGAACCCTTCGACATTGAGCAGGGCGATGGGGCGGCCGTGATAGCCCAGGTGCCGCCATGTCCAAACCTCGAACAACTCTTCCAGGGTCCCAATGCCACCGGGCAGGGCGAGGAAGCCGTGGGACAGTTCGGCCATCTTCTGCTTGCGCTGGTGCATGGACTGGACCACATGCAGCTCGGTCAGTCCGTGGTGGCCGACCTCGCGGGCCATCAAGCGCTCCGGAATCACTCCCACCACCGCTCCCCCTGCCTGCAGGCAAGCGTCTGCAACGATGCCCATCAGGCCCACGTTGCCACCTCCGTAGACCAGGCGCCAGCCTCTTCGGCCCATGGAAGTGCCTACGGCGCGGGCTGCTTCGATGAAGGCGGGATGGGCTCCCGGGCGCGAGCCGCAATAAACGCAGAGGGTGAATGGGGTGGGCATGTCGGCAGGCCTCATGCCAGGAAGCGGGTCCAGACTGCCGCCAGCCACACTCCCGCGCACAGCAGCAGCGAGAGCAGCACGGCCGCGCTGGCGATGTCCTTGGCCCGACCGGACAGTTCGTGCATTTCGAAACCCACCCGGTCCACGGCCGCCTCCACTGCGGAATTGAGCAACTCGACGATCATGACCAGCAAGACAGTGCCGGCCAGCAAGGCAGTTTCCACCCAGTTCCGTCCTACCCAAATGGCGGCCGGCAGCATCAGCATGGCCAACCAGCATTCCTGCCGGAAGGCGCTCTCCCCGCGATAGGCCTGCTTGAGGCCCGACCAGGAGTAGCCGGCGGCGTGGATGACCCGGTCGATGCCGGTTCTGCCCTTGTGAGGGTTGGTCATGTGAGGAGAAGGAAGACTTGAACGCGGGTCTACGGCAACGCTGGTCAAGCGGGCGTCCCGCCGGTAGGGCGGTTGGCATCGTACCCCGCACCGCGGTTCTGCGAGGCGATGAGCGTGCGAGCCTCGATCAGGCTTTGGGGCGAGGCGGGGCTTGCACCACGCGGGTGCCGCACAGCACGTCATGTGGCAGCTGCCGATCTTTTCGCAGGTGTCCCAGCGCCGCGTAGCCCAAGACACCGGAGAGCAGTACGGTGGATATGCTGGCCGCATCCTTCAAACCTGCGAGCTGCAGCGTCAGCAGCGCCGGCGCAAACCACACCCAGCTCAACAGGTAGCGGCATGCCGCACGCAGAGGTTGTACCGGCCCACCGTCCTGGCGCTCCACACGCAAGTGCCAGGCCTTGGTGGCGACGGTCTGACCTCCATGGGTCCAGAACCACACGAAATAGACGCCCAGCACCAGAAACTCGAACACCTGCAGACCCAGACTTCCTCTAAGCCCATGGCGCATGTTGGTGGCCACGGAGTAAATCAGGCCGGACACCATGAGCAGGCCGAAAAGCAAGATGCCTTCGTAGGTGAAGGCTGCAAGGCGGCGGAAGTAGCCGGGGGCCTGCGGGGAGTTCAAGGGTTCGGACATCCATAGTCGGCAAGCCGTTGCCGGCCTGCTTGGGTGCTTGGACAGCGGTCAGGAACCTGCTGCCGTTGTCGTCTCTGATCGGCTGGCGGCAAGCTCCGGCAGCGGGGCGACCTGGGGTGCTGCCATCGGGGTGCCACGCACCGGCAAGGCCCCGGCGGCCTGCGGGCCCCGCTTAGGCAGCAGGGTGGCGGAATCCACCATGCCGGGGCTGGCGGCGATCTTGGGCAAGCCCCCCTGTTGATGGCTGGGCTTGCCGGTGGACTTGTCGTTGAGCAGGTTGGTGGTGGCACCTGTGCCCGCGCGGACTACCGCTCCGTTGCCTGGCAGCGCTGAAGGAGAGGCAGATTTTGCCGGACTGGCCACGACGTTGCTCTTGGGTGCCACGGTGGTCAAGGGGGCTGTTCGCAGCGCCGTGGAGGGGGAGGAGGCCGGGCTCGCGGACGGTGCGGCGCGCACCGGGCCGGGGCGGCGCTCCGCCAGTTGCTGACGTTGTTCCTGAGGCAGACTCTGGTAGGCCTCCCACTGGGCCTGTCGGTCGGTAGACGGCGCCAGTGTCCGGACCTCCTGGAAGTTCAGGCGGGCCACCCGGCGCTGCTCCGGAGACATGCGGGCCCACTCTTGCATCTTCTCCCGTGCCCGACGCTGCTGTTCCGGATTCAGGATCGCGTAGCGGCGAGCCACCTCCAGCCACTTGCTGCGGTGATCGGCCGTGAGTGTCTCCCAGTCCTTGGCCAGTGGCGCCAGCACGGACTGATGGGCAGGGGCGAGTTGCTTCCAGCGCGGGTCATCCGTACCGCGCAGGGGCTGCGCGGTTGCGTGAAGGGTCACACTCAATGTGACCACCAGGCTCCAGCGGATCAAGCCAAGACGCCGAGGCTGCATGTCACTCCTGCTGTGATTTCAGGTATTCCAGGAAACCAGGATCGGTGTAGGCCTCCACCGGCAGGTCATCGACCAGCAAATCGCCATCGATCTCCGCAACGGCGCGAACCTCTGCGCGGTGCTGCCACTCGTCGATGGCTACCATGCCCAAGAGCAGCAGTGCCACCGGCACGGCCGAGGCGACACGACGCAGCCAGGCGGGCAGCGGGGTGGCCGGCAGATTACGGTGGCGGCGGCGTGATGCGCTGCGGCCGAGGACGGCCGAGCGGCTCACCGCCTGCTCCCGGGCAAATCGCAGTCGCTCCGCAATGTCCGCGGGCAGCTCGTCTGCACGCTCGGACAGCGCGACCGTGATCCGGCCCGCCAGCTGAGCCTCCAGAGTGTCAGAGTCCGCTCCCTGTCGGTCTGGTGACCGTGGGATGCTGGGTGCGTGCAGCGTGGCGCTGAGACTGTTCATAGTGAAATCCCCCTGGATCGGAGCAGCTTGGCCAGCGTGTGCACGGCGCGTGAGCAATGCGTCTTCACACTGCCTTCGGTGCACCCCATCACATTGGCTGTCTCCGCAACGTCCAAATCTTCCCAGTAACGCAGCAGGAAAGCTTCGCGTTGACGCGTCGGCAATTTGGCGACCTCTTGCTCGATCACTTGCAACGTCTGTGCCCGGCTGAAGCTGTCTGCGGCGCTCTCCGTCCCATGGCCTTCTCCGGCTTCCAGGGACTCCAGCAGGTCGAAGTCGCCTTCGCCGTCCGGAGACTCGAAGTCCGACAGGTTGCTGATGACCGCCTGCCGGACTTTGCGTCGCCGGAACCAATCCATCGTGGCGTTCGACAGGATCCGCTGAAAGAGCATCGGCCACTCAGAGGGGGGGCGATCCCGGTAATGCTCCGCCAGCCGGATCATCGAGTCCTGCACGATGTCCAGGGCACCATCCTCGTCCTTGACGGCGAAAACTGTTCGCTTGAAGGCGCGTCTTTCGACGCTCTTGAGGAAGTCCGAGAGTTCTTTGTCAGTGGCCAATGGCAGGTCAACGGTGGCCGGATTGCGGATCCGGAACCCACGAGTATCGCACTTGGCGAAAGTTTGTTGGTCGTCCCCCGGGCAAGCACGGATCCGGTGCAATAATGCGCGCTTGCACTGATGGTGCATGAGATCGTTTATGCCGACCCGACCACGGTTGTCGGCGGTGACTGATCGCGCAGGCTCCACACCCGCCTCACGAGGGCGCGGAGAGGGGCACCGAAGGTTTTTCGTCAGAGAAATTCACAGAGGTTCGAAATGAACATGTCTGCCGCGGAAATCAAGCGCGCCCCCTCGGCGCAACCGCAAAACACCACCACCATGACCCCCCCAGCGGCCCCTGAACTCAATGGGTCCGAGATCCTCGTTCGTTGCCTCCAGGCCGAGAACGTGAAATACATCTGGGGCTACCCAGGTGGCTCGGTCCTTTATATCTACGACGCGCTCTACCAGCAGGACAGCATCCAGCACGTCCTCGTCCGCCATGAGCAGGCCGCGGTGCACGCCGCAGACGGCTACGCCCGCGCGACGGGTGATGTGGGCGTGGCGCTCGTGACGTCCGGCCCAGGCGTGACCAACGCGGTGACCGGCATCGCCACGGCCTACATGGATTCCATCCCGATGGTGATCATCACCGGGCAGGTTCCCACGGCTGCCATCGGGCTTGACGCCTTCCAGGAGTGCGACACGGTGGGTATCACCCGCCCGGTGGTCAAGCACAACTTCCTGGTCAAGGACGTTCGCGACCTGGCCGTGACGATCAAGAAAGCCTTCCACATCGCCCGCACAGGTCGCCCTGGGCCGGTCGTGGTCGATATTCCGAAGGACGTTTCGCAGCTGACAACGCCGTTCCACTATCCGGAACAGCTGGAGATGCGTTCGTACAACCCGGTGCGCAAGGGGCATGGTGGCCAGATCCGCAAGGCCGTTCAGCTGTTGCTGCAAGCCAAGCGTCCCTACATCTACACCGGCGGTGGTGTCGTTCTTGGCAATGCCTCGGCCGAGCTGCGTGAGCTGTGCGACCTGCTGGGTTACCCGGTCACCCACACCCTGATGGGTCTGGGTGCGGTGCCCTCCACGGATCCGAGGTTCCTGGGCATGCTGGGCATGCATGGCACCTACGAGGCCAACATGACCATGCAGCACTGTGACGTGCTGCTGGCCGTGGGGGCGCGATTCGATGACCGAGTGATCGGCAACCCCAAGCATTTCGCTTCGGTCGAGCGCAAGATCATCCATGTGGACATTGATCCCTCCTCCATCTCCAAGCGGGTGAAGGTGGACATTCCCATCGTGGGCGATGTCAAGGACGTGCTCCAGGAACTCATCGCCCAGGTACGGGAGGCCCAGGCGCGTCCGGATCCGGCCGCGATTGCACCCTGGTGGAGCCAGATCAACGAGTGGCGGCGTCGCGATTGCTTGAAGTACCGTACCCATCCGGAGCTGATCAAGCCGCAGCAGGTGGTGGAAGCGCTTTGGGAGATGACCAAGGGCACTGACACCTACGTCACCTCCGACGTTGGTCAGCACCAGATGTGGGCGGCCCAGTACTATCGCTTTGACGAGCCGCGCCGCTGGATCAATTCTGGTGGCCTGGGCACCATGGGCGTGGGCTTGCCCTATGCCATGGGCATCAAGCTGGCTAAGCCCGATGCGGATGTGTTCTGCATCACGGGTGAAGGCTCGATCCAGATGAACATCCAGGAGCTTTCCACCTGCCAGCAGTACAAGACGCCGGTGAAGGTGATTGCCCTGAACAACCGCTACCTGGGCATGGTGCGCCAGTGGCAAGAACTCATCTACGACAAGCGCTATGCGCACAGCTACATGGAAGCCCTGCCGGACTTCGTGAAGCTGGCGGAGTCGTACGGTCACGTTGGCATCAAGATTGAGCATCCTTCCGAGATTGAGCCTGCGCTCAAGGAAATGATGCGTCTGAAGGATCGCACGGTGTTCCTGGACGTCCGTACGGACCCCAGTGAGAACGTGTGGCCGATGGTGCAGGCCGGCAAGGGCATCACCGAGATGCTGCTCGGATCCGAGGACCTCTGAGGCTGAGTGCGGCTGCACCGGCCTGGCACCGTTACCGCGGTACAGGCAGCAGGGCAGTCGCCCAACCTGGAGGGGCCTGTCTTCAAGGGTCCCCAGCTTTCGGCTTTCAATTCCGTTCCCGTTCTTGCCAAGTACAGAAGCAGCGGTTACCGCCGCGACTTCCGGGGCTTGGTTGGAGACAGACATGAAACACATCATCGCGGTGCTGCTCGAGAACGAGCCTGGCGCCCTCTCTCGCGTGGTCGCGCTCTTCTCTGCGCGTGGCTACAACATCGAGAGCTTGACCGTCGCGCCGACGGAGGATCGTTCCTTGTCCCGCATGACCGTTGTGACCACCGGGTCCGACGAGGTCATCGAGCAGATCACCAAGCACCTCAACCGTCTGGTGGACGTGGTGAAGGTGGTGGATCTCACCGAGGGCCACTACACCGAGCGCGAACTCATGCTCATCAAGGTTCGCGCCGTGGGCAAGGAGCGCGAAGAGATGAAGCGCATGGCTGACATCTTCCGCGGCCGCATCATCGACGTGACGGAAAAGTCCTACACCATTGAATTGACGGGTGACGCAGGCAAGCTTGACGCCTTCATCGAGGCGATCGACCGTGCCGCCATCCTCGAAACCGTTCGCACCGGCTCCAGCGGGATCGGTCGCGGCGAGCGCATCCTGCGCGTCTGAGTCGGAGCCCCCCGACTTTCCTATCCACTGTTCCCGCCAGACAACAGCACTCAAGCGAGCACATCATGAAGGTTTACTACGACAAGGACGCTGATCTCTCCCTGATCAAGGGCAAGAACGTCACCATCATCGGCTATGGCTCCCAAGGTCACGCCCACGCCCAGAACCTGAACGACTCCGGCGTGAAGGTCACCGTGGGCCTGCGCAAGGGTGGTGCCTCCTGGGCCAAGGCCGAAGGCGCCGGCCTGAAGGTGGCTGAGATCGCTGAAGCCGTGAAGTCGGCTGACGTGGTCATGATCCTGCTGCCGGACGAGCAGATCGCCGACGTGTACAACAAGGAAGTGGCCCCGAACCTGAAGTCGGGCGCTTCCCTGGTGTTTGCCCACGGCTTCAACGTGCACTACGGCCAGGTCGTGCCGCGCGCCGACGTGGACGTGTGGATGGTGGCGCCCAAGGCCCCGGGCCACACCGTGCGTGGCACTTACCGCCAAGGTGGCGGCGTGCCCCACCTGGTTGCCGTCTACCAAGACGTGACCGGCAAGGCCCGTGACTTGGCCCTGTCCTACGCTTCGGCCAACGGTGGCGGCAAGGCCGGCATCATTGAGACCAACTTCCGCGAAGAGACCGAAACTGACCTGTTCGGCGAACAAGCCGTGCTGTGCGGCGGTGCCGTCGAGCTGATCAAGGCTGGTTTCGAGACCCTGGTGGAAGCCGGCTACGCGCCCGAAATGGCTTATTTCGAGTGCCTGCACGAGCTCAAGCTGATCGTGGACCTGATCTACGAAGGTGGCATCGCCAACATGAATTACTCGATCTCCAACAACGCCGAATACGGTGAGTACGTCACCGGACCGCGCGTCGTGACCGAGGAGACCAAGAAGGCCATGAAGCAGTGCCTGAAGGACATTCAAACTGGCGAATACGCCAAGTCCTTCATCCTCGAGAACAAGGCGGGTGCCCCGACCCTGATTTCTCGCCGTCGCCTGACCGAAGAGCACCAAATCGAAGTGGTGGGCGCCAAGCTCCGCGACATGATGCCCTGGATCAAGGCCAACAAGCTGGTCGACAAGAGCCGCAACTGATGGGTGAGGGTGGTTGAGTCACCCTTCCACGCACGTTGTTCAAGGGCCGCCCGACTGGGCGGCCCTTTTTCTTGTGCACTCCGGCTGCGCTATCCTCACGCCTTTGTCGTGCTTCCCGCCCACTCAATGACTTCTGCTGAATCCCAGGTCGACGACGAGCCCGATGCGGCCGATGTCGAAATGAACCGTCCTCGGCGTCGCGGTATCTACGTACTGCCCAATTTGTTCACCCTGGCCGCCCTCTTCGGCGGGTTCTATGCGGTGGTGATGGCCATGAATGGCCGTTTCGAGAATGCCTGTATCGGCATCTTCTGCGCCGCGGTGCTCGACAGCCTGGATGGACGTGTGGCGCGCATGACCAACACGCAGAGCGCATTCGGCGAGCAGATGGACAGCCTAGCTGACATGGTCAGCTTCGGGGCGGCGCCGGCGCTCATCATGTACGAATGGGGCCTCAAAGGGCTGGGCAAGGCGGGCTGGATCGCCGCCTTTGTCTACTGCGCCTGCGCGGCGTTGCGCCTGGCGAGGTTCAACACCAACATTGGTATCGTCGACAAGCGCTATTTCCAGGGCTTGCCCAGTCCGGCTGCGGCGGCGCTGGTCATTGGTTTCATCTGGGTGCTTGACGATGCAGGCTACAAGGGCGTCAGTGCCATGGCCGGTTTGCCCTGGTTGGCCTTTGCGGTGGCGCTGTTCGCCGGCCTGACCATGGTTACCAACGTGCCGTTCTACAGTTTCAAGGACATCAGCCTCAAGCGCAGTGTGCCCTTCATCGTGATCGTCCTGATCGCCCTAGGCATCGCGGTGATCAACATCCACCCGCCCATGGTGTTGTTCGGACTCTTCTGTGTGTACGGTTTCTCCGGCTACGGGGTTTATGCCTACCGCAAGCTCAAGGGCAAGCCGGTCAGTGTCATCGCCACCTCTACCGATGAACCCGATGAGCGGGGTTTGCACTGAGGTGCCGCTGCGGCGTGGCCCGAGCGCAATGGGATATCATTGGTATATGGAGAATGTTGTGGTTTTGGCCCTGCTACTGCTGCCCCTAGCTTTGCTGCGGGCACGCTGATCCATACGCCAACCACTCATTGTCCTTGTCTGGATCAACGGCCCGCGAGCGCATGCAGCGGGCCGTTTGCCTTTTGGCGCCTGACCCTCTGTCGTCTGCCTGCGGGTCCACTCAGGAGCCTAAGTTCATGTTCCGACTACGTCCACATCAAGCCACCGCCCAGCGGTAAGCCGCCACCTGGCGCTTGGGTTGCTCCCCATTTCTTCATCCATTCAAGCTGCAGGCGTTTTCCCTCCTAGCCTGTGGCGGAGAGATCGACATGACCGACAAGCTCATCATTTTTGACACGACCTTGCGTGACGGCGAGCAGTCTCCCGGGGCGTCCATGACCCGGGATGAGAAGCTCCGCATCGCCCGGCAACTCGAGCGCCTGAAGGTGGACGTGATCGAGGCGGGTTTCGCCGCGTCGTCCAACGGTGACTTCGAGGCGGTGCGTACGATTGCTCAGCACATCAAGGATTCGACCGTGTGCTCGCTGGCGCGTGCGAATGACCGCGATCTCTCCCGCGCCGCCGAGGCGCTGGCGCCAGCGGCCCGTGGCCGTATCCACACCTTCATTGCCACCAGTGCGCTGCACATGGAAAAGAAGTTGCGGATGACACCTGAGCAGGTGCTCGAGCAGGCTCGGTCAGCCGTGCGCTTTGCGCGCAACCTCTGCGGTGACATCGAGTTTTCGCCGGAGGATGGCTACCGCTCGGATCCCGATTTCCTGTGCCGAGTGCTCGAGGCCGTTATCGCTGAAGGTGCCACGACGATCAACATTCCGGATACCGTCGGTTACGCCATTCCGGAACTGTACGGCCAGTTCATCCGCAACCTGCGGGAGCGTGTGCCCAATGCCGACAAGGCCATTTGGTCGGTGCACTGCCACAACGACCTCGGCATGGCCGTGGCCAACTCGCTGGCGGGGGTCAAGCTGGGTGGGGCGCGGCAGGTGGAGTGCACCATCAACGGCTTGGGTGAGCGCGCAGGCAACTGTTCGCTGGAGGAGATCGTGATGGCGGTGAAGACTCGCCGCGACTACTTTGGGCTGGATGTCGGTGTCGACACCTCGCAGATCGTGCCTGCCAGCCGCATGGTCAGCCAGACGACCGGTTTTGTGGTGCAGCCCAACAAGGCGGTGGTGGGGGCCAATGCCTTTGCCCATGCCAGCGGCATCCATCAGGACGGCGTGCTCAAGGCTCGTGACACCTACGAGATCATGCGCGCCGAAGATGTGGGCTGGAGTGCCAACAAGATCGTGCTGGGCAAGCTCTCCGGGCGCAATGCGTTCAAGCAGCGCCTGCAGGAGTTGGGTGTGGAGTTGGAGTCAGAGGCTGAGATCAATGCCGCTTTTGCGCGCTTCAAGGATCTTGCCGACCGCAAGAGTGAGATCTTTGACGAAGACATCATCGCCTTGGTTGGCGACGAGAGCGTGACGGCAGAGCAGGAGCACTACCGGCTGGTGGCGCTGAACCAGCATTCCGAGACCGGTGAACGTCCGCAGGCCAGGGTGACCTTTGCCATGGGTGGTCGGGAAGTCACCAGTCAGTCCGAGGGCAATGGCCCGGTGGATGCCAGCCTCAAGGCGATCGAGGCCCAAGTCCAAAGTGGGGCGGAGATGTTGCTCTATTCGGTGAACGCCATCACCTCCGGCAGCACAGAATCCCAGGGCGAGGTGACGGTCCGCTTGCAATTGGGGGGGCGTGTCGTCAACGGCGTGGGGGCCGACCCGGACATCGTGGTGGCCTCTGCCAAGGCTTACCTGGCCGCCCTGAACAAGCTGCACGCCAGCGTGGAGCGGGTGGCGGCCCAGGGCTGAGCCAGGTCTTGCAGGTCGCACTTGAAGTTGCGTCCGCAAGTTCATGATGTTGCGGCTGTTTTGGCCCTGGCTTAGACTCTTGTAATTGCCGGTGGGAGGCCCCACCGGCCAAAGTGAGACAGAGGTGATCGCATGAAGGCTGCGGGGGGCATCAAGTGGCGTCTGGCTGTGCTGGGTTTGGCCGTGGCCATGGCCAGCGCCGGCCTGCATGCCAAGAGCAGTGAGCCGGCCAAGCGCAGTACCAAGGCCACTGTCAGCGCCGCAGCCAATGCGGGCGGCAAGGCAGCCAAGCGCGGGCCGCGGCCGGCCAAGGCTGTACCGGGTCGGGTGGTCCGCAAGTCCGGTCGCACGGTCGTTGCTGCTGCGGCCGTGGCCACGGCCGCCAAGCCTTCCATGGGTCAGCAGTTTGGTCTGCACCGGACAGACGACCCGTTGGATCTTCGCTCCAGCGTGGCGTATGTGCTGGATCAGGACACCAACGAGGTGCTCCTGGCGAAGAACTCCGAGGCGGTGCTGCCCATCGCATCCATCACCAAGCTGATGACGGCGATGGTGGTAACGGAGGCGAACCTGCCCTTGGACGAAACGCTCACCATCTCCCAGGCCGATGTCGACACGGAGAAGGGCACGTCTTCGCGTCTGGCGGTGGGCACGCGGCTCTCCCGCGGTGAACTGCTGCACTTGGCGCTTATGTCCTCGGAGAACCGGGCGGCCAGTGCGCTGGGGCGCCACTACCCGGGGGGGGAAGGGGCCTTCGTGCAAGCCATGAATGCCAAGGCCCGCAACCTGGGCATGCTGGACACCCGTTACGTCGAGCCAACAGGGCTGTCGAGCAAGAACCAATCCAGTGCACACGATCTCGCGCTGCTGGTCAAGAGTGCCTACGGCGTGCCGTTGATCCGGGAGCTCTCCACTTCCCCGTCCCATCAGGTGGAGGTGGGCAGCCGCCAACTGCAGTTCCGCACCACCAACCGCTTGGTGCTTAGTCCGGAGTGGGACATTGGTCTGCAGAAGACGGGGTACATCGTGGAAGCGGGTCAGTGCTTGGTCATGCAGGCCCAGATGGCAGGCCGCAAGCTGATCATGGTGTTGCTGGATTCGGCAGGTAAGTACTCACGCATCGGTGATGCAGAGCGCATCCGCAAGTGGTTGCAGAGTCAGAACGCCAAGTCTTCTGCCGCTTTGCGCTAGGCTGCAGACGGGCTCTCTCCGGGATCCGGGGTGGGCGGCAGCGGTAAGCCCTCGACCATGCGGTTCGAGGGCTTCTCTTTTGGCGGTGCCCGCCGAGCTTGTGGATCAAGCGGGCGGGCGATGGCCCAATGAGGCCGAGATTTGTGCCGCGGTGGCCTTGACGCGGTCCAACCAAGACTCCTCCAACCGGTCGGCAGGAGCTGAAACCGAGAGGCCTGCGACCAACTTGCCTTGGTCGTCGAAGATGGCGGCGGCCATGCAGCGGACCCCCAGCTCCAGTTCCTCGTCATCCCGTGCCATGGCCAGTCGGCGGACTTGCGCCAGTTCCCGCTCCAGTGAAGGCAGGTCGGTGATGCTGTTGCGGGTGTGGCCGGCCAGGCCGGTGCGGGTAGCGTACGCCCGCACCCGTTGCGGATCGTCGAAGGCCAGGAAAAGTTTGCCAACGGAGGTGAGGTGCAGCGGCGCGCGGCCGCCTACCGCACGCACCACCTGCATGCCGGATCGTTCGCTGTAGGTGCGTTCGATGTAGACGATTTCATCGCCTTGGCGCACAGACAGGTTGACCGGTTGGTGGGTCAGCTTGTGCAACTCGCGCATCGGGGCGATGGCGGCATCCCGGACGTCGAGCCGCGCCTTGACCAGATTGCCCAGTTCCAGCAGCCGCATGCCCAGCCGATAGCTGCCCGATTCAGGGCGGTCCACGTAGCGTCCGGCCGCCAGGTCGTTGAGGATCCGGTGCGCCGTGGAGGGGTGCAGTCCAGTGCGTTCGCTCAGGTCCTTGAGCGGGACCGGGTCTTGGTGGGCTGCCAGTTCATCCAACAGGGCAAAGGCTCGAGCGAGCACTTGGATGCTGGGGGTGTGGGCGTCTTTTTTGGTCATTGTCGTCCGCAGCAGGGTTTGCACCATTTTTGCATGGCGAAATGTCCATGCGCCCTGTAGGTCGCGGACGACCGACGGCCTCCAGGGTGTTTCCCGGTGGACGGCAGGTCTTGTCTGTCGGACGGACGGTGTGCTTTCACCTTTGGTGCTACCGACTGGGAGCTCTGCCGGTTCACGAGCGCGACGTCGCCGCGTTTGCGGCTTCGACAGCCTGCTGTCCGCTGAGAACCGCTCCTTCCAAGGTGGCGGGGTAGGGCCCGGCGATGTAGTCGCCGGCGGCCCATAGACCGGGGCGGATGCGCGCGGGGGGGCGATCGAGACCCGGCAGACAGGCGAAGGTGGCCTGCCTGTCCAGGTGAAGGTGAAGGAGTTGAGTGGCGACGCTCCCTGCGCTGGGGGGGGGGGTGGTCGGATTCACGGCACCCAGCATCCGCCGGAACTGTGCCTGCAGGGCGCCCGCCAAGGCCTCGCGGGGCTGCGTCGCCCAGTGTGCAACACCGCTGGCCACCAGGGTGTGCACGCCCTGCTGGCCGTGCCCGTGCAACTTGGCCAGCGAAAAAGCGAACTGAGCCGGTTCGCCGAGCGCACCCTTCAGGCAAGACATCGCAGGCAGGTCGGGCTCTGCAGCCGTGGTTGGCACCCGCAGCCACGCCGTGGCGATCGCCTGTTGGGGCAGGCGATGCGCCAGCGCAGCCCACTGCGGCGCGCAGTCCGCCGTGAGTCTTGCCGCCACTCGGGCCGGGGTAGCCAAGATGACCTGGTCGAATGTTTCCGTCTCCACGATCCAGCCGTCCCGTCCGTCGGTTATGGGGGCCAGGTGGCGTACAGGTGTGCCCATCCGCAGCTGTGCGCCATGTAGGCTCAGCCAGGCACAGGCTGGCCGTGGCAGCAGATCCGAGAGGGCTGCGGCGGGCAGCAGCAAGTCGGCGCTGCCACGCGGGCCCGCCAGGGCGCTGCGGAAGACGTTGAGCAAAATCTGCGCATCTGCCTCGGCCATCGGGGTGTTCAGGGCGGCGACGCACAGGGGTTCGATCAGTTGCTCCACCACGGCCTGAGGGCAACCCTGCACCAGGCGCGCCACAGTCCAGCCGGGTGGGCATTGGAAGCGGGCGGCTTGCCAACGGCCCAGCCATAGCAGGCCCCCCAAACGTGCTCTCCAGGGCAGGGTACTCCACCCCAGAAGCGAGGCCGCGTGGTGCAGCAGCCCGCCGCCCAGGTGCAGGGTCAGCCCTCGACCGGCGGGGTCCACCAGCGCCATGGGCAGCCGCCGCAGTACCTGTGCTGGATCCACGCCGACCTGCGACATGAGCCCCAGGGTGGCGCGATAGGCACCGATCAGGATGTGCTGGCCGGTGTCGCGCTCGGTCCCATCCGGCCCGGTGGTAGAGGCGGCTCGTCCGCCGGGCTGCCGCCCCGCCTCGTACACGGTGACGTCAGCCCCTGCAGCCGTGGCATGCACCGCGGCAGCCAGGCCGGACCAACCGGCCCCGATGATGGCGATCCGGCGGCGCCCGAGAGCGCCCTCAGCGACCGCGCACATGGGTCAGGATGGCGATGCCCAGTTTGCGCAGTGGCGTGAGCGAGATGCGTTGGTGCAGCACCTGGAAGTCACCGGCTTCAATCTCACGCAAGAGCCGCCGATAGATTTGGGCCATCATCAGTCCGGGGCGCTGGGCAGAGCGTTCTGCGGCTGGCAGCAGCGCCATCGCTTCATCGAAACATTGGTGCGCACGTTCGGCCTGGAAGCGCATGAGGGCCTGGAAGCGCTCGCTGTACCCCCAGGGATTATCCCGTTTGAGGATCTCGTGGGCCTTCACGTCAAAGCGTTGCAGCTCGGCCACAGGCAGGTAGATGCGGCCGCGGCGGGCATCGTCGCCGACATCCCGGATGATGTTGGTGAGCTGCATGGCCAACCCCAGGCGGTGGGCGTACTGCAGCGTAGCTTCGGATTCACGGCCGAAGATGTTGGCAGCGACCTCACCGACCACGCCGGCCACGAGGTGGCAGTACTGGCGCAGATTGGCGAAATCCAGGTAGCGCGTCTGCTGCAGATCCATTTGGCAGCCCTCCAGCACGGCCAAGAGGTGCCGTGCCTCGATGCCGAAGGCCTGGGTGTGCGGCATGAGGGCGCGCATCACCGGGTGGCTGGGCTGGCCTGCGAAAGACTGCAGCACCTCTTTGTGCCACCAGCCGAGCTTGGTGGCGGCCACCTGGGTGTCGCTGGTCTCATCGACCACGTCATCCACCTCACGGCAGAAGGCGTAGAAGGCGGTGATGGCGGCGCGGCGGGGGGCCGGGAGGAAGAGAAAGGCGTAATAGAAAGACGAGCCGCTGGCGGCGGTTTTCTGTTGGACGTACTGTTCAGGCGTCATGGTTGGCGGTCCTGGGGGCGCTGGCGGGCGGCCCGCCAAATCAGGAGTGGCAGGTCGGCGGGGCCGAGTCGGGGGCGGCTCAGGGCGGTGTTGTGGTCCATGGCCTGGATGTGGTCCAGGATGCGCAGCCCCCCTTGCACCACCAGACGCAGTTCCCAGCCGATGCGTCCGGGAAGCCGCAGCGGCAAGTCGGCGCCGCTCAACATGAGGGTGCGTGCCTCCTGGCAACGTGCGGCCACCACAGCGCGCAAGGTCTGTCTCCCCTCAGGGTGGGCTGCCAGGCATTGAAGGTGGCGGCACAGGGCGTCAGCCGTCAGGTCGTGGTCGCGTGCCAGGTGCTGTTGGAGGAGCAAGTCGCGCGGCAGGTAGAGCCGCCCGCGCGTGAGGTCCTGCCCCAGGTCCTGCCAAAAGTTGATCAGCTGCAGGGCCGTGCAGATGGCGTCCGATTGGGCCTGCGAGGCGGGGTCATGGACACCGTAGAGGTGGAGCATGAGGCGTCCCACCGGGTTGGCCGAACGCGCGCAGTAGTCCAACACGCTGGCCATGTCGGGATGCACCGGATTGGCGCAATCCTGCCGGAAGGCGCTCAACAGGTCCAGGAAGGGCTGCAAGGGCAGCGCGTGGCGCTGACGCACCCTGAGAAGAGGCGCCAGGATGTCTGCCCAACGCTCGGCGACGGTGTTGTCCGCCCACAAGGCCGTGACCCCGTCACGCAGGCTGTCCAGCGCCTCTAGGCGGTCGAACAAGGCGACTTCTCCCTCGTCGGCCAGGTCATCCGCCGTACGCGCGAAGCGGTAGATGGCGACGACCGCCGGACGGAGTACCGGCGGGCAGAGCAGGGAAGCGACGGGAAAGTTTTCGTAGTGATTGACCGACACCCCGGCATTGTCCACGCGCCGCAAGGCCGTTGCCGTGACCGCGATTCATTGACGTCGGACAAAGCTGCTTCTACATTACTGACCAGTCAGTCATTAACCGGGCCTGTGGCGGGATGCCGTCACGGGCCGTCAGCATGCGGAAGGTTCCATGGCGCATTCCCTCTCCCCGACTCACCGGACGGCCGGCCTGTTGGCCTTGACCGCCTTGGCCTTGGTGGCCTGCGCGCCCAAGGCGGTGCCGCCTGAGCCCGTGCGGGCCGTGCGTCTGCTGACCGTGGGTCAGGCCGACGCGGTGCGGGTCTCCGAGTTTCCTGGCGAGGTGAAGGCCCGGATCGAGACGCGGCTGTCCTTCAGGGTCCCTGGCAAGCTGCTCCAGCGGCCGGCTCAGCTGGGCGAGACCGTGCGCGCGGGTCAAGTGCTCGCGCAGCTGGATCCTGCGGACCTGCGGTTGGGGCGGGATGCCGCGCAGGCTGGAGTGCGGGCGGCGGATGTGGCTTTGCAGCAGGCCTTGGCAGATCTGCAGCGCGCACGTGAGCTCAAAGGGCAGGGCTTTGTGAGCGCGGCAGAAGTGGAACGCCGCGAGACCGCTTGGCGTTCGGCGCAGGCCCAGTGGGAGCAGGCGCGCGCCCAGGCGCAGGTGCAGGACAACCAGTCGGCTTATGCCCAACTGACTGCACCGGAGGCTGGGGTGATTGCGGGCATTGAGGCGGAGCCGGGTCAGGTGCTGGCTGCCGGCACGGCGGTGTTGCGCCTGGCGCATGACGGGCCCCGCGATGCGGTCTTCCAGGTACCCGAGACGCGCTATCAAGAGTTCCGGCGAGCGCTGGGTCAGCCCGGACTGCTGCGCTGGCAGGCCTGGGGAGAGGCGGACTCCAGGCCGGTGACGCTGCGAGAGCTTGCCGCAGCGGCGGACCCGGTCACGCGAACCTTCCTGGCCAAGGCCGACATTGGGCGCGAGGCGGTTCTAGGTCAGTCGGGCACCTTGCGCCTGCCGCAGGTGACGGCGGCCGCGGCGATCCGTGTGCCCTTGACCGCCGTGTTGGCAGACAAGGGCCGCTCGGCCGTCTGGGTGCTGGATGGCGCCTCCATGACGGTGGCGTTGCGGCCGGTGGAGTTGGGCGGCAGTGATGGCAACCAGGCCATCGTCAGCCAGGGACTCAAGCCGGGCGAAGAGATCGTGACGGCGGGCACCCACGTCCTGACGGCGGGTCAGAAGGTCCGCCGCATGGGGGATTCGGCCGTCGGCCCGTCGACGGCGTCGGCGTCGGCGCAGCGCTGAGCAAGGGGCGGACATGCAGGAACACGAAAGTTTCAAGGGCGCCCGGTTCAACATTTCGCGCTGGGCGCTGGAGCACGCGCCACTGACCCGCTACCTGATGGTGGTGCTGATGGTGCTGGGGCTGGCCGCCTACTTCCAGCTGGGGCAGGATGAGGATCCGCCGTTCACGTTCCGCGCGATGGTGGTGCAGGCTTACTGGCCGGGCGCCACGGCCCAGCAGATGGCGGACCAGGTCACCGACAAGATCGAACGCACGCTGCAAGAGGTGCCGCATGCGGACATCATCCGCAGCTTCACCAAGCCCGGTGAAAGCCTCACCATCTTCCAGCTCAAGGATTCCACCCCGCCCAAGGAGGTGCCTGACGCCTGGTATCAGGTGCGCAAGAAGGTGGGGGACATGCGGTCCAGCCTGCCTGCCGGGGTGCTGGGCCCGTTCTACAACGATGAGTTCGGAGACGTCTACGGCTCCCTGTTCGCCCTGAGCGCCGATGGCTTCAGCCAGGAGGAACTGCGCCAGCATGCCGAGCGGGTGCGGGGTCAGTTTCTGCGTGTGCCCAACGTGGCCAAGGTCGAGCTCTTCGGTGTGCAGGCCGAGAAGTTGTTCGTCGAGGTGTCCCAGAAGCGCCTGGCGCAACTGGGCTTGGACATGGGGCAGGTGATCAGCCAGCTTAATGCGCAGAACGCGGTGGAGAGTGCCGGGGTCTTCAATGCGGGGGCCCAGAACGTGCAAATGCGGGTAGGTGGCGCCTTCCAGACGGTGGAGTCCCTGGCGCAGCTGCCCATCCGCGGCACCCATCCGGTGACCGGGCAGTCGGCCACGTATCGGTTGGGCGACATCGCTCACCTTCGCCGGGGCTATGCCGATCCGCCCACGACCATGGTGCGTCATCAAGGCCGTCAGGTGGTGGCCCTGGGCGTCTCCATGGCCAAAGGTGGGGACATCATCGCCTTGGGGAAGGACCTCAAGGCCAACGTGGAGCGTGTGCGCGCCGACCTGCCCGTGGGCATTGAGATCGAGCAGATCCAGGATCAGCCGAAAGCTGTGGCGCGTTCCGTCAACGAATTCATCGGCGTGCTGATCGAGGCGGTGGTGATCGTGCTGGCCGTCAGCTTCGTCAGTCTGGGCCTGCACACCCGCCCGCTGCGGGTGGACATCTGGCCGGGTCTGGTCGTGGGCATCACCATTCCACTGGTGCTGGCCATCACGTTCGTGACCATGTTCTATTGGGGCGTGGGCCTGCACAAGATCTCCCTGGGCTCCCTGATCATCGCCCTGGGCTTGCTGGTGGACGATGCGATCATTGCTGTGGAGATGATGGTTCGAAAGCTTGAGGAGGGGCATGACCGCATGCATGCCGCCACCTACGCCTACGAGGCCACCTCCATGCCCATGCTCACGGGCACCCTGATCACCGCCGCCGGCTTCCTGCCCATCGGACTGGCCAAGTCGGTCACGGGGGAATACACCTTCGCGATATTCGCGGTGACCTCCGCCTCGCTCATCATCTCCTGGCTGGTGTCGGTGTACTTCGTGCCTTACCTGGGGGCTTGGCTGTTGCGCACGAGGCAGCACGGGCAGAACGACGGGCCGCACGAACTCTTCGACACGCCCTTCTACCTGGGCTTCCGCCGCCTGGTTAACTGGTGCGTCGACCACCGCTGGATCACCATCGGCCTGACTGTCCTGACCTTTGCAGCGGGAGTCGTGGGCATGGGCAAGGTGGAACAACAGTTCTTCCCCGATTCCAGCCGGCCCGAGATCACCGTGGACCTGTGGCTGCCGGAAGGCTCCACCATCCAGGAAAGCGAGCGCGTGGCGCGGCGCTTTGAGGCCCTGATGCTGCAGCAGCCCGAGGTCGAGACGGTCACGGCTTGGGTCGGAAGCGGTGTGCCCCGCTTCTACCTGCCCCTCGACCAAGTGTTTCCGCAGGCCAATGTGAGCCAGTTCATCCTGCTGCCCAAGACCCTGGAGCAGCGCGAGGGCCTGCGGCGGCGCTTGCCTGAACTGCTGGCCACCGAGATGCCTGAGGTGCGCGGCCGCATCAAGCTGCTGCCCAATGGACCTCCGGTGCCCTATCCGGTCCAGTTTCGCGTGACGGGAGAAGATCCCGTGGCGCTGCGGCAGTGGGCCGAAGAAGCCAAGGCGCTGCTGCGCCAGCATCCGCAGATGCGCGGGGTCAACGACAACTGGAACGAAGAGGTCAAGTCGCTGCGCTTTGAGGTGGATCAGGACAAGGCCCGGGCCCTCGGTGTGTCCAGCCAAAGCATTGCCCAAGCTATCAGGACCCTGGTCACCGGCCTGCCGGTGGCGCAGTTCCGCGAGGGCGATCGCCTGATTGAGATCTCGTTGCGCTCGCCAGCATCAGACAGGCAGGTGCTGGCTGACCTGGGCCATGTGCAGCTGGCCAGCAGCCTGGGGCGGCCCGTGCCGTTGTCCCAGGTGGCCAGCATTCGGCAGGTGTGGGAGCCCGGCATCATGTGGCGCGAGGGCCGCAAGTACGCTGTCACGGTGCAAGGCGACGTGGTCGATGGCGTGCAAGGGGCCACGGTCACGGCCGAGCTTTGGCCGGCCATGCAGACCTTGCGCCAGAAGATGCCCACGGGACTGGACATCGAGGTGGCGGGGGCTGTGGCGGAAAGTTCCAAGGGCCAGGCTTCCATCGCTGCCGGGGTGCCGCTCATGGTCTTCATCATGCTGACCCTGCTGATGATGCAACTCCAGAGCTTCTCCCGGGTGATGCTGGTCGTGCTCACAGCCCCGCTGGGCATCGCCGGGGTGGCGGGTGCACTGCTGCTGCTCAACCGGCCGTTCGGTTTCGTGGCCCTGCTGGGGTTCATTGCACTCATGGGCATGATCATGCGCAACTCGGTCATCCTCATCGACCAGATCGAGCAGGACCGGCAGCGTGGCGTGCCGGCTTGGGAGGCCGTGGTCGAGTCGGCCGTGCGGCGGTTCCGCCCCATCGTCCTGACCGCAGCAGCGGCGGTGCTGGCGATGATCCCGCTCTCCCGCAGCCTGTTCTGGGGGCCTATGGCCGTGGCCATCATGGGTGGGCTGGTGGTCGCCACGGTGCTCACCCTGCTGGCGCTGCCGGCGATGTATGCGGCCTGGTTCCGCGTACGCCGCTGACGACCTTCCGGCATCCGTCCGCCGCACCCGGAAAAGCGTGAACGGATATGCGCGCCGGTGCCCGTTAGAATGTTGGATTCCCTGTGGAATGGCAGGGTGCCCGTTTCTGTGAATGTCGGGTGCCTGGCCCCGCATGGAGTGGATCCAGGAGTCCTGGTGCGGCGTCGTCATCGCCCGCCACCAGGCCTCCGTGTCGCGCGGGTGGCGAAATTGGTAGACGCACCAGGTTTAGGTCCTGACGCCTTCACGGGCGTGCCGGTTCGAGTCCGGCCCCGCGCACCATCATGAAGACCAATACAGAGCAAGCAACATGGCAGTCAATGTAGAAACCCTCGAGAAACTCGAACGCCGCATCACGCTGACGCTGCCGGCTGCAGAGATCACTTCCGAGGTCGAGGCCCGCCTCAAGAAGCTGTCGCGCACGGTCAAGGTCGACGGTTTCCGTCCGGGCAAGGTGCCGATGTCGGTCGTCGCCCAACGTTATGGCTACTCGGTGCAGTACGAGGTCATGAACGACAAGATCGGTGAGGCTTTCAACCAAGCGGCCAGCGAGGCCAAGCTGCGCGTGGCTGGCATGCCCAGCATCACCCAGCAGGACGAAGCGCCTGAAGGTCAGCTGGCTTTTGCCGCGACCTTTGAGGTCTACCCCGACGTGAAGGTGCCGGACCTGTCCACTGCCGAAGTGGAGCGCGTTGAGGCGGTGGTGGACGACGCCGCCATCGACAAGACCGTCGAAATCCTGCGCAAGCAGCGCCGCACCTTCGTCGAGCGCGCGGCTGACGCTGGCGCCGAGGCCGGTGACCGTGTCACCATCGATTTCGAAGGCAAGATTGACGGCGAGCCCTTTGCCGGCGGCAAGGCCGAAGCCTTCCAGTTCCTGGTGGGCGAAGGCCAGATGCTCGAGCAGTTTGATGCTGCCGTGCGTGGCATGAAGATCGGCGAATCCAAGACCTTCCCGCTGCAGTTCCCCGAGGACTATCACGGCAAGGACGTGGCCGGCAAGGAAGCCGACTTCCTGGTCACCATGAAGAAGGTTGAGGCGCAGGTCCTGCCGGAGGTGAACGCCGAGTTCGTCGCCTCCCTCGGTCTGACCGAGGCCACCGTGGAGGGCCTGCGCGCCGACGTCCGCAAGAACCTTGAGCGCGAGGTGAAGTTCCGCGTGCTGGCCCGTAACAAGTCGGCCGTGATGGACGCCCTTGTCAAGGCTGCCGAGCTGGATGTGCCCAAGGCTCTGGTGAAGTCTGAAGTTGAGCGTCTGGTCGACGGCGCCCGCGCCGACCTCAAGCAGCGCGGCATCAAGGACGCAGACAAGACCCCGATTCCCGAGGAGATCTTCAGCGCCCAAGCCGAGAAGCGCGTGCGCCTGGGCCTGCTGGTGTCGGAGCTGGTGCGTGCCAACAACTTGCAAGCCAAGCCGGAGCAGCTGCAGGCCCACATCGAGGAAATGGCCCAGAGCTACGAGCAGCCGGCTGAAGTGGTGCGCTGGTACTTGTCCGACCGTCAGCGGATGGCCGAGGTCGAGGCCGTGGTCATCGAGAACAACGTGGCTGAGTTCGTCCTCGCCCAGGCCAAGGTCACCGACAAGAGCCTGCCCTTTGATGAGCTGATGACCGCCTGATTGTGCGTCACCCCGGGGCATGGCGGTCCGCTGTAGCCGCAGCCCGGGTCAAGCCTGAATCGCCCGACCTCAAAGGCCGGGCTTTTTTTTGCCGATAAGGTGGTTAAGCGCTGGCGACATAATGATCCGCCACTTTCCCATCTCCATTCGAAAAGGACATCCATGAGCGCACTGGAAACCCAAGCCCTGGGCATGGTTCCGATGGTCATCGAGCAGTCGGGCCGTGGCGAGCGGGCCTACGACATCTATTCCCGGCTGCTGCGCGAGCGCATCGTGTTCCTCGTCGGGCCGGTCAACGACCAGAGTGCCAATCTGGTGGTCGCCCAGCTGTTGTTCCTGGAGAGCGAGAACCCCGACAAGGACATCTCGTTCTACATCAACTCTCCGGGTGGCAGCGTGAGCGCTGGCATGTCGATCTTCGACACGATGCAGTTCATCAAGCCTGACGTCTCGACGCTTTGCATTGGCATGGCGGCCAGCATGGGCGCTTTCCTGCTGTCCGCGGGTGCCAAGGGCAAGCGCTTTTCCCTGCCCAACAGCAAGATCATGATCCACCAGCCCCTGGGCGGGGCCCAGGGCCAGGCCACCGACATCGAGATCCATGCCCGCGAGATCCTCAAGACTCGCGAACAGCTCAATCGCATCCTGGCGGATCGCACCGGCCAGCCCCTGGAGAAGATCCAGGCGGACACCGAGCGCGACTACTACATGACTGCCGCAGAGGCGCAGACCTACGGGCTGATCGACCAGGTGCTGGAGAAGCGCGGCTGAAGTCGTCATTTCTTCGACGCCAGCAGACCGGAGTGCTCATCACCCTGGTGATCTGGGGGCATTTCCGGTGCCAGGGTCCCTGGGGCCCTGGACTATCATCAATTCAGATTCATCCGGCCCTGCCACTGACCGATACCCATGCCAGACAAGAAAGGCGCCTCCGGCGAAAAGGCCCTGTTCTGCTCCTTCTGCGGCAAAAGCCAGCACGAGGTGAAGAAGCTCATCGCCGGCCCCTCGGTGTTCATCTGCGACGAGTGCATCGAACTCTGCAATGACATCATCCGTGACGAGGTGCCCACCGAGCCGGTGACTGCCACCAGCAAACCGGGCAAGGCTGAGCTGCCGGTGCCCACCGAGATCAAGTCCATACTCGACCAGTACGTGATCGGACAGGATGCCGCCAAGCGGATCCTCTCCGTCGCTGTCTACAACCACTACAAGCGGCTCAAGCACGCCGGGGGTGGTAAGGACGAGGTGGAGCTGTCCAAGAGCAACATCCTGCTGATCGGCCCCACAGGCTCTGGCAAGACGCTTCTTGCGCAGACGCTCGCGCGCCTGCTCAATGTGCCCTTCGTCATCGCCGATGCGACCACGCTGACTGAAGCAGGCTATGTGGGCGAGGATGTCGAGAACATCATCCAAAAGCTGCTGCAGAACTGCAATTACGATGTGGAGCGGGCGCAGCGCGGCATTGTCTACATCGACGAAATTGACAAGATCAGCCGCAAGTCCGACAACCCCAGCATCACCCGGGATGTGTCCGGCGAAGGGGTGCAGCAGGCGCTGCTGAAGCTGGTGGAGGGCACCATGGCCAGCGTGCCACCGCAAGGTGGGCGCAAGCATCCCAACCAGGATTTCTTGCAGATAGACACCACGAACATTCTGTTCATCTGTGGTGGCGCCTTCGACGGCCTGGAGAAGGTGATCCAGCGTCGCACCGAGAAGTCCGGCATCGGATTCGGTGCCACGGTGCACAGCAAGAGTGAGAAGCGTAGCGCGGAGATCTTCAAGGAAGCCGAACCGGAGGATCTGGTGCGCTTCGGCCTCATTCCGGAGTTGGTCGGTCGACTGCCGGTGGTGGCCACCTTGGGTGAGCTGACCGAAGAGGCGCTGGTGGACATCTTGGTCGAGCCCAAGAACGCCCTGGTCAAGCAATACCAGAAGCTTTTTGCCATGGATGGTGTGGAGCTGGAGATCCGGTCGTCGGCCTTGGCGGCCATTGCCCGAAAGGCGCTGGCCCGCAAGACGGGAGCCCGCGGCTTGCGCTCCATCATGGAGCAGTCCCTGATGGACACCATGTTTGAGTTGCCCACCCTGGAGGGGGTGAGCAAGGTTGTGCTCGACGAACACATCGTGGAAGAAGGCGGAAAGCCCCTGCTGGTGTACCGCGAACAGGCCAAGGCCAGCGCCTGAGCGCGCCGGGCTCTGGGCTGGAAAGCTTGGAGCCTGGCACTTGCAATTGCCCGCTCGGCCCCCAAGTCGGTCCGAGAAAGAGAGGTTTCCCATGTCAGGACAGAACATCCTTCCGCCTGAACCGATTTCGTTGCCCCTGTTGCCCCTGCGCGATGTGGTGGTGTTTCCCCACATGGTGATTCCGCTGTTTGTCGGCCGGCCCAAGTCCATCAAGGCACTGGAGGCCGCCATGGAGGCGGGCCGCCAGATCATGCTGGTGGCACAAAAGGCCGCAGGCAAGGACGAGCCCCGCGCCGAAGATCTCTTCGAGGTCGGATGCGTTTCGACCATCCTGCAGATGCTCAAGCTGCCGGACGGCACGGTCAAGGTACTGGTGGAAGGCGTACAGCGCGGCCGCACCGACTCGGTTTCCGAGGCCGGTGAGCACTTCACGGCGGTGGTGACGCCTGTGCCGCTGGACGGGGAGCCGTCTGCCGAGGTGGAGGCGTTGCGTCGGGCCGTGACCCAACAGTTTGACCAGTACGTCAAGCTCAACAAGAAGATTCCGCCGGAGATCCTCACCTCCATCGCCGGCATTGACGACCCGGGTCGACTTGCCGACACCATCGCAGCCCACCTGCCCTTGAAGCTGGAGGCCAAGCAGTCCGTGCTTGATCTGGTCGAGGTGGCCCGCAGGCTTGAGAAGTTGTTGGAGCTTCTTGAGCACGAGGTCGACATCCTGCAGGTGGAAAAGCGCATCCGCGGCCGTGTGAAGCGGCAGATGGAGAAGAGCCAGCGCGAGTACTACCTCAACGAGCAGGTCAAGGCCATCCAGAAGGAGCTTGGCGACGGCGAGGAGGGGGCTGACCTGGAGGAGCTGGAGAAGAAGATCCTGGCCGCGCGCATGCCCAAGGAGGCTCGCAAGAAGGCCGAGAGCGAACTCAAGAAGCTCAAGCTGATGTCGCCCATGTCGGCAGAAGCGACGGTGGTCCGCAATTACCTGGACGCACTGATCAACCTGCCCTGGAGCAAGAAGACCAAGATCAAGCACGACCTCTCGAATGCCGAGGATGTCCTCAATGAGGACCACTTCGGTCTGGAGAAGGTCAAGGAGCGCATCTTGGAGTACCTCGCGGTGCAGAAGCGCGTCGACAAGGTCAAGGCGCCCATCCTGTGTTTGGTGGGCCCGCCCGGCGTGGGTAAGACCTCGCTGGGTCAGTCCGTGGCGCGCGCCACGGGCCGTAAGTTTGTGCGCATGGCGCTGGGTGGAGTGCGAGACGAGGCCGAGATTCGCGGTCATCGTCGCACCTACATTGGATCCATGCCGGGCAAGGTGCTGCAGAGTTTGGGCAAGGTTGGCACCCGCAACCCGCTGTTCCTGCTCGATGAGATCGACAAGCTGGGCATGGACTTCCGCGGTGATCCTTCTTCGGCGCTGCTGGAGGTGTTGGACCCAGAGCAGAACCACACCTTTGCGGACCACTACGTGGAAGTGGACTTCGACTTGTCGGACGTGATGTTCGTGGCGACCTCCAATTCGCTAAACATTCCGCCGGCGCTGTTGGATCGCATGGAGGTCATCCGGCTGTCGGGTTACACCGAGGACGAAAAGCTCAACATCGCTCAGCGTTACCTGCTGCCCAAGCAGTGCAAAAACAACGGGGTGCGCGACGAGGAGATGGAGGTCACCGAGTCCGCGATCCGTGGAATCATCCGCTATTACACCCGTGAGGCCGGTGTGCGCTCTCTGGAGCGGGAGATCTCCAAGCTCTGCCGCAAGGTGGTCAAGGGCCATCAGCTCAAGAGCTACGAAGGGCGCGTCACCATCACCGAGGAGAACCTCCACGATTTCCTCGGCGTGCGTAAGTTCGATTTTGGGCGTGCGGAGAAGGCCAATCAGGTCGGTCAGGTGGTAGGTTTGGCGTGGACCGAAGTGGGCGGGGACCTGCTCACCATCGAAGCCACGGCCATGCCGGGCAAGGGAAGCATCATCCGGACGGGCTCTCTCGGCGACGTCATGAAGGAGTCGGTTGAGGCGGCGCGCACAGTGGTTCGCAGCCGGGCACGGTTGCTTGGCATCAAGGATGAGCTCTTCGAGAAGCGTGACATCCACATTCACGTACCGGATGGCGCCACGCCGAAGGACGGCCCCAGTGCCGGCGCCGCCATGACCACGGCCTTTGTGTCGGCCCTGACGGGCATTCCCGTCCGGGCGGATGTGGCCATGACTGGCGAGATCACCCTGCGTGGTGAGGTCACGGCGATCGGCGGTCTCAAGGAAAAGCTGCTCGCCGCGCACCGGGGTGGGATCAAGTTGGTGATGATCCCGGAGGAGAACGTCAAGGATCTTCAGGACATTCCGGACAATGTGAAGAGCCAATTGGAGATCATTCCGGTGCGCTGGATTGATCGGGTGCTCGAAGTGGCCTTGGAGCGTGCGCCTCAGCCTCTGCCTGACGAGGTCGCCGTCGCACCGACGGCGTCCGAGGCGGCCCCGGTCAAGGCACTGGCCGGTGCTGACACCCTTCCGCACTGATCGTGGCGGATCGGCGTTTGCGAAGGTGATTCACCTTGGCAAACGTCGAGGCTGTGCCTTTCGGCCTCATGTTTGAGTGTTCTTTCGAAAGTGCTTGCAAGAAAGAAAAACCGTGCTTAGAATGCTAGCTTTCGTTGATTGATGTTGACGACGAGTTGATGTCAGCTTCTTTTTGCACCAACAAAAAGAAATACAGCGAAAAGCGCGTGCAGCGCAATGCGGGAATAGCTCAGTTGGTAGAGCGCAACCTTGCCAAGGTTGAGGTCGCGAGTTCGAGCCTCGTTTCCCGCTCCAGTGCTGCAGGTGGCAGGGCGCGATAGCAAAGCGGTTATGCAACGGATTGCAAATCCGTCTAGTCCAGTTCGACTCTGGATCGCGCCTCCAGGTACTGCGGGAATAGCTCAGTTGGTAGAGCGCAACCTTGCCAAGGTTGAGGTCGCGAGTTCGAGCCTCGTTTCCCGCTCCAGTACATTGCCGAATGGCCCGAAATGGCCAGACGCGTTGCGGGAATAGCTCAGTTGGTAGAGCGCAACCTTGCCAAGGTTGAGGTCGCGAGTTCGAGCCTCGTTTCCCGCTCCAAAATAAGAAGGAAGCTTGTCTTCCTTTTTTTTCGCCTGTGCGATCGGCTGGCATCTAGGCAGTGCCGCGTGTCCCGGGCGGTGTGACCTTGTCCGTGTAGGTCGCGTGGCGCCCTTGGTGGCCGCCCCTGGTTGGGCATGGCAAGGTGAATCGCCCGGATGGCGGAACAGGCAGACGCAGCGGACTTAAAATCCGCCGCCCCTTATCAGGGCGTACCGGTTCGAACCCGGTTCCGGGCACCAGACGCTGTACTCCCAACCCTCTTGCGGTCCGCTCCGACACGAAGCACATTTGTGGGCGAAGCTTCGTTCACCGCGCGTGAATCGACTGGGCAGGCGGCCTCAGGGTGTTGGGTGCGGAGCTGGCTTCCAGGGCGCCGAGTCCGAGATGTTGCGTCGCCATTTGTGCCAGCAAGCTGGGGTCACCTGTGCTCAGCAGTTGCAGTTGGGCTGCCACCGGTGTCGCGACACGTGCGGCGTCAAGCGGCATGTGGCTCGATGCGAGGTGTCGAATGCGCCGACTGACGGCTTCCGCCGTGTCGATCAGGACCGTTTGGGACGGCAGGCGCTGCCTGATTTGGTCTGCGACCAAAGGATAGTGGGTGCACCCCAGTACCACCGTGTCCACCTTGTGCGCGCTCATTTGGGCGCAGTAGAGGTCCAAAAGGCTTTCCACTAGGTGAGCCGTCGCAGGTCCTCCCTCAATGGCCCCGGCCAGTCCTTCGCAGGCGACGCCTACGCAGGTGATGTGGGGGGCGTGTTGCCGCAGCAGCTCCGCGTACCTGGCGCTGCTGAGGGTACCTGGCGTGGCCATCACACCGACGCGTCCGTTTCGGGTGGATTTGACGGCGGGCTTGATTCCTGGCTCCACCCCCACCCAGTGGGCGTGCGGCCAGCGTTTACGAAGGCTGGCAATGGCTTGGGTCGTGGCCGTGTTGCATGCCACAACCACCATGTCGGCACCCAGTTGCAGCAGGTACTCGCCGATGCGCTCGCTGCGGTCGACGATGACTGCAGCTGGTCGATGGCCGTAGGGGGCAAATCCGCTGTCGGCCAGGTAGGTGAAACTGGCTCCGGGCATATCTCGCAGCGCAGCCTTGAGCACGGAAAGGCCACCGAGGCCGGAGTCGAACATGCCGACATGCAGCGGCGTGTCGGGCTGGGGAGACAAAGAATCGGACATGCGGCGCGCAGTCTATCGGGCGAAGGCTGCGGCCGGGCGCTGTGGGTGCGCTGCCCGAGCGCACGCGCTGCTCCAGTGCGGCTGTGATGTTGGCGACAGGCGGTCATCGTTTGGCCTGCCTACAATCGGCCAAGAATGTTAGACCTGCCGGCGCCTCTCGCTCGCCGGCTTCCCACGGAGCAACACGTCATGAAGGTACTGGTACCCGTCAAGCGTGTCGTCGACTACAACGTGAAGGTTCGCGTGAAGTCTGATGGCACGGGGGTGGACATCGCCAACGTCAAGATGAGCATGAACCCCTTTGACGAGATCGCCGTCGAAGAGGCTGTGCGTCTCAAGGAAAAGGGTGTTGTCACCGAGGTGGTGGCCGTTTCCTGTGGTGTGGCCCAGTGCCAGGAGACCCTGCGCACGGCCATGGCCATCGGTGCGGATCGGGGCATCTTGGTGGAGTGTGCCGACGAGCTGCAGCCCTTGGCCGTGGCCAAGCTGCTGAAGGCGTTGGTCGATCAGGAGCAGCCTGGGCTGGTCATCCTTGGCAAGCAGGCCATTGATGACGACTGCAATCAGACCGGCCAGATGCTGGCTGCCCTGGCGGATCTCCCGCAGGCCACTTTCGCTTCGAAGGTAGAGGTCTCTGCAGATGCTGCCGTCGTCACTCGAGAAGTGGACGGGGGTCTGGAGACGGTGCGTGTCTCCCTGCCAGCGGTGGTGACCACAGACCTTCGTCTGAATGAGCCGCGCTACGTCACGCTGCCCAACATCATGAAGGCCAAGAAAAAGCCGCTGACCACGGTCAAGCCGGCTGATCTGGGTGTGGATGTGGCGCCGCGCATCAAAACGCTGAAGGTGTCTGAGCCGCCCAAGCGTGGCGCTGGCGTCAAGGTGGCGGATGTGGCCGCCCTGGTTGAGAAGCTCAAGAACGAAGCCAAGGTGATCTGAGATGGCCATCCTCGTCATTGCCGAACATGACCATGTCTCGCTCAAGGGCGCGACGTTGAACACTGTGACCGCAGGCCTGGCCTGCGGTGGGGACGTCCACGTGCTCGTGGCAGGTGCGGGTGCCCAAGGCGCTGCACAGGCTGCTGCACGGGTGGCGGGTGTGGCCAAAGTGCTGTTGGCCGATGGGCCGGCGCTTTCCGACCAGCTCGCCGAGAGCCTGGCCGCCCAAGTGCTGTCCTTGGCCGCCGGCTACAGCCATATCCTGTTTCCTGCGACCGCCAGCGGCAAGAACGTCGCACCGCGCGTGGCGGCCAAACTGGACGTGGCGCAGATCAGCGACATCACCAAGGTGGTGTCGGCCGACACCTTTGAGCGTCCGATTTATGCGGGCAATGCCGTGGCGACCGTGCAAAGCGCGGATGCCGTCAAGGTCATCACCGTGCGAGGCACAGGCTTTGATGCCGCTGCGGTCTCTGGCGGTTCCGCGGTGGTGGAGTCTGTTGGGGTGGTCGCGGCCAGCGCCAAGTCCAGCTTCGTGGGCCGCGAGCTCAGCAAGAGCGATCGTCCTGAACTGACCGCTGCCAAGATCATTGTGTCGGGTGGTCGTGCCATGGGTAGCAGCGAGCGTTTCTCCGAGGTGCTGACGCCGCTGGCCGACAAGCTGGGGGCGGCCATCGGCGCCAGTCGTGCGGCCGTGGATGCAGGGTATGCGCCCAACGACCTGCAGGTCGGGCAGACCGGCAAGATCGTCGCGCCGCAGCTGTATGTGGCCTGCGGCATCAGCGGTGCCATTCAGCACTTGGCCGGGATGAAAGATTCCAAGGTCATCGTCGCTATCAACAAGGATCCGGAAGCGCCGATTTTCAGTGTTGCCGACTATGGTTTGGAGGCGGACCTCTTTGCCGCTGTGCCTGAGCTCGTCGGCAAACTCTGAACGTCCGCGTCAGGTGCAGCGCGCCTGACCGTTGACAGCCTTGAAAAAGGCGTCACCTGGGCCTTGGGCCTGGGGGGCGCTTTTTTTTCGCCCAAAAATTCTTCAACGCTCCTATTTCCAGATCCCAAGGAGAACCCTATGACCTACCGCGCGCCTGTGCAAGATGCCCTGTTTGTGATGCAGGAACTGGCCGGATTGGGCCAGATGTACCAGTGGGAGGGCTGCGAGGATGCCACTCCGGAGACCGCTCAGGCGGTGTTGGAGGAGTGTGCGCGCCTGAACGAGGAAGTCATCGCGCCATTGAATTGGACCGGGGATGTCCAGCCGTCTTCATTCGAAGCGGGGCAGGTGCGCGCCACCCCCGGCTTTCAGGATGCCTTTCGGCAGTACACGGCTGGCGGCTGGCAAGGTTTGCATCACCCGTCCGCTTATGGCGGGCAGGGGCTGCCCAAGCTGATCCATGCGGCTTGCACGGAGTTCGTCAACGCCGCCAACACCAGTTTCGCCCTGTGTCCGCTGCTGACCGACGGGGCCATCGAGGCGCTGCTGACTGCAGGCTCCGAAGCGCAGAAAGCCTGCTACATCCCGCCGATGATCGAAGGGCGTTGGACGGGAACCATGAACCTGACCGAGCCCCAGGCCGGTTCCGACCTGTCCTTGGTGCGCACCCGCGCGGAGCCACAGCCCGATGGCAGTTATAAGCTGTTCGGCACCAAGATCTTCATCACCTGGGGCGAGCACGACATGGCCGAGAACATCGTCCATCTGGTGCTGGCGCGGGTGGCTGGGGCGCCGGAAGGGGTCAAGGGCATCTCCTTATTCATCTGCCCCAAGTTTCTGGTGCAGGCTGACGGCAGTCTGGGAGCCCGCAACGATGTGCAGTGCGTGAGCATCGAGCACAAGATGGGCATCAAGGCCAGCCCGACGGCGGTGCTGCAGTTTGGCGATGGTGGCGGGGCGGTGGGGTACCTGGTGGGTGAGGAAAACCGTGGCCTTGAGTACATGTTCGTGATGATGAACGCGGCCCGCTTCGGCGTGGGTGTCCAGGGCATTGCCGTGGCCGACCGGGCCTACCAGCGTGCGGTTCGATATGCGCATGACCGCGTGCAATCGCGTCCGGTGGATGGTTCGATGTCCAAGGCTGCCCCCATCATCCACCACCCGGATGTGCGACGCATGCTGATGACGATGCGCGCACTGTCGGAGGGATGTCGCGCCATGGCGCTGGTGGCTGCTGGCGCCCACGACGCGGCGCATGCCCACCCGGATGCCGAGGTCCGACGCGACAGTCAGGCCTTCTACGAATTCATGGTGCCCCTGATTAAGGGGTACTCCACCGAAATGAGCCTGGAGGTGACTTCGTTGGGGGTCCAGGTGCATGGCGGCATGGGCTTCATTGAAGAGACCGGTGCCGCCCAGCACTACCGAGATGCCAAGATCTTGACCATCTACGAGGGCACGACGGCCATCCAGGCCAACGACCTTGTCGGGCGCAAGACGGTCCGCGACGGTGGTGCGCAGGCCAAGGCATTGGCTGCGCAGGTGGCAGCCACCGAGGCGGAGCTCCTCGCACGAGAGGATGCGCAGGCCCGCGCGGTGGCGCATCGGCTCGCGGCGGCCCGTGAGGACTTTCTGGCCGTGGTGGACTTCATGGTCGCGCAGAGCCGCAGCCAGCCCAACGCCGTGTATGCCGGCAGCGTGCCGTACCTGATGTTGGCAGGCAATCTGGTGGCCGGTTGGCAGATGGCCAGAGCCCTGTTGGCGGCGCAGGCTGCGGCCTCACGAGGTGAGGGAACCAATTTCCTGACGGCCAAGGTGCTGACCGCGTGCTTCTATGCCGATCACGTGCTGCCGCGCACCCGCGGATGGCGTGAGGCCATCGTGGGCGGCGCTGAGGCGCTGCTGGCCATGCCTTTGGAGGCTTTCTGATGTCTGACTCTATCCTGCCTGCTCCACTGAACCGTCTGCCGTTCCCGGTCATCGGTTCCCCGCTGTTCATCATTTCCAACCCCAAGCTGGTCATTGCCCAGTGCAAGGCGGGAGTGGTGGGTTCGATGCCAGCTCTCAACGCACGGCCCGCGGCCCAGCTGGAGGACTGGCTGGCCGAGATCACCGAGGCGCTGGCTGCGCATGATCGCCAACACCCTGATCGGCCCGCGGCACCCTTCGCCATCAATCAGATCGTGCACCGCAGCAATGACCGGCTGGAGCAAGATCTTGCCGTGTGTGCCCGCTACAAGGTGCCTATCGTCATCACCTCGCTGGGCGCCCGCGAGGATGTGAATCAAGCCGTGCATGCCTGGGGTGGGGTGGTGATGCATGACGTCATCAACAATGCCTTTGCACGCAAGGCCATCGAGAAGGGGGCAGACGGACTGATTGCGGTGGCCGCGGGTGCGGGCGGCCATGCGGGCACCAAGAGTCCCTTTGCGCTGATCCAGGAGATTCGAGCCTGGTTCAAGGGTCCCCTGGCGCTTTCTGGGGCCATCGCCACGGGTGATGCGATCTTGGCGGCCCAGGCCATGGGGGCGGACTTCGCCTACATCGGCTCGGCATTCATTGCCACCGAGGAGGCGCGTGCGGCCGAGGCCTACAAGCAATGCGTGGTGGACTGCAACAGTGACGACATCGTCTACAGCAACCTGTTTACCGGGGTGCATGGCAACTACCTGAAGCCGTCCATCGTGGCCGCCGGCCTGGATCCGGAGCAACTGCCGCAAAGCGATCCTTCCCGCATGAATTTCGGCGGCGATGCCAAGAAGGCGTGGAAGGACATCTGGGGTTGCGGTCAGGGCATTGGCGCGGTGCAGGCGGTGGTGCCGGCGCAGGCCCTGGTGGAGCGCCTGCGGCGTGAATACGCGCAGGCACGCCAGCGGCTGGCCCTGGCATGACGCACAAGGTTCAGTCCGGACCATCCGGCTTTGGGTTGACCTCTAGATGGGCATCACAGCCCTGGCCCGCTGCGATCCATCGACGGGCCAGGCGCCCCGCCACCTTGTGCCACCAGCGGGGCCAGTGCGGCAGCAACTGCTGCGGTGCACTCACCCATTGACACAGGTAACGGCCCGACTCGGCACTCCAGACCAGGGCAGCACAGGTGCGGCCGTCTTTGGGCGGCCGCAGCAGGTGGCCCAGCGGGCAGCGCTCCCACTGGCAGCAGACGCCGCAGCCGTTGCAAGTGCCGCCGGCAGGCGGCTTGGCAGGCGCTTCAGGGTGCAACCACAGGACACGCGCTGGGGTGCCGCCTGCTGCGTCTCCGGACGCGTCATTGGCCAGGCTGTGGTCGCTGCGGGCAGATGGGGGTGGTCGTGATTTCGGCACTTAAGTGACTGTCAATCCGGGTCGATTCTGAGCGGCCCACGGTCGTCCTGTCAGCCTGTTGAAGGGGCGGACAGGCGTAATACTGCGTACAAGCAGGAGCTGCAACGGTGTTACAGTGCCGGCCGTGGCCAATTAGTCCCTTCTGTGTCCCCTTGCTGGTTAAGAGACAAACTCAGCAAGGCGGGTCGCAATCCGCCAACCGGTCGAGCCGGGCCGCGGAAGGTTATTCAACCCATCGGAGCTCTGGAAACCAGGGCGAAAGGTGAGCGAAAGATGATGCAGCAGTCCGCGTCGAACTCCTATCTGTTCGGCGGAAATGCCCCGTACGTGGAAGAAATGTACGAGGCCTACCTCGACAATCCGGGCTCGGTGCCTGACAACTGGCGAGCCTACTTCGACGCCTTGCAGAACGTGCCGGCCGCCGATGGCACGGACAGCCGAGACGTCGCCCATGCGCCGGTGGTTGAGTCCTTCGCCCAGCGCGCCAAGTCCAACGTGCTGGCATCCCGCGCCAGCTCCGCCGACCTGGAAGTTGCCCGCAAGCAGGTGCACGTGCAGTCTCTGGTGGCTGCGTACCGCAACGTCGGCGCTCGCTGGGCCGATCTGGATCCGCTCAAGCGCCAGGAGCGCCCCAAGATCCCCGAGCTCGAGCCCAGCTTCTACGGCCTGAGCGAAGCCGATCTGGACATCTCCTTCAGCGCCGCCAACACCTATTTCGGCAAAGCCGAGAACATGACGCTGCGCCAGCTCCTTCAGGCGCTGCGCGAGACCTATTGCGGCACCTTGGGTGTGGAGTTCATGCACTCCACCGACCAGGCGCAGCGCCGCTGGTGGCAGCAGAAGCTGGAGACCATCCGTTCTAAGCCGAGTCTGAACGCCGAGCAGAAGAAGCACCTCCTGGATCGCCTGACCGCGGCTGAAGGCCTCGAGCGCTTCCTGCACACCAAGTACGTCGGCCAGAAGCGTTTCTCGCTCGAAGGGGGTGAAAGCTTCATCGCGGCCATGGACGAATTGATCCAGCGCGCCGGCGAGAAGGGCGTGCAGGAAATCGTGATCGGCATGGCTCACCGTGGCCGCCTGAACGTGTTGGTCAACACCCTTGGCAAGATGCCCAAGGACCTGTTCGCCGAGTTTGACCACACCGCGCCCGAGGATCTGCCGGCGGGTGACGTGAAGTACCACCAGGGCTTCAGCTCCGACATCACGACTCCGGGCGGCCCCGTCCACCTGAGCCTGGCCTTCAACCCGTCCCACCTGGAAATCGTCAACCCGGTGGTGGAGGGCTCGGTGCGAGCCCGTCAGGACCGACGTGGCGACAAGATCGGCGCGCAGGTGCTGCCGGTGCTGGTGCACGGTGACTCCGCCTTCGGCGGTCAGGGCGTCAACCAGGAAACCTTGGCCCTGTCGGAAACCCGTGGCTACTCCACGGGCGGTACCGTCCACCTGATCATCAACAACCAGATCGGCTTCACCACCAGCGATCCTCGCGACTTGCGCTCCACGCTGTACTGCACCGACATCGTCAAGATGATCGATTCGCCGGTGCTGCATGTGAACGGCGACGATCCGGAAGCTGTGGTGCTGGCCACCCAGTTGGCGCTTGAGTTCCGCATGACCTTCCGCCGCGACGTCGTGGTGGACATCATCTGCTTCCGCAAGTTGGGCCACAACGAACAGGACACGCCGGCCCTGACCCAACCGCTGATGTACAAGAAGATCAGCCAGCACCCGGGCACCCGCCGCCTGTACGCCGACAAGCTGGCGGCACAGGGCTTGGGCGCCACCCTGGGTGATGACATGGTCAAGGCGTACCGTGCCGCCATGGACCAGGGTCGCCACACGGTCGATCCGGTGCTGACCAACTTCAAGAGCAAGTACGCGGTGGACTGGACGCCCTTCCTGGGCAAAAAGTGGACCGACGCGGCCGATACCGCCATTCCCCTGACCGAGTGGAAGCGTATCGCGGAGCGCATCACCACCCTGCCGGCCAGCGTCAGCCCGCACCAGCTGGTCAAGAAGGTCTACGAAGATCGCGCAGCCATGGGCCGCGGCGACGTGAACGTGGATTGGGGCATGGGTGAGCACATGGCCTTCGCCTCCCTGGTGGCCGCCGGCTATGCCGTGCGTCTGTCGGGTGAAGACTGCGGTCGTGGCACCTTCACCCACCGCCACGCGGTCATCCATGACCAGAAGCGCGAAAAGTGGGATGAAGGCACCTACATCCCGCTGCAGCACGTGGCGGAGAACCAGGCTGATTTCACGGTCATCGACTCCATCCTTTCCGAGGAGGCGGTGCTGGGCTTCGAGTACGGCTATGCCAGCGCTGAACCCAACACGCTGACCATCTGGGAAGCGCAGTTCGGTGACTTCGCCAACGGCGCCCAGGTGGTGATCGACCAGTTCATCGCCTCGGGCGAGGTGAAGTGGGGCCGCGCCAATGGTCTGACCCTGATGCTGCCGCACGGCTACGAGGGTCAGGGCCCGGAGCACTCATCGGCCCGTGTCGAGCGCTTCATGCAGCTCGCCGCCGACACCAACATGCAGATCGTGCAGCCGACCACGGCCAGCCAGATCTTCCATGTGCTGCGTCGTCAGATGGTGCGCCAGTTCCGCAAGCCGCTGGTCATCTTCACGCCCAAGTCCCTGCTGCGCAACAAGGACGCCACCTCGCCGCTGACCGAGTTCACCAAGGGTGAATTCCGCACCGTCATCGGTGAGCAGAAGGCCGACATCGACGCGGCCAAGGTCAAGCGTGTCATCGCCTGCTCGGGCAAGGTGTATTTCGACCTGGTCAAGAAGCGCGAGGAGAAGAAGGCCAACGACGTGGCGATCGTCCGTGTCGAGCAGCTGTATCCCTTCCCGCACAAGGCGTTTGCCGCCGAGGTCAAGAAGTACCCCAACGCGACCGACATCGTGTGGTGCCAGGACGAGCCGCAGAATCAGGGGACCTGGTTCTTCATTCAGCACCAGATCCACGAGAACATGCTCGACGGCCAGCGTCTGGGCTATGCCGGCCGTCCGGCCTCCGCATCGCCGGCCGTGGGCTACGCCCACCTGCACCAGGAGCAGCAGAAGTCGCTGCTGGAGCAGGCCTTCGCCAAGCTCAAGGGCTTCACCCTGACCAAGTAACCGTCAAAGCGGATGTCCATGGGCACCGCTTTGACGCGACATTCCCGCTCCGGCCGTGGGCCGGCGCGGGCTTGAACGCCGACAGTGCCTGGCTCCTCCAACCCCCACTACTCGTACAAGCACATCATGGCAATCGTAGAAGTCAAGGTTCCGCAGCTTTCCGAATCCGTGGCCGAAGCCACCCTGCTGCAATGGAAGAAGAAGCCCGGCGAGGCCGTCGCTGCCGATGAAATCCTGATCGAGATCGAGACCGACAAGGTGGTGCTCGAAGTGCCGGCTCCTGCCGCCGGCGTCCTTGCCGAGCTCGTCGTTGGTGACGGCGGCACCGTGGTCAGCGACCAACTGATTGCCAAGCTGGACACTGAGGGCAAGGCTGGCGCCGCTGCGCCGATGGCTGCAGCGGCGGCCCCTGTGGCTGCTCCGGCCGCTGCGTCGGCCGTGGCCTCCAAGGCGGATGTGGCCATGCCCGCCGCCGCCAAGCTGCTGGCCGACAACGGCCTGGCCACCGCGGATGTGGCCGGTTCCGGCAAGGACGGCCGCGTCACCAAGGGTGACGTGCTGGCCGCTGTGGCTGCCGGCGCCAAGCCGGCAGCCGCTCCGGTGGCTGCCCCGGCCCCGGCGGCCAAGCCGCTGCCCGCCGTGGCCGCGCCGGCCGCGCCCGTGGCCCTGGGCGACCGTACCGAACAGCGCGTGCCGATGAGCCGCCTGCGCGCCCGCATCGCCGAGCGTCTGCTGCAGTCCCAGGCCCAAAACGCCATCCTGACCACGTTCAACGAAGTGAACATGGCGCCGGTGATGGCCATGCGCAAGAAGTTCCAGGAGTCCTTCGAGAAGGAACACGGCTGCAAGCTGGGCTTCATGAGCTTCTTCGTCAAGGCTGCTGTGCACGCCCTGAAGAAGTTCCCGATCCTGAACGCTTCGGTCGATGGCAACGATATCGTCTACCACGGCTACTTCGACATCGGCATCGCTGTCGGCTCTCCGCGCGGCCTGGTGGTGCCCATCCTGCGCAATGCCGACCAGATGAGCTTCGCCGACATCGAGAAAAAGATTGCCGAATTCGGTGCTAAGGCCCGTGACGGCAAGCTGGGCATTGAAGAGATGACCGGCGGCACCTTCTCCATTTCCAACGGCGGCACCTTCGGCTCGATGCTCTCGACTCCGATCATCAACCCGCCGCAATCGGCCATCCTGGGCGTGCACGCCACCAAGGACCGCGCCGTGGTCGAGAACGGCCAAGTGGTCGTTCGCCCGATCAACTACCTGGCCATGTCTTACGACCACCGGATCATCGACGGTCGCGAGGCCGTGCTGGGCCTGGTGGCCATGAAGGATGCGCTGGAAGATCCGTCCCGCCTGCTGTTCAACATCTGAGGCCTTGCCAGCGATCGCTGACATGTGCTGAGAAAGACGCCCCTTCGGGGGCGTTTTGCCAAGATTTTCAGGATTTCAAAGATGTCCAAACAATTTGACGTGGTCGTCATCGGCGGCGGCCCCGGTGGCTACATCGCCGCCATCCGCGCGGCCCAGCTGGGGTTCAACGTCGCGTGTATCGACGAGTGGAAGAACGACAAGGGCGGTCCCGCACCTGGCGGCACCTGCACCAACGTCGGCTGCATCCCGTCCAAGGCGCTGCTGCAGTCCTCCGAGCACTTCGAGCAGGCCGCCCACCACTTCGGTGAGCACGGCATCAGCCTCGACAACCTGCAAATCGATGTGGCCAAGATGGTGGGCCGCAAGAACACCGTCGTGAAGCAGAACAACGACGGCATCCTCTACCTGTTCAAGAAGAACAAGGTCAGCTTCTTCCATGGCCGTGGCAGCTTCGCCAAGGCGGTGGAAGGCGGCTACGAGATCAATGTCGCCGGCGCGGCTGCTGAGACCCTGGTGGCCAAGCAGGTGATCCTTGCCACCGGCTCCAACGCCCGCGCGCTGCCAGGCGCGCCGTTTGACGAAGAGAAGATCCTCTCGAACGATGGCGCCCTGCGCATCGGCGCTGTGCCCGCCAAGCTCGGCGTGATCGGCTCGGGCGTGATCGGTCTGGAAATGGGTTCGGTGTGGCGTCGCCTGGGTGCCGAGGTCACCATCCTCGAAGCCATGCCCACTTTCCTGGCCGCCGCCGATGAGGGCGTGGCCAAGGAAGCGCTGAAGGCCTTCACCAAGCAGGGTCTGAAGTTCGAGTTCGGTGCCAAGATCTCCAAGGTCGACGCCTCGGGCGAGGGCGTGGCCGTTGCCTACACCAATGCCAAGGGCGAAGAGGTGACGCTGGCGGTCGACAAGCTGATCGTCTCGATCGGCCGCACCGCCAACACCATCGGCCTGAACCCGGAGGCTGTCGGCCTGAAGCTGGACGAGCGCGGTGCCATCGTGGTGGACGACGAGTGCAAGACCAACTTGCCGGGCGTCTGGGCCGTGGGTGACGTCGTGCGCGGCCCGATGCTGGCGCACAAGGCGGAAGAAGAAGGCGTGGCGGTGGCCGAGCGCATCGCCGGCCAGCATGGCCACGTCAACTTCGCCACCATCCCCTGGGTGATCTACACCTCGCCGGAAATCGCCTGGGTGGGTCGCACCGAGCAGCAGCTCAAGGCGGATGGCGTGGCTTACAAGGCTGGCCAGTTCCCGTTCATGGCCAACGGCCGTGCGCGCGCACTGGGTGACACCACCGGCTTCGTCAAGTTCCTGGCTGACGCCAAGACCGACGAAATCTTGGGCGTGCACATCGTCGGCCCGTTCGCTTCGGAGCTGATCGCCGAAGCCGTGCTGGCCATGGAGTTCAAGGCCTCGGCCGAAGACATCGCCCGCGTGTGCCACGCGCACCCGTCGTTGTCTGAAGCCACCAAGGAAGCCGCCTTGGCGGTGGACAAGCGCACGCTCAACTTCTGATGAGCGGCGCCGGGTGCGGCCCTGCGTGGGCTGCGCCTGTCCGTGTCCGTTGGCCCAGCCCGCGCGTTTCTGTGCCCTGTCGTGCAGAAGCGGCGGGCTGTTCTGTTTTCCGATCCCTCACCCGGTTTCCACCATGACCGTCCGCCAGCTCTACGAAGCCACCCTGCAGGAGCGCGGCTACAAGGCCGACGAGGCGCAGCTGCGCGCCATCGACGCGCTGGAGCGCTGCGAGAACGAATGGACCGCCTATCTGGCGCGCCGCTCCAATGCCCTGACCAAGATGCTGGTCAAGCCGCCGATCCCGCGCGGCGTCTACATGTACGGTGGCGTGGGGCGCGGCAAGAGCTTCCTGATGGACTGCTTCTTCCAGTCCGTGCCGCTCAAGCGCAAGACGCGCCTGCACTTCCATGAATTCATGCGCGAGGTGCACCGCGAGCTGCAGGAGCTCAAGGGTGTGCGCGACCCGCTGGACGAACTGGGGCGGCGCATCGCCCGCCGCTACCGCCTGATCTGCTTCGACGAGTTCCATGTGGCCGACGTCACCGACGCGATGATCCTGCACCGCCTGCTGGATTCGCTGTTCGCGAACCGGGTGTCCATCGTCACCACCTCCAACTTCCATCCCGACGGCCTGTACCCCAACGGGCTGCACCGCGACCGCATCTTGCCCGCAATCGAGCTGCTCAAGGACAAGATGCAGGTGCTCAACGTTGATGCCGGCAACGACTACCGGCGTCGCACCCTCATGCATGTGCAGCTCTACCACACCCCCTTGGGCGAGGTGGCTGACCGTGCCATGAAGGCAGCTTTCGAGGAGATCGCGGAGAGCCGCGACGAGGCGCCCCTGCTGCACATCGAACACCGCGAGATCCGCGCCTTGCGTCGCGCTGGCGGTGTGGTGTGGTTCGATTTTCAGACCTTGTGCGGCGGGCCCCGTTCACAGAACGACTACCTGGAAATCGCCTCACGGTTCCATACGGTGATGCTCTCCAACGTGCCCGAGATGCCGGTGCGCCTGGCCTCCGAGGCGCGGCGCTTCACCTGGTTGGTGGATGTGCTGTACGACCGGCGTTGCAAGTTCATCGTCTCGGCGGCCGTGCCGCCCGAACAGCTCTACACCGAAGGGCCGATGGCCCATGAGTTTCCGCGCACCGTCTCACGCCTCAATGAGATGCAGTCGCAGGAGTTCCTGGACCTGGAGCACCGCAAGGTCGATACCTCGCTGACCTGAGGTGCAATGGCGGCCCTTGCCGGGTTGCGGCTTGAACCGGTGTGCCGCTCCCCAGAGGGAGCGCGCGGTTCTGCCCGCTTCAACCCTTGAAGGGGTCCACGCGCACGAGTGCCAGGGACAGGTTGTCCCCGCCACCCCGTGCCCGCTGGCGAGCCTTGTTGATCAGCATCTCGCTGGCTTCCCGGGGGGACAGGGCGTTGATGATGGCCCCGAGCTCCTTGGCGCTGAGGTAGTGCCACAGCCCGTCGGAGCAGCTCATCAGCGCATCGCCCACCTCCACGCGCTCGATGCGTTGGATCGCGATGGGCGGGTCGGCCTGGGTGCCCAGGCAGCCGGTCAGCAGGTTGCTCTGCGGGTGGTCGTTGGCCTGCTGCTCGGTGAGTCGACCCTCCGACACCAGGCGCTGCACGTAGGAGTGGTCCAGTGTGCGGCTCACCAGGTCCGGTCCGCGGAAGTGGTAGACCCGTGAATCGCCTGCATGGACGGTGAAGGCGCGCCGGTCTGGCAGCAGCAGGAAGGCCGCCAGTGTGCTGTGCGGCTCTTCCTCCGCCGAGATGGCGGTCAGCTTGATCATCAGGTGGGACTCAACCACCAATTGCCGCAGCATGTCTTCCGCTTCATCGTGCGCCGGGCTGTAGCGCTCGAAGATTTGTTTGGCGGTGAGCATGACCTGATCCGAGGCAGTGCGTCCACCGCTCTTGCCCCCCATGCCGTCGGCCACCAGCCCCAAGGCGCACCCCGGGGCGCGCGGGTGGGTCAGGATGGTGACCTGATCTTGTTGATAGGCGCGGTCACCCTTGTGCAGTCCGGTGGAGGCCAGCAGGCGGTAGGGTACGGGGGAGGGGGCATTCATGACGTCCAATATAAACTGCCCGTGACTCCCCCAAGCCTGTGCCTGCGCACATCTCACTGGATCCGGACTTGACCCTGTCCTCTCCGGCGCCGGCGGCGCCATGGCCCGCCGAGGGCGCCCCTTCCGCCCACACCGCTCCGACCGACACTGTCATGACCGATGCTGCAAGAGCGCCGGCGGCGCCAGTCTCCGCGGCCCGGTCCGACGAAGCACGGCCACCCACCCCATCCCGCCTACCGGGGGCCTTGTCCGCCGAGGTGGAGCTGGCCTTCGGCCCGCATGGGGCGCTGGCGCGCAGCGACCCCGCGTATGAGCCGCGCCAGGAGCAGGTGGACCTGGCGCAGGCCATTGCCCAGGCCATCGACCGGCAGGAGACGCTGGTGGCGGAGGCGGGGACCGGTGTGGGCAAGACCTTCGCCTATCTGGTGCCGGTGCTGCTCTCCGGCCGACGTGCGTTGGTGAGCACCGCCACCAAGAACCTGCAGGACCAGTTGTTTCTGCGGGACCTGCCGCGCCTGCGTGAGCGGCTGGGGCGACCGGTCAGCTGTGCCTTGCTCAAGGGGCGGGGCAGCTACCTGTGCCGGCACCGTCTACAGCAGGCCCATGAGACGGCCGTGCTGCTGGACCGCCGCGGCCAGCAGATGCTCACCCGCATCATCGGCTGGGCCCAGCAGACCCGCGACGGGGACATGAGCGACATCGATGGGCTGGAGCAGCGTCCGGATGTAGCCGGCCTGGTCACCTCCAACCGTGACAACTGTCTCGGCTCCGAGTGTCCGTCCTATACCCAATGCCATGTGCTAGCCGCCCGGCGAGAGGCGATGGCGGCCGATGTGGTGGTGGTCAACCATCACCTTTTCTTTGCCGATGTGGCACTCAAGGAGACCGGTGCGGCCGAACTGCTGCCCAGCGTGGACGTGGCCGTCTTCGATGAGGCGCACCAGATGGTGGAGACGGGGGTGCAGTTCCTGGGCGTGCAGCTCAGCTCCTCCCAAGTGCTCGATCTGGGGCAGGACGTGCTGGCTGCCGGCCTGGGTCAGGCCCGCGGCCTGGCGCCGTGGCAGGAGTTGTGTGCAGGGCTGGAGTTGGCGGTCAAGCGCTGGCGGCTGGCGGGTCAACCCGCGCGTGCCGACGCGGCGGCAGTTGGACGCCTACCCTGGGAGGAGGTCCAATCCTTGCCGGACTGGTCGGCCGCTACCGCCGCCCTTCAGCAGGCCCTGGACGCGGTAGGCGGCGCGCTGCAGCAGCATGAGGAGCAGTCAGCTGACCTCAAACGGCTGGCCGAGCGCTGCGTGGAGCTGCGCCAGCGCGCCGCGATGCTGGAGACGGCGGTGGCACCAAGCCGTGTGCGGTGGCTGGATGTGGGGGCCCAGCACGTGCGGGCTGTAGATTCGCCTTTGGATATACGCGCCTTGATGGCGGAACAGCAGGCAATAGGCGGCAAGGCCTGGGTGTTCACCTCGGCAACGCTGGGTGACGACGAGGCCTTGAGCTGGTTCTGTGAGTCCGCGGGCTTGGGCCATGCGCGGCGGCTTCGTCTTGGAAGCCCGTTTGACTATGCCCGCAATGCCCGAGTCTATGTGCCGGCCCGCTTTCCCCTGCCGCATGAGGCAGCCCATCCGCGCATGGTCGGCCGGGCGGCGGCCCATTGCGCGAAGGCCCTGTCGGGGCGTTGCTTTGTCTTGACGACGTCGTTGCGGGTCTTGCAGCCTGTGGCCGAGGCCATGCGTGACGAACTGGTCAAGCTCGGCGCGGATCTGGAGATCTTGGTGCAGGGCAGTGCGAGCAAGCGGACCCTGCTGGACAGGTTCCTCGCCGGCCGCGCCGTGCTGGTGGGGTCCCACAGCTTCTGGGAAGGGGTGGACGTCCCGGGTGACAAGCTGCAGTGCGTGTTCATAGACAAGCTGCCCTTTCCTTCGCCCAAGGATCCGCTGGTGGAGGCGCGGGTCAGGCACCTGCGCGAGCAGGGGCGTGACCCATTCATGAGCTACTTCGTTCCCGAGGCGGCGGTGGCCCTGAAGCAGGGGGCGGGGCGTCTGATCCGCACGGTGCAGGACCAAGGCTTGCTGGTGCTGTGTGACACCCGTCTGCTCAGTGCGCGCTATGGGCGCCGCCTGCTGGAATGCCTGCCGCCCATGACCGCGCTGGAGAGCGGAGAGGACGCGCTGTCTTGGTTGCGCACCCTCGATCAGGGTCGCATGCTGAAAGCGTCAGACGCGGAAGGCTCCTGACTGCGTCAGGGTGAGGCACCCGGGCCCTCGGGCCCGCGTCTTACCAGAGCTGCCACCAAGGCTTCTCGGCGGCGCGGAAACCGTTGCGCACCAGTTCGCTCTGCGGGAAATTGCGCTCCAGCACACGACGCGCGTCATCCCTGAGCATGGCCTGCCCAAGCCGGTCGTAGGCCTGCATCATCACGAATAACGCATCTTCGGCCGCCGGCGTCTGCGGGTAGGTCGTCAACGCCAGCTGGGCCCGGTTGACCGAGGCCAGGTAAGCTCCCTTACGCAGGTAGTGGCGGGCCACATGCACCTCGTACTCGGCCAGCACGTTCACGATGTGGTCCAGGCGCAGGCGGGCGTCGGCGGCGTAGCGCGAATCCGGGAACTGCTCGACGAGCTGCTTGAAGGACTGATGGGCGTCGCGCGTGGCCTGCTGGTCGCGTTCGGCCATGTTCTGCCCACCCAGCGTGCTCAAAAATCCTGTCTCCGCCTGGAAGTTGATCAGCCCCCGAAGGTAAAGCGCGTAGTCGAGCCCCGGGCTGGAAGGGTTGAGGCGGATGAACCGGTCGAGTGTGGCCAGGGCCTGGGCCTTCTCCTGGGTCTTCCAATAGGCATAAGCCAGATCGAGCTGCGCCTGCTGGGCCAGGAGGCTGCCCCCGGCGCGGCTTTCCACACGCTCCAGCGGCTTGATCGCGCTGCCCCAGTTGCCGTTGTCCATGAGTTCACGGGCATCTGCGTACAATTTTTCCGCAGATCCACGCAGCTCCTCGTCCTTCGGGCCTGTGCTGCAGGCGCTCAGCACCGCCAGCGACAGCGCGCCCAGTGCCAGCTTGAGGGGGTGCGAATGCGTCTGTACTTTCATCATCCTGCCCGCAGGGGCCCGTTACTTCAGCCGTGCAGGCCTTGCCGGCGCCGCAGCCAATGACTGACGATTGTAGTCGGCCCCTTTCCGGGGGCCAGGAGCCGGAGGCCGCAGAGGCAGGCGAGGGCGAAGAGGCGTTGCTCGAGTTTGACGCCCGGGTGCCGGCGGCAGATCACGGCGAGCGCCTGGACCGCTATCTTGCTGCCCAGATCAGCAGCTACTCGCGGTCCCACCTCCAGGGATTGATAGAGGCTGGACATGTGCTGCTGGACGGGCTTCCGGTACTGCAGAGCTCCCGCAAGCTGAAATCCGGGCAGCGACTGCAGGCCCGGGTGGTGGCGCCAGAGGCCCAACGCGCATTTCAGGCGGAAGATTTGCCGCTGGACATTGTGTTCGAGGATGAACACCTGCTGGTGGTGAACAAGCCTGCCGGTTTGGTGGTGCATCCTGCGGCCGGACACTGGCAGGGGACCTTGCTTAACGGCCTGCTGGGGCACCATGCGTCAGCGGCCCAGCTTCCACGCGCTGGCATCGTGCACCGTCTGGACAAGGACACCTCAGGGCTGATGGTGGTCGGCAAGACGCTGGCCGCGGTGACTTCGCTGGTGCGTGATCTGGCGGCGCGCCAGGTCAGTCGGCATTACCTGGCCTTGGCCTGGGGCGCTGCGCAGGCCGGCGAGCAGCGGCGATTTGATGGCCCCATCGGGCGGGACCCTGCTTCCCGGATCCGTATGGCGGTGGTGGCGGCTGGAAAGCCTGCCATGACCGATGCCCTATGCCTGGGCGGCGGCCAGGGCATGGCCGCGTGGGTGTGCAAGCTGCATTCCGGGCGTACCCACCAGATTCGCGTCCACCTGTCGCAGGCCGGACATCCCTTGGTGGCCGACACGGTCTACGGCGGCCGGCCGGCTTTGGGGCTGGGACGCCAGGCCCTACATGCGCGTCGTCTGGGCTTTTGTCATCCCGCCACGGGAGCGCCATTGAGCTTTGAGGCGCCCCTGCCGGCAGACATGGCGCAGGCCTGGGCGCTGCTGGCCGTGAAACCCTGGCAAGGTGAACTCCCGAACCTGTCCCCGCCCTGAGCATCCCCGTCCCGGCGTGTGAAAGGTCCCGTCTTTGCGCGCATGAAGGTCAGTGGCGCCATGGGTTCATACTACAATGCGAGGCAATCGCGGAAGTCGCGGTGTCTGAGTGATCAGCGAATGCGACGACTGCCGGCACCGTCGGATGCCGCGTCAGGCTGCACAGCAGGCCCATGAAGACGTTGCACCCTAGGGGCTTCAGTGCCGCCCGGGCGGCCCGTCCAAGCGAAACGTACCGCTGTCGCCGCAGTTCGGGGCGTAGACCCGCGAACCGGACCGATTGGATCCTTACCCAAAGAACCGTGGCCGGCCTCGTGCGCCGGGCCTTCCCAGACCTGAGCGTCGCGCGGCGACGCAAGCAAGTCGCCAGGCTCGCGCAACGCGCAGCGCCACACGCCCTATCCGCCACATTCCATCGCATGGACATCAGCGAGGCCAAGAAGATCCTGGAAGCAGCACTGCTGTGCGCCGGCGAGCCTTTGTCCGTGCGCAGCTTGCGCCAACTCTTCGAGGATGAGCTAGGGGCCGATTCCATCCGGCGGCTGTTGGAGGAATTGGCCCGGGACTGGCAGGGCAGGGGGGTGGAGCTGATCACCGTGGCTTCGGGTTGGCGTTTTCAGAGCCGGGCGGAACTGCGGCCCTACCTGGATCGCCTCCACCCCGAGAAGCCGCCCCGGTATTCCCGCGCCGTGCTGGAGACGCTGGCGATCATCGCTTACCGTCAGCCGGTGACGCGGGGGGACATTGAAGACATCCGCGGTGTGGCCGTCTCCACGCAGATCATGAAGCAGCTCGAAGAGCGTAGCTGGATCGAGGCCATTGGCTATCGCGATGCCCCTGGCCGTCCTGCGCTGTACGCGACCACCCGGCAGTTTCTGGATGATTTGGGCTTGGCCAGTCTGGATGGCTTGCCCGTGCTCAACGCCCAAGGGCAGTTGGTCGAGGCGGTGTCCCAGCTCCCGCTGCTGGCCGAGCAGGATGAACTGTCGCTGGAGACTGCTCCTCTGCCGGTCCTCGTCGAAGCCACGTCGCAAGCCGTCGCGTCCCCCGACCTTCCTCATTGATTTTTCCTGCCGCCCCACAGGGTGGCCCCGTTGCCTCACACATCATGACTACCGAGACTCCTGACTCCCTGCCGCCCCAAGGCGCCGACGACCTGGGTGCCCCTGCCGCGCCCGCCAAAAAGCCGCGTGTGCGGCGCACCAAGGCGGCGGAGCAGGTGGGCGAGGCCCCGGTGGCTTCTGCTGAGGCCGAGGCCCCGGTGGCCCCAGCCGAGGTGGAGGCTCCAGCGCGCAAGCCGCGCGCTCCGCGGGCCCGCAAGCCGGCGGTGGCCAGCCAGTCGCTGGCACAGGAGGCGGCTGCGGCGGCTCAGGCCTTGGCGGAGCCGGTGGTCGAGGTGCCGCCCCAGTTGGAGGTCCAGGCAGACGTCGGGGCCATGGCGGCCACGCCGGTGGAGCCGGCTGCTGCGCCCAAGATCCCTGCCAAGCGCAAGCCCCGGGTCAGCAAGGCGGCGGCCGACGCTGTGGCGGCGCCTGCCGCTGCTGAGCAGACGACGCCGGTGGCCGAGTCTGCCGACGTGCAGGCAGTGGTGTCGGCTCCGGCCGTGCAGGACGTGGTCGCCCTGCAAGAGGAGTCGCCTTCCGAGGAGGTGGGCGAGGTCGGCGACGTGGCATTGCCTGATGTGTCGGGTGTGAGCAGCGAGGTGTTCCTGAGCGTGCTCGAAGGTGAGTACGACGTGCTCGGAGAGGCCACGGAAGCCGATCTGGCTTCGGCCCTTACTGAGGCCTCGACCACCAAGCGCGTGCTGCAGCCTGACCGCGACACGCCCAAGCTGCACAAGGTGCTGGCCCAGTCGGGTGTGGGTTCGCGTCGGGACATGGAGGCCGCCATCCAGGAAGGCCGTGTGGCGGTCAATGGTGAGGCGGCCCATGTGGGTATGCGCGTCTCCTTTGGCGACAAGGTGACGCTGGATGGCAAGGCTGTGCGCATCCGGATCGCGCCCCCGCCCACCCGCGTGTTGGCTTACCACAAGCCTGCTGGCGAAGTGGTGAGTTTCAATGACCCGCAGGGACGGCCGACGGTGTTCCGCAACCTGCCGCGTTTGCCACACGGCAAGTGGCAGTCCGTCGGGCGTCTGGACCTCAATACCGAAGGCTTGCTGCTTTTCACCACGTCCGGGGACCTGGCCAACAAGCTCATGCACCCGCGGTTTGGCGTGGAGCGTGAGTACGCGGTACGTGTGCTGGGTACCCTGGAGGACATGCAGCGCGAGCAGTTGCTCAAGGGCGTGGACATCGAAGGGCAGGCCGCGGCCTTCAAGTCCGTACAGGATGGGGGTGGCGAGGGCGTGAATCGCTGGTACCGCGTCGTGATCACCGAAGGCCGCAACCGCGAGGTGCGCAAGCTCTTCGACGCTGTGGGCCTCACCGTGAGCCGCTTGATCCGCATCCGCTACGGCAACATCGTCCTGCCCAAGGGCCTCAAGCGGGGTGTCTGGGTGGACCTGGGCGATCAGGAAGTGCGACTGCTCAAGCAACTGACTGCGGCCCAGGAAGCCGCTGCAGGCCGTGGCGCGGGTGGCGAGCGTCCACAGGGCACTCCGGCAGGCAAGCCCGGGCGCGGGGGGCAACGTGCCCGCGGCGAAGCCGCCGACAAGCCGGTGCGCGAGGCGCTGGCAGGTGAAGAGGGCCGTGGCAAGCGCAATGAGCGCGGCGACCGTGGTGAGCGCGGTGAGCGTGCCGAACGTGGTCCGCGGCAGGAGTCGTCCCGGGCTGGAGCGGGCAAGCGCGAGCGGGTCGAGGGCCGTCCGGAAGGCCGTGCTGAGCGCAAGCCCCGTGAGGAGCGCCGTGATGACCGTCGCGAGGACCGTATGCAGCGCGAGCCGGGTGATCCGTCCCGCATCCCCAACCCGTTGCTGCAGACCTTCGACCGGCGCGCCGCGCAAAAACCCCGCGGCAGCCGACGCACTGACGAGGACCTGGAGAACGGTCCCATTCCCAACCCGTTGGAGCAGACCTACGACAAGCGCTTTGTCCAGGGGGGGCGGGGTTCTGGCCTGATGGGCAAGGGCGGTCGTGGTGGCAACAGCCAACGCCAGCCCGATCCGATGCAGACTTCTGTGGGCTACATCGGCGCTGATGCCTTCGTGCGCAAGCTGCAAGGCCGCTCTGGCGGCGGCGGTGGTGGTGGTGGCGGCGGCCGCAAGGGCCGTCGTTGAGCCGGGGCCGCCGGCAGGCGGCCCGCTAGAATCCGCGATTCACCAGCCGGGACGGAACTTCCGTCCCGGCTTCATTTCCCAGTACCGATCGGCCTTTGCGCCGTTCACATCAGGAGCCCTCCATGGCCATCGAACGTACCCTGTCCATCATCAAGCCCGACGCCGTTGCCAAGAACGTGATCGGCCAGATCTACGCCCGCTTCGAAGGCGCCGGCCTGAAGGTGGTCGCCGCCCGCATGATGCAGCTGTCGCAAGCCGAAGCCGAAGCCTTCTACGCCGTCCACAAGGCCCGTCCCTTCTTCGGTGACCTGGTCAAGTTCATGATCTCCGGCCCGGTCATGGTTCAAGTGCTGGAAGGCGAAGGCGCCATCGCCAAGAACCGTGAGCTGATGGGCGCCACCGACCCGAAGAAGGCCGACAAGGGCACCATCCGCGCCGACTTCGCTGACAGCATCGACGCCAACGCCGTGCACGGCTCTGACGCCGCCGAGACCGCCGCCGTTGAAGTGGCGTTCTTCTTCCCCGGCATGCAGATCTGCTCGCGCTGATCGCACGTCTGCCCCTGTCCGCCTGAACCGAGCCTGAGCGCCCTCGCACCCATGTCCGGAGCCCGCCACGTGACCAATCTGCTTGATCTGGATCTGGAGGGCATGACGGCCTGGTGCGAGTCGCTTGGCGAGAAGCGATTCCGTGCCACGCAGCTGTTCCGCTGGATCCACCAGCGCGGCTGCGCCGATTTCTCCGCCATGTCGGACCTGGCCAAGCCCTTCAGGGCCAAGCTGGCGGCCACGGCGGAAATCCGGGGGCTGTCGGTCCTCACCGAGCAAACCTCAGCCGATGGCACCGTGAAGTGGCTTTTCGACGTTGGGGCGGGCAATGCTGTGGAGGCGGTGTTCATCCCTGAAGCCGACCGTGGCACGCTGTGCGTGTCCTCGCAGGCCGGGTGTGCGGTCGGATGCCGCTTCTGTTCCACCGGTCACCAGGGGTTCAGCCGCAACCTCTCCACCGGTGAGATCCTGGCCCAGCTCTGGCACGCTGAGCGCGAGTTGACCGCCCGCGGTGTGCGGTCCTCGGGGGATCGTGCCGTGACCAATGTGGTCATGATGGGCATGGGCGAGCCCCTGCAGAACTACTCTGCGCTGGTGCCGGCACTGCGGGTTATGCTGGACGACCACGGCTACGGCCTGTCGCGGCGCCGGGTGACCGTGTCGACCTCGGGTGTGGTGCCCATGATGGAGCGTCTGCAGGAAGATTGTCCTGTGGCGCTGGCGGTGTCGCTGCATGCGCCCCAGGACGGCCTGCGTGACTGGCTGGTTCCGCTCAATCGCAAGTACCCGCTGCAGGAGCTGATGGCGGCCTGCCGGGCCTACCTGAGCCGCGCGCCGCGCGACTTCATCACGTTCGAATATTGCATGCTGGATGGCGTCAACGACAGCCTGCAGCATGCGCAAGCCCTTCTCGATCTGGTGCAGGGCCCGCATGGCGTTCCCTGCAAGATCAACCTCATTCCGTTCAACCCCTTCCCGGCCTCGGGGCTCAAGCGTTCTGCACCTGAGCAGGTTCAGGCCTTCGCCCGCCATCTGCAGGGCGCCGGCTTGGTCTGCACCGTCCGCCGTACCCGGGGGGATGACATCGATGCCGCCTGCGGCCAGCTGGCCGGTGAGGTCATGGACCGCACTCGAGCTGCCGAGAGAATGGCCCATCGATTCACCATTCCGATCAACGTGATCCAGGGGGACGACGATGTCTGAAGGTCGGGGCCGACATGGCCAGTGGCTTGTGGTGGGGCCGCAAGCCGGCTCGCGGAGACAGCCTTGGCGGCGTCAGGATGCCGCCTGGAGCAAGGCATTGATGAGCCTGACCCTGGTGGTGGTGGCAGTAGCCGGGGCGGGCCTGGGCGGCTGCTCCACCGGCCCGACCGGCAGGGATGTGCGCACCGCCTCGGACGAGACCGACCTGGATCGCCGAGCCCGCGTGCGTTTGGAGCTGGCGGCTGCCTATTTCCAACGTGGCCAGCACACCACGGCGCTCGATGAGGTCAAGCAGGCCCTGGTGGCCAAGCCCACTTACCTTGACGCCCTGAACTTGCGTGCCTTGATCTATGGCGCCATGAAGGAGCCGGTGCTGGCCGAGGAAAGTTTCCGTCGGGCCTTGTCGGTGGACGCCGACCACGCCGACACCTTGCACAACTATGGCTGGTTCCTGTGCCAGCAGCGCCGTTACGGGGAAGCGGAGCGGCAGTTCCTGCGCGCCAATGCCCAGCCGTCCTATCGCGAGCAGGGCAAGACGTTCCTGGCGTTGGGGGTGTGTCAGGCGCGCGATCGGCGTCTGCCTGAGGCTGAGCAGTCGCTGATGCGGGCCTTTGAATTGGATCCCGGCAGTCCGACCGTGGCGGTAAACCTCTCCGAGGTGCTCTATCGCCGAGGTGAGTTCGAGCGTGCGCGCTTCTATGTGCGTCGCGTCAACGTCAGCGAGGACATGGTCAGCGCCCAGTCGCTGTGGCTGGCCATCCGCATCGAGCGCAAGCTGGACCAGCCAGCGGTGATGCGTGTCCTGGGTCGCCAACTGTCCGAGCGGTTCCAGGGTTCGCCTGAAGTGCAGCTGTACGAAAAAGGGCTGTTTGATGAGTGAGCAAGAGGCCACCCCGGCCGCTGAGGAGACCGTGTCGGCCGTGGGCCGCAGCGCGGGCGCCATGCTTCGCCAGGCTCGCGAGACCGCTGGCCTGGATCTGGAGGCCTTGGCGTTACAGCTGAAGGTGCCCGCAGCCAAGCTGCAGGCATTGGAGCGTGATGACCATGCTGCCTTTGTCAGCCCAACCTTTCTGCGTGCCTTGGCACAGAGTGCCTGTCGCGCGCTGCGCATTGAGACCGCTCCGGTGCTGGCCCTCCTGCCCGTGCAGGGCAGCAACGACCTGACCCGTGTGGGTCCCGGGCTGAACGCATCGTTTGCCGATCCCGATCTCAGTCCGCATGGCGTGGGTGCCGTGGTGGGGCGCCACAGTCGGTTGCTGGCCGGCATGGGCGTGCTGGTGGTGGCCAGCGCGGCGCTGTGGGCGGCGCCGGAGGACTGGGTCCTGGGCTGGCGCGAGGCCGCCAGCCAGATGGCGCCGGCCGAAGCGGCCTCCGCGGCGGAGGCCGCTTCGGCCGCCTTGGAGTCAGCCGTGGGTCAGGCCTCGGCGCCGGCCGCAGTCGCGTCGGTAGCCGTGGCGGTGAGCGGGGCCAGTGCGGTGCTGCCGGCGGCCTCGATGGCGGTGGTGCCGGTCGGGGCGGGCAGTGCCGTGCCGGTGGCCTCTGCGACTGCGACTTCGACTGCGACATCAGGGCCGGCCGCAGGCGTTGCTGCTCCGGTGCCGATCCGTGTCGTTGCGCGTCAAGTCACCTGGGTGGAGTTCACCGGCGCCGACGGTCGCGTCCTGGGCGGGAGGGCCCTGGGTGTGGGTGAGGTGCTTGAAGGCGTGGCCGTGGCCCCGGTGCGTGTGCGCATCGGCAATGTGGCCGGAACCGAGTTGTCCCTCAGGGGGCAGTCTGTGGACTTGGCCGCCTGGTCGCGTGACAACGTGGCCAAATTCGACTGGAAGTGACGGAGGCGCCGCACGTGACGCAGGACAAGTCCTTGTTCTCCTGGGATCAGCCCATTGAGGCGGCACTGCCGCGTCCCCGGCGCAGCCTGCAGGCCCGTGTGGCCTGGGGGCAGCGGGTGGTCACCATTGGCGGTGACGCCCCGGTTCGGGTGCAGTCCATGACCAACACCGACACGGTGGACGTCATCGGCACCGCGATCCAGGTCAAGGAGTTGGCGCAGGCTGGCTCCGAACTGGTACGCATCACCGTCAACACGCCGGAAGCGGCAGAGGCCGTGCCCGCCATCCGCGAGCAGCTGGACCGTATGGGGGTGGACGTGCCGCTGGTGGGCGACTTCCACTACAACGGCCACCGTCTGCTGACGGAGCATCCGGCTTGCGCGCAGGCCTTGTCCAAATACCGCATCAACCCCGGCAACGTGGGCAAGGGCGACAAACGCGACCGCCAGTTCGCCCAGATGATTGAGGCCGCCTGCCGGTGGGACAAGCCGGTGCGCATCGGCGTCAACTGGGGCAGCCTGGACCAGGAACTCTTGGCGTCGATGATGGACGAGAACTCCCGGCGCGCGACGCCCTGGGATGCCAAACAGGTCATGTATCAGGCGCTGGTGCAGTCGGCACTGCAGTCGGCGCATGAGGCGCGCACCATTGGGCTGCCGGCAGAGCAGATCCTCATCAGCTGCAAGGTCAGTGGCGTGCAGGACCTGGTGTCCGTGTACCAAGCGCTGGCGCAGCGCTGCGACCATGCCTTGCACCTGGGCCTGACCGAGGCGGGTATGGGTGTGAAGGGGACCGTCGCGTCGTCCACCGCGCTGGCTTTGTTGCTGCAGCAGGGCATTGGCGACACCATCCGCGTGTCGTTGACCCCGCAGCCGGGTGAAAGCCGTACGCAGGAGGTGGTGGTCGCCCTGGAGATCCTTCAGTCGCTCGGACTTCGCAGCTTCAATCCCAGCGTCACGGCCTGCCCAGGTTGTGGTCGCACCACCAGCACCACATTCCAGGAGTTGGCCAAGCAAATCGACGACTTCCTGCGGGCCCAGATGCCGGTCTGGCGTCAGCGCTACCCTGGGGTGGAATCGCTCAAGGTGGCCATCATGGGCTGCATCGTCAACGGCCCGGGCGAAAGCAAGCATGCCGACATCGGCATCAGCCTGCCGGGCACGGGCGAGGCACCGGCCGCCCCCGTGTTCATCGACGGCCAGAAGGCCTTGACGCTGCGGGGCGAGGGCATCGCCCGCGAGTTCCAGGCGCTGGTCGAGAGCTACATCCAGCGTCGCTTCGGCGGGTCCTGAGGCCACACCGGATCCGCTGCCCCCGCCTACGGCGCGCACCATGGCGGGGTGTCCCACCCGGTGCGCCTTTTTCTTCGATCGGCGGCAGCCATGGGTGTCCCTCGAGACACCGGCGCTGACCGCCTCTCCCCATGGCGGGCCCAACCTCATGGCCTGCGTCCAGGAATCCCATGGCAGACACCTTCAAGGCCGTCAAAGGCATGAACGACATCCTCCCGCCGGAGTCTTCCCGGTGGGAGCATCTGGAAGCGGCGGTGCGTCGTGTGATGCAGCGCTATGCCTACCAAAACATTCGCACCCCCATCGTGGAGCACACGCCCTTGTTCGTGCGTGGGTTGGGTGAGGTGACCGACATCGTCGAGAAGGAGATGTACTCTTTCGAGGACCGTCTCAACGGGGATCCGCTGACTTTGCGCCCGGAAGGTACCGCCGGCGTGGTGCGGGCGGTGGCCGAGTCCAATCTCCTCTATGACGGTCCGCGTCGTCTGTTCTACACCGGGCCGATGTTTCGCCATGAGCGACCGCAGCGGGGCCGCTACCGCCAGTTCCACCAGGTGGGCGTCGAAGCGCTTGGCTTTGCCGGCGCCGATGTCGATGTGGAAGTGATTCTCATGGCCCGCGCGCTCTGGCAGGAGTTGGGGTTGGAGGGCCTCAGTCTGGAGCTCAACACCCTGGGTCAGCCTCAGGAGCGCAAGGCGCACCGCGAGGCCTTGATCGCCTACTTTGAGGCCCATGCCGAAGCGCTCGACGAGGACGCCCGTCGCCGCCTGCACAGCAACCCGCTGCGCATTCTTGACACGAAGAATCCGGCCATGCAGACCCTTGTGGACGCCGCCCCCCGGCTGGTCGACTTCCTTGGCGAGGGTTCCCGCCGGCACCTGGAACAGGTCTGCGCCATGTTGGACGCCGTGGGTCAACCCTACCGTCTGAACCCTCGCCTGGTGCGCGGCATGGACTACTACAACCTCACCGTGTTCGAGTGGGTGACGGACCGGTTGGGGTCTCAGGCCACTGTTTGCGGAGGGGGCCGTTATGACGGCTTGTTTGAACAGATCGGCGGCAAGGCCACCCCGGCGGTGGGTTGGGGCTTGGGCATCGAGCGCATCCTGGCCTTGATGGAGGAGATGGGGGTCCAAGTGGACGCTGGCGCTCCGGACGTCTATGCGGTGGTTCCTGACGCCCAGGCCTGGCCGCAGGTGATGCCGGCATTGGAGGCTCTGCGTGCGGCTGGCCTGAAAGTGCAGATGCACGCAGGGGGCTCGGCTGGGCAGGGCAGCTTCAAGTCCCAGTTCAAAAAAGCTGATGCCAGTGGCGCGCGCTACGCGCTGGTCTTTGGCAGTGATGAGCTGGCGCGCGCAGAGGTGGCGCTCAAGCCATTGCGTGATGGGGCCGGTGAGCAGCGGCTCCTGCCCCTGGCCGGTCTGGCCGCCTGGGCGTCCGAGCTGAGCGCCGCATAATCGACCGCTTTGTCCGGGGCCCTGTGCCCCGCGTGTTCAATGTTTCAGCCCCTGGCGGGCAGCCCTCATGGCCCAACAACTTGATCTTGAAGAGCAGGAACAGATCGACCAGCTCAAGGCGTTCTGGAAGCAATATGGCAACTTGATCACCGCCGTGGCCACGCTTGTGCTGCTGGCCTTTGCCGGGTGGAACGGCTGGAACTGGTGGCAGCGTGAACAGGCCGCCAAGGCGGCTGTGGTGTTCGAGCAGGTGGACCAGGCGCTGCAAGGTGGCAGCCTGGACAAGGCCCAGACCCTGTTTGGAGAAATGAAGGACCGTTTCGGGCGTGCCACCTTGACGGGTCATGCCGGCCTGCTGCTGGCCCGCAGCCAGGCCGAGAAGGGCCAAATTGAATCCGCCGCGGGTGTGCTGGACTGGGTGGCGGGCCATGCCGCGGACAAGGGGCACCGCGCATTGGCCCAGCTGCGACTGGCGGGGTTGGCCATGGACCGGGCCGACTGGGTACAGGCCGGCAAGTATCTGGATGCGGTGGATGACCCCGCCTTCAAGGCCCTGGTGAATGACCGGCGTGGCGACCTGGCCATGGGGCAGGGACAGCGCGAAGCCGCCGTGAGCGCCTGGCAAAAGGCCCATGCCGACCTGGCTGAAACGCTGGAATACCGTCGAGTCGTCGAGGCCAAGCTGGCGGCGGCCGGTGCGGCACCCGCCGCCGCCTCGGCCCCGGCGGACGGCAAGGAGCAGAAGTGATGTGGCAGCCTCCCAGCGCTTGGCGGGGATTCGCGGCTGGCTTGTTGGTGCTGCTGCTGGGGGCATGCGCATCGTCCGATCGACCCAAGCCTGCTGAACTGCAGCCTCTGGTGGCCAAGGTTTCGGCGAAGACTGCGTGGCAGCAACGCGTCGGTGGCCTGCTTCGCGGCGGCGTTGCCCTCAAGGCGGACCAGTTGCTGGTGGCCAGCGATGAGGGTGAGGTCCAGGCACTGGACTTGAATGGCACCCAACAGTGGCGTGTAGCGCTGGCGCGACCATTGGCGACGGGGCCGGGCTATGACGGCCAGCATGTGGCCGTGGTGACCCAGGACCAGGAACTGCAGGTGTTGACCCGAGACGGGGTCAAGTGGCGCGATCGATTGGGTGTCCACGTGGCCACTCCGCCGCTGGTGGCGGGTGAGCGCGTTTTCGTTCAGGCGGTGGACCGCAGTGTCCATGCCTTTGATGTGCGCGATGGCCACCGGCTGTGGACGTTGCGCCGCCCGGCAGATCCGCTCACGCTGTCCCAGTTCGGGGTACTCACTGCGGTGGGCGATACCCTGGTGGTGGGCCATGCCTCGCGCCTGTTGGGGGTCGACCCCCTGAATGGCCAGGTGCGCTGGGAGGTTCTGGTGGCCTCCCCGCGCGGCACCAATGAGGTGGAGCGGCTGGCCGATCTGGTGGGGCCGGTGGCCCGGGACGGACGGGTACTGTGCATGCGGGCCTTCCAGAACGCCGTGGGTTGCGTCGACACCGAGCGTGCAGCCGTCCAGTGGTCGGCCCCCATGGGGGGTGTGGGGGCTGTGGCCGCGGACCGTGAAGTCCTGGCGTCCGTGGACGGCGCCGACCGGATCGTGGTCAGACGTCGGAATCGGGGTGAGCAGGCCTGGTTGCAAGAAGCGCTGCTATACCGCGGGCTCGGGGCGCCGGCTCTGTTGCCCCAGGGGCTTCTGGTGGGCGACACCCAGGGGTGGCTCCACCTCTTCTCCCGCGAGGCGGGAGACGCGCTGATGCGCATGGAGACCGACGGCAGTGCCATCCGGCAGGCGCCGATGTCGCTGCCTGACGGTCGGGTGCTGGTGGTGACGTCCAAGGGCAGCCTGTTGGCCCTGCAGTGGCGATGAATTGAGGGCGGTCGGCCGCGGGCCGACGCTCCTTGGAGAAGAAGACTTGAAACCAGTGATTGCCCTCGTGGGCCGGCCAAACGTAGGCAAATCCACCCTGTTCAACCGGCTGACCAAGAGCCGTGACGCCATCGTGGCCGACTTCGCGGGCTTGACCCGTGACCGGCACTACGGGGACGGCCGCCTGGGTTCGCGCGAGTTCATCGTGATCGACACCGGTGGCTTCGAGCCCGACAGCAGCACCGGCATCGTGCGCGAAATGGCCAAGCAGACCCGCCAGGCTGTCGCGGAAGCAGATGTGGTGGTGTTTGTCACCGATGTGCGCCTGGGCTTGTCGGCCCAAGACATGGAAATTTCCCGCTACCTCCGGCAGGCCAACAAGCGGGTGCTGTTGGTCGTCAACAAAGCCGAGGGCATGCAGGAATCGCCGTTGCTGGCTGAGTTCCATGAGCTGGGCCTGGGTGAGCCCATGCCCGTCTCCGCGGCCCACGGCCAAGGCATCCGCAGTCTGGTGGAGGCGGCGCTGGACATGGTGTCTGAGCCCGAGCCGGAGGCGGGGGACGAAGAGGCCGCTACCCAGGATCGTCCGGTCCGGCTGGCCGTGGCCGGACGTCCCAATGTGGGCAAAAGCACGCTGATCAACGCTTGGCTGGGCGAGGAGCGCCTCATTGCCTTTGACATGCCCGGCACCACGCGCGACGCCATCAAAGTGCCGCTGGAGCGCGATGGCCAGCGTTTCGAGTTGATCGACACCGCGGGGTTGCGGCGCAAGGGCAAGGTGTTTGAGGCCATCGAGAAGTTCTCGGTGGTCAAGACGCTGCAGGCCATTGCTGACGCCAATGTGGTCGTCCTGATGGTGGACGCGACGCAGGGGGTCAGCGAACAGGATGCCCATATCGCCGGTTACGTGCTCGACTCTGGGCGCGCGGTGGTGGTGGCGATCAACAAGTGGGACGCAATTGATGGCTACCAGCGTGAGCTGCTGGAGCGGTCCATCGAGACGCGACTGGCCTTCCTCCGGTTCGCGCCGGTCGTACACATTTCTGCGCTGCGGCGCCAGGGCCTCGGACCGCTGTGGAAGGCTATCGGTGACGCCTACCGGTCTTCCGTGTGCAAGATGCCGACCCCAGTGCTCACCCGACTGGTGCATGAAGCGGCAGCCCACCAAGCGCCCAAGCGGGCGGGCCTGTCCCGGCCCAAGATGCGCTATGCCCACCAGGGCGGCATGAACCCGCCGATCATCGTGATCCACGGCAACGCCCTGGATGGGGTGAGTGATGCGTACCGGCGCTTTCTGGAAGGTCGCTTCCGCGAACATTTCAAACTGGTGGGCACGCCCCTGCGCATCGAGTTCAAGACCTCGCACAACCCCTTCACCGACGGCGCCGACTGAATCGCGGCTGCTGCCCGGTAGATGCTTGACACACTGGTGCGGGGTCTTTGCCTGCCTGTGTTAACGTCCACCGCATCACTCCACCGACTTCCAACACGGAGCATATCGTGAGCAACAAAGGACAACTCCTGCAAGATCCCTTTCTGAACCTGCTGCGCAAGGAGCATGTCCCGGTTTCGATCTATCTGGTCAACGGCATCAAGCTGCAAGGCCACATCGAATCCTTCGACCAGTACGTGGTCCTGCTGCGCAACACCGTCACCCAGATGGTCTACAAGCATGCGATTTCCACCGTCGTGCCGGGCCGCGCGGTGAACTTCCATCCGGCCGACAGCGCCGACAACCACTGAAACCGACCTGCGGCAGACCGTCTCCATCTTGAACGGAAACTCTCCCAAGGACCCTGTGCAAACCAGCGCTGACGCCCACGCGGGCGTTGTGCTGGTGGGGGTGGATCTGGGGCCGGGACATGCCTTTGACGCTTCCCTGGACGAACTCGCGCTGCTGGCCGAGTCCGCCGGGGATGTCGTATTGGCCCGTCTGGCGGCCAAACGCAAGGCACCCGATCCCGCCCTCTTCGTAGGCAGCGGGAAAGCCGAAGAGATCTTGCTTCTTGTGCAGGCGCACAAGGCGCAGGGTGTGATCTTCGACCAGGCCCTGTCGCCGGCTCAGCAGCGCAATCTGGAACGGCTGTTGGGCGTCCCGGTTTCCGACCGGACGGCCCTCATCCTCGAGATCTTTGCCGCGCGCGCCCAGAGCCACGAAGGCAAGCTCCAGGTGGAGCTGGCCCAGTTGCAATACCTCTCCACTCGCCTGGTGCGCCGTTGGACCCACCTTGAGCGTCAGCGCGGTGGTGTAGGCCACCGTGGCGGTCCTGGTGAGGCGCAGATCGAGCTGGATCGGCGCATGATTGGTGACCGCATCAAGGCCATCAAGGAGCGGCTGCACAAGGTGCAGCGGCAGCGCGGGACCCAGCGCAAGGCGCGCGAGCGCAGCGGCACTTTCCGTGTGTCGCTGGTGGGCTACACCAACGCTGGTAAGTCCACGTTGTTCAATGCCCTCGTCAAGGCCCGCACCTACGCCGCCGACCAGCTCTTTGCCACGCTGGACACGACCACCCGGTCGATGTTCCTCGGCGATGTGGGCTGTTCCGTGTCCCTCTCGGACACCGTCGGCTTCATCCGAGATTTGCCCCACAAGCTGGTCGAGGCGTTCCAGGCCACCTTGCAGGAGGCCGCCGATGCCGACCTTCTGCTGCATGTCATGGACGTGTCCAGCCCGAACTGGCGCGAACAGCAGGTCGAAGTCGAACGTGTGCTCGCGGAGATCGGGGCGCAGGACATCGAGCAGGTCCACGTGTGGAACAAGCTCGACCTGTTGGAAGACAGCCGCCGCCCGCATGAACTGGTCGGTCAGGTGCCGGGCGCCCATGACACTCCGGTCACACGGGTGGCGGTGAGTGCTCTGACGGGCGAAGGACTGGATGCGCTTCGGCGCCTTATCGCCTCGCGGGTCGCGGCCCGCGATGGCTTGAAAACCGTCCCTAGCGGCTTCATCTTGCCCGATGGCAGCACGGTGGCCGTGAGTTCCGGGGAACCTAGCCCGGCCGGCTGACTCGGACTCCTGAGACGACTTCACCATGACGACGGAATAAGCCATGGACAAACTCCACACACCGGATCCCTTGCTGGCCGACACGGCCTCGCCGTCGCCTCCGGCGCAGGCCCTGCGCCCGGTTCCCCACGCGCTGCGCCGCCTGTGGCAGCGAGGCTGGTCGGTGCTTCACAACGGGCGCAACGATGGCCCGCCCGACTTAGACGAGCTTTGGCGCGATTTCAACCGCAAGCTCAATGGCCTGTTTGGCCGTCAGGGCGCTGGTGGTCCCGGCCGCTCCGATGAGCCGCCGCCCGAGGCTGGTGGTGGCTTGCCGCCGGATTTCAAGGGAGCGCGCTTTGGCCTGGGCATGATCGGCGGCTTGGTTGTGCTCATCTGGGCTGGCAGCGGCGTCTTCATCGTGCAGGAAGGCCAACAAGCCGTCATCACCACCTTTGGCAAGTATTCCAGCACCGTGGGTGCCGGCCTGCAGTGGCGCCTGCCCTATCCGGTGCAGCAGCACCGTACGGTGGCGGTCACCCAGTTGCGCACCATTGAGATTGGTCGAAGCAACATCGTCGCCGCCACAGGGTTGCGTGACTCGTCCATGCTGACGCAGGACGAGAACATCGTGGACATCCGCTTTTCTGTGCAATACCGCCTGAAGGACGCCCGGGCCTTCCTGTTCGAGAATCGAGATCCGGACGAGGCGGTGATGCAGGCAGCGGAGTCCGCGGTGCGCGAGATCGTTGGGCGAAGCAAGGTCGACTCGGTGCTGTACGAGCGACGCGACGCCATCGCTGCGGATTTGGTGAAATCCATCCAAAACCAGATGGACCGGCTGAACGCCGGTATCGCGGTGGCCAACGTCAACCTGCAGCATGTCCAAGTGCCGGAGCAGGTGCAGGCGGCCTTCGACGACGCGGTCCGCGCTGGCGCAGACCGTGACCGTTTCAAGAATGAAGGGCAGGCCTACGCGAGTGACGTGATCCCCAAGGCCCAAGGTACAGCCGCCCGGTTGCTGGAGGAGGCTGAGGGCTACCGGTCCCGTGTGGTCGCCCAGGCCGAGGGCGATGCCCAGCGCTTCAGTAGTGTGTTGGCGGAGTACCAGAAGGCGCCGGGGGTGACCCGCGACCGCCTGTACCTGGACACCATGCAGCAGGTGTATGCCAACGTCACCAAGGTGATGGTGGACAGCCGCTCCGGTTCCAATCTTCTGTATTTGCCGCTGGACAAGCTGATGCAGGCCGGGGCTCCGGCCACGCCGGCGCCTGCGGTGTCCAACAGTCCGGCGACGCCGGCCTCCGGTGAGCCGTCCACGGCGGCCTCCGCGGACGCGCGGGCCCGTGATACCGCCCGCAGCCGCGATCGCGACACCCGCTGAGGAGACTTCTGCAATGAGCAACCGAGTGGCCCTTGGCCTGGGCGCAGGTCTGGTGGCAGTCATCGCCGCTTCCAGCAGCCTGTTCGTGGTGGATCAGACCCAGGTTGGCGTGATCTATGCGCTGGGTGAGATCCGTGAAGTCATCGCAGAGCCGGGGCTGCATGCCAAGCTGCCCCCGCCCTTCCAGAATGTCGTTTTCCTGGATCGCCGCATCCAGACGCTGGACAGTCCGGAATCCCGTCCGATCTTCACCGCCGAGAAGAAGAGCGTGGTGGTGGATTGGCTGGTGAAATGGCGAATCGCAGAGCCGCGTCAGTTCATCCGCAACAACGGCGTGGACCTGCGGAACGTGGACTTGCGCCTGAGTCCTGTGGTGCAGGCGGCCTTCAATGAGGAAATCACCAAGCGCACAGTGGGCGGGATGCTGGCCAGCGAGCGTGATCGGGTGATGACCGATGTGCGCAACCGGTTGTCCGAGGAAGCCAAGGCCTTCGGCATCGAAATCGTGGATGTGCGCGTCAAGCGCGTTGATTTTGTGGCCAATATCACGGATTCCGTCTACCGTCGAATGGAGTCGGAGCGTAAGCAGGTGGCCAACCAGCTGCGCTCCCAAGGTTCCGCCGAAGGAGAGAAGATCCGCGCTGATGCCGACCGCCAGCGTGAGGTCATCATCGCCGAGGCGTACCGCGATGCGCAGAAGATCAAGGGCGAGGGCGACGCCCGTGCCTCGTCGCTCTATGCCGGGGCCTTTGGCAAGGATCCCCAATTCGCCCAGTTCTACCGCAGCCTCGAGGCCTACCGCGCCAGCTTCCGTAACAAGCAGGACGTGATGGTGGTGGATCCGAGCAGCGATTTCTTCCGGGCCATGCGCGGTGGCAGCGCTGCGCCGGGTCCTGCCAAGAAGTGATGTTGGGCATGAAGGCCGTGCCTGCGCATGGCTGACGCCCTCTGGTTGGCGGCCGGTCTGGCCCTGCTGCTGGAGGGCTTGCTGCCTTTTTTGGCGCCTGGGCTGTGGCGTGAGGTCTTTGCCCAGCTGGTCCGCTTGGAAGATCGGCAAATTCGCTTGGTGGGCGCGGTCTGTTTGGGGCTTGGCTTGATCTTGCTCTGGTGGCGTTGAGCCTGCAGAGGGCAGGTGTTGGACCTGCGGATGTGGCGGCGCGGGGTGGTTGGCAGGGGTGGATTCAATCTCCGGCCATGCACGGCAGGTACAATCCTGTTTTTAACCACGTGCTCATTCATGTCCTCTGCTTGGCTGCTGCCGGAGCATCTGGCCGACGTGCTGCCCTCAGAGGCCCGTCGCATCGAGGAGCTGAGGCGTTTGTGGCTGGATCTGGCCCGCGCACACGGCTTCGAATTGGTGATGCCTCCCTTGCTGGAGCATCTGGAGTCCTTGCTGTCCGGTACGGGACGCGAGCTGGACCTCAAGACCTTCAAGTTGGTGGACCAGCTCAGTGGTCGTACCTTGGGGCTTCGGGCTGACACCACCCCCCAGGTGGCGCGCATCGATGCCCACTTGCTCAATCGTCGTGGCGTGACCCGTCTGTGCTACTGCGGACCGGTGCTGCATGCGCTGCCTGCGGGGCTGCATGTTGGGCGAGAGCCGCTTCAGCTGGGGGTCGAGATCTTCGGTCACGCCGGTCTTGAGGCCGAGCTGGAAGTGATGGAACTGGTGCTCGATGGCTTGGCTGCTTCCGGCGTCAAGCGCCTGACGGTGGATCTGGGCGACGCGCGGATTGTGCGGGCCTTGCTGGCCCGCGCGCCCGCCGGGATCGATGCCGCGGAGTTGGTCGCCGCCCTGACCGCCAAGGATCAGGAGTTGCTGGCCCGCCTGTCCGCCGAATGGCCTGAGACGTTGCGCCGGGCGGTGCTGCAGTTGCCGGACCTGTACGGTGGCGAGCAGGTGCTTGAGCGGGCTCGCGGTCTGCTGCCGCAGGATCCCGTGATCACCCAGGCCCTGGATGATCTGGCCTGGCTCTGTGGCCATCTCCGTGCCAGTTGCCCGGACGTGCGGGTCGGCTTTGATCTGGCCGACATGAGTGGCTACGCCTACTACAGTGGTGTGCGCTTTGCGGCCTACGGCGAAGGGGCGGTGAACTCCCTGGCGCGTGGTGGTCGCTATGACGAGGTTGGGGCCGTCTTTGGCCGTCGCCGCCCCGCGGTGGGTGCCAGCCTCGACCTCAAGCTGCTGTCGCCCCGCGTGGGAGACACGCCTCCGCGCGCTGCAATCCGCGCGCCTTGGGGCGAGGATCCGGGCCTGCGTGCGGCGGTGCGCCGCCTGAGGCAGGACGGAGAGACGGTGGTGTGCGTGCTTCCGGGGCACGAGCACGAAACGGACGAGTTTCTCTGCGATCGGGAACTGTTCGAGATCGACGGGCGCTGGGCCCTGCGGGCGCTTTGAATCAGCGCCACGCCTTCCAACTTTTTGAGAACTGATTCGCCATGGAACAAGGCAACAAGGCAAGCGTGTCGGCCCGCGGTCGCAACGTCGTGGTGGTGGGTACCCAGTGGGGTGACGAAGGCAAGGGCAAGCTGGTGGACTGGCTGACCGAGTCCGCCCAAGGGGTCGTGCGCTTCCAAGGGGGTCACAACGCGGGTCACACGTTGGTGATCAATGGCGTCAAGACCGCCTTGCATCTGATTCCGTCGGGCATCATGCGGCCAGGCGTCAAGTGCTACATCGGCAACGGTGTGGTGCTGTCGGCCAGCAAGCTCTTCGAGGAGATCGAGGGCCTGGAGCGTGCGGGCGTGGAAGTCCGCAGCCGCCTGCGGGTGAGCGAAGGCTGCCCATTGATCCTGCCGTTCCACGCGGCCTTGGATGTGGCCCGAGAGGCGGCGCGGGAACAGGGGGGGGCTGAGAAGATCGGCACCACCGGGCGCGGCATCGGTCCGGCTTACGAGGACAAGATCGCCCGCCGTGCCCTGCGCGTCCAGGACCTGCGATTCCCTGAGCGTTTCGCGGCCAAGCTGCGCGAACTGCTGGCCTTGCACAACCATGTGCTCACGACCTACCTGGGCTCTGCCAGCTTCACCTTTGGTGACGCGCTCAAGCCCTACATCGTGGGGGGTGAGGTGCAGTTCGAGCCGGTCTACGCTGAAGCCATGCGCCTGGCGGAGCTGCTCAAGCCGATGATGGCCGACGTGTCGCGGGAGCTGAATGAGGCCCATGCTGCGGGCCAGAACCTGCTCTTTGAGGGCGCGCAGGGCACGTTGTTGGATGTCGACCACGGCACCTATCCTTACGTGACCTCCAGCAATTGCGTGGCGGGCAACGCCGCGGCGGGCTCTGGCGTGGGCCCTGGCATGCTGCATTACGTGCTGGGCATCACCAAGGCCTACTGCACCCGGGTGGGTGGCGGTCCGTTCCCGACCGAGCTGGAGTGGGAGAAGCCGGGTACCCCTGGTTACCACATGAGCACGGTGGGGGCCGAGAAGGGGGTGACGACTGGGCGCTCCCGCCGTTGTGGCTGGTTTGATGCGGCGCTGCTCAAGCGCTCGGCGCAGGTCAATGGCCTGTCGGGCCTGTGCATCACCAAGCTTGATGTGCTGGATGGTCTGACCGAGCTCAAGCTGTGCGTCGGCTACGAGCTCGATGGGGAGCGCATCGACCTGCTGCCCATGGGCGCCGACGAGATCGCCCGATGCGTGCCGATCTACGAGGTGCTGCCGGGTTGGACCGATTCCACCGTCGGGGTGACCGACCGGGCCCTGCTGCCCTTGGCGGCGCGTCAGTACCTGGACCGTATTGAGGCGGTGACCGGTGTGCCGATCCACGTGATCTCCACCAGTCCGGATCGCGACCACACCATCCTGCTGCGCCACCCGTTCGCAGCCTGACCGTGCCGAACCGGCACCTCATTTCTACCGCTGGAAGGCTCAATCCATGCTGACTGATGACGGCAAGCACCTGTACGTCTCTTGGGACGAGTACCACATGCTCATCGAGCGTTTGGCGCTGAAGGTCCACAACTCCGGCTGGGAGTTTGACCAAATCCTGTGTCTGGCCCGTGGCGGCATGCGCCCTGGCGATGTCCTGTCCCGTGTCTTCGACAAGCCGCTGGCCATCATGTCCACGAGTTCCTACCGTGCCGAGGCTGGCACGATCCAGGGCCGGCTGGACATGGCCAAGTACATCACCATGCCCAAGGGCGAACTTGCCGGTCGCGTGTTGCTGGTGGATGACCTGGCGGACTCGGGCGTGACCTTGAAGGCTGTGGTGGACCGGCTGCGCGGCATGCCGGCGATCCAGGAGCTCCGCTCCGCCGTGATCTGGACGAAGGCCGTGTCGTCCTACACCCCCGACTACTATGTCGAGATGCTGGCGACCAGTCCTTGGATTCACCAGCCTTTCGAGGAGTACGACAACCTGCGACCGGATGGTCTGGCCCGCAAGTTCTCGGTCTGATTCGCACAGGGCAGGCCGCCAGGCCTGTCTGCAGACCCGCGTCCAGGCAGCGCGCGGTGCCATGGCTGCCGGCTAGGCTCTCCATGATGGGCGCCCTTGCTGGGGCTGCGGAGGCAGCCTTCGAGTTGGGGCCGGTCCGTCTGGTGGGTTTCACCATAGGGTACCGAGATCAAGACCCGACTGAAGAAGGCCGTGACGGCGGCCAAGTCCGTGCAGTCCATCGAATGTGTGGGCACCGTGCAGGGGCACCGTGAAGGCCATGGTGTGGTCCAGCCCGCCGAAGGGGGGCCGGGCCTGTTCATCCCCGCCACCGAGATGCGGGGGGTGATGCATCAGGACCGCGTGAGGGCGCAAGTCACCGGCCACGACCGCAAGGGCAGGCCTGAAGGTCGGGTGGTTGAAATCCTGGAGCGTCGCAAAGGTCCCATCATGGGGCGATTGCTCCAGGAGGGCGGCGCGTGGCTGCTGGCGCCTGAAGATCGGCGTTACGGCCAGGATATCCTCATTCCCAAGACCGGCACCGCCGGTGCCAGTCCCGGCCAGGTGGTGGCGGTGGAGCTGATCGAGGCCCCTGCCTTGCAGGCTCGGCCGGTGGGGCGCGTGGTCGAGATCCTGGGCGAGGTGGATGACCCTGGCCTGGAGATCGAGATTGCGGTGCGTAAGTACGACGTGCCGCATGTCTTCAGTGCGGCGGCGGTGGCGCAGGCCGAGGCCTTGTCTCCCGTTGTGCGTGCCGTGGACCGGCGCGGGCGCCTCGACCTGCGCGATGTGGCCCTGGTCACCATTGATGGCGATGACGCACGGGATTTCGATGACGCCGTGTATGCCGAGCCGCTTCGTGACAGCGATCCGACGGCAGACCCCGATGCATGGCGCTTGGTGGTGGCCATTGCCGATGTGAGCCACTACGTGCGCCCCGGTGACGCGCTGGATGAGCAGGCGCTTGAACGGGCCACCTCCGTGTATTTCCCGCGGCGCGTGATCCCCATGCTGCCGGAGGCGTTGTCCAATGGGTTGTGTTCGCTCAACCCTGAAGTGGACCGCCTGTCCATGGTCTGCGACATGGTCGTCAATGGCGACGGTGAGGTGGAGGCCTATCAGTTTTTTGCCGCCACCATCCGGTCCCATGCGCGTTTGACCTATACCGAGGTCGCGTCCGCCTTGGGTCAGGCCCCAACGCCCGAAGGCCAGCGTGCCCGGGCCTGGTTGCCGCAGTTGCAGAATCTGCATGAGGTGTTCCTGCTGCTGCAGCGCGCCCGGCGCCGGCGTGGGGCGGCGGACTTTGAGACGACCGAAACCCAGATCATCAGCGACGAGCAGGGGCGCATCCAGCAGATCGTGCCGCGGGTGCGCAACGATGCCCACCGCTTGATCGAGGAAGCCATGCTGGCGGCCAACGTCTGTGCGGCGGACTTCATCCTGCAGTCTGGTTTGCCCGCACTCTTTCGAGTGCATGAGGGCCCCACGCCAGAGAAGCGCCGGGCGTTGGCGGACTATTTGCGTGTCATGGGCGTGCCGGCCTCGCTGCCGGAGGAGCCTCGGCCAGCGGACTATCAGGCGTTGCTGCAGGCCACCCGTGACAGGCCTGATGCCGCCCAGATCCAGACGCATTTGCTTCGTTCCATGCAGCAGGCGATCTACAGCCCTGACAACGCAGGCCACTTCGGGCTGGCCTATGAGGCCTACACCCATTTCACCAGTCCCATCCGTCGCTACCCGGATTTGCTGGTGCATCGCGTCCTCAAGGAGCTGTTGGCCAGCGCAACGGAGAAGTCCGGCAGTCGCCGCCGCCGCTACCGGCCTGACTTGGAGCAGTGGCGCGAATGGGGGCAGCATTGCAGTGCCAACGAGCGGCGCGCCGATGAGGCCTCCAAGGACGTGGAAGCCTGGCTCAAGTGCCGCTACATGCGCGAGCACTTGGGCGAGGAATTCACCGGGACCGTTTCGGGCGTTGCCCCATTCGGCCTTTTCGTCACGCTCGACAGCCTTTACGTGGAGGGGTTGGTGCACATCACGGAGTTGGGTGGGGAGTATTTCCGCCATGACGAAGTGAGGCAGGAACTGCGCGGAGAGCGCACCGGTCTTCGGTACGTGCTGGGTGGCAAGGTCCGTGTGCAGGTCAGCCGTGTGGACCTGGATGGTCGGCGCATCGATTTCAGGGTGGTGCGTGAAGGTGAGACCGACCGCCTGCTGGAGCGAGGAAGGTCCGTTGCCTCGGGTCGTGGTGGGTCGCGAAGCGCGACCCCTGAGGCCGAGGTCGGCGCTGAAGAGGCCCTGTCGGTGGTGCTGCAGGCGGACCGCGCTCACAAGCGCGCGGCCCGTTCGGCACGGCAAAGCCGCCAGTCAACCGCAGAGGGGCGGGGGCGCGGTGGAGGGGCGGCAACGCCGCGTGCCCCTGCACGGGGCGGCAAGGGGGAGCGCGGTGCAGCCAAGGTGTCTGGCGGCGCCCCGGTCCGTGGCAAACGCCGCTGATGCGAAGGTGGGGCGGCAGGGGACACTGCCCCCGCATGGCGTCAGGGCGATACGCGTGTCATGGCGGAGATCAGGTCCTGGGCGGGTAAGGGGAGGAAGTCTTCCACGCGTCTAGCTCCGTGTCCTGCTGTCTGGGTGGGGCTGTCCTGCCTGGGTTCTGCCGCACGACCGTGCCACCACACGGCCAGCAGACAGGCCGCCAATGCCGCTTCCCATGCGGGTTCGCACCGGGGTAGAGGGGCTGCCGACGGCAGTCTGCTGTCGGTGACGTCGGCCAGTGGATGTGTAGTGGCCGGGAGGCTGGACCACAGGCCGCCCAGCCAGCCGGCCAGCACATCGCCCGAGCCGGCGGTGGCCAGGCGTGCATGGCCGGTGGGATTGATCCAAGTGGGTGGAGGGGGCGGGGCGGCTTGCTCGGCAGTGCTTGGATCCCAGGCGGCAGAAGGTGTGGCCACCACCGAGCCAGAGCCCTTCAGCACCACGGCGCAAGCCAAGGTTTGGGCCAGGTCGCGTGCGGCTTGCACCCGGTTTTGGGCGACAAGCGCCGTGGAGGTCTGCAACAGGCGCGCCGCTTCCAGGGGGTGGGGTGTCGCCACCGTCACCTGACCCCGGCCAGCGCGCGACCGGGTCAGGCCTGGCAGTTCAGGATGGGCAGCGATCAGATTCAAGGCATCTGCGTCCAACACCAGGCGCTGCGCCCTGAGCAGGATCTCGGCCAGGTCGGTCTGAAGATCTGTCCCGGCGCCACACCCGCAGACGGTCACCCCATGCTCCAGCACCCCTGAGGATTGCCAGGCGCCTGGAGGGCGTGTCATCAGCGCGGGCCATGGGGACGGGGCGGCCGGGGCAAGGCCTCCCGCGCCCGGTGGGCACCAGTAGACGCGGCCCGCGCCGGCATGCAGGGCGGCACCGGCGGCCAGCATGGCGGCCCCCTGCATGCCCGGGGCGCCACCCAGCACCCACACGTCTCCAAAGCTGCCTTTGTGCTGATGGTGCTGGCGTGGTGCCAATGCCCGTTGCCGCGCCGTGCGCCCTGACAGCCGGAGCGAGCCTTCCGCTTTTTGCCAGGCGGGGTGTTCCGGCGGCAGCAGGGGGGCCCACCACAGGGCTCCCGCCCAATCGCGGCCTTGTCCGGTGAACAGGCCTGGTTTGAGGGTGAGCAGGCAAAGCGTGGCGTCCGCGCCACCCGGGAGGCCTCCTGTCGGTTGTCCGGTTTCGTCGTGCAGGCCGGTGGGCAGGTCCACCGCAAGCACGGATACCCCATGCTGCCGACCTTTTGCGGCCCATCTCAGGGCGCAGGCCATGGCCCCTTCCGGGGCACGGCGTTGGCCCAGGCCCAGCAGGGCATCCACGGTCAGCATGGGGCGATGCCGGGGCGTCGGGTCTTGGTGGATCTGCACGCCAGCTTGTCTGGCTACAGCCAAGGCCTGGCCTGCCTCAGGCGGCAGTTGTTCGGCGGCGGCCAGCAGGCTGACCTCCACCTGTGCGCCCCAACGCTGCAACCAGCTTGCGGCCACCAGCCCGTCTCCGCCATTGTGTCCCGGGCCGCATATCACCCAGATCCGCGATGCATGCGGATGCAGTGCACGTATCCACCGGGCCACCATCAGGCCGGCATGCGGGAGCAGCGTGAAGGCCGGCAGGGTGTCTCGCGCAGCTTGCTCCACGCGGCGGGCCTGTGCGGTCGAGGTCAAAGGGAGATCGTGATCGGGGGGCAGCAGGCGGTGCAGGGCGGTGGACAGCGCCGCATCGGAGGCCTCAAGGCGGTGTGGGGGCATGACGTGAGGCTACACCTTGGGGCGTGGTCGATCGTGGGGTTCCAGTACCGCTGCCCGAGGGCGGCTTGCGGTGGGTGCAGCTTGGTGGGGTCTTGTCGTGAGTCCTGCTACACTTACGGGTTGTGCTCGACGCGGCTTTTCTTGGGGAGCTCTCTTTAGAAGCTGTCGCGTTCACTGCCGCTCTTCAAAGTGGCGGCGCACAACCGTCGTGAGGTTCCCGTTTCCGGCATGTGGCCGGTGGCGGTCCTCTTAATCGCGAGCCCGGCATTCGAGGTGTCCGCGCGGTCTTTCCCAGGCTGCACCGGATCAGGCCGGCGCTCCAGTCCCAACCTTCGGAGCATGACCATGTCCGTTTCTATGCGCGAAATGCTGGAAGCCGGTGTCCACTTTGGACACCAGACCCGCTTCTGGAACCCCAAGATGGCCCCGTTCATCTACGGCCATCGCAACAAGATCCACATCATCAACCTTGAGAAGACCCTCCCGAAGTTCGAGGAAGCTCTCAAGTTCGTGCGCCAGCTGTCGGCCAAGCGCGGCACCATCCTGCTGGTGGGCACCAAGCGCCAGGCTCGTGACGTGGTGGCCATGGAAGCCCAGCGTTGCGGCATGCCCTATGTCGACACCCGCTGGCTGGGTGGCATGCTGACCAACTACAAGACGGTCAAGGGCTCCCTGAAGAAGCTCAAGGACATGCAGGCTCAGAAGGAGTCCGGCTCCGAGATGCGCATCAAGAAGGAAGCCCTGTTGTTCGATCGCGAGCTGGCCAAGCTCGAGAAGGACATCGGCGGCATCCAGGACATGAACTCCCTGCCGGACGCCATCTTCGTGATCGACGTGGGTTTCCACAAGATTGCCGTGGCCGAAGCCAACAAGCTGGGCATCCCGGTCGTCGGCGTGGTTGACACCAACCACTCCCCGGATGGCGTGGACTACGTGATTCCGGGCAACGACGACTCCGCCAAGGCTGTGGCGCTGTACGCCAAGGCCATTGCCGATGCCGTGCTGGAAGGCAAGGCGGCTGCCACCAACGAAGTGGTGCAGGCTGTGGCCGCCGACGGCGACGAGTTCGTGGAAGTCAGCGAAGAAGCCTGACCCGCGTTTCCCGCGCTGGTGAAAAAGGGGGCTGTCACAGCCCCTTTTTCACACCTCGATACCCTCGATACCGCGCCGCCTTGCCAAGAGCAGGGTGGCTTGAACATACGGAGAACTGAGATGGCTGCGATTACCGCAAAGATGGTTGCCGACCTGCGTGCCAAGACCGATGCCCCGATGATGGAGTGCAAGAAGGCGCTGACGGAGGCCGATGGCGACATGGACCGCGCTGAGGAGATCCTGCGCGTCAAGCTGGGCAACAAGGCTGGCAAGGCCGCCGCCCGCATCACCGCCGAAGGCGTGGTGTCCGCCGCCGTCAACGGCAAGGTGGGTGCACTGGTGGAAGTGAACTGCGAAACCGACTTCGTCAGCAAGAACGACGCCTTCTTGGCATTCGTGAAGTCTTGCGCCGAGTTGGTGGCCGCCCAGAACCCGGCCGATGTGGCTGCCCTGTCGGCCCTGGCGCTGGAGCAAGATGGCTTCGGCCCCACCGTCGAAGACGTGCGTAAGGGTCTGATCGGCAAGATCGGCGAGAACATGACCATCCGCCGCTTCAAGCGCTGGGAAGGCGCCAACGACCTGGCCTGCTACCTGCATGGCACCCGCATCGGCGTGGTGGTCGAGTACACCGGCAGCGCTGAGGCTGGCAAGGATGTGGCCATGCACGTGGCTGCCATGAAGCCCGTGGCGCTGTCCTCCGCCGATGTCCCGGCCGAGCTGATCGCCAAGGAGCGTGCTGTGGCCGAGCAGAAGGCTGCCGAGTCCGGCAAGCCGGCCGAGATCATCGCCAAGATGGTCGACGGTTCCGTGCAGAAGTACCTGAAGGAAGTGTCGCTGCTCGACCAAGTCTTTGTGAAGGCTGCCGACGGTAAGCAGACCGTGGCCGCCTACCTGAAGGCTGCCGGCACCGCTGTGGCCGGTTTCACCCTGTTCGTCGTGGGTGAAGGCATCGAAAAGAAGGTGGACGACTTCGCTGCTGAGGTGGCGGCGCAGGTCGCGGCGGCCAAGGGCGCCTGATCGCACTTCTTTGCAAGGTGGGCGGGGGCATCAGCCGCCCGTCCCGCTAAACTTTCTTTCCCCCAACCCGACCCGGATCCTGCATGCCAGCCTACAAGCGCATCCTGCTCAAACTCTCTGGTGAAGCCCTGATGGGCGACGATGCCTATGGCATTAACCGGGCGACCATCGTCCGCATGGTGCGGGAAGTGCAGGAAGTCGTGCAGTTGGGGTGCGAGGTGGCCGTGGTCATCGGTGGCGGCAACATTTTCCGCGGTGTGGCCGGTGGTTCTGTGGGCATGGACCGCGCGACCGCCGACTACATGGGAATGCTGGCCACCGTCATGAATTCCCTGGCGCTGGCCGACACCATGCGACAGGAGGGCATGACCGCCCGTGTCATGTCGGCCATCGCCATCGATCAGGTGGTGGAGCCCTATGTCCGGCCCAAGGCGCTGCAGTACCTGGAGGAGGGCAAGGTGGTGGTGTTCGCTGCGGGCACTGGCAACCCTTTCTTCACCACCGACACCGCCGCGGCGCTCCGCGGTGCCGAGATCGGTGCGCAGGTGGTGCTGAAGGCCACCAAGGTCGATGGCGTCTACACCGCCGACCCCAAGAAGGACCCGTCGGCCACCCGCTATGCGCAGGTGAGTTTCGACGAAGCCATCGCCCGCAACCTGCAGGTGATGGACGCCACGGCCTTTGCCCTGTGCCGCGACCAGAAGTTGCCCATCAAGGTCTTCTCCATCTTCAAGGCCGGGGCACTTCGCCGCGTCGTGATGGGTGAGGACGAGGGCACGCTGGTGCACGTTTGAGTTCCGACTTCAAGCATTTGACGACCATGAGCATCGCCGACATCAAGAAGAACGCCGAGTCCAAGATGGGCAAGTCCATCGAGGCCTTCAAGGTGGAGCTGCAGAAGATCCGGACGGGTCGCGCCCATCCGGGCATCCTGGACCAGGTTCATGTGGAGTACTACGGCTCCATGGTTCCGCTCAGCCAGGTGGCCAACCTCAGTCTCCTCGATGCCCGCACCATCAGCGTGCAGCCCTGGGAAAAGAACATGGGCTCCAAGATCGAGAAGGCCATCCGTGAGAGCGACCTGGGCCTGAACCCCTCTGCCATGGGTGACCTCATCCGCGTGCCGATGCCGGCGCTGACCGAGGAGCGTCGCAAGGAACTCACCAAGGTGGTGCGCCATGCGGGCGAGGACAGCAAAGTGGCCGTGCGCAACCTGCGTCGCGATGCCAATGAGCAGCTGAAGAAGTTGCTCAAGGACAAGCTGGTCACCGAGGACGAGGAGCGCCGTGCCCAGGACGATATCCAGAAGCTGACCGATCGCACCATCGCGGAGGTTGACAAGCTGGTGCAGGCCAAGGAAGCCGACATCCTGGCCGTCTGACCGGATCGCGGATCCGGTCGGGTCTGTCCCGCCGTGATGCAGGCCGTCTCAGACTGGGTATGAGTCGACGGTCAGATGTCATGGTGGTCTTCACTCTGCAGGCCAGCCGCCAATGCCCGTCGCGCGCACAGCGTGGCGTTGGTGGGGCTGGCCTGAGTTCGGACGCCTGATGAATCTTCCGCGGCATGTGGCCATCGTCATGGATGGCAATGGACGGTGGGCCAAGAAGCGCTTCCTGCCGCGGCTGGTCGGCCACAAGTTCGGCATGGATGCCCTGGTGTCGCTCATCGACGCCTGCCAAGCCCGCGGCATCGAGGCGCTGACCGTCTACGCCTTTTCCTCCGAGAACTGGCGTCGGCCCGACGAAGAAGTCTCGGGCCTCATGAATTTGGTGCTGCTGGGTGTGGCCCGCTACTTGGAGCGTCTGGCCCAGTCGGGTGTGCGCATCCACATCGTGGGTGACCGCAGCGTGGTGGCGGAGCGTGTACGGCAGGCCTGGGCCCAGGCGGAAGCCCGGACGGCTGGCAACCAAGGCCTGCAGCTCAATGTGGCCTTCAACTATGGCGGTCGCTGGGACGTGGTGCAGGCCTGCCAGGCCCTTGTGCGGCAGGGTTGTCCTCCGGAGCAGGTGACCGAGGAGGCGCTGGCGCGCCACCTCTCGCTGTCCCATGTGCCCGATCCCGACCTCTTCATCCGCACCGGGGGGGAACTGCGTGTCAGTAACTTCCTGCTGTGGCAGATGGCGTACACCGAGTTCTATTTCACCGACTGCCTGTGGCCGGATTTCGATGCGGCAGAGCTCGACAAGGCCCTGACCGCCTACGCCCTGCGCGATCGGCGCTTCGGGGGCGTCAAGGACGCCGCCGCCTCCCCGCGTGCTTGAACGGATTCTCCGCTGATGCTTCTGCCTCGCATCCTGACTGCGATCGTCTTGTTGGCGATCCTCATCCCGGCTGTCCTGGCCCATTCCCCCTGGCCCTTCGTGGGTGTCACCCTGCTGATGTTGAGCGCGGGGGGCTGGGAGTGGGGGCGTTTGAATGGCCTCAAGGGTCTGTCGGCGCTGGTGGCGGGTGCCGTGGTGGTGGTGCTGGGCGGGGCGGGTGCAGGATGGCTGGTCCACGGTGGTGGGCTTACCCCGCTGTGGTGGGCCGTGGCGCTGCTGTGGCTGACCGGTGGCGCCAAGGCCCTGCAGGTCGGCCCCGGTCTATGGGCCGGGTTGCCCCGGGTGCCCCGGCTGGTGGCCGGCATCCTGGCCCTGGCGGTGGCGTGGTTGGCCTTGTTCAGTGCCTGGCGGATGGGGCTGGCTTTCCTGGCCTCGGTCTGCTGCCTGGTCTGGATGGCGGACATCGCGGCCTATTTCGGAGGTCGCACCCTGGGGCGACGCAAGTTGGCCGTCACCATCAGCCCGGGCAAGAGCTGGGAGGGGGCGCTGACCGGGGCGGCGGGCGTGTTGCTCATGGCGGCCGTCTGGTCCCACCTTGGCCAGGGCGCGCTGGCGCCTGACCTGTTCACGCTGCTGCGGCAGCGGTGGGGTTTGGTAGCCATGCTGGCCATGGTGGCACTGTTGGTGGTGCTCAGTGTGATGGGCGACCTCATCGAGTCCCTGGTCAAGCGGGCCGTGGGCGTCAAGGACTCCAGCGGCCTGTTGCCTGGCCATGGCGGTGTCCTGGACCGCATCGATGCCCTGCTGCCGGTGCTGCCCGCGGCACTGGCCCTGGCCAGTCTGGGAGGCGCGTGATGGGTGGCGACAAGAAGCTGAACGTGGTGGTGCTGGGCGCCACCGGCTCGATCGGCGGCAGCACACTCGATGTGCTGGCACGTCATCCGGACCGCTACCGGGCATGGGCATTGACCGGCCATACCCGGGTGGAGGAGCTGGCCCAGGCCTGCCTGCAGCACCGCCCTGCACTGGCTGCGATGTCGGATGAGACCAGCGCCCGTTTGCTGGCTGAACGGCTGCGTGCGCAGGGGCTGGAGATTCCGGTGCTGGCCGGCCCGCAGGCCTTGTGCGACTTGGCGAGTCATCCGCAGGCCGATGCCGTCATGGCCGCGGTGGTCGGGGCCGCCGGGCTGCCGGCCTGTATAGCGGCTGCCCGCGCCGGCAAGCGCCTGATGCTGGCCAACAAGGAAGCCTTGGTGGTGGGGGGCGCCACCTTCATGCAGGCCGTGGAGCAGGGGGGGGCGCTGCTGCTGCCCATCGACAGCGAACACTCCGCCATCTTCCAGTGCCTGCCGGAAGACCGGACCACCTGGCAGGACCGGATTGACCACATCGTGCTCACCGCTTCGGGTGGGCCATTCCGCCAGCGGGATCCCGAGACCCTGCATGCGGTCACCCCCGCCCAGGCCTGCGCCCATCCCAACTGGGTGATGGGACGCAAGATCTCCGTGGATTCGGCCACGATGATGAACAAGGCGCTGGAGGTCATCGAGGCCCGCTGGCTGTTCGGCCTGGCGCCTGAGCAGATCCGGGTGCTCATCCACCCGCAGAGCATCGTGCATTCGATGGTGGTTTGCCGCGACCAATCGGTGCTGGCCCAGATGGGCACGCCGGACATGCGCGTGCCGATTGCCTACGGGCTGTCCTTCCCGCAGCGGGTGACGTCAGGTGCCGCGCCGTTGGACTTGCTGGCACTCGGCGGGCTTACCTTTGAGGCACCTCTGGCTTCCCGCTTCCCGGGTCTGTTCCTGGCGTGGGAGGCGCTGAGGGGCCCCACCGGCACCACGGCGGTGCTCAATGCCGCCAACGAAGTCGCGGTGCAGGCCTTCCTCGAGGAGCGCCTTCGCTTCACGGACATCCACCGTGTGGTGGCCGACACCCTGGCAGGTTGCCAGCCGGGCCTGTCTGCGCTGCCGCCTGTCGAGGACCTGCTGGAGTTGGACCTGCGTGCGCGCCGGCATGCGCAGGCCCTGGTCGTCGCACAACGGACCTGACTGCCATGCAGACCTTGCTGGCCTTTCTGCTCACCCTGGGCCTGCTGATCGTGGTCCATGAATGGGGGCATTACGCGGCTGCCCGGCGTCTTGGGGTGGCCGTGCTTCGCTTTTCCGTGGGCTTCGGGCCGGTGCTGTGGCGGCGCTCGCTGGCCAGCGGCACCGAGTTTGTGGTGTGTGCCTTGCCCTTGGGGGGTTATGTCCGGATGGCCGACTCCCGGGAGGGGCCCTTGGCACCGGCGGTGGCCGGGCGGCCACACGACCGCCTGGGGCCGGGCCAGCGCGCGCAGATCGCGGCCGCGGGGCCGGCGGCCAACCTCATGCTGGCCGTGGTGCTCTACGCCGCTTCCGCCTGGTGGGGGGTGGAGGAGCTGGCACCGGTCGTCGGACACCCGCCTGCGGCCTCCGTGGCGGCTGAAGCCGGCCTGGCTTCGGGCGACCGGGTGTTGGCGCTGGCGGCACAGGGTCAGGACTGGGTCGAGGTGCCTTCCATGGGCGCGCTGCGCCGGGAGTTGCTGAGTGCGTGGCAGGACAGTCCGGAGATCGGTCTGCGGGTGCGTCCGGCAGGTGCCTCGGGCGAGCGGGTGCTGCGCCTGATGATGCCGGGCGCACAGCCGCCAGCGGCCGATACCGTCGACTGGGCGCGTCTGGGCCTGGCGTCCGTGCGTGCCGACGCGGTGATGGGGGCTGTCCGCGAGGACGGTCCAGCCCAGCGGGCCGGGCTGCGTCCCGCCGACCGTGTCCTGGCGGTGGACGAGGTGCCGGTGGTCGATGCTTCGGACCTGCGTACCCGCATCCAATCCGCGCCGGGTCGTCTGCAGCGCTGGACCGTGGAGCGCGGTGGTCAAACCCTGCTGGTCGAGGTGACGCCTCGCTCGCATCGGCAGGATGGCGGCGGCCACATCGGCAGGATCGATGCCGTGGTGGGCGCCATGCCGGAGCGGCTGCTGGTGCAGGCCGGTCCGCTGGAAGGGGTCTTGCAGGGCCTGAGCCGCACCTGGGACATGGCGGCGCTGAGTGTGTCTACCTTCGGCCGGATGCTGGTGGGTGAAGCCTCTTTGCGCCAGCTCAGCGGGCCGTTGACCATCGCGGAGCACGCTGGGCAATCGGCCGGCATGGGCGTGGGCTTTTTCCTCTCGTTCCTGGCGGTTGTGAGCGTCAGCTTGGGTGTGCTCAACCTGCTGCCGCTGCCAATGCTCGACGGAGGCCACCTGATATATTACGCCGTCGAGGGGTTGACCGGCCGGCCGATTCCCGAGCGGTGGCTGGCCAGGTTGCAGCGCGGTGGCGCCGTCGTTCTGCTGTTGATGATGTCCATCGCCCTGTCCAACGATCTGGTCCGGTTGCTGGGCCTTGAATGAATGTGCTGATGCGTCTCCCCTCGTTTCTCCAAGGGTTGCACCCGCTGCGGGTGCTCGTGGTCACGGCGTCAGTGCAGGCGGCGATGCCCGCCTGGGCGGTAGAGCCCTTCGAGATCCGGGACATCCGGGTCGAGGGCATGCAGCGCAGCGACCCGGGCACGGTCTTTGGCGCATTGCCGTTCCGCATTGGCGACACCTACAACGACGAGAAGGGCGCGGCGGCGCTGCGTGCCTTGTTCGCCACTGGGCTTTTCAAGGACGTGCGCATTGACTTGGAAGGGCCGGTGGTGGTGCTCGTCGTCGATGAGCGCAGTTTCATCGCCGCGGTGAACTTCTCCGGCTTGCGGGAGTTCGACAAGGACACGATCCTCAAGGCGCTCAAGGACAACGGCATTGGCGAGGGCATGCCTTTTGACAAGGCGGTCATCGACCGTGCCGAGCAGGAGATCAAGCGTCAGTACCTCACCCGCAGCTTCTATGGGGCGGAGGTGGTCACCACGGCCACGCCGGTGGAGCGCAACCGGGTGGATGTTACTTTCACCGTGGTCGAAGGCGAGATCGCCCGCATCCGGGACATCAGCATCAGCGGCAATCAGGCCTACAGCCAATCGGAGTTGCTTGACCTGCTGGACCTGACGACCGGTGGGTGGATGACTTGGTACACCAAGTCCGACCGCTATGCCCGCACCAAGCTCAACGCCGACCTGGAGAAGATCCGCTCGTTCTACCTGAACAACGGCTTCCTGGAGTTCGATATCAAGGGCACCCTGGTGACCATGTCCCCGGACAAGCAGTCCATCGACATCGGCATCACTTTGCATGAAGGACGCCCCTATTCGGTGGCGGCGGTCCGCATGGAAGGCGAGTACCTGGGGCGTGAGGAGGAATTCCGCACCAAGGTGCAGATTCGGCCGGGTGAGCCCTACCGGGGCGACGATGTGAGCGCCACGGTACGCCAGTTCTCCGAGGTCTTCGCGAACTACGGCTACGCCTTTGCACGGGTCGAGCAGCGCACCGAGTTGGACCGTGCCACCGGCACCGTCACTGTGGTGCTGACCGGCGTGCCTGGGCTGCGGGTCAACGTGCGGCGCATCAACATCTCAGGCAATTCCCTGACCCGCGACGATGTGATCCGCCGGGAGTTCCGCCAGTTTGAGTCGGCTTGGTACGACGGTCGCAAGATCAAGCTCTCCCGGGATCGCGTCGAACGCCTGGGCTACTTCACCGAGGTGGCGGTCGAGACCCAGGAGGTCCCGGGTGCTCCGGATCAGGTGGACCTGTTGCTGCGTGTGGTGGAGAAGCCCACCGGCAGCCTGATGCTGTCAGCGGGCTACTCGACGGCCGACCGTCTGGCCCTGACCGCCTCGATCCGCAAGGAAAACATCTTCGGCACCGGCAACTACCTGGGCATCGACCTGAACACCAGCCGCCTGAGCCGCTCGATGATGGTCTCGACGGTGGACCCGTACTACACCGAGGACGGCATCTCGCGCGCCATCGAGGTCTACTACCGCACCAGCCGGCCGGTCAACAGCCTGGGCAGCGCCTACACGCTGGCCACGCCGGGGGCCACCATCCGTTTCGGCATTCCCTACACCGAGACCGATACCGTCTTCGTCGGCCTGGGGGCCGAGCAGATGCGCGTGGGCACCGCCACCGGCATTCCGCTGAGCTACCGCAACCATGTGGCCATCTTCGGCAACAACAGCACCGGCTTCCCGGTGACCCTGGGCTGGGCGCGGGAGGAGCGAGACAACCCCATCGCGCCCACGCGTGGCCGCTACCAGCGGGTCAACCTGGAGACCAGCTTGGTGGGCGACATGCAGTACGCCCGGGCCAACTACCAGTTTCAGCAGTACCTGCCCTTCCTGCGCAAGTTCACGCTGGGCTTGAACGCGGAGCTGGGCTGGGGAGAGGGCCTCAACGGCCGCCCCTATCCGGTGTTCAAGAACTTTTATGGCGGTGGTCTGGGCTCGGTCCGGGTCTTCGAGCAGAGTTCGCTGGGGGCAGTGGATGTGACGGGCGCCTACAACGGCGGCAACCGCCGACTCAACCTCAACTCCGAGCTGTATGTGCCCCTGCCGGGCACCGGCAACGACAAGACCCTGCGGATCTTCGGTTTCGTGGACGCGGGCAACGTTTGGGCCAGCTACCAGCCGGTGGAGCTGTCGGACCTGCGCTCGTCCTATGGCGTGGGCCTGTCCTGGATCTCGCCGGTCGGGCCGCTCAAGCTGAGCTACGGCCTGCCCTTGAGGGCATTCAGTCGGGATAAGATTCAACGTTTGCAGTTTCAGATCGGAACGGCCTTTTGATGATGCATACCCCCCAACGCTGGCTGCTGGCACTGGTGCTGGCGATTGGTGCGAGCGCTGCCACCGCCCAGGAACTGAAGATCGGCTACGTCAACGGCGAGCGTGTCCTGCGCGAATCCTTGCCCGCCAAGGCGGCCCAGGCCAAGCTGGAGGCGGAATTCAAGAAGCGTGAGACCGAGCTCAACGACTTCGGCAACAAGCTGCGCAGCTTGGCTGAGAAGCTGGAGAAGGACAGCCCTATGCTGGCCGAGTCTGAGCGTACCCGCCGCCAGCGTGAGCTGGCCGAGCAGCAGCGCGAGTTTGAGCGCCGCCGCCGCGAGCTGCTGGAAGACCTGAACCAGCGCAAGAACGAAGAGCTCTCCCGGGTGACCGAGGCCGCCAGTAAGGTCATCAAGCAGATCTTCGAGCAGGAAAAGTACGACCTGATCCTGCAGGAGGTGGTGTTTGCCGGTCCTCGTGTGGACATCACCAAGAAGGTCATTGACGCCCTGAATGCGGGCAAGTGAGACCGTGCGCGCACTGCAAGATGAACAGGCGCCACTGATCGCGGACATCGCGGCCGAGTTGGCCGCCCAGGTGCTGGGGGATGCGGGGCTGCGCATCCGGCGCATGGCTCCCCTGGAGACGGCTCAGGCCGGCGAGCTGAGCTTTCTGGCCAATCCCAAGCTCAAGTCCAAGCTGGCCACCTGCTGCGCCAGTGCGGTGATCGTGCGCGCTGATGCCGCCGAGGACGTGGTGGCGGCGGGAGGCACAGCGCTGATCGTGGCCGATCCCTACCGCGCTTTCGCACAGCTCACCCGCTGGTGGGCAGCCCGCGTGCGGCCGGCGGCCGCCCCGGGCATCCACCCCAGTGCCGTGCTGGGGCAGGGGGTGAGGTTAGGAACGGGCGTGAGCGTTGGCCCGCTGAGTGTCATCGAAGAGGGTGCCTGCCTGGGAGATGGCGTGGTGATCGGTCCGCAATGCCAGGTGGGCCGCGATGCCGAGATCGGTGCGGGCTCCCGCCTGGCAGCCCGCGTGGCCTTCGGGGCGGAGTGCCGCATGGGGCAGCGCGGTGTGTTGCATTCCGGCGCAGTCATTGGTGCGGACGGCTTCGGCTTCGCACCCCACCAGGGTCGCTGGGAGAAGATCGAACAGCTGGGGGCCGTGTGGATGGGGGACGACGTCGAGGTCGGCGCCAATACCTGCATCGACCGCGGTGCGCTGGAGGACACGGTGCTCGAGGATGGCGTGAAGCTGGACAACCTCATCCAGATCGCTCACAACGTGCGCATCGGTGCCCACACCGCCATGGCCGGATGTGTGGGCGTGGCCGGCAGTGCCCGCATCGGTGCGCATTGCACCTTCGGCGGGGCCGCCATGATCCTGGGGCACCTCGAAATCGGCGATCACGTGCACATCTCCGCGGCCAGCGTGGTCATGAGTTCCATCCTCAAGCCCGGCCAATACAGCGGCGTGTTCCCGATCGACGAGAACGGCAACTGGGAAAAGAACGCAGCGACCCTGCGTCAGCTGCACCAACTGAGAAGCCGCCTGCGAGCGGTCGAGAAGAAGCTCACACCATGACCATGGACATCCATCAGATCCTCAAGCGTCTCCCCCACCGCTATCCCATCCTGCTGGTGGATCGGGTGCTGGAGATCGAGAAGAACGTGCGCATCAAGGCGCTCAAGAACGTGTCCATCAACGAGCCGGTTTTCTTGGGGCACTTCCCTCACCGACCGGTCATGCCGGGCGTGATGATCCTGGAGGCGCTGGCCCAGGCCGCCGCCCTGCTGTCGTTCGCCTCCCTGGACCAGGATCCGGGCGACGACACCGTGGTGTATTTCGCGGGTATCGACGGCGCACGCTTCAAGCGGCCGGTGGAGCCCGGTGACCAGCTCATCCTGGAAGCCAGCATCGAGCGCGCCAAGGCCGGCATCTACAAGTACAAGGGGCGTGCCCTGGTGGATGGCCAACTGGCCGCGGAAGCCGAGCTGATGTGCACCATGCGCAAGATCGCCTGATCGGGCGATCCGCAGCACCAGGAGCAGCAGCACATGGCGATCATTCACCCGACAGCCATTGTCGACCCGGCCGCCGAACTGGCCGAGGACGTGCAGGTCGGGGCCTACACCCTCATCGGGCCCCATGTCCGTATCGGCGCAGGTACCGTTGTCGGTCCGCACTGCGTGATCGAGGGGCGCACCACCATCGGCAGCCAGAACCGCTTCTTCCAGTTCTGCTCCATCGGTGCTGTGCCTCAGGACATCAGCCACGGCCAGGAGGAGACCGAGCTGCGCATCGGTGACCGAAACACCGTGCGCGAGTTCTGCACCTTCAACACCGGGACCTGGAAGGAAGAGGGCGTGACCCGGGTGGGGTCGGACAACTGGATCATGGCCTATGTGCATCTGGCCCATGACGTCCGCTTGGGCAGCCATACCATCCTCGCCAACAACGCGACCCTGGCCGGCCATGTGCACGTCGGCGACTGGGCGGTCATTGGCGGCCTGACCGGCGTGCACCAGTTCGTCCACATCGGTGCCCACGCCATGATCGGCTTCCAGGGGCATGTGGCCCAGGACGTCCCTCCCTTCATGACGGTGGAGGGCAATCCGCTGGCCGCGCGTGCCATCAACTTGACGGGGCTTCGGCGCCGCGGTTTCAGTGCCGCCCGCATCTCCGCCATCAAGCAGATGCACAAGCTGCTCTACCGCTCCGGCCTCACGCTGGAGCAGGCGGTCGCAGCCATCCAAGGCTTGGCCACTGCCGAGGAGCCGGCGCCGGCTGAGGCTGTCGAGGCCCCTTCAGCCGCCGCCCGCGTGGAGGCGCTGGTGCCTGGCGACGTCGCCAGCGACGTTGCCACGATGGTCGACTTTCTGGCCGCCGCCAAGCGCGGCATCGTGCGTTGATGGCAGCTGTGAACGGGGCCCGGCGCCCTCTGCGCCTGGGCATGGTGGCGGGTGAGGCCTCTGGCGACCTGTTGGCCAGCCTGATGTTGCAGGGCCTCAAGGCCCGCTGGCCTGAGGTGCAGGCCGAGGGTATCGGCGGACCTCGCCTGTTGGCCGAGGGCTTCCAGGCCTGGTGGCCTGCCGAGCGCTTGTCGGTGTTCGGTTATGTGGATGCACTCAAGCAGTTGCGCAGCCTGCTGCGCCTGCGCCGCGAGCTGGGAGACCGCCTGCTGGCAGAGCGGCCGGCGGTGTTCATCGGGGTGGACGCGCCTGACTTCAACTTTGGCCTCGAGCGCCGGTTGAAAGCGCAGGGCGTGCGCACGATCCACTTTGTGTGCCCCTCCATCTGGGCCTGGCGTGGCGAGCGGGTGAAGACCCTGGCCGAAGCCACCGACCATGTGCTGTGCCTGTTTCCGTTTGAGCCTGCGCTGCTGGCACGTCATGGCATCGCCGCCACCTTTGTCGGTCACCCGCTGGCGGACCTGATTCCGCGCGAGGTGCCTCGTGATGCCGCCCGGCAGCAGTTGGGTCTGGAGGGCGAGGGTGAGGTGGTGGCGCTGTTGCCGGGCAGCCGGCGCAGTGAGATCACTCACATCGCGCCGTCCTTGCTCAAGGCGGCCGAGCTGCTGGCCGCGAAGCGGCCGGGTCTGCGGTTTGTGCTGCCGGTGGTGCCCGGCCTCCGCGGGCTGCTAGAGCCCCTGGTGGCCCGTCACATCCGTCAGGCCGACGTCCGACTGCTTGAGGGGCAGGCGCATGCTGCGTTGGCCGCCTGTGACCTGACCTTGATCGCCAGTGGCACGGCCACCCTGGAGGCAGCGCTGTTCAAGCGCCCCATGGTGGTGGCTTATCGCCTGCACTGGCTCAACCACCTCTACATGCGACGCAAGGCGTATCTGCCCTGGATCAGCCTGCCCAACATCCTGTGCCAGGAGACCTGTGTGCCGGAGTTGGTGCAGGACGCCCTCACGCCTGAGGCCCTGTGTGAACAGGCCCTGGCCTGGTTGGACGACCCCGCCCGTTGTGAGCGTCTGGCGCAGCGCTTTGACGCCTTGCATGTCCAGTTGCGCCAGAACATGGCGCAGAAAGCTGCCGATGCCGTCGCGCAAGTGCTGGGCGCCTGATTCCCAGTTGAGTTTCTCCTTTCCCTCCTGTGGCTTGGTGGCCGGGGTGGATGAAGCCGGCCGTGGCCCCCTGGCGGGCCCGGTGGTGGCCGCCGCGGTCATCCTCGATGACCAGCAGCCCATCGAGGGCTTGCGTGACTCCAAGCGGCTGACGGCCCGGCGCCGTGAGGCCCTGTTCGACGAGATCCGTGCCAAGGCCCTGTGCAGCTGCATCGCCGAGGCCAGCGTCGAGGAGATCGACAGCCTCAACATCCTTCAGGCCTCGCTGCTGGCCATGCGGCGTGCCGTGGAAGGCCTGAGGCTGGTGCCGGGTAAGGTGCTGGTCGATGGCAACCGCATTCCGGTGCTGCGCATGCCGGCCGAGGCCATCGTCAAGGGGGACGACAAGGTGCCAGCCATCTCTGCGGCGTCCATCCTGGCCAAGGTGACGCGCGACCGGCTGTGCACCGACCTGGACCGCCGCTGGCCGGTGTACGGCTTTGCAGTGCACAAGGGCTATCCCACCAGCGCCCATCTGGAGGCCTTGCGGCGCCACGGTGCTTGCAATGCCCACCGCCGCTCGTTCGGGCCGGTGCGCACCGTGCTGCAGGCGCCCGCCGTGCGCGTCGGGGGGGCGGCATGAGCGCGGACCCCAAGCTCATCAGCTCGGCGGCCAACCCGCTGGTCAAGCTGCTGCGCCGGCTGGCCACCGAGCCCACGGCCTACCGCCGCCAAGGGCAGGTGTGGTTGGAGGGGGATCACCTGGCGCGGGCCTTGCTGGCCCGCGGGCGGCAGGCCCGGCTGGGGGTGATGACGGCGCAGGCCTGGGAGGGTCAGGCCGAGCTGCGGACGCTGTGGCCGGCGGCAGCGGAGTGGGTGCTGGTGGAGACGGCGCTGATGGCCGGACTGAGCGGCCTGGAGTCGCCGCCCCCGATGGGTTTGCTGGCGGACCTGGCCGATCTGGCGCCCAAGGACGCTGCCGCGGGCACCGCCGCCGTGGTGCTGGACCGGCTGCAGGATGCCGGCAACGTCGGCACCATCCTGCGCACTGCTGCGGCCATGGGCGTGTGCCGGGTGCTGGCACTCAAGGGGACGGCGGCGCTGTGGTCGCCCAAGGTGCTGCGTGCGGGCATGGGGGCCCATTTCGCCCTGCATCTGCAAGAAGGCCTGAGCCTGGAGGCGGTACTGGGTCTGGATGTGCCCCTGGTGGCGACCAGTTCTTATGCCGCCCAGCCGCTGCACCGCACCCGTTTGCCCCAACCTTGCGCTTGGGTTTTTGGCCACGAAGGGCAAGGTATAGGCGCGGAACTGCTGGCGGCTTGCCCGCAGCGGGTGATGATTCCGCAGCCCGGTGGTGAGGAATCCCTCAATGTCGGCGCCGCTGCCGCCATCTGCCTGTACGAAAGCGCTCGCCAGCGGCTGGGTTGAAGCCCTGGCACCCGGCGCACTGCGGGGGCCGGCCCGCCGTGCCCGAACGGGCGCTTTAAGGGCCGATTGCAGCGTCTGCGGCGGGCCGCCTCAAAAGGTCGTCCATTCCTCCTGACCCTGGTCCTGCGTCGTCGCGGGCGCTGCGGCCTTGGCCGGACGTGGCGGGGCAAGGGGGGCTGAGGGCGAGGGGGCTTGGGGCTTGACCGCTTTGCCCGCGGGCGCCGAGGGGGAGGTCTTGGCCTGACGTCTCAGGGCCACGGCGTCACCGGTGGCTTGCCCGGTTTCGCCATGCTCCAGCCGGAACACCGCGACCGCGTTGGCCACTTCCCGCGCCTTGGTCTCCAGTTCCGAAGCCGAGGCGGCGATCTCCTCGACCAGTGCCGCATTCTTCTGCGTCATGCCGTCCATGTCCGAGACGGCCTGGTTGATCTGCGACACACCCAGCAGCTGCTCGTTCATGCCGTGGCTGATCTGGGCCACCAGCGCCTGCAGCTCGGAGGTGGCTTCACGGACCTGTTGCATCGCCGACTGGACTTCCTGGGTCTGACCATCGCCTTGGGTGACCTCTTCCACGGAGGCCTGGATGAGGCCGCGGATCTCGCGCGCGGCCACCGTGGTGCGTTGCGCCAGGGCGCGTACCTCGCCGGCCACCACGGCAAAGCCGCGGCCCTGCTCGCCGGCTCTGGCGGCTTCCACCGCGGCGTTCAGGGCCAGGATGTTGGTCTGGAAGGCGATGCTGTCCACCACTTGGATGATCTCGCTGATACGCCGGGACGCCTCGCTGATGCGGGCCATGGTCTCGGTCAAGGCTGCTACCCGCTGATCGCTTTGGCCGGTGAGCTCCAGCGCGTGATCCGCCCGCGAGGCGGCTTGACCGGCCATCTGGGTGCTCTGGCGCAGCGTGGCGGTGATTTGCTCCATGGACGCGGCGGTCTGCTGCAGGCTGCTGGCCTGCGATTCGGTGCGCGAGGACAGGTCCAGGTTACCCTCGGCGATGGTGGCTGTGCCCTGGCGCACGTCCTCCATGCCGCGGCGGGCGTCACGCACGATGGAGCGCAAGTTGACGTTGAGTTGCGACAGCGCCTTGGCGAGCTCTCCCATCTCATCACGACGGGTGCTGGTCACCGCGCGGGTGAGGTTGCCTCCGGCCATCTGGTTGGCGGCCACGACCAGCTCCAGCACCGGCTGGGCCACCAGGCGCCTGAGGTACCAGCCGCCCAGCGCGCCACAGGTGGCCACAGCCATCAGGCCGACGAGGGCCTCGGCCCAGGTCATGTGAGACAGGCCGTCGGCCTGGTGCTCGCCCAACAGAAAGCCCAGGGCACCGATGCCGGTGGCTGCCAAGGTCATGCGGGCCCGCAGGCCTGGCCGCATCTGGTGCAGCCAGCGCCCCAGTCCCCGTGCGGCCAGCAGCTCGCCGCTCTGCAGCACCACGCTCAGCTGGCCGGCCTGCTCCTCTTGCCGCATCCGGGCGTAGAGCTGCTCGGCTGCGGCCACCTCGGCTTCTCCCGGTTCGGTGCGCACCGACATGTAGCCCGCCGGCTTGCCCTGGTCGTCGATCAGGGGGATGACGTTGGCCATCACCCAGTAGTGGTCACCGTTCTTGCAGCGGTTCTTGACCAAGCCTGACCAGGGTCGGCCGGACTGGATGGTGACCCACATGTCCCGGAAGGCCTCCTCGGGCATGTCCGGGTGGCGGATCATGTTGTGAGGCTGCCCCAGCAATTCCGCGCTGGTGTAGCCGCTCACCTCCACGAACGCACTGTTGCAGTAGAGGATCCGGCCCTTCAGATCGGTGGTGGAGACCAGCGTCTCGCCATGAGGAAAGGGATGGCGGCGGGGCGTGACCGGCAGATTGGTGCGCATGGGGGCCTCTTCGATAGAAGTGCCCTGGATTTCAAGCCGGATGTGCCATGGCCGGTCCCTGGAGTCGAAGGGTGAGCGCCGCACAGTTGCGGCTTAAGGTGGGCGCCAAATGGACGAAAGCCCCTGCCGCCAGAGGGGTGTGGCGCCAGGGGCTGTTCGAAGGCACTGGTGCGTCACCGCCGCGGTGCCGCACCGGGGGATCAGCGGGGCTTGCGCGGGGCGGGGGCGCGGGCAGGGCCTTGGCCACCTGCCGGACGAGGTGCTCCCTGGCGCTGTGCGCCGGCGCCGCCTCGGGCATCACCACGGCCCGGGCCACCACGGCCGCCAGCGCCTTGAGAAGGGGCGCCGCCGCCGGGCCGGCCACGGCCGCCTTGGCCTTGGCGCGGGGCCGGACCGCCCAGCGTCATGCGGCGACCCAGCACGATGGGCTCGGGCTTCTCGTCGGCGCGCGGTGCGTAGCCGGGCAGGGACTCGCGCGGGATTTCCCGCTTGATGAGCTTCTGGATGTCGCGCAGGAAAGCTTCTTCGTCCACGCACACCAGCGACACCGCCTCACCCTGGGCACCGGCGCGGCCCGTGCGGCCGATGCGGTGCACGTAGTCTTCCGGCACGTTGGGCAGCTCGTAGTTCACCACGTGCGGCAGTTGGTCGATGTCGATGCCGCGGGCGGCGATGTCGGTGGCCACCAGCACCTGCAGGGTGCCGGCCTTGAACTCCGACAGGGCCTTGGTGCGGGCCCCCTGGCTCTTGTTGCCATGGATGGCCATGGCGGTGATGCCGTGCTCGTTGAGGTACTCCGCCAGGCGGTTGGCGCCGTGCTTCATGCGGGTGAAGACCAGCACCTGGTGCCAGTCGCCCTCGCGGATGAGGTGGGCCAGCAGTTCCTTCTTACGGTCCCGGCTGACCGGGATCACCTTCTGGGCGATGGTGTCGGCGGTCGCGTTGCGGCGCGCCACCTCGATGAGCTGAGGCTGGTTGAGCAGCCGCTCGGCCAGGGCCTTGATGTCATCGCTGAAGGTCGCCGAGAACAGCAGGCTCTGCTTCTGCTTGGGCACGATGGCCAGGACCTTCTTGATGTCATGGATGAAGCCCATGTCCAGCATGCGGTCGGCTTCGTCCAGCACGAAGATCTCCACCTGGCTCAGGTCCAGGGTGCCTTGCTGGTGGTGGTCCAGCAGTCGGCCGGGGGTGGCCACCAGGATGTCCACGCCCTTGCGCAGCCGGTCGATCTGGGGGCCCATGCCCACGCCGCCGAACATCACCATGCTGGTCAGCGAGAGGTACTTGCCGTAGAGGCGCACACTTTCCTCCACTTGCGCCGCCAGTTCCCGGGTGGGGGTCAGGATGAGGGCCCGGATGGCCGGGCGGCCGCGTGCATCGCGGCGCGGCGCGCCACTCTGCAGGCGCTGCAGGGTGGGCAGCGTGAAGCCGGCGGTCTTGCCGGTGCCGGTCTGTGCGCCGGCCATCAGGTCCCGGCCGCTCAGCACCATGGGGATGGCCTGGGCCTGGATGGGCGTGGGCTCGGAATAGCCCTGGTCACGAACGGCGCGCACCAGGGACTCGGACAGGCCGAGGGATTCGAAACTCATGGGAAGGGGAAGCCGCCTGCGCGGCGTCAACCCTGGCGCCTCCAGCCGCAATGGGCCAGATCCAGCAAGCGCAGGGTGGGGGAGGGACGGCGGCACCGGGAGGCGCGACACCGGGTCAAGATGACCGCCCGCAGCGGGCCGGGGCCGCCGAGGCTGGCGCAGTGTAGCAGGGCCTGACCCCGCGACCCCTCGCGCCGTCCGGCACCAGGGGCTGTCGGTTCAGGCAGCCGGCGGATCGACGGGGATGAAGCGCGGTCCAGCGTGTCCACGTTCCTGGGCCAGCCACTCCAGCACGGGAATGGTGCCCGGCAGCACGGGGCCACTGTGCACGGGCAGCTGCTCCCAGGCCATCTGCTGGCCTTCCCGCATTTGCAGCTCGCCTTGCCAGTCATGCACCTTGCGGAAATGCAGGCGCACCCGGGCGTGGGCATAGTCCATCACCATCTCGCGCCAGGGCTGGCTGGCCAGCACGGTAATGCCGAGTTCCTCCTGCAGCTCACGCACCAGCGCCTGATGGACCGACTCGCCTGCCTCCAGCTTGCCCCCCGGAAACTCCCAGTAGCCTGCGTAGACCTTGCCGGGCGGGCGGGAGGTGAGCAAGAAGGCGTGTTCCTGCCCCAGGGCGTCCCGCTGCAGCAGCACGCCCACCGCCACGTCCACCGGGGGACGCTCGGCACGTGCCACGCCGTCGGCAGACAGCACAGCCTCAGACATGGTCCAGGCCCTCCGGTCCAGGGGCATCGATCGAGGCGTTCAGTTCGGACTGCGCTGCCTGGCCCCGGCCGGCCCAGTCGCGGGCGAACTGGAAGGCCACCCGTCCCGAGCGCGAGCCACGCTCCAGGGCGAAGACCAGGGCCTCTTGGCGGGCCGCGGCGATGGCCGCCTCCTCCAGCCCATGGTGGCGCAGCCATTGGGCCACGATCTCCAGATACTCCGACTGGCTGAAGGGGTAGAAGCTGATCCACAGGCCGAAGCGCTCGGACAGGGAGATCTTTTCCTCGACCACCTCGCCGGGATGCAGTTCTCCCTCCTCGTCGTGCCGCGCGCCCAGGTTGTCCTTCATGTATTCAGGCAGCAGGTGACGGCGGTTGCTGGTGGCATAGACCAGCACGTTGTCGCCGCTGGCGGCCACGGTGCCGTCCAGGATGGACTTGAGCGCCTTGTAGCCCGCCTCGCCCTCGTCAAAGCTCAGGTCGTCGCAGTAGATGATGAATCGCTCGGGGCGTCCCTGCACCAGGTCGACCAGGTCCGGCAGGTCCACCAGGTCGGCCTTGTCCACCTCGATCAGCCGCAGCCCCTGGGCATGGAAGGCCTGCAGGCAGGCCTTGATCAGCGAGCTCTTGCCCGTGCCCCGCGCCCCGGTCAGCAGCACGTTGTTGGCGGGAGCGCCCTGCACAAACTGCCGGGTGTTGCGCAGCAGGCGCTCCTTCTGGGTGTCCACCTCGCGCAGGTCTTCCAAGTGGATGCGGGCCACCTGCCGCACCGGCTCCAACCAGGTGGTGGTGCCGCGGCGGCGGTAGCGGAAAGCGACGGAGGCGGTCCAGTCCGGTGCCGTCAGGGATTGCGGCAGCAGGGCCTCCAGGCGGGCCAGCACGCGCTCGGCGCGCACCAGCAGGGTCTCCAGGGCGTTGTCTTGCATGGGGCGCGAGTGTAGCCAGCGCTTGCCGTGGGCGCGGCGCTGGCCCCGGGCAAGCCCGGCATCGGTCGCGTGCGCCCCGCCACTACAGTAAAGCGCCCACCAAGAGCCCTCAGGAGCCCTTCCATGCTCACCACCGACGATCCCCTGCTGCGGCGCCATGCGGACGGCCGCGGTGTGGTCACACTCACCCTGAACCGGCCACAGGCCTTCAATGCCTTGTCCGAGGCCCTGCTGGATGCCTTGCAAGCCGAGCTGGACTCACTGGTGGTCGACCCGACGCTGCGCGTGGTGGTGTTGGCCGCCGCCGGCAGAGCTTACTGCGCCGGGCACGACCTGCGCGAGATGCGCGCCGAGCCCTCGCTGGCCTACTACCAGCAGCTGTTTGCCCGGTGCACCAAGGTCATGATGGCCTTGCAGCGCCTGCCGGTGCCTGTCATTGCCCAGGTGCAGGGGGTGGCCACCGCGGCGGGCTGCCAGCTGGTGGCCCTGTGTGACCTGGCGGTGGCGGCCCGCACGGCCCGGTTTGCCGTCAGCGGCGTCAACCTGGGCCTGTTCTGTTCGACGCCGGCGGTGGCCCTGAGCCGCAACATTCCCCGCAAGGCAGCGTTTGAGATGCTGGTCACCGGCGACTTCATCGACGCCGAGGAAGCCCGTCGCCTGGGGCTGGTCAACCGGGTGGTGGAGCCGCAGGCCCTGGAGGAGGAGACCGAACGCCTGGTGGCCAGCATCGTGTCCAAGCCGCGTGAGGCGGTGGCCCTGGGCAAGGCCCTGTTCTACCGGCAGGTCCAGGCCGGCATGGAAGCCGCTTTTGCCGATGCCGGCCAGACCATGGCCTGCAACATGATGGACCCCGCCGCGCTGGAAGGGGTGCAGGCCTTCCTGGACAAGCGGGCGCCAAGCTGGCGATGAGCCGGAGCGCGGCAGACTGGCCTCTGGGGGGCAGTCCTACCGTGCGCAGTGTCCGGCGGCGGCGGCGTAGGCCAGGGCCGGCAGGCTCAACAGGCCCATGCCCGCGCCGGCGTATTCGCCCCGGCTGCAGTCGCCCCGGCCGGCTGACGAGGCCGCCTGCGCCATGCGCTGCGCTGCGCTGGGCGGCGTGATGCCGCCTGCCGCCTCCAGGGACCGAGTGGCCAGGGACGGCTGACGGGCGATGCCGATCCAGGCCTGGCGCGTGGACTCCGGCGTGAGCCGGGAGGGGGCGCTGGCGGGCGTGGGCGCGCTGCTGCCAGTGGCAGGCTCCGGCGCGCGGGCTGTCAGGGCGATGGGCGTGCTGTCGCTGTGCGGTGTGGCCGGGGCGGTAGTGCTGCTGTCGGCCACGGGGGCCGGGGCGGGCACGTGCGCCCTGGGCACGGACCGGGGGGCCGTCAGGGGAGAGGGCACTCCACGCGCGGATGACACCGGGCGGCGCGCGTCAGGGCGCATAGGCGTGGGGTGCCCGGCGCTCGGGCCGGTGGCGAGCCACAGCAGTTGCAACGGTGCCTGGGGCTGGGCCGCCTGCGGTGCCTGGCCCTGGGGGGCACGGCGCACGGCGGGCGGCGGAGCGCCAATGGGGAGCCCGAGCAGCACGCCGACATGCGCGGCCAGCACCGCCAAGCCGATCAGCCGCTGGCGCTGGATGTCGTTCATGCGGGGGCGTCGGGGGGGCAGAGAGGGTCTGCGCCGGTGTCCTCGGGACGGGTCGCGCCGGCCGGCGTCGCATCGGATGGGTCTGGTGTCCAGGAGAGCAGGTCACCCGGTTGGCAGGACAGGGCGGCGCAGATGGCGGCCAGGGTTTCGAAGCGTACGCCCCGGACCTTGCCGGACTTGAGCAGCGAGAGGTTGGCCTCGGTGATGCCGATGTGCTCGGCCAGCTCCCGCGAGCGCATCTTGCGCCGGGCCAGCATCACATCCAGGTGCACGATGATGGGCATGCCAGCGCCTCAGACAAAGCCCTGCTGGTCCTCGGCCACCACCAGGGCCACCCGCAGGATGCGCACCACCAGGACCGCCAGGCACGCAGCCAGCGCGCTGGCGTAATCGCCACCGGACAGGCTCAGCACCAGCAGCCGCTGGCCGGCCGGCAGGTCCCAGGTCAGGGCCAGCACCGTCCAGGTTTCCTGCAGCGGCATCAGCACCGCATAGCCTACCCCCAGCCAGCTCACCCGCTGCAGCCAGCGCAGCGGCTCCGGGGCCAGCACGTCACCCCGGCCCCAGCAGCGCGCCAGGATCAGCAGGCAGGCCAGCAGGGCCGCCACTGTCCAGCACAGCGGAGCCTGTGCCCACAACAGGCGCAGGCCCATGCCGGGCGGCAGGCCAGGGCCCGCGGGCAGCAGCTCCTGCAGCTGCGGCTGAAAGCCCAGTGCCAGCAGCTGGCGCCAGGCCTGCCCATCCACCAGGGGCAGCCAGGGCGCCAGCAGGGCCACCGGCAAGCCCAATCCGGCCAGAACCTGCAGCAACCGAAGGGGCCCACGCAGCGCGGCGGCGACCTCGGGACCCTGGGCCACGGGTGAGGCGATATGGACGGGGGAGTGGGTGTTGATCATGTCTTGCAGAAAAAAATTACTGTAAAACAATAAACATTCTGCGGTAGACGACGCGAAAACACCAGTCGGCAGCTCCCTTGTCTTTGGGGCACACTCGACTCGCATGAGCACACCCACCCACCCTGCAGCGCCTGCTGGCGCCCCCCATGCCCCGATGACGCTGTCCGCACTGCCCGGCTGGGGTAGCCGGCCACTGGGTGGCTCTGACCTGCAGGTGTCTCCGATCGGCCTGGGAACCATGACTTTTGGCGAGCAGGTGGACCCCGCCCAAGCCCATGCCATCCTGGACCATGCGGTGGACGCCGGCGTGACCCTGCTGGACACTGCCGAGATGTATGCGGTGCCGGCCCGCGCCGAGACCTGCGGGGCTACGGAGCGAATCCTGGGCGACTGGTTCACCCAGCGCCCGGGCGTGCGGCAGAAGGTGGTTTTGGCCACCAAGGTGGCGGGGCCCAGCCGCAACATGGCCTGGATCCGGCAGGGGGGCCGCGACCTGCGTCCGGCCGACATCGTGGCCGCCTGCGAGGCCAGTCTGCAGCGCCTGCGTACCGACGTTATCGACCTCTACCAGATCCACTGGCCCAACCGCAACGCGCCGGTGTTTGGCGCCCTTTACCTGGACCCGGCCAAAGATGCCGAGCAGACCTCCATCGAGGCGCAGTTGCGTGCCCTGGCGCAGCTGGTGCGCGATGGCAAGGTGCGCCACATCGGCCTGTCCAACGAGACACCTTGGGGTGTGATGGCCTTCTTGCGGGAAGCCGAGCGCCATGGCCTGCCGCGGGTGGTCTCGGTGCAGAACCCCTACGCGCTGGTCAACCGCAGCGTCGACAACGGCCTGGACGAGGTGCTTCACCGGGAGCAGCTCGGCCTGCTGGCCTACTCACCCCTGGGCTTTGGCACCTTGACGGGCAAGTACGATGCGCCGGGTTTTGACCCATCGCAGCCGTCGCTGGGGCGGCTCTCCCGCTTCGAGTCCATGCGCAAGCAGCGTTGGGCTCGACCTGAGACCCTGCTGGCCGCCCAACGCTACAACGCCCTGGCCCGGGCCCATGGCTTGACCCCCACCCAGCTGGCGCTGGCCTTCTGCTACCGCAGCTGGCGTGTGACTTCCACGCTGATCGGGGTCACGTCGCTGCCCCAGCTGCAGGACTGCCTGCAAGCTTGGCAGGTCGAGCTCAGCGAAGAACTGCTGGACGAACTGGACGCCATCCGCTGGGACATGCGCGATCCGGCCCAGTAAGGCACGCAGCATGAAAAAAAGGCCGGTGGTCCCGTCATGGGGCACACCGGCCAAGATCGCCGCAGGCCCGGCGCCGTGCCGAGTTCGGACACTGCCGCGATCCCTCGCTTGAGACCTGAAAAACCTGGAGGTGGCGCCGGCCGGGCCTGACCCCGGCCGGCGGCCTGGGCCTCTTAGAAGGTGTAGTTCACACGCAGGGCGAACTTGGAGTTGGTGACCTTGGCGGTGCCGTCGTCGGTGGACTGGGTGCCGAAGGAGGGGGTCATGCTGGCGCCCTTGATGTCGAACAGGCCGAAGGTGTAGCCGCCAAAGGCGCCCTGGTACTTGGTGTCGCCGG